>CAYGAY010000001.1:0-529612 GCA_964347975.1 uncultured Dehalococcoidia bacterium
CCCCCCCCCCCCCCCCCCCCGCCCCCCCCCCCCCGCCCCCCCCCCCCCCGCGCCCCCCCCCCCCCCTTGCTCCGTTGTCCATTATCGGCGGGGCTTTGCGTACGGTGTTCATCCGATTTTGCCAACGGGCTATGCTCCGACTATAATTTCGCGAAAGCGGCTTACCTGACCCAGTGCGGGGCTATTGTAGCATGAGCTGACGACCACGCCCGACCGCCCTTTCCAGGCTGACGAGATTGCCGCCCCCGTATCGAGTACGGGGCAAGGCTGCGCTCACAATGACAGAGGCCCAAGCGCGTAAATCCGCTGGCGCAAACCAAAAAAGGCCGGGATTGAACACCCGGCCCCGCTGGCGGTAGCGCGCCGTCAGCCCGCCGCGCTACTGCCCCGGAACGAAGGTATAGTAGCGGACGCCGGCCATGGGAATGCCATAGGCGAAGTTGGTTGCGGGCAGGTCGTCCTTGCGTTCCGGGGTCGGACTGGCATCCGGCGCGCCGTACTCATTGAGCGTTTCTTCCAGATCCCGCTCGACCCGTTCGCCAAGGAGGCCGGGCTCGCGGTGCGTTTCAGCAGTGATCAGACGTTCATTGACAGTAACCATCGGTAATTTCCCCCTTTCTGGATTTTAGCATCAATCTTGATACGGTTAATATCATACCATCTGGTTCCACAGAGTTCAACAGGGGGGCGCCTTAAAACAGTGAGGGGCGGCCTGGCAGGCCGCCCCGTGGTGGGTCCGTGATTTCGCAACTGCGCTACCGCTCCGGCACGTAGGTGTAGTAGCGCACGCCGGCCATGGGGATGCCGTAAGCCATGGCGGGCGGCGGGATGTGCTTGACTCGCTCCGGCGCGCTGTCCTCCATGCGGGCGCCGAACTCGGTGAGGATGTCAGACATATCCTGCTCAACCCATTGGGTCAGCAACCCGGAACGGTTATCAATGTCGGCGGTGATTGGGCGTTCGTTGACGGTGACCATCGTTGCCTCCTTCCTCACGGGGTTTGCGCTGCATCGCTGATACGGATGCTATGTATCATATGCGCCGATAACATTGCTGTCAACCGGTGATTGTTTTATCTTTGATATGCTATATTATCAACTGACATAATAACGCGGGCCGGCATATTGACCCGCCGGCCCTATTGCCAGTACCATTCAATCACCGGGCGGGTGAGGGAGCCCGCCCAAAGCAAACTACGGGGGTTGAAATGACTTCGAGCTACATCGGCAAGGTTGACAAGGCGCGCAAGTACGCCGAAGAACCGGGGCGGGTGAACATTCACACCTTTGAAGCCTCCTTCGTCGGCAACCACAACACCTACCGGGTCGCGTACCACGACGGCGATTGGCGCTGCGAGTGCGCGTTTTTCAGCACCCGGAAGGTATGCAGCCACACCATGGCCTTGCAGCGTATGCTCGATGAGATGCTGGCCGGACACGCCGCCGGCTAACCGCCGGGGACACCCCTCGGAAACAAAGCTGCCGGAGCGAAGTGACGCTCCGGCAGTTCGCGTTTTGCGGCGCTCGACGCCGCAGTCAGTCTGCATAACGACGGAAAATCAGGCAGGCGTTTTGGCCGCCAAATCCGAAGGCATTGGACAGGACCACCGCCACGTCGGCAGCTCGGGCCCGGTTGGGCACGTAGTCCAAATCGCACTCCGGGTCGGCGGTTTCCTGATTGACCGTGGGGTGGATGCGCTGGTCAAGGATGGTCTTAACGCACGCCACGGCCTCCAACGCGCCCGAGGCTCCCAGGGCGTGTCCAATCATCCCCTTGGTGCTGCTCACCGGGACCCGATAAGCAACTTCCTCGAACAGACGCTTAATGGCGGCCGTCTCCACTGCATCGTTCAAAGGCGTGGAGGTGCCGTGAGCGTTGATGTAGTCCACATCTCCGGTGGATAACCCCGCATCGGCCAGGGCGTGGGACATCGCCCGGGCCGCGCTGGCGCCGGTTTCCTGGGGCTGGACCAAATGCCCGGCGTCGGCGGTTGCGCCAAAACCGGCCACTTCGCAAAGGATGTTGGCGCCGCGAGATTTGGCGCGTTCCAGTTCTTCCAGGACGAGGATACCGGCCCCTTCCGCCGGCACAAACCCGTCCCGTTCTGCGTCAAAGGGTCGACTGGCCCGGTGCGGTTCGTCGTTGCGGGCGCTGAGGGCGCGCATCACTGCAAACCCGGCCAAACCCAACTGGCTGATTCCGGCTTCAGCCCCACCGGTGAGCATAACGTCGGCGACGCCGTGACGAATGGCCTGCAGGGCTTCGCCGATGGCGTTGTTGGACGCGGCGCAGGCGGTAGTGGACGTGGAGTTGTAGCCGTGGGCGCCCACGTACTGGCTCACGTTAGCGGCCGCCATGTTGGGCAAAATCATCGGGAAAAAGAAGGGAGACATTCTCATGCCGCCACGGTCGGCCAGGATGCGGCAGTTCTCCTCCAACGTGGGGAACCCGCCATTGCCGTTGCCCAGCAACACGCCCACGCGGTAGGGGTCCTCTCGCTTCATGTCCAGCCCGGCATCGGGGACGGCCTGCAACGCTGCCGCCACGGCCATTTGGGAAAACCGGGCCATTCGACGGACCTCCCGGCGGGGAATGTAGTCCTCCGGGTTGAAGTCATCGACCTGGCCGGCGATCTGACATGGATAATCCGTCGGGTCGCACAGGGTCATCGGACCGATCCCGGATACGCCGGCGACCAGGTTGGCCCAGAAGTCATCGGGCGTTAGACCCAGCGGCGTAATCGCGCCCAACCCGGTGACCACGACCCGCCGGCGACGCTGGACCGTTCCGTCTCTGTTTTCCATCATCGTTTCGATTCTAACAGCGGCCGGCCCGTTTACCGCAGGTCGGGAGGCAGCAAGTCGGGGTAAATCTCCGGATCAATCCCCAGCATGGCTTCCCTGGCTTCCGCAACGACGAAGAGGGACCCGGTGACCAGCGCCAGGTCGTCCGGGCCGGCCCCGTCCAACGCCAAATTGAGCGCGTCGGCGACATTGGAGACAGTGGCCACGCAGTCGGGAGCCACCCCCTGGGCAAGGAACGCCTCCGCGATTTCTGCGGGCCGCATGGAACGCGGATGCCGGGAACGCGTGGCGATAACGCGGTCGCATCTTTTTGCCAATAGCTTGACCATGGCGTCCACTCTCTTGTCGCGGGAGAAGCCGGCCACCAAGGTCAGGCGGCAATCCGGCGCATACGCCGGCAAGGTATGCAACAGCGTGCTGACGGAATGATCGTTGTGCGCTCCGTCGGCGATCACGGTGGGGTTCCGTCGCAGCACTTCCAGACGACCGGGCCATTCCACCGACGCCAAGCCTTTCACGACGGCATCAGGGCCCACCTGGAATCCAGTGTCCGCTAACATCTCCACAGCGGCCACGGCAACCGCGGCGTTGACACTCTGGAAATCGCCCAATAACGGGAGGCGCACATGGTAGGCGCTCCGCTGGCCGTGTATGGTGAGTTCCTGGCCGTCTATCGAAACCGCATCAACCCTCCACCTCATGACGTCGCCAATCCGGATGACCGGAGCGGACTGCTCTCCCGCTGCGGCGCTGATAGCCGAATCCGCCTCGGGAAACTGCGGCGCAACTACGACGGGTATTCCGGGCTTGATGATGCCGGCTTTGTCGGCAGCAATCTCTCTGATGGTGTCACCCAGGATAGCGGTGTGGTCCAGACTCACCGGAGTTATCACGCTCACCGCGGGGGGCACGACGTTGGTGGCATCCAACCGGCCGCCCAGGCCCACCTCGATCACGCTGGCGTCCGCGCCGTCGTCGGCGAAACATTGGAAGGCCATGGCGGTCAGGTATTCGAACAACGTGGCCGGGCCGGCTTCCGGATCGGCAGCGTTGGCAAGATGCTGGGGCCAAACGCGTTCGACCAGTTCTGCGAAACGCTGTGGTGAAACCGGCTGACCGTCTCTGCGGATGCGTTCGCAAAAGGAGTGCAAGTGCGGGGACGAATAGAACCCGGTTGAGTAGCCCGCCGCGCGGAGCATTGACTCCACCATCGCCGCCGTGCTGCCCTTTCCCTTGGTGCCGGCGATATGGACTATGCCGGGCAGCCGGTGGGGAGCGCCCATCCTTTGCAGCAGTCGCTCGACATTCTGAAGGTCGTAGATGCGCTTCTGCCTGGGCAGAGCGGGTGTTGCCCGTTCGTGGTCAACGAGGGACAGGAGGCGGGCCACCGCATCTTGGTAGGACTGGAGCATGATGGGCGTCAGCGGCGCGATGCCATTCCCAGGTTGAGGCGCAAGCCTTCGCCGAAAGTGACGCGGTTAACGTGATCAATGTTGCCAGCCAGGGGCCTGGGCCGGAATCCGAAGACGCGTTCCACCGAATCCGGTTCTGCGACGTTGCGGAGCGTCACCAACTGGAGCATGGCGCGATTGATTGGCGCGCGGGGCGTGATGGTGTCCATGACGGCCACCGCAGGACGGATCTTCCATAGGGGAATGTTCAGGCGCAGCCTTTTACGCCCCATGGCGCGGGCCACGGTGCTGACTACCTCATTGTAAGACAGGCGCTGCGGTCCGCCGATTTCCAAAACTCGGTTGCCCCGGATGTTGCCGCTGACCGATGACACGATACACCGCGCCACGTCATCCACGTGTATGGGTTGGAGCCGGTTGTTGCCGGAGCCGATGACGGGCGTGACCGGCATCGTCCGGACCAGCGCGGCCACCGCCGTGGTGAACTCGTCGCCAGGGCCAAAAATCAAAGAGGGACGGATGATCACGTGAGGGAGACCGCTGGCGATCACTTCCTGCTCGCCCTGCCACTTTGAGTATAGATAACGCAACCGTGGGTTGTTGGCCGCGCCCAGCGCGCTGACGTGAATGAAGCGACGCACCGAACCGGCTTCTTTGGCCGCGGCGGCAACGTTGGCTGCGCCCTGCCGGTTGATGGCGTCGAACTGCCGGTCGCCGCCGCGGATCACCGCGACGAGGTGGATCACCTCAGAGATGTCGCGGCAGGCTTCGGTGAGCGCATCGGGGTCGGTTACGTCGCCGTAGCAGACTTCCGTGGGCGGGGTGGCGAACGCGCTCTCGCTTCCGGGGCGGCGCACCATCGTCCTCACGGAATGTCCGGTGTCAAGGAGATGCTCAACGACCCGGCGGCCCAACAGCCCGGTGGCGCCAGTTACTAAAACAGTCATGATTTCGGCCAGCAAGATGCGGGAGAAAGGACGTGTACACCCTCGGGTTTCAGTATATCATCGGTAATATTTGGAATGCAGATTTTTCTCCTTGGGTTGGTCGATGGGTTGGTCGATGGGCTGGTTGGCGGGTTCGGGGGTTCAGGTTGTCGGCGCTACGGCCAGAGAGCGTTTTTGCGAATTGCAGTCCTAAGTTCGCGCGTGCTGACAGTTCTCGTTTGGTTTGAACCACCCTCGCGCAGCGGTGGTGACACCCGCCGTACTGGTCTATGCGGTACCGGGGAATGAACCGGCCTTTGCGATAGCCAGCGGTGCAGAAGATCCGACTTGCCGCAATGTACGGTTGCGGCGGTTGGCCGTGTTGCCTGAACCCCTGTGAACCCGATATTCAGCTGTTGGTTGTCGCCGGGCGTTGGGCCGTGGCCTTAGGCTTGCCACCTGACTGACAAGGTATAGTGTAGGGAACGGATGTGCGGTTGCGCAAGGGGCGGGTGTCAGCTGATAAGGTTACTGCGACGTGCAGATATCATAGGTAATTTCAGGCTCCGGCGCTGTGTCCGTACCGGCTGCCACCGACCCGAAGACCGGAGTGGTGGCCGTGGCCTCGGGCATATCGAAGGTCAGCGTGGCCCGCAGGCACTTGCCAACATCGTCGGCGCTGGTGGGAGTGTAGATGTAGGTGGGGCCGCCGTCCTCGGAGATGTCCGACCAGGTATAGTTAGAGTCGTCGCCGTCGTCGCCGTCGTCGCCGTCGTCGGTGTAGTCGGTGCTGCGCTGTCATTGCCAGGCAAGGACGGTTGTGCCCGCCCGGTCTCCTGTATCGTCGTAGCCGACGCAAGAGTCGCGGGTCTGCTCGGCCGGCGTGGCCTGAATGCGGGCCAAGTAATCCTGATCCCGGCTGTCCAGCTTGATCTTCAGCGGATGCCCACCTGTACCGTCCCGCTGCCGACCCTGCTGGCGGTGGGCGCGCTGCGGGGTGAAGGAACCCAGTTCGCCCGCTGTGCGGCGGGGTCGAAGCCCGAGTGTTGCAATACCGGGTACTGGGTGGCGGAGCCAGAGTCCCAGGGGGCGTCCGCGTCGGAAGTGCCGTGCACATCCACGTTCCAGCTGGAGTAGATGCTGGAGTAGTCCACCGGCGACTGTAGCTCAGAGGTGGTCTTCGCGCCGTCGCTCAGGTCTCCGGCGTCCCCTTCACTTCCTGAAACCTTTCGGCCATAGGTGACGATGCCGCCGGCCAGGTGGGTACTGCCCTTACAGGCTCCGCTCTTGGCGGCGCCGGTCCAAACTTTATCGACCGAAACCACCTCGCCCTTTTCATTCCGCCACCCTTGGGAGAGCCAGCCGCCTGAGCTGGGATACAAGCCGGCGTAGCTGTCGGCCAGCCGGGCGCCTTTGTAGTGATAGATGGGTTCGCCGTCGCCGTCGCTGTTGGGATCGGTATTGGTGTGGTACCTGGCGTGGACGCTTGAATTGGAGTCGAGTATCTGGAATGTGATGCCGGAGAACTCGGTCCTGTCGTCGGCCACGGCCGGCACGCCTTCGTCCCATTGGGTAAGGTTGTCGCGATCGTCGGGATCGACGGCAGCGCTGGTGACAAACAGAATGCGGCACGTGTCGCCAATGGCGAGGTCGTTCGGCGCGATGCCCGTCCACGTCGTTGCCGTCTGCGCCTGCGCCGGGGCGGGAACGCTGGCATTACCGGCCAGAAACAGCAACGCCACGGCCACCAGCGCGGCGGCGACGAATACGCCGGCCGCCACCAACCCGGCCGATTTCAATATCCCGAAGAGTAGAGTGGCGGTAATCCAGCGAGACGAGACGCGCATTGTATTCATCCTCCTGATTGCCATTTATTGTGTGCCGCCGGTCCAGGCCGGCAAAATCCCAACCCAACCAAGCCGGTTTGGGTAATATAACCACAGCATAGAAGGTAAATATTCACCTTGTCGGGCATACACCTAGGAGATTTTGCTACTCGCCGCGGGCACTGAACCAGACATATCATCATACATACCATAACTAATAAGTTAATAATTATTAGCGCTAGTTTGAGAAAAGGTTGAAAATGTCACGGGGTTCCTGCATCCGGTGAGTTGATAAACCGCAGGAGGAACCCCGTGAACATCACCGAACTTTACTGCAAGATAGACGATGCCTGCCTCCCATCCCTCAGCACGGCCAGGCCATCCTTACCATCAGTGAACTTGTTACTATCGGCGCGCTGCAAGCCATGAAACCCGTCAGCCAGCGCGCCTTCTACCACTGGCTCAAAGCCTGCCCCGTACCCGATACGAGGGACAATTATGGCCACCGGTTTCCCACTTGAGCATAGGCTGGTGGAGAACAGAGCGCCAATAGGGCAAGGCAATCAGGCCGGGCTCGTGCTATGATGAGGATCCGATGTCTTACGGAGTGCCCCGATGACTACCCGCAATATCAACACCTTCCAGGACATCCTGGACGCCATGGCGGAAGACCCCCAGCTGCACAACGCCATGCGCCAGCATATCCTCGGCGAGGAGCTGCTCCAACTGCCGGCGATGTTTGCCAACATGGCGCAAATCATCGAGCAAATCCTCACCGCCATCACCGCCATAAGCGAACGGCTGGAGCGGATGGAGGAGCGGCAGGACCGCATGGATGAACGGCTGGAGCGGATGGAGGAGCGGCAGGACCGCATGGATGAACGGCTGGAGCGGATGGAGGAGCGGCAGGACCGCATGGATGAACGGTTGGAGCGGATGGATGGACGGCAGGGCCGCATGGACGAGCGGCAGGACCGCATGGAAGGAACCCTCAACCGTCTGAACGGCAACGACTACGAGCGGAAGGCCGCTCGCCGGGCCGCCCGGCTGGCGCGACGATACCTGAGCCTGCCTGCCGCTGGCATAGTGTATGCCATCACCGCCCCGGACAACAATTTCATTCCCGACCTGACCGACCGGGCCGTGGTCAACGGAGGCATCAGCGACGAGCAGGCCGACGACCTGGAAAACTCGGACATCATCCTCGCCGACACCAGCCTCGGTACGCCGGAATATGCTGTTATCGAAGTATCTCTGACCGTGGATGAGCACGACGTGAGCCGGGCGCGGACCCGGGCCGACATTCTGGCGCAAGCGAGCAATGCCACCGTCAAAGCAGCCGTTATCGGCGTCCAGATGCTGGATTCTGTCCAGCAGCTGCTCGCGGACAGCGACGTAACTGTAATCATCCTCCCGGAGTAATGACCGCCGGACGCCCCGAGCGACGTAAATTCGCAACTGCGAGCGGTCTGGTCTACGGATTACTGCCCCCGCTGCCAGTCAGCGCCACCAACCGCCCGTCAGTAGTAGGCGCGTACAGCGTTTCGCTGGACACGGCCGGCCGCCGCCGACAGCCGGTTGTCTCCTAACGTGTGCCGCCACGCTTCGCTCCGTCGGCCACATTGAGGGCGATCAACGCGCCGTCCGCCGTTCCCAGCACTAGGAAATCCCCGGCCGCCACCGGCTCGGCAACGACCGCCTTTTCCAGTTGGGCCTCCCATAATTCCTGCCCGCCGGCCCCGTCAAAGGCGGTTACTTTGTTGTTTTCGTTGACGATGAACCGCCGGCCGTTGGCGTAAGCCGGGCTGTATTTCACTCGCCCTTGCGCCGAGGCTACCCAGACCGTGCCCGTCTGCCGGGGCGGGGTTTTCAGCAGCCGCCAGTAGAAAAATTGAACCTGGCGACGTAGGCAAACCGGCTGAACGGACGACTTGCCGCCGCCGGGTCCACCGCCCACACCCCGCCCCGGTTGGTGACGAAATAGGCCCGCCCATCGACGATCACCGGCCTACCCACGACGGGCGTGCCGGAGAAGAACGTCAGCCGCCGTTGCTTGAAGGAGTTGACGACGCTGGATACCTGCATCAGGTCGTAGTGGGCTGGGTCAAAGTAGCGGCCCCGCCGCAGGATGCCGCCCCATTGGGCGTCGGGATATACGTCCTTGGTGATGGGTTTGCCACCACCTCGGAGGGCAGAGCCGCCGGGAGGGGCGTCGGAGTGGCAACTGCTTCCCCAGCCGCTTGGGGCACGCTGGTGGCGGTGGATTCTGCGGCGGTTTGACGCTGGCTTTGGGGCTGAGCCTGCTGTTGGGTTTGGGCTTGGGCCTGTGGCTGGGTTGGCGATTGCGGTTGGGCTGGGCTTGCGGCGCTGTCGCCGCTGGTGGGTGCGGTGGTTTGGGTCTCTTGGGGCGCTTCGGCTTCTCCACAGGCCACTGTGGTCAGTAACGCTAATGCCAGCAACGCTCCCATCACCGGCGCGAACGATGCACACGGACGACTTATCATGATTTGCTCCTCGAAATGAGCGACGCCGGCGACGGCTTCGCGCTGTGCTATACTGCCGCCGTCATGGTCGGGACCTTTTGGTCGGGCTGCTTCGCCGACTGGATACTGCGCGTCCCACCCCAGGAGGTGCGTCTTGGTCTCTCCCTTGGCGGCCACGCCAAATCCATTCCGCGGAGTGGTTGTCAATTCCGCCGAATTGCCCTCTCACGCTCACGAATTTGCCGCGCGACTGGACGCTTCGATAGCGGAATGGCGCGAAAAGGGTTACGAAGTCGCTTGGGTGGACATTCCGCTGGGATTGGCGTCCCACGTGCCCATTGCGACGGAGCGCGGCTTTGTCTATCACCATGCCGACGAGGGCGGCTTGACCGCCACCCTCACCCTGATCCCCGGCTCGTTCATCCCGCCCTATGCCACGCATTACATCGGCGCCGGCGGCGTCGTGCTCAACAATCGGGAAGAACTGCTGGTGGTGTGCGAACGCTACCGCATCGACAACCGCCCGCCCTTTTACAAGCTGCCCGGGGGCGCGTTGGAACCGGGGGAAAACATAGTTGACTCCATCGTCCGCGAGGTGCTGGAAGAAACCGGCGTCGAGGCCGAGTTTGAAGCTCTGGCGTGCTTCCGCCACTGGCACGGCTATCGCTACGGCAAATCCGACATCTACTTCGTCTGTCGCCTCCGCGCCCTCACCGAACAAGTCAAGATGAGCGAGCAGGAAATCGAGGAGTGCTTCTGGATGCCCGTCCATGTTTTCATGACCGACGACGACATCAGCCCCTTCAACAAGGGCATCGTCCGCTCCGCCCTGGAAAGCGACGGCATCGTTCCCACTGACATGCCGGGTATGCCCCACGACCCGACGCGGGAGTATTTTCTGCCCGGCTTGCCCGACGCCTGACCCACATACATCATTGACATTGGAAAAGGCATCTGGTTAATCAACTGGAGGCAGGGTGGAACAGTACCAATCGAGCAAGACAACACTTTAAGCTACCGTCGTAAGGCTGGTAGCGTCGATCATCGCAGCGCACGAGGGGGAAACTATAGTCACAGACCCTGGAGGGCCGTCGGGATATTTTCGCCGCTATCGTGTTGATGGTGTGGGACTCCAATGGATAGTCCCTCTGATCCATCTGGATTTGACCTGCCAAGATACACGAGAAGCCATCCATGCCTTTGTGCAAGTGTAACTCCCAGATCAAAGTACGGTCTGAAAGGTTTCTCTGACTGGCGTCATTGCGTCTTTTGTACTGGAAAGTGAGATTGCCCAGGGCGTGTCTTCAATTGCATTTCTTCGTCATTCCTGCGAAAGCGGGAATCCAGGATCGGTATTAATTGCTACGTATTCGGTTACAAGAACGACTGGATTCCGGCTTTCGCCGGAATGACGGTCGATTTGGCGGCGCCACTAAAACCGAAACTCATTCTCGTTCGGTCACATCCAAAAGCCGTCTGTCTGTACATCCTTCCCAACCAAATCTCGCCGCTTCCCGTCCCAACGCACGGAGGAACCCAATGACTACGACCACCGAACAAACCAGCCAATATCGCGTTATCGGCACTCGCCCGATCCGCCACGATGGCGTGGACAAGGTTACCGGCGCGGCGCGATACGGCGCGGACATCAATCTGCCGGGGATGCTTTACGCCAAAGTGCTGCGCAGCCCCCATTCCCACGCCCGCATCCGCAGCATCGACACCAGTAAAGCCGAGGCGCTGCCCGGCGTGGTAGCCGTGTGCACGTCCGCCGACTTTCCCATCATCGAAGATCGCATACTCGATTTTGCGGAAGTACAGGGCAACGCCCGCATGATTGCCGAAAATATGCTGGCCAAGGACAAGGCCCTGTACGTGGGCCACGCCGTGGCCGCGGTGTGCGCCACCAGCGCCCACATCGCTGAGGAAGCGCTGCAACTGGTGGAAGTGGACTACGAAGTGCTGCCCACCGTCTTGACCTGGCGCGAGGCCATGGCTCTGGACTCCGATGGAAATACGGCCACGCTGCTTCACGACGACATGACCACCTACTTCCGCGTCGAGCGATTCGCAAGGGGTGACGACACCGGGGTCAAGAGCAACGTCGCCGGACACATCCAGCACAAGGTGGGCGACGTGGAGCAGGGCTTCGCCGAGTCCGACATCGTCATCGAGCGCGAGTTTGAGACCCAAACCGTTCACCAGGGCTACATTGAACCCCACGTGTCCACCGCCATGTGGTCCGCCGACGGCCGGGTTACCGTGTGGACCAGCACCCAGGGGCTGTTCAACATCCGCGCCCAAACCGCCGCCATCCTGGGCATTCCCGAGTCCCAGGTCAAGGTGATCCCCATGGAGATCGGCGGCGGCTTCGGCGCCAAGGCCATCGCCTACCTGGACCCGGTGGCCGCCGTGCTGTCCCGCAAGACGGGCAAGCCGGTGAAGGTCGCCATGGATCGCTACGAGGTCTTCGTCGGCAGCGGCCCCACTTCGGCCACCTTCATGCGCTGCAAGATGGGCGTCAAGAACGACGGCGCCATGGTAGCCGGACAGTTGTACATGGTGTACGAGGCCGGCGCCTATCCCGGCTCCCCGGTGGGCGGCGGCGCGCTGACCGGCTTCGGCCCTTACAAGATGGACCATATGCTGGTGGACGGCTTGGACGTCGTCTGCAACAAGCAGAAGGTTCAGGCGTACCGCGCCCCCGGCCAGCCTCAAGCCGCCTTCGCCGTGGAGGCCGTGGTGGACGAACTGGCCGAAATGCTGGGCAAGGATCCCATGGAGTTTCGCCTGCAAAACGCCGTGCAGGAGGGCGACCGGATGCCCAACGGCGTTCCGCACCGCATTTTCGGTTGCCGCGAAATGGAAGAGGCGATGGTCAACAGCGACCACAACCAGACGCCGTTGACTGGCCCGAACCAGGGACGGGGAATCGCCGTTGGTTTCCGCTGGCAGGCCGGTCAAGCATCCTCAGCCACCATCAACGTCAACGCCGACGGCACGCTGAACCTCATCACCGGGTCAGTGGACATCGGCGGTACCCGGACCGCCGTCGCCATGCAGGTGGCGGAAACCCTGGGCATCGACGTTGACCGGATCGCGCCCACGGTGGTGGACACCGACACTGTCGGATGGACAGCTACCACCGGGGGGAGCCGCATCGCCTTCGACACCGGCCTGGCCGCCATCGCCGCCGCCGAGGACCTGCGCGACCAGATGGCCCAGCGCTGCGCCATGATCTGGGAGGTTGATGCCGAAAACGTCGAGTTCGCCGACGGCGTATTCACCTGCACCAGCACTGAAGAGCGCATGACCATCGCCGAGGTTGCCAACCGCATGATGCGCACCGGCGGGCCGCTCACTGCGTCAGCGTCCGCCACATCCACCGGCGTTGGGCCGGTTTTCGCCGGAAACATCATCGACGTGGAGGTTGACCCGGAGACCGGCAAGGTGGACATCATCCGCTGCACCGCGTTCATAGACTCGGGCACTTCGGTGCACCCCAGTTACGTTGAGGGTCAGATGCAGGGCGGCACTGTGCAGGGCCTGGGCTGGGCGCTGTCCGAGGACTACACCTACGCCGATGACGGGCGAATGCTCAACTCCAGCTTCCTGGACTACCGGATGCCCACCGCGCTGGACCTTCCGATGATCGACACTGTGGTGGTGGAAGTGCCGAACCCCCGCCACCCCTACGGATTGCGCGGCGTTGGCGAGGCGCCCATCATTCCACCGTTGGCCGCGTTGCACAACGCGATCTACCACGCCACCGGCGTCCGGGTGAACAAGCTCCCGCTGTCGCCCACGGCAGTGCTGGAGGCTTTGCAGGAGACTAACGGGCAGTAAAAAGCGTCGGCTCTCCGGCGAAAGCCGGAGAGCCGTTTCCGGTCACTGGATTCCCGCTTTCGCGGGAATGACGATATCAAAATTGCCCATATGCGATAGCCCTAGCGGTGGGGCGATGTACAGTCGTCCCACCGCTAGGGCAGTTGATATAATCGGCTGAAACGCGACAGGAACGAGTCCTATGATTACAATACCACTCGCAGCTCTGATTGCGCTGTTGGCGATTTACGGCACCACGCTGACCGCTTTCATCGGCACCATAGTATTCCTGGCCTTGCGCCTGGGCCGTCTCCCCACGCGCGAAGACCACAACGACCTTCGCAGTGAACTTAAAACGGACATGGCCCAGCTCCGGGAAGATTTCAAAACGGACATGGCCCAGCTCCGGGAAGATTTCAAAGCGGAAAACGCTAGGCTCCGGGAAGATTTCCGACGCAGCCACCAGCAATTAATGCTAGCCCTGGCCAACCATTCTCACCGCGATGATGGGCAGGCCGTGTTCACGCTGCCGCCGGAGGTGGAAACCACCCCATCGCCTGCTGACAACTAGGAGCGCGCCTGCAAAACCTCGGTCAGCATCAGGAAGTTGGCCTGCAATTCCGGAGCCAGGGTAGTCCCGCCCCTGGACAGCATAAGCAGAAGTCTGACCTGAGCCGCCAAGTCTGCGGCCAGTTTGCGTTTCGCCTCCGCCACCGTATCCGCCGCAACGGGGACGCGCAGGCCGTTCAGAGGAAGGGCATTGCGTGATTCGCCAGCCCAGTATTGGTCGAGGCTGTCGATGATGACGATTGGAATATTCTTGGACACCACAAAGGGCGCTTCCGGGGGGCTGTCTGCGGCAGTCAGCACATCGCCGAAAGCCCGGGTAACGTCGCTGTGATTGATGTGAAAGGTAGCGGCGTTGGGCTGGCTGGTGGAGGTGTTCCGCCACGTCCAACCTTCGGGCAACGCGGTGTTTGCGTTGGGGATGACGTCGACCGGGAGCGAGATGTCCTCGATTAGCGGGCGCCCCTCGCCTGCGGGATCGTCCGGATCACGCAGACCGAAACGCCGCCCGGCCGATTCACCGGTTTGTTCGGGAGTAGTCATACCGTGCCCCCGGTCAGTCAGTGGGTATGCCCGTCCGGGTCAACTTCCCATGCGGCGTACACTTGCTCCGGCAGGGTGATGGGGCCCACGGCTTCTTCGTATTCCCGCACGTGCTTGGCCGCCAGGACCGCGATGGCCTTCATCATTTGGGGGCTGACCTTGATGCGCGCCCGCAGGATCGGCTCCCGTTCCTCAACCTGCTCACCGAAGAACAGAACAGCCGAGTACAGGCTGCTGAAAATGTGGAAGGAGTCGCTGTAGAAGGTAATGGGATCCAGCGGGTTGGGCGCCTCGACAGCCGCCGCCGGCGCGGTGGCGGTATTGACGTTCAACGACGCTATGTCTCCGGGATTGACGTAGCTATCGTCCTGGGGCGGCTTGTCTTCCGGCGGCACGTAGGGGCGTTGGATGATGGGCATAAGACCTCCGGCCCGACTGCGGAGCAACGCAGCAGAGCGATACGGCAGTTGGCTGCCATTATAGCGGGTTTAGGGGGCATGTGCTGCCAGAAACTCCGCGGCGGCTGCATAATTCCTGGCCCCGCTGCGCCGGATGGGCGGCGCCAGGTAACAGTCCGATGCGCCAGCAGCGCGCAGGCCGTCCCACACCTGCAAAGCAATGTCCACCCCGGAGCGTCCCGTGGCCAGATCTTCAGTCACCCATTGCGGGACGCTGGCAAAGGACACGCCGCCCGGTTCCATCAGCCCTATGCCGTAGAACACCGGCACCGTGGATCCGGGGACTATGCTCGCGAAAACGTCGGCGAATCGAACGACGTCTGCCGGATCGTACACGGGCTGGGTGATCAGGAAATCCGCTCCGGCCGTTACCTTGCGCGCGGCCAAATGCGCTTCCCGTTCGATCCCCCGCCCGAAATCCACCGTGGCCCCGATGCAGAAATCCGCGGGAGCTCGCAACGGCCTCTCCCGGTGATCAACTCCCGCGTTCAGATTTGCGATGGAGGTGATGAGTTCGGTGGCCCGGTAATCGTTGACCGGGGCAGCCGTATCCCGCGGCCCAAAGGGATCGCCGGCCACGACGATTACATTCTCCAGTCCCAGCGCTTGCGCTCCCAGGAGCAGCGATTCCAGCGCCAGGCGGTTCATGTCCCGCGTCGCCAACGTGAAGATCGGCTCAGCGCCATAACGGTCCCGCAGGATCGCCGCGGTGACCACCGAGTTGACGCGCACGGCGCGTCCCGGATTGTAGGCGGCGGATATGAAGTCGGCCTGAACCGGAGGTTCCGGCATGTCCGGCGAGCGGCCGGAACGGGGTGGCGAATAGTCGCAGATGTACGCGGGTTGCCCGGTTGCCGCGCTGCTTCGTTCTAGAACCTTAGCCATTGGACGAGTTCGCGGGCGCAGCGGAAGGCGTGGTCAGATGCCCAGCTGGTCCAGCAATTCCCGGAAGCGGGCAATGGCCTGCTGCTCCGAGCGACCGACGTAATACCGGATGCCTTGCACGTACTCCACCACATCCCGCGGCAGCATCAGGAGATCGTCGCGCGGCTCATTCAGATGGTACAGACCGTCCACCCCTTCTTCCAGCCCCACGTACAACGTATCTTCCAGCACCGCTTTGTCCCGGTCTTCCAGATCTTTTCGCATCACCCACTGATTAAACACGAAAGGCAGGTTGGTCCACTGGGTCCATTCCTGTCCCAGATCGAATCGGTGGGCGAAACCCCGGGCGCCCCGTCGCCGTCGCAGCGCCCGGTTTCCAATGAGCAGAAAAGCGTCGTACGTCTCGTCGGGCCGGATCACGTCCCCCGGGCGGTCCACAAACTCGCCTGGCTCGACGTGGTGCTTGTCCTGCAACAGGACTTTGAGCAGCTTCGCCGCGGTGACGTCTTCGTCCGAGATCCCGATAGTGACGCCGCCCAACTCTTCAATTGGATGCTGGGAGTACAAGCATACGCTCACCGCCCGGCTCAAGGTGGAAAAGCAAAACCCGCTGACCGGCTCAAACCGGTCCTCCAGGCGGAAAACGTCCGACAGGTGGGCCGGACCGGCGTCCAGCTCGCCGTTGGCCAGGGCTTCGCCCAGTTGGCGGGGGGTCGTCTCGCGCAGCTCGATGCCGCGTCGCTCCATATCGAAGTAAAAAGGCTCGGTTTCCAGGTACGGGACCCGGCCGACTCTGATGGGCATAGCGTTCGCCACCGCAGATTTTCGGAATAATCGGCAACGACCCGTTTCGGGTTGCACTACCCGCCGGGTCACTGTGACGGTAAGATTGTAGGCCGGGCAGCATCGACGGTCAAGAACGACCGGTTCCTCCCCAGGACTTTCGAAGGGTTAAGCATCGAACCCGTCTCGTCAATCCCTGATCCGCTGCCGGGCGTATTGGAAACAAATCGACAACGCGAGGAACGCCTGACGTGAATAAATCGTTGATTGCCATTTCCGCCCTGATTTTCGCCATTGTCGTTGCCACCGCGCCGGCGCAAAAGGCTGTCGCGCAAAGCAGCGTTACGGTCACCCAACAGGGAGTGGAGAACCAATTTCCCGATGGGTTGAGGTTTTATATCGACGCTGAAAGCGCCAGTCCCATCGAGGAGGTCCGGGTGTACGTCCGCAAGCTGGGCCAATCCAGCCGTAGCGCCTATCGCTCGGTGGAGTTCGAGCCGGGCACGGCTATTTCCGGCGAAGCGCTGTTCCAAAGCCGTACCGCTAACGAGTACATCCCAACGGGTACACGCTTGTCTTACCATTTCGACATTCGAACCGCTGACGGAAACGTTGCGGAAACCAAACCTGAGGTGGTTGTCTATCTGAACCGGGGGCTGAATTGGGATCGGGTTTCAGAAGGTCTCATCAACGTGTATTACTATCACCACAACGACCAATCTGAGGAACGGGCCGACGCCGTGCTGGCCGTAGCCGCCGATACCTACAACTTTATGAAGCCGATTCTGGGCGTGGAATTAACCGAGCCGATGAACATAGTGGTTTATTCGGACTACCGGGACATGAGGGCGGCGCTTCCGCCTACTTCCCGAGTGGCGCAACAGCAGCTCAGAACCCTGGGGCAGGCTCATACTGACGAGAGAACCCTGCTGGTGGACGGTTCCATGGATTTCTTCGGTAGCGATAATATCCTGACCACCGCAGCCCATGAGTTCACCCACCTGTTGGTGGCTGATGCCGCCGGCAGCGCCTACGGGCAAGTGCACACCTGGCTCAACGAAGGCCTGGCCGTTTATTCGGAGCGTGAGTCCGGCAACGAGTACGAGCGATTTATGCAAGCCGCCATCCGCAACGAACAAGTGCCGCCCCTGTCCAGTCTCCGCACCTACGCTGGCACACCCGCCGAGACTCTGCGCAACTACGGGCAGGGCCACGCCGTGGTGACCTATATGCTGGACACCTATGGCCCGGAGAAAATGGTGGAACTGTTTAAAGCTTTGCGTTCCATTCACAATTTCGAGAAAGCGTTAAATGCGGCATATGGCATTACGATACCGGAACTGGACAACCAGTGGCGAGAAAACTTCGGACTGGCCCCGCGGGATCTGTCCACGCCGCCGCTGCCGCCCTTGCAGGTGCTGCCGACCCGGCGACATACGCCGACGCCAGCGGCGTCGAAGCCACTGGCGGCGACGCCCGAGGCAACGCGGCCGTCAACTCCGGCGCCGCCTCCCTCCGCGACACCGGCGCCAACGTACACTCCGAAACCGATGCCCGTTGTCGCTGGGGCGCCGCCGACGCAGAACACCCCGCAAACCGGCGCCGGGGAACCGGTGCCATCATCAAGGGGCTGCGGCGCGGCAGCGATGCGCGGAGACGGCGCAGCTTCGGAGCTGGCTTCGATAGCTACCCTGGCGTTCCCGGCGGGATTGCTGGCGTTGGCAGCGATCCGAAGGCGACTCAATTCAACCTAAAATCGAGATCTCAGTTCTTCCAGCCCGATTGCCGTCTCCCGGCGCAGACCGTCGGTCACGACCCGCTGCTCGTAGAGGCCCTTGAAAGCATCCACGGTGAACGGTTGCCAGGTGTAACGGAGGGTTCGCATGGCGGTCTCTTCCCGCACTGCCGCGTCCACCATCAAGGGTGTACATGGGCAGCAGGAACCCCGTTTGCGGCAGCGCTCGCGCGTCTCTGCTGAGGGTGGTCATGCGGAGAGTGAACTGGTCCAACTCGCTGATGACGGCGGCCCGGTTGCATCCGCCTTCGCTTTCCAGCCAGTCGTTGTAGGTGTCGTGAAAATCATCCCACGCGCTGCGCAACCGGCGGTGCTCCGAGTTGAACGTTGCCAGCTCACCCAGGCTCTTCTCGACACCCACGTCGGCGATGCTCCGCAATGTGCGGGCAGCCTGCTTCAGCGCCGTTTCGCTTTCTTCTACGCTTGCGTCCGCCTTGGCAAAATCGGGGAGTTCTAAAGTCTCTTCGACCTCTTCTTTTTCGGTGTCGGAATTTTTGTCATCGCCCCCGTCGTCCCCATCTTCGTCCCCGGCGCCGGCCGTACTCTTGCTGCTGCTTTTGGTCGCGGTAGTTTTAGTGGTCTTCGGCTTCGCGGCGGTTCTCAACTCCTTTCTCTCCGCTTTTGCCGCGCTGACCAGTTCGTCCACCGTGTTTTCCGTGCCGGCCAGGTGGGGCAATTCATCCAACGCATCGATCACTGCGTTCAATTGCTTGACGAGCTCGTCCAGCCGATCCAGGGCTTCCTGAACTTCAATGCTCTCCGCCTCCTCTCGCAACTCTGTGTACTCGTCGTGAAGGCCCTGCCAGTCGTCTTTGACTTTATCGAAGGCCAGAGAAAACTCCTCGACCGTTTCAGCATCAGGAGAATCTGCAAAAGGTCCCCTTAGTTCGATGGCCCGGTCTGCGGCTTGAGCATGCGCCTGAGCGGCTTCCGTTCGTTGAGCTTCAACCGCCTCGAACAACGCTACATTGTTGGGTTGCCAGTGGTCACGAAGTTGCCGGTACGCCGCCTCTTCTTCTGCTGCCGCCGCGATCAGGATATCGGCCAACTCGCCGGTCGTCTGGGTCCTGGTCAAGTTTCGGGCCTGTTCCGTCACGCCGTTAAATTCTATGGCAAAACCGTTGAGCGCCTGGCGCATCGCGCTGGGCAGGCAGGCCGTCAGCTGTATTGTCCGTGCCACTTTGGAAGAAATGAGGAAAGTCTGCCAGCTCAAAAACCCGATTGCTCACCGTGAGGTATTTCGCGATATTGCTCAGCAACCGGTCATTGTCTAACGCGGCGTTTTGGGGCGGGACCATGAACGTGAAGTCCCCCAACGCCAGCACTTTGCGCGTGTCGCCGAAAGCCATTGGCGAAAGATCGCCGTCGTGCCGCAGCAAAGATGATTGAGTGTTCTCGTCAGTGAAAGCGAGGCCCGGGCCTGAGGAACGGATGGAGCCGGCCGTGTACAGCGCCACCGCGTTCACGCCGACCGTGAGCTCACTCGGTTGGAAGTCTTTCACGAAAATGTTCTGGAAGTTGATGTCGTTTTCAAACTGGTTGTACAGATAATCGGGCTGGAAGTTCACCCCGAACCGCGCCGCCAACGTGTTATTGGCTGGTGTTAGACCAGGATCAGAGGCGAGCAGCAACTTGCCGCCTTTCCTGACGAAATTCTCCACCAGGGCAGCCTCCGCCGCCGTGTAGTCCACTCGAGGAAGGATCACCGCAAAACTGTCAGCAGCGCGCAGTTTTTCTTCAAGCAGCGGGAGCCGATCCTCTTCGTTCACGTTTCCGAACTCGCCGAGGAACTCAACGTCGTATCCCAGATCGGCCACCTTCGAACGCAATGTCGAGACGTGGTCCGGCGTGAACGCGTTTCGGTGCAGCGCGTCGATCAGGAACAGACCGGAGCCGCGACGGTCCACCGGGGATTCCCACACTGTGTTGCCCGGCACCATGGGCGAACTCAGCTCCGGCAATTCGGCCTGAACCGGAGGCGGCGGCTCGTATCCGCTGCGTCAATTCTTCCTCGGTAATCTTGAGACGGTCTCCCCGCTCGCGTATCACCATTTGAGCGAACCCGTCTTTCAGTTCGTCAACCAACCCGATCCAGTCCCTTCGAGATGCTCCCGCCAGCTTGTAGGGTCCGGTGGTTACGATCACCTCTGGCAACGGACGCGGGATCAGCGACCCGGCGAGGGCGATTACTCCCACGTTTCCGACCAGGGACGCCGACTGGGTATAGGTATAGTTTGCGCCCATGGCCATCATGTAGCCGCCGCTGGCCATCATGCCGTCTATGGCGATGACCACAGGTTTTTCCTCACGAAGTTTCCGGGTGGCAAAGTACAGTCGTTCGCTGGAAGCTGCGCCGCCGCCTGGGCTGGACATCCTGATCACGACTGCCTTGATGGAGTCGTCCTCACCGGGCGTATTTGAGGAACTCGCCGATGATGAACTCGGAATCGTTGGTGATGACGGTGAGGGGAAGATCGATGACGCCGATCTTGGGTTTCCCCGGATACGCGAAGAACAGCGCCAACACGCCAATGGCCAACCCCAAAACGACGGCGACCGGCGCAATGAAGTACCAGCTGACGGCAACCCTTCGCAGGGCAGTCCCGAAGGCTAAAAATCTATTCACCATCCACCTGCAACCGTTGACAAAGCACGCAACGCCTGATGCCAGCGATAGTTGCCATTGGTGTACGACGCATCGAGAGAATCGGATTTATGATTTTTGACCGGCAATCCTTCGGCCTGCCGACGTTCACCGTGCCGGCTCAACTTACGCGTCCGCTTCCGGCGACCAGTCATAGATCCGCGCCAGGCTCCCGCCCATCAGGGTGGCCCGGTCCGAATCGGAGAGCCAGTCAGAAACTCGGAATGCCTCAACCCCTTGTTCGTAGTTCAGCAAGTTGACCGCTCTCGTCCAGTCAGTTCCCCAAAGGCAACGCTCCAAGCCGTATGCGTCAAATATTCTTCCCAGAGGTTCTCTGATGTCCGGGTATGGAAACGGCTGATGTGACAACGTGCCGGCGCCCGAAATCTTGATGGCCACATTGTCCAGCTCTGCCAGCGACAGCACGTTGGGCAGGTCAGCGAAGGGTTCCGCAGGTGGTGGCGGGTCGAAGGGCTGCGCCAGCCCGACGTGGTCGATCACAATCTGCGTATCAGGGTTTTGCCGGGCCAGTTCCCGCAGCAAGGGCAGCTTCCCTGCCGACATGACGTTCACGGGTACGCCGGCGCGCCCACCGGCGGCCAGGATGCCGTTCAGCCCAGGATGGTCGGCCTCGTAGTCCAAGTTTGCGAGCATGATCCGCGCGCCCACCACGCCCGGCGTGGCAATCCACTCCTCCATGTCCGCGTCGATGGTCTGAGAGTTTGGATCGAAAGGTCGAACCAGTCCGAACTTGGTGGGGTGCCTGGCGTACACTTCCAAGGCGTAACTGGCGTCGTAACCATAAAGCGAGAACGGCGAAATGAGAATTGCTCCGTCCACTCCCACGGCTGCCATCGCCGCAATCATGTCGTCGCCGGTGACTTCGTCCGGTCCGGTGAGGAAACCTACCCAGGGGCGTTCGGGGCGGTTCCGCTCGTAGGCGTGTACTTGACAATCGATGGTGAGAGCCCGGTCCGCCATCGTCTTCCTCCTTGCAAATATTCGGGGCAGCCTGTCGCCAACGTGGACGATGATACCAGATGACGCGCGCGCCGGGCCGAGTCGGCGCTTTTTGCCATCACCGCACGGCAGGGGCCAGCGTCGCAGCGGCGACTTCGCGCAAATCCGGCCCGTTGAGCTTTCGACCCTGCACCCCCATCAAGCGCAGAATGCGGCCGTCCTTGGTGATGCGGATGCGGTCCAGGGCGTCCTGCCAGGGAGCCAGATAGTCGCAGGCGCCGTCGCCGTTCGGATCGTCGCCACCTTCCAGGCTCTCCCCGCTGGGCAGGCGCACTGCGATGACCGCGGAGGGGTCGGCGGCCGGCGCAAGCATCATTACCGGCAGGTCGTCCTCAGCCAGGCCGGTACGTTCCAGCAGCCCCTTCACAGTGGTGGAGACGCCGTGCATCCCGAAGATGACGAGGTGCGCGAAGCTGGCGTCGCGCTGCTCGAACTCGGTCCGATAGCGACGGAAGATTTCGTGGGCGCCGGTGGCCTGGGGTTTGACAAGGAACAGGGCCATGGCGGGGAACCCGTCGCTGTCGATAGTAGCGACCCGCAAGTCATTCCGCCACCGCAGAAGCTTGTCGTGGTCGTGCTCGTCGTAGTGGTGAGACATGGTTACCCCCGCGCGTCTGCTCCGGCGTCGATCAGTTGCTGGATGTTTATCTTAACCATGGTTAGCAGGGCGTCCAGCACTTGTGCCGATTTTGTTTCGTCTTCCATCAACTTCTGGAGAACCGTGGGAACAATCTGCCAATGGACGCCGAACTTGTCCTGAATCCAGCCGCATTGGATAGGGTTGCCGCCATCGCAAAGGCGCTCCCAGTAGTGGTCCAGTTCCTCTTGGGTATCGCAGTTAACGACAAAGGAGATGGCCGGAGTGAACTCAAAGGGCGGGACTCCATCGAAGGTAGTGAAAGGCTGACCTTTCAGCACACAGGACACCACTTCGCTGCCGGCGCCCGGCCCCGTAGGCAGAGTAGTCACGCCGACGATGTAGGAGTCCTTGAAAGTGGACACGTAAAAGTCCGCCGCTTCACGGGCGCACCCATCCAGCCATAAGAACGGTGTGATTTTATGTATTTCCGTCATGCCAGAAGACCTTTGCCCCAGCGGCTGCTACCCGACGGCGTCGAATTGGACCAGGATGCCGTCCGGGTCGTACACGTAAAAACTGCTGACGCGGCCCTCGGCGTTGGTCCACACGTCCATGGGCGCGGCCAGTTCCACGCCCTGGGAAGCCAGGTTTTCGGCGAGCGCCTTGGGGTCGGGAACGCTGAAGGAGATGTGGCTGATGCCCACCTGGTCCAGTTTGATGGGAAGACCATCCGGGTCCTCACCGGGATGGGAGGTCATGGTTAGCGTGGGCTTTGCGCCGTCCGCGTAGGCCAGGCGCACCTGCCGGCGGGTAGCGCGGCTGTGGGCGTACACGTGGGGCAGGCCCCCGGTGGTGGTGTCCTGGATGACGTCGCTGACGATGGACATACCCAGCTTGTCACAATAAAACTGGAGGGAGACGTCGAGGTCACGCACGCAGATGGCGATGTGCGATACGCCGGATGAGTTCATGGGCATAGCGTCTGACTCCTTGCGGTCGGGAGTGTTTCATATTGGAGTTTGGCCGTGGTCAGGAAGAGGCGTCGAGTTCGTCCGTCGGCGGCGTGCGCGGTTTTCCTTTTTCGGCGTCATCGTAGCCGATGTCGTAGCCTTCCGCGCGGCCCTCCGCGCGGCCTTCCGCGTGGCCTTCCGCGTGGCCTTCCGCGTGGCCTTCCGCGTGGCCTCTGGCGCGGGCTTCCGCACGGGCTTTCTCTAGGCGGCGGGCGCTATATTCCCGAATCAAGTCTGCGATTGCCATAAGCAGCTCCTTTGCTTGCAGGATTTCCCAGGCGATAAACCCGGAGGCGACGAAACTGGCGCCGACGCCCAGCAGGATGTTGAGCGCCACAGCGTCCGGCGTGTCGGCGACGGAGCGGTATTTGAGTTGCAGCAACGTCAGGACTACCGCGCCGGTCGTGCCGCCGGCCAGCGTCATCGCCTGGAACCAAGGCCGGTCTTTCCGGTTTATCCCCCAGATGGTCTCGCGGTCGTTGTCTCCGCCGCGGCTGTCCTGCCCCATTATACCGTCCCCGCCGGGCCGGGCGACGGCTGACTAACCACCTGAGCCGCTGTCGAACTGCACCAGGATGCCGTCGGGGTCATAGACGAAGATGCTGGAGACCTCGCCGTTGGCGTTGGTGAAGCCGTCCATGGGACCGGCCAGTTCTACGCCGGCGCCGATGAGCTCGTCGGCCAGGGCCTTCACGTCGGGGACGGTGAAGGAGATGTGGCTGATGCCCACCTGGTCCAGTTTGATGGGCGCGCCATCGGCGTCGTCGCCGGGATGGCTGGTCATCACCAGTGTAGGAATGGCTCCCTCGCCGTAGGACAGAACGGCCTGCCGCCGGGTGGCGCGGTTGTGGGCGTACACGTGGGGCAGGCCGCCGGTGGAGGTATCCTGCACCCGGTCAACGGTTACGGTCATGCCCAGAATGTCGCGGTAAAACTTCAGTGATTCATCCAGATCGCGGACGCATACGGCGATGTGGGAAACGCCGGACGAGTTCATTGCCATGGTCGTGGCCTCCGATTGCGCGGGGATTGGGTCAGTCTCAATAACTGGACGCAATGCTACTGCCGGCGGTTGGCGATGTCAAAGTCGGCAGACCTGCGGGCCTGTTCGGTTCCGCCCCAACCGTCCATCCTCCGCCAGATCAGCGCCAGCGCTCCTGCGCCTAACAGCATGGCGCCGAAGTCGGTGGCCGGGAAGGACCACCAGACGCCCCACACGCCGAATGCGTGAGACAACATGAAAACCCACGCCAGGAGCAGGAACACTCGCTGGGCCATCGTCAACGCTACCGACGGCCAGGCTTTGCCCAATGCCTGAAAGGCAATGGAACTGATGAACTCGATGCCAACTATCGGCAAGGCCAGCAATACGACGCGGAGGGCATTGCCGGCCTCCGGGGGCAGGGCGTCGTCCTCGGCGAAAAGGCCAATTATTCGCCCAGCCACCGGCATCAGCCCGGCAACGATTATGACCCCAGCCACCGTCGCTCCCAGGCAGCTTTGCCAGATGGCCTGGCGCACCCGGTCATAGTTGCCCGCGCCGTAGTTGTAGGCCGCCAACGGGAGATAGGCCAGAGCCGCGCCGATGAACGGCGCCAGGGCAAACTCAAGCACCGAGTTGACTACCCCGAACAGCGCGATATACGCATCGCCCCCCTCGTGCCGGCTGAGGATGTTGTTGATAACCACCACCACAATGGAGCGGGCGATCTCGATGATGCAGATTGGCAACCCCAGAGTCACCACCTCCCAAAGCAACCCAAACCTGGGCAACAGAGCGTCGGCGTTGACCCGCAGCGCGCTGCGTCCCGACAGGTAAAACCAGGCGGTGTACAGAACCGCCAGACCCTGCGCCGCAACCGTGGCCACTGCCGCTCCGGTGACGCCCCAGCCAAAAACCAGGATGAAAAGGGCATCCAGGAGGACGTTGACAACGGCGCTGCCGGCCAGTACCACCGTCGCCGGGATCGGTCGCCCTTCCGCCATGAACAGATTGTTGGCGGTGACCGCCAGCATGGACAACAGGCTGCCCGGCAGTATGACCACCAGGTACTGACGGCAATATTCCGCCGTGTCCGCCGATGCGCCCATCATACTTATCAGCTGGTCAATGCGGGCCAACCCAACTACAGTGGCGAACAGATATATCGGCGCGAGAATGGTCAATGTCGCGCCGATGACCCGGGATGCCTGGAGAGTGTCCCGGGCCCCCAAAGCGCGCGATATAACTGACATACCGCCCAGGCCGGTGAGCAATCCCAGCGCCACCGCGCCCATCTGCACCGGGAACGCCGCCGACAGGCCGCTCAACGCGTCAACCCCGATCACATTTCCGACAAAGGCGCGGTCAACGATGCTGTACAGCGCCATCACGATGATGGCGAGCATTGGAGGAAAGGCCATCTGCAACAGGAGCTTCCACATGGGAGCGCTGCCCATGGCTGCAGCCTGGGATGTTGATTGCTGGTTAGTCGGCATTGTACGTGGGGCAGGGATGGAAAAACTGCAAATCCGGCACTCCGGCGAAATCAAGGCAATCGTGAAATGCGCAACAATAATTGAGCGGGGTCGGACGTAGGGCCGACCCCGCCAAAGCCCGGGGATTACAGAGCTATGTTCGGAACGTCAGCAACCGGATGTGCACACGTCCCATGTTGAGTTGGCTGCCAAGTCCAGGAAAACCCCGCCCAACGGGCTGTAGGTGTAGGATGCCGAACTCCTCAAGATTAATATCCCCAAGAGTTTCACTTGGTCG
The DNA here is from genome assembly GCA_964347975.1 of uncultured Dehalococcoidia bacterium. GTDB lineage: Bacteria > Chloroflexota > Dehalococcoidia > Lucifugimonadales > UBA3495 > Bin87. Next base: position 26,317 of record CAYGAY010000001.1, read on the forward strand.
CCACTGTGGACCTCGAACACCGGCGATCCGCTATCGCCTGGATTCGCGGAAATGCCGACCCGCGTTTGGCACAGGAACGTACCTATCCAATCGCTGTTGCTCGGGTCGTCCTCGTTAAGGCAGGTGTGGGTAACGTCTCCCGTCGTCCGTCCAGTGGACCTGCCGACCTTTATGACCTGATCTCCTGCGACAGCGAACGCATTGTCGCTGACAATGCTGTAGTGAGCCGTGTCGGGGTCGACAGTTATGCCCCAATTGCTGCTCGGCTTGGCTATCCAGCCTCGGTTGTACTGGCACCGGACGAGAAGTCGACGAAAGCCGAGTCGGAATGTCGGCAGCCATCACTGTCCAAACAACCTGACAGTGAAGTTGAGAACGCTGGGTCTATGTCCTCGTTGCCAATCAGGTTATACGAGGCAGGCTGGTGCACCTGGTTGCCGGAGGTTACTCCTCCATCATAGGGCGCCGCTTCCGTACAGTGGCCGGCGGTGACCATCCCGGCCGTACGCCCCTTGATGACTACGAACCCCATCGTGCAGTTACGGCTATCAATCCGAATCTGATAGCCACCCGCCATTTTGTCGTCCTGAGCACGTTGCCGCACCGTGTGACTTCCTGTAGTCATCGGTTCCTCTACGACTACTGTCACGGCACGGCGAGGTATGCTGTTTGCGTCAAGAAAAGCATTTACGCCTGCGACATCCTCCTCACTGGACACTCCGACGTAAATCTTGTTTGTGGCTTCGTTCAGATCGGTTGATCTCACCCCATTCTGGTCCCATATACCCTCTGACCCCATCAGGCCATACCAGGCAGAGAGCTGGGTGATAGTGTAATCGCCCTTTATCACGTTCAGCGTCAAGCCCGACTTGACGTCAAACAATTCTTCAATCTTTTCCCGTGTTCTTTCCCGTTTTTGCTGGTCGGTCTCGTTTTCGGTAAGGTAGATATTGAGAGTGGCCCCGTTATTGGACATGAAAAGCCCGCCAAATTCGGGCACCTCTTCAGCAACTTGCTCCAACCGTTCGTTATGGTTCTTGTAGGTCGATGGGTCAAAGTCTGCCGGCGGTCGTTGCATCCACGCGAATCCCCCCATGGCCACCGCCAGAGCGAGGAACCCGGCTATCACCAAAAATCGTTTGGATACCATTGCATTTCCTCTGAAATGGAAGCATTATATCAATTTAAATACACAATACCACAATATCAACAGGGTTCCTACAGCAATAGGCGATAATGGGCGATTTCGCTGCGCATCATCTCCGGTATCGCATCCTTGAAGCGAGCGATTCAGAGACGGATGCCAGATCCGATAGCGCCCGATTGATTACGGGAATCGCAATCAATATTGCTGATTCAGTAACCGTGGCGAGTAGCGAAATTGCCTTACGCAGAGAGGCGACTTTGACCGACTTGGCGCGGCAGTGCTAAAATCAAGCCACCACGCATTATAGGAAACTCTGGATGCGATGGAGCATCCGCCTGAACGCCGGCTCGGGCGATTTGACCGGGCCGGGACGTTCAAGGAGGTGTCAGATGTCGGGTCATTCCAAGTGGTCAACCATAAAAAGGGCGAAGGGCGCCGCCGACGCCAAGCGGGGTGCGCTGTTCACCAAGCTGGCGCGCAACATATCGCTGGCGGCCCGGGAGGGCGGCGGCGGCGATCCGGATATGAATTTCCGGCTGCGCATCGCTATTGATCAGGCCAGATCCAATAATATGCCCCAGGACAGCATCACGCGGGCCATCCGCCGGGCCACGGGCGAGGGTGGCGAGGGGATGGAAGACCTGTCCGAGGTCACCTACGAAGGGTATGGGCCCAGCGGCGGGGCGATTCTTGTCAAAGCCCTGACCACCAACCGCAACCGGACCGCTTCGGAAGTGCGTTCCGCCTTCAACAAGGGCGGCGGGAACCTGGGCGAAGCCGGCTGCGTGGCATGGAACTTCGACAGTCGGGGAGTTATCATTCTGGAAGTTGCTGACGAATCGGTAGCCGAAGAACTGATCATGACCGCTATCGACGCCGAAGCCGACGACGTGAACTTCGAGGACGGCATCCTGGAAGTCTATACCGCGCCGGAGAACCTGTTGTCGGTGAAATCGGCGCTGGAGAACGAAGGCGCCCGGCCATCCTCGGCGGACGTGTCCATGGTTCCGAAGACCGTGGTCCCCCTGGAGGATAGGGCCGCAGAGCAGACCCTACGCTTGCTGGATACTTTGGAAGAACTGGCCGACGTTCAGAAAGCGTACACCAACGCAGATTTTCCGGTCGAGGTGCTGGAACGCTACGGGTCGGCCGCCTGATGCGCGTCCTTGCTATCGACCCCGGCACTTTGCGAATGGGGTACGGCGTCCTCGACGCTGAACCATCACCGGAGGCCGATGACTACGGCGTTGTCGCGCTGCCGGCGTCAATGCCCATTGAAAAACGCCTGTATCAACTGCATACCCATATCCTGAACATGATCCATGTGTTCCAACCCGACGCCATCGCGGTCGAAGATCCGTTCGTAGGCCGGGGAGAGCGGGCTTTCGCCAAGTCAGCGCTGGCCATCGGTCAGGCGCAAGCGGTAGTGCTCATTGGCGCCGCCAGCCAGGGTGTGCCGGTGCATCGCTATGCTCCCGCTACGGTCAAACGCTCAGTCGCGGACTATGGCGGCGCCACCAAGGAGCAAGTGCAGCAGATAACCGCTTCCCTGCTGGGCTTGCGTCAAACGCCGGAATCAGATGCGGCGGACGCGCTGGCTGTTGGGCTGTGCTGTCTGAGGGACATGGGGACCGGCGACCTGGCATCCCGTGAGGTTGCCCCCGGGAAGGAATTTTAAGCAGTGCTGGTCGGCGTGCGCGGCGCGCTGGAGGCCGTCGGACCGGACTGGGTGAACGTACAGGTCGGCGGCATCACGCTACAGGTGTTCATGCCGGCGTCAGCCATTGCCGCGCTGGGCAGCGTCGGCGAGTCGGTTCGCCTCCACACTATACTGCGGATCCAGAACGAACAACCGACGCTGTACGGTTTCCCGGATGCCGGGTCGGTGGAACTCTTTGGAGCGCTGACCGGAGTGTCCGGAGTAGGGCCGCGCTCCGCCCTGTCGATCCTTTCGGAACTGGGCGAGGATGGCTTTCGCAATGCGGTGGCATCGGAGGACGTGACAGCGCTGGCTCGGGCGCAGGGCGTGAGCCGGCGTATTGCCCAGCGCGTGGTGCTGGAACTGCGGGGGAAGCTTCCGGACGCCGATGCCGGAGCGCCGGGCGTTGTGGCCGTGGCCGGGACGGACGCCGAGGCCGTGGCGGCGCTGACCGCGCTGGGTATGCCGCTGGCGGAGGCTAGGCAGGCCGTGGCGGCCCTTGACCTGCCCGCGGCCGCCTCGGTGGAAGACAAGATACGGCAGGCGCTGCTGAGCCTGGGCGGCGGCTGACGGGGATGATTTATAATAGGCGGCACAATCCGGGCCAACACGCCGATACGGGGATATTGCCATGACCACCGCCAAGCCCATTCCTGTGGCAAACTCGGGCAACTACTACAACGGCATCTACTTCCCGGAAACGGACGGTCAACCCTTGCCCGACGGATTTGAACAGGAGCCGCTGTTTCTCCAGGTGGTGCCGGCCTTACGCTCTTACCTGATGCGGCATTACCAGGTCATCGTCAGCGGGAACACCTTTATCTATTATGACGAGACCAACCCACGCCGGTCGGTATCCCCGGACTGCTATGTGGCTTTCGGGGTGAGCGATGACGCCGTGCCGCCCTACAATTCCTACTTCACCTGGCACGTGGGCAAAGTTCCCGACTTCGTGCTGGAGATTGCGTCGGAGGGGACGGCAGACCGCGACCTCAATGAAAAGCCGGGCATCTACGCCGCGATGGGCGTGGGCGAATACTGGCGTTACGACGCCACGCCGGACAGCAAGTATTACGGCGAGCCGCTGGTGGGGACGCGGCTGGTGGATGGGGAGTATCAGCGGTTGCTGGTGGAGCCTGATGGACCGGGGATGCTGCGAGGACACAGCCCGGCGTTAGGCTTGGATATTTGCTGGGATGACGGGCGGCTGCGGTTTTACGACCCGGCGCGGAACATATGGCTGCCCGACTACGAGGAACTACTGGCGGCAAGAGACGCCGCCGAAAGTCGAGCGGCGGAGGCGGAAGCGCAGTTGGCGGAACTGCAAGCCGAACTGCGCCGGCTGCGGAGCGAAGGATAATCAGCACAAGGGGGGAACAGTATGCCTGACTTCCAGCTGGCGGCCGACTTCGGCATGATGGGCGACCAGGAGCCGGCGGTGCGGAAGCTTTCCGCCGGCGTGCGCGAGGGGCTGATCTACCAGACGTTGCTGGGCGTTACCGGCAGCGGCAAGACCTTCACCATGGCCAACATCGTCCAGGAAGTGCAGCGTCCGACCATCGTAATCGCCCACAACAAGACGCTGGCGGCACAGCTGGCCACCGAGTTCAAGGAGTTCTTCCCCCACAACGCCGTGGAATATTTCGTTTCCTACTACGACTACTACCAGCCTGAAGCCTACATCCCGCGCAGTGATACCTACATAGAAAAGGACAGCAGCGTCAACGAGGAGCTGGACAAGCTGCGACTGGCCGCCACCACCTCGTTGCTGACCCGACGGGATACCCTGATCGTCGCCTCCGTGTCCTGCATCTACGGCCTGGGCGACCCGTCCGACTACTTCGAGATGGTGGCCCACGTGGAAGTGGGGCAGGAATACAACCGCCGGGCTTTGCTGCGCCAGCTCATTGATATGCAGTACGAGCGGAACGATACCGACCTGGCCCGGGGGCGCTTCACCGTGCGCGGCGACACTTTGGAGATTGTGCCGGCCTACGAGGAATTCGCCGTCCGCGTCCAGTTCTTCGGCGACGAGGTGGAGCGGATCCTCACGCTGGATACCCTGACCGGCGAGGTGCTCAATGAGCGCCAGGATTTTTCAATCTATCCGGCCAAGCACTTCGTCACCAGCCGGGAGAAACTGGACGCCGCCCTGATTGACATCGACGCCGAAATGCGCGAGCGCGTTGACGACTTCCGCCGGCAGGGCAAGCTGCTGGAAGCCCAGCGCCTGGAGCAGCGCACCCGCTACGACATGGAGATGCTGGACGAGACCGGCTTCTGCGCCGGGGTGGAAAACTACGCTCGGCACCTCTCCCGCCGGGAGGCCGGCAGCGCGCCCTGGACGCTGCTGGACTACTTCCCCGACGACTACCTGATGTTCGTGGACGAATCTCACATGACGCTGCCTCAGGTGCGGGGAATGTACAACGGCGACATCTCTCGCAAAACTACGCTGGTGGAATACGGCTTCCGCCTGCCCTCCGCCCTGGACAACCGACCCCTGCACTTCCAGGAGTTCGAGGACCACATCAACCAGGCGGTGTACGTATCGGCCACGCCGGGGCCGCTGGAGCTGGAGCGCACCAGCACGATAGTGGAGCAGGTCATCCGACCCACCGGGCTGCTGGATCCGACCATAGAGGTCAAGCCGACGGATGGGCAGATTGACGATCTGCTGCACGAAATCCGCAAGCGTGTTGACATGCAGGAGCGAGTCCTGGTGACCACCCTGACCAAGCGCATGGCCGAGGAAATGGCGGATTACTTGTCCGAAACGGGCATACGCAACCACTACCTGCACTCGGACATCGAGACCCTGAACCGGGTGGAAATCCTGCGCGACCTGCGCCTGGGCATCTACGACGTGGTGGTAGGCATCAACCTGCTGCGGGAAGGGCTGGACTTGCCAGAGGTGAGCTTGGTGGCCATCCTGGACGCCGATAAAGAAGGCTATCTGCGTTCCACCACCTCGCTGATACAGACCGTAGGCCGGGCGGCGCGCCATGCCTCCGGCCACGTCATCATGTACGCTGACCGCATCACCGACTCAATGCAGCGCGCCATCGACGAAACCTATCGCCGGCGGGGGATCCAGGGGGAACACAACGAGCGCCACGGCATCGAGCCGCAGTCCATCCACAAGGCCGTCAAGGACATTACCGAGGGACTGCGCGGCGTTGCCGAGACCAAGGCCGCCTACCAGGTGGCCCGCGGGGAATTGTCCCGGGACGATATGTACCGGGTGGTGAAAGACCTGGAGTTTCAGATGAAAGAAGCGGCGCGCGCGCTGGAGTTCGAGAAAGCCGCTCACCTGCGGGACGAAATGCTGGAGCTGAAGAAGATCATCGTCACCGAAGAGAAGATGCTGGCGGTGGGGTAGAGTACGACCTACCACTGCTGCGCCAGGTTGGTCACCAGGTTGTAGATGAACCAGCCGTCGCCGGTGCGGAAGGTCTGCGGCTTGGCCGTCTGGGCGTCGCGCATTATGCCGATGCCGTCGTCGTAGGGTTCAAAGGACACGATGCGGTCGTAGCGCACCCGGAACCGCTTGCGGGGGCCGTGAAAGTAGATGTGCTTGCTGGTTACGCCCAGCAGCCCGGTATCCTGGCGCACGGTTTCCTCCCATTCCACCGGCCGGCTGCGAAATGTGCTGGGCCGGTAGTACAGCCCCTTGGCGACGCGGATGCTCAAGCCGTGAGAGCTGCCCCGCCGTTCCCGCCGCGTTACCACTTCGTGGTAGTCAACGCCGTCAATCACCCACACCAGCCGCTCCGACTTCATCAGGTTGAAGGGAACCCGGTCGATGTTGCCCAGCCGGTCGGGAATCAGGCCCTCGGCGGCTTCCCGGATGACCGCCGACTTGACCATGTTGCGGTACGCGCCGTTGCCGTCAACGTCGTGTTGGTCAAGGCTGAAATGGCGCAGGTAGCGCACCAGGGCGTTCTCCTCGTCCAGCGAAAGCACGCCGTCCTCCAGCGAACCCTCAACGGCGGCTTCCCAGGCCTGGGCCAGCAGCCCGCGCCTTTCGCCCGGCGGCAGTTCCGATTCGTCCAGCGTCGCCTCCAGTTCGGTGAGATGGGAGTTGCCGCCGGCCGGGGAGATGGCGGCCAGCCGGGCCTCCAGCATCAGCCGGTCGCGGGCGGCCCGTTCCAGTTGGGCCGCGGCGGCCTGGCCGGCTTTCCCCTCTTCAGCAATGGCGAACCGCTCGCGAAAATCCCGCAGCCGGGCCTCTTCGTCCTGGGTCAAAATCCCGTCGGCCAAGCCCTCCTTGACGGCCTGATGCCAGCCCTCGGCAATGACGGCGCGGATGCCGTCATCGTCAATAAACGAACTGCCGGCGATAGCGGACAGGTTGTCCAGCAGGGCGGCTTCGCTGAAATCGGGCCGGCCGGCGGCCTGCGCCGCCATTGCCACCATCCGCTGCCGGCCGGTTTGATGGGCGGATTCACACTCTTTATGCTGACCGCGCATAAAGCCGGCTTTGCCGCCGCAGTATTTACAGCTGCCCATAATGCCCCCATATTCGTCTGATTTGAATGGGCGCGTTAGCTCCCGCCTATGATGAGGTCAGCGACTTTTATCATAGGCGGGAGCCCGCCCGCCGCCTATTTTTATGGCCTTTGCCTTGGCTTTGCCATAGAAACTTTCGTTTCTGAACGTCTCGAGGAACAGAACGCCTCGCCCGGTAATTCGTAGGTTGCGGTAATCCAAAGGGGCCAGAGAGCCAGCTGAATTCACGGGATTCCCATCGACGTATCCCCAATCAAGCAGCCATGAGAAGTGCGCTTTTATTGTATTTACCATCCCGTTCATTTAGACAGGTGGCCGTTCACGTAATCGTGCAGTTCTTGCAGCACGGCGGCGTTCTCCTCCAAGGTGAACTCGTCCACCAGGTAGTCATGCTCGCCGCTGACGCCGCTGACCGCGCCGGCGTCCACCAGGAAGCGGATGCACTCGGCGTCGGTATCCACGTCGGGCAGCAGATTCCGTCCGACTTCCAGGGACAGGGCCGCCACCAGTCCGTAGCCGCCCCAGTTGGAGGTGCTGGATATTATCAGCCGGTCGCAACCGACCACCGCCGGATGGTCGGGCAGCTGGTCGGCGGTGGCGATGACCTCCTGGAGGTTGCCCATGCCGATTTCGTTGCCGCCGTCGCCGATGCCGATAGACGGCAGCCCGCACTCGAACAGCCGGTCCACTCGAGCGGTTTGAGGCGATATGTCCCGCCCGCGCATATTGCGATAGATGCCGTCGGCGTCCCGGGAACACCGTTCGATGGAGATGAGCAACGCCGGGTCACGCTCGGTGACGGTTTCCTGCACGAAGTGTTCATTGATGTTGGGGTTCTCAATGATGGGGAACCGTATGATCGGCGATGGATCCCTCCGGCTTCTCACCCAGGATGCCATCATATAGGCCATAGGCTCATCCGCCGTGTACATTACCGGGTTGCCCAGTTCCCGCAGGGCGTTGCCGATGGCGAAGGCTCCGGGAGGCCCGTCGGTTTCCGGCGCGTCGCTCATCATGATGTAGAACCCGGTAGCAATGATCACCGGGCCCGAGTGGACCAGTGCATAGCGGGCCGCCTGGGTGCAGAAATCGGCCGGCACGTGGGGGCGCAGCGCGTTGATCCCGCGCCGGTCATGGTTCAGGATGATGTCTTCAATGGTTTGCGTCATTGCGTCTCACGCTGTGCTGGATTCCGGCCTGCGCCGGAATGACGGTGGTGGGTTAAATGTGGTGGGTTAAATAACGGCATAGTCCGCATCCCGCCGGTCGGTGATGAACATTTTGCCGGGAGCGTGGGTAATCATCAGCGGCGGCTGGCAATTGAGGGCGACTGCCTGAGGGGTCACGCCGCACGCCCAGAACACCGGCGTCTCGCCGGGCCGGATTTCCACCGCGTCGCCGAACTCCGGCGCGTCAATGTCGCGGATGCCGATGGCTGCCGGGTCGCCGATGTGGACGGGCGCGCCGTGGGTATCGGGGAACCGGGAAGTGACCTGCACGGCCCGCACAATCTGCTCCTGCGGGATGGGCCGCATACTGACCACCATGGGGCCGGAGAACATTCCCGCCGGACTGGTGGCGATGTTGGTGATGTACATGGGCACGTTGCTGCCGGCCTCCTGATGGCGCAGGGGGATGCCAACATCCGACATGGCGGCTTCGAAGGAGAAACTGCATCCCAGCAGGAAGGACACCAGGTCGTCCCGCCACCGGTCGGCGACGGACGGCACCTCATCGACCATCTCACCATTTTGATAGATGCGGTAGGCCGGAACGTCGGTGCGGATGTCCGCGCCGGGAGCGGTGAGGGAAGGTTCCACCGAGCCGGCTTCGATGACTTCCAACAGGGGGCACGGGCGCGGGTTGCGCTGGCAGAACAATAGAAAGTCAAAGGCAAGGTCGCGCGGCAGAACGGCGAGGTTGGCCTGGACATGGCCGTTGGCCAGGCCGGCGGTGACCCCATCATATTCACCGGCGCGGATGAGGCGTCTTATTTCGGTTGGCTGAGTGGGTAGCAGCGTGGCAGTGGTCATGGATGTTCTCCCCTTGGCAATCGCCGGCGATACGTGACAACTGGGCCGTCGGGCTTGGATTTCGTTGTCGTGTGTTAGAATTGGGCCGTTCGGCGCAATGATAGATAGGAGATGTGTTATCGTCAATTCTGACGGTTGCCGATAGCAAAGGTCGGAAGTTGTACAACGTATTTTTGCTCACGCGCCCCGGGGAAGGGATGCTGTCCCTGGTCAAGCAGATTGACCTTTCGGGCTTGTTCTGCCAGGCCGGCAGCGACGTTATGGAATTGGAAGACGCAGCCCAGGTTACGAACCTGGACGTAGTTCTGCTGGATCTGGCGGCGGTGGGCATCGGCGCCCAATCGGTGATCGAGCAGGTGACCCGGCTGCGGCTGCCCACATTGCTGATGATGGAGACTGCCGCCGTGGGCCAGTATGACCCTTCCATCAATCCGGACGACTTTATCGTCGCTCCGCTGGATGCCGCCGAGTTGCTCGCCCGGGTGGGGCAGATCGTGTATCGCCGCAACGGGCGCAACCGGGAGCAGCTCGTTCGGGTAGGGGAGTTGTCCATAGACTTGCAGAGTTACGAAGTGACCATGGCGGGCCGGCGCATCTCCCTGACCTACAAGGAGTTCCAGCTGCTGACTCTGCTGGCCTCCAACCCCGGCCGGGTGTACACGCGGGAAGCGCTGCTGAACCAGGTCTGGGGATACGATTATCTCGGCGGAACCCGCACGGTGGACGTGCATATCCGCCGCCTTCGATCCAAGATGGAGGATCCCGACCACCTCTTCCTGGAAACCATCTGGAACGTGGGTTACCGGTTCCGGGACATTGCGGCGGAAGGCTGAACCGAGACCGCAGAACCTTTCAGCGCGACGGGATGACAATGCGATTCGGCCATTTCTTCTATCCGATGAAGTTCGACGATTCCCGCGACGACCGGGAAATACAGGAATGTCTGGACGAAGCGGAATTGGTCGAAGCCCTGGGCTTTGACGCCATCTGGATCGCCGAGCACTACTTCACCGGCGAGTGCGTGTACGGCGACCCGCTGGTGTTCGCCAGCGCGGTGGCGGTGAAGACCCGCCGCGTGCTGCTGGGCTTCGGCATCATCGAGCTTCCCCTGCACAATCCGGTGCGCGTCGCCATGCAGACTGCCCTGCTGGACAACCTGAGCCGGGGCCGCCTGGTGGTGGGCACCGCCAAAGGCTCCAACTACAACGCCTTCGAGTACACCGGTTTCGGCACCGATCCGGCGCTGGGCGCGGCCCGGATGGAGGAGGCGGAAAAGCTGATGGTGACGGCCTGGACTACCGACAACGTGGACTTTCAGGGGGAGTATTACCGAGTCGCTTTCCCATCGGTGCGCCCGCGACCGTACCAGAAACCTCATCCGCCCCTGGCCCGAGCCTGCATCAATCGGGAGTCCATCATCGAGATGGCCCGCATCGGGAGACCCATCCTGCTGCGGGGTCGTTCCACCAACAGCACCGGCGCCGACATCGCCCTGTACCGCGACACCATGGCCGCAGCCGGTTTCGATGAAGCGGCCATCCGGCGTAACCTGGACCGGATTTGGGTATGGCGCGAGGTGCACCTGGCCGAAACCGATGACCAGGCCATGGACGAATTCCTACCCGCCAATCTCAAAGCCTGGTCAATAATGCAGGACTACCGGCAGCAGTGGAACCCCAAAGATTTCCCAATGTCCCAGCAGGCTCCGCCCGTCCAGCGGGACGGATACGGTGAGCATCCCGACGCGGACGCCGCCGAAAACCTGGTGGGCAGCCCGCGCCGGGTGGCAGAACAGATCGAACAAATGCGCAACGCCGGCATTCGCAACCTGATGCTCACCAACCGGGGCCTGGTGTCCCGCGAGGCCGCCAACCGCTCGCTGAAACTGCTGGCGGAACAGGTGATGCCCAAGTTCCGCAACGGGTGACCCTAGCAAGGGTCCAGCCAACCGAACCTGCGGAAGCTGACGCGGCCCGCGTCGCTGAACTCCACCCCTTCCTGCTCCAGCAACTCCCGTTGCAGCAGCGCGCCAAAGCCGGCAGCACGGGGGCTGATTTTGCCCTGGGCGTTGATGACCCGCTGCCAGGGCACGTCCTCGGAGCCGGCATCCAGCGAGGCGAGGCAGTAGCCCACCATGCGGGGCGTGCACTCCCCCACAATAAGGGCAATCTGGCCGTAGGTCGCCACCCGGCCGCAGGGGATTTGCCGCACCACCGCAATGATGCGGTCATGGATGCCGGGGAGGACGGCGGGCGTTGCGGACGTTTCTGACATGGCCGGGTTACTCGCCGTTATCCGGCGCGGCGACGTTGACGTAGAGCGCGCCGGCGGCCCAGGACAGGGCGGACAGCGTCATCAGCGGGTTCATAATCTGCCAGACCACAGCGCTGTTCACGAAATAGGCGTTGACGAAATCGACCAGGCCGAGGACTCCGAATATCATGGCTCCAGCCCGCCCGGCAGCGCAGCCGCAGCGCCAGAGAGCGACTGCCGCCACGCTGCAACACGCGATGAACAGGGGATTGACCGTCTGCCACACCTCGTTGGTGTAATCGCCGAAGGGCTCGGCGTAGGTGTTGGCAAAGATTACCATGGCGAAAACGCCCATCGCCAGGCTGCGTACCCAGGCCGCGCGCCGGGTGTACAGCCACACCTTCCAGACGCCGCCGACGGCGATGACCAGCGCGCCCAGCTGCCACGCCCGCCAAAGCCAGGGGGCATCGTCAGGGATAACCGCATCGCTTCTTTCGGCCCAGGCGAACACGGCTATGGCCACGAAGGCGACGGCGGCCAAGGCGGCAACGGGGCTTAAATCCCAGATGCGAAACAGGCTGCTTTTCATAACGGGCTATCTCATGCGTACTCACTTTCTGCTGTCATTCCACGTCCGCCGCAGGCGGGCGATGGAAGCTCGTTCCGGGGTCGTCACCGTCTGCTGCGGGAGCCTTCACGGAAAGCCCGTTGCTATACCGACGGGATTGCCACGCTACGCTCGCAATGACAAAGTGGGTACGCGCGAGTAAGGGCTACCAGTTGACCAGCCCCGGCTTTTGCGCTCTCCAGCCGTCATCGGACGGGAACACGGTCTCCATTTCCACGCGGCCCAGGTCGCCGTCAAACATATGCTCTACGGCGGAGCGCCAGGCGACGTAGTGCGGCTGCTCCCGGTGGGTGCCGTGGGCCTCCCGATTAGCGTACACCTCGTAGAGGTAGAACTGGTTGGGGTTGTCGGGGCTGCGCAGGATGTCGAAGCGGAAGCAGTTTTCCTCGTCGCGCACGCTACCCTGGCCGTCGCCCAGGCTGGCGGCGGCAAACTCGTCGGCATAGCCGTCCTTGATATTGATGGTAACGAAAATGGCGTACATAAAGGGGTTGTCCTCCTGTGGATTGGGGCGGCGCAGGCCATCTTTCGACAAGATCAGGATGAGCGGGGCGCCGGAAAAGATTATAGCAGGGGCAGGCGCAGTTTTCGGGGAAGCGCCGGCTATAATGTCAGCGCCAACGACGGTTTGGAGAGCGACGATGACCAGTCAACAGGATGTTACCGGAACCCCGAACTGGCAATTGGCGCGTGGCATTATTGCCCAACTGCGCGAAATGCCGGCGGCTACGGCGGAAGCCGAGACCGAAGTTCGGTTGTACAACGTGTTGCAGTTCCTGTTCCCCAGCCTCCGTTATCCCGACATTACCACACAGTACCAATCGGGCGACGGGCCGATTGACGTCTATTGCCGCAACGTGGTCTTTGAAACCAAGCGGCGGGGGCAGAAAGATGATGCTCGTATTAAGCCCGACGGCTCTACCGAAACGCCGGAAGAACAGGCCGTCCGCTACCTGGACGCCCTTACCGCCCAGAGTTCGTTGTTTGACGACGCCTCGATTGGCTGGCGGGCCGGCATCACCGACGGCAAGGAATGGAGCTTTTACGATTACAACCGCCACGCTCCCGATGCGGAAAAACTGACGCCCATCAATACTCTACGCCTGGATACGCCGGCCGACGATGATGCTCTGCTGGCATATCTGTACGATTTCGTCAACCGAACTGCCAAACTGGCGCCGCCCACGGACAACGCGGAATGGGCCAACCAGCAAGCGCAGCCTTTCATTGACCTTGCCGCTCGCTACGAACACGCGACCGAATACGACGTTAAGCGGAATCTCTGGCGCGGTTTGCTGCGTGGAGCGTTCCTGAACCCGCAGGGAGACGCCACCGCCGAGCGGGACCTCTTTGCCCGCCATACCATGCTGGTTGTAACAGCCCGGGCGGTCGCAGAGACCCTGCAACCGCCAGAACGACGAACCCCTGACCGAGAACGGCTGCACGAAATTCTTGCTGACGGGTTCGCAGCCTGGTTAATCGACGCCGCCGGCGACGACGGGGCCAACGTGCTGGATGGCTTGATAGCCGAGGTCAACAAATACGAATGGCAAGCGCCCAACCGGGATGTTTTAAAGAATCTGTACCACTTAGTCATCCCTCGTAACATCCGGCACGACTTCGGTGAATACTACACGCCCGACTGGCTGGCGCGGGCGGTGTGTGAAGAAGTAATGAATGCGCGATGGCGCAAGGAAACCATCGCCATGGCCGTTGCCAATCAGCTGAACGGGCCGGCCGTGCTGGACCCTTCCTGCGGCTCCGGCACATTCCTGTTCCACGCCACGCAATTGCTGCTGGAAGAGGCCGCGCAGCATCCTGAACTGGCCGACAGCCCGCCGGCGCAAGTGGAGATCGTCAGCGGACTGGTGGCCGGCATGGACCTGCACCCGGTGGCGGTGGAGCTTTCCAAAACCACGAAAATGCTGGCCTTCGGTCACTTGGCAACGCATTACGCTGTCTTTGCCGACACTGAAACCGTCCATCTCTGCGACAGCCTGCAGTGGGAGCTAAGGCGGAACGCCGGCATATTGGAATTTGGCGAAACTGTTGAGATACCTACGGATGAGAGAGACCAGCCCATCCGTTTGCCCAGCAATCTATTGCTGTCAGAACGGTTTCCGGAACTGCTTAGCCACATATTCGGCTACGCTAACCGTCCGGAAACGCCGGGCGCCGAGGAGGCTCTAGTGTCCGTGCTGAACCTGCCCAACCCGGCCGACCGCAACGCCGCCCTGGACGTGTATCGCCGGTTGCGGCAATATATCGCGGAAGGGCGCAACAACGTCTGGCGCTGGTACATCAGCAACCTGATCCAGCCGTTGCGGCTGGCCAATATGCCGGTGTCCCGCATGGTGGGCAACCCGCCTTGGGTAGTTTATAACGCCATGACCGCCGACCGGCAGGATACCTTCCGGGAGCGCGCCCGCGAGCGAAACCTGTGGGCCGGCGCCAACTTGGCCACGCAGAACGATCTGGCGGCCACCTTCGTCGCCACCTGTGTTGACTACTATCTGAAAACCGGGGGCAGGTTCGGCTTCGTGCTGCCCTACGCCGCGCTGAGCGCGCGCCACTGGGAGCCGTTTCGCAAGGGCAATTGGAGTCTGCGCCAGGACGCGGAACGAGGCGCCCACGTTGACTTGAGCAAAGACGCCTGGGATTTCTTCGCCGTCAATGCCCCACCCTTCCCGCAGGCGAACTCTTCGGTAGTTTTCGGGTCTAAAGTGCGAGCCAATCGCCAGAACAGCAACATCAAGCCACTGGCAAATATTAAGGAAGCCACCGGCTCCGGCGTCAACACCGGTATGGGTTGGAACGAGGTAAAAGCGCTGCTGCAATGGCGAAACCGGCGAGAATGGCCTACCGCGCCCAGCCCGGCCTACGCCGAAGCCTTTCGCAATGGCGCCACGTTGTTCCCGCAATCGCTGGTGGTTTTCGAGCAGCCGCAATCCCGCGCCCGCGGCGTGGTCTATTTCCAGACTAACCAGAGCAAGGGGAAGTGGAGCAGGGCTGAAAGCGCACGTACTGGCAGCGTAGAGGAACAGTTCGTTAAACCCGCGCTATTCTCTCGCCTGTTGCTACCCTTGGGCATCACCGGTAATTTGTATGTTGTCGCGCCATTTACGGATGGCGGTGATGCCCTGGTTGTCAACGCCCTGCCACAGGGCGCGGAAGCCGCGCGGTTTCGCCTGTTTTGGGACAGAATGGACCAGCAGTGGCGCGAGCACAGCAGCGGCCGGCCGCCACTGACTTTGCTTGACCAGATAAATTACCAGGGCAAATTGTCTTCGCAACTTGGCAACAGAGACCTCATCAACAGAGTAGTGTACAGAAAATCCGGCTCCTGGCTTGAAGCTGCGGTCGTGGATGCCGGTCTCGTAATTGACGGCACTCTTTATTGGTATGCAAGCGATAACAGCGACGAGTTGCATTATCTGGCCGCGATTTTCAATGCCGGTTGCCTCGTTGCATTTTTTAACGAAGCGGGTCGTGTATCCGACCGTGACTTTCACACCGGCCCCGTGCAAAACCTGCCCATTCCTGCCTACGACCCCAACAATGAGCATCACGCCAACTTGGCGGCACAGTCTCGACTGGCCCACGAGCGAGTGGCCGCGCTGGTGGCGGAGCGGCCGGCGTCGGGCCGGCGTATCAACCGCAACGACGTGCTGCGGGATACCACGATGCAGCGGATAATGGCGAGTATTGACCAGTCGGTGCGAGCGATATTGCCGGCGTTCTGCCAACCGGATGCGGGAGGAGCGGTACTGCCGGCAGAGGGCCTGCCCACAGCGCAGAGTTACCTGGCGGTGGCCGACCGGGAGTTTGAGGCCGGCAACGCGCAAGAGGGAGCCAATATGCTGTGGGAAGCGGCGAAACACGCGCTGGGAGAAGCGGCCCGTGAAAGGGGCTGGCGCATCGACGAGGACGACCCTGATGGTATGCTCACCGTCTCGGAGCGGCTGGCTGAGTTGTTGGACGAGTCTGATGGCGAAGTGCTGCTGAGCCGCTTCTCATCTGCGCAATATTACCCGGACAAAGTTCGCTATGGGTTTTTTGACCTGGACGACGGCGATGACGTCGATGCCCGTCGCATAGTGGGGAACTTCGTAGCTCAGGTGGAGCAGCTGGCCGGCTGATATGACGGATACGTTCCCGCTGTCGGAGCATATCGACCTGGCGCGGGATTTTCTAGGGCGTGCCGAAGCCGGTTTTGCTTCCGGCGATACGCTGGTCGGGGCGGAGCTATTATGGGGCGCAGCCGCTCACGCTCTGATTGCGGTGGCCTTGAAAGAAGGCTGGCCTTATGATAGTCACGGAGCGTTGAAAGCTGTCGCAAGGCGGTTGCTTGATGTTCCGGGCCGCCCGGAATGGCTCTCAGAGTTCAACACTGCGGAACGGTTTCATACTCATTTTTATCACGGCCGGCTGACCGACCGACGGATAGCCGCCGACCGCTTCAAAGTGGGCCGGTTCGTGGACCGTTTGCTTGCGCTGGCAGAGTAACCGGAGTGCTGCGCTCCGGTAGTCGTCCGCCACAACCGTTGCTACAATACCCCCATCCTGCGCTACGGACGGCGGATTGACCGATGCCCACCCCCAAAGACTGTTACATCGACCTGCGCGGCCTGCCTTTTCACTACCGGGACTGGGGCGGCGACGGGTGGCCCGTGCTGCTGCTGCACGGGCTTGCTTCGACCTCACACATCTGGGACTTGGTTGCGCCGTTGCTGGCTGCCGACTTTCGTGTGGTCGCGCTGGACCAGCGAGGACACGGGTGGTCGGCCCAGGTTGAGGACGGGTTTGACTTCACCACGGTGTCCGGCGACGCGGCGGCGCTTATCGCAACCCTGGGTTGGGAGCGCCCCGTCATCGTGGGCCACTCCTGGGGCGCAGACGTGGCACTGGAGCTGGCGGCGGCCCAACCCGGCCTTGCCGCCGGCCTCATCTTTGTGGACGGCGGGACCATCGAACCGTCCGCCCGTCCCGGCTGGACGCGGGAGCAGGCCCGGGAGGACATGGCCCCGCCCATCTTCACCGGGTTCACGCCGGAGATGATGCGAGAACGCGTGATGTCCGGCGGACGCTTCGGCCCGAACCCTGCCGCAAGGGTGGTGGAAGCCGTGCTGGCCAACTTCCGCGTCATGGAAGATGGCACGATCCAGGCCAATCTGCGCCGGGAGAACCACTTGCGCATCATCGACTCCCTCTGGGACCACAAGCCCTCCCAACTCTATCCCACACTGCAATGCCCGGTGCTGATGCTGCCGGCCCGCCAGTCCGCTCCCGACACCCATGACCGGCGCTTCCGCCGGGAGGAGTCCATTGCCAGGGCCGAGTCCCTGCTGCCTGTCAGCAAGACGGTATGGCTGGAGGACAGCATCCACGACGTACCTTTGCAACGGCCTGAGTTGGTAGCGGAGGTGATTCGGGAGCATATACAGGGAGGATTTTTCGGCGGCTGACGCCGGCGATTGTCTGCTACAATCACGCAACCACTGCCCGCTGGAGACGAACAATTCAATGAGGAGCAATTCCTATGGACTTAATCGGCTTCACTGCGTCGTCTGTTGTCCTGGCGCTTGTTGCAGCGGTATCCTTTGGCGCCATCACCTACTTGGGGAATCGCCTCTGCAATACGTCGTATGAGCTGGGTTTCGTAAAGGGCCACCTCATGGTGGCTCAAAAGCAATTGCAGGACATTAGGGCGCAATCGGAAAAGTGAACTGGCAGACCAGCGAGCCGCCTGGATTCCGGCCCTCGCCGGAATGACGGTCAAATGTCAGAACGCCCCGGTCACCACTACCCGCAAAAGGAGGCATCCCTATGACTACCGTAGGCTCCGGCAAGTACACCTACATCCTGGAAGAAAACTGGGCGCAGCTGCCTGAAGGCATGACCATGGGCAATGCCTCTGCGGTCGCCACCGACTCGCAAGACAGGGTCTATGTGTTCCAGCGCAAGGACCCGCCAGTGCTCATCTTCGGGCCGGGTGGCAACTATCTGGGTTCCTGGGGCATCCGCGCCATCGACGAGGCCCACGGCATCTACATTCAGGACGACATCGCTTACATTACCGATCGCACCGACTCCGTTTGCGTCATTTTTACCCTGGAGGGCAAACCCTTGCAGGTCATCGGTGATCGCGGCGTCCATTCCGACACCGGCTGCGAGGTCCCCGGCGAGGTCTGCCCCCGCTCGGCCGGCCCGTTCAACTATCCCACCGAAATCGTGCCGGCGCCCAACGGCGACCTGTACGTGTCCGACGGATACCGCAACGCCAGGGTGCATCGCTTCTCCCGGGACGGCCAGCTGAAGCAGTCCTGGGGCGAGCCGGGCAAGGGCGGCCCCGGCGAGTTTCACCTGCCCCACAGCATCGTGGCCCATCCCAACGGCAACCTGTACCTGTGTGATCGGGAAAACAACCGTATGCAGGTCTATTCGCCCGACGGTGAGTTCCTGGCCATGTGGGAGGATATGCGTCGGCCCCTGGACATCTCGGTGGACAGCGAGGGCGCGCTGGTCATCAGCGAAGGCGGCGTCAACGGGATGTCGCCCCGGGTCAGCATCATGGACCCCGACGGCAACGTGCTGGCCCGCTGGGACTCCCAATCGGCCCACGGCAGCTGGGTGGACGCCCACGGCAACATCTACATGGCCCTGGGCGCCCAGGAACGGGTGGACAAGTACGTGCGACGGTAGGACTTGGAAAGCCGATGTGTACGGGCAAGGTTCAGCGACTGACGCTTGCCCGTATCGGTGGGCAGACTCGCATGTTAGAGTGCATCTACTCCGAGCTGAATGAGGCAGTACGATGGAGGGGCAACAAAAATTCGAGCAACAATCGGATAAACTGGCTGAAGCGGTCGTATATCTGATTTGGGGGTCCCTCTCAGACCCCAATTTCGGGGAAGCCAAACTGGTCAAGCTGCTGTACTACGCCGATTGTGCTGCTTACCGACGCCACGGCGCTCCCATGACAGGCACTATCTACTTGCACTACCCGCATGGGCCATATCCATCGGACTGGTACAAGTCGAAACGCGATATGCAAGCGGCCGGCGATGTGCGGGTGCATCAGGAGGATGTCATTGGCGCTTACCGGGTGTACCGACGGTATCGGTGGTTGGCGAGCCGGCCGGTTAAGCCCGAAGTGCTGACTGCCAGCGAGTGCGCCATTTTGGATGAACAGTTGCAGCGATTCGCCGATTTCAACGCCGCCGCCATCGAAGAATATTCTCACCAAGAGCTTGGCTGGCTTTCCACCGAAGACGGAGAACCCATACCATACGAAATGGCCGGGCTATCGGATGCGCCGTTGAGCGCTAATGAACTTGAAGAAGGCAGGCGAATTGCTGACGATGTTGCACGAAGGCGAACGTCATACTTGAGGTTCGCGAAACAGACGAGTTCACCACAGGTTGGAGAGATGCGCTTCAGAACGGCTATATAAATCCAATGGTAGCCGGTTCGGATTTGGCGGGGATCAAGGAACTGTTGGCAGGAAATCCCTACCGGGTTCCACTGAACGCATATTTGGTTTCCGACCTGCGCGTAATCACTTATGAAGGCAGAGTGAGAATTTGGTACTACATCGTGGAAGACGACCACACCGTATATCTACAGAATGTTACCATAGCCGGCGTCTCACCGACAGAACCATTCTTACCCTGTGTTATAATCGACCTCCACCGTCAGCGTGTGGTGGCCAATCCTGATTGTGCGCTGGAGCGCATGGCGATGAATTTACGATGAAAGCATCTGAACTAGTCCCCCCCGAAGTCAACGAGAACATCCCCGAATTCGGCCCCGGCGACACTGTCCGCGTCAACTTTCGGATCCGCGAAGGCAACCGGGAGCGCGTGCAAGCTTTCCAGGGCGTTTGCATCCGCCGCACCCACGGCAAGGGGCCGGCGGCCAATTTCACCGTGCGCCGCATCACGGCCGGCATCGGGATTGAGCGCGTCTTTCCCCTGCACTCTCCTCTGATCGAGTCGCTGGAAGTTACTCGCCGGGGCAAGGTGCGCCGGGCCAAGCTGTACTACCTGCGGGGACGGCAGGGCCGCGCCGCTCGTATCAAGGAACGCACTACCTACCGAACCAATCGGTAGCGACCCTTCGCAAATGACGGCCGCCGCCCGTTGCCCCCTGGCGCGGATGCGGCGGTTCCGTGTTTTGGAACCGTGTGCTTCCGCCAGGAGATTTTAACGCAAAGGCGCAGAGACGCGAAACATCGCCATCGCCGGAGGTTGCGCCGTGAACTATGCCGACGTGGCTATCGACGCTGACTGGATAGCGCCGGGCAAAACCTTCTCCTATCGCATACTGAAGCATCTCCCGGTTGAGCCAGGCCAGCTGGTTTGGGTGCAGTTTGGCCGCAGCATCGTCCAGGGCGTGGTGATGCGGTTGGCCGATGAGTCGGCGGTGTCCGAAGAGGAAACGCGGGACATATTGCGTCCGGTTGAGCCATCGCCCCTGGTCAACTCCCTGGGGCTGGAGCTGGCCGACTGGCTGGGACAAACTTATCTCTGCTCGCCATTTGAGGCAGTGGCGCCCATGCTGCCGCCGGGGTTCCATGCCCAGCAGCGTTCCCGGCTTACCGCCGTTTCCGGCGCCGACGACGATGCCGATCTTGCCCGTCTGCGTGCATCCACCCGCAAAGCCTGGCTGCAACTGCTCGAATCGGGCAGACCGTGTGAGGAATCCGACTTCCTGAAGCAAATCGAAGCCAATCGCGCCAACGTCGCCCGCCGGGAAATGCAACGTCTGGTGGACCGGGGGATGGTGCGCCAGGAAATAACTCTCCCGCGTCCGCGCACCCACCGGTATCAACGGGCGTTGTTGCCGGGCCACTGTACATCTGACTTCGCTGAGGAATTAGAAGGACACGCCGTCCGCGTCCCTCGACAAGTCGAGCTGCTGGCCGCAGTCCGGGAATCACCCGCCCCCTACGCCGCCACCGGCCTTGGCTCGACCGCTGACGCTCTGCTGCGACGGGGCCTCGTGGCCGAGGAGTGGCAGCGCATCGAACCGTCCATTCCGGCCGGCGTATCCCCGGTCAACCCGCCACCCGCCGCGTTGACCACTGCCCAGGCCGACGCCGTGGCCCACATCACCGCGACGCTGGATGACCCCAAGTCCCTTTCCCGCAGTTTCCTGCTCCACGGCGTCACCGGCAGCGGCAAGACCGAGGTGTACCTGCGCGTTATCGCCCACGCCATCGCCGCCGGACGGCAGGCAATCTACCTGGTGCCGGAAATCGCCTTGACGCCGCAGGCGGTGGGCGCGGTTGAGGAGCGTTTTCCCGGACGGGTCGCCGTGCTGCACCACCGCCTTACCCCGCGGCAGCGGTTCAACCAGTGGTGGAACATCCGCGACGGACTGGCGGACGCGGTGGTCGGCCCTCGCAGCGCCTTGTTCGCTCCGGTGAACAACTTGGGCGTCATCATCGTGGACGAGGAACACGAGCCGGCCTACAAGCAGGCGGAGCATCTTCCCTACTACCACGCCCGCGACGCGGCGCTGGCCCTGGCAAGGCGTTGCGGCGCCGTCGTGGTGATGGGGTCCGCCACGCCGGACGTGGGAACCTACTACGACGCGGAAAGGGGACGCCACCGGCTGTTGCACTTGCCCGACCGCATTCCCGACCCTGAGGGCAAGCCGATACCACTGGCCGATACCACCATCGTTGATATGCGCCGGGAACTGCGCGAGGGCAACCGCAGCGTCTTCAGCCGCCGCCTGTCCGCCGCATTGGACCGGACTATAGCCGCCGGCCAGCAGGCCATACTCTTTCTCAACCGACGGGGCAGCGCAGCGTTTATGCAGTGTCGCGAATGCGGTTACGTCATATCATGCAGCCGTTGCTCAGTGGCCTATGCCTACCACGAGGATACCCGTCGCCTGCTTTGCCACTACTGCAATCGGCAACGTCGGCTGCCCCGGGCCTGCCCGCAGTGCCGCGGCGGACGAATCCGTGAGATGGGCGCCGGGACTGAGGCCGTGGTATCCGAGTTGGAAAGACGTTTCCCCGATGCAAGTATTGAGCGTTGGGACTCCGACGCGATGCGCAATCCGGCGCAGTTCGAAACCGCCATGCGCCGCCTCGCCGCTGGCGACGCCCAGATCCTGGTCGGCACCCAGATGGTGGCTCGCGGCCTGGACCTGCCCAACGTGACCCTGTCCGCCGTGCTGCTGGCCGATTTGGGTCTGAACCTGCCCGACTTCCGCGCTGGCGAGCGAGCTTTCGCGCTGCTCTGCCAGGTGGCCGGCCGCGCCGGCCGGGGTCGGCAGCCGGGACAGGCCATCATACAAACCTACCAGCCCGACCACTACGCCATTGCAGCAGCGGCGGCCCAGGACTATGCCGGCTTCTACCGCACCGAAATCAACGCCCGGCGCCACCAGGGCTACCCGCCATTCAGCCGGCTGGCCCAGGTGGTATGCGCCGACCTCAGCGTCCGCACCGTACAACAAACCCTGGGCGACCTGGCCCAGCGTTGGCGCGACCGCGCCGTCCGCCTGGCCCGCACCGACGTCGAAATCATCGGCCCCACGCCCTGCCTCCCCGAGCGCGTGCGGGGACGCTACCGCTGGCGCCTGCTGCTGCGCGGCCACCGCCTCTGGCAGTTCCTCGAAGGCGAAAACATCCCGCGCAACTGCCGCGTGGAGATCGACCCGGTGCGATTGGATTGACAGGAGACGGTCAGTCAAATGGCCTGCGGCGCGGTATGATTGAAAGACACACATCAGACCGCTGGCCCGGAAGGTACGCCATGAACGTTTTTGGAATGTCCTACGAGGAGCAGAAGAAGCGTGGCGAGGCAATTTACGATGCGAAAATCCGCCATTGCCGGGCAGATTTTACGCGAGCGCCGCCCCGACGCGGTTATTCTCACCATCCACAGGCGTCGAACCTATCTGGGCCGGCTCCGTAGCCCGCGCTACATGAGCCTCTCCAGAGGTGCGCAATCCCATCATCACGTCACCCACGCCAAGCCGATTGTGCCCCTTCAGATTTACGCCAAGATCCTCTGCCAAATCCGCCGCAGTGCGCTATGATTAATGCCATCCGACATAACGAACGGGGGCAGAATGGACCCAATTAACCTGGTAGCAGAACGCCTTGGGATAGACCAGGCACACCTCATACCCTTTGGACGCCACAAGGCGAAGATCAGCCTTGATGCCATCAAGGCCGACGGGCAGCAGGCCAAGCTGGTGGTGGTTACGGGCATCACGCCCACACCCGCCGGCGAAGGCAAGACCACCACCTCCATCGGGTTGACCGACGGCCTGGGCCGGCTGGGCCACCGCCCGGTAGTGAACCTGCGGGAGCCGGCCTTGGGCCCCATTTTCGGCATCAAGGGCGGCGGCACCGGCGGCGGCAAGGCCCGCATTGTTCCTGAGGATGAGATCAACATCCATTTTACCGGCGACGCCCACGCCGTAGGTTCCACCCACAACCTGCTGGCAGCCCTGGTGGAGAACGCCGTCTATCGCAACAATGCCTGCGACATGGCCCCCGAGGGTGTCACCTGGTCCCGCGTCACCGACGCCTCCGACCGCGCCCTGCGGCAGATAACCACCGGCCTGGGCGGCAGCGCCAACAGCCCGCTGCGGGAAACCCGTTTCGACTTCATCACCGCCTCGGAAATCATGGCGGTACTGGCATTGGCCGCCGACCCGGGCGACCTCCGTGACCGCCTGTCCCGGATGGTGGTGGGAAGCAACCGCAGCGGCGCCCCGGTCTCCGTGGGCGATCTGGGACTGGCCGGTCCGTTGATGGCGGTGATGCGCCATACCGTGATGCCCAACCTGGTGCAGACCATGGAGGGTCAGCCGGCTATCGTTCACGCCGGCCCATTCGGCAACATCGCCCACGGCTGCAGCTCCATCATCGCCGACCGCCTGGCGTTGGGCTACGCCGACTACATCATAACTGAGGCCGGCTTTGCCTCCGACCTGGGCTTCGAGAAGTTCATGCACATCAAGACCCGCCAGAGCGGACTGCCCGTCAGCGCGGCGGTGCTGGTGGCGTCGGTGCGGGCCATGCGCTGGCACGGCGGAGCGCTGCGTCGGGAGCTGGCCCAGCCCAACCTCGAAGCGATGGAAGCCGGCGCGGCCAACATGGTCCATCACATCAACATCGTGCGCAGCTTCGGCCTGCCCGTCGTCGTCGCCCTGAACCGCTTCGATGGCGACAGCCCCGAGGAGTTGCAGGCGGCGGCCCGCATCGCCAAGACGGCCGGCGCTTACGCCACCGCCGAATACTCCGGTTTCACCGACGGCGGCGAGGGCGGCGTCGCTCTCGCCGAGGCTGTGGCGCAGGCCGTCAGCGATTCCTCAGTCGCGCCCCAACAGATCGACTACGCCTACGACCTGGACGCGACGATTGAAGAGAAGGTGCTGGCCCTGGCAAGGCGGGTGTACGGAGCGGACGCCGTCAACTGGACGCCCGACGCCCGACGTCGCGCCCGTTTCTTCACGCGGCAGGGCTGGGGCAACCTGCCCATCTGCATGGCCAAGACCCATCTGTCCATCTCCCACGACCCGACGCTGAAGGGCAGCCCGTCGGGGTACACCTTCCCGGTTTCCGACATACGGGCTTCGGTTGGAGCCGGATTCCTGTACGCCTTGGCCGGCCGCATTGAGACCCTGCCCGGCCTCCCCAGCCAACCCCGGGCCATGGCGATGGACGTGTCATCAGAGGGCGAGATCATCAACCTGTGATCCTTCATCCTCGCTTTACACTCCCGGCAGGGTCGGCATATAATTTGGTCAACAAATTACGAATTTCGCAACGATAACTGAAAATTTTCGTCGTCAAGGGGTGTCATCGTGGCTTTACTGCAAATGCGCGTATTTCCCGACCCTATCCTGCGCCGGCGGGCGCGTAAGGTATCGCAGTTTGACGCCAAGTTGACCCGGTTGGCTGCTGACATGGTGGAAACCATGATGGCCCATCGGGGCGTCGGGCTGGCGGCCAACCAGGTGGGCGTGCTGCAACGGATGTGCGTGGTCAGGTTGGAGGATTGGGAAGAGGCGCTGGTGCTGGTCAACCCCGAGATCATTCGCCGCGAAGGGCTGCGCCAAGTGGAGGAAGGCTGTCTCAGCCTGCCCGGCTACCGGGGCATGGTCAACCGGGCCGAGCGCATCCGGGTGCGCTACCAGGACTTGCAAGGCAAGCAGCAGCGTCTCAAAGCCGACTGTATGTTGGCTCAGGCCATCGAGCACGAGACCGACCACCTCAACGGCATCCTCTACATCGACCACCTGATCGCCCACGACCAGTTCTTCCGGGTTCACGTCGACGAGGACGGCGAAGTGGAGTACATCCCTACCGGCGAGCCCGACTCGGCGGAACTGGAAGCCGCTGCCCGGCGTATGAACCACTCCCCGCAGGCGCCCCAGTTCGACCCCAGCCACGGCCGGCCGGACCGGATTTCGGAAGTGGCAACGCCCGCTGACGACGCCACCGCCGCCGCCTGACATGGACGTACCCGGCCTGCTCACCCGGTTGGCCGGGTTTTTTGCCGACCGTCCCGACGGCGAAGCCTGGCTGGTGGGCGGCGCCGTCCGCGACGCCCTGCTGGGGCGCGAGATCCACGATATTGACCTTGCCATCTCCGGCGACGTGAGCCGCGTCGGCGCCGCAGTGGCCGATCTTCTGGGTGGCACTCCGGTTCCGGTGGCCTCCTGGAACATTGTGCGGACCGCGCTGCCTCCGGAGGACGAAAGCGGCCGGCCCTTTCTCATCGACATTTCCGGCTATCACGGCCCGTTCGAGGATGACCTGCGCTCCCGCGATTTCACCGTGGACGCCATGGCCCTGCCCCTGGAACGCTGGGACTCCGACGACCGGTTCGGCGCCATCGTTGACCCGATGGACGGCAAGGCGGACCTGGTTCGGCGCATCCTGCGCGCCACGGGCGACGACGTGTTCCGCGCCGACCCGGGCCGGATGTTGCGGGGCGTTCGCCTCGCCAACCAGCTGGGTTTTCGAATGGACCCGGATACTGCCCGCGCCATCCGTCGGGATGCTCCGCTGCTGCCCCAGGTGTCCCCGGAGCGGGTGCGGGATGAGTTTCTGGCGATACTGGCAGCAGACGGCGCCCGGGTTCAGCTGGAGATACTGGACCGCCTGGACCTGCTCTGCCGCGTGATTCCCGAGCTGGAAGCCGCCCGCAACTGCGAGCAACCCCGCGCTCATCACTATTGGGACGTCTGGGGACACCTGCTCCACTGCGTCGAGTACGCCGAGGCCGTGACCGCCGGCCATCGCAACAATGCCATCTATACTATGGCGCCTTGGACCGCCACGGAAGACGCCCATTTCGGCGAGACCGTCGGCGACGGCCATAACCGGCGCACCGCGCTCAAGCTGGCCGCCCTGCTCCACGACATTGCCAAACCACAAACCAAAGCCCCCGATGCCAAAGGGCGCATTCGCTTCCTGGGGCACAGTGAGCAAGGAGCGGAGATCGTGGAGCAACGCCTGTCCAGCTTGCGCCTGTCCCACCGCGTAGTCTCCCTGGTCTCCGCCATGGTGTTGCACCACCTGCGGCCCAGCCAGCTGCGGCAGGGTTGGGAGATGCCCTCCCGCCGGGCCATCTATCGCTACTACTGCGATCTCCGCGACGCCGCTGTGGACACGCTGTACCTGGCCATGGCGGATTTTCTGGCGGCGCGGGGTCCCGAACTGTCACCGGAACGCTGGGGCAACTATGCTAGAATGATTGCTGCCGTCCTCGAAACGGGAGCCGAACCGCCCTATAGGGAAGTTCACCCTCGCGGCTTGGTCAATGGCCATGATCTGATAAATGCTCTGAACATTCCGCAGGGACCGCTGATTGGAACGCTGCTCGAACGACTGCGTGAAGCCGAGGCGGTGGGCGAAGTTGCCACTCGCGAGGACGCTCTGAACCTGGCAGCGTGTTTGTTGGCCGAACGAGGCTGATTTCACGAATTCACCGGCGATAACGTCTGAGGAATTGACTACATACTATGCGACGACGCACCATTCTCCTTGCCACTTTCATACTGGTGGTGTTGGCAATCTCGGTCGTTTCCCTGGCTTTGCCGGAAATCCACATCGGGATTCCCGGTTTCCCTCGTCTTGACCGCGCTGAAACCGGCCCCCTGGGTCTCAAGCTGGGATTGGACTTGCAGGGTGGAGCCCACCTGGTGTACCAGGCCGACACCGGCACCGAGCTCAGCGTCGAGTTTCCGGAGGACGCTGACGCAACTGTCGAGTTGATTGAAGAAGCTCTGGCCAATGTTGGTTACGAAGCCGGCATCGCCGGTGCCGGCGACGGTTTGTCATTCACACTAGCCGGCGCGTACTTGGATCCGGAGCGCCGAGAGGCGGTGCGCCTCGCGCTGATCGAAGCCATCGCTGAGCCCGTCTCCTTCGTGAACGACGACATTCCCCCGCCTACTGACGATCAGATGGAAGGCGTGCTCAGCATCATCAGCCGCCGCGTCAACCTCTACGGCACCGAGGAACCCATCGTCCAGCGGTTTGGCGACGACCGCATCATCGTCCAGCTCCCCGGCGCCAGCGGCTCGGTCATCACCGTCCGGTTCGCGGACGACGCTGACGTTGGAAAGTTGAGCAGCGTGGTTGAAGGTCAAGGCTATGAAGACGTCGAAATCGACAGTCTGGACTCAAATCGGTTCCGCATCACCACGAGCACCACGTTGGGTGTGGACGAGCGGCAGGCGTTTCGCTCCCTGCTGGAAGCTGAAATCGGCACGGCGGAACCTTTCCTCGTCACGAGCGGCATCGATGAAGCCAAGCGTCTCATTGGCGAAACCGCCCAGCTGGAGTTCCTGCGCCGCCAGTGCGCCGGCCCGTTGATCGTGGGCGACGTGCAAGTGGGGTGCCTGCCGCCCTACACTGACAGCAGCATCGGGCTGACCGGCGATGACTTGGTGGATGCCTACGCCGGCACCGACCCCACCACCGGCGCATGGGCCGTCAACATCCAGTTCGACGACCGGGGAGCCGAGATTTTCGGCCAGATGACCGGGGAAATCAACGTGCGCACTAACCGCCAGTCTGACGAGCTAATCGCGGTTTTCCTGGATGAGCGGGAACTGATCGCGCCGGTTGCCCAGGCCCATATCCGCGATGGGCGCAGCCAGATCACCGGCCGATTCAACCGGGAGGAAGCGCGCACGCTGGCAATCCAGCTGAAATCCGGCAGCCTTCCGGTCCCCCTGACCCTGATCCAGGAATCGGAAGTGAACTCCATCCTGGGCGAGGAATCGCTCCAGCGCAGCCTGATGGCCGGCCTGGTGGGTTTGGGTCTGGTGCTCATCTTCGTCATCGCCTACTACCGGGCCGCCGGTGTGGTTGCGGCGGCGGCCCTGGTTTACTATGCCGCCGTCACGCTGGCGATTTTCAAGCTGGTGCCCATTACCCTCACGCTGCCCCACATCGGCGGGTTCATTCTGTCCATCGGTTTGGCGGTGGACGCCAACATCCTGATTTTCGAGCGTATCAAGGAGGAAATTCGCCTGGGCCGGAGCCTGGCTTCCGCCATAGATGTCGGATTCAACCGGGCCTGGCCGGCCATCCGGGACGGCAACGTGAGCACGCTGATCACCTGCGTGGTGTTGCTGTGGTTCGGCAACCGCCTCGGCGGCGGGTTGATCAACGGCTTCGCTCTGACTCTGCTGGTGGGTGTGCTGGTCAGCATGTTCACT
Source organism: uncultured Dehalococcoidia bacterium (assembly GCA_964347975.1). Classification (GTDB taxonomy): domain Bacteria; phylum Chloroflexota; class Dehalococcoidia; order Lucifugimonadales; family UBA3495; genus Bin87. Next base: position 55,302 of record CAYGAY010000001.1, read on the forward strand.
GCGGTGCTGGTGAGCCGCAATCTGCTGCAAGCGTTGCAAGCCATGGGCCTGGGGCGGGCCGCCAATCTGTTCACGCCGGAAAAGATACAACCACGAGCCACCGGACAGCGACCTCAGTCGGCTCAGGGAGGCCGCTAGACAATGTTTGACATCGTCGGTAAAAGAGGCTGGTACTTCATCTTCTCAGCCATCATTATCATTCCGGGACTGCTCTCCATGATCGCCCCGCCGGGGTGGGCCAGCGGCGGCTCCGGCCTGAAGCCGGGCATCGACTTCACCAGCGGCTCGGTCCTCACCGTCGCCTTTGAGGAGCCGGTGCAAACGGAGCCGGTGCGCGCCTTGCTTTCGGATTTGGGACACCCCGAAGCGCGGGTCCAGGCGGTGGGCGACAACTCCGTGCTGATTCGCACCAGTGTGCTGGAAGAAGCGGCGGGCAATCAGGTATCGGAACGGCAGCGAATTAGGGACGCCCTGGAAGAGGAAATCGGCGCCATCGACGCCTCGGGCGTGGACACCGTGTCGCCCATCATCGCCCAGGAAACCGTGCGAAATACCTTCCTCGCCCTCCTGGTGGCGTCGGTATTTATCCTCATCTACATCTGGTACGCTTTCCGACGGGTGCCCCGGGCCTATCGATACGGAGTGGCGGCGGTGGTCACTTTGGCCCACGACACAGTTATCGTGCTCGGCGTCTTCTCCATCCTGGGCCGCGTTATCGGCATGGAGGTCAACTCCATGTTCATCGTCGGCATCCTGACGGTGGCCGGATACTCCGTCAACGACACCATCGTAGTGTTTGACCGGATCCGCGAGAACGCCATCCGCGCGCCGGATCGCAGGCTGGAAGACACCGTGAACCTCAGCATCATCGAAAGCGTAGGCCGTTCCATCAACACCAGCTTCACCACTCTGCTGGTACTGCTGGCCATGTTGCTGATTGGCGGGGAATCCATCCGTGAGCTGCTGCTGGTGGTGGCCATCGGCGTGGTGGTGGGAACCTACAGTTCCATCTTCATCGCCGCACAATTCCTGGTCATCTGGGAACGGCGGGAATTCGGCCGCGTCTTCTCCCTGGGCCGGCGGGAAGCGACGGCATCGTAACGGCGGAGGGGCGCGGTCGCCGCCGTCTTTTCGCCATCTAAACCGGCGACCACCCGTCGTCGCGCTCCACCTGTCATTCCCGCGAAAGCTGGAACCTGGACGCCGGCTTTCGCCGGAGTGACGGATGTGTAGTCTGTGAAGCAATTGCCCTGCAACCGAGGGTTGCCCCACCGCTTGCCTCCTGCCGGCCTGCTATACTGTCGCCGTCACGTTTATCGTGTTGAATAGCAACGACGGTCTCGTCGCGACGGCGCCATTCCGTCCGGCGTACTACAGGGGGGCCCATGGATTTCGGCATCAACGCAAACTTCACTATTGGCAATCAACCCACCCACGCTGACGCTTTCGCGGAAGCCTTCGAGGAGGTGGACCTTGCCGAAGAGCTGGGGCTGGATACCGTCTGGCTGGGCGAGATGCATTTCAACCCCAACCGCTCCGTGCTGTCGGCTCCCATCATCGTCGCCACCGCCATCGCCGCGCGCACCAAGCATCTGCGCACGGGCATGGCGGTGCAGGTGCTGCCGCTGATCCACCCCCTGCGCATCGCGGAGGAAACCGCCACCGTGGACCAGATCAGCCAGGGCCGCTTCGAGTTGGGTGTAGGCCGCAGCGGCAACGTCCGCGCCTACGACATCATGGGCATCGACTACGCTGAGAGCAAGGATCGGTTCCAGGAAGCCCTGGACATCATTTTGCAGGCGTGGTCCGGCGAGACCTTCTCCTACGAGGGCCGGTACAACACCATCACCAACGCCACTTTGTCGCCGGTGCCCTATCAGAAGCCCCATCCCAAAGTACGCATCGCCGCCAGCAGCGAGGACAGCTTCGGACGCATCGGCCGGCTGGGCCAGCCCATCTTCCTGGGCCTCCGCACCATGGACGTGGAGGAACTGAAGACCAATCTGCACGAATACAAGGACGAGTGGAAAGCCGCCGGCCACCCCGGCGACGGCGGCGACATCAACGTCCGCGTCCCCGTGTACCTCGCCCCCAACGAAGCCGAGGCCATTGAAGAACCCCGGGACAGCATCGAAGCCTTCTTCCGCCGCCAGCGGGAACTGTTCGAGTACTCCCTGGGACGCCAGGGCACCGAGGCCAGCGAGAAGCGACAGCGCCGTTACGAGAAACTGGCCAGCTCAACCTACGAAGACCTGCTGGAAACCCGCGTCGTCTTCGGCACCCCCGAACAGGTCGTTGACCGCCTCCATGAGTTCCAGGATATGCTGGGCATCACCGGCATCACCGCCGAGCTGAACCCCGGCGGTTTCCTGCCCAAAGAGGCCGTACACCGCAGCCTGACCCTGCTGACCCAGGAGGTCATGCCAGCTTTCAAGTAGGGAGATTGCCACCGTCGGACTGTCGCACCCTGAAACGCCCGCCCGTCACTCCGGCCAAAGAACGTCACCTCGTACCTGATATGGGGCCGGAGCCCGGAAAAGGTTGCCGGCTTCCCGCTTTTGCGGGAATGACGGAGCGGTTTTTGAGAAGGAGGTGAAGCACCATGCCAGCGCGCACCGGACAGGAATATATCGACGAGCTCAAAAACCGCCCCCGCGAGGTGTGGATACGGGGCGAACGGGTTGAAGATGTGACCACTCACCCGGGCCTGAAGAACGGCGTCAAGGCGGTGGCCGCCCTCTACGATATGCAGCATGACCCCTCGCTGCGGGAGGAAATGACCTTCGCCTCGCCGGTCACCGGCGACCCGGTGGGCCTGTCATTTATGATCCCGCAGACTGTGGATGACCTGATCCGCAAGCGGGAGATGATGTCCCGCTGGGCCTGGGCCAGCTGCGGCATGATGGGCCGGTCGCCCGACTTCATGAACTCCATTTTCACCGCTTGGGCCGGCTCCGCCGACTACTTCGCCCAGGACCGTCCCGAATTCAAGCAGAACGTTCTCAACTACCACGAATTCCTCCGCGAAAACGACGTCACCTTGACCCACGCCCTGGTCAACCTCCAGCGCAGCCGCACCCCGGCCGCCGCGGACAACCTGACTGAAGAAGTGGCCCTCACCGCCGTCAAGCAGAGCGATGCCGGCCTGGTGGTGCGGGGCAGCCGCGTTCTGGCGACCCTTGGCCCCATCTCCGACGAAATTGCCATCTACCCCGTTGCCAGCCATCGCCTGGCCGATGACGACTGGAAGCACTCTTTCTCCTTCTCCATCCCTTGTGACACCCCCGGCGTCAAGTTCCTCTGCCGCGAGAGCCTGGACCAGGGCCGCTCCCATTTCGACCACCCGCTGGGATCCCGGTTCGAGGAGATGGACACGGTTGTCTTCTTCGACAACGTGCTGGTGCCGTGGGAGCGGGTTTTCCTGCTGGGCAACGTGGAGCTGTGCAATAACTATGGCGCCGGCACCATGTCCAACTCCCACACCGGCTACCAGGTGCTGAATCGCTGCGTGGTCAAGGCCGAGTTCATGCTGGGCCTGGCCGACCTGATCGTGGAAACGCTGGGTTCCGGCTCCATTCCCCACATCCAGGAGCAGGTGGCTGAGCTGATCACCTATCGGGATATGCTGCGGGCCTGCCTGCGCGCCGCTGAAGCCGACGCCAAACCCAACCAGTACGGAATGATGTGTCCTGCAATGGGTCCCATCCAGGCCGGCCGCGCCCTCTTCGGCAGGACGCTGTATCCCCGCATGATCGAGATTACCCAGCTGCTTGGCACCAGCAGCCTCATGGCCCTGCCCGCCGAGGCCGACTTCGACTCGGGCATCGCCCCCGAGGTCAACCAATATCTCGCTACCGACAGCGCTAACGCCTGGGAGCGCTCCAGGCTGTTCCACCTGGCCTGGGACGCTTCCTGCAGCTCCTTCAGCGGACGTCAGGCGCTCTACGAGCGTATGTTCGGCGGCAACCCCGTTCGCAACGCCATGATGCTCTTCAGCAACTACGACAAGGAACCCTTCCGTCAGAAGGTGCGCGCGTTCCTGGAACTGGGGGATTAGCGCAGCCAAACCCCACCCCCTGGATTCCCGCCTGTATCATGTACGGGGTGACCCCGTGTCAAGCACGGGGCAGGCTGTTCTTTCGCGGGAATGACAGTATGGTTCTCACATTGCTGATAGAGTTAGACAAAACGAAAGGAGGAACGAAAATGTCGTACACCCCCAAACACCTGGGCCACCTGGTAATGCGCGTCCGCGACATGGATCGCTCGCTGGACTTCTATACCCGCGTCATGGGCCTCACCATCATGGAACGTTCCCCCGGAGGCACGGTGTTCATGTCGGCCAACACCGAGAAGTCCCACGAGCTCGCCATCCGCGCCATCGGCATGGACGCCGCCGGCCCCGACCACAGCATCATCGGGCAGGCTCACATGGCTTGGCAGATGGAGACTTTCGAGGACCTGCAGGAACTCTACAACCGCCTCATCGAGAACAATGTCCGCATCAATCGCGTCAGCGACCACGGTATCTCCCTGGGCGTCTATCTGCTGGACCCCGACGACAGCGAGATTGAGGTCTATTACGAAATGCCGGCCTCCCAGTGGGAACGCCACCCCGAGCGCGGCCTCTTCGGCGGCGCCTTCCCGCTCAAGCTCGAAGAACCCGTCGGCGTCGCCGACGACTAGCCGGCGGAATCAAGTCTCCCTCTGCCGCGCTGCGTAAGCCTGCCCGTAGATCTGCATCGCCTGGGCCAGCGCGTAATCCAGGTTGATCAGGTCGTTCACCGAGTTCACCATCATCTCCCCGGCGTCGGCGATTTCCTGCCGGTACTGCGACAGCGCAATCTGGCGGTTGTTCTTGCGGATGTTGTGGTAGGGGCACATGGGCGCGCGGTTCTGGATTTCATTGCTGGTTCCTTCTCGGGACTTGGGCGCGATGTGGTCCAGGTGAAAGTTGCGCGTGGTGCGGGTGATGCTGCCGTCGGGCATCCGGTTGGCGTAACCGCAGCACCAGGCCAGGTAGCCGCTCAGCTCCAGCAGCAGCTCCAGCATCTGCCGTTCCGGTATGATGCTTGCCGGCACCTTGAACCGGCGTTCCGGCAGGGCGAAACTTTGCGGAATCGCCGCAACCGCCAGCGACGTACGTACGGGAAGTTCCGTGGGGCCGTGAACCGTGGCAACAGGTTCGTTGCCGAGCACCTGCTGGCCGGTGGTCTCATCGTTACAGCGCAGCAGGGCCAGGGACGGCTTGTTGAACTGGCGCTTGAAAATCGTCCAGGCGCGGGGATTGAAGTCGCAGGCCACCCACTGCCGTTCCAACCGCTCGGCGGCTACACCGGCGTAGGCGCAACCGGCGAAACAGTCTAGCACCATGTCGCCGGGGTTAGTGCTGGCGGCGATGATGCGTTCGGCCAACGCCACGGGTTTCTGCGTCGGGTAGCCTGTGCGTTCTCTCGCTTGTGAGTTAATCGGCGGAATATCGCCCCAAAAATTATCAAGCAGCCGTCCCGGCATCTCGCTCAAATACCGCTTGAGCCTGGGCCGGCGATCTTTGGAATCGGGATACCAGATGCGTCCTTCGCTATCCAATTGGGCCATGGTTTCCCGTGAATAACGCCAGCCCTTTGGTGGTGAAGCGTGGCCTTGCCACTCGTACATCATGTTGGGACGCGGGTTTGGGCTGGTCATATTGTCGAGCGTGTAACGTCCTCTGCCGTCATTGTCGTCGTAACGGTACTTGGCGTTCAGGTATTCGGCGTCATAGGGGCCTCGCACCGGATTCCACTGATGGCTTTCGCTCTTGGCAAAGTACATTATGGTGTCAATCACGGACGACCATCTTTTGGAATCGCTGTGTGCGCTGGTGCGTTTCCATTTGATTTCGTTGCGGTAATTTTCCGGTCCGAAAATGACTTCCAGCAGCTGGCGCAGGAAAGCGCCGGCGGTGTCGTCGCAATGCAGGTACAAGCAGCCGCTTGGCTTGATTACCCGGTGGATTTCCAGCAGCCGGATTGCCATGTAGCAGAGATAAGCGGCCATGCTGTCGCTATGACCAATCCGCGCCGTTTCAATTGCGCTATGGATTGCCGGATAGTCGTCCTCGATACTCGTCAGCCATTCCTCGTAGATGTCGCCTTCCCACGACCAGATGTCCCGGTAGCCGCCCTGCAACTCGCCGTCGGGCCAGACGATGCCGGCCGCTTCCGCCTCCCGCGCGTTGGTTACGCCCCAGCCGGCCAGCAGGCACCGCTCAATCGCCCGCTCCTCGTCGCTGAGCGGCGGACGGATGCGGTCGCCGGTGAAGGTGTCGTTTTTGGCAAAGGGCGGGTCGATACAAACCAGGTCGATGCACTCGTCGTTGAGCGACCGCAGGAAGTTCAGGTTGTCCGCGATGTACACCCCCCGGTTCACGGCGTTAAAGCCGCGCTCGCCGGCGGCATCCGCGTGGGGCGTCGATTGTCTGTCGCGGCCGGTCATGGCTCTTCCTTTCGCTGCGCGTCAGCCTACCACCCAGCCTTGAAACCGCGCAACGACCCGGGGCGCGTCGTCGCAGAGTTTGGGATGACGTTGATTGGCGCAGGCACTATAATCAGCCCCACGGAGCTACCCGCCGCGTTAAGGAGGGACCCATGAACTTTGGCATGTTCACCGACTTTCACATTGGGGAAAACAAGACCCAGGCTGAAGCCTTTGACGAGTCGTTCACCCAAATTGACGATGCTGAGAGCATGGGCATCGATACGGTGTGGCTGGCCGAGCATCACTTCAGCCCGGAGCGGGCCGTGCTGGCGTCGCCCATGGTCATCGCCAGCGCCATCGCGGCCCGCACCAGGCGCATCCGGACCGGGCTGGCAGTGCAGGTGCTGCCGCTGACCAACCCCTTGCGCGTGGCCGAGGAAGCCGCGACCGTTGACCACATCAGCAAGGGGCGCTTCGAGTTCGGCATCGGGCGAAGTGGCCTCACCAAGTACTACCAAGGTTACAACATCCCCTATGCTGAGAGCCGGCCCCGCTTTCTGGAGGCGCTGGAAATCATCATGCGGGCCTGGAGGAATGACGAGTTCTCATACGAAGGGCAGTTCCATTCTTACCAGGATGTGGCGGTGGTTCCCAAGCCGTTCCAACAGCCCTACCCGCCGGTGCGCGTAGCGGTGGCCGGCGAGGACACCTTCCCTCTCATCGGCAAAATGGGGCACCCCATATTCGTGAGCGCCAATGCCGGGAGGGAACAGTTGAAGGCCCGCATCGCATCCTACGAGGAGGCCCGGGCCGCCGCCGGCCATAGCGGAACCGCCGACATTGCCGTGCGCGTCCCGGTGTACGCCGCGGCGACGACGGAGCGGGCGCACTCGGAACCGGAGGCCAGCGCGATGTCCGCGATCCAGTACGCCGCCGGCGAGTTGGTGAAAACCGCCGCCAGCGAGGAGACCGCCCAGCGCATCCGCCAAACGGCCAACACTCCCTACTCCCAGGTGTTGCAGCAACGGGTGGTGTTTGGCACGCCGGCCGAGATCGTGGAGCGGTTCAAGGGCTACCAGGATGATTTCGGGGCCACCGGCGTAGTGATGGAGGTCAACTACGGCGGGCGCATCCCTTACGACCGGGTGAGGAATTCGTTGCGCCTGATCAGCGAGCAGGTGATGCCACACTTCAAGTAACGGGCGGCAATTAACGGGTCGGCGATCCGGCGGAAAGTTGGGACTCCCACCGGGAAGTCCGGTCGCTCATGTAGTCCAGCTCGGCCTGAAACCGGGCCAGCGCGTCGGCCAATTCGGCGCGGGCTTTTTTGACCTTCCGATACTCGCTCCAGACAGTCCACGCTGCCAAAGCGGGGCCGATGACGAGGCCCACGACGGAGACGGCGGTAAGGACGAAGCGCAAGCCGGCGGAGGCGGCGATTGGGCCGGCCACGCCTCCGCCGGCGGATGCGAATCTGGGCATGAAAGTCACGGCGCGGGCGGCGACAGGCTGTACGAAGCGGATTATGGTACCGGAGGAAGTTTTCCAGATCGTGGAGGCGGCAAAGCCGGCGCCGTATCGGCCTACGATGATCGCCGAAGACCCGCCGGGGCGCTGATCGAGCAAAGCCGCTTTTTTGCGAAAGGGGAGCCGGGACAGCGCGCTGGACAAAACTCTGGACCGCAGGCTGCTCACCGGCTCCGGTTCCGGCCGGGGCTGGAGGGCGACCGGTAGGGGCGGTTCCGGCAAGCCCAGCTTGGCGCACAGTTCCAGCTGGCGTTCATATTGGCGCTGCACCGCCTGGACGTGCTGCTGTCGGGCCTCTTCCAGTTCCTGATGCAGCTGGGTCAGCTTGCGGTGGGCGCGCACCTTGCTGGCCGCCTGTATAGCAGCAGAGCCGCCGGCCAGGACGATGGGCAGGAGGATGACTGGCAATGGCATGATAGTCAGTATTGGGAGTGTGGGTTTTGCTGGCTTAATTCTAAAGGACAGTTTAGCGTCCTGTACAGGGCGGATGGGTTGTGAACTAGGACGATTGCAAAGTCATTCCATCATTCCGGCGAAAGCCGGAATCCAGAACATCTTTGCCCCATCAATGCCTATCGACTCCGGCTTTCGCCGTAGTGATGGTATGGGGCAAAGGCTGAAAGGCGACTTTGCAATCGTCCTGGGTTGTGAACGCAGCCTGGTTTGCCTTACCACCGTTGGCCGGGGAGGCGCTCCTGGAGAACCTCCCCGAACAGGGTGAGCACCTGGTCGATTTGGAGGACGACGATGGCGCCCTGGCTGTCGGCCAGATAGCGTTCGTTGACCAAGCCGGATTGGAGCAGACGGTCGGTCATTTCCTCGAAGACCGGGCCGTCGCGATAGACGTTGGCGGTGCAACGGAACTTCCAGCCGGCGTCCCGCTCGGCGTTGCGGAAGAGGACGATGGCCCTAGGGTTCTCCTCAATGTGGTCCAGCGGGTTGCGCCCGGTGCGGTCGCGGTAGATCAGCGTGTCATCGCCCACCGTCAATACGGTGCCGATGTAACCGCAGTTGGGCGTGCCGTCGGCGCCGGCCGTGCCGACGATGCACGGGTAACCGTCGTCCCTGGCGCGGTTGATCAGCTGGGCCATCTCTTCGGTCAACTGGATCATATGGTTCCTCCTGGGGCCGAGATTGCCACGCTGCGTCGGAAATGACAAGGAAGGCACAGTTATGCCATGACGCGGCGGAAGTAGTCCAGGGCGTTGCCGCCGATGATCTTGAGGACGTCGGCGTCGGAATGGCCGCGGCGGATGAGGCCGCGGACGATGTTTTTGCCGTCGGCCGGCGACTCCAGGCCGTTGAGGTAGGGGGCCGGGAGTAGATCCGGGGTGCGGCCCAGCAGGACGCGGTGGAAGCCAACATGGTCGCCGACGGTGGTGTCGGTGCCGATGCCCACGTGGTCAACGCCGACGAGGTTCACCATGTAGTCGTAATGGTCGAGGACACATTCGATGTCCTGTTCGGGGTCGTCGCTGAGGGAGTTGGGCACGGCGGTGATGCAAACCAGTCCGCCGTTGCGGGCGCAGGCCAGGAGTTCCTCGTCCTTGCGCGTGCGACCGTTGGGACGCAGGGTGTAGGAGGCGTTGTGGCTGAACACGGTGGGCGCGCGGGAGATTTCGATGGCGTCCATGGCGGTGGGGGTAGAGGCGTGGGACAGGTCTACCGCCATGCCCAGGTCGTTCATGCGGTGGACGACTTGGACGCCGAAGTCGCTGAGGCCGCCGGGGTTGCGCTCGGTCTGCCCGTCGCCGATGAAGTTGCGACGGTTGTAGGTGATGCCGGCCAGACGCACGCCCATGCCGTAGAGCGCGTCCACCCGCTCGATGCGGTTGCCGATGGCCAGGTGTTCCAGGGTGGGCAGGAAGCCGATCCTGCCCTGCTGGCGGGCGGACAGGATTTCGTCGGCGTTGGTGACCCGGACCACGTTGTCCTGCTGGGCCACGTCGGCCAGCATACCGCCCACCTCGGCGGCGATGTCTTCATATTCCATGAAGGACATATCCGTCGTGCTCTTGAACCCGCTGAAAGCGCTGGCCGTGGTCACCGTGGACCACCCGCCGGCGTGCACGGCCTGGTAACCGTAGTGATAGCGGTCGTTGGTACGAAGGAACTCGATGAACCGGTCCATGTCGTCGGGCAGCACGAAAGGGTGCTGGTGGACGTCGATCATCACGGCCTGGTCCATGATGCGCTGGAAACGGGTCTCCTCGTCGCGGTCCAGGGGCACGGTGGACGAAGGTACGCGGTCCACCTGGCGGGCCAGGGGTATGCCGGGGGTAGTCATTGGGGGGCCTCCGGTGGTGTGGATTGCCAGTGGTGGGCCAAGTATAGACCCACGCGGTGGATGCGGCAAAACAGCATTTCGAGGATGGTGAACGGCCCACCTGATGACTCCTGCGTTACTGCGAGGGAAGAGTGGCGTGGCAGTGTACGGGTTTTCCTCCTTCGCCCGCCTGCGGCGAGCGTGGAATGTCAGGTTAAAGTGGGTGTGTATGAGCTGCGGAACTTTCATGACAATTGGGAGTCGGCGAATGTATGATACGTGGGATTGACCTTTTCGTCCCTGGAGATTTCACCTTGACTACCGCCAATCCCGTTGTCGCGCCCTATGGTTCGTGGCGCTCCCCCATTACTGCCGATGCCATTGTGGCGGAATCGATCGGCATCAGCAGCGTTGCCATCGACGGGGAGGCCATACTGTGGACCGAGTCCCGTCCTGCGGAGGGCGGACGTTACGTTATCGTCCGTCGGGGATCGGACGGCGCGGTGTCCGACGTCAATCCGCCGCCGTTCAATGCGCGGACTCGGGTCCATGAGTACGGCGGCGGCGCGTGGATTGCCGATGGCGGCACGGTGTGGTTCTCCAACTTCGACGACCAGCGCATCTACCGACTGGAGGAGGACGGAGAACCGCAGGCGATCACGCCCGACGCTCCGCTGCGTTACGCTGATGCCGTGCTGGACCGCGCTCGCAACCGCCTCGTCTGTGTCCGAGAAGACCATTCCGACCCCGACAACATCATCAACGCCATCGCCGCCGTGCCGGCCGACGGAGTTGGGGAGCAGACGGTGTTGTTCGACGGGTGGGACTTCGTTTCGTCACCCCGGTTGAGTCCCGACGGCGGCACGCTGGCGTGGCTGTCGTGGAACCATCCCAATATGCCATGGGACGGGACCCACCTGTGGACGGCCCCGGCGCTTGACGACGGAGGGCTGGGCGAGGCGACGCTGGTGGCCGGCGGCGAAAGCGTGTCCGTCTATCAGCCGGAATGGTCGCCGGATGGCGTACTGCATTATGTGTCCGATGAATCGGGCTGGTGGAATCTGTATCGTAATACAGACAGCGGCCCACAGCCGCTTTACCCGGATGACGGGGAATACGGCCGGCCCCAGTGGGTTTTTGCCAGCCATACCTACGGGTTCGCCGGGAATGGCGATATTGTGTGCGCGGTGAACCGGCGGGGCGCCTGGTCACTCAATTCGCTCAACCCGGACACCGGGACGCTGACGCTGCTGAATGTGCCGGCCGGGGAGATGGGCCGGGGTGACCTGGCGGTGTCGGCCGATACCGTCGTGGTGATTGCGGGGGACGCTGGGAGGACGCTTTCGCTGATGCGGGTGAACCGGCGCGACGGGAGTTGGGAGACGCTACGGCAATCGGCCACCGTGGCCGTGCCGGCGGAGTACATATCGCCGGCGCAAACCATTGAGTTTCCGTCCACCGACGGCCGGCCGGCCTATGCCCTGTACTATGCGCCCCGCAATCCGGCCTACCGGGCGCCGGCCGAGGAGTCGCCGCCGCTGCTGACGCTGAGCCACGGCGGGCCGACGGGAGCGGCTTCAAGGGCGCTGGATCTGTCGGTGCAGTATTGGACCAGCCGGGGTTTTGCCGTGGTGGACGTGAACTATGGCGGCAGCGTGGGCTACGGGCGGGCCTACCGGCAGCTGCTCAACGGGAATTGGGGCGTCGTTGACGTGGACGACTGCGCCAACGCCGCGCTGCACCTGGTGCATCAGGGCCGGGCCGACGGTTCACGACTGGCGATCCGAGGCGGCAGCGCCGGGGGTTACACGACGCTGGCGGCGTTGGCCTTTCGCAATGTATTCGCCGCAGGGGCAAGCTACTACGGCGTATCCGACCTGACCGCGCTGGCCGCCGACACGCACAAGTTCGAGTCGCGGTATCTCGACGGGCTGGTGGCTCCGTATCCTGAGGGAGCCGATACCTACCGGCTCCGCTCACCAATCAATCACACCGACGGATTGTCGTGCCCCATAATCCTATTGCAGGGTTTGGAGGATCGCATCGTGCCGCCCAACCAGGCCGAGCTGATGTTCGACGCGGTGCGGGCCAAGGGCCTGCCCTGCGCGTATCTCCCCTTTGAGGGGGAGCAGCACGGGTTCCGCCGGGCCGAGAATATCAAGCGCGCGCTGGAGGCGGAGTTGTATTTCTACTCACGGGTGTTCGGGTTTGAATTGGCGGATGCCGTGGAGCCGGTGGATATTGAGAATTTGTGAGCGGATGCCAGGCAATTCATCAGAGTTCGGTACAAAAGTGGGCAAGCCAAAAGTGACCGCTGCGGCGAGAGGGCGGGGAAACACGCCATGGTCAGTAGGCGGCCCGCAGCACTTCGATGATCGGGCCGGCGTCGGTGACGGGCTTGGGGTTGGAGCTGAGGCTGCGGTCCTGCAGGGTAGCCGTAGCGATGTATTCCAGGCCATCCTCGGGAACTCCCACTTCTCGCAACGTGCGCGGCAATTCCAGGTGACGGCATAGCTGGTCCACGGCATCGGCGGCGGCGAGGCCGGCCTCCTCGTCGGTCATGGCGCTACTGGCAACGCCGATGGCCTCGGCGATGAGGCGCTGGCGGGCGGCGCAGGCGTCCAGGTTGTAGCGCATGGTGTGGGGCAGCAGGATGGCGTTGGCCTCGCCGTGGGGCACATCGTAAAGCCCGCCGACATGGTGGCAGGTGGCGGTGTTCAGGCCCAGGCCGCCGAAAGATGCCAGGGAGGCCATGGCGCAGGCGGTTTTGGTGGCGAGAAGTGTGTCGATGTCGCCGTCCTTGCAGTGGGGCAGGTTTTCAAAGAGCAGGCGGATGGCGTGGAGGGCCATCCCGTCTCCGATAGGATTGTGCCCGGTGGAATAGACGGTTTCGATGGCGATGCGGAGCTGTCCGATGGCGGTGGACACCAGGATGCGCAGCGGTGTGGTTGCCAACGCCTGACCGTCGATTATCACGGTGTGATGGGTTACGCCATCGCCGGCGATGCTGAGCTTGCGCCCCTGCCGGTGATCGGTGATGCCGCCCCCGCCACGGCTGAACTCAGCGCAACCCATGGTGGTGGGGACGCTGAGGATAGGCAGCTTAGGCGAAGGGGTGGGCGGAATTGTTATCTTGTCCGGCGGCTCGAAGATGATGGCGTAGTCGCGGATGTCGCCGCCCTCGGCCAGAAGGGTCGCGATGGCCTTGGTGGTGTCGTGGGTGCTGCCGCCGCCGACGCTGATGAAGATGTCGGGCTGCGTTTCCTGGGCCAGGGCCGCGCCGGCTTCCACGGTATCCACGGGCGAATGGGGCTGGACGCCGGAGTAGGCGCCCACGTAGCGGGAGCCCAAGGCTTCCTGCACCCGGGGCACCACATCGCAAGCGGCCAGGATGGTGGGGCCGCAGGTGATCATGGCGCGTCCGGCGCCGAGGCTGTCCACCACGGATGGCAGATCGTTGATGGCGGTTTCGGAGCAGATGATATCCTGATGGAGGGGGTTGTAGCGGTATTGAAGGGCGCTGGCGGGCATGGTGGAGCCTCCGGGGCCGGTTGTCAGGCCGGGGATTTGGTCGTAGGCAAAGTCGGGGATATCGATGCGCTGGCTGGCGTGCTCAATGGTGATGGCGCAGAGGCGGCCGGTCTCGTCCAGATCGAGCAGAGTGCTCTCATCCCACTCGCGAGTTCCGCAATCGGCGTCCATCGTCGGATACGCCCGTCTTGTTGCAATTCTCCCCTGGCCGGGGCGTCAGCCACCCGCTGAATCCAGTCCAAAGAAATAAAGGCACGATCGGGGCGATGGCGGGTGGAATGAAAGTAGTCGGTGGATCTCACAGGACATTTATGTCCGGCAGCGGTGGGATGATCTAAAACCCCTTTCTCCCTGTGCAGTTGGGTCCATTTTACAAGATCTGCGGAACAACGTGGCCGCCTCTTGCCTCCATGGGCCGACAAGTCGCCAACCGGCATGGCGCGACTTATACGGGAGTGAAAACGGTTGCGTCAGTCATTCGCGATTCCAATGTTCGGCGGTCATTTTCCAATTTATGCCGAAGGGCTTGGTGTTGCTCTCTTCGTCGTCGTTTCGGGGAACGCCAAGATTGCGCAACGTCCGCTGGCACTCCGGCCAGACGGCTCCCGTAGTATCCAATGTCTGCAATTCTATTCCTACGAAATCCCTGGCTTTACCATCCCGCGCTGACACCGGGAAATAGTCAACGCTGCCGCCAGGCGCCGACACTTCAGCGACGAGGCGCAACTCGTTGCCAGGCTCGTGGCTCACCAATAATTGTAAGCAGTCAATGAAGATTTGCCGGCGGTCCAGCAGCCTCGCTGGGCAGATGACCAAAAGGCCATCGCGTCGCCCGTAGTTAACGGCGCAAGTGCCTATGGACACGTCGGGCGCGCTCTTCCGCACTTTATAGCGCCGGTTATCGATATATGGACAACGTTGCTCGGCAACTATATCGCGCCAACCGGTTAACGTGGGTGTTACCGGGTTGCCGAAAAGCTCAGCTACGGAACTCATAGCAGCCTCCGGCGCCTGTTCTCGGCGTATTCCAGATATCTCGGGCAAAGGTCGATGCCCGCCGACTTGCGACCGAACTCCTGCGCTGCCAGCAATGTTGTACCCGTACCGCAAAACGGGTCGAGAACGATTCCACCGGGCGGACAAGTGGCGAGTATGGGAATGCGACACAGTTCGATGGGGTACGGAGCGAAATGCAATCTGCGCTGTTGAGTATCCTCGGGCACTATGTCCCAAACATCGGTCGGTTTGCTCCCTTTGGGATGGCCACGAATGATGTAGAACCCCTTATCGCGGAGTTCTTTTGCCCTGCCTGATATGCGGGCGCTATCGGAGTGGGTCGCCCGCTGATTTCCCCGGATGATCATGCGGAAGTCCGAGACCAAGCCTTCGCGCATTTCTTCAAGGATGTTATCGAGAGCAGACAAGGCCGAATCTTTCTCTCCACTGGAAAGCTCAGTGGATGATTCAACCTGTCTGCGGTAGCGCACACCGGAAACGCCGGTCGCCGAGACAACCCTGCCGTTTTCAACGCTAGCCGAACCTGGCCGCGACCTTATGGTGTCGGCGTCATAGTAATAGCCCCTGGCCTGCTTCACAAAGTGAAATATGTTTTCGTGGATGTTTCCCAAGCGGTCCTGGGTATTGTCCATTCCACTCTTCACTTTGTTCCAGATGACACTGTTTCTAAGCACCCACCCGTTACAGTCGATGAGACGCAGCGCCACGCGCCACGGGATGCCGGCAAGTCCTTTGTCGCTGTACGTATCGCCGATGTTAAGCCAGAAAGAGCCGGTCGCTTTCAGGACACGGTTGACTTGCGCGGACACCTGTTCCAGCGCATCGACGTACTGTGCGCCGGTAGGTTCCTGTCCGATGCCGCCGTTCTCATACTCGCGCTTGCCCCAGTAGGGCGGAGACGTCATCACGCAGTCAACGCTACCGGCCGGCAGCTCTGCCAGCACGATGTTGGCATCACCAAGGAACATCAACGGCGTCAGTTCTGCGCCGCGTTGGTACTCCTCGAACGCTATACCGTACCGCTCGCTGATAACTGGCATGGTTCTGGCTACAAGTAGTCGGTCGCGAATGCCGGCGTTGGCACACCACAATTGCTACTGATTCAATCCCCGCTGCATTCCGCGCAGGTAGCCGGCCTGCCCGCCGTGCTGGTTGACCTCCCAGACGAGGAGGCGGAACATATCAGCCAGGGCGATGGTTTCGCCCCGGCGGTTGGTCATCGTCGTGTTCACCAGCGATACGTCATCGTGCTGTCCCAGAAACTCCAGCAGGTTGTTGCGGGCGGCGGCGGCGTACTCCATGAGCAGGGCTTTGTCGGGGCATTTCCAGTTGGCGAGGTCTTCGGCGGTGTAGCCGAAACCGACGTTCATGGGTTCCGGCGCGAAACCCAGCCGCTCCGCCCACTCCCGTTCGTACAGCTGCGGCTCCTGCCTGGCCAGGGATTGCACCCACATATCCAGCGCACGGCCGTAGTGCCAGACGATGAATCCGATGGAATGGCACTGCTCGTTGGGAGTGAACTCTATTTCGTCCTGGGTCAGGCCGTCCACGTAGCGGACCAGCCACTCCCAGTTGTTGTCAAAAGACTGTCGGATAAATTCTTGCAGGGCCATTGTCACCTCTTGTTGCGATCAGGTTGTCCACACCGGCTTGCGCTTTTCCAGAAAGGCGGTGATGCCCTCATGGGCGTCGTCGGCCAGCAGGTTGTCCACCATCACCTTGCCGGCGAACTGGTAGGCGTCGGGACGGGCCATTTCAATCTGCTGGTAGAACGCGGCCTTGCCCAGGGCCAGGGTATGGGCGCTGGCCGAGGCAATCTGCCGGGCCAGTTCCATCACCTGCTCATCCAGCTCCTCCGCCGGCGCAATGCGGCTGATCAGGCCGAAGTCCAGCGCTTCCTGGGCCGATATGGGCCGGCCGGTGAGGAGCATTTCCATGGCCTTTTTGGGCATCACGGAGCGCGCCACGGCTACGCCCGGGGTGGTGCAGAACAGGCCGATCTGAACGCCTGGCGTGGCGAATGCCGCCGTATCCGCCGCCACCGCAATGTCGCACGTCGCCACCAGCTGGCAGCCGGCGGCGGTGGCCAGCCCCTGCACCTGGGCGATGACCGGCTTGGGCAGCAGGCGGATGCCTTCCATAACGCGGGTGCAGGCGTCGAACACGGCGGTGTAGTCCTCAGCGTCGCCGTTGACCAATTCGTTCAGGTCGTGGCCGGAGCTGAAGACGGGGCCTCCGGAGCGGATGACTACGACGCGGACGGCGGGGTCGGCAGCGATTTTTTCAATCTGTTGCTCCAAAACGAGCAGCGTTAAAAAAGATAGGGCGTTGCGGCGGTCCGGGTTATTGAGGGTGAGGGTCGCTACACCGTGGCCGTCCAGCTGGTAAATCACTGGCGGTGGATGGATTTCATCAGGAGTCATCGGGCGGATCTGTTCCCTCTCGACATAGATCACGTCGATAGTGTTGCCGTCGGCGGCAAAAAATTCCACCAGAAAGGAGGTGTCCGGTTCGAAGACGTGAACGACTGAGCCAGCATCGCCGGCTTTCAGCCCATGTTCCGGTAGGTCGGCGGTGAGAACAATCTGGTCATGTTCGTTAATCATAGTTCCCTCCGCAATCGGCTGACGGCAATTAGCCGGCGAGAGTAGTATTTAGGGAGGTCAGACGGCCGTTTTGATGTTGCGGGCATGGGTAACGTCCTGCCTGGTCACGGCACGGGCCTGTTCGGCCATAACAGTGGCAACGGCTACTGTGTTGCCGTCCAGCGTGAAAAATTCCACTTCGTATGCGGCGCGCCGCGGGTGGATATGCACGATAACGCCAACATCGCCAGCCTCAAGTCCTTCTTCTGGTATGTCAGCAGTGAGCACGATGCGGTCATGTTCCAACAGCATTTACACCTCCAGTGGGTAAGCCGTGATTAGCCTGGGGGCATCAGTACCGTAGTTAATCATCCATACCGTTCGGACCAGAGGATTCCGCTCGTCCGGGGTTTCTAGGGTACCTTCAACGACGAATTTGGGGCCGAAGGATGTCTCAATAACCCGAGTGACGGTGTGGCTTTGCCCGTGGTTACGCAGGGCATGGGCAAAATCCTGCCACAGTTCCCGACTAAATCCATACTGGATAAAGAATTTAGCCTTGCCCTCGCCGTCTTCGTTGCTTGTTGACAGCAGATAGTTGAGAATTTTCGCCGGTTCAACGCGGGCGTGTTCAGCGTTGGGGAGTTGCATTGCAGCGCCATCCGCTGCCTCTCTCACGCAGAATTCACCAGTTCGGTGATGCGCTTCTGCAATCGCTCACGCCGCACTTCGTAGAACTTCATAAAGCCGGTCATTTTCCGCGGGATTCCGTCCAAGAGATACAAGTCGCAGTAATGCTGGCGTGCTTGGGCGTTTGCGAAATGCTCATCCATCCAATCCATCGGCAGTTTGGCCCGCTTTTCCAAGTTGATGTCACCATCAAGTAATTGGAGGTTTGCGAGGCGGTTGGCCTTGTCGGCGAAATCCTGATGGTGTTCGTCTCCAACTTCCTCGCTACGTAATCGTGTTGGTGTAAAGCGACTGCTGGGAAATACGTGGTCGATGTGAAAATGGTGGCGCTGTAAGTCGATGAAAGGCGACAGCAATGCCAAGAGCGGGAAAATGCGGCGGTCGCTGATGCCCATGTCCGCAAGGTCTTCGATTTCTTCTGGGGAGAATTCGATACTTTTGCCCCTCTGCGCCATGACCCGGCGCATTTCCGCAGCCGGGAAATGTCCGTCGTTCGACTTTCGCATCTCTTCACGAAGCGCGGTCAGCAGAGTATCCAAGCCACTGCCCCAAACTCCAGACTTCAGAATTGAGCGAGTGAGCCAGCCTCGGATTGCCCCGCGTTCCGGTTCATACCTTGCATGCGTATCAAAATCTGTTGGCGCGCCCAAGTGATAGATGTAGTATGCTATCGGCAGCAATGCGCTATTCGCCCGCAGGCTATTGCTGTCGAACCCGAAACTGGTTACCAATTGGACAGTTTCGGTCAGTACGTCACAGATCTTAGTCCAATTCTTTTCGAGGATCGCCATATTAGCGTGCGTGAAGTTGCGAACTTGAAAGCCAACACTGGCTATATCAGTCAGCATTAGCCCTGCTTTCAATACAAAATCTTTCGAAAGCGCTAGTCCTCCCCCAATCTTGTTGAGGTCATCGACCAGCTGATGAACCTCTTTTCGCGCGTCCAAATTTTCCCACTGCGATGTGGCTATGCTCAGCAAGAGGTCCGAGTAAGAGAGAACTGTGCCGCCACTATTCCGACGGATAAAAATGCGCAAGACATGGTCAATGTCCTGGTTCTTTTCCTCGTAGTAACACACCGTCTGGTCATTGTGAACCGCTTGGTACAGTCGATCCAGCCTTTCAAAGGCAAGGTTCAATTCTTCGTCGTCAAGTTCTTTGTCAGTGAGCCATCTGAGCATAGGAGGGCCGCTCTGCATAGTTAATATGTCAGATACTTTGAACCATAGCCGCTCGTTTTCGCGTCCAATCCTGGATTCGTCAACAAACTCGAAGGCATAGTGATTGCCTTCTTCATCTGGTTCAGTCGACGCTAGCAGGTCTAGGGCTAAAATCCTGCGGGGAAACGCATCTGGACTGTTCCACCACCTGCGGGGTACTTTAACTGCCATTGACCCGCGCAAACCAATGTTGAAAGCGGTCAACCGTTGCTGACCATCCAGGACTGCTGTCAGTGAGCTGTTCGGCAGAATCCCCAAATCGGGGCAGTGCGGGTTGTCGCGCTGATGGTACTCACGCACGAAGTCGTAATAGCGGTACTTTCCTGAGTTCTCAGGCTCGATCTGCCAGAACAAAAACTCCCCGAACGGGTAGCCTTGCATTAGGCTATCGAACAGAGCGCAAATTTGCTCTTGATCCCAAACGAATTCCCGCTGGATTGCCGGCAGGACATACTTGCGCAATGCGATGCTGTCCACTGCGTCTTTGATAGTTCCACCAGGATGGTACATTTGGGAACCCTTGTGCTCTGCGTTTAACGCTGTGCGTAAGATTGGACCTACCCCCGCGGCAGCCCCAGCCCCCGGCTGGCGATGATGTTGCGTTGGACTTCGCTGGTGCCGGCGGCGATGGTGTGGGAGAAGGCGCGCAGCCAGTGTTCCTGCATGTCGGCTGCCATGGGCGTCCATTTTTCGTCGCGCAGGCCGCCGTACATGCCCATGATTTCCAGGCAGGAGGCGGTGGTGCGCTGGACGGTTTCGCTGCCGAATACTTTGGACATGGATGCCTCTTTGTTGGGCACCAGACCCTCGCCCTGCATCCAGGCCACGTTGTAGGCGATGAGGCGGGCTACTTCGGTTTCGATGTAGCGGTCGGCCAGGGCGTTGCGGACCCACGGCTCCTGACTCAAGGGCTGACCGTTGCGCCGGATGTCGTCGGCCCACTGGCGGGTGTCGTCCAGGTGGCGACGGGCCGCCGCCGAGTAGTCAATGCCGGAACGCTCGAAGTCGAGCAGGGTAACGGCGACGTACCAGCCGCGATTTTCTTCACCCACGATGTTGCGGGCGGGGACGCGGACGTTGTCGAATATGATCTGGTTGAACTCGTGGCGACCGCCCATGTTGATGATGGGGCGTACCTGGATGCCCGGCGTCTTCATGTCCACCAGGAAGAAGCTGATGCCCCGGTGCTTGGGAGCGTCGGTGTCAGTGCGGGTGAGGAGCATGATCCAGTCGCCCCGGTGTCCCATGGAGGTCCAGATTTTGCTGCCGTTGACGACAAACTCGTCGCCGTCGCGGATGGCCCGGGTGCTCAGGGAGGCCAGATCGGAACCGGATTCCGGCTCGCTGTAGCCCTGGCACCACTGCACATCGCCCTTGGCCACCGGGGGCAGGTGTTCGGCTTTCTGTGCATCGGTGCCGTGGATCATCAGGGTGGCGCCCATCATGCGGACACCGAAGTTGTCGCGGCCGGGAGCGCGGTGGTAGGTCATCGCCTCGTTGAAAATGGCAGTGCGCACCGGAGAGGCTTTCTGGCCGCCGTATTCCTCCGGCCAGTGCATGGTGAGCCAGCCCCGGTCGGCCAGCTTACGGCGCACGTCAAGGGTGCGCTCCCAGTTCTCCTCGCCGGAGCCCCTTTCGCCCAACTCCCATTCCGGGACATACTCTTCGGCGATGAACTGCTGCAACTCGCTCTGGAAAGCGGCGTCCTCGGTACTGAACTGGAACTCCATGGTAGCACTCCTATGCCGGCGTTTCGGCTATCTTATCACGTCGTATGCGTCAGATTTGGCTGTACCCGCTGCCCGGCCCGCGGGTGTCGTCAACACCCCAGCCACGGCCTTCGGAAATCCAGCCGAATTCCAGGAGGATTTGCTGGCTGTAACAGACGCGGCCGGTGACCTGGTCCGCCGGCTCCGACGCCAGCAGCAGCGTGGCCTGGGCCAGCAGTTCGGGCGGCTCGCCCCGTGGGTCGTCCATCCCTTCCACCAGGTGATGGAATACAGTGCCGGGGGTGGGCACCACCAGCGACGGCGACACCGCTGAGACGGATATGCCGTATTCGTACACTTCCTGGGCCAGACCCTGGGAGAATCGTTCCAACGCCGCCTTCTCCGCCCCGTAGCAAGTTCCGTTGTTCGGCGGCGTGGCGTATGGGCCACGACCCGGCCCCACGGCGGCTCCGGACGAAATATTGACGATACTGCCCGACTTGCGTTCGATCATGTCGCCCAGCACGAGCTGGCTCAGGATGAATGGGGCGTGGAAGTTCACCGCCCAGGAGCGCATCCAACGGTTGATGGGAAAGTCCTTGATGGGCAGGTAGTAGGTGAGGGCGGCGTTGTTCACCAGCACGTCCACCGGCCCGTAGATGCTGCGGGTTTCTTCGACGAGCCGCTGGCAGTCTTCGGGCAGGGATATGTTGGCCGCAACCGCCGTGGCCTCGCCGCCGGCTTCCCTGATGTCGGCGATGGTTCTGGAGAGGGAACCTTCCAGGGGGTGATCGCCCTCGTTCACCGTGCGGGCGGCGCAGACGACGCGAGCGCCTTCGGCGGCGAAAAGTCGGCTGATTTCGGCGCCGATACCACGGCTGGCGCCGGTGACGATGGCGGTTTTACCTTCGAGTCTGGGCATATTGGGTTTCCTTTTGGCGATTAACTGGGAATATCGTCTGATGCCTCGCTTAGCGAAGGCGGCGGTTCGGTGAAAGGCCGGCCGTCGCGCTCGGCGGCGAGGCGACGTTCGTTCCATGCCTCCCAATCCCGTTGGGTTTCCTCCCGGCCTTCCTCTCGGCCTTCCTCCCGGCCTTCCCGACGGATGAGGTCCGTGTACAGTTTTGCCAATACCATAGGGACTCCCTCCACAATTCCGAATGCGAGCGGGAATGCGACGCCTACCGTTGCGGCGGCGGCGACAATGGCGATTATAGCAATTTCGGGCCAGGCCAGCGGTGGGTTTTCCGCCGTCGCGACCCGCGCATAGCTCAGCAGTCCCGCCAAAACTGCCCAGGAGGCGTAGAACACGGCCAGGAACCGGCCGTTGCGACGAATCAAGACGTCAAAAGCGTTGGCCCTGACGCCCCGACTTCGGTTGTCCTGAGAACCTGCGTTAGCCATTCAGCAGGTCGGCCAGTACCTGTTCATTCATTGTGAAGCTTTCCGCATCGCTGGGGAACGCGCCGCTGCGCACGTCGTCGGCATATTGCCGAAACGCCGCGCCCACGTCCTCGGCCAAGTTGGCGTAACGCCGGGCGTGCCTGGGGACGAAATCGGCGAACAAGCCGAGCATGTCGTGGAACACCTGGACCTGACCATCACAATTCGGGCCGGCGCCGATGCCGATGGTTGGAATGGTGAGCCGCTCCGTAATCAGCCGGGCCAACTGGCTGGGCACACACTCCAGAACCACCGCATACGCGCCGGCGTCCTGCAACGCCAGAGCGTCGTCCAGCACCCGCCGCGCCGCCGCTTTGGTGCGGCCCTGCACCCGGTAGCCGCCCAGGGCGTTCACCGACTGGGGGGTAAGCCCGATGTGGCCCATGACGGGCACTCCGGCGTCCACGATGCGGCGCACCGTGTCGGCGATAGCGACGCCGCCCTCCATCTTGACCGTATGCGCCCCGCCTTCCTGCATCAGCCGTCCGGCGTTGCGCATAGCCTCGTTGGCGTCAACCTGGTAGGCCATGAAGGGCAAGTCCACCACCACCAGCGCCTCCGCGGCTCCCCGGCTCACCATGCGACCATGGCGCACCATATCGTCCATGGTCACGGGGATGGTAGAGTCGTAGCCGAGGACCACCATCCCCAGGCTGTCGCCCACCAGGATGATGGGGATGCCGGCGGCGTCGGCGATGCGGGCGGCAGTATAATCGTAAGCGGTCACCATGGGGATTTTCTCCCCGGCGCGCTTCATTTCGGCCAGTTGTCTGATTGTGGTGGGCATAGTAGCGCGATTGTATCAGGCTGCGACGGAATTGGGGTACAATTGAGCGCAACCCGCAGGAGGCTGGGCTATGGCAATGTTTAAGGTTGATATAGCAGTGGGCAATCCCGACGGCGGCGACCTGCGGCGGGCAAAGGCGGTTGTCGACGCCGGCGCCGACCACTCCATGCTGCCGGCGCAACTGCTGGGGGGATTTGGGCCTTGCGCCGCTGGAACGGATGCGTTTTATGCTGGCCGACGGCAGCATCGCGGAGTACGGCATCGGAATCGCCCGTTTCAAGATTAACGGGAGGGAACGTCCCCGCCCGGTGGTGTTCGGGCCGGATGACTGGTATCTGCTGGCCGCATCGACCCTGGAGATTTTCAACTTGAGAGCGGACTCGGCCAACGGACGCCTGGCGCCGGAGGAATGGCTGTCATTGAGCAGCGGTTGCCGGCCTGACTTTGTAATGGACGATACCGCGCCGATTCGCCCGACGGCGGTAGCGCCGCGGGAGGGCTATCGCATCTGGCTACGCTATTCGGACGGCGTATCGGGCGAAGTGGACCTGTCCCACCCGGCCGGCCGGGGCGTGTTCGCAGCCTGGGCCGACCGGGAGTTTTTCGAGTCGGTGCGGCTGGCCGAGGGCAGCGGGATAGCTTGGGGCGATGACCTAGACCTTTGCCCGGACGCGCTCTATATGCAGATTACCGGCAAGTCTGCTGCCGAGATCATGCCGGGCGCAGCCCTGATTGAAAATGCCTGAACTCTGCCGATTCAATGGAATTATCATCCAGATGTACCATAACGACCACCCGCCGGCACATTTTCATGCAATACACGCTGATGGCAGCGCACAGATTGCAATTGAAACCCTGACGGCGCTGAACGGGCAATTGACCGGACGCCGGCGGAAGCTGGGTGATGAGCGGGCTAGGCTGCGTCAAGCCGAGCTGCGGGAAGCCTGGGAATGGGCGCAGCAGCAGGAACCACCGGGGAAAACGGCCCAGCTGTACCGAGCGACGCCGGGCGTGGCTACTGAATACTCGCATCGGCCCAATTGCTCCAGGCTGACCAGCGCACACCGCCGGGCCCATCTTGGCCGGCAATCACGATGAACCAGTAGTCGCCGCCCCTAGTCAGCCCGCTAACCGTAGCCGAATCTGCATCGCCGGCCGCCACGGTCCACTTGCCGCCTGCGCCGTCCTTCCTCACCGAATAGACGTAGTGATTGGTGGCACTGACCGCTGGCTTCCAGATTACAACTGCCGAAGCTGTGGCGCCAATGGCACGCAAAGCCGCAGGATTGCCCAGCAGAGCAGCGTCTGTGCTGCTCGCTACTTTTAGCCGGGTGTCTTCGGAGATATATCCCCAAGTGGCGTCGATACGAACTATTCCTTCTAACGCTCTACCCGAAAGTCGGTCCGGGACCTCAAAGGTAGCCGTGGCAGACCCGTCAGTGCCGATAGGGGCAGCAGTGACGCTCACGCTGTTAGTGCTTGTAGCAGGGTACACTTGCGTACCTGCTATCCGCAGCATACGGAAAGTGGCTCCCACATTGGCAAAGTCATGCGCGAATACGGTAACCGTATCGCCAGGATTGGCTGCGCTCGGAGATACCCGGATGGACGGCTCCAGCTCGAACTGCTCAACGTCGGTGCTGGACGCGCGGCCTTCGCCGTCAATCATGCAGATGTAGTTCTGATTGCCGGGGCCGAAAATCGGCACGCTGACCTCGAAGGTCACCGCCACCTTGTCGTCGCTGCCCACGGTGGCCAGGCCGGCCCGGTGGCCTTCCACGATGACCAATCCGCAAACCTGGGCCTCATTAGCCTCGGCCTGGGCGGAGGAAATCCGGCCGCCAGCCTTGTCGCCAGTAGCGGCCGCTTTCACAGCCAGCTGATTGGCCTCGGACAGCACCGTGGCGCCATAGCCAGGGAAGTGGGCGCAGAAAGCCGTGGCTCCAGCGGAATCATCGTCGGCTTCATAGCCCATGGCGACTTTCATCGCCGCACAGTCCAGGGTCTCCCACCAAATCACGGCGGCGTTGTGCAGCACGTGGGCGGCGGCGGAGGTGCCGTTGTTAAAGCCGGAGCCGGTCACGGTCAGCTCATAGCCGCGGGAGTTGTCCTCGTCGGACAGGCTGATTTTGGCCAGGGTCCTGGTGTAGTCCAGCCACGCCTGGGGGCCGTCGTTGTTGTCGTCGGTTGGGCCCAGCACCGAGTAGCCCACGCTGTGGGTGCCTTCTTCGCTGGGGTTCTTTATGCCGGCGGCCTTGGTTACGACCATGGTAACGGTCTGGCCGGCCGTGGGGCCGTCAAACCCGTCGAAGTCGTCGCCCGTGTTCATGTCGGGGATGAACACCTGGATGGCCCAGTCGTCGTCGCCGCCAAAGTGGTCGTCGTCGTCAATCTCCACCGCGTCCACTGCATAGACCCGGCGCCCTTCGCCGGTGGCGTCGGAGCGGGGGTTAGTGACGATGAAGTAGATGCTGCCCGGGTCGATGTCGTCGGGCACCTGGTAGTCGTCTTCCAGGTACAGCTCCACGGAGCTGCCAGCCGACGCATCCTCGGGGAAGTTCCCGATGGTCAGCTGCAGTTCTACCGTAGCGCTGGCGGAGGTGCTGCTGCTGCTGATGGCGTCATCAGCAGCAGCGCTCGATTGGGCAAGAGCCGGTTCCGGCGTGAAATAGAGGGGTGCCACTAACCCGATTGCGATAAGCAACAGAGCGACTACTCCGGCAACGAAGGCGTTTTTCATAACAGTTCTCCTTGTGTTCTGATGTTACCCTTTGCAACCGCACGGGTTAACGCTGCCAGCTCGTCCACCCCCACCCCCTTCCCCCGCGCCAGCGGCAGCGAGGCCAGCGTCAGCTCCCGGTACAGCGGCACCAGCTGCGGCGCGTGTTCGGCAAGGGACGCCAGGTGGGCCGCGATGGTGGCGGCGTCGCCGCGCACTGCCGGGCCGGTTACGGCGTTGGCCGGGCCGGCCGCGGCGATGGCTTCGATGGTAGCGCGGGCCAGCGGCATGGCGGCGCGGATGCCGTCATCGGCGCTGAATCCCATGGTTGTCCAGAGGTTCACCGCGGCGTCGAAAAGGGTAGCGACGTAGCCGCAGCTCAGGACGGCGCTGGCGTGGTACAACGGGCGCAGCTCGTCGGGGATGGCGACGGCGCGGCCGCCCAGAGCTGCGGCAAGGGACGGCAGGTAGTCGGCGAGCCAACCTGTGGCGGATAGGGCAAAGGTCACGCCGGACAGCCGGCGGGCGGCCTCGGCCGGCTCGCTGAGGGCGGCGAAGGTTTGGAAGGGGTGCATCGCGCCCACCTCGGCTCCGGCGTCCGCTGCCGTCGTCAACAGTTCGGTTGACGCGGCGCCGCAGCAGTGAACGACGCCCTGTCCAGCCCGCCAAT
Organism: uncultured Dehalococcoidia bacterium; assembly: GCA_964347975.1. GTDB lineage: Bacteria > Chloroflexota > Dehalococcoidia > Lucifugimonadales > UBA3495 > Bin87. The sequence continues at coordinate 81,925 of CAYGAY010000001.1, forward strand.
TGACTGCTGCGGCAACCTCCGCGATGGCAGCGTCCGGCGTGGTGATGAACACCAGATCGCAGGCGTCGGCAACGGCTTGGGGCGTATTCAGGGCGTCGCAGCCGGCAATGCGCTCTGCCAGCCATTGCGCGCTGGCCGGCGCGCGGCTGGATACGGCGGCGATGTCGCAGCCCACGGCGTTGAGCGCCAGCGCCAGCCCCCGGCCCAACGTGCCAGCGCCGATAAAGCCAATCTTGACCTCGCTATCGGTTGGCATCAGTCAACTCCCGCACCGCCGGCACGCCGCCCAATCCCGTGGCCGACTGCACGGCGTGGATGACGGCCAGCGCAGTCACTTGCGTAGCCGCAGCTACAATCGCCATCAAATCCGGCGGCGCATCATTTTGTCCTGTCGCCACGCAGAACATGGTGTCGCCGTCGTTTGGCGTGTGGCAAGGGTGAATGGTCAAACCGAGGCCGTCGTGGGCGGAGGATGCGACGAAGTTGACCTGCATCTTGTCCAGGCCGGCATCGGTGGCAATGACGCCGATGGTAGTGTTGACGAGCGGCGACCTTTCCGCAGAGGTTTCGCCGGTCAGTATGATCTCTACCGGGTCGGCCATGGTTCCGTCGCGCCGTCGCGGGCCGGCGATGAGGCTACCGTCGCGGTGGTCGCGGACGCCGCCCCAGGCGTTGACGGCTACTGCCGCGCCCACGGATACGCCGTCGGCCAGCCGGCAACGGGCCGATCCGATGCCACCCTTGAGCGCGCCGGCAATGCCAAAAGCCTTGGCCACCGTCGCGCCGGCGCCGGCTCCCACCGACCCGGACAACGGTTGGCCCGGCGCCGCGGCTGCGCAGGCGGCGTATCCGGACGCTGCGTTGGGCCGCGCGTCGGATTTTCCCACGCCCAGGTCATAGAGAATGGCCGCCGGCACGATGGGTACGCAGCCGTGCGGAGTCTGAAACCCGATGCGTCTTTCCTCCAGCCACCGCTGGACGCCGCCGGCGGCGGCCAGACCGAAGGCGCTGCCGCCGCTGAGCACGATGGCGTGGACGCGGTCAACGCGACGGATGGGATTGAGCAGATCGGTTTCGTGGGTGCCCGGGGAGCCGCCGCGGACCGCCACACCGCCGGCTGCGCCATCGCCGCACAGTATGACAGTGCATCCGGTGGCCGCGTCAGCATCCGTCCAGTGGCCGACCGCGATGCCGGGCACGTCGGCAATGGCGCCGTCATAAAGGACCCGGTTCATGATGCTACGGCCTCGGCATCCACCGAGGTCAAAAGGGCCTCGGCCCGTTCCAGGAGTACGTCCCGGCGTTCGGCGCTGACTCCCCGGCTCTCAAGGTACATGCGCAGGGCGGCCATAGGTTGCAGGTCCGACGGTTCAGCCGTTGCCGGTTTCCTGGTTTCGCCGGCGATGTCGCGGGTTATGCTGGCGACGTAGTGCGCCGACGACAACACGGGCCGGAGGTCGGCATCGCGGACGTGAGACGACTGTTCGGCGGAGAGTTTGATACGCAGCCGGGCGATGGCTCCGGCCACCGGGCGACGGGCGATGGCGCGAGCCACGAAATCGGTGGGGTTCGGTTCATTGTCGGGAACCGCGGCGTCAACGGTGACGAAGGGCCGGGCCGCGATGCGCTGGAAGCGGAAATCGGTCAATCGCCGGCCCTGGGGCGCTTTGTGGTCAATATCCACCAGGCAGAAACCTTTTTCGTCCGCTTCCTCGGAGAAATCGACCCGCTGAAGGCTGCCGGAATAGGCCACCGCCGGCCCGTCTCCGCCCGGCGGGCGCAGCACCTGGTGCTTGTGGATATGGCCCAGGGCGACGTATTCCAACTGCGGCTGCCCCACCGCGCTGACGTTGAGCACGTGGTCGTTGCCCAGCATCATGGAACGTTCCGTGCCGGTGGTGGCGCCATTCACCGTTACGTGGCCCGCCAGGATGGCCGGCACGTCGGGGTCGAGGGCCTGGGCCTGCCGGGCGATGGCTTCGGTCATGCGGCGCTCCAGTTCCCGGCGGATTTCCTCGATGCTCAAGCCCCGGGATTCGTCGCGGGCCAGCATGGCGCCCCGGGAGGGCCAGGGAACGGCCAGAACTTGCAAGGGGCCAGCCGGAGTCAACACGATATAGCAGTTCGGCCGCGCTCCCACATACACGTTGGGCACCTGGAGGGTGGAGAAAATCTCTACGGCGTGGGCGCGGCTGGCGGCGGCGGGCAGGTCGTGGTTGCCGGGAAGCAGGAAGGTGGGGACGCCGGCATTGGACAGTCGGAGCAGGCGGCGAGCCAACTCTCGCTGGTGGGTTTGCGACGGGTCGCGACCCTTGTAAGCGTCTCCGGCCAGCAGGACCAGGTCAACGCCGTTGCCCAGCGCGTACTCGATGAGTTCATCCAGCGAGTCGAGGAAATCTCCCAGCCGAGTGGAAAGCCCGGTGTTGGGATCGGTGCGCCCGTAGTTTTCGACTCCGATGTGCAGATCGGAGAAATGCAGGATTCTCATCGCGCTTACTATACACTCCATGACGTGCCAGCGTTTGGGAAATCATACCGTCGTTCCGGCGGAAGCAGGAATGAGGGAATGGCCGAGTTTGTGAACACGGCCTAGCAGCGGCGGGTACGCTCGACCGTTTCACGGGCTCGGGTGAACACGGCATTGAGCATCGCCTGGGTGAGCCGTCCGGTCTGGGTGTTTTGCTGGCTGGGATGGTAGCAGGCGATGAGCAACGGCCCGCCATCGGGAAGTTGCGTTGCGATGTTGTGGCCGAAGGGCGGCTTTCGTTGCGGCGGAGCGCGTCCGGCGGTGGCCCAGGCGCGGAGAAAAGCGTCGAAGGCAATGCGTCCCAACGCCACCACCGCGCGCAGGTCTGGCAGCAGCTCGATCTCGCGGGATATGTAGGGACGGCAGGCGGACAGCTCGTCGGGCGTGAGCTTGTTTTGCGGCGGAGCGCAGCGAGCGGCGGCGGTAATGAGCGCTCCGCGCAGTTGCAGCCCGTCGCCGGAGCGGAGGGATTCGGCCTGGTTGGCGAACCCGGCCCGGTGCAGCGCGCCGAAAAGCCAGTCGCCGCTGCGGTCGCCGGTGAACATCCGGCCAGTGCGGTTGCCGCCGTGGGCGGCGGGGGCGAGGCCCACGATCAGCAGGCGGGCGTCGGGGTCGCCAAAGGCGGCCAGCGGGCGGCCCCAGTAGTCTTCATCCCGGTACATCCGCCGCTTGACGCGGGCGGTTTCCTCGCGCCATTCCACCAGGCGGGGGCAGGCCCGGCAGTTGATAACCTGCTGCTGGATTTCAGCAATGGTGACGGCTTTTGTGATGTCGGGCATTTTCTGGATTCCCGCCCTGTATCAAGTACGGGATGACCGCGCGCCAGGCACGAGGCAGGCGGTTCTTTCGGGGGAATGACGGTTACGGATTTGGCGGGCCCCAGCCGCCGCCGCCCGGGGTTCGGATGCTCAGTACGTCGCCGGCCGCCACGTCCAGGGTTTCCTTGCCGGCCAGGTGAATTTCCTCGTAGCCGCCCTTCAGCAGGACGTTTTCGCCGCGCTCGCCGTGGTGTCCGCCGTGGTAGCCGGGAGGAGCGTAGCGGCGTCGCTCGGACAGGACCGTTACGCGGGCCGGACCGAGGAACTCCACGTCCCGGACCAGACCGTCGCCGCCGCGATGGAGGCCGTCGCCGCCGGAGCCGCGACGCAGGGCATACCGGCGCAGACGCAGGGGGAAGGCGAACTCCAGGGCCTCTACCGGCGTGTTCATGGTGTTGGTCATGTGGGTGTGGATGCCGGAAACGCCGTCCCGGTCGGGCCGCGCGCCCATGCCGCCGCCGATAGTTTCGTAATAGACGTAGGGCTTGTCCCGGGAAATATCGTGGCCTCCGATGATCATGTTGTTCATGGTGCCCTGGGAGGACGCCGGGATACGGTTGGGGAGGGCCTGGCTCATGGCGGCCAGCAGCACGTCGGTGATGCGCTGGGAGGTCTCCACGTTGCCGCCGGCCACGCCGCGCTGGGGCAGGGGGTCAACGAGGCTGCCCCGGGGGGTAATCACCTCTACCGGGCGCAGGCAGCCCTGATTGGCGGGGGCCTCGTCGCCCTCATTGGAAAGGGAGAGCAGGCAGCGCACGACGTAGAGGCTGGCCGATACGGTGACGGCGCGAGGGGCGTTGATGCAGCCCGGCCGATGCTCCGCGGTTCCGGTGAAATCTATGGTCATTCGATCACCGGCCACAGTGACGGTGACGGTGATGGGGACCGGCTCTTCGGTCAGGCCGTCGTCGTCCATGTAGTCAGTGACGCCGTACACCCCGTCGGGAATTTCGCTGATGCGCCGCCGGGTCAACCGCTCGGAGTAGTCGAGCAAAGCATCCATGTGTTCGTGGGTTTCAGCCAGCCCGTAGCGTTCCGCGATCTCGGTGAGGCGCTTGTCGCCAACGCGGATGGACGCGATCTGCGCCGCCAGGTCGCCCTGGCGGTCGTCGGGCGTGCGAGAGTTGCGGCAGATGAGGGCAATGACCTGGTGGTTGATGCGGCCGGCGTCCGCCAGCTGCAGCGGCGGGATGATCATTCCTTCCTGGTAGAGCTCGGTGGACAGGGGCATGGAGCCGGGAGCCATGCCGCCCACGTCGGAATGATGTCCCCGGTTGCTGACGTAGCCGATGAGTTTCCGCTGGCCGCCCTCGTTGACATAAGCCGGCGCGACCAGGGTGATGTCGGGCAGGTGGGAGCCGCCCAGGTAGGGGTCGTTAAGGATGATGATGTCGCCCTCGCGCAGGCCATCGGGGAAGGTCTGCAAGGCGGCCTGCACCGATGCCGGCATGGCGCCGAGGTGCACGGGCTGGTGGGCGGCCTGGGCCACCATCTCGGCGCCGGGATTGAACAGGGCGCAGGAGAAGTCCTGCCGCTCCTTCATGTTGGTGGAATAGCTGGTGCGCTGCAAAGCCACGCCCATCTCCTCGGAAACGGAGATGAACATGTTTTTGAAGACTTCCAGGCTGATGGGATCAACGGGCATGGCGGGTTTCGTCCTATCTGCGTTCAAGGGAGCAGGTTGATGTGTTCCAAGGTTACGAGGCGGTCGTCCTCAACGACGGAGTAGGTAATTTCAATAGTCTCAATGCTGGCCGGGGCGCGTGGGAAGCGTATTGTGCGGGCGTTCGCCGGCGCGTCCTCTGCTGGACGGCCTAAGCCAGGAGTCGTGGAGAGCACGTTTTGGATGAAGTATTCTAACTGCGCCGGATGCCCCATTAGGTTGAGCCATCCGGCGGCTGCGCCAGCGTCCCACTCGACATAGAACGAGGGACCGCGGACTACGCGGTATGGCTCAGGCTCTCTTGCGGACGTCATCAGCGACTTTCAGTATGCGACGGGTGGAGTTCTGGCTCAAAGGTGGGGCGGTGATGCCAGCCAATTCATAGGCCAACGGCTGCCCGTCCTCGGTGGCAAGCCAAGCCGCTTCGTATTGGGAATAGTCCTCAATGGCCGCCGCGCTGTAGTCGGAGAACCGCTCCAACTGCGCGTCCATTTCCTCAATTTCCTCGGGCGCCAGCATTTCCCGGTTGGCCGGCCGGTTGGTCAGCAGGCCGTAGCGATGGTAGCCCTGAGCATGACGGTTGCGCAACACGGTAACGGCGCCGGACTGTTCCATTTTCATGCGGGCCTGATACCAGTTTTCAGGGTACGGCCCGTGAGGAAAATGCAGGTAGGTGGTGCCTGTGATAGATCTGCCCAGCAGGATATAGGCGCCACAGTCGGAGTAGTAAAGCAGCCTCGCCAGCTTGCTCACCCCAAAATGCGGGTCGTTCTCTGAGCGTTCGCCGATATAAAGCGCCGCCTCAATAAACTTATCCAGGTCTTGCGTGAAACTCTGTTGCGTCGTCATCGTGAAACTCCACGGTTGTTATGGCCCGGCCAGCGCGATGTCAGGTGAGCGCGGTCTGCCGGCCCGCGGCGCGACGGCGGCGCGGCGCCTGGCGGAAGGTGGTTTGCAAGCCCATCCGCGAGTATTCCGCCTGCTGGCCGGCCAGCAGCTGCGCGATGGTCAGGATTTGCAGGCGCGGGTACTGTTGACCGGGGTAATGTTCCGGTTCGTAGAACCCGGCGGCTGCGGCCTCGTTGAGCATGGGGCGGGTGGGTTCGGCCAGGGTGATGAACAGCCCGATTTCCGCTTTTTCCCGTTCCATGTCGCCCTTGAGGGTGGCAATCATGCCGCGGTTGACGTGGCCGCTTTTGACTTGCACCACGATACGCTTGGGCCGGCCGCTGTTGTCGTCGAAGAAGTTGATGTACCCGTCCACACCGCTGTCGGCGCCGCGGCGTTTATCCCGGGCCGGGCGGGCGTCCACCAGGCCCAGCGCCCACCACTCGAACTGATAGCGGTCTTGCTGGGCCAGGGCCTCGGCGCTGCCCACGTCCTCCGGCTCGCCGACAACCTCATAAGGGTGTAGCTCGCCGCCGAAAGTGTCGTGTAGCCGATGGCGTATCAGCGATATGGCCAAGTGGGTTACGTCAATGCCAATCCAGCGGCGGTTGAGCCGCTCGGATGCGACTACGGCGGTACCGCAACCGCAGAAGGGGTCTAAAACAACATCGCCTTCGTTGCTGCTGGCGCTAATGATGCGTTCCAGCAGCGCCTGGGGCTTTTGGGTAGGGTAGCCGAGGCGTTCTTTGTGCCAAGAACGGAGCGACTGTATGTCAGTCCACACATCCTGTACTGGATTTCCCCGGGCTTCATCAAGATAGCGTTTCATTCTCGGTATGCCGTTTCGCGTATAGAAAACGCGTCCCTCGGCATCGAGACGTTCCATGGTTTCAATCGGCACACGCCAGACCCTGACAACTCCTTTCCATTCATATTCGTAACCGCCGCCTTGTAGTCCGGCAGCCCCTAAATCGCCAGACATAAACCGACGTCCGTCTTCATCGGTATAACGGTAATACTGTTCTACATATTCAGAATCATAGGGTTGAAATGATGGATTCCAAAGAAATCTATCGGATTTGACGTAAAACAGCACGGTGTCGTGAACCGAACCGTAATTCCGCGCATCACTATGAGCGCTTTGGCGTTTCCAAATCAGTTCGCTACGAAAATTAGTCGCGCCAAACACCGCATCCAACAGCAGTTTCAGGTAGTGGCTGGCGGTAGGGTCGCAATGCAGGTAGATGCTGCCGGTGGGTTTGAGGACCCGATGTAGCTCAACGATACGCTGCGCCATCATGGTGAGGTAGGCCATCATGTCATTCTGGCCGAGGAAAGACCGCATCGCGGCCAGCAGTTCGCCCGTTTTGGCCGGCCCATGGGTAATCACGTCCTGATAGGCGCGTTCCGATTCCAGGCTCCAGTGCCAGGTGTCGTCGAAGGCGGTAATCTGCGCCGCCGATTCGTCGCCGCTGCGTTCCCGGAACAGCACGTTGTAGGTGGCGTTCGAGTTGAAGGGCGGGTCGAGATAAATCAGGTCAATGCTGGCGTCAGCGATGTGCTGGCGGAGGATGGGCAGGTTGTCGCCGAAGTAGAGACGGTTGGGAGCGGGTTCAGCCATCGTCATACTCCCAGAGTTGCCAGCAAATCCGCTGCCCCCGGCGGGGATGCCAGCTGATAGAACTCGGTGCCCATCAGCATATTCACCACGTCCTCCGGCAGATTGCGGAACGGGCCGCTATCGTGCAGTTGGGTGCGGTGGCAAGCCAGGGACTCCAACTTAATCTTGACCCACGGCAGCACGTCAACGGTGGTGGTCACATCCTCGTCGGGGGTCCCCAGGGAGTCCACCGCATCCACGGCAAAGGGCGGTGTGATGCCCCGGTCGGTCATCTCCTGCCACCAGCGGCGGAACACGTTGCGGGGAAAGCAGACGTAATAGAGCAGCGGCGTCGCTCCGTCCGGGTCGGACGCGCGGGACACCGCAGCGGTGGCGTGGTCGGACATCGCCTTGTGGTCGGGATGGCCGTAGCCGCCGCTAGGATCGTGGGTGAGTACCAGGTGCGGGTTGATCTCGGCGATGATGCTGGCGAGATGCCCGATGACGGCATCATCTTCCGCGTTGCAGTAGGCGTTGGGGTGCAGATTATCCTCGGTGCCGTCCATCCCGCTGTCGCGGTAGTCCAGGAACCGGATGTCGCTGATGCCGGTGATGGCCATGGCGTTGCGAAGTTCCTGCTTGCGGACCTGCCACAGGTTCTCCGGCGTGGCCAGCGCGGGGTCGCTGATTTCGCCCACATCGCCGTTGGTGGCGCAGACCAGTGTGACCCGGGCGCCGCCGGCCGCCAGCATCGCCAGCAGGCCGCCGGAGGAGAACCCTTCGTCGTCCGGGTGGGCGAAGCAGGCGAGAACGGAAAGACGGGAGAGGGATGGAGTGGTCATAATCGCAAAAAAGCCCGATAGTCTGGAGCGCGCGGCAAATGATTTTGCAGTCCGGCGGGGACGATGTTACATTAATCCGACTTTGTTGAGCGAGGGCAGCCAATGACTACAGCCGTTGAATACCACGCGGAACGGAGTTGGCATTTTCTGGAATTGGTGGATGACGAGGTTGAGCAGGGAGAACTGGAAGAAGCCAGCAACAATCTGTGGGGAGCTGCCGCTCATGCCATTAAAGCCATTGCCGAGCGGCGGGGATGGTCCCACGGCGCGCATAGGGACTTGGAGGAAGCCGTGATGCGTTTGGTTGATGACGAGGGCACTCCACCAATTCTGTACACTTACTATGCTTTGGCAAACTGGTTTCACTCGCGGTTTTATGGCGGCCCACCCGAAAAAAGCATTATTGAGCACGGTAAAGGCCAGATAGCTGACTTTATCCGGTTGCTGGAGAACCTTTAGCCGGTTCCAGCAGCAGGTTGCCGTAGGGGTCAACCGCGCCGTTCCAGCCGGGGGGCAGGACAATGGTGGTGTCCAGTTGCAGCAGCAGGGCCGGGCCGGCGATGCGGTTCCCCGTTTGCAGCCGGTCGCGGTCGTAGAGCGTGGTGGTCAGCGGGCCGTTGGCGAACACGACCTCACTGCTGCCGATGACCGCAGCGCCGGCGTCGCCGTCTTGCGGCGCGGCCGGTTCCAGATGAGGTTTGTCAACGGCCAGTTCCAGCTTCAGGCGCAGGTTGACCACCTCGATGGGCAGCGCGGCGTCCGCGTAGCCGAACCGTTGCAGGTGGGCTTCGTAGAAGTCGGAGGATATGTCGCCGGGCAGATCGCCCGGCTCGACCAGCGGCGGGCAGTCCACGGTCAGCTCGAAGGACTGACCCACGTAGCGCACGTCCAGGAAACGGCGTGGCGTCATGGCAGCGGCGCGCAGTCCTTCATCAACCAGCTCGGCACGGGCTTGCTGCTCCATTCCGTGAAATTCCGCTTCCAACCGGGTACTGTCCAAGTCGTCGCCACGGAGCATCACCGTGCGGGAATAATCCTTCACCACGTCGGCGATGGCGACGCCCAGGGCGGACAGGATGCCGGGATGCCCGGGTACCAAGACCCGGGGAATGCCCAGTTCGGCGGCGAGTTCGCAGGCGTGCATGGGGCCCGCGCCGCCGAAGGGGATAAGGGTGAACTCACGGGGGTCGTAACCCCGTTCCAACGAGATGGCGCGGATGGCCCGTTCCATGTTGGAGTTGACCACGCGGATAATGCCTAGGGCGGCATCGGTGGCCGACGCGCCGACGCCGCCGGCCAGTTGAGTCATCAGAGACTGGGAGCGATGTTGATCCAGCGTCATGCGGCCGCCGAGGAACCCGTCCGGGCGCAGCCGCCCCAGGGTCAGGTTGGCGTCGGTGACGGTAATGCGGTCTCCTTTGCCGTAGCAGGCCGGGCCGGGGTCGGCCCCGGCGGACTGAGGGCCGACCACCAGCGCGCCGCCGGCGTCCACCCTGGCGATGGAGCCGCCGCCGGCGCCGACGGTGTGGATCTCGATCATCGGAACGCTGACCGGATAGCCGCCCAGGTTGGCCGCCGTGGTCTCCTTGATGCGGCCGGGGCACAGGGAAACGTCGGTGGAGGTGCCGCCCATGTCCAGGGTGATTATGTCGGGGTAGCCGGCCTGTACGCCGGTATAGAACGCGCCCACCACGCCGCCGGCGGGGCCGCTGAGGATGGTGCGCACGGGCTGGTCGGCGGCCAGGCGGGCGGTGATGCTGCCGCCGGAGGACTGCATGATGCGCAGGCCGCGCCCCAGCGCCGCTTCCAGTTGAGTCAAGTACCGCTCCATTACCGGCCCCACGTAGGAGTTGACGACGACGGTGCTGGTGCGCTCGTATTCGCGGAACTCGGGGAGTATCCGGGACGAGATGGAGATGAACGGCTTGTTGGGGAGTTCGGACAGCCGCCGGGCCAGCATCTCCTCATGGACCGGGTTGAGGAAGGAGAAGAGGAAGGATACGGCGACGCCATCGACCTGAGCCTCGGCCAGCAAGGACAGCAGCGCGTCCACCGATTCCGGCGTCAGGTCGTCCAGGATCGCTCCGGTATAGTCGATGCGTTCGGGCAGGCCGAAACGCAGTTGCCACGGAGCCAGGGGCGTGGGCCGTTCCATCGACAGGTCATAGAGGTCGGCGCGGTTCTGGCGGCCGATTTCGAGGACGTCCTCGAAACCCATGGTGGTGACCAGGGCGGTGCGCCCGCCCTTGCCTTCCAGCAAGGCGTTGGTGGCGACGGTGCTGCCGTGGATGAAGTCCGCGGTTGCAACGTCAACGTCGATATCGCCAATGCCGGTGGTGATGCCCACCGACGGGTTTGCCGGGGTGGAAGGGAGTTTGTGAACGGAGAGTACGCCGTCCCGCAGGACGGCGATGTCGGTAAAGGTTCCGCCAACGTCGATACCTACTATGGTGCTGGGCATTTGCAAATTAATCACCTATTGTGTTGCAGGTGCGGCACGGTTGGGGTTGAGCGGGGGAATCAGACCAGCGGTTTCTTCCGGGCGACGTAACCGAGCTTCCCAAATCAGCTGCTGGCGCAGCCATTGCGATTCGGCTTCTGCCCACTCAAGTTGATATTCCAAGCGATTGTCGGTCAGAAATGCCGGTATCAAGTCAACGCCTCCTTTTCCGTGACACATCGGGCTGGATCATTCGGCGGCGGCCTCGTCTTCGGAGTCATCGTCGGCAGATCTGGGCGGTGCGAAGCCGGCGGAAATCTCGAGACGCCGGACGCGCTCCTCAATTTCCCGCTCTCGCTCGGCGCGCGCGCGCTGCAACTCGGCTTCGGCGCGGTCGGCGCGGTCGCGTTCCTGCTCGGCTTGCTGTTGAGCCTGCTGCATGGCCTGGCGCAGTTCGCCAATCTGCTTTTGAGCTTTTTGGGCCGTCTCCTCGGCCTTATCAGCGCGTTGCCTTTCTTTTTCGGCGCGTTGCCTCTCTTTTTCGGCGCGGTCATCCCGCAGTATTCCTATTACCAAAGCGAAACCTCCCAAGAAATTGCCGGAAAGCGTCGTGATAATCGGCGCCAGAACGGCTATTTCTTCATAGCGAGTTGCCAGCGCCTGCAATGTTGCCGTCACCACCGCCGTGGCAGTGTAGATGACAAATGCCAGCACATACAGTTTGTATCTTTGGCTTATCATTTGGCAAGTCTGAAACGGAATGCCGGCGGCATTGCCGCCGCCTTATAGCGCAAACCGGGTTAGCCGCCGGCCTCGGCCAGGGCGATGCGCAGGCGCTTGTTGATGCGGCCCTTGCTCTCGTGTCCGATCACACTGATGCGGCCAACCTCTCGGGTGTTGCGAACGTGAGTGCCGCCGTCCGCTTGCAGGTCGAGGCCCCGGATGTCGATGGTGCGGACCTCGGTGATGGCGGGGGGCAGCAGGTTGATCTTGGTGCGGATCAGATCCGGGTGAGCGTCGGCGTCGGCGCGGGTCATGAAGTCAACGCCGATGTCCCGGGCTTCGGCGACCTCCGCATTGATGCGCGTTTGCACTTCCTCGGCGAACTGGGCCGACATATTCTCCAGCTCGAAGTCCATCCGCGCCCTTCCCGGCTGCATATCGCCGCCGGTTACCAGGGCCCCGTAGTCGCGCCACACCACGCCACAGAGGATGTGCAAGGCGGTATGGGTGCGCATGAGCAGATAACGGCGCTCCCAGTCGATGGCGCCGCGGAGTTGGGCGCCCGCTGCGGGGCGCCGGTCGCCGTCTATGGTATGCACGATGGCGCCGCCGGCGCGACCGACCCTGGTGACCCGGTACGCTGCTGCGCCGGACACATCGGTCAGCGTTCCCACATCGCAGGGTTGGCCGCCGCCGCCGATGTAAAAGGCAGTGCGGTCCAATACCACGCCGCCGTCGTCAGTGACATCTTCGACGGTGGCGTCGAACTCGGACAGGTAAGCATCGTCAAGGAAAAGCAGTTGAGTCATAACAGCCTCTAACACACAAATGCGTCGCGTTCGTTTGGCGCTTACGATTATACCAACGAGGCGCCGTGCTATAATTCGGCGCAAATAAAGATTCGGGTTGGCTAGAGATGAAACTGTCGTGCCTTCAGGAAAACTTGGCTCGTGGGCTGGGCGTGGTGGGCCGGGCGGTCGCCAGCCGCTCCACGTTGCCGATAACGCAGAACGTTCTGCTGCGGACTGACCAGGGAATGTTGATGCTGTCGGCGACAAACTTGGAAATCGCCATCACGACGTGGATTGGCGCGATGATTGAGGAAGAAGGAGCCATCACGGCGCCCCACCGGCTACTGGCGGATTGGGTTAACACCCGGCCCAGCGACCGTATCGACCTGGACCTGCAAGGGCCTGGGGACGACGGCGGAACGGGAGGCGGGAATGTGCTGCACCTCTCCTGTGGCCGCGCCGTGACCCGCATCAACGGCGCCGACGCCGCCGACTTTCCGCCAGTGCCGCAAGTTGACGCCGGCATGGCTACCGACATCGACCCCAGCGTGCTGCGATCGGCCATCGGACTGGTGGCCTTCTCGGCCGCCACTGACGAGTCCCGCCCGGTGCTGACCGGCGTGGAGCTCAAATTGCAGGAATCGGACCTGCTGATGGCCGCCGCCGACGGGTTCCGACTGGCGGTGTACAAGGGGGAACTGCCGCAGCCGGTGGAACAGGAGATCAAGGTGATCGTACCGGCGCGGACCATGAGCGAAATACAGCGCTTGGCTTCGGAGCAGAGCGGCCCGGTCAAGGTGACGCTGTCGCCGGAGCGCGGGCAGGCGCTGTTCAAGCTGGAACACGTCGAGGTGGTCTCCCAGTTGCTGCAAGGGAGTTTCCCCAACTACGATCAGCTGATACCGGAACGTTACGAAACCCGGGCGGTAATGGAGTTGGACGACCTGAAAAGGGCCACTCAGTCGGCGTCGGTATTCGCGCGAGACGGCAGCAACATCGTACGCCTGGAGATGATGCCCCAGGATGATGCCGAGGGCGGGCAGCTCAAGGTGTCGGCTCGTTCCGAGGAAGTGGGCGACAGCCTGGACGAGATGGACATTGACCAAATGGACGGCGAAGAGGCGAAAATCGCGTTCAACGTGCGGTATCTACAGGATATCGTCAACGTGTTGGGCCGCGGCAAAGTCGCCATTGAAGTTACCAACTCGTCAAGCCCCGGCGTATTCCGACCGGCCGATTCGGACCGCTACGTACATGTGGTGATGCCCATGTACGTTCAGTGGTAGTTGCATTTGGGTCGACAACGCCCGTGATGGACACGTCCTCCCGCGCGCAACGTCGTTGACGAGAACCGATTGGTCGATAACGTCAAGGACGCCGGCGCGCCGATAGTGACGCATTTTGAAATGGGGTATCAGGGAATCGGATAAATGAAATGGCCGTCAGCGTATAGCGTCACTCCTGCCGTGCTTAGACTGGGATCGGTGCGCTGGTCACAGACCAGCGGATTATCGCGTTCTTTGATACCCCATTTCAAATTCAGTCACTACCAAGAAAATCATCTGCCACTGCCAAAAGCAAACCCGTCGCCAAAGCGAAAACTTCGCGGCGCAAGACAGCGGCCAAGCCCAAAGCCTCTGCTGAAAAGTCTGCCAGGAAAGCGCCCCGTAACGAATGGGACGAGTTGGTCGACTTCTTTCGGATAGATTAAGGCCCTGTCGTTTGAACCGCGCAATGATCTGCTGGGAGTTCGTGCAATGAAAACCCTTTCCCGCGAAAAGCGCATCTACGTCCTGCGCCCCGAAAACGAGCCGGCCATCATCATTGACGACGGCGACGACCTGCTGGTGGAAACCTGGGACGCTTTTGAGGGCATCCGCGACCCCGATATTTTGCAGGAAAAGTCGCTGAAAGGCCCGGCCACTGGCCCCATCTACGTCAACGGCGCGGAACCGGGCGACGCCCTGCGGGTGGAGTTCGTCAGCATCACCCCCAAAGAGCGGCCGGCCCACATGGTGATGCCGGGGCGCGGCTTTCTGGAGGCCGAGTTCACCGAAGGCTATCCCACAGTGATGACCATCGACGGCGACTATCTGGCGCTGCCCAGCGGCGTGCGCCTGCCGCTATGCCCGTCCATGGGCCTGGTCGCCACCACGCCTACCTACCCGCAGGAAACCGCCAGCGACAGCGGCCCCTACGGCGGCGACATTGATATGAAAGAACTGGTGGCCGGCAGCGTTCTCTACCTACCCGTATTCGTCCCCGGCGGCCTGCTGGCCCTGGGCGATTGCCACGCCGTGGTCGGCGATGGCGCCGTGGCCGGCACGGGCGCCGAATGCTCCGCCGACACCCACATCCGGGTTACGGTAGAAAAGGGAATGAACCTGTCCGGCCCTCGCGCCGTCACGCCGGAGCATTACGTCGTCCTCTCCCACGGCGACGACCTCGGCCCGGCGATGAAACAAGCCGTCCGCGAGATGGTGGACTTCCTGGTATCGGAAAAGGGGATGCCGCCCTACGACGCTTACACGCTGTGCAGCCTGGCCGGCGACGTGCGCGTGTCCCGCACCTTCCGCCCCATCAGCCCGGTCAAGATGATGCTGTCCCGGCAGGCGCTGGACCAACTCTGATGCCACTATCGGAAGACGGAGGTGAGGATAGTGAGCAAGCGGGGCAGCCGGATAACAAGCCCAGGTTACGCTTGGCGATATTACTAGCGTCGCTGGGCGCCTACCTGCTGCTTTGTGCGGTAATTGGCTATTACTCCGACGCGATAAACGATTCTTTCAACGATGGATTTCTTTCCGTCCCGATGGGCGCCATAAAAGGAGACCCTCCGGATAATGGATTCGGAGCTTTGCTTGCCGTTCTCGGGATCATACTGCTCATCGGGTTCATCCTTTTCGGGTCCGCTGGCTCTGCTCCCGCCGTATGTCTGGGGTTGTTCATGGCTGCAGTGATCTGCTTGGGGGGCGCGGGTTATCTGTACGCGCTTACGCGACGGAATACCCCCCGTCCACCGTAATCACCGCCCCGGTTACATAATCCGACGCCCGGCTGGCCAGGAACACCGCCGCCCCTTGCAGTTCGCTGACCTCGCCCCAGCGCCCCATGGGGATGCGGCGGTTGATCAGGTCGTAGCGTTCCGGCTGGGTTTC
Organism: uncultured Dehalococcoidia bacterium; assembly: GCA_964347975.1. Lineage (GTDB taxonomy): Bacteria > Chloroflexota > Dehalococcoidia > Lucifugimonadales > UBA3495 > Bin87. Next base: position 97,375 of record CAYGAY010000001.1, read on the forward strand.
GGGGATGGCTTGGGTCAACTCGGTCATAAACCAGCCGGGCAGGAGGGCGTTGGACTGGATGTTGTCGCCCGCCCAGGCCACGGCAAAACTCTTGGCCAGCTGCACTATACCGCCCTTGCTGGACGAGTAAGGTACGCCGCTGCCCCCGCCGCCAAAGATGCTGAACATACTGCCGATGCTGATAATCTTGCCGCCCCCTTGCGCCTTGAAGTGGGGATAAACGGCCTTGCTGCTGAGAAAGGCGGCGCGCAGGTTCACGTCCAGCACGCTGTCCCACTCGGCGGCGGTAATGTCCTCCGGCGCCTTGCGGACGGTAGCGCCGGCGTTATTCACCAGAATATCCACCCGCCCGAAGTGAGCCACGGCCCGCGCTGCCATATCATCAATGTCCGAGTCGCTGGTGACGTCGGTTGGAATGGCCACGGCCCGCCGGCCGGTACTCGCCACAGCAGCGACGGCGGCGGCGTTCTTCTCCGCATTGCGGGCGGCGATGGCAATATCCGCCCCGGCCCCGGCCAGCCCCAGGGCCATTCCCAGGCCCAGCCCGCCGTTGCCGCCGGTAATCAGGGCCACGCGCCCGGTGAGGTCAAACAGGTTGCCGTTGCCGCTGGTCATTGGTGTCATCTCCATAAGTGAAAGCGTGCGCTGCTAGACGTTGGGCGGGACACTGAATTTGAAAACGATTCGGCGGAACATTCGCTGCCACTCGACACTCGCAGATAAAGCGCCGGTAATCAACTCCGCTTTTTCCCTTCCCGACGGCTCTCCAGAAAATACGAACAGGACAACACCACAGGAGGCTGGCAACCGGTCCCGGAAAAGCAACTCTTCAAAATCGTCGTCGTAGGTTATCAGCAAGCGGTCTTCCGTTACAGCGCGTGCCAGGTTAATCGGGTCAATCGTACTTGGGCTATCTTCCCAAACCGATGCTACGTCATGCCCCGCTGCCCGCAGTACGGACAGTATAGGCTCCTTAATGTTTTCGTCAGCCAGAATACGCACTGCCTTCAATCTTACCCTCGCGCTTCAGACGCTCAGTGTACTCATAGGCATCCCAAAACGCCTCAGACTCTTCCTCCGTATTGTAGGTGAGGAGTTCACCAGTCGCGGCGAATTCCCGACAAGCGGCGATGTCCTCGACGGTCAAACGCGGGTATCCCGCCATTATTTCCTCATCGGAATAACCCGCTTTCACTTCTTTCATTATCAATTCGACGGAAAGGCGCGTACCGTTCACCCGGGGCCGGCCCCTCAACACGTTGGGCGTGCTGACAACTCGGCCTACCCAGCCTGTCCCAGGCGCCGCCAATTTAGGGCAGCCATCATCATTGCCCGCCGCCAGCAGCGCGTCAATCTTCGGGTCGGTGATGCAGGCCATCGGCTCGCCGGCCGCGACATACTCCCGGCAGGCGGCGATGTCCTCGGCAGCAAGGTATGGGTAATGGTACTCAATGATGTCCGCATCGGTCATCCCCCAGCCCAACTCGGACATTATCAAGTCAACTGATATACGGGTCCCTTTCACCGTGGGCTTGCCGCCGAAAATCTTGCGGTCTCTGACGATATGCTTCTCCCAATTCACAGTCCTGACCTCCAAACTTCAACGTAACTCGCCACCGGGCCATTCGCCATCATCATATTCAACAATCCACATCGGCGTTCCATCGTAGCCGCAAACCCCGCTGCGCGGCGAGTTGACCATGGGCAGTCGGTATTCCGAGGTTGGCGCGCAGGTATCGCACAAGCCCGCGGTCATCGCAATCCAGTCGTCTTCCGAGGGGCTTACCCACGTCGCCGGCGCGCCGCAGATTACGCACGCGATAGCGGGCGCGTCGTTGCGGGCCAACACGCGGATTTCATTGCTCACGCCATCTATCTCTCCCAGACTCCGCAGCGTCAGTTCCGTCGTGGTTCCGTAGTCGTACCAATAGGCGAACTCGGTTCTGGGCGGGGCAACCAATCCCAAGTCAGCCGCCATGGTGTGAAGTTCTCGGTTTTGGAAGGCCGCCAATAAATCATCCATTTCAAAAATCTGCCACTTGTACTCCGCTCTCCCGATGAAAAAGGAGCTGAGGTGCCAGCAGCATTCCAGCCAGACGTCCCGCAGGTACTGGTCGAGTTCCTGCAGTTGAGTGGCAGCCGGTATGGCCAGGTGCAGCCAGTAGTCCGGGCGATAGTCGTCCTCCACAAAAAGGTGGATGCCCGGCACGGGAGGGGAAGACTCTCCAGGCAGTCCGGTTTTGGCGATGCAACTTTGCAGGTGTCGGGTCACACCGGATTTCCGGTAAGACTTGCCGCAGAGTAAGCAGTTTCCGCTGGATGTGCTCCGGGGCATATTATGCCTCCTTTCGACGGGTTCATCCGCCGCTGCGTATTGTAGCGCAACGAAAGGGGGCGACCAAAGGGCCGCCCCGAATGCCGGCAGTGTATCCTGATAGCTCTACAGGTTGATTAGGTTCGGCGCCGCCACGAAGGCCGGCGCAAACACCAGCGAAACAATCGCCATCAACTTGAGCAGGATGTTCAGGCTGGGGCCGGAGGTATCTTTGAACGGGTCGCCGACCACGTCGCCTTCCACTGCCGCCTTGTGAGCATCCGATCCCTTGCCGCCGTAGTTGCCCAACTCGACGTACTTCTTGGCGTTGTCCCACGTGCCGCCGGCCGAGGCCATCATGATGGCCAGCATGAACCCGGCAGACACGGAGCCGATGAGCAGTCCGCCCAGCGCCGCCTCGCCCAGGATGAAGCCGGTGGCGATAGGCGCGATAACCGCCATCACGCCGGGCAGAATCATCTCCCGCAGCGCGCCCCGGGTGCTGATGTCCACGCACCGCGCCGAGTCGGGCCGGGCGTTCCCTTCCATCAGCCCCGGTATCTCGCGGAACTGGCGGCGCACCTCGTCAACGATGCCTTGCGCGGCGCGACCCACCGCCTGCATGGTGAGAGCGGAGAAGATGAACGGCAGCATCGCGCCGATTACCAATCCAACGAGAATCTGCGGTTGCAGCAGGTTGATGCCTGAGCCGCCGGCTGCCAACCGGCCATCGGATCCCAGAGTAATAAGCCCAGCGCTCACCGAATATGCCGCCAGCAGCGCCAGCGCCGTCAACGCAGCGGAGCCGATGGCGAACCCCTTGCCGGTGGCGGCGGTAGTGTTCCCCAGGGCGTCCAGCGCGTCGGTGCGTTCGCGGACCTGGGGTTCCAGTTCCGCCTGCTCGGCGATGCCGCCGGCATTGTCGGCCACCGGCCCGTAGGCGTCGGTCGCCAGTGTGATGCCCAGCGTGGACAGCAACCCCACGCCAGCCAACGCCACGCCGTAGAACCCGGCGAACCAGTATGCCAGTAGAATAGCCACCGAAACGCAGATGACGGGGATCAGAGTGCTGAGCATCCCCGTAGCGATGCCGCTGATTATGACCGTGGCCGCGCCGGTCTGAGAGGACTCCGAAACCCGTTGGGTCGGCTTGTAGCTGTACGAAGTGTAGTATTCCGTCGCCAGCCCGATTATGGTTCCCGCCACCAGGCCGGCAACTACGCAGCCAAACCACCACCAATTGCCGGTAAGGGTTATCGTCAGAATGGCCGCGAAAACAATCAGCAGGCCGCCGGCGGCAAAGATGCCGTACCGCAACGCCCAGAGCAGTCGCTCGAAATCGGCCTGCTCGCCGCTCCGCACCACAAAAGTTCCCAGGATGGCGGCGATGATGCCGGCGCCGGCCAGCAGCATCGGGAACACCGCATCGTTTCCGAATACGGCAAAGGCCGTTGCGCTGGCAGCCGCGAGGGCAATGGCGGAAATGATGCTGCCCACGTAGGACTCGAACAGGTCAGCCCCCATGCCGGCAACGTCGCCCACGTTGTCGCCCACATTGTCGGCGATGACGCCGGGGTTGCGCGGGTCGTCTTCGGGAATTCCCGCTTCAACCTTGCCCACCAGGTCGGAACCCACGTCAGCGGCCTTGGTGAAGATCCCGCCGCCCACGCGGGCAAACAGGGCTATGGAGCTTGCTCCAAAGCCGAAACCCGCCACCGCGCTGATGTCCTGGAAGATCATGTAGAGTATGGTCACCCCCAACAGGCCGATGCCCACCACGGTCACGCCCATCACGGTGCCGCTGGAGAACGCCACGCGCAGCGCGGGGTTGAGGCCCCGCATCGCAGCGGCGGCGGTTCGCACGTTGGCCCGAACCGCCACATTCATTCCCACGAACCCGGCCAGGCCGGAGCAGATGGTGCCCACCAGGTACGAGATTGCCGTGGCCGGCACGCCCAGGCCGTGGGTGAACACCGTGTAGTCGAGCACGCCCAGCACCACTGCCACCACGATGACGAACGGCAGCAGAGACATGTACTCACGACGCAAAAAGGCCGACGCTCCGGCGCGTATGGCGTCGCCGATCTCCCTCATGCGCTCGTTGCCCTGGTCCGCCCCGATAACTCGGAAGGCCATCAACGCCGCGAAGGCCAGGGCGATTACCCCCGCCGCCAGGGCGACAATTATTGATTCCATTCTTTCCTCTCCGTTTTCCGGTTACAAATCCCGACAAACATTGCGAAACTAGCACACGCCCTTTTAGGTGTCAATGGACAAGCCTGCCATCATCTCGATGCCAGATCCAGGATTTTGGGATTGATTGCGCCGTTCCGTATCTCCAAAATGCCGACAGTGCCCAACGAACCCGGGGCGTGGCGACGACCGGGGTAGGTCGGGCTTCCCGGGTTGATGAAAAGCACGCCTTCGCGCCATTCCGCCAACTCTTCGTGAGTGTCGCCGAAGGCGGCGACGTCCACCTCGCCGCCAAATTTTCGCTGCAACAACTCGCGCAGCCCGGTGTCAGGGTAAATCAACCCAGTCCCGTCCGGCGTGGTTGCTATGGACGGCGGAGGCCACTGGATGTCATGGACCATCCCGATACGGACGCCGGCGACCTCTACAATACGCGAGACGTCGGCCAGACGCTCGCCTGGCTCCCGTGGGTCTTCATATCCGCGCACCGCGAGTACCGGCGCCACCTGCTCCAGACAGTCCAAAACCCCGATGCATTCCAGATCGCCGCAGTGCAGCAGCAGGTCGCAGTCGCCTAGCGCGTCCAAAACCGCCGCGGGCAGGTCCCATCCGCTGCCGGCAGAGTGCGTGTCCGAAATGAGGCCGATCTTTATAACGGGGGTCATGGCCAGGACGCTACCTTACCATCCGCATTCGTGTCGCACTTCAGCAACACTGGTAGATAACTTTGCTATATCAAATCGTGCGTGCGTAGGCGTATCATCATCATCGTATGCCGCTCGTTCTATGACCAGTACTTCCCCGTCCATAAGGTCCATAATGAACGGAAACACGTCGCCAGGATAAAACGCAGATTCTCGGGTGTTAGACCAGTTCCATTCCGATGAGTGAGGCGATTCCAGGTCGATTTGGTAGGTAATCTGCGGGTCTGAAAACCCGATAAACCTGCCGAAATGTAATATAATGTCTGTCTCATCATCCCTGCATCTGATATCCAGCGACGTTTCCCGGTCTTTTGATTGTGTCCGGGTTGAGACGTAGTTCTCACCGTTGTTAATGCGCCATTTGCCATAGTCAGGCAACTCTATCGACGAGCCACAGGTAACGCTATTTTTCCAACCATACGAACAAATCGTACGTTTTGTAGTCCCATATGATGTTCTGCTTTCCATAACTTTTATCACTGGTTCGGGCGTATAGGTTGGCTCTGGCGGTATTGGTGTGGCTGTGGGAGCTAACGTAGGCTTGAGGGTAGCGGTCGGCAGGGGCTTGGGCGTGTTCGTTGGCCGTGGTTTTCTAGTCGGAATCGGCGTGGGAGTGTGAGTAGGTTCGGGTCTGGCAGCTATTGTCGCAACAACCCGTGCCTGCACTGTAGCCTCAATATCGACGGTGGGCAGTGGGGCATCCGTAGGGGACGGCGTTGCCGTAGTCTCCGGCGTTGGGGTATCGGTCGGCGGGACGGGCGTTGCCGTTGCCGGCGGGGGCAAGGGTTGCGATGGTGGTGTGGCGCAAGATACTGCGGCGAAGGCAAAGAAAACGAAAATGACAGCTGAAAAAATTGCCTTACTGCGGATGGGCATTTTGGAGGCTCCTGATGCAATCGCTACATTGTGATGTAGTCAATTTAACTGCTTCCCGGAGCCAGCGACTCCAGCGTCCCCAGCATGGTTTTGCGGTCGGAGCCGTGGGGAAACGCTACCAAAGGCATATCTACCCCGTTGTCCCGGAACCGGGCCATTTTCTCGCGGCATTGGTCAGGCGTGCCGATTACGGTGATGTTGTTCACCATTTCGTCGGTGATGGCTTCCGCCGCTTTGCCCCGGTCTCCTTCGCCCCACGCCCGGCGCAGCGCGTCGCATTCGTCCTGATAACCATACCGGCAGAACAGGTCGTAGTAATACTGCCCCATTCCGCCGATGTAAAAGGCCATGTGCGCCCTGGCCTGCTTCGCCGCCTCTGCAACGATTTCCTTGTCGTCGCTGGCGCAGCACAGGATTTGCGGCGCAGTGGTGATGTCCGAAGCAGCACGCCCGGCGGCATCCGCCGCCTTCGTCAGCGGCTCTTTCACCAACGGCAGTTTTTCGCAGTGTGTCCAGATTGGAAGCCATCCGTCAGCCGCGCGGCCGGTCAGTTCCAGATTCCTCCGCCCCAGCGATGCGACGTAGATGGGAATGCGCTCTCGCACCGGGCGCGCGCCCATTCGAAAGCGTTTCAGGTTATAAAACCGGCCCTCATAATTCACCCTGTCACCGGCCAGCGCCAACCTGATGATGTCAATGTACTCCGCCGTGCGGCCCACCGGGTGGTCAAACCTCACGCCATGCCAGTCTTCGATGACGATGCGGCCGCTGCTCCCCAGGCCCAGAATCGCCCTACCGTTGCTGATCTGGTCCAACGACGCAATGCTCTGCGCGATCAACCCCGGCGTCCGGCTGTACACGGTGACAATGCCTGTGCCCAGGCCGATGCGCTCGGTGTGGCACGCCAGCATCGTCAGAACGGTAAAGGCGTCCCGTCCCCACGATTCCCCGGTCCAGAAGGATTCGTAGCCCAACCGGTCCGCCGCCTGGGCTACCGCAATCAGATCCGAGTCGTCGTTGTTGTCCCGGCTGCTGAAGGTCAATGCGATGCGTTCCATAATAGAGCGAACGTCCTCAGTTGCGATTTTGCCAGATGTAGTAGGGATCCAGCGATTCGTCGGTCATCGTTTCACCCAATGACTCGCCGGTGGTCGAGAAAGCCCTGGTCTCCAATTCGATCAGCCTGCCTAGTTCCCTGGTCCAGTGTTCAACGTCAATGGCGTCCAGCTTGCCGGCAAGCATGTCCGAAAAACCGGACACCACCTGCTCGGAGGGAATAGCCAGCGTCGGACCGGAGATGACGAAAACCACCACTTCGGGCAGGTTTTCCTCGTCGTGAAAGTCAACTCCCAGGCGCTCCAGGATGTAGTGCATCGCCACGCCACGCACCAGGTCGTCAACCTGATTGGGCAGGTGCATCAGATGCAAAAAGGGCCTCTCGCTCCCTTCCCGCAGCACGCCGGCGAATTCGTTCTCCACCGTCCGGTAGTAGTCATCGGTAAACACATCATCCGTGGCGAACATCCTTACCGACGCGGTCGAGCCACGGGTGTCCACCACGATAAACTCCCGCAGGTGGGGAAAGATCGCCAGAGTGATTTCAGGATACCGCCCATTGGGTAGCGGTCCACCGCTGAGTTCCTGGAACAAAGCTGTGCTCCCTGCGCGTAAGCGCGCACCGTTATCCGCAAGCCCGACCCGGCAATTTCGCGCCCGACGATGGCTCAGGCGTCAACCAGGCGACGCACGGCGCCGGCGACGCCCGAAAGATCGTCCACCGTCGCATCCGCCTGGCTGTCGGGATCGTCCGGATCTTCCGGTTCGTAAAACCCGCGAATCCAGATTGATTTCATCCCCACCCGGTTCGCTCCAACCACGTCGTTAGCCACGTGGTCGCCGACGTGGATCGTCTCTTGCGGTGTCGAACCCAGCGAATTCATCGTCATCATAAAAATTTCGTCAGACGGTTTAGCCAGCAAAACCTCGTCGGAAAAAGTCAGCGTATCAAAGAAACCCAGCAGGTCATGCATCCGCAGAAACTCTCGAAAAGTGTAACCCGGGGTCATGCCGGTGTTGGATATCAGGCCGATCTTAAGTCCCAGATCGTGAACCGACACCAGGGTGTCGCGGGTCGCCTCGTGGAAACGGGGCGGGTAATCGAAAAAGGATTCGGCGTAGATGCGCACGATTTCGGCGATGGTGGGTTCCGGCAAACGCGCTACCAGCCCGTCCTCAATCAGGTTGATGAAAATCTCCACCTGGGTGCGAAAACTCACATCCTTGTTGGTATTGCGCACCTCGCGACAGGCTCGGTAGCAGCCTCGGTACGCCTCCCGAATGTGGTCCGGCTCGAAATCTGCCCCCTGCCCTGCCAGCAAATCGCGAGCGCCGTCCAGCCGCACTTGTGCGCGTTTCAACCCAAGTTCCCGGTTGTCCAGGATGAGCGTTTGCCAGAGATCGAAGGTGACGGCGGTGATGTCAGCCACGAAAATATCCGATACCTTTGGAGTGCCCGCCGAAGCCTAGAGCGGCGGTCGCCTGGTGTGCCAATCGTTAGCTTGCTGGTAGGCGTAAGCCGCTCTCAACACCGTGTGCTCGTCAAAGTTGCGGCCGGCCAGATGCAAGCCGACGGGCAAGCCATCGGAGGCAAACCCGCACGGCGCCGATATGGCCGGCGACCCGGTTATGTTGTACACCCGGGTGTACTTGGTCAGCGAGGGCACCGCCGGCAGAGACTGGCCCGCGATGTCGATGCGTCGTTCCAGCAGCGCCGGCGCCGTGACCGGTTCCACCGGACCGGCCAATAGATCAACGCTGTTCAGAAGCTCGGCCACCTGCCCGCAGAAGACCTGTCGCGCCTGTTGTGCCCGCAGGTACTCGGCAGCCGAAATGAACAGCCCTTCCTCCAGGCGCTCTCGCACTTGCGGATACAACTTGTCCCCATCGCTCAGCAGGAGATCCCGGTGGGCCGCAGTGGCTTCCGCGCTGAGAATTGTATTGCTGATGGGCTGTGCGTACTCATACAGCGGCAGCGAGACGTCCACGATCTCAGCGCCCAGTTCGCCGAGTACGCCGATGGCGCGCTGGGTCAGTTCAGCCACTTCCGCGTCGATCTCTGTCTCGAAGTATTCCCGGACTACGCCGATGCGCAGGCCGCGCACGTCGCCGGTAAGGGCGGTGGTATAGTCGGGCGCCGGCGTCTCAACCGTCGCAAAATCCCTGGCATCGACCCCGGCGATGGCGTTCATCGCCAACGCCGCGTCCTCCACCGTCCGCGTCATCGGCCCCGGATGGTCCAGGCACCACGACAGCGGCGTCAGACCGGCCCGGCTCACTCGTCCGTAGGTCGGTTTCAGGCCAACTATTCCGCACAGGGCCGCCGGGATTCTTACGCTGCCGCCGGTGTCGCTTCCCATGGTAATGGTGCACTGCCCGGCCGCCGCCGCCGATCCGCTGCCCCCGCTGGACCCGCCGGTTATCCGCTCGGGGTTCCAGGGATTGTGCATGTGTCCGTAGTCGGCGTTCTCCCCCGTCGGGCCGAAGGCCAGCGGGTGCATATTGAGCTTCCCCAGCAGTATGGCTCCGGCCTGGTTGAAACGGGTCGCCACCGTACAATCTTCGGTCGGAATGTAGGTGTCGTAGAGCCGCGTACCCGACGTGGTGCGCGCGCCGGCCGTGTTGAACAGGTCCTTCAGGCCCACCGGAATGCCGTGCAGCGGGCCACGATAGTTGCCCCGGCCAATCTCCGCCTCGGCGCGACGGGCCGCCGCCCGCGCCGGTTCCGCCAGAACGGTGATGAACGAGTTGAGCACGGGCTCGGTGGATTCAATCCGCGCCAGGCAGGCGTCAATCACTTCAACCGGGGAAACCTGCCGGTCGCGTATCAACCCCGACAGCTCCCAGGCCGACATATAGTGGAGTTCGGATCCCGCCATTATTACCTCATTGCCTCTTGGAAACGGCTGGCCGCTACCGGCGAACCGGCACGAATGCCGATGGCGATTCCGCGCCGGAAACGTCGATCTCATAAACGCGGGCCAACCCTTCCCGCATCAACGCCACCCGCCGCTGCAAGTCGGCCATGCGCTCGGCATCGGAAGTATCCAGCCCGGCAGCCTGGGCAATACGCAGAAACGCCGCATCGGGCATTGGGGCGTCGGAGTCGTTGGACATAGTGGCCTCGCCGCGCGCCGTGGGATGGGGTTGAGAGATGACCGGCGCATCGCCGCCATTATGGCGTAAGGCGGCGGCGTTGGCAAACGGCGGCCCGGCGCTGGTTTCGTAGTGCGAAACCCAAGATCAATTTAAACCGTTCCGGCGATGACACGACGCGCCACAGAGAAACGGACCGCAATCTTCTGTGGGGCCCCTGCCTTATCCTGCCAATCCCGGTACAATACGAACCCGGTTGCTGATGAGTTCGTACTGTACCCAATGCGGCATAACGCTGCACTCCTTGCCCGACGGCTGCCCGTCTTGTGCCGCCGCGGCTGCCCCCATACAGTGGGGCCTCTGGCCTGTTGCCTGGGGCGTAATGGCGTTAGTCCCCACGGCCCTGCTGGTCGCAACGTCTATTCTGGTAATGCCGCTGGCCGTCGCCACCGTCGTGTCCGCCGTCGTGCTGGGGGCGCTCCAAGTGGCGCTGGCGTGGCTGCTCACGATGCGGACCTGGCCGCCGTCATTGCCCGTGCTGGGCTTGAAACGTCCCGACGTTTCCCTCGTCAAGGCAGCCCTCCTGGCGTTGGCCGCGATCATATGCAGCCTGGGCTTCGCGCAACTGTACACAATGGCCGTTACCGCCTTGGGATGGGAAATCCTGTCTCCGCCCGAATTGCCATCGGACTTGCTGTTGCCCGGCTACGCCGCGATCCTGAGCGTCCTGGCCCTGGCGGTTTTAACACCCATCGCCGAGGAGATTTTCTTCCGCGGCTTCGTCCAGCGCGGTTTGGTCAACCGATGGGGACCGGTTTCGGGATTGATTGTATCGGCCGCCGTGTTTTCGGGACTGCATTTCTCGCCGGAGGTGCTCCTGCCGGTGTTCGTCACCGGTCTGCTGTTGGGGGCGCTCTATTGGCGCACCGGGTCCCTGTGGCCGTGTGTCGCAGTCCACGCCGCCCAGAATTTGGCGGCAGTGCTCACGATAATGCTCGAACTGTAGAAAGTCCCCCAGCCAACTGAGTGGTAAGATAATTCGTCCGACAACGCAACCAACATCGGGGTTTTACATGGCGACCCAACCTGCTGCTGCCACCGACCGCATCGCCGCCAAGTTTGCGTCCATCAAGTCTGAAGGCCGGCCCGGCCTGGTCGTTTTCATGACCGTGGGCCATCCTTACCGGGAAGCCGCTCTGGAGATCGTGCCCCGCCTGGTGGCCGCCGGCGCCGACGCTATCGAGCTGGGCATCCCCTTCAGCGATCCCATAGGGGAGGGTCCGGTTATCCAGCAATCCAGCTATGCGGCCTTGCAGAACGGGATAACCCTCCGCGATTGCCTGGATACGGCCACCGGCCTCCGCCCGCGCGTCGGCGACACTCCGTTGATTTTAATGGGCTACTACAACACCTTCCTGACGTATGGCTTGGAGCGTTTCGCTGCCGACTGCGCCGCCGCCACCGTTGACGGCCTCATCATCGTTGACCTTCCCATCTCGGAGGCCCATGCCCTGGTCGCCCAACTCGCTCCCTATGGCGTCCACCTGATTCCGATGCTCGCCCCGACCAGCGCCGATGAGAGTATCGCTCTCTCGGTCAAAATCGGCGGAGGGTTCGTTTATTGCACCAGCGTGACGGGCATCACCGGGGCGCGCTCCGAGGTTTCCGAACGGGGCCTGGACCTCGTGGACCGCGTAAGGCAGCACACTGAACTGCCCATTGCCATCGGCTTCGGCATTTCCCGGAGGGAGCACGTTCTCGAGGTGGGCAAGCGCGCCGATGCCGCCGTAGTTGGGAGCGCTCTCGTCAGCGCGCTGGGCGGCGGCTCCGATGACGGCGCGGCGGAACGTGGCGCACAGGTGGTGGCCGAATTGGCCGGCCGGTGAATATCGAGCTGCGGACGCCGGCGCTGACTTGCCGAACCAAACGGAACTCTACCTCATGCGTACCCACTTCTCTGAAACTGTCATTGCGAGCGAAGCGTGGCAACCTCGTTGCGGCAATGGTCATCTCTCCGGTGACTAGATTGTCCGATTTGTCAAAGATCGGGCTACGCTCCTCGCAATGACAAACTGGGTACGCGTGAGGGAACTTTACCCGTTGACAACTCCCCTTTGTGGGTTTAGGATTCGCGTGAAATGAGCGCCGCTTGCCGCCAAATCTCATACGGGCATTACCGCCCCTTCCGGTTTTACGCTTACCGCCGCCCGGTAGGCGAGCATCCGGCGTGGGAAACCCGTTAAACTTGGTGACAACCACTTTGGCAGGACTTCAGCCGGATGCAGGCTGAAGTCCTTTTCGTTGGAAAACAGCCTGAACTCACCGGCGCCAGCGGCGAGACCTTCACAACGGAGGATGAAAAAGATGGCAACCTCACCGGCAAAAGATGTGAACGTAATGAGCAACAACGCCTTGGTCCGACCGTCGGAACTGGAAGAGCGCATTCCCCTCAGTTCCACCGCTGAAGCCACCGTCCTCGAAGGACGGCGACAACTTGAGGCCGTCCTGAGCGGCGAAGACGAGCGTTTCGCCGTAATCGTGGGCCCTTGCTCCATCCACGACCAGTCCGGGGCGGTGGATTACGCCAAGCGGCTCAAGCCTCTGGCCGACCGCCTCAGCGATCGGATCATGGTGGTGATGCGCGTGTACTTCGAGAAGCCGCGCACCACTGTCGGCTGGAAAGGCCTGATCTACGACCCTAATCTGAACGACACCTATCAGATCGAAGACGGCCTCCACCGCGCCCGCCAGCTCCTGATGGATATTTCCGAAGCCGGCCTCTACTCCGCCACGGAATTTCTGGACCCCATTGTCCCGCAGTACGTAGCCGATCTGGTCACCTGGGCCGCTATCGGCGCTCGGACCACCGAGAGCCAGATTCACCGGCAGATGGCGTCCGGTCTTTCCATGCCCGTAGGTTTCAAGAACGGCACCGACGGCGACCCTCAAACCGCCGTGGACGCCCTCGTTGCCGCGCGTACCCCGCAGGCATTCCTGGGCATCGACCACGACGGACAAGCCTCCATCGTCGAGACGCGAGGCAACGAGTATTGCCACCTGGTAATGCGCGGCGGGCGCAGCGGCACCAACTTCGACGCCCGTTCCATCTCCGTCGCCGCCGAAGCCCTGCGCAAGGCCGACGCTCCCACTCCCATCGTCGTCGATTGCAGCCACGGCAACTCCAACAAAGACCACACCCGCCAGCGCATCGCCTTCCGCGACGTCCTGGCCCAGCGCCTGGAGGGCAACCCGGACCTGATCGGTGTGATGCTGGAGAGCAATATCTACGCCGGCGCGCAGAAGCTCGGGCCGAATCCCGACGAACTGGAGTACGGCGTCTCCATCACCGACTCCTGCATCGGTTGGGAGGAAACGGTGGAGCTGCTGGATTGGGCCTACGACCGGTTGGGCTAGCGGCGGCCTCCCGGCTGACTGACCGCCGTAGCTTAACCAGGGTTCTCACCGCCGGTCGGGACGGGTTGCCAACCCGTTCCGACCAATTTTTGCCGTGCTATAATCAACGAAAACGTGCGATACAAACCAGCGCAACCGGGCGTCCCCACATCAACCGCCGTTGCAGTTTGAGGAGGCCGGAATATGTTCCCCCAAATTAGCCTCACTAACGAGGTTTCCCGAGACGACGTTTCGCGAGTGCGCGATTGGCTGCGCGATCCCGAAGTCAGTTCACTATGGTACGGCACCGACGATGCCGACGGTCACGCCCTCCACATCGGCTACTCTCCCGAGGTCATCCAGAACGCCGGCGATACCGAGTGGCGCCAAGTGTTCAGCCAGGACGAGCGGCGAATTTACTCCATTTACTCCACCGACGAAGCCCATATCGGCGAGGGGCAATTGCTCGTCGAGTGGCCCCTGGAAGAAGCCCAGCTGTTCATCCTGATTGGTCGCAAAGACCTCTGGCACCATCATTACGGCACTGCGGCCCTGGTTTCCCTGCTGGATGAGGCTTTCGACAACCTGGAATTGCACCGGGTTTGGGTCGATGTTCCCGAGTACAACGAACACGCCTTGCAGATGTTCCGTCACCTGGGGTTTGTGTTGGAGGGCCATCTGCGCCGCACCCACCGCAAGGACGGCAACTGGTACGATTCCTTTGCCATGGGCCTCCTGGTCGATGAATACCATCGTCGCCGCAGTCGGGTGCTGGCACAATACGCCGGGTAACCGGCGCTAACCTGTTCAATCCAGAGGGGCATCATCATGCCAGTCATCACCATCAACGGCGTCATCGGCAGCGGGACGCTGGAAATCGGCCATCTCGTGGCCCAGAACATGGGCCTCAACTATGTTGACCGCTACATCTTTTCCGAAGCGGCTCGGCTGGTCGGCTCTCCGGTCAGCCAACTGATCGAAAAAGAGCAACGTGTGGTGCCGTTCCGGGAGAAGGTCGCCCGCTTCATGCAAACCGTACTGGAACGCTCCGCAGTAGCCGGCGCCGGCGCCGAACCATACTTCGGGCGCGGCATCGAAATGCTCCCTGCCGAGGCATATACCGAACTGGTCTCCGACGCGGCTTCAGCCTCCACCGTACACGACCGCGCTTTCATTGAGGCCACCACTTCGGTGATCAAAGAACTGGCCGGCGGCGGCGACGTCGTGATCATCGGGCGCGGCAGCAACATGATACTCGCTGATACTCCAGGAGTCGTGCACGTGGGCCTCCTCGCCCCCATGGCCGTGCGCATCGACACCATGGCGAAGCGGGAGTTATTTACGCCCGACGAGGCCAGAGCCTACGCCGAGGAACTGGAAAACGCCCGCGTGACCTTCTATCGCAAGTTCTTCCGGGTCAACCCCAACGACCCCACCAAGTTCCACCTGATGCTGAATATCGGGCGCATCTCCCAGAGCACCGCCGCCGAGATTATCGCCCACGCGGCCGAAGACATCACCGCAGCAACCACCGCCTAGCCGTGCTGCCCATATCGGACGGGGGCCGGCCGCGCGGCACTGTCCCCGTTGTCAACTTCGCCCTGCTGGGGCTGAACGCTCTCGTCTTTCTCTACGAGATTGCCGTCGGAGGATTCGGCTTCCTTTTCGGCGGCAGCAGCCTCGGCATCTACGTCTTCTTCCTCAAATTCGGCTTCATACCGGCCGAGCTGTCCTCGGGCCAGGAGTTCCGGACCCTCGGCGCCGCCATCAGCATCGCCTCTCCCATACCAACCTGGGCGACGATGCTGACGTCCATGTTCATTCACGGCGGGCTGATGCATTTCATCGGCAATATGCTGTTCCTGTGGGTTTTCGGCGACAACATTGAGGACACCTTCGGACACGTCCGCTACCTGATTTTCTACGTAGTCTCCGGCATCCTCGCCACCCTGGCCCACTTCGCCATCGACCCGTCGTCGCAAACTCCATTGGTGGGCGCCAGCGGCGCAATCTCCGGCGTAATGGGCGCCTACCTGCTCATCTACCCGAACAACCGCATCCGCACCCTCATCATCTACATCCTTATCACCGTAATCGAGCTGCGGGCGATGTGGCTGCTTCTAATCTGGATAGCCTTGCAAACCATCCAGGGTCTCCTCTCCATCGGAGTCAGCGACCAGGTAAGCACCGCCTTCTTCGCCCACATCGGAGGCTTCGTAGTGGGCGTTGCCGTCGGCCTGGTGTACAAAGCATTCCCCCGCCGCCCCTCCGGCCCGGCCGGATACTGGGGCAACGGCGGCGGCGGATACCAGCGCCCGCCGCAGTACTGGCGGGGGCGGCGGATTGATTGACTGCATTGCACTGACTTGCTAAAAAGAGCCGCCGTTGCCCGGAGGCGTATTATGACCTTGACGAAGGTAAAACTGGAACGCTTCACCGCGTTTGCCGACTTGGAATTGGAGCTTTCGCCCGGTATAAACGTCCTGATCGGCGCCAACGGTACGGGCAAAACTCACCTGATGAAGGTCTGCTACGCGGCCTGCGACGTTGCCAAAACCGGCGACGCGTTCGCTGAGAAACTGGTGCGAGTATTTCTGCCGTCAAGCCGCACTCTGGGACGGCTGGTCCAGCGGCGGCCAGGAACCAATTCATCTACGATAGAAATTCATCGCGGCAACGCGGCTTTGCAGTTTTTGCGCGCATCCTTTTCCAACCGGGCCAAGTCGGCAGAAGTGAGGGGCGCTGACCGTTGGGCGGACCCTTCGTTGGAGAGCGTCTATATCCCGGTGAAAGAAATGCTGTCCAATGCGCCCGGATTCCTGTCGCTGTATGCCGCGCGCGAGGTCCACTTTGAGGAGGTCTATGCTGATATCCTGCTTCGCGCCTATCGCCCGGCGTTGCGCGGACCGATGGAGCGGCAGCGCCGCCGCTTGCTTTCCGAGTTGCAAAAAATTATGACCGGAAGGGTTTACGTCAGGAACGATGAATTTTTCCTGAGCAACCGGCAAGGCAATCTGGAGTTTTCCTTGCTTGCAGAAGGGATCCGTAAGCTGGCCCTGCTATGGCTGCTGATACAGAACGGCACTTTGCTGGACGGCTCGGTGCTTTTCTGGGATGAGCCGGAGACCAACTTGAACCCCAAACTTTTCCGAGCCGTTATCAACATTTTGCTGGAAATGCAACGTGCCGGAGTCCAGATATTCCTGGCAACCCACGATTACGTCATCCTTGAGGAGATTGACCTGCAAATGAAAAGCGGCGACCAAGTGGCTTTCCACTCGCTTTACCGTGGTGAGGACGGCGAAATCGCCTGCAATACTACCGACAACTATCTTGGCATCGCGCCCAATGCCATTGCCGAAACTTTTACCGACCTTTATGACCGCACGATTGAGCGCAGCCTGGGAGGTTCCACCTGATGACGGTTTTCACCGAGGGCGATCTGCAAATCACTGTCAACAACGCAGTCAGCGCCCGCAAGTTTGATGATGGGACTGTCCACCGCTTGACACACTGTATGCAAGCGGTGGATTTCATCATTGAACTCGCCGACCATTATCTGTTTATTGAATTCAAGGACCCGCAAAATCCGCCGCAAGTTGCCGCCAGTTATCAGCAGCGTTTCACCGCCGGTCAGATTGACCGGGAACTCCAGTACAAATACCGTGATACATTCCTGTATGAATGGGCTGCCGGCCGTGCTGACAAGCCTATTGACTACCTGATACTGATTGCTCTGGACGCTTTGAAACCCGCCCACTTGCATATCAGGAGAAGGGAAATGGAACGGAAACTGCCCTTGCTGCAACTATCGTTTGGACAATGGACTCGCCCCATTGTTAGGAATTGTTACGTTCTCAACATAGCGTCATGGAACCGGCATTTTCCTGACTATCCCGTACAACGCTTATCGCCGTGAGCGGAGGGCAACCGTGAAACACGGGCAGGCCACCCCTACGGCGGCGTGGCTTCCCCATCATTATTACTTCCCCAGCAAACGACCCGCCCGTTCGTCTTTACCCCGCAGGTATGTCCGCTGCCGGCACTGACCTGCTGAAATGTCCCTGCTGGCGGCGTGGCTTGCCCAAATCTGTTAATGCCCCAGCAGCCCACATCGCCATCCGTTTTCACTCCGCAGGTATGCCAGTGGCCGGCGCTTACCTGCTGAAATGTTCCTGCTGGCGGCGTGGCTTGCCCATGATCATCAAGGCCCCAGCAAGCGACCTGCCCGTTCGTCTTTACCCCGCAGGTATGCAAGTCGCCGGTACTGATCTGCTGGAATGTCCCTGATGGCGGGGTGGTTATGTAAGGGCGATTACCTCCCCAGCAAACGACCCGCCCGTCAGTTTTCACCCCGCAGGTATGCCAGAGGCCGGCGCTGACCTGCTGAAATGTTCCCGTTGGCGGCGTAGCTTGGTCATTGAGATTCTCTCCTCAGCAAGTGACCTGCCCGTTCGCCTTCACCACGCAGGTATGCCAGCGGCCGGCGCTGACCTGCTGAAATGTTCCCGCTGGCGGCGTGGCTTGGTCATTGCGATTCTCTCCCCAGCAAGCGACCTGCCCATCAGTTTTCACCCCGCAGGTGTGCCAGCCGCCGGCACTGACCTGCTGGAAAATTGGCCGTGGCGTCGGTGTAGGTCCTGGTGTCGCTGTAGGCTGTGGCGTCGCCGTAGGCCGCGGCGTCGCCGTAGGCTGCGGAGTTGCAGTTGGTTGAACCTGTGATAGAGCTGCCCGCCGGCTATTAAATTCGTCCACCGAATAGCGCAAACGCCACGCCCTCGGCTCTGGCGATGCCAAATGTGATTACGCCAATCACATCACCATCCCGGTTCAGCAGCGGCCCGCCGCTGTTGCCCGGATTCAGCGCGGCATCGGTTTGAAAATACTCGTAACCTTCAAACTGCCGCCGCGCTGAAACTACTCCCGTAGTGACCGTGAAGTCGTCGCCCAGCGCTGAGCTCAAAGGAAATCCCAAGGCCGCTACCTCTTCTCCTATGGGAACTCGTCCGGCGCTGCCCAGCGCGACCGCCTCGAAATCGTCATCAGAGTCCAGATGCACCACCGCCAAGTCAGCCGATTCGTTACGGTTTAGCACTTCGCCCCGGTACTCTTCGCCTATCAAAACTACCGTCACGCGGTCACGATTGTCCACTACGTGAGCGTTAGTGACGATCAGACCGCTTTCGTCGTACACAAATCCGGAGCCGGCGCCGTCCGGCGTGATAATTTGCGCCAAGCTGGGCCGGAGCCGGGCCACCAGGTCGGCCAATGTTGGCGTCGCTGTTGGCCGGGGTGTTGCCGTCGGTTCCGGCGTTGCCGTTGGCGCAACGCGGGTCAGCTCCGCTGCAACCGTTGCCGCTACCCGCGCGTCGGTTTCGTCCGACGTTGCGCAACCTGCTGCGGCCATAGTCACCACCGCAACGACCAGCAGCGTTACAACCAATCTCATAGCCAACACCTGTTTTCGTTGATGTGGTTATTTTATCCTACCTCCTATCCTCCAAATCCCCCACCCCGGTCACTGTTATACGGAACGTCTCATCCACAAAAGCCGTCACCGCTCGGTTGATGCGTCCCCGCAGCTCCCGGTAGCCGGCCAAATCCAGCCGGCGCTCCACGCCGCCGTAGCGGTACAGCACGGCGTAGAGGCTGAGCCAGTCACGGGGGTCGCGATCATTCAATCGCAGGGCGGCGCGCTGCGCTTCGGTAAGGGCGGTGTATTCCACCAGCGCCTCCAGTTCGACCCGCGCCGGCGACGCGCCTTCGGCGGTGTTGTCCAGCACGATGTCGGCCAGCTCGGTGAGGTGGTGGATGTTGCGGTACTCGCAGTCGATGGCCGAAATCCAACCCTTCAGCGCGTTTTCCACCGCCTGCTGCGCCGAGAATCCAATCAACTCCTGGTCATCGTTGCCCGTGTCGATGTTGTGATTCATGCTGCCCAGCCACCGCCGGGCGTTGATCAGCCGTTGCCGGATGTCCGGCCACCCCACATGGTAGCCGTCGTCAAAGTCCTCGTCGCAAAGATCACTGAAGTCGTCGTCGTTCATGATTACCCCATCGCGCAGGGCTTGCGCCGCAATATGGTTGCGCGCCCGCCGGCAATAACCGAACTGCCGCCGCGTCATCTTGATGTTGTCCAGGCCGACTTTGCCGAGACGCTGGAAAAACTCGCGGCGCGCCGCATTGGCTTCCACTTCACTCCGGGGCGCCGGCGGTGGGAGGGTTTCGTCCCAGACCACCAGCAGGTCCACGTCCGAGTCGGGCCGGTGATCCCCACGGGCCCGGGAGCCGAACAGGATCACAGTGGCATTGGGATCGTTTTCCTGGGCTGCCGCGGCAATCTCCAGGCCAAAAGGGTCCGCCTGTTCCCTCCCCATGGCCCCTACGCCTCCGGGAACGGTATCAGCCCCAGCATTTCTCGCGCCTGCTGCGGCGTGGCTGGTTCCCGCCCGTTGAGCCGCGCCATCGTTACCGCCCACTCGATGTACTGGGCGTTGGACGTGGGCTGCGGGTTGTTGGGGAGGAAGGGGCTGTCTTCCATGCCGACGCGGATATGCGCGCCCGTGGCGATGGCGATGGCGCACAGCGGGAAGGTCTGGCCCATGCTGCTGTGCGCCAGCCAGGTGGCTTCGGGGTAGTGTTCTCGGATGGTGTCGGCGATGAGCATATAGTTGCGCGGCGAACCGACCATGTTGAGCCGCCCATCGCCCCAATGGGCGCCGGGCTCCACCAGGAAGTAGCGAGAGTCCCTGATATAGCCTTCCCGCATCAGCGTGATGGCGGCGTTGACGTTCCCCACGTCATGCACCGCCGGTTCGGGAAAGGTCCCGCGCTGGTAGCAGGCGTCGAGGGTGGCCACGATGTCCTCAAAGGAGTTCGGGCTGGTGACGGTGCGCCGACCGCCCGTCTCGGGATCAACTGCCCAGCGCGTGCCCGTGCCCAGGTTCAGCGATACCATCTCCACCGGCTGCGGTGTTTCCAGCAAATAGCGCGTCACCGCCTCCACCGGCACGTGGGCCTGCCGCGCCGTGGTGTGGTTCAGCGCCAAATCGCACTGCGCCCGTATCATGGCGTCGGTCTGGGCATACCAGGTTGGGTCGTAGCTGACGCCGCCGTTCGGCGTGCGGGCGTGGATATGCACAATGGACGCGCCGGCCTCGTAGCAGCGCACCGCCTCCTGCGCCACTTCCTCCGGCGTCCACGGGACGTTGG
The DNA here is from genome assembly GCA_964347975.1 of uncultured Dehalococcoidia bacterium. Classification (GTDB taxonomy): domain Bacteria; phylum Chloroflexota; class Dehalococcoidia; order Lucifugimonadales; family UBA3495; genus Bin87. The sequence goes on from CAYGAY010000001.1 coordinate 118,219, forward strand.
GGTTGTCCTCGCGCCCGCGGCTCCCGTTCAGGCATCCCTTTATAATGATGGTGTCCATATCGTTGCTCCTTTATCTGGCGCCGTCATTCCGTATTGAACCGTCATTCCAGCGAAGGCTGGCATCCAGCGAGCGCGTTGGGAATTATAGGCCCGTCCGCGCAGTTTGCGCCAATAATCCCTACTGTATATGATCGTAACCAATCTCCGTTGCCGCAAAAGCAGCGAAGTCAGGAGCAGGAGCAGGAGCAATGACGCAGCCCAAGCAGCGATACCGCAGTGGATACATCAGAACGCGCCCGCGCACCCTCCGTTACGATTTGCCCTGGGCGGAAGTGTTAGCCAAAGGCAAAGCGCGCTACGCGGAAATCCGCGATGAACTGGAAGCCAAGTATCCGGGGCAGTATGTGTACATCGACGTGGTCACCGGAGAATACGAGGTTGCTCCCGACACCGTAACCGCTAGCGGCCGGCTGCACCAACGATTCCCCGACGTGAAGCCTTGGATTATGAAAATCGAGCCTCAGGCCGATACCGAAGTGGGCGAAAAATGACGACCCGTGGCTTGATAAGCGATGAAGGCTACCCATTGGTTTCCCTCATCATTGTCGGCGGCGACGGAGCTGACCACCAGGTGGAGTTTCTGGTCGATACCGGGTACGACGGTTACCTGCTTCTGCCAACCGAAATTATCAGCGAGCTTGCGCTTACGGACATGGGAGAAGTGAGCGACGTTACCATCGCCGGTGGCGAAAGGCGGGACTGGGCAATCTACCGTGCCGAAGTCTCTTGGGGTGGGCAGTTGCGTAATGTCGAGGTTCTGGAATCCGACAATCCGCCTCTCCTCGGTATGGCTATGCTGGATGATGCCGAAACCGGCATAGCTGACCGCCTCACCATCGACGCTGCCGACCGCAGCGTGCTCATTGAGCACAACTCGCCTCGGCCGTTCACCGAGGATTAACGCAGCGCGCGCCGCGGCTCGCCCCGTCGGTTCGCCCGCTATGCTATCATACCGCTGACGCTGGGCGGCCGCGTCATCTGCCCGCGTTCAACCTGCACTACTTCCGGAGGAAGAACCAATGCCGGACTACACCCCCAATATGGTCCTTACCAGCGACAAGGAATACAAGGTTGTCGGCACTCGCCCGGTGCGTCATGACGGCGCGGACAAAGTGACCGGCATCGCTCGCTATAGCGCCGACCTGAACCTGCCGGGAATGCTGTATGGAGAGGTGCTCCGCAGCCCGCACGCCCATGCGCGCATCAGGTCCATCGACACCAGCAAGGCCGAGGCCGTGCCCGGCGTCCGCGCCGTCATCACCGGCGCCGACATCGTGGAGCCAACCGGCCGCGCCTCCGACCTTGCCGAAGGCGCGATGATCAACTTCAAGTTCCTGAGCAACAACATCATGGCCCAGGACAAAGCGCTCTACAAGGGCCATGCCCTGGCCGCCGTAGCCGCCATCAACTCCCATGTGGCAGAGGAAGCCCTTGCCCTGATCGACGTGGACTACGAGGTACTTCCTCCGGTGATGCACGCCCGGGACGCGATGGCCGAGGGCGCTACCCTGGTCCACGAGCGCCTGGCTGCGTTGAACAGCGCGGCTACTCGGGCCGGCGGCATCCTGGACGACGACGACGGCTCCACCGGCACTAATATTGCCAACCGTTTTGAATTCCGCATGGGCGATCTGGACGCCGGGTTCGGGGAAGCCGATGTGGTTGTGGAACGCAGCGTCGCCACCTCCGCCGTCCACCAGGGCTACATTGAACCCCACAGCGGCACGGCCATGTGGCACCAGGACGGCAGCCTGACCATTTGGTCCAGTAGCCAGGGGCACTTCACAGTCCGCGAACATACGGCGCGACTGGTTGGCATCCCCGTCTCCAAAGTCAAGGCCATTCCCATGGAAATCGGAGGCGGCTTCGGCGCGAAACTCGCCGTTTATATGGAACCCCTGGCCGCCCTCCTGGCCCAAAAGGCTCACGCTCCCGTCAAGGTTGCAATGAGCCGCACCGAAGTATTCGAGGCCACTGGACCCACCTCAGGAACGGAAATCTCCTGCAAAATCGGCGCGACCAACGACGGAAAGATTACCGCCGCTGAAGTCCACCTCGTCTTCGAGGCCGGCGCCTTCCCCGGCTCGCCGGTGGCCGGCGCCGCCAACTGCGTATTGGCTGCCTACGACATTGCCAACACCTACATCGAAGGCTACGACATCGTGGTCAACCGGCCTAAGACGGCGGCCTATCGCGCTCCCGGTTCGCCCGCCGCCGCCTACTGCGTCGAAGTCGCGCTGGACGAACTGGCCGAAAAGCTGGGCATCGACCCCATCGACCTCCGCCTGATCAACAGCGCCAGGGAAGGCACCCGTCGGCCCACCGGCCCGCTCACCCCCAAGGTCGGCTATATCGAGACCTTGGAGGCAACCAAGTCTCACCCCCACTACACGGCTCCCAAAAACGGGAAGCGCATGGGACGCGGCGTCGCCGCCGGATTCTGGGGCAACAACACGGGCCCGTCTGCCGCCGTCGCCCTGGTCAACCCGGACGGCACGGTGACGTTGACGGAAGGTTCTCCCGACATCGGCGGCACCCGCGCCTCGGTGTCCCAGCAGTTTGCCGAGGTCCTGGGCATCGCCGCCGAGGACGTGCATCCCCAGATCGGCGATACCGACAGCATCGGTTTCACCTCCAACACCGGCGGCAGCAGCGTCACCTTCAAGACCGGTTTCGCCGCATACACCGCTGCCCAGGACGTGAAACAGCAGGTGATCGCGCGCGCCGCCCGCATCTGGGAAGTGGAGAGCGAAGACGTGCTCTACGAGGACGGCGTCCTCAAGCACCGCTCCGACGACCAGCTCCAGATGACCTTCCAGCAACTGGCGGCCCGGCAAGTTCCCACTGGCGGCCCCATAGTCGGGCGGGGCGGCGTGAACCCCGGCGGCGCCGGCCCCTGCATCGGCGTCCACATCGTTGACGTGGAAGTTGACGAGGATACCGGCAAGGTGGACGTCGTGCGCTACACCGCCGTCCAGGACGCTGGCAAGGCCATCCATCCCTCCTACGTGGAGGGACAGATCCAGGGTGGCGCTGTCCAGGGGATCGGCTGGGCCCTTAACGAGGAATACTACATCAGCGATCAGGGCCATATGCTCAATTCCAGTTTCCTCGATTACCGCATGCCCACGAGCCTGGACCTGCCCATGATCGACACCTGTATCGTCGAGGTGGACAATCCGAACCATCCTTACGGCGTGCGTGGCGTGGGCGAAGTGCCCATCGTCCCCCCCATGGCCGCCATCGCCAATGCCATCTACGACGCCATCGGCGTCCGCCTGACCGTCCTCCCCATGAACCCCGGCAACGTGCTGGAAGCCCTTTGGGAAAAGAACGGCAAGTAAGCTCCAATCAAGCCCCTCTCCCTGAGGGAGAGGGGTTGGGGTGAGGGTGAAACAATATGCCCGACGTATGGATACCCCCGCAAATGCAGCGTATCACCGGCGCCCCCGACCGGGTGCAAGTCCCCGGCGCCACCGTCCGCCAGGTCATCAACAACTTGGAGCGGCTCCACCCCGGCATCAAGGAACTGCTCTACGATGAGGAACTGGACGACATAACCCCCGGCCTGGCCGTAATCGTAGATGGCGACGTGAGCCAGCTGGGCTTGCTGGAGCGAGTAAGCGAGGACAGCGAAATGCACTTTCTGCCGGCCATCGGGGGCGGGCAAGCAGACAGGAGATTGCGATGACTGAGGCGCGAAAGAACGACCCCACTAAAAATGCCGGCGCAGCCGCGAAAAAGCGCCGCCCGGAAACGCTGGCCGATTTTATGGAACTGGACAGCGTTATTGGCATCCTGAACAGTAGCGAATTTGTCCCCGGCGGCGCCAATATGTCGGTGGACACCGGCAAAAAATTCGCCGCCTTGCTCTACGAGAAATACCAGAAGGAACAGGAGCAGGCCCGTCTGCGCTATGAAAGGGAACGAGCAAAATGCCAAAATGAGCAAGAACCGGAATGACATTGATTGACACTGGCCCCCTCGTCGCACTGATTGATGATGATGACCAGCATTATGCCGCGTGTACTGCCGCCGTCCGCAGTTTAACGTTTCCATTGCTGACTACCTGGCCCTGCCTTACTGAGGCGATGTACCTGCTGGGACAGGTTGGCGGCTATAGGTATCAAGCCGCTCTGTGGAGTATGCACTTCAGAGGGCAAGTTGCTTTGCACCAGTTGACCCCGGCGGAAACCGCCCGCATGGCCGAATTAATGGAACAATACCGGGACACACCCATGGACCTGGCCGACGCTTCGCTGGTAGCAGCCGCCGAGAGTCTTGCCTTGCGCCGGGTGTTCACCGTTGATCGGCAGTTTTACATCTACCGCCTCAAAGACGGTTCGGCGCTGGAAGTTGTGCCGTAGGCCGTCGGCTACTCCGGAAACAGCGTCAGCGCCGCCGTAACCCGGCTGTAATCCGTATCGCCGGCGCTGTCCATAGCTACCACTCCTAATCCCTCGGCCAGTATCCGGTACTGGTCAGCGTCAGTGCCTATGTCGTCCGGTTCCAGCTGCCGGATAATCCGGTTGACGTCAACGTAGGCTAGAAACTGGCGGTTGCCGGCCAGGTGGTCCACCGCCCGGCGATACTCGGCATCCGACGACAGGGCTACGCCCGCGCCGTTCTGCCGCTCTATGATGGCCGCCAGCGCGTCCTCCGTGCTGCCCAGCGTCAGATAGCCGTCGTGCAGCACATACCCCGGCGCATAGGCCGTGCCGTCAATACGGAACACCGTGGCGTCATCGTTGGCCCCCACGTCGGCAGTGTCGCTTCGTGCAAAAGAGGACAGATACATTTCAATCAGGCCGGTCACGTCGCCCATCGTGTCTTGCAAGCCGTCTTTGCCGTCCTCCCGGTAAGACAACATCGCCACCGCGTCAACCGGGTTATTTGCCGGGTCATCCTCCATTGCATCAAAGTCAAACTCGCTGGCCGCCAATATTGCCTCGCCGGCCAGATGGTCAAATAAATCCGCCTCCAGGTCAATGCCGGTAAAATCCTGCGCCAGTCCAAAGCCCAGGTCCAGCGCGTCGGCCAGCGTGGCGTTGTCTGCCAACTCCCGCGGGCTTATCCCGGACAGGCCGTCGTTAATTTCGTCCAGCATCCCGGGGTAAGGAAGCACGTCGACGATTTCGTACTCTCTCAAAGCCGCTCGCCAGCGGTCGACGTCCGGGTCAAAGGCCGCCGCCACGAACCCCAGGGTGTCGTCGGACAGCAGACGGGCCGGGTCGTCCAAATCGCCCACTTCCAGCCCGAAATCGGTAGTGGTGGGCGATACTATTTCCATCACCACGCCCCGCTCCACCCACGCTGCGGAAATTGCTATCCATTCGGGAGTTTGGTTTTCAAACGCTCCTAATCCTCCGACTCCCGGAAATCCAAGACTGCCCAATGCAAAGTCTTCCCACGACGCCAGCGCGCGTCGGTAATCGATGTAGGATGAGTTGAACCGGTGTTCCGGCAAGGCCGCCCGCGCCGCCATAAAGTCCTCCGTATCGGCAAGCGACCCGCCGCCATCGCCGTCAATGCGGTCCAGCGTGTCCTCCAGTGCGCTTTCGTCGGTGGCGTACACCAGCCAGTCATCAGTCAGCGCGTAAGCCTGATGCTTATCCTCATCCACCCATGTATCAAAACCCCGGTGCGAACCGGCGTCAAAATCCGTCTCTTCCGTATCCGTCATGTATTCCAGCCACTTGCTGAGAAAGTCGGCGGCGACATCGGCATCGCGGACGCCGATGATAGCGGCGGCGGTCAGCTCCTCCTGCTCGACGTCGAAGGCAAGCACGCCCCCCGAAATCTCCGGCCCAATCCAGGGCGCGACCTCAGTGTCAAAGTCGATGTCCGTCTCGTCGGCAAAATCCTCTTTCAGCTCCGCAACCAGTTCCTCAAATGCCGGGTACTCGTTGAAACGCCCCCAAATATCCCGCATCTCATCAAACTGCCCGCCGCCCGGCGTGAGCGTGAACCAGGCGTAGGCCAGTGTGTCCGGCGGGTAAAACTGCGCCGAGTACTCCGGCTCTTTCGCCCCGACCAGCAAGGCCAGCAGCGGACTCGGCACGGGAATCAGCCCACGCCACATCGCCACGGCTGCGATTACGACAGCGATGACAACGATGGCGGCAATCGCCCCGATTATCTTTATCAACATGGATAATACTCCTCCCAACGTCCGATTGATATGTGAACAGGGTATCACAGGACCCAGGCGCCTCGTTCTCCTGGGATGCAGTTTTATGAGCCCGCCGCTTCAAAAACATGACGCTGATGCTGGTTGCGCTCCTTGAAAATCCGGCCCGTCTCTGGCAAGATTATCCCACTATGATGATTGGCGCATTTGAACTGCAGGAACCCTTGCCTGAGTTGCGGAACCCTCATGTGTTCGCCATGATCCGCCCCTGGGTGGACGTGGGCAGCGTGGGCACCCTGACCCTCAATCGGTTGGAACGGTATCTCGGCTCAAGAGAACTGGGCCGGCTTCACCGGCCTGGCGAGTTCTTCGATTTCACCCGCTACCGGCCCAGCATGCGCCTGGTGGAGAACGAGCGGCGGGTCCGTATTCCCAACAGCATCATCCGGTACGCCACCACCGAAAACGGCCCCGACTACCTCTTCTTCCACCTGCGCGAACCCCACGCCAACAGCGAAACTTACACGGAATCCATCCTGCAAGTGGTCGAATCCTTCAACGTCAAACGGTACTGCCGCCTGGGGGCAATGTACGACGCTGTACCCCACACTCGCCCTCTCCTCGTCACCGGTTCTTTGGGGTCTGTGCCCCAGCTTCGGCCCGTCCCCAACCTGAAGCTCCGGGGCAGCACCTACCAGGGGCCGACCACGATCATGAACCTGGTGTCCGACGGCATTGAACGCATGGAGATTGAAGCCATCAACTTCATGGTTCACCTGCCCCAATACGTCCAGTTGGACGAAGATTACAACGGAACCGCCAGAATGATCGAAGTGCTCTCATCGGTCTACTCGGAGATTCCCGCAGACTTGGCGCCGACGCGACGCGGTCAAAGGCAGTACCGGGAGCTGAATGCGGCGGTCGAACGCAATTCCGACCTCCAGGGCCTGATCCGGCAGATGGAAGATTACTACGATACCAACGAAGCAGAGGCTTCGGTTGCTGATGAGAACAGCGGGGACGCGGGGGATGCGGTCGCATTGTCACCGGAAATCGAACAGTTCCTCAGTGAACTGGGCGAGGAATTCGGCCAACGCGAAGAATAGAACGTGCGCCCGGCAAACGCATAAAGCCGGGTCGCTGACCCGGCTTATTTAGCGCCAAGGGCGATTATGGTGGCGACGGATGGATTCGAACCAACGACCTAGCGCTTATGAAGCGCCCGCTCTGCCACTGAGCTACGTCGCCCACCGCGCAGCCACGGCCAGACGCCGACGCTACCACGCTCCAGAATATGGTAAGGGTAGTACCATCGGGTTGTCAATTGGATAATGGCTACTTCCGACGGCCAGGATACCCAGGTTGCGCTCGCAGATACCGTCGTTCAAATGGAGTCTTTGGTAGCCCGCCTGTGCCGCCAATTGGATCCCTTCCCGGCGTTCCTTGGCATGACCACCATCCAGGCGATAGAGCTTGACCCCATCCCGGCGCCTAACCCCAACTTGGGATGCGTCGTCCTGACGCCCGACGGCGCTATTGCCGAACTGGACGTGACCGCCATCCCAGGGATCGTAGGTGTCCTGGAAGTTGACCAGGTGGAGCAGTTCACGCCCCTTGACCTGGCTGACCGCGAATATCTGGTTTACCTCACCGAAGCCATCCGGGTCCTGGTGGTCGAACTGGGCCGGCGCGCCGGTTAGCCGTTGGTGAGATCAACGTCGCCGGACTGCCCGCCGGTCTTGCGCAGCAACCGGATTCCGTCAATGCGTACCCCGCGATCCACCGCCTTGCACATATCGTAAACCGTCAACGCGGCCACCGATACTGCGGTTAGCGCTTCCATCTCCACACCGGTCTTGCCCGACGTAGTCGCCGTGGCCGTGATGCAGACCCGGCTCTCCGGTTCATCCAGCGTCAACTCCACATCCACCTGGTTCAAAGGGAGCGGATGGCACAGCGGGATCAGTTCCGCCGTCCGTTTCGCGCCCATTATGCCGGCCAGTTGGGCAATGGTGAGCACGTCCCCTTTCTTCATCAATCCGTCGCGAATGAGGGCCAGGGTTTCCGGTTGCGTCACCACGTAACCACCGGCCTGAGCGAACCGGTCGGTAACCGGCTTCCAGCCCACGTCAACCATGCGGGCGCTGCCGTCCTCGGCCAGGTGGGTCAGGCGGTCGGCCGGTTTGTTCGCGTTGTCTGTGGTCATGCGGGCCTCCCGCTAACCGCCAATGTGGTACATTTCGACTTTGCGCCGGGAGGCGTCCTGCGACTCGGTGTTCTCAGTCCGCTCTTCAGAATATCGGTCCCGGCGAACCCGCCACGCGTTGGCGATGATATCGCTCAATTCCTGGTCGTCCGCTCCGTCCCGCATCGGGCCGCGCAGGTCAACCCCATCCGTCGCGAACAGGCAAGTGTAGAGCTTGCCGTCCGTGGCGAGTCTGGCTCGCGTGCAGTCGGCGCAGAAGGGTTGCGTAACCGACGCGATTACACCGATCTCCCCTTCCCCATCCTGGTACTGCCAGCGATTTGCCACCTCGCCAACGTAATTGGGTTCGGCCGGCTCCAGGCGTAGCTCCGCGTCGATCATGCTGACGATTTCAGCGGCAGACACCACCTGATCCAGTTTCCAACCGTTGCGATTGCCCACGTCCATGTATTCGATGAATCGGACGATGTGCCCGGTACCTTTGAAATGACGCGCCAGATCCACGATGGTATGGTCGTTCACGCCCTTCTGAACTACCGCGTTGATTTTGACCGGCGACAAACCGGCGGCGGCGGCCCGGTTGATGCCGTCCAGCACCCGGCGTGTGCCGAAACCCCGCCCGTTCATCTGCTTGAACACCCTGTCGTCCAGCGAATCCAGGCTGACGGTGATGCGGTGCAGGCCAGCTTCCGCCAGTTGGCTCGCCTGCTGTGCCAGCAGATAACCATTGGTAGTCAGGGTAATATCGTCAGCGCCGGGAATCTCCGAAAGTTGGTTGACCAAGTTGGGAAGATCAACCCGCAGTAACGGCTCCCCGCCGGTGATTCGGAGTTTATTCACTCCGGCTGTGACGAATAGTCCGGCAAGACGCGCGATTTCCTCGAAAGTCAGGATCTCGTCCTTGGGCAGGAACTCATACGCCTCGCCGAATATTTCGGCCGGCATACAATAAGGGCACCGAAAATTACAGCGGTCAGTGACCGAGATTCGCAAGTCCCGCAACGGGCGGCCGAATAAGTCGGTAATCATTGCTGCTGCCCTGTCATTCCCACTTTCTTCTAGTTATTCCCGCGCAAGCGGGAATCCGGAAAATGCTATCGGACTCCGGTGAAAACCGGAGTGACGCTCAATCGATTGAGGATTCGCCTGGCTTTTCGGGCCGCGTCGGCGCGGTGGCTGATGCGGTTCTTGTCTTCCAGCGGCAGTTCCGCGATGGTCTTGGAGTAGGACGGCAGGTAGAACACCGGATCGTAGCCGAACCCGTGCTCGCCTATCGGTTCGTATTGTACCATCCCTGCAATCGAGCCGACGACGGTGGACAGCGCCTGGCCGCCGGGCCCAGCGATAGCGGTGAAACAGCGGAACCGGGCGATCCGCCGCTCCCAGGATACGCCCTCAAGGTTGCTCAGGAGCAGTTCTACCCGATCTCCATCCGATGCGCAAGCGTCGCCGCCGTAACGGGCCGAATACACTCCCGGAGCGCCGCCCAGCGCGTGAACCTCAAGACCCGAATCGTCCGAGATTGTCAGGCAGCCCGACAATCTGGCATACTCGCTGGCCTTGAGGCGCGCGTTGGCGAGAAACGTGTCGCCGGTCTCCTCAACCTCATCAGCCACGCCGGCGTCGTCCAGAGAAATCAAGGACCCGGGCCAGTCGGAAAGCAACTGCCGGTATTCACGCATCTTGCCGGGGTTTCGCGTAGCCATCAGGAGAACCGGACCGGACATAACTAAATCACCCCCTCCGCTGCCAAAGTTTCCAGGTCGCTGTTGTTCAAGCCAAGCCAGCCGCCGTAGATTGCGGCGTTGTGCTGGCCCACCGTGGGTCCCATGTGGCGCAGTTCGCCGGGGGTGTCGCTGAATTTGGGCACCAGGCCGAGCATTCTGGCGTGGCCCAGCTCCGGGTCGTCGATTTCCACGATGTCGTTGCGTTCCTGATAGTGCGGGTCGGCCACGATGTCGGCGCTGTTATAGACCGGCCCGACTACGCCGCCGGCGGGAATCAGCTCGTCCATAATGGCGTCGGTAGCACGGCTGCCCAGCCACCCTTGCAGGATTTCGTTGAGCGCATCCTTGTTGTCCAGCCGGGCGGCGTTGTTGGTGAAACGGGCGTCGCCCAGCAAATCGTCCAGACCCATGGCCCGCGCCAGTCCTTCCCAGGTGTTTTGCGAGGTTGCGGAGAGGCCCAGCCAGCGGTCGTCGGCGGTGCGGTACAGGCTGCGCGGCGCGGCGTCGGGGAAATCGTTGCCCACCCGTTCCCTGATTTCTCCCAAACGGTCGTAGATGGTCAGATGGGGAATGCAGAGCCGAAACAGCGGCTCGAAGAGGCTGAGGTCAACCACCTGCCCGGTCCCGGGATGACCGTCTCGCCGGTCAGCGTCCCGCCGGTAAATCGCCATCATCCCGGCCATCGCCCCGAACACCCCGGCGATCTCGTCGGCCAGTGGCACCGGGGGCAGGTTCGGCGGAGTATCCGGGAAACCCGTCATTCCGATGTACCCGCTCATGCACTCGGCGATGGTGCCGAATCCGGGACGGTCCCGGTATGGCCCGGTCTGACCGAACCCGGAGAAGCGCAGGATGACCAACCCCGGGTTGACATCTGAACCGTGCAGGTCTGCGGGTCCTAACCCCCAGCGTTCCAACGTGCCGGGCCGGAAGCCCTCGATCAGCACGTCGGCTTGAACGGCCAGCCTTTTCAGCAAGTCCTGGCCGTGCGGGTCAGCCATGTTCAAGGTGATAGACTGCTTGTTGCGGGAGTGGACTTTCCACCACAACGAAACGCCGTTGTAAAACGGCCCCCAGTTGCGCAGTGGGTCGCCGGAGCCGGGCCTCTCTACCTTGACCACTTCCGCCCCGAAGTCGGCCATCAGCGACGACGCCGTGCCGCCGGCCACGATGATGGACAAGTCCAGGACGCGGAGGCCGGCTAGCGGGCCGGATGCCGGGGCGTCAGTCATCTTTACTCCCTTGGCGCCGGTGGGCCGCCGCCGGCTTCATCCGCACCGACCGACATTCCAGACAGCGCCATTTCTCCTGCTTGTGTGGGCGATGGCTTTCAACCCGCATCTTGGTTCGGCAGCGGCGGCAGTGCATAGTAGGATGATGTTACGGCGCATCCCGTCTGGCGTCAAACCGGGTTGGCACGGCTGACAGCCTGGCATCGGGGTCGCGTGGGTGAGGACGGCTACCATCCGAAGTTCCGGCGGGCGTATGCAAATTGATAATAGCGAGCCGTTTCGCTACAATTTCCCTACTACGGTCATGGCCGAGGAAACGAGATGGCGCTGCCAAGTTCTCAACTAAACCGCCATTCGGAATCTCCAACTCAAAGCGAACTGGAATCGTGGGCTAGTAAAGCACCTTTGAAATTGCTGGCTTCCGTACTGTATGCCATGCCCGACCGCACGGGCAAGGCCAGGGACATCCAGGAAGAATTGGCAACCCGCGTTGAGCTTACCCCCAATTGGAAGGGCTGGTGGAAGCGAGTGCGACCGATGCTGAAAACATCGGAGCATTTCAGCGTTGATAAAGCGAATCGGATTACCCTGCTCCACGAAATCGAGGCCATCCCGTCTGAACCCCTGCCTCCCCTTCCTCGGAAAGTCAGAACGCCCAGAGCAAAATCGCCCTCCAAATCCGAAGCGCAATGGCTGAATTGGTTCCGCGGCGAGGCGACTGCGCCTCCCAACCCCGCGCCAACCAAAGCGGCGTTCCAGGCCCTCGACAATTACCCCGTCGAACCAACCCAGCAGGTGCTGGAGTGCGCGTTACAGACTGCCCGAGAGGCTTTAGCGTCCGGCAAGTGCTCCAAACAACACGCGGCGAGATGGGCCGAGCTGTTGAGTCGTCTATCATCGCGGTGGCGCGACTGCCCGGAATCGCACGCCGATGCCGGCAATCTGGCACGGCCCGTTGGCGAGCTACTGGGACGCCTGGTTGAAACTGCCGATTTACCCAATGACTCCGGGCGGTGGCTGCGTCAGGCTGGCGGACTGCCCGCCGAGCCACCGGAAACGTGGCGCGTGGGATTTGCCGCCGGCTTGTGGCAGGCATTTGCCAACTCCTCACCCGGCACCCGAAACTGCTTCCAATCATGCTTTGGCCGGCAGCACCAGGACAAACCGGCCATAGCACAAGAACTGCTTCTGGCCGCCTTCACCGATAATAATTCAGCCATCCATCACGTCAGGTTGGACAGTCTGCTGGAAACCTTGCCGCCCGAAGATAGAAGCGAACTTATCCAGAACCTTGTCGTCCAGTCGGCTTCTGGGAAGGTTCCCCAAGACCGAGTGCGAGATTACGTTGGCAGTACGTACCACATACCGGCATCGTCCCCGGCCCAGGGGCTGAAACCGTTGGTGTTGGCTACTCTTCTGCTGACTGACGGTCAGGACCCTATTGTCGATCAAGCCTCGCGGCGAATTGGTGAAATGCTGATCGATTCGTCAATGTGCAACGGTGTCCCCGCATTGACTGGTTTGCTATCCCAAGGACGTCAGCGTATTACCGACTTGCGCGAACAACAAGCGGCTGAGTTGGAGAGACAACGGCTGTGCTATGAGGATAAGTTGGAAGAGCGCTGTCGCGAAGAGGAACAACTGAGCGATACGGTGTACAGCCTACGCGCCGAAATTTCCGCCGGGCGTGAGGTAGCCCGGATGGATATACTCCAGGACACTTTGATGGTGATTACCAAAACGCTGCAAGTGCTGCGCCACCCTCAGGACAGTCCGGAACAAATGCTGCGCCGGGTTGAGGCTAACCTCACACTGGCGCTGTGCGCTGCCGGAGCCCAGGAGTTCGGCACAATTGATGATACCGTGCCTTATGACCCCATAAGGCACCAGGCGGAGCAATATATTCCGAGCGGCTCCCCGGTACGCATTGCTTTCCCCGGAGCGATCATACCCGGCAAAGTAGCCGGCGACCGCGTTTTGCTCAAGGCCGGTGTAGTCGTCCCAGCGGAGGTCAACTGATGCAAGTAGTCGGCGTAGATTTTGGCACTACCAACGTGCGCATCGCCACTTGGGACTCCGATGGGGTGCTAACGCCCCGGCCCTTGATGATCGGACAGAGCGGCGAATCGACAATGCCGGCCGTAATCGCCTTCCAGCGGCAAGCTGACAGAATCAGCACCGTCATAGGCGAAGATGCCGACGAACTAGCGGACGACAAAGATACCCTTGTTGTACGCAACATCAAGCGGTGGGCCTTGTCCAGCGACCCCTTCGTCAAGTGGCGTTTGGATGCTCACCGGACTCCGTCTCCCGAATGGTGGAACCCGGATGCCCGATGCGTTAAAGCGTTTGGGGAAGAGTTCCCGGTGTGGCAGGTGATACGGCAGATTCTGGGCGAGGCATTCCGGCGGGCCGGGCTGGGCAACGCATTTGAATGGCGGGCGGGCTGCCCAGTGCAAGCTGATTTGGAATACCGCTCTGAACTGGCGGCGGCGCTGGCTGAGTTTGGCGGCGAAAATAAGGTTTCCTCGGTGGTTGAAGAACCGATCCTCTTCCTGGCTCTAGCCAACCGACTGGGAACTCTTGAGCCTGGTTCTTACCTGGTTTATGACCTCGGCGGCGGGTCGTTTGACTGTGCCTTGGCCGAGGTGGAAACCGACGGGCAAATGACGGTGTACGCCTCCGGCGGCGATCCGCTGTTGGGAGGTTCGACCATAGACCAACTGCTGACGGAGCGGCTGGATTGCCACGAGTCGCCGCGCCTGCTGCGTCTCGCCAAAGAGCAACTCTCCCCCTCCAACCCGGTCCAGGCCTTTGCAAACACCCGCGTCACTTTGTCAGACTTGGACGACGAGCTGAAAAAATTCCAATTCATCGACCGGACGCGGGCAGCAATGCGCGAGGTGTATATCAGCGCCAAGGTGATCTGGAAATGGGATGAGGAAGCGCCCACTCTCGGCGGCAGTAGTATCCCTTCCTTGAGATTGGGGAACATGGCCGCCGCTTTCGCTGAAGATCTGGACGGAATAATCCTGTTCGGTGGCCCTACCAGTTCCCTCTTCTTCCGCGAAAAGTTGACTGAGCTATTCGGGGCCGAAAGGATTGTTGTCGCTGAAAGCCTGATACCCGATATTCCCGACCCGGAGCTGACCGGCTTGAGCATGGGCGCCTGCTTCGCTTTCTCCGAAAGCCGCGACCCGCTGTACATTCGTCGTTTGCCAGCCCGGATAACCTTGGGCAACATCCAAACCGGGGACAGTGCGGCATACGAACCGTACCAGCATTTTGTGCCTAACTTCAGTCCGGCTCGCCCTTTCATATCAGCTCCGTTGCGGCAAGCGGATGCTCGCGCAAAATACGAACTGACCGTTGCCAACCCGGACGGCGAGGTCATCCGGAGCCGGCGCGTCGATTTTGGCGGCTCCGCAACCACTCGCGCGCCGCGGCTGGTGATCGATGCCCTCGGTCGTATCGGAGTTGAAAATAACGGCTCCGTGTCGATAGAAATTGCCGCTCCGCCTTGGCAGACCAGGCGGCAGCGCGAGGTTCTTCAATCCGTTATCAAGAAAAGGGCGCAGGCCGAACAATCCAAACGGGAAAGAGCAACCAGGATGTGGACTGACAATCTCTTCGGCTATGAATTGGCGCGCGGCTGAGCGGCGATTGTGCTATAATGCCGCCGCCCATTTAGCCAGACCTCAAACTCGTTGGGCTAAGGGGCGCGCCGCAATCATGCTTGAAGATTATTTCGGCCAGTACGGTCTCATCGCTATCTTCCTGGCGCTGTCCATCGTGGTGCCATGCAGTATGTTGCTGGCATCTTTCGGCCTGTCCAGGTTCGGCATTCGCCCGGCTCGCCCTGACCCGGTAAAACACGATACCTACGAGTGCGGCGTGCAGACCATCGGCGGTACATGGAACCGCTTCCAGTTCCGTTACTATATGTTCGCCATCCTGTTCGTCATTTTTGACGTTGAGGTCGTTTTTCTGTACCCGTGGGCAACCAAGTTTCTGACCCTGGAATTGTTCGCATTGATTGAAATGGCCGTGTTCGTGGGGATCCTGCTGCTTGCCTGGGCCTATGCCTGGCGCAAGCGGGATCTGGAGTGGCAAGGATAGGCGCAATGGTTGAATCGACCCACTTCACCCTGCCTGCGGTCGGCGGACCACTGCACAATCGCACCTGGGACATCGACCGCTCCGAAGGGCAAATGGTCAACGAGCTCATCGCCGCGTCCCAGTCCCCCATTGAGGTCCCGGCCATCGCAGTGCCGGACGACCTGAAGCGGAACCTGATGGTCACCTCCGTGGATGCGCTGGTTAACTGGAGCCGCAAGTCGGCGCTGTGGCCGGTGTCCTTCGGTCTGGCCTGCTGTGCCTTTGAAATGATGGCTACTGCCATGGGCCGGTTTGATATATCCCGCTTCGGGATGGAGGTGTTCCGCGCCTCGCCTCGACAGGCTGACCTGATGATCGTCGCCGGCACCGTAACGTGGAAAATGGCCCCGCCTATCAAACGCATCTACGAGCAGATGGCCGAACCCCGGTGGGTCATCTCCATGGGAGTATGCGCCACCAGCGGCGGCCCATACTTCGGTTCCTACAGCGTGGTCCCCGGCGTGGACCATGTCATCCCAGTGGATGTTTACGTGCCGGGTTGCCCGCCCCGGCCCGACGCCCTGCTGTACGGCATCATGGAACTCCACGAAAAAATAAAGAAATACCGCAACCTGGGCACGGAGAGCTTCAAGCCGTGACGCTTACAGCCCTGCCCGGCGAAACGTTGGCCCAGCGCTTGCAGGAAGCCGCGCCAAATGCGGTTTTAAGTTGGGACGAAGCAGCAGTTTGGGTAGAACCCTCCATGTTGGCGTCCGCCGGCGCCGCGTTGCGCGATGACCCGAATCTGGACTTCCAGTTTCTCAACGCCGTCAGCGCCATCGACTTCGTGGAATATTTCGAGCTCGTCTATCATCTGACCTCCTTTACAAAATTGCACACCGGGGTTGTTCGCAGCCGGATTTATGGCCGCGCGGAACCGGCCGCTGCCTCCGTGGTGGGCGTCTGGAAAGGCGCAGACTTCCAGGAAAGGGAAATCTGGGACCTGATGGGCGTCCGCTTCAACGGCCACCCCAACATGAAACGCATCATGCTATGGGAGGGCTTCGACGGCCATCCCCTGCGCAAGGATTTCCTGTAAGCCCGGCCCCGGCGGGATTCTCCGAGCCCTCAAGCCATGACTATCCGCACCGAACCGATGACGGTCAACGTGGGGCCGCAGCACCCCAGCACCCACGGCGTGTTCCGGGTGCGCATCACCTTCGACGGCGAGGACATCGTGGAAGTCGAGCCGGTGCTGGGCTACCTGCATCGGGGCACCGAAAAACTGGCCGAGGAGCGCAACTACGTCCAGGTGGTCACCCTCACTGACCGCCTGGACTACACTTCCTCCATGATCAACAACCAGGCTTACTGCCTCGCCGTCGAACAGCTCCTGGGCATCGAACCACCTCGGCGGGGGAAATACTTGCGCACCCTGGCCGCCGAACTCCAGCGCATCGCCAGTCATCTGATTGCGGTGGGCTTCTTCGTCCAGGAATTGGGCGCTTTCGGAACGCCGCTGATGTACACTTTCCGCAGCCGCGAGCGAATCTTGGACCTGTTTGAAATGCTGTGCGGCGCCCGCGTCACCGTAAGCTATATGCGCCCGGGCGGAGTTTTCGCCGACGCTCCGGCCGACTTCTGGCCGGCCCTGGAGCAGTTCCTGGCGGATTTCGAGCCGGAGCTGGAAGAGCTGGAAAATCTGCTGCTCAACAACGAAATCCTCATGGCCCGCACTCGTGGCGTGAGTCCCCTCCCGGCGGACGTTGCCGTCAACTGCTCCGTCAGCGGCCCGGTGTTGCGGGCCAGCGGGATCAACTGGGATTGGCGCAAAATGGCCCCCTACGACGCCTACGACGAGGTTGAATTTGAGGTGCCCATCGGGCGCAACGGCGACAACTACGACCGCTTCTGGGTACGTATGCAGGAAGTCCACCAAAGCCTGCGCATCGTCCGACAATGCGTAG
Organism: uncultured Dehalococcoidia bacterium; assembly: GCA_964347975.1. GTDB lineage: Bacteria > Chloroflexota > Dehalococcoidia > Lucifugimonadales > UBA3495 > Bin87. The sequence goes on from CAYGAY010000001.1 coordinate 135,639, forward strand.
CCCGGATTGAACCCGGGCCGGTGCGTCTCGAGCTGCCCATGGTGCTCCGCGCCGAACCCGGCGCCGAGGCTTACGGTCGCGTCGAAGCCTCCAAGGGCGAACTTGGTTTCTTCCTGGTCAGTGACGGAGGAGTGTCGCCATACCGCTGCAAAATCCGCTCCCCTTCCCTGATCAATCTCACCATTACCGAGCATCTGCTGATTGGCTGGAAACTGGCCGATATGATCGTTTCCCTGGGCAGCGTTGACATCAACATGGGAGAGGTTGACCGATGAACGGCTGCCTTCTCAATCCCGACGGCGCCCTGGGTGGCAATCCGCTGTTCGCTTTCATCTACTACGCAGCGGCCCACATCCTGCCCTGCTGGCTGTCTCACGTTGTAGCCGGCCTCGTCATCATGCTCATTCTGATCAACGCGGTGTTGCTGGGCGCGGCAATAGTCAGCTGGGGCGAACGGCGACTGCTGGGGCGATTCCAGAACCGCATCGGCCCCAACCGCTGGGGACCCTTCGGAGCGTTGCAGCCCATCGCCGACTTGGCCAAGCTGATTACCAAAGAAGACATCATCCCCTACGGCGCAGACCGGCTGGCCTTTACCACCGTCCCGGTCATCATGGTCGCTGCGGCCCTGCTGGCAACGGCGGTCCTGCCATTCGCCAAGAACGTGGCCCTGGTCGATCTGAACGTAGGCGTCCTCTTCGTCTTGGCGGTCAGTTCGCTGACCTCAATCGCCATTTTCACCGCCGGGTGGGCATCCAACAACCGCTACGCTTTATTCGGGGCCGGCCGCGCGGTGGCCGTGCTGCTCAGCTACGAAGTTCCCGTAGTCTTGTCGTTGTTAGGCGTGGTGTTGGTGGCCGGCTCCATGTCCCTGGGCGATATCGTGACCGCGCAGGCAGTCCCCTTCTTCCTGGTGCAGCCGCTGGCCTTCTTCGTCTTCGTCGCTGGAATGTCCGCCGAACTGAACCGTACCCCCTTCGACGTAGCGGAAGCAGAGTCGGAAATCATCGCCGGCTACCACACCGAGTATAGCGGCATCAAATTCGCGCTGATCCAGGCGGCCGAGTTCGGCGGCGTGTTGGTGGTGTCCGGCCTGATCGCCACGCTGTTCCTTGCCGGCTGGGCCGGCCCGGCCGCCGACTGGTTGGGATGGCTGTGGTTCCTCATCAAGACCTTTGTCGGCATCTTCATTTTCGTGTGGATTCGTTCCACTTACCCACGCCTGCGCCTGGACCAGATCATGACAGTCTGCTGGAAGTTCCTCATGCCCCTGAGCATGATCAACCTGGCGGCGGTGGTGTTGGAGGTATATTTCCTGAAAGACGCTAACGGTATCCTCACCACCGCAGATCTTTGGATAATGGCCGGCATCAACATCGTGCTGGCCGCCGTCTCCATCGCGTTTTTCGGGCGATTGATACGGGAGAAGGTCCGCACCGGCCTGCCGGTCACTCCTGCTTCCCAGCCGCTGGTGCGCGGCGTGCCCACCATCGAAGTGAACTGACGCCCGGGGAGGATCGACGTGTACGGACTGGAAATGGCAAAAGGCTTGATGGTTACGCTATCCAACCTGGTGCGTAAACCCTTCACCACCTCATACCCCGAGCAGCGTATCCGGCAGCACCCCCGGTTCCGGGGCGAGGAGTTCACCTGGTACGAGGAACGCTGCACCGGCTGCGCGTCCTGCGCCAAGTATTGCCCCCTTGGCATCATCAAAATTGTCACCAGTCCCAGCGAGACGGCGCCGCTCCAGGGCGACAAGTACCGGCTCGAAACCTTTGACATCGAGCTCCAACGTTGCATGTTCTGCGGCCTGTGCGTGGAAGCCTGCCCTTACGATGCCCTTTTCATGGGCAGCGGCTTCGAGGAAGGCCAATACCGGCGGACCGACCTGATAATCACCATCGACCGCCTTCGGCAGGCCGAGAAAAACCCCAGCACCTGGTTCCGCCCGCAACTGGAGGGCATGGATTACCGGCCCGGCGCCAGCCGCCCGCTGGGCTGGCGCGAAGTCGGCCGCGAGAAGTGGCGGTGGCACCAGCACGAAAAGGCCGGTATGCGCCTCGAAGACAACGGTCAAAATAACCAGGACGAAGCCTAGATGTGGTTCGAGCAACTGGTTTTCTGGATCCTTTCGGTGACCGCCATCGCCGGCGCCTTGGGCGTCGTGCTCGTCCGCGACCTGTTCCGCTCGGCCCTCCTGCTGGCCATGGTGTTCGTCGCCGTCGGCGGCCTGTTCGTGTTGATGAACGCCGAGTTCCTGGCCGTAGTGCAAATCTTGATCTACGTCGGCGCCATCGCCGTGCTGTTCATCTTTGCCGTGATGTTGACCCGGGACGTGCAGCAGGGCAACGCGCCAAATAGCCTGCAGATCCCGGCGGCTTTGGTCTCGGCGCTGTTGCTGGCGGCCATGGTTGCCACCGCGGTTACCACCGAATGGACCACGTTGGCCGGAGCCGGTCTCGAAAGCAAAGGCCAAATCGCACACACCCAGGCGGTCGGGATCCCCGATAAAACGGAGTTGACCGGGGCCGGCTTGACCGCCACTGAAGCGGAGAACGTCAGCAGCCGCGGGTTGGCGGACCTCCTCATCGGAGACTTCGTGCTGCCCTTTGAAGCGGTTTCCTTGCTTTTGCTGGCCGCCGCCATCGGCGGGCTGGCGTTAGCGCGCGGGCGAGGGAGATAGACGTTGTCGCTCGAATCGATGCTCATCGTCGCGTCTGTCATCTTTTGCATCGGCCTCTACGGTGCGTTGGCGCGGCGCAACTTCATAGCCGTCCTCATGTCCATAGAGTTGATGTTCAACGGCGTCAACCTGACCTTGGTAGCCATGGGACGGTGGTTGGCGCCCTACGCCGTGCAGGAGCAGCTTTCGGCCGTGCTCACCGGGCAGGTGTTCGCGGTTTTCATCATCACGGTAGCCGCCGCCGAGATCGCCTTGGGCCTTGGCATCGTTTTTGCCGTATTCCGATCCAACGAAAGCGTGGATCTCACCGACGCCGCTTCCCTCCGCCACTGACCCGCCACGCCATACCAACCCATACCAACCATACAATTATTCAATCCAGCATCGTCAGTCCCGCCAAAGCGGGAATCCAGGAAGTTCAAGTACAACATCATCAATGGCTGGTAGAATCACTGGACTCCCGCTTTCGCGGGAGCGACGGTTGGAGAGACCTAAAAACCATGTGGGTAGAATTCAAACGCGCTCCCAACCTGATGGCTGCCGAAATCTGGAAGGAAGTTCTGGAGGCCGAAGGCTTGCCCAGCCGCATCCTGCCGGAGGGCGATATTCGGAATTGGAGCGAGCGCGTCCCCTTCCGCATCTACGTGCCCAAAGGAAGGGAACACGTGGCGGAAGAGATAGTACGGAAGTTATGAGGATGGCCACGGCATGATCACTGAACCCCTGGTGTGGGCCATCTTCCTGTTGCCGGTGGCTTCGTTCCTGCTCATCGGGCTTGTCATAAGGCCGATGGGCGCGAGTTTCGCCAAAACTGCCGGCTACCTCACCATCGCTGCCCTGGGCGTCGGGTTCATTCTGTCCCTTTGGCTCTTGCGCTCGTCGGCCCACCACCACATGGTGTACGAATTTGCTCCGCACTTGTGGCTCGATCTCGGCGCCGCTTCCATCGAAATGGGTCTGCTGCTGGATCCGCTCACCAACGTCATGCTGGTCGTGGTCACCGGCGTCAGCCTCATGGTGCAGATCTATTCCATGGGTTACATGGATGGTGACAAGAGCTTCGCGCGCTATTACGCCTATATGTCGCTGTTCAGCGCGTCCATGATTGGCTTGGTGCTGTCCGTCAACATCGTCCAGATGTACGTGTTCTGGGAGCTGGTCGGATTGTCGTCATATCTCCTGATCGGGTTCTGGCACAACCGGCCTTCAGCGGCGGCGGCGGCGAAAAAAGCGTTCATAATTACGCGTATTGGCGACGTTGGATTCCTTCTGGCGATCATCTACCTGTTTTTCCAGGCTGACGAATTCGCCTCCCACGGGCTCAACGCGCTGCACATCCCGCATATCTGGGAAGCGGCCGCTCCAATTGCGGCTGGCGGCGCCGGCATAGTCGCCGGCGGAGCGTTGCTCTGGCTGTGCCTCGGCCTGTTCGCCGGCGCAGTGGGCAAAAGCGGCCAGTTCCCGCTTCACACCTGGCTCCCGGACGCCATGGAAGGCCCAACCCCGGTAAGCGCGCTCATCCATGCCGCGACCATGGTCGCGGCCGGCGTTTTTCTGGTGGGACGATTCTTCCCCGTCTTCGCCGAGTCCCAGGCGGCCATGATGGTGGTCGCCCTCATCGGCGCGTTCACCGCCGTATTCGCCGCCACCATGGGCCTCGCCGCCAACGACATCAAGCGGGTCATGGCCTACTCCACAGTGAGCCAGCTCGGTTACATGATGGCAGCCCTGGGCGTCGGCGCATACAACGCGGCTCTGTTCCACCTGTTCACCCACGCATTCTTCAAGGCCCTGCTCTTCCTGGGAGCGGGCAGCGTCAACCACGCCGCCGGCACCTTCAACATGATCTACATGGGCGGTCTGCGCAAGGCGATGCCGTGGACCTACTGGCTCACGGTGATCGGATCCCTGAGCCTGGTCGGCATCTTCCCGCTGGCCGGTTTCTGGAGTAAAGACGAGATACTGCTGGAATCCTGGCTGGCCGGAGGTCCAGTGCCGGCCTCCATCAGCCTGTTGGTGTTCGTCCTGCTGCTGGTGGGCGTGTTGCTCACGGCCTTCTACACCTACCGGATGGTGCATCTCACCTTCCATGGCGAGTTTCGCGGCGGCGGCGAACGGGAACTCCACGACACCGAAGCCGCCGGTGAGCCAGCCCCGACTGGCGTCACCCATCACGTCCATCTCGGCGAATCCCCGGCTGTCATGGTGGCGCCCATGGTCATCCTTGGTTTCAGCGCCATAGTAGCCGGCTGGATCGCGAACCCTATCGGTGTGGCCAGCATATTCGGGCTGATACCATCCCATTGGCTCACCGAGTACTTCGCCTCGGGACTTCACGATGGCCACCATGCCCCGCCTTTCAACATCGGCATTGCCGTCATATCCAACGTCGTAGCCTTTGCGGGCATTGGCCTCGCCGCCCTGGCTTATGCGTGGCCGCGTCCCTTCGTGTCCCGGGACCCGCTCACTGGTGTAGGCCCGCTCCACACTCTCCTCGCCCAGCGTTACTTTATGGACCACTTCTACGAGGGCGTCGTCGTGGGCCGGCTGTTCTACCGTATCGTCGCCGGCGTCACCGACTGGGTGGACCGCAACATCGTTGACGGCCTGGTCGGATTGACCGGCTGGATCTCCCGCAACGTTGGCAGCCTGATCGCCCTGGCCCAAAACGGCCAGGTGCAGACCTATCCTCTCGTCGCCGCCGTCGGCGGGTTGGTCATCATCATCCTGTATCTGGCGCTGGGATAGGCAACCATGGCTACCGGATTCACGGGACTGCTCACCGTTACCGTCTTCCTGCCGGCCGTTGCCGCCCTTCTGTTGGCGGTGGGCGCGGTACGGGGCGACCGCAATATCCGCTGGTTCGCGGCGGCGGTGGCCGCCGCTGACCTCGTTCTCTCCGTGATCGTATTCGTCTCGTTCCGGCCCGGTGGTGATCAATTCCAGTTGGTTGACCGTTTCGACTGGATCAGCACCGAAACGGTGCACGCCAGTTACCTCCTCGGCGTGGACGGCATCAGCGCCCCGTTAGTGATGCTGACGGGCCTGCTGGGCCTGTGCGCCGTCTTTGTATCCTTCCACATCTCCCACCGCGTGCGGGAATACTTCATCTGGCTGTTCGTGTTGCAGACGGCTGTGCTGGGAGTGTTCACGGCCCTTGACTTCCTGCTGTTCTTCCTGTTCTGGGAAATCGAGTTGGTGCCCATGTACTTGCTCATCTCCACCTGGGGCACTGGCCGCCGCGAATACTCGGCGATGAAGTTCCTGATCTTCACCATTCTGGGCTCGGCCTTCATGCTGGTCGCCATCCTGGCCGTGTTCGTCAGCGCCGGCGTGGACAGCTTCAACATGACGCGCCTCCTTGAACCCGGCGGCGCACTGGACGCAACCCGGGCCGCGTTGCCCATGGGCGTCCTGTTCTGGTTGTTCTTCATCGCCTTCGCCGTCAAGCTCCCCACCTGGCCGGTGCACACCTGGCTTCCCGACGCCCACACCGACGCGCCCACCGCCGGCAGTGTCATGCTGGCCGGTGTCATGCTGAAGATGGGAGGCTATGGCCTGCTTCGCGTCAACGCTGCAATGTTCCCGGAACAGTTGCAGACCTACGCATTGCCTGTGGTGGCCCTGGGTGTTATCAGCGTCCTGTATGGCGCAGTCGTAACGCTGCGCCAAACCGACCTCAAACGCCTCATTGCCTACTCCAGCGTCAGCCACATGGGGCTGGTGTTGCTGGGTCTCGGTTCCGTAGCCGCCGTGGGCGGCGCGCTGAGCGATGCCGGGCTGACCGGCGCGGCCATGCAGCTTTTCACCCACGGCACCATCACCGGCCTGCTGTTCGTCGCGGTGGGCATCCTTTACGAAAAGACCCATACCCGCCACATTCCCGATCTGGGCGGACTCGCCAACCGGATGCCTGTGGTGGCGACGGCGTTCCTGGTGGCCGGCGCGGCCTCTTTGGGTCTGCCCACCCTCAGCGGTTTCGTATCGGAACTCCTGGTTTTCTTCGGAGGGTTCCGCGCCTTCCCGGCGCTGACCATCCTGGCCGTTCTGGGCATCATACTGGCCGCCGGTTACATCCTGTGGATGTTGCAACGAACCCTGTTCGGGCCGCGCCCATCGCGGTGGGATCACCTTTCCGACGCATCGCCGGTTGAGCTGGTGCCCGTGGTCCTGCTTGTGGTGAGCATCGTGGTAGTGGGAGTGTACCCCGCCTGGCTGACCGATGTTTTTCGCGACGGACTCGAGCCCATTGTGAACGGCTATAACGCCGGCATCGCCGGGGCGGGACGCTAGAGCAGAGATCAAACCACCATGACCGCTTACGACCTGTTTCTAATTTCGCCCCTCCTGGCCCTCGCCGCCTTGGCCATGCTGATCATTGTGGTGGATTTGCTGACCCGGCGCACCGGATTGCTGGTCGGGGTGTCGTTTGTGGGGCTGGCGGCTCCGGCCGCGTTGAGCGTCTGGCAGTTGGTGTCCCTTTCCAGTAGCGGCCAGAGCGAGCTGATGGCCGAGGGGTCGGTAGTTCTCTACACGCTCTCCATCGACCGCTTCGCGCTGTTCTTCAACTTCCTCATACTCGCCGCCGTCGGGCTGGTGGTGCTGGTTTCCACCGACTACGTGAGGCGCATGGAGCGGTTGCAGGGCGAATACTTTGGGTTGATGCTCCTGTCGGCAACGGGAATGATGCTGATGGCGGCGGCGGACGAGCTGATTACCATGTACATCGCCCTGGAATTGACCACGCTCCCGTTGGCGGCGCTGGCGGCCTTCTTGCCCAACGGCCGCTCCAGCGAAGCCGGCATGAAGTTCCTCATCATCGGCGCCATCAGCAGCGCGCTGATGCTGTACGGCATGGCCCTCATCTACGGATTCACCGGCAGCACGCGCCTCGAAGAAATCGCCTTGGCCTTGGCCGGCAGTTCCGCGTCAGGGATTATCCCCTTTGGCAGCATGGCGGCGCTGTTGGCCGTGGTCCTGCTGTTGGCCGGCTTCGGCTTCAAGATGTCCGCGGCGCCCTTCCAGATGTGGGTGCCCGACGTGTACGAAGGCGCCCCGACGCCCATGGTCGCTTTCCTGTCCGTGGCCAGCAAGGCGGCGGCCTTCGCCCTGGTGCTCCGGGTGTTCTACATCGGGTTCGACGCCCTGGGCGGAGACTGGTGGGTGTTGCTCGCCGGGCTGGCGGCGCTTTCCATGACCATCGGCAACTTGGTTGCCATCTCCCAAAGGAACATCAACCGGCTGTTTGGGTACAGCACCATTGCCCACGCCGGCTACCTTCTGGTGGGTGTCGCCGCTATTGCCGCGGTGGACGGTGAAGGGGCGACATTCGGGCCCAGCAGCGTGCTGTTCTACCTGGCAGCGTACACTGCGGCGAACTTGACCGCCTTTTTCGCCATAACCTGCATCGAGAACCGAATCAATAGCTCCGAGATTGAAGACTATGCGGGTATGCTCCGTCGCGCGCCCTTCCCGGCGATTACCCTGGCCCTGGCGCTCATCGCTCTCATCGGCTTGCCTCCTACCGGCGTATTCATTGCCAAAATCCACATCTTCGCTGCCGCCATCAATACTGGAGAATCGTTGATGACCTGGCTGGTGATTATTGGCGTTGTCAACAGCGTGGTTTCCGCTTACTACTATCTGCGCGTCATCAGGGTGATGTTCCTGCAACCGGCGATCCACACTGAGCGATTGGGCGCGTCGTGGCCGGTCAACGTAGCCCTCGGCGTCGCAGCGTTGTGCATGTTGTGGTTGGGGGTCGCTCCGCACACCATTCTGGATGCAGCCGAGCGCGCCGTGGTCGTCCTCATGGCCGGCGGCTGAGAACTCCGGTAGCGAACTTGCCATGAAAACCGTCGGCATCGCCTACAACGACCTGATCCCCGAGGCGCTGGACTTGGCCCACGCCATCGTCGGCGAGCTTAACCTGGGCCCCGACACCTGGATCCTGCGCGCCGAAGATGCTGACGATCTGAGCCAACGGGCGCGGAATACCGACCTCGTAATCACCATAGGCGGCGACGGCACCATCCTCCGGGTGAACCGGGCGATTGCGCCCCAGGGCATCCCGCTGGTTGGCATCAACATGGGCCGGCTAGGTTTTATGACCGAGTTGACCGTGCCCGGCGTTATGGAACAATTGCCGCGCTATCTCAAGGACGAGATGCGCGTCTCCGAACACAGTATGCTCATGGCTACCGTACATCGCCGCGGTGGGGATGCCGGCCCAGCGTCCGAAGGCCCGTATCATGCGCTGAATGACGTCGTCCTTTCCCGAAGCCGCGTATCCCGCGTCATCACGGTTCGAGCGTCCATAGACGGCGCCGACGTATCGACCTTCCGCGCCGACGGCGTGATCCTCGCCACCGCCACCGGAAGCACTGGCTACAGCTTCGCCGCCGGCGGCCCCATCGTTGACCCCTTGTCCGACGACGTGGTGCTGACCCCGCTGGCGTCCCACGTCGGCCTGACCACCCCGCTGGTGCTGCGCCCCACCAGCAGCGTGGACTTTCACCTGGAAGGCTCCCAGGAAGCCATCATCAGCGTGGACGGTTTTGAGAACCACCCCATCGAACCGGGCGACTGGGTGCGAATAACCCACAGCCCATACCGCGCCCGTTTCCTCCGCGCCAACGAGCACAACTATTTCTGGGCCACCCTCACCCGTCGCCTGGGTTTCGGCCAGCAGGGGCGCTAGAGGCGCTGGAAAACTGCCAAACCTGTCATTGTGAGCGCAACCCCGCCCCGTACTCGATACGGGGGTGGCAATCTCGATTGCGTAGAGCAAATTCTGAGTGCATTGTGTCGATTGTGCCGCAACGAGATTCCTTCGCCCGCCTGGGACGGACTTGGAATGACAAAGGCAAAACGGATTTTACGAATCTCTCTTGGGGACACCATCAATGACTGTTTTCCCCGATAACGAACCCACCATCTCCTCACGGTCAATCTTCCAGGGCCGCATCATTGACGTGCGCGTTGACACCGTTCGCTTGCAAAACGGACGCGAGAGCGCCCGCGAGATTGTGGAACACGCCCCGTCCATCTGCGTCGTGCCGGTGGACGCCAACGGCAACGTCCTCATGGTGCGTCAGTACCGCAAACCGGCCGACAGCTTCCTTCTGGAGGTTCCGGCCGGCGGAATCGAGCCTGGTGAAGAACCGGAAGCGGCGGCCCGGCGGGAGTTGCAGGAAGAAATCGGACACGCCGCCGCCAGTCTGGTCCCCCTCACTGCCTTCTGGCTCGCTCCGGGGTGGTGCACCGAGTATATGTACGCCTTCCTGGCCACCGAATTGACGCCGGCGACGCTCGAGTCCGACGACGATGAATTCATTGACGTTATTCGTCTTCCTCTCCACAGCGTCCCGGATGAAATCGCCAGAGGCGCAATACAGGACGCCAAGAGCGTCGTGTCATTGTTGCTCGCCATACGAATTTTGGAAAAGGATTAGCCGGAACGGAAATGCCTGGCTTTCCCAAAAACGAGCCAACCGTCGCAACCACGTCGGTGTACAGTGGCGACGTGATCAAGGTGCGGGTAGATACCGTTCAATTGCCAAATGGGCGGGAAACCGACCGCGAAATCGTCTATTATCCATCGTCAGTATGTGTGGTGCCCGTTGACGCCCGACAAAACGTGATACTGGTGCGCCAGTTCCGGAAAACGGCGGACCGGTTCTTGATGGAAATTCCAGCCGGCAAGATGGAGCCCGGGGAAAACCCGGAACAAGCTGCCACGCGGGAATTGCAGGAAGAAATCGGACACGCCGCCGGAAGGTGGCGGTTGCTGGGCGCTTTCTTCCTGAACCCAAGCCTTTCTCCCCAGTACACGCGCGCCTACCTGGCCACGGACCTGAAACTGTCCGAACTCGATGCTGATGATGACGAGTTTATTGAACTGCGACGCGTCCCCTTCACCGACGTCGGCGCGTTGATCACTGACGGCTCCATACAAGATGCCAAGAGCATCGCTGCGCTGTTGCTTGCGATGCGCGTTTTGGGCGATAATTAGCCGCCGCTATCGGGCGCGCCGCTCATGCGCCACAATCATCCGGGCGCTATTCAGTCCGGCCGGAGGAAAACACAAATGCCAGAGGATTTGCAACACGACGTGCTGGTGGTGGGCGCCGGGCTGGCTGGGATGCGCGCCGCCATCGCGGCCCGCGCCGGCGGAGCCAACACCGCCATCATCAGCAAGGTCCACCCCGTGCGCAGCCATTCCAACGCCGCCCAGGGCGGCATCAACGCCGCGCTGCTGGACCGGGGCGACGACTGGGAAGACCACGCCTACGACACCATCAAGGGCAGCGACTTCCTGGGCGATCAGGACGCCATCGAGGTGATGTGTCGCCAGGCTGGCGCCTCCCTCATCGACATGGAACACATGGGCGTAACCTTCAACCGGGACGACGACGGACGGCTGGGAACGCGAGCCTTTGGCGGTCAACGGCGGGCCCGCACCTTCTTCGTGGGCGACTTCACCGGACAGGCTCTGCTCCACGTCATGTTCGAGCAGCTCATCAAGTCTGGCGTACGCCGTTACGAAGAGTGGTTCGTTACCTCCCTGATCATGGAGGACGGCCAGGCCGCCGGCGTCGTGGCCTTGGAAATTCGCACCGGCGAACTCCATGTCATACGCGCCAAGACCGTGATCTTCTGCACCGGGGGCTGCGGCCGGCTGTTTGAACCCAGCACCAACGCTCTCATCGTCACCGGCGACGGCATGGGCCTCGTGTACAACGCCGGCGGTCAACTCATGGACATGGAAATGGTCCAGTACCATCCCACCACCCTGGCCGGAAGCGGCGTGTTGATCTCCGAAGCAGCCCGCGGCGAAGGCGCGTACTTGCGCGACAAAGACGGCTATCGCTTCATGGAGAAATACGCTCCCAACATGATGGAACTGGCCTCCCGCGACGTGGTGTCACGCGCCGAGCAGACCGAAATCAACGCCGGCAACGGCATTGACGGCTGCGTCCTCCTGGACTGCACCCATCTGGGCGAAGCTCTGATCATGGAGAAACTCAGTCAGATCAGGGAAATCGGCATCGACCTTGCCGGCGCCGATATGATCAGGGAGCCAATTCCCATCCGCCCCGGTATGCACTACATAATGGGCGGCATCAAGACCAACATCGACGGCCTCACCAACATCGGCGGCGTCTATGCCGCCGGCGAGTGCGCCAACGTCAGCGTTCACGGCGGCAACCGGCTGGGCGCCAACTCCCTCCTGGACACCATCGTGTTCGGAGAGCGCGCCGGCAACCACGCTTCTGACGCAACCCGCACCATGGATTTCATGGAGTTCGATATTGCCGCAACCCTCGCCAGGGAACGTCGCCGCATCCAGGAGATGATGGACCGGCCCGAAAACGGCGACCGCTGGTCCGCCATCCGCCGTGAGATGGGTGAATCCATGAACCGCAACGTGGCCGTTTTCCGCAACGAGGAGGGCATCGAGGAAACCATCAGTGATATCCACGACCTCCGCCGCCGCTATGAAAATGTCCCCGTTCACAACAAAGGCAAGACCTTCAACACCGACCTGGTATTCGCCCTTGAGCTGGGCTATATGCTCGATTGCGCCGACACCATCGCCGTGGGCGCTCTCGAACGCCGGGAAAGCCGCGGCGCCCAGTTCCGGACCGATTACCCCGACCGCAATGACGAAGAATGGCTCCATCACATCGTCTTGACCAAAGGCGATGCCGGGCCAACAATTTCGGAGCTGCCCGTAACCATCACTCAATGGACGCCCGAGGAGAGGAAGTATTAGGCTATGGACGTCACCATCAGGGTAAAGCGACAGGACCCGGAGGCCCCCACCGGCGAGGGCCGGATGCCCTACTGGCAGGAATATCCGGTCACCATTGCGGACAACGCCACCGTCCTCGACGCGTTGATTCAGATACGAGAGGACGACGACGGAACCCTCTCCCTGCGTTGCTCATGCCGCAGTTCCATCTGCGGTTCCTGTGCCATGCGAATCAACGGGCACGCCGGTTTGGCCTGCAAAACCATCGCCAACATGGTGGTGCAGAACGGCGTCATAACGGTGGAACCCGCCGGCGTGATGCCCGTCGTCAAGGACCTGGTCGTCAACTTCGATTTATTCTGGGAAAAGATCGAGGCAATCGATCCATATCTCAAGCATATGGGCCAGGAACCGGAGGGCGAGTACATCGTCTCCAACGAAGCCATGCTGCATCTTTCCGGAGTCACCGCCTGCATCATGTGCGGCGCGTGTGTCTCCGACTGCACCGTCCTGGAGGTTGACCCCACCTTCCTGGGACCCGCCGCGCTGGCCAAGGCGTATCGCTTCACCGCCGACCCCCGCGACGGCGATGGCGAGGGTGTGTCCATGGAGCGGCTGTGGGGGCTGAGCGAACCCACCGGCATCTGGGACTGCACCCGCTGCAACGAGTGCGTCCAGGTCTGTCCCAAAGGCGTAGCGCCCATGGACCGCATCATGGCAATGCGCGATCAGGCGATCCAACAGGGTTACGACAATAATAACGGCGCGCGCCACACCGAGGCTTTCACCGAATCGGTGGGACACAGCGGCCGCCTCGACGAGTTGCGCCTGCCCATCAAATCCGTCGGCGGTTTCACCAATATGCCGGCTCTGATGAGCTATATGCCCGTAGCCTTCCGCGCCATGCGACGCGGTAAAATGCCGCCCATTGCCCACAAGAACGTGGAGAACGTGGCGGCGGTACGGCGCCTGTTCCAGCGGACGGAACCGGAACCCCCGGCTCCCCGGGTCAGCAACAACTCCCCCTTCGGCTAACCCGCCCCATACACGTCATTCCCGCCTCTCCTCGTCATTCCCGCGAAAGCGGGAATCCAGGCCGTCCAACGAATAGTCCCGTCCATCTTGTCCATTGATGTAAGCAACAGAGGAGCAACCAGTGAAGTACGCTTTCTTTCCAGGCTGTGTATCCCAGGGTGGCGCGCCTGAACTTTACCCCGCCGCCCGCATGGTCTGCCAGCGGTTGGGCATTGAACTGGAGGAAATCCGCGGCTGGACCTGCACCGGCGCCGGCGTCATCCAGGAAAAGAACCAGCTCTTCGGCGATACCCTGAACGCCCGCAACTTCGCCAAAGCCGAGCAGATGGGCTTGCCGATCATGACCATCTGCAGCACCTGCCAGGGTGTGATGTCCCAAGCGAACCACCGGATGCAAAACCCGGAATACCTGGCCGAAGTCAACTCCTACCTGTCCGAGGAGGGTCTGGAATACAGCGGCAACGCTGAGCCCAAACACCTGCTATGGATCCTGATTGAAGACTATGGCCTGGACCGGCTTGGCGGCTACGTTACCCGTCAGCTCACCGACGTGAAGATTGCTCCGTTCTACGGTTGCTACATCGTACGCCCTACGGAAGCGTTGGACATTGCCGACCATCCGGAGCGCCAGCAATCTCTGGAGATGCTGATCGAAACCCTGGGCGCGACTCTGGTGGACTTTGCAGGCAAAACCCGCTGTTGCGGTTTCCCTATCCTCACCATCAACGAACGCAACTCCATGGCCATGGTGGGCAAGCACACTTCCGAGGTCAAGGACCTGGGGGCCGACGCCATGGTGACTCCCTGCCCCCTCTGCCACCTGAACCTCGACGGGTTCCAGCCCAAAGCGGCGTCCCAGGTCCGGCGCTCTATTGATTTGCCCATCCTGCACATGCCCCAGCTCATCGGGTTGGCCATGGGCATGACCCCGTCCGAGCTGGGCATGCGCAAGCACATCGTCAGCACCGGCCCGTTGGAAGTAAAGGCTGGCGCGCGGCGCTAGGCTCCCGACGGTAACACCGCAATTCAACGGGGCGGGTTAATACTCGCCTCTGTCTTGTCGGCTGCGCGAGCTGGACATTCAACAGCTGCCAAACCTGTGAGCTGCGCGGTTGACCAAGCGGCGAACCCTTCGTTCCGCATTTGTGAATGCCCGTCTGCCCATAAAACCCTCGTACATATTCCGATGCAGTCTCTCAGCGGCCTTGAAATCATCCTCGATGTTAGGTTCATTCCAAAGACTACCGATCCTGACGGCTATGACGAGCAGATCAGCGTGTCTGCGGTTGGCCCAGCGCGGTCGTTGCATGATGGCGACCGCCTTCATGACATGGGCCGCTGCGCACCACAACATTTCTGACTTGGCTGATGGGTCTTGCTCAAACGTGAAGAAGTCAGCCAGTTGCAGAAACCGAAAGGCCGCTCTGACATGGGCCTGTCCGTCCATGTAGGCGTTTGTCCGCTGAATGACAGTAATTCCTTGACGAAGCGGCGCACGGACCGACGCGATCTTTCCAGCAGATAATCCTCCATAAAATCGTATCCGACGTTGTTCTGAACGAATCCTGCCACCAGGTATCCGGAAACTAGGTCATAGTCGTCATCTGTTCTTCCGCTCTCAGCCATCAGCAATTCGAGGAGGTCAAAATGGTCATCCTCATTCTGGCAAGGCAACCCGCGACTTTCCGCCACTATCGACAACGCGGCTTCCGCAGCCTCCCAAAGCTTTAGGGAGCCATGTTTGTTGTCCCTGGTGTCAAATGCCTCATCGGAAGCCTCAAAAAGGGCCTCAATAGCCTGAACACGGTCTTGCGCCGGCATCAACATTTCTCCAGTGGAATAACCGGACGTTATCCCCGCAGCGTCGGCACAACCTCTCGTATGGCTTCGATGGTGCGGTCTATGTCCTTGTCCGTATGGACAACGGACGGATAGAACTTTTGAGGCCAGGATTTAAGCACCCCGCGTTCCAGCAGCCCGGCATTCAGCTTACCCAGTGGTTCGCCGTCCGCGGCCAGCCCGTCGCGGTAATTCCGAACCGGGTGGTCGGCGAAGAAGATGTCAAAAATCCCGTCCTCGCCCACGCTCTGGACCGTAAAGCCTTGCTCCTGGCAGGAGTCGGCCAGCGCTCGGCGAATGCGGCCGCCTACTTCATGCAGCCGCTCGTACACTCCGTCTTTCCTCAGCTCCGACAGTGTCGCCAGGCCGGCGGCGCACGCGATTGGGTTGCCACTCAGTGTACCAATCTGATCAACATAACTCTCTGAGGCCACGGCTCCCCGGTCGTACACCGACATAACCTCGGCGGCGCCCATCAGCGCGGCCAGGGGATAACCCCCGCCCATAATCTTGCCCACCGTGCACAGGTCCGGAGTCACGCCGTAGTATTCCTGCGCGCCGCCGTAAGCCAGCCGGAATCCGGTGACTATCTCATCGAATATCAGCAGGATCCCCGCCTCCGATGTGATTTTGCGAAGGCCCTCCAGGAAACCCGGTTCGGGGGCAATAGTGCGCTGCAGCGGTTCCGTTATGATCGCCGCGATTTCATCCTTGTGTGCGGCAACGATTGCGGCGGTGGTGTCCAGGTCGTTGAACTGGGATATCAGCATGAAGTCGCTCAACGCTTCTGGAATGCCGGCGGTGTTGGCTTCCGCCTGGGGAAACTCGACCGCGGCAGAGGCGAACACCGACATCATCGCATAGTCGCTGGTGCCGTGATAACCACCCTCAAACTTGAGGATCTTTTCCTTGCCGGTGTAAGCCCGAGCGGCCCGCATGGCCTGAAAACAGGCGTCCGTCCCGCTGGTGGTGAACCGTACCTTTTCGGCGCATGGCACCGCCTTTACCAGCTCCTCCGCCAGCAGCACGGCCTGGTCGTTATTGGCGAAAAACGTGGAGCCGCGACTGACCGCAGACAAGACCGCCTCGGTAACCGCTGGATGAGCGTGGCCCAAAATCATTGGCCCCGAACCCATCAGCCAGTCAACGTACTCGTTGCCCGATACGTCCCAGATGCGCCCTCCCCGGCCTTCTTTCACCAGGAAATCCAGCTGGTCAGGGTATTTGGTGTTGCCGTTGCTGCTTCCGGGCATATATCTGGCCGCTTTTTCCAGTAGCTCCCGTTCCAGTGGCGTACGCTGGCTCATGCTGGCCTCCCGTTATGGTTGAATCTCTATTCATTATACAGAGCGCAGCAAAAAGTAGGGGCGGGTTTCAAACCCGCCCGATCCAATCCCGATGGCTACGCCGGAATTCGCAGCGGCTATTGCGCCTCAGCCTGGGCATTGGCCATCACGTCCACCAGTTCCTGTACCGACGCGGCGGACGATTGCAGCGCAGCCTGCTCTTCGTCAGTCAGGCTTATTTCGACCACCTGTTCCATCCCTCCGGCGCCGATCTTCACGGGTACGCCGACGCAAAGACCGTTGATCCCGTATTCGCCTTCCAGGTAAGCGCAACCGGGGAGGATGCGCTTTCGGTCCAGCAGGATCGATTCCACCATCTGCGTGATCGCCGCCGACGGCGCGTAGAACGCCGAACCCTGTTTCAACAATGCCACAATCTCGCCGCCGCCGTCCCGGGTGCGCTGCACGATGGAGTCAATGCGCTCTTGCGACAGCAGTTCCGTAACCGGAATGCAACCGACGGTGGTGTACCGCACCAGCGGCACCATGTCGTCGCCGTGGCCGCCCAGCACCAGCGCCTGAACGTCGTCCACCGACACGTCAAGTTCCTGGGCGATGAACGTTCGGTAACGGGCGGTGTCCAGCACGCCGGCCATTCCGAAAACCCGGTTCCGCGGGAAGCCCGACGACTGGTACACGTTCTGCACCATTGCGTCCAGCGGGTTGGTCACCGCCAGGATGATGCAATCCGGAGAATGGCGAACCACTTCCTCGGTCACTGCCGAAGTGATCCGCATATTGGTCAGCAACAGGTCGTCCCGGCTCATTCCCGGACGCCGGGCAATGCCGGCGGTAATCACCACCACGTCCGAACCGGCGGTTTCCTCGTAGCCGTTGGAGCCGGTTATCAGCGCGTCGGAACCTATTACCGGACCGGATTCCAGCATATCCAGCCCCTTGCCCTGGGGCAGATCCTCAACCACGTCAACCAGTACCACGTCGGCATAGCCAAGTTGGTGGATGCGCTGGGCGGTGGTGGCGCCCACGTTGCCGGCGCCGACTACGGTTACTTTGCTTCGCATAGGGGAAAGCCTCCGATTAGGGTAACTGGCGTCGCAGGGGCGACGCATGCGTCGCCCCTGTGTTTCCGGCAAGCGCGTTCAGCCGGACCGTGTGCCGCCTGAGCTGCTAGATTGCATCGATAATGGCATTCAAAGTGGCGCTGGGCCGCATGGCCTTCGCCGCCATGTCGTTATCGGGACGGTAGTACCCGCCGATGTCCACGGGTTGCCCCTGGCAGTCGATCAGCTCCTGAACGATTTTTTCCTCGTTTTCGGTCATCTGTTTGGCCACGTCGGCGAACCGCGCCTTCAGCTCCGGGTTATTGTCCTGCTTGGCCAGCGCTTGCGCCCAGTAGAGCGCCAGGTAGAAGTGGCTGCCCCGGGTGTCTAGTTCGTTGACCCGGCGGGAAGGGTTCCGCTGATTCTCCAGGTGTTCCCCGATGGCTTGGTCCAGCGTCTCCGCGAGCAACCTGGCGCCGTCGTTGTCGTACACCTCGCCGAAGTGCTCGAAGGACGCCACCAGGGCGCAGAACTCGCCCAGCGAGTCCCAGCGCAGGTGCCCCTCCTCAACGAATTGCTGCACGTGCCGGGGGGCCGACCCGCCGGCGCCGGTCTCGAACATGCCGCCACCGTTGAGGAGCGGGACCACCGAGAGCATCTTCGCGCTGGTGCCCAATTCCAGGATGGGGAAGAGGTCCGTCAAATAGTCGCGCAGCACGTTTCCGGTCACCGCGATGGTGTCCAGGCCGGCCCGGCTCCGGGCGATGGTAGCCTTCATGGCTTCCACGGGCGGCATGGTGCTGATCTCGAGCCCGGTGGTGTCATGTTCGGGCAGGTATTTTTCTACCTTCTTAATCAGCTCGGCGTCGTGGGCGCGGTTGGCGTCGAGCCAGAAGATGGCGGCCTGTCCGGCGAGCCTGGAACGGGTCACGCCCAGTTTGACCCAGTCCTGGATCGGAATGTCTTTGGTCTGGCACATCCGGAAGATGTCGCCCGTCTCCACGCTCTGCTCCATCAGGGTTGCGCCTGAGGCATCGACGACGCGGATCGTCCCGTTGCCCGGGGCTTCAAAGGTCTTGTCGTGGGACCCGTACTCTTCCGCGGCCTGGGCCATAAGGCCGACGTTGGCGACGCTGCCGAGGGTCGCTGGATCAAGGGCTCCGTGTCGCTGGCAGTCCTCTACCACCGCTTGATAGATGGTGGCGTATGAGCGGTCGGGGATCAGGGCGATGGTGTCATGTAGCTCGTTGTCCGGACCCCAGGTGCGCCCGCCGTCGCGAATGACCACTGGCATGGAGGCGTCGATGATGGTGTCGCTGGACACGTGCAGGTTGGTGATACCCCGGTAGGAGTTCACCATCATCAGATCTGGCCGGCTGTCGTAGCACGCCTGAATATCGGCTTCGATCTCGGCGCGTTTGTCTTCCGGCAATTCCTGGATCTTCGTCAACATCTCGGCCACGCCGTTGTCCGGGTCCACCGCCACCTGGGCCAACGCGTCGGCGTGCTTTTGGAACACATCCTGGAAGAAAACCGACACCAGATGTCCGAAGATGATGGGGTCGGACACGCGCATCATGGTGGTCTTGACGTGCAGGCCCAGCAGAACATCGGCCGCTTTAGCCTGGTCCATCTGTTCGGCATAGAAACGGCGCAAAGCGTTCACGTTCATAACCGCACAGTCGAGGATCTCGCCGGCTTGCAGTGGAATGCTGGATTTGAGCTCCGTAACGCTCCCGTCGCCGGCGACGAATTCGATGGTTGCCGACCCCGCCTCGGTGGTGGTAACGGCTACCTCGCTGCCGAAGAAGTCGCCATCAGTCATGTGGCCGACGCGGGTCTCGGAGACTTCCGGCCAATCCTGCATCATACGATGGGGATTGCGCTGACCATGCTCCTTGACCGCATTAGAGGAACGGCGGTCAGAGTTCCCTTCGCGAATCACCGGGTTAACCGCGCTGCCCAACACCCTGGAATAGCGGACCTGGATTTCACGTTCCTCGTCGTTCGCCGGCTGGTCGGGATAGTCGGGAATGTCGTACCCCTTGCTCTGCAATTCCGCAATCGTCGCTTTCAGCTGGGGAATCGACGCGCTGATGTTGGGCAGCTTGACCAGGTTCGCCGAAGGCTCCAGGCACAACTCCCCGCACATACGCAGATAATCGGGGATTCTCTGCGCTTCCGTCAAATTGTCCGGAAAATTGGCGATGGTGCGGCCTGACAACGAAATATCCCACGTCTCCAACTCAATACCCGAACTCTTGGTGAAAGCCTGGAGAATCGGAAGCAGGGAGTGCGTGGCGAGGTACGGAGCCTCGTCAGTTTCGGTGTAGATGATCTTGGCAGCTTCAGGCATGATCTTCTCCTTAGCAAGCAGGTTCCACGGGCCGCCTCGGTTTGCCAAGGATTGTTCGGCTACAGGCCCGGAAGTATGGGTGGACGCAATGCGCCCACTCGATGATAAACCGGAGAAATGATACACCCGATTCTCGGCTAATGGTACCCCAACTATCGCTCACGCGTACCCACTTTGTCATTGCGACCCCGTACTTGATACGGGGGTGGCAATCTCGCCGGCGTAGCAATGACCGCTCCGTCAAGGCTCCCGCAACAGAAAGTGGCGACCGCCGGAACAAGATTCCATCGCCCGCCTGATGCGGTCGTGGAATGACCGGCCAAAGTGGGTACGTATGAGCAACTATCGTTGCTGACGCTCAACCGTCTCAATTTTCTCCCGGTTTGAGAGGTGATACCATTGGGTCCGGAGCACGCCGCAAGCGCGACGTAACCAGGTCAGAGCATGAATCGCGCCACGACAATTAGCGGAGACCAGTAAAATATGGTAGAGGAACTGGGCAGGATCAGTCGCCCCACCACCGCCAACTATCAGGGCAAACGCAAACTATTGCTTGCTCCCCTGGTCCATTTGGCCGCGCCGCCCGACGCCATCCCGTCTGAGGGTGCCGAAATAGTCGCCCGCTATTGGGAGCAGGTGGATGTCCAAATCCGCGCCGTCCAGAACGCGCTGGGTACCATCACCCACGTTTACCACGAAAACCTCCCGGAGGGAGGGGACGACGGCTTGGGCTACCTCGCGGCGACCAATCAGGATACCCACCGGTTGGTCTCCCGGCTGGTGGAGGCCGGAGCGATTTTGGAAGCTACTGAGTCCATGGAGATCATGGCCGAAGCCCTCGACCTCCAAAGATGCCTGATGCAGCCTTTGATGAGTTTCGCAGTGGCGACCCGCCTCCAGGAGTGGTTCGCCGACGCCAACCGCCGCCGCTACGATTTCATCTCAAGCTCCATAGATGCTTCCCTGGGCGAAGACGAAGCCGGACTGCTCCTGATCAATGAGCGGCACCAGTCCCAATTTCCGAGCCGGATCGAGGTTATATACATCGCGCCACCGGCTTTAGACGAGTTTCGCCGCTGGGCGCAAAATTGGTCCGAGCAATTGCAACGCCAAATGTCCGAGCCGGCCGGTCCCACTTCGGGCGCTGAAGATCTGGCAAGCCCGCTCTGATCTCGCCCGCAAAAACCCCCGACGCCGCGGCGTCGGGGGTTTCCCAAGCGCAATGCGCTTACTTAATGGGTGATCCGAACTAATTCGGAGCTTGGCGGGAGTGCGAGGGAGTCGAACCCACCTACCCCGCTCGTCACAAGGCATAACGGATTTGAAGTCCGCAGGAGCCACCGGGCCCCATCCACTCCCGTGTGTGGTTCGTTAACTCTCCAGTACGGCGTCGATCTTCCGCTTCAGCGCCGGTTTGGGCTGCGCTCCGACCACCTGATCCACCGGCTGACCGTTCTTGAAGAAGATCAGCGCCGGTATGCTCCTGATGCCGTAGCGCGCTGCGATGTCCGGGTCGCTGTCCACATCCAGCTTGGCTACGTTGAGCTTTCCCTCGTACTCCAGCGCCAGATCATGTACCGCCGGCGCAATCATCTTGCAGGGCCCGCACCATTCCGCCCAGAAGTCCACCATCACCGGCAGTTCTGAGTCTACCACGCTGCTTTGCCAATTCTCTCCGTTCACGTCCATAGGTTCGGGCATTTCAATTCCTCCAGGTGAAACCGCTCCTGCGGCGACGCTGCGCAACGCTGTACGCGCTGCATTATGCTGGGATACCAGTAATATTATACCCGGCCCCATGCCCGGTCAACCGACGCGCGGCGTCCGGCGACGCCGCGCTGCGTTCCCGTCGCCCAACCGGTTCGGGCCTCACCATTCGGTGGTACTATATTCACCATGACGCATACCGAATCCACCTCGGCGGCGCCAAAATTGCAGCGCGGCGACATCGTAGAGCTGGACCTCCATTCGTGGGGCCGCCTTGGCGAGGCCATGGCCGCCTACCATGGCGACGACGTGTTCGTGTTCGGCGGCATACCGGGCGAACGGGTACAGGCCGAAATAATCGCAATTCGACGAAAGTACATCGCAGCGCGGGTCACCCGCGTTATCACTCCGTCTCCGCAACGAGTTGAACCCCCCTGCGAATACTTCGGCCAGTGCACCGGATGCCAGTGGCAGCACCTGCGTTACGATGCCCAGTTGGATGCCAAACGCAGTATCGTCGCCGACGCTCTGGAACGTGTTGGTGGCTTCATTGCCCCTCCCGTCCAAGCCACGTTGCCGTCTCCCCGGCCTTTCCACTATCGCAACCACGCTCGCTTCAACATCTGGCGCGAAACCGGAACCCTGGGCTTCACCCACCGCGAGCGACGCCGGTTCGTCCGCATCGACCATTGCCTGCTCATGCACGAGGGCATCAACAACCTGCTGGCTCAACTCCAGGACCGCTGTCGCGAAACCTCCCAACTCGCCATCCGCTCCTCCCCGGAGACCGGAGACTACCTCGTACAACCCGCCTTGAAAAATCCGGATATCGCCATCCCCACTGGACAAAAACACTACCGGGAAATGCTGTCCGGAACGGAATTTCGCGTGGGGTCGCCGTCCTTTTTCCAGGTGAACCTCCCTCAGGCAGCCAAACTTGCCGAACTCGTAAAAGAGGGGTTACGTCTTACCGGCGCCGAAACTGTACTCGACGCTTACGCCGGTGTGGGGTCATTTTCGGTGTTGCTCGCTCCCTCCGCCGGGCGCGTGATTGCCGTCGAGGAGTCCGTCGCCGCCGTCGCCGACGCCCAGTGCAACGCCGCTGATTTCCCCAACGTGGAGTTGGTCATCGGCAAGGTGGAGGAAATCTTGCCCGCCCTGGACGCTAAACCCGATGCCGTCATATTGGATCCGTCCCGCTCCGGTTGCCAGCCCGCAGTCCTCGACGCCCTCTTGGCATTAGCGCCGGACCGTATTGCTTACGTGTCCTGCAATCCCGAAACCCTGGCCCGCGATTTGCGGACGCTGTGCCGCCGTTATCGCGTGATGTCGCTTCAACCCGTGGATATGTTCCCGCAGACCCACCACGTTGAATGTGTGGCGACACTCTCCCGGAAATCTGCGGACGCTGAGATCGTCTTGGCGTCGGCATCGCCCCGGCGCCGGGAACTCCTGAGTGGTATGGGTATCGATTTCCACGTCGCCCCGTCCAACATCCCGGAAGACCCCGAACCGGAAGAAACGCCGGATCAAATGGTGCGCCGCCTCTCCAGGGAGAAAGCCCTTGCCGTCGCCCGGTCGGAAAACGCCCATTCCGGTTACTTCATTGCCGCCGACAGTACGGTGGTCCTCGCTGGCCAGTCCATCGCCAAACCCGCCGACGCCGCCGATGCCCGGGCCATGCTCACCCGGCTTCGCGGCGCCGCCCATCAGGTGATCACCGGAGTCACCATCTACGATGCCGCCACGGGCCGCTGCATCACCGATGCCATGGCGGCGGACGTCTTGATGCGCAATTTCTCCGACGCCGAGATGGAGCAATCCATTGCCAGCGGCGCCCCCATGGACAAGGCCGGCGCCTATGCCAT
This sequence comes from uncultured Dehalococcoidia bacterium, assembly GCA_964347975.1. GTDB lineage: Bacteria > Chloroflexota > Dehalococcoidia > Lucifugimonadales > UBA3495 > Bin87. The sequence continues at coordinate 159,234 of CAYGAY010000001.1, forward strand.
CCAGGACGATGAGTTCCGCCCGGCCTCTCTGCAACACGGCTGCTACTCCAACGTCATGGGCCTGCCCGCATGTAGAGTGGCGGAAATTTTGGTCGAATTGGGTTGTCCATTGCCGGACCCTAACACCATGACCGTACCCGCCGGCTGCACCATCCCCTGTTCCTTGAGCCGGTGTCCTACTATCGAGTGTCCGGAGAGTTGAGCGATGAATTTCTTCGGCATCGGCACTTTGGAGCTTTTGGTGATCTTTCTGGTCGCCTTCGTCGCGCTGGGTCCTGGCAAGACTGTCGAGGTTGCCCGCACCATTGGCCGAATGGCCCGCGAAGCCCGCCGGACTTTCACAGAGATTATGGATGCAGCCAATCCCGTCGATCCGACGCCAAACCGCCGCGACACGGCATCCGCCCCTCGCAACACGGTTCCGCCGGATGACCCTGTTTCGAGCCCGTCCCACCTCGCGGATCAAGCTCGAGCGCCTTCCGACGTCTCCGACCCATCGACATCCGCAACGCGGCGCCCCCCGGACGCTGGATGAGTCAGTCGATGCCATTGCGCGAGCACTTCCGGGAGCTGCGCTCCCGGGTGTTCATCTGCCTGATTGCCCTGCTGATCGGCACGGCGGTCTCATTCTATTTCTACGAGGAGATCTACGCCATGCTCCTGCGCCCGGCCCAGGACGCCGCTGGAGTGGGCAATTTCAAGCCGGTACGTACCGAGGTCACCGAGTTTTTGAGCATCACCGTAAAAATGTCGCTCCTCGGCGGTTTCGTACTTGCGCTCCCGGTAATCCTTTACCATGTCATCCGCTTCGTCGCGCCGGGATTGACGCCCCGGGAGCGAAAAATCCTCTTTTCCTTTCTGCCCGCCGCGCTGGTGGCCTTCGTGGGCGGGATGGCTTTCGGCTATTTCGTGATGATACCGCCGGCGCTCAGCTTCCTTATTGGGTTCGGCAGCGAGGTCGCCGACCCCTTCATCCGCATCAGCAATATAGTTAACATAATGATCCGGCTGCTGTTTTGGCTCGGGTTGTCTTTCGAGACCCCATTGGTCATGTATGTGCTGGCGGTATTGGGAATTGTATCGGCCCGGCAGTTTGCGCGATTCCGCCGTTTCTGGTTGGTCGCGGCATTTGTCATTGCCGCCGCCATTACCCCCACCATAGATCCGCTGAACCAGGCCATCGTGGCCGGCCCGTTGATCGTGCTTTACGAGGTGGGCGTTCTCCTGGCCCGCCTGGCCGGCCGGCGAACTCGCGCCCAGGCCCGGTTGAACGCGGAACCGGCCGGTGAGTAGATCCCACAACGCAAAGAGCGCGCCCACCCAGCGCGCCCCATCGAAACCGTTACTTCACCACCGATTACGACCGTTGCTCTTCGGATCCGGCCTCTCTCGCGGGTTTTTCGTCCTCCCCGGTCACCGACGTCTTGAATGACCGGATCCCTTTGCCCAATGCCGAGCCGATGCCCGGCAGCCGGGTCGCTCCGAAAATAAGCAACACGACCAACAGGATAATCAAAATTTCGGTCAAACCGAAACCAGCAATTCGCATTATCACGACAACTCCAGGTTGATGCCAACATTTTAGCAGACCGCGGGCTGAATGCACTACCATGCCTTTTCTCTGCAACGATTAAGTTATAATCACTTAATCGGGCAAGAGGACGCACCGTCATGTATCCCCAACAATATCAGGACCTGCTGGACTTCCTCGACAGCAACCCCCAATACCTGCACGACATGCGGGTGCGGTTGCTTTCCCCGGAACTCATCGCCTTACCCGAACAATTCGCTCAATTGGTCAGCGTCGTGGCGGAGCTGAGCGATCGGTTCAACGCATTCGCTGAAACCACAAACCGCCGGCTGACCGCATTGGAAAGCGATGTTCACACGCTGAAGAATGATGTCGCCGCCTTGAAAGGCAGCGACACCGAACGACGGGCGCGGGAGAACATCCTGAACATCGTCAAGGATGAGCTGAACCTCACCAGAGGCCGGATACTGCTGGCTCGAGGACAGGAAACCGCCCCCCAGTTTCTGACGACTATTGACCGGGCGGAGGAGCGTGGCCTCATCACCGCGACCGAAGCGGACAACGTTCTGGTAGCCGACATCATCATCCGAGCGCGCCGGGCCAGCGACCGGCAGTTCGTGCATGGCGTGTTCGAAGTGTCGCGCACCATTCGGCGCAGTGACATCCAGCGGGCCCACGACCGGGCCGCCACTGTAGCCGCGGCCACCGGCGAGGAAGCTATCGCAGCCGTGATTGGAGAGAGTGTGCAACCCCAGCAGCGAGTACAGGCCGATGACATCGGAGTGAAGGTTCTCATACCCGCCATGTTCAGACCGGAAGAGGAAGACCCCGGCGGCGCGGCGTCTGCTCACGTCTGCTGACGCCCTGGGCCGGCTACGGGTTTGCTCAAATCCCTTCATCGGGGGTGTCAAATTGCGCCTCGGTCTATGCGTCCTCGGTTGCGGTTCCTTCGCCAGGGTATTTGCCCAGGCCGTCAGTGGATCCGTCGGCGAAATTGACCTCTTCTTCGCTAGCCGGGATCTGGCCAGGGCCCGGCAATACGCCAGCCGGTTTAACGGGGTGGACGCCTTCGGTGGCTACGCCTCTGCCGCTTCCGATCCCAGGGTAGATGCAATTTACGTCTGCACTCCCCACCACCTGCACCGTGAGCATGTCGCTCTGGCGACCGGCAACGGCAAACACGTCCTGGTTGAGAAACCCATCGCCGGTACCATGGCCGACGCCGAAGCCATGGTCGAGCAAGCCGCGTCAGCCGGCGTCAATCTCATGGTGGCGGAAAACTATCGCTTCTTGCCGCCCGTGCGGGAAGCTAAAAATTTGGCGGATCAGGGACTACTGGGCCAAATCAGGTTGGTTCAATTTCAGGAGCAATATCCGTTTCGACCTTCGGGTTGGCGCAACCGGCGCGAACTCAACGGCGGCGGCGTACTCATCGACGGGGGAATTCACAAATTCAGCGCGCTTACGTACCTCTCTGGGCGCCCCAAACAGGTTTTCGCCCAGAAGTTGCTGCCGGGACAGCCGCGACTGGATGCCGAAGACGGCGTGGTGGTGGTTACGCGGACTGATGATGGGGTCGTCGGCCTCATCAACCACTCTTGGTCGGTGGCGCCGCCAACTCCCCACTCGTGGTTCGCCGTATCCGGCACCGCGGGTTATCTCTATTCCGAGCCCGGCCAGCCTTGGCTGAAGCTCCTGGTCGGGGGTAGCGAAACGATCCTGGACTTGGAAGCGGACTCCAACGGAGTGGCGCCCATGGTCCGCGAGTTCCACCGCAGCATCGTCGAAAACCGGGAACCGGCGATGACCGCCAATGAAGGAATAGCGGACCTGGCCCTGGTGCTCAAGGCTTACGAATCAATAGACGCCGGACTGCCGGCAAGCCTTTCATGACCGATTCAAAGATGGAGCCGATGAAGGGACTCGAACCCTTGACCTGCGGTTTACGAAACCGCTGCTCTTCCGGCTGAGCTACATCGGCCTGCCTTTCCATTCTACCGCCAACCATACTTGATTCCAACCGCATCCGGCAGCCCATCAAGGACTTACGTCCATAGATCCGTTACTTATGGCGGTGGGCATCGGTGGTTCATCCGCATCCCTTGCGCCCATCGTACACCAATCCAATGCCATCGTCATGGGCCCCGGTGGCTCCACTTCGCCGACTACTTCAATGTGTGCTTCCCTCTGGAAATCGTGATTGTAGCGGTTTCCATTCCCGCCATAACTTGGGTCTGGCTTATGGGCATCTGAGCCGTCGCCAGTTGCGCCTGAAGACCTTGCTGCGTCCCGCTATTGACCCCACTCGGAGTTGCGTGATAGCGTGAACTCAACCAGTCCATTTTCAGCGGAAATCCCCTGAAACCGTACATTTGGTCTTACCAATGAGTAGCATTCTCGCCCTGGATCCCCTGCCCCATCGCCACTCCTGGGAAAAATCCCTCGGCGAATTCCTCGACATCGTCGTCAAGGCAAATCCAGACAAGGTATTCGTCGAGATCGCCGGCCGGCAGATCACATACGCCGAGTTTTACCGGCGTTGCCGCTCTGCGGCATCCATGTTTCAAAGCTTGGGCATCGGACGCGGCGACCGCGTCTGCATGTTCCTGCCCAACGTGCCCGAGGTGCTCTATACCTGGTTCGGCCTTTCTCTTATCGGCGGCATTACGGTGACCATTAACACCGCCTACCGCCGGGATGAGATGGCCTTCATCCTGAACAATGCTGAGGCCAGCGCCCTGGTTGCACACGAGAGTTTGATCGACGTAGCAACCCAGGCCGCCGACATCGCTCCTTGCGTCCATCATCGTTTAGTCGTCGGCGACAATCCTGCCGTCAATGGTTGGCGAGACTACGGCTCGATGCTTTCCAGCTCTCCGGAACTGACCGCGCTCCCCGAAGTAGCGCCCACCGACATATCGATGCTTCAGTACACCTCCGGCACGACTGGCAATCCCAAAGGCGTTCAGGTTACTCACCAGATGTACGTGTCCGCCGGCCAGGGTTTCGCGCTGTGGACTCAGGCGACTTCCGAGGACCGCTTCTTCACCTGCCTGCCCTATTTCCACGCCAACGCCCAGTATTACAGCACCATGGGCACTTTGGCGGCCGGCGCGACCCTGGTGGTGCAGGATCGCTTCAGCGCTTCCCGTTTCTGGCAACAGGTCCGGGACGCCCGCGCCACGGTCGTTAACTTCATCGGAATGATGATGCCCGTATTGGCCAAAAATGCCCCACAACCCGATGACGCGGACAATACTGTGCGCCTGTTCTACGGCTCGCCGGCGTTCTCACCGGACTTCCTGGCCGATTTTGAACAGCGCTTCGGAACGGACATCATCGTCGGGTTCGGCATGACCGAAACCTGCTACGGCACAATCGAAACCATCCGGGGCGAACGCCGTCCCAACTCCTCCGGCCAACCGCGCCGTCATCCTGACCCGGCCTTTGAAAACACCATCCGCATCGTGGACGACGATGGCAATCCGGTCTCCAACGGGCAGCCCGGCGAAATCACCATCCGAAATCCCGCCACCATGGCCGGCTATTGGCGCAATGGGGCCGAAACCAACGCCTCCCTGCGCGACGGTTGGCTTTTCACCGGCGACCTTGGCTGGCTTGACGACGACCATTACCTATACTTCCTTGATCGCAAGAAGGACGTCATCCGGCGCCGCGGCGAGAACATCTCTTCCCAGGAAGTGGAGGACGTGATCAAAGCCCACGAAAGCGTTTTGGATTGCGCCATCATCGCCGTCCCATCTGAACTCGGGGAGGACGAAGTCAAAGCGTACATCACTCCCCGGCCCGGCGCGTCGCCCCAGCCGGAGGACGTGATCTACTGGTGCGCCGACCGTTTGGCCTACTTCAAGGTCCCCCGTTATATCGAAATCCGAGACGAATTGCCCCGCACCCCCAGCCTCCGCGTTAGAAAGGACGTCCTGCGCCAGGAGCGAGAGGACCTGATCTCCGGCTGTTTCGACCGCGAGGCCGCCGGTATCCAGATCAGGAGATAATGAGTGTTGACCGCCAGGAGTATTCCCCATGATCAAAATTGAAGCCATTTTCCGACCCGAGCGTCTCAACAGCGTCAAAGACGCCCTCAGCGACGCTGGCATCGTCGGCCTGACCGTCACGCAAGTCAGCGGACGGGGTGCGCAGGGCGGCGTCGAAGTAACCGCCGCCCGCGGCCTCGGCACCTACCGGATGGATATGCTCCCCAAGGTCAAACTGGAGGTAGTCGTCAACGACCCCGACGCCGACAAAGCCGTGGATGTCATCCGCACCAACGCCATCACCGGCGCCCCCGGCGACGGCAAAATCTTTATCTACCCGGTCAGCGACGCCATCCGCATCCGCACTGGCGAACACGGTCCCGACGCCGTTTAAACCAGCCGCTACCCTCGCCCCAGGCGCTGTTCCACCTGTCCCTGACCGTCATTCCCGCCCCCCGCCGTCATTCCCGCGAAAGCGGGAAGCCAGGCTCTAGCCGGAAATCCAACGTCCTTTTCTATAATATGGGGCGCCAAACACCGCTACCGGAGCTGACCCCATGCCCGAACCACGCTACTGGCTGTTCAAGTCCGAACCCTCCTCCTACTCTTACGACGATTTGGATTCGGAGGAGGATCAAACCGCCGAGTGGGATGGCGTCCGCAACTACCAGGCCCGCAACTTCATGCGCGACGATATGCGCGTCGGAGATCATGTCCTCTTCTACCACAGCAACGCCAAGCCTCCCGGCGTGATCGGCACCGCTCGCATCGTCCGCGAAGCCTACCCCGACGATACCGCCTGGAACCCCGACTCCCGCTACTACGATCCCAAATCGGACCCGGCCAACCCCACCTGGCTGATGGTGGAAATCAAGGCCGAGCGCCGCCTCCCCCGCTTCATCAGCCTCAACGAACTCAAAGCCAACCCCGCCCTGGCCGATATGCAGGTCATCAAGCGCGGCCAGCGCCTCTCCATACAGCCTGTAACCCCCGCCGAATGGGCCGAAGTTCTCGCCATGGCGGAGCGCAATGAAGGATAGGTTCCCCATGGTTGAGCACATATACGACATAACACCGCCGGAGCCGGAAACCGAAACTCCGGAGCCGCTGCCCCAGCAGGAGCAGTTTTACCGCGCCCCGGCCCGGTTCGGCAACATCCCCGTTGAGGCTGAGCCCAAAGGGTGGGACCGTCACCAGCGCTTTGAACGGCATTATCCCCGGGTGAACCTGCCCACGCAGATCGTGGAGCGCGTCAGCCTGGGCAACGCAAAAGACCATGAACCCAACCGCCTGATTTGGGGTGACAACCTGCACGTGATGCGGCAGATTCCGTCCAGCAGCGTTGACCTGATTTACATTGATCCGCCCTTTTTCTCCGGCCGGTATTACAACGTGATGTGGGGCGACAACAACGAGATACGCTCGTACAGTGACATTTGGGAAAGCGGGCTGGACGGCTACCTCATCTGGCTCAACGCTCGCCTCTATGAGATGAAGCGCATTCTCAAACCTACTGGCTCCATCTACATTCACTGCGACTGGCACGCCAGCCACTACATCAAAGTGGAGATGGACAAGATCTTCGGGTATGGTAATTTTGTGAATGAAATAGCTTGGTGCTACAAGTCCGGGGGCGCGAGTCCCAAACGGTACTTCAGCCGCAAACATGACACCTTGCTGCTGTACGCGAAAGACGTGCGGCAGTATCACTTCAATCCACAGCAGGAAAAATCTTATAACCGAGGATTGAAACCTTATCGTTTTGCCGGCGTCAAGGAATATCAAGATGAAATTGGATGGTACACCCTGGTAGGCATGAAAGATTATTGGGAAATTGATATGGTTGGTAGGACGAGCTCGGAACGTATTGGCTATCCTACTCAAAAGCCCGAAGCACTGCTCGAGCGCGTCATCAAAGCCTCTTCCAATGAAGGCGATGTTGTCGCCGACTTCTTTGTTGGTGGAGGCACAACTGCCGCCGTTGCCCAACGTCTAGGTAGGCGCTTTATCGTCGGTGACCAGTCGCGGGTCGCCGTCGCTGTCACTGCTGAACGGCTGAAACAGCAGGCGGTTACTCGGGGTATAGAGGACGCTTCCATCCCCGACTTCACCGTCGAGCAGTGGAGTATCTACGAGGCGGAACGGCTCTCGGCAATGCCGCCGGACCAGTTCCGCGATTTTGTCCTACGGGCCTACGGCGCAACTCGCATTGGCGCTGACGATGACGGCCCGCACATTCATGGCTGGCGCAACCGACTGCCCATCTGGGTCGGAGTGCCGGGGTTGGACTCGCAGGCTACGGCGGATGATGTTCTCACTTTCGCCAACGCCATCCGGCAAACTACGGAATACCGGCAGGCCAATCTGCGCGACGGCATAATGCTGGCCTGGGGTTTCCGGCAGGATGCGCGGGAGGCCGCTGAAGAACTGCGGTTGCAGGAGCATATCGACGTCAACTTTGTCCGCCTGTCTCAAATCCGCATTGGCGATGCTGACTTCCGAGAGCATATCGTAGGACGTTCCACCGACCGGGCAGATTACAGCGAGTTTCTAACTTTCGTACAACCGCCGGTGGTCAACGTGGGATATCGTGCTTTAGGCGGTGGCAGCGTTACCTTTGACGCCGGCGATACAGCAGTGGTCAACCTGGGCGCAGAGCTAATCAACGTGCAGTGGGATTTCAGTTATAACGGACGCCGGTTTGAGGCGACGCAAGGCTATTCGTTTCAACGTCAGGTCAGCGGCAAAAGCCGCAAACCCGTAACGCAGGTAACGCACAAGTTTGTCGGACCCGGCAGATACAATGTTGCCTGCCGCGTTCAGGACAGCCGAGGCGGTGAAGGAATGTGGACCGGCGTAGTGGAGGCGCGTTAGCCGATGATTAACGAATTCGTACAGTACGAAGAAGATTTCTTAGAGTGGGTTCAGGGCGGTTACCCCGACGCCAAGCCGGAAACGCTGGACTACATCCGTCACTTGAGCGACCCGGAGGACGATACGCAACCACGCGCCGGCACGCTTTGGTCACACCAGTGGGATTCGTTCCTGCGGGTGATCTATGCCTACGAAATTGAACGGAACGCTCTGGCTCTCCCCAACGGCGTGTTGCTCAACGTGGTGACCGGCGGCGGCAAGACGGCCATCATCGCGGCCTTGATGGCATGGTTGAGGCTTGCCCACGACGTGCATAGGTTCGTGCTGTTGTGCCCTAACCTGATTGTGCGGGATCGGCTGGAAGACGACTTTGAGAATGGCAAGGTATTCGTTGACCGGGATTTGATTCCGCCGGGAGCCATCGTGAGCAAGGACGACTTCGCCCTGACCACCTTGGGCAGTGACCGACCCCGTGGTTGGGCCAGCCTGCTGGGGGCCAGCGTCATCTTGGGCAACATTCACCAGTTCTACACCAGCAACGCCGCCGGACAGAGCAATCTGTCCGAGCTGCTGAACGGGCCGAAGTTCGCGCTGTTCAACGATGAGGCGCACAACTCGCCGGCGCCGGAATGGGACCGGACTCTGGAGCGGATGCGTCCCCAGACCATCCTGCGCGTTGACACCACCGCCACGCCAGACCGGGCCGACGGCCAGACGCCGGACAGCCGGATGATTTACGAATACCTGATACAGGATGCGCTGGCTGACCGGCTGGTGAAAACACCAGTGGTGTACCAACCCAGCATCGCCACAGTGGAGCTGACTTATACCGACGCGATGACTGGCGAAACCCGCGCCGTTGAGGAAATCGACTGGGCGGAAGTCGACCGCCTGGGCATCAACGCCACTCAGTGGGTGACCGACGACAATCCGATGCAACAGCAGATGGCGATTGCCATACAGCGGCTCCGAGAGCAGGAACGGCGGGCTAAAGAGCGCTACCAACCGATACTTTTCGTCGTTGCCGTCTGCAAACTGGACGCCGAGAAAGCGTCCAAAACGTTGAACGACTATTTCAAGGTGAAGACGCTGCTGGTCACCGAGGACAGCTCGGATGCCGAGCGTCGGCAAGCCACCGAGCTGGGCCGGGCGCAGCGGGGCAGGCAGCCGTACAAGGCGGTGGTCAGCGTGCTGATGCTACGGGAAGGCTGGGATGTGCCGGAGGTTGGCGTGATACTGCTGCTGCGTAAGTTCGGCAGCCGGGTCTATGGGCAGCAGGTCATTGGCCGGGGGCTTCGCCGTGTTCGCAATCGCGGCATCCTCGATGCCGAACAGCAAATTTGCGCCGTAGTTGACCACCCCAAGCTGGAACACGGTTGGCTGTGGGAGATATTCAACAGCAAGGTCAGAACCGAGGTCGGGGTTGACCAGGAGTTTGCCGAAGAGGAAGACTTGCCGGAACCGCCACCACGCCAGGAATTCGACCAGCCGTGGAACGTGATTGACGTTCCGGAGCCGTCCGACGATGACGGCGGAGAGTTTGTTATCGAAATAACCGACGGGCCGGCCGAGCCGCTGGCAAACTGGCGGGAAATCTTGGAGGGTCTGGAATACCCATCTGAAACTATAACGATAACTGACCAGGACATTACCGGAGTCGAGCGGCGCACCCTCACCGGTGACGGCTGGATAACGCTGGAAACGGCACCAGCATTTGATGGTGGTGTGGCAGTCGCGGTTACGCCAGAAGCCAAAGCGGAGGCGATCAAGGAGGAACTGCTGGCGACAGCGGAGCGTTTGCTAGCCCATGCCGGTCACACCTCGCAGTTCAAAGGCCGCATCTACGGCATCCTGCTGGACCACATCCGGATGAAGTTTCTGGTTGGAGCGTCGTTGGGGCTGGCGGAAGAGCACCACTTGGATACAGTTTGGCGGATGCTGTCCGTTGTTGAGCAGCGCATCAAAGGCATACCGGGCTTAATTGAGGGGATGGTGAAGTATGCCGATTAGCAAGCGGGGAATCTACGAAGCCCCCACCAAAAGCACGTGGAGTTTTGAGCGTTACGACAGTGACTTGGAACGCAGGATGATGGCCCGGCTGGAATCCGATCCCGAAGTCGCCAAATGGCAAAAGCGGCACGGCATATCCATACCCTGGATTGACGCGCGGGGCCGCAAGTGCAATTACCGACCGGATTTTCTCGTTGAGTACACTGACGGACGAAAAACCTTGATTGAAGTAAAAGACCCGTCGCGTATGGATTCGCCAGCGGTACTACGCAAACGCAGTGCCGCCGAGGAATGGTGCCGCAGGCGGGAAATGTCTTACGAGATAGCCACCATCCCGGGGTAACTGCGCCTACAACGCCCCGCTTATCGTTATATCCAGCAAAGCCGGCCGCCCGCCTGACCGCCGGCCCGATCTCGGTGGGGTCGTCCACCCGCTCCCCGTGCACCCCCATGGCCTGCGCCATCATCGCCAGGTCCAGCCGGTTGGCGAAGTCCATCCCCACGTAATCGCTGTCCCGTTCCCGGTCATCCAGCATATCCCGCAGGTACACCTCCATATTCACCTTCAGGATGCGGTAAGCCTGGTTGTTGCAGATGGCGTACACCACCGGGATGTTGTAGCGGCTGGCCGTCCACAGCGCCTGCACCGTGTACATTGAGGCCCCGTCGCCCACCACCGCCAGCACCGGCCGGTCGGGATGGGCCAGCTTCACCCCCAGCGCGCCCGGCATGGCCCAACCCAGCGCGCCGCCGCGAATGCCGTAAATGTCCCCCGGCTTCTCAAAGTCGAAGGCCCGATTCAGCGCCGGCCGCGAGGTGACGGCTTCGTCGGCCAGGATGGTGTCCGGCGGCACGGCAGCGGCCAGTTCGTGCATCATCCGCTCCACCGGCATGGGCCGGTTGTCCCAAGTCGGCTTGATGCGTTCCTGGTAGCGTTCCGCGTCCCGCTGCCGCGCCTCCGCCAGCGTCGCGGCCCGCGTCGCCGCCGCCTCCCGCTGGCTGCCCGTCATCGCGCCGTCCAGCGATTCCGCCAGGTCGGCCATGCCGGCCGCCGGGTCGGCGAGGATACCCACTTCGGTGGGATAGCTCTTCTCAATCTCCCAATAGTTGCTGTCCATGTGGATCAACTTCGTACCCGGTGACAGGAACGGCACGTCAACGTACAGGAACGACGCGAACACGTCCGTTCCCACCGCCAGCGCCACGTCGGCATTGGCGAACTGTCGCGCGGTGGTCGGACTGTTCAGGTTCAGCATTCCGCCCCACTGTGGATGGGCAGTCGGGAAGTTCACCTCGGAATATGACGTAGCCACTACCCGCGCCCCGGTCTGCTCGGCGACTCGCACTACCTGCGCCACCGCGCCGGCCTGCGCAACCCGGTCGCCAACCACGATTACCGGGTTCTCCGCTCCCGCCAGCAGCTCCGTAGCCCGGTCCACCGCAGCCGCGTCGGGCCGGATGCGGAAATATCCCTCCGACGACGCCACCGCCTCAAAGTCAACCTCTTCATCCAGCGTGTCCCAGGGAAAGGATACGAATACCGGCCCTGTCGGCGGCGTTTTGGCCTCCTTGAACGCTCGCCGTATCGCTACCGGAATATCTGAGGCGTGGCGCACTTCCACACTCCACTTGGTGTACTGCTCCGTCATCTCCACCAGGTCGCCCGACAGCACCGGCTCGCTGATCAGCATCCGCGTGTCCGAGTTCCCCGCTGTCAGCACTAGAGGCGTCCCGCCCCGAAAGGCGTTGTACAGCCCGCTGATGCCGTTGGCCAGCCCGCCGGCGATGTGGATGTTGGCGAACGCCGGCTTTCCCGTGGCCCGCGCGTACCCATCGGCCATGCCCACCGCCGTCCCTTCCTGCAACGCTTGGATGTATTGCAGTTGCGGGTAATCCTGGAGTCCGTCCAGGAACGGCGTTTCGCTGGTGCCGGGGTTGCCGAAGATGTATTCGACCCCCTCGGCCACCAGCATCTCGGCCAGAGCATGTTTGCCAAGCATCCGAGCCATAATCTTGCTCCTCCCTTTCGTGTCTTCGCCGGGGCCTCGCAGGAGGCTCCCTCGCATTGGCAGCCCTGCGGCCCTACTGGTAAATCATCCACTCCAGCAGGTTGTTGTCCGGGTCCCGGGCATACAGACTCACTGCCGGCAAAGCGCCGCGCAGACGCGCGCCCTTGCGCGGCCCCGGCCCCCGGACGATTTCCACCCCGGCGTCCGCCAGCATTTTCTCGCAATCCTCCACGCTCCCCTCCCAAACGAAGCAGATGTCCGTGCATCCCGGAACCGCCGTCGGCCCCCGGTAGTCCGCTAGATACCCCTCCGGATGCACGTTAATCTTGGACTCGCCGACCTGAATGGAAAAAATATTGGCCGTGCCGGCCCGCCATTCCTCCTCGTCGTTGATGGCGAAACCCAGCTTCTTGTAGAACGACATCAACCGCTCCGCGTCAGCGGTGGGCATGGCGATGTGGTCAATTCCAACGGTGGACATTTTGCGTCCCTCCTTTTTCTGATACCGCTCCGGCCACAGTTCCCTTGGCGAACGCGCCGGCTTGTCAAAGCCGTCGGGATATACCTCTTTGAACGTCTTCGCAGTAGCGAAATACTCCTCGTCCAGCTCGTAGGTGTCAGGGTCGGCTGCGACAGCGGCCATTATGGCGGCATCTTCCTCATCGGTCGGGCTGATGTGGCCCGGCTTCAGCTTGGGCATAAATTCTTTCCTCCTGTTTGCTGGCTCTGCGCAGGCTGATGATGCGTCTTCTCTGTCCGCGTTCAGTATAAACCACGGTATAGAAGCGATCGCCGATGTAACTGGTCACAACCCAGCGTTCTTCGCCATGCGCATCGTTGGAATTATACACGGCGGTATCCCATTCAAAATCGTAGATCGCGGTAAAGTCAATGCCGTGCTTGTCGGCGTTGTCCCGCCGCTTGATTTCATCCCACTCGTAGAGTTCGCCGTTCACTCTGCTGCCGCCTCCCGTTCCCGCTCCCTTGTCGCTCGCCGCAGGAAATCCAGGATGATGCGTTGGGTATCCCCGGCCGCTTCGTTGGTCATCAACCCATGCTCCGCGCCGGCGATGATATGCAGCTCCGCCTTGTCAATGCCGGCCGCTAGGCTGCGTCCGCACTCCACGGGGATGCGGCTGTCGGCGTCCCCATGCGCCACCAGCGTCGGCATTTCCAACTCGGCCAGCCGGGACTCCAGCGAATCCCCAATGTCCACATAGGCCTGGTGAGTAGCCGCGATGCCGTCGATGCGCCCCAGGTTCTCGGCGGCAATGCGGGCGAACCGCTCCGGGTCCTCCGATGCCAATTGCGGGAACCGGTCCGCTATCGCCTGCTCCACGGCCGCCTGTCGCCCTACCGCCGCGACCCGTTCCTTCAACCGGCGCAGTTCCTGCCTGCGCACCTCCCGCTGCGCTTCCTGCGAGTACGACATGGTGTTGATCAGCAGCAGCGATTCCGTGGCTTCGGGGTAATCCAGCGCAAACTGCGTCGCAATCGGCCCGCCGGCTGAGGAACCGAGGATGTGCGCTGTCCCAATACCCAGATGCTCCAGCAGCATTCGCAAATCCCGCGCGCAGTTGGGAATGTCATACCCGCCGGCCGGCGCCTCCGATTCCCCACAGGCCCGCCGGTCGTAGAACACGCACCGATACTCTGCCGACAGCGCCCCCGCCTGCCGGTTGATGGTATCCTTGCTCCCGTCGCCGCCGCCCAAGCCGCCATGAATCAGCGCCAGCGCCGGCGCATCCTCCTCGCCAAACACCGAGTAGTGCATCCGGTAGTCATTAATCTCTGCAAACGACATCGCTCAACCCTCAACGAAAATCTCGAACTACGCCCCAATATAGACGCCGGCCGCAGGGGCGGCAACTGGGCGTTTTCAAGCTCGTCGTTTCCCGTCATTGAACACTCACCGTCATTCCGGTTTTAGGTTACCGCTAATGGCGCTTGACGGTACAGAACAGATAGACTACCTCAATCGTCATCGGATTGCTGGCAACCGCCGCCTTAGCCGTCCTGCCGTGGCACAAATAGCTGCCCTGATACCTACGGGCGGCCTGTCGCTGCGGGCAATCCACTATCACCAAACGCCCGTATGCTAAAATTATCACAAAGGGCGGACGCACCCATGACCACCCAGAACCACATCTACTTCGACCACGCCGGCACCACGCCCATGGACGAGCGCGTCCTGCAGGCCATGCTGCCCTACTTCACCCAGTTGTACGGCAACGCCTCCAGCGTCCACACCGTCGGCCAGGAGGCCCGCTATGCCCTGGACGCCGCCCGCGAGCGCGTCGCCCGCGTCCTCAACTGCCGTAACCGCGAGGTGGTTTTCACCAGCGGTGGCACCGAGTCCGACAACTCGGCCATTCGCGGCGCCGCCTACGCCCTGGAGGAAACGGGCAAGCACGTCATCACCGCCGCCGCCGAGCATCACGCCGTCCTCCACGCCTGCCAACAACTTGAAAACCGTGGCTGGGAGGTCACCTACCTTCCCGTTGACGACTACGGCAGAGTCGAACCCGACCGGGTGTACAACGCCATCACCAACCGCACCACCGCAGTATCCGTGATGTACGCTAACAACGAGATTGGCGCCATCAACCCCATCCCCGAGCTCTCCGCCGCCGTCCGCCGCCGTTCCCAGGAGCTCGACCGCACCATCGTCATGCACACCGACGCGGTCCAGGCCGCCGGTTTTCTTGACCTCGACGTTCGTCGCCTGGGCGTCGATATGATGAGCCTGTCCGGGCACAAATTCTACGGACCCAAGGGCGTCGGCGTACTGTTTATCCGGCGTGGCGTCCCCTTCCTCCCCCTCATCACCGGAGGCGGGCAAGAGCGCGAACGTCGTTCCGGCACCGAGAACGTAGCCGGCATCATCGGTCTGGCCGCAGCTCTGGAACTGGCCGATGCCGAGCGCGGCGCGGTGAGCGATCACTGCCGCGCCCTCCGCGACCGCATTATCGCCGAGATCACCCGCCGGATACCCGCTAGCATCCTCAACGGCCACCCCACGGAACGGCTGCCCAACAACGTCAACTTTTCCTTCGATGGCGTCGAAGGCGAATCCATTCTGCTGGGTTTGGATCTGCAGGGCATCGCCGCCAGCAGCGGCAGCGCCTGTAGCAGCGGCTCCCTGGAACCCTCCCACGTTTTGCTGGCCCTGGGTCAGACGGCGGACACCGCCCGCGGCTCCCTCCGCATCACCCTGGGCAAACATAACACTGATGCCGAGGTTGACCGCCTCCTGGCCGTGTTGACCGGCCTGATTGCCGACCTCCGGCAACTCCCGACGCTCACAGGTACGGGCGATGACTAGCGGTCTGCCTCTCCTCCGTCATTCCCGTTCCCATCACCGTCATTCCGGCGAAAGCCGGAATCCAGGTCGTCCTATCGTCCGCTACTGGCCGGCGTTCGCAGTTCTGGCCATAGTCCTGCTCACCATGGCTTCAGCCTGTTCGTCCCAGTCTCCCAACATCGGCAAATACTACAAGGGCCGCATCCTCCACATCAGCGTTGCCGCCATGGAACGCACCGACGAGTTGCGCTGGACCACTTCCACCCGCTACCCGTCCCAGGGCGCAACCGGCGATCCGCTATACCGGCTCGAACCCGAATCCAGCGAGAACGAGCTGATCCTGCTGCGGGTCAAGGTCGAGAACCACACCGCCACCAGGGCCATCGTCAATGTTAATCACGAATCCGCCCAGCTCCGCGACTTTCTGCAAGGCCGGTACTTTCCTATCGATGTGAGCGCCCGCGCCCAGGAAGCGGAGGTTCCGGAAAATCCCTCCGACCGCTGCAATGTCCCGGTCAATCCCGACGCGCCTACCGATTGCGTAAGATTCCTCTGGAATGGCATAGATGCCGACGGAGTCTTGCGCGCTCAGGAACTGCCCAAAGGCACCGGCCTGGACGGTTGGATGGTATTCGAGGTCCCTAAAGATACCCAATTCCGATCTTTCCGCTGGGGCGCCGGCGACACCGTCACCATTGATTTTTAGCCGATCCCGAACCGGAATCCCATACCCGTCATTAATCTCATACTCGTCGCTCCCGCCCCCGCCATTCCCGCGAAAGCGGGAATCCAGTCGTTCCCGGCGCCATGCCGGACCTGCTAATGAACGAATCCCCCGGCCCGGCGCCCATCCCGGTAGGCCGGCGCGTTTTCCACCTCATAGCCGCGTCCGCGACCACGTTGCTCGCTCTGGTCATGCCCGAGCACGCCTATATGCTGCTCATCGGCGGCGGCGCCCTCCTCGGCCTGGTTCTGGATTGCAGCCGTCCCCGGCTGAGCACACTCAATCGCCTGTTCCTGGGCATCTTCCGGCCCATCCTGAAACAGTCCGAAACCGCCGGGATCACCGGGGCGACCTGGTTTTTGATCGCCGCGTTCTTTACGTTCTATTTCTTCGGCCCGCCGGTCGCCATACCCGTCCTGATGTTCGTCGCGGTCGGCGACCCCGCTGCTGCCCTGGTTGGGGCCCGTTTTCCCGGTCCGCGCCTTTGGAGCAAATCGCCAGCCGGGGCGGTGGCCTTTGTCGCCGTTTCCCTGGGGGCGTGGGCAATCCTTTCCGCCCTTGGGTTCGGCTCCTGGACCTGGCCGGTGGCCATCGCGGCGGTAGTGGCCGCCGCCGTAGAGTTGGCGCCGCTGCCCGCTGACGACAACCTGACCATCCCCCTGATTGCCGGCGCGGCGATGACCGCTGCAACCGCCGCCGGCCTGTAAGTGTCCCCTCTACCGGGATCGGAGCGGGCTAGGGCGAGGGCGGCTTTGCCCCGTCGTATTCCAGCACTTCAGCCCGTTGCCGCTGGAAATTCAGGTAGGCCGACCGTGACATCGCCGGCCGGAACGACGACGTCACTTTCCGGGCCTTGGCCGCGTTATCCGCGAGCAGGTCAATCACCGACATCGCCATAATCTTGGCCGGATTCACCACCGCCTGCTGGTAATCCGTAACCACGTATTCCGAGCTGTGGCCGGCCCCCACGGCCCCTGCGGTATAAGGATGGATGGCCGGCAGGATATGGCTCAAGTCGCCCATATCCGTGGAGCCGCCCCGGTTGCGGGATGACGGCATCATCAACACTTTCGGTTCGTCAAGCAGGCCGGTGGCGTTCTCCCGGAAAACCTCCAGCAGGTTTTGATCGTGTCGCATCGGCAGATAACCGGGAATATTGGTGATGGACACCGACGCTCCCACCGCCATCGCGCCCGCCCGGAAACAACGATCCACTATGTCGGAGTTGCGCACCACCGCCTCCGGGGTTCCCGACCGCACCCGCCACTCCAGGCGCACGTCCGCCGGCACCGCATTGACCGCTTCACCGCCCTTGGTCATGATCCCGTGGATCCGTACCGTATCCTGTTCCCGGTACAGCTCCCGATTGGCATTGATGGCTTGCAGCGCGAAATTAGCGGCGTTTAGCGCATTGATGCCCAGATGCGGCGCGGAGCCGGCGTGGGCGCCTCGGCCCATGAACCGAACGTACTTCACCACATGGCCGTTGCTGGTCCCTCCCATGGCGAAGGAGTGCGCCCCCATGTCGCTGGCCGTGTGGCACATCATCGCGATGTCCACATCGTCAAACTCGCCCAACCGTATCAACTCCTGCTTCCCGCCCATGAACTCGATCTTGCCCGACTCGCGAAGTTCCAGCCGCCTCGCCACCTCAATGAACTCCTCGGCCGGCACCGCAAAGGGCACAATCTCCCCGCTCAGTTCCGATAGAACCTCCGGTTGCGCCAGACCCAATACCGCGCCCAGCATCATCCCGATCTGGCAGTGGTGGCCGCACGCATGGGCGGCGCTGGTATCAACCGCGGCGTGGGGGTGCCCGTTCACGATCAGGCTGTCCAGTTCGCCGATGATCGCCACTCGGGGCCCGTTGCCGCCGCCGCCTTGCATCTCCCCCTTCAGCCCGGTCAGGGCCAATCCGGCGCGGAACTTGATCCCCAATTTGGCAAATTGCTCCGCCACCACCCGCGCCGTCCGGTACTCGCTGTACCCCGGTTCCGGATGCTCCAGAATATCGCGGGATACCGCGATCAAATCTTCCCGATGCCGGTCAATGGCAGCGCAAGCCGCCTGCTTCAGTTCTTCACGAGTCGCCATAAATGTCACACCGCCACTCCCGCGAAAGCGGGAATCCAGTCCGCTGTCCAAACTGTATCCTACGCATCCGTGTACGTCTCTTCCGCCGCCAGCGTCCGCATGAAACTCAGGTACTCCCGGGTCGTCATATCGGGCCGGTGGTTCGCCACCACCTGGTTCGCCTCGGCCGCTCCATCACCCATCAGGTCGATCACCGTAGCCACCATGGCTTTCGCTCCGGTGATCACCGCCATCTGGTAATCCTGGACCACGTAATCCGCGCCGTGACCGATGCCCGTGGCGCCGCCCACGTAGGGATGCACCACCGGCATAATCGCGCTCACGTCGCCCATATCCGTGCTGCCCGTCCGGTGCTCGGTCCTGCCAATGTTGTCGGCGCCCACCAGCTTTTCGGCATTGGCGCGGAAAATCGCCTGCATCCGGTCGTTTTGCAGCATGGGCAAGTAGCCGGGGATCGTCTGGATATTCACGGTCGCGCCCACGGCCATCGCCCCGGCCCGCAGCGCCCGGTCCACCTTTCGGTTTGCGTCCATGATGGCGTCCAGCGTCTTGCCCCGCACGAAAGTCTCCATCCGCACGTCCGCCGGCACCGCGCTGACGGCCTCGCCCCCTTTGGTGATAATCGGATGCACCCGCACCGTGTCGCTATCGATGAACGTCTCCCGGTTAAAGTGAATCGCGGTCATCGCCAGCGTCGCCGCGTTAAGCGCGTTAATGCCCAGGTGTGGCGAGCCCCCGGCGTGCGCTCCCTTGCCCACGAACTGTATCCTCTTGGCCAGCGTCCCATTGTTCGTTCCGGTCAGGCACAGTTGCTTCTCATGGGGGGTGCTGGTGGTGTGCATCATCATCGCCAGATGCACGTCGTCAAATTCCCCCAACCGTATGAATTCCGGCTTGCCCCCCAGGAACTCAATCTTCCCCTCCCGACGCAGTTGGTCCCGGTACTCGATCTCGATGTATTCCTCGGCCGGCACGGCCATTGCAACCACCCGGCCGCTCAGGTGCGGCAGTACGTCCTCCCGTTGCAACGCCATGGTCGCCCCCAGCATCATGGCGATCTGGCAGTGATGGCCGCAGGCATGGGCCGCGCCGGTGCTCCCATCGGCGTGTGGATGCTCGTTGACAATCAGGCTGTCCAGCTCTCCCATAATCGCCATCGTCGGCCCTTCGCTGCCCCCGATAATCTCCCCACGCACGCCCGTCATGCCCAATCCTGACCGGAACGGCACCCCCATCTCAGCGAACTTCTCGCCCACCAAAGCCGCCGTCTTGAACTCCCGGAACCCCGGCTCCGGGTGAGCCAAAATATGCTGGGACAGACCGATCAATTCATCAGCCCGCCCCTCAATTTCAGCAAACGCGCGGTCCTTAAGTTCTTCTCTGCTAGGCATCCCGGCGACCCTCCGGCGCAATCTATGCGGCCAGCCCGAAGCAGCCGCCCGCCGATACTAACATAACGTACCGCCCCTGCCTATTCCGCGGTGAACTCCAGCCGACTCCGCCGGAAGTCATACTCCATCCCCAACTGGTTCAGAATATCCCGCCCCAGAAGCGAATCCAGCCCTTCAACCACCGGAGGCGGTTTCGCCACATAAACGTCAATGCGAAAATCTTGCCGCGCTTCGCCGTCGTAAAAGGAAACCACGACCGGCTCCGCATAGTAGGTTTGCGTCCCGCTGACGCTGGTGACGATTACCTCGTTGCGCAGCTCGTCAAACGGCAACAGCATTTCGTGCCCGTCGTCGGGATGCAGGACCGTTGAAGATGATCCGGTATCGACCAGCATCACTACATCGTTGCCGACTCCCAGGGGAGGCAATACCAGGCGAGCTTGAACATACGGGGTTCCGTCCGCCTCAAAATACCCGCGAATCATCGAATCACCACCCGCACTCGTGGCTTGGTGTTGAGGTATTTCCATGCCATTCCGCCTCTCTCCTCGCCGAGTTCCTCGACTTTCGCAATGAGCTCCGTCATTGAATCCCCCACGACCAGGCTGCCGGCTTTGGTCAGTCCAACGTACTTGTCGGGGTACTTCTCTAACAATTCGGAGTGCATTTCCAGCCTCAATTTGCGTGAGCGGGCCACAAAATCCCGATGTTCCGCAAGCTCTTCCGGCGTCGCGATATGCCGCTCCACTTTCGGGTAATCACCGTGTCCATCCGAAGGCGTGTTTTTCTTTGCAACCATGTTCAGATTCTCCTGTTCTCGACTGACCTTACTGCACTGGCAACAGCCCGGATACGAACAGCTCATCCGGCAATTCGCCCACCGCCGCTACGATGCCGTCCGCATCCGATGGCGGTTCCGCCAGTGCTTTGGGGACCTTTCCGTTCAGAAAGCCGTATATTTCAGTCAAGGGGCGGTTATTTCTGATTTGAATGAAGCCGACCTGATGATTTTCAGCGGTCTGCCGCGCAGTGGAACGCGGGCCGATCTGGTCAAATATCACCATGCCGCCGGTTCCCACGCGGGTTATTTTGTCCTCGATTACTTCCTGGTTCCCCCGTTCAATAAGTCCCATCTCCACCCGGATCCTACCGCGCCGGCTGGCGATTTCAACGTCAATTTCCCGAGGAACTTCCGCATCCCGCTGCATATTCAGCCAAAAGTCCGTCCCTTCCTCTAACCCCAGGATGGTGAGGCCAGCGCGGAGGAACGCTCTTTCCAGCGTTTTGCCGGCAGTGGATTTTCTTGAGCCGCGGATGGTCAAGGTCGCAGCGCCAGCCCAAAGCATCAGCATCGCATCGTCAAAGGGTACGTCGGGGGCATTCTCAGTGACTTCACGGATGTGATTAGCCACTTCCGCAAGGTAATTGAGCCGCTCATCCCGGCGAATGCCCAAGTTCTGGGCAGTTTTATTGGTCAGCCCCAATAGCCACCAAGCCAGGTCGTTGCCGCTTTCATCCAGCGCGGCGCGGACCGCAGCCATCCATTCCGTATGCCCAGCATCGGCCGGCAGGCATTGCCGGACGGCGATTAGTTGCTGATAGGCGTCCAGCAGCTGGTTGCGGGTCTGTCCTTCCGTGTACAGCCGATAGTTATAGCCCTGGAACAGCGCCGCCACTATCTGCCGCACTCCCTCGGCAGAATTGAGGGCATATAGGTTCGGCGTCATGCTCCGCGCTCCCAAAATACTGGAGATCGTCGAAATCCACCGCAAAGTCGAAGCCCGGCTGCCTCAACTCCTGCCGCATCGTCTCAAAGTAATCGGCGCGTTTCTCCACCAGCACGAACCGCCGGCCCATGGTGGCGGCCACCCGCCCCACGGTGCCCGTGCCGGCAAAGGGATCAAGCACACAATCCCCCTCAAATGAATAATACCGGATGACCCGGCTGACCAGCTCATCAGGGAATACGGCCGGATGCGCTTTGTGATTTGACGGAGTTATATCCCACACGTTGGTCTTGTCATAATCACCCAGGATCAGGGAACGCTCCACCGCCGCCGGATCGGGATGGTTCCGCAGGTTCCAGTCAATCAGGCGGTCGGTTCTCTTGCGATAAACCAGCACGTATTCGGTCACGGTCACCGGCTTGTACTGCAACGGCTGCCGGTCGGCGGCGAACCGCCGGCCCCGGCCCAGGTGCCAGCCCGCCCCTTCCGGCTTGCGCCAGATGATGTCGTCAATGAACTCAAAGCCAATCCGGTCCAGGATGGGATGCAGGTCAAAGGGGATGGGCAGCCGCTTGCTGGCCGTGTTGCGGGAAGCGCGTCGCACCAGCACCGGCGACACGTTGACTACCAGGAACCGCCCTTTCGCCAGCGCGGCGTGGCAAGCCTCAAAAGCCTCGCCCAGAAACTCCAGATAAGACGGGTAATCAACGTACTCCGCGCAATCGGGCTTGGCGTTGAAATAAGGCGGCGAGGTGAACGCCAGTTGCGCGCTGTCCGGCGGAAACTCCGCCAGCGCGACCCGGCAGTCGCCCAATATCGCCTTG
Organism: uncultured Dehalococcoidia bacterium; assembly: GCA_964347975.1. Lineage (GTDB taxonomy): Bacteria > Chloroflexota > Dehalococcoidia > Lucifugimonadales > UBA3495 > Bin87. Next base: position 181,717 of record CAYGAY010000001.1, read on the forward strand.
TTGGGAATCGGCGGAAAGACAATCCGGGCTTTCCCGCCGGCGCGGCGCGGCCGGCGGTTCGGATGCAATTGCCGCAACCGCTCGGAAACCATGGTTGGCGCCGGCGCGCGACAAATCTCGCCGCCCGCCCCAACCTGAATTTCACCAACCGAGTGGCCGGGAACGGCATCCGACACCAGCGCCACCCGCCAGAGCGCCAGCCGGTCGTCCCACTCCGGCAACCCCAGCGACAAGCCCAACCCTTCCCATGCCGGCATCCATTCCTGTAGCCAGCCCCGAGCCAGCCGGCGCGCGTCGTCCGTCAACAACTTTTCGCCAATCATGGCAGAATTGTCGCAGGTAGCCGGCAAAATCCGCAAGGGGCCGGTGTCGCTGCCAAGCCCATTACCTCCAGTCGCCCATCGAGCCATCCCATGCAACCCACGCTCCGCTGGCCAGGTAAAATCTGGTCAACTGGCAAGGTTCAATCAGACCAACATAATTACGGTTTCCATACATCGCCTGAATAAACCCGCTAAATAAGTAGGGTAGCGTTTCGTCATGGAAACTATTGTAGTATCTCCCCGTGTATGTGTAGGGACTTGATGGGGATCGCCCTTCTACCCACCCACACAGCCGGGTAGGTTCAATCAAAGTGGGACCACCGAAGAGGGTAGGGTCAGTTGCACGGCCACCTGAGACTCGGGCATATTTGATTCGGTCAACGTTGTTGTAACACCAGTAAATGTCAACCCACACTGAGAATGTTCGGATCAGGAAATCTTCAACGGTTTCGTGAGTGTATGTCATGCACTCAAACTCGTTGCTTTGTCCGCCAGCGTCGTCTGAACCATCTTCTGGCATGGGTTGTGGTCCACTAAGTGTACCTCTGTAGCAAGTTCGCACCGTTTCGCCATATAACGCCCGTTCCCAGTCATTTTTTGCCGGCCTCTCAATACACTCTTCCCAGGAACCAGATTCTGGCGCCGTTGACTGACCTTCCGCATTCGATTCTGATGAACCGGGAGGAGGAGGAAACGGGCCACCTTGAGGAATAGAAGGCGGGGCAGGCGGTGCAAAGTTGATATTGGGGTGACGGCCCAGGTGCACACAACGTTCGCCTGTTTCGTTACAGTTGAAAAATACCCGGATAATTGGGTTGTCGGTAAAATCGCCCAATGGGATTGAATATCTGGAATCACTGAGCGCCGGAGAAGTGGTGAACTCCTCGTCGCCCTCGGACCGGTATTTCACGACGTAATGTCCGGGCAAATCATCCCAGTCAATTTCAACGGTGTAGTCATCGGCAGTGTCTTCGCTGTCAGCCTGACCATTGTTGTTGTCATCGTCGTCGTTTTCCGTCACCCAAACTCTCACTGCCGGGTTCTCTGCCGTGTTGATAATTACGGCGGCAGTCACGGTGGCGGCCGGGCGGCTGCATCCGGCCTCGTTGCACGCCTCTACGCGTACCACCCAAAGGCCTTGACTTGATACCGTGAACGACGCTCTGCCGGCTGTGGTGACGACTTCGTCGCCATCCGCAAAGGATTCGCCGTGAGGGCGCCAGCGAACGCGGTAGGAGTCTGCCCCCGCGACTGCCGGCCACACCGCGGCCAGGTTGGTTGTTCCGGGTTCAGCCGTCACGGTCACTGACGCCGGCGGTGGCGGCGGTGGCGAATCATCAGCGCGCGCTTCCTGTAGATACAATACCGCGCCGATAATAACGTTGGCCAGGATCAATACTCCCAATATGCTGACAAAAATATTGCGCATTATGATTATCTCCGTTGCGTAAAGTTTCCACGGGGACCAAACTCCCCGGGTCCAAAATTGTTGAGGCAGGCTAACATAAAGGTGGGTAACACGCTAGCATTGCAGCGTTTCGCCGCCGGCTATGTATCCGTCCATCGTTCCCACCGCTTTCCCTGCTGCGCTATAATCCTTCCATGCCACTCCGCATCGTCATCGCTCCACAGGCGTTCAAACAAAGCCTCGGTGCCCGTGCCGCCGCCCTGGCCATGGAGCGCGGCGTACTTAGCGCCCTGCCCGACGCCGAAACCACTCTCATCCCGGTAGCCGACGGCGGCGATGGCACCCTGGCTGCCCTGATTGACACTACCGCCGGCCGGTTCCGCCAGGCCGCCGTAACCGGCCCCCTGGGCGATCCGGTTGCCGCCCAGTGGGGCGTCATGGGCGATGGTCAAACCGCCGTCATCGAAATGGCGCTGGCCTCCGGCCTCGCGCTGATACCCGACGACCACCGTGACCCGCGCCAGGCCACCACCTACGGCGCCGGCCAGTTGATCCATGCCGCTCTGGATGCCGGCTACACCCGCATCATCGTCGGTCTCGGTGGCAGCGCCACCAACGACGGCGGCGCCGGCATGGCCGCGGCCTTGGGCGTCCGCTTCCTGGATGCCTCCGGCAAGGATCTGCCTCCCGGCGGGGCCGCCCTTGCCAACCTGGCCCACATTGACGTTTCGCACCGCCATCCGGCTCTTTCCGACGCCGCCATCATTGGCGCGACCGACGTTACCAACCCCCTGTGCGGCGACACCGGAGCGTCCGCCATCTTCGGCCCCCAGAAGGGCGCAACGCCCTCGATGGTCGCCGAGTTGGATGCCTGCCTGTCTAATTTCGCCGCCGTGGTGAAATCCGACCTGGGCATCGACGTGCTCGACACGCCCGGGTCGGGGGCCGCCGGCGGCCTGGGCGCCGGCCTCATCGCATTTGCCGGCGCCGAACTGCGTTCCGGCATTGATATGATATGCGACGTGCTGGACTTCGACCAACACGCCGCCGCCGCCGACCTGGTAATCACCGGCGAAGGCCGCGCCGACCGCTCCACCGCCTTCGACAAAGCCCCGGTCGGCATCGCCCGCCGCGCCCAGTCATTCGGTGTTCCCACCATCTTGCTCGCCGGCAGCCTTGGCCCAGGCTACGATCTGTTGTACGACCACGGCATCGACGCCATCATGCCCATCGCGGAAGAGCCCATGGATTTGGCCGCCAGTTTGCAGAACGGCGCCGCACTCCTCGAGCGTGCCGCCGAGCGCGCGATCCGGCTCTATAACCTCGGCCGCAGTCCAATGCCGAAAACCTGAAAATCCCGGAAATTCTGTTTCTGACCAAATGCCCTTCACCCTCGACGCCTCCCACTGGCTCCCTCGCCAACCCGAGGAAATCTTCGACTTCTACGCCGACGCCTTCAACCTGGAACGCCTGACGCCCCCCTGGTTGCGCTTCCGCGTCGTCACCCCGCCCCCCATCACCATGCGGGCCGGCGTAGAAATAGAGTACCGGCTCCGCCTGAAAGGCATACCTCTGTCCTGGCGCAGCCGCATCACGGCCTGGAACCCGCCCCATAGTTTCATTGATGAGCAGGTCAAAGGCCCTTACCGACGCTGGGCGCACCGGCACACCTTCACGCCCAGCGACGGCGGAACGCTGGTTCGTGACCAGGTGGAATACGATATGCTGGGCTGGTGGCTGGCCGACCGCCTCCTCGTGCGCCGGGACCTGCGACGCATTTTCGCCTATCGCCAGGAACGTCTCACCGAAATATTCAGCGGTTGACCGTTGTCATTGCGCGCAGCGCGGCAATCCCGTCAAGGTATCCGCTGTCCCACGAAATTCACTACGATCCCGGCCAGCTCAATCGCCCGCTCCGCATCAACGTCGTCAAACGCTTCCGACGGTATCCCGCTGGGCAGGTAACCCGGATAGCGAGTGATGTCGTAGTACTTGTCCAGCTGGCGGGCGTCCGCCTTGATCGTGTCGAAGAACATCTCGAAAATCTTGGCGTCCTCGCACAGGTCAATCAGCGAGTTGCCCCACACGTCCTCCGCCCCTCGCTTGTACAGGTACGCTTTCACCGCCTTCTCGGCGGCCTGCTGGCACAGGAAACACGCCACGTTGTAGCGGCCGCCCTGGCGGTTATATCCGGCGTCCTCAAGGTCTTGCTCCGCCTGGCGAAACCAGCGAGCGCCTTCCGCAGCGAAATCAGGCATCAAAAACCACCCTTCCTTGCTTGCAGACCTGGTACAGCGCGGGCAGCGTATCCTGCAGTTCCTCAAACTCCGCCGGAGTATAAACCTGCGCCCTCATTCCCACTTGCGAGCCGATGTGATACGAAAAAAAGTCCGCCCGGCGTCCAAAGGGCCGGTCGGTGTCGTGCACGAACACGAAATCAATGGTGCTGGCCGGCGAATAATCACCGCTTACCATGTCGCCGATGAGGATGGCTTTTTCGATGCCCAGCGTCGGAAACACGTCCATCATTTCTGCCAGTTGCTGCTCCATCATCTGCTTCCTGAACTGGATGAACCCTACTCGCATCGGCATGATTTTACTCCTGTTCCAGCAATAGCAAGTGGACTTCCCGCGGCCCGTGTACGCCCACCACGATAGTCTGCTCGATGTCCGCCGTCCGGCTCGGCCCGCTGATGAAGTTCAGATAGCTCCCCATATCACCGCCGTAGCGATAATACTCCAACCGTCGCAGCGTGAAGAGATCGTCCAGCGTGCCTATCACCTCCGACGGCCTTACGATAGCCACGTGAACCGGCGGCGTCACCGAAACCAGCCGGCTCAGCCCCCGTTTTGGAAGCACGATCACGGACCCGGTTTCCGCGATGGCGTAATCCACTCCGGTTATCCCCATGCCACACTCCGCCAGCCGCCGCCGCAGCGCCGGCCGGACCGCGTCATCTTCGTACACCGCCCGCCACGCCAGCGCCCCGGCCCCCGCCAGCGCCGCGTCCACCGGAACCGCGTCGAATACTGGTTGCTCCGACCGCGCCACCGACGTTACTCCCAGACGCCGGACCAGCGCCACCAGGTAATCCAGCGCATCCTCTCCGCCGTCGCACCTCGCCACGTTCCAGCCTCGCAGCGCGGCGGTGTCCGCCATCTTGTCCAGCAAGACCGGCATCTCCCCGGCAATCCCCTCCCGAACCGCAGCCGCCCGCAGTTCTAGCTCTGATAACCCATCATGCAACGCAGCATAAGGGGCCGCCGGCGGCCCTTCCTCCCGCCCCAACGCCTCCCGAACCGACCCGAGAAATTGTGCCGATGGGATACCCATAGAGCCGCCGACTGGTCCGGCTGTATGCTTGTCAGGGATACTCATAAATTACGCCCGGGTATTGCCGCTGTCCCCATCCGCCAGTTCATCGCGCCAGATGTCTCGGAATGTGCGGGGCGGCGGAACCGGCAGATCCCGCGCCTCAGTCCAGCGCGAAAGAAACGGCAACTTGGTACGCCCCACCACGCCGCCTTTCGCCATGGACTTCAGCAGTGTCCGTCCCACTTTGCGCCCCAGGTTCAACAAAAGTGGGCTTGTCATAACCGACGCAAATCCCCGCGCCGCCAGCGCATCGGTATCCGAGGCGACTCGCTGCTCGGAATCCGCGCCTTCCGCCAAATTGTGACGCAGGTGCAGCAGCATCCTGGGTATGTTTATCTGCACCGGACAAGCGTCACGGCACGCTCCGCAAAGCGTTGATGCGTTGGGCAGGTCTTTGGCCTGCGCCACGCCCACCAGTCCCGGGGTGACGATTGAGCCAATTGGGCCGGGATATACCCAACCGTAGGCGTGCCCGCCCACTCGCTGGTAAATGGGGCACACGTTCAGGCACGCGCCGCACCGGATGCAGTACAGCGACTCTCTCAGAGCCGGGTCCCGGAGCAGCCGGCTCCGGCCATTATCCACGATGACCAGGTGAAACTCCTCGGGACCGTCCTCGTCGTCGGCCCGGCGCGGCCCGGTTACAATGCTCACGTAGGACGAGATCCGCTGCCCCGTGGCAGAACGCGGCAAAAGCCGCAGGAACACCGCCAGGTCTTCCAGCGACGGTATCACCTTTTCCATTCCGGCCAACCCGACGTGGATCCGTGGCGCTGAGGTGCAGAGCCGTCCGTTTCCCTCGTTGGTGATGATGACCAGGCTGCCGGTTTCGGCCACCAGGAAGTTGGCCCCGCTCACGCCCATGTCGGCGTCCAGGAACTTCTGCCGCAACGCCACTCGGGCTACCCGCGCCATCTCCTCTATGTCGTCAGAGTACGGCGTCCCCAGTTTGTCGGCGAACAACCGGGCCACCTGCCCCCGGGTCTTGTGCAGGGCCGGAGCCACCAGGTGCGACGGCGTCTCCTCGGCCAGCTGGATGATGTACTCCCCCAGATCGGTCTCAAAAACCTCAATCCCCGCTGCCTCCAGTACGTGGTTCAGCCCCAATTCCTCCGACACCATGGATTTGCTTTTCGTGACTGTGGCTACACCACGGGTCCGGGCAATTTCCGACACGATAGCGTTGGCCTGCGTCGCGTCGGCGGCAAAATGCACCTGCCCCCCGGCGGCAACAACGTTCCGTTCCAGCATGGCCAGGTAGTAGTCCAGATGCGCGATGGTGTGTTCTTTCACCCGCCTGGCTTGTTGCCTCCAGCCCTCCCACACCTCTGGAGTGACCTCGTCGATGGCTTCTTGCCGGGCCCCATCAAACCCGCTGCCCGCCCGGCGCAGCGCCTGGCGCAACTGTTGATCCTGCACCGCCGCCCGGGAGGCCGCGACGAAATCCCGCGTTGCCACTTCGGCCATGTCAGCCCACCGACCCGTCCAGCACCTGCGCGATGTGGCGCGCCTTGACCGGCGATTGGCGCCGACTCAACCCGCCTCCGATGTGCATCAGGCAACCCATGTCGCAGGCCGTCACCATATCCGCTCCGCTGGCAATGATGGCGTCTATCTTGTCCCCCAGCATCTCCTGCGAAATGTGCGGGTATTTCACCGCAAAGGTCCCGCCAAACCCGCAGCACTGTTCGGCGTTGGGTAGCGAAACGGGCAATACCCCGTCAACGCTTTGCAGAAGTTGCGCCGGCGCTTCTTTCACTTCCATCTCCCGCAGCAGATGGCAAGACGGATGATACGCAACCTTGCTACCCTGCCGGGACGTCTCCGAACCGGAACGCCGCTCCACCCCGACCACTTCGGTCAGAAACTCGGTGAACTCGTAAACCCGGTTGCTCAGGTCCCGCGCTCGCGCCGACATTTCGGCGTCGTCTGCGAAAAGATCCAAATAGAAAACTCTCAGCATCGCCCCACATGAGCCGGACGGCGCCACCACGTAATCGCTGCTCTCCATCGCCTCCAGCGTCCGCCGGGCCAACTTCTTGGCCTCCTGCGTAAAGCCGGAATTGTACAGAGGTTGACCGCAGCAGGTCTGACCGGCCGGAAAGTCCACCTCCACACCGCTCCGCCGCAAAACGCGCACCACACTAACCCCGACTTCGGGGTACAGTTGGTCGATTATGCAGGTAATAAACAAAGAAGCCCTGATGGGCTGTGGCCGGCTCAATCCAAATCTCCCGTGAACGACGCTGGTCAGATTATCAGAGCGGCGCAAATCCGACAAGGTGGACATTCCCCTCCACGTACCGAGTCCTCAAAATATGCTACATTGCCCCGGCAGTTTTGCCCCTTTCGAGATGGAATGATCGGCTCAGCACAGCCCGCGCCGCGTCTGCCTTTGCTGAACAAGCTATTGTTCTCGGCCGACCATATCGGATTGCAGGCAATCGGCTATTTCCGGCAGGGATGGGTGGTGTTTTTTCTGGCTCCGCCGGCCTTTGAAGGGGTCGCCCGCGTCCCCGACCCGGATGTTTCGATACTGACTTACAATATCAGCGCGCGGGTTCTGGCCGGTTTCCTGATCTTCGCCGGGCGCTTCGTTGACGCTTTTACCGACCCTCTAATCGGATGGTGGAGTGACCGAACCCGCAGCCCCTGGGGGCGTCGCATTCCCTTCATCCTCTTCGGCACCCCGTTCTACGCGCTTTTCGGGGCGCTGATCTGGTTCCTCCCCAGTGCGGGCAGCAGTTGGTGGAACGCTCTCTACCTGGTGGTGATGCTGGAACTGTTCTTCACGGCCGCCACCATGTCCAGCGGAGCCCTGGAAGCCCTGGTCCCCGAACTAACCAGAACCGCCAGGGATCGCATGCAGGTCGTAAGTTTCATCTTCCTGTTCGCCGTTAGCGGGGCCGGCCTGGGTTTAGTCATGGGTGGTTACATCAAGGACGCTTTCGGATTCCAGGTTGCCGGCTCCATATTCGCCGTGGCCGCTTTCGTGTTTCGTTTGATATCGCTGTCGGCAATTTGGCGGTACGCGCAGCGGGACGTCATCCCGGCTCAGGTGCCTTTCTGGCGAGGGTTCAAGGACACACTGCGCAATCCCCAATTCTTGGCCTTCCTGCCAACCTTCGTGATGTTCACCACCGGCGTGGGGGTGCTGCAAGGATGGATCCCATTTTTTGCCGTCGGCGTACTGCTGGCCGAACACGAAGGCCGGGCCTCAAGCTGGATGTCCACCGGAGTTATCAGCGGCGCCCTTCTGTTCGGCTTGGTGATCTGGATACTCTTCTCGGCCGGCTGGATCAGCAAACGCCGGATCTACGGGATCTGTATTGTCGCTTGCGGGCTCGTGTTCCCGCTCCTGGGATTGGTCGGCCTGTGGATTTCTGAACACCTGCTACTGCAGGGACTGATCATGGTGTTCATCGCCGGGATGCCCGTGGCCGCCGTCTTCATGCTGCCCAAAGGACTGACCGCAGATATCGCCGACTACGATGCGCTGTTGAGAGGCGAGCGCAGAGAAGCCATGTTCTATTCGACCCAGAACTTCTTCGAAAAGTTGACCTATGCCCTGCCGCCCCTGCTGTTGAGCTGGATCCTGGAACTCGGCGACTCCCCCGATGACCCCCTCGGCATTCGCCTGGCTCCCGTAATGGCCGGCGGCCTGGTCCTCCTGGGCCTTGCCCTTTGGCCCCGCTATCGCTTGCCGGATACCGTGAACCGTCAAACCATAGCGGCGGCCGGTTTGTTGCCGGCGCGGCGGTGAACAAGCTCGCTAGGCGTCCAATTGCGCGGCCAGCGCCGCCGCGTCGGTCACCGGCAGCTGGCAGACGTAATGCTCGCACACGTAGGCCGTCGGCGCGCCGTCCTGCATACCCCGCTGTTCCAGCAAAGGCGAACCCTCCAGCGGCGGCGCAGCCGGGTCTCCCATACCGACGACAACGCGGTTGGGTAGATAACGACTGCTCACCTCTCCGAGCAGCGCGATGGTTTCCGGGCGTTCCAATTCACCCACGATGACGATTTCTTTGGGCAGCGATACGTAGAAGTCCAGCGCCCCCAGCCAGTGGCCTGTGGCAGCCGGCGCCCGGCCCAGTAACTGCTGCAACGCCCGTAACGGCGTCGCCCCCTTGACCGAGTAATCGTCATTGCCCGTGGCAACCGCCAGCCGCAGCAGCGCGTCCGTTGCGACCGAGCCGCCGCACGGCTGCGCGTTGTCGAATACGTCCCGGGGCCTGACGACCAGCGTCTCGTGGTCGCTGCCGGTGTCGTAAAAGCCGCCGGTCTGGTCATCCCAGAAGAGTGCGATCATCCCATCGGCGGCGGCCACGGCTTCTTGCAGCCACCTCGGTTCCAGAGTCGCTTCGTGGAGCGACAAAAGCCCGTCGGCCAGACACGAATAGTCCTCCAGGTATCCCAGCAGTTTCGCCTGCCCGTTCCGCCACGTTCGCAGCAGCCTGCCGTCGGCATCTCGCATACTGTCCAGCAGGAAGCCGGCGTTGCGCCGGGCGGCATCCAGATAGTCCCCTCGCCCCAGCGCCGCGCCCGCTTCGGCAAAAGCGCGCAGCATCAGGCCGTTCCATGACGTCAATACCTTGTCGTCCAACAGAGGATGAATCCGCTGCTCGCGCTTCGCGAGCAGTATAGAACGCGCCCGGGTGACCGCAGTCAACAGCGCATCTTCCGACACTCCTCGCTGACCGGCATATTCGGCCGCGGGACGGGCGATGTTCAGGATATTCGCTCCTTCAAAATTGCCGCCCTCCGTGACGCCGTAGTAACCCATTACCAGTGCGGCGTCGTCGCCCAACAGTGGTCGTAGTTCGTCCGGTGTCCAGACGAAAAACTTCCCCTCCACGCCTTCGCTGTCCGCGTCCTGGGCCGAGTAAAACCCGCCGGAAGGGTCCGTCATTTCCCGCAGTACGTAATCCAGCGTTTCCTCCGTTATGCGTCGATACAGCGCCTTGCCGGTGACTTGCCAGGCGTGCAGATATAACCGCGCCAGCAGCGCATTGTCATACAGCATCTTCTCAAAGTGGGGCACCAGCCAGTACGCATCGGTCGAATACCGGTGAAATCCGCCTCCCACCTGGTCGTACATCCCTCCGTAAGCCATTTTTTGCAACGTGAGTTCCACCATCTCCAGGGCGCGCTCGTTGAACCCGTGTCGGTGGTAACGAAGCAGAAACTCCGGGGTCATCGGCTGGGGAAACTTGGGCGCGCTGCCGAACCCGCCGTTCAGGTGGTCGAACTGCGTCGCCAGCTGCGAGTAAGCGTTGTGCATCACCTCGGTGGTCAATGGCGTGAAGCCCCGGGGCATCTGACCCGTCCGACCCATCTGCTCCGCCAGTTGCCGAGTGACCCGCTCGATTTCGCCTTTGTTGGTGTGATACGCCTGGCTGGCCGCCGCCAGCAACCGGGGGAAACCGGGCATACCCATTCGATCCTCAGGGGGAAAATACGTGCCGCCGTAGTATGGCCGGCCTTCCGGAGTCAGAAACACCGTCATCGGCCAACCGCCGCTTCCCGTCATCATCTGCACCGCTTCCATGTACACCGCGTCCAGGTCGGGGCGCTCTTCGCGATCCACCTTGATGTTGACGAAATGCTCGTTCATCAAGCCGGCGATGTCCTCGTTCTCAAAGGACTCCCGTTCCATCACGTGGCACCAGTGGCACGCCGAGTATCCGATGCTCAGCAGGATGGGCCGGTCCTCTTCCCGCGCCCGGTTCAGCGCGTCATCCCCCCAGGGATACCAGTCCACCGGATTCTCGGCGTGCTGCAAAAGGTAGGGGCTGGTTTCGTCAATCAGGCGGTTGGGCATCAGTTCACTCCTCGTCGTAGATCCGAAAAGCGTGGCGCGGCGTATTCCAAACTACAACCTGTTCGGCTACAATTTGGTTGGCAGCCTTTGCCAGCATACCAGATGAAATCATACGCTATTAGTGTTCCATGAGAACCCGGTTCATAACCGCAACTCTGTTTGCCGTCCTGCTTTGCGCTGCGACGCTGGCCGTGACTGCTTGCGCTCCCGCCGCAGGTACCGTCGGCTTGGACATCGGGAAAGCCGCCCCGCCCTTCGCGGTGACGTTGTCCGACGGTTCTCAGGTTACATCCGACGCCTTGGCCGAAGCGGATCAACCGGCGCATCTCTTCTGGTTCGCCACCTGGTGACCCGAATGCCGCGCTGAGTTACAGACGCTGAACCCGATTGCCACTGAGTTCGGTGAGATCGATTTCTATGTCGTTGCCTACAACGAATCTGCCCTGGAGATTGAAAACTATATTGAGCAGCAAGGTTACACCGACCTCATCGCTGCGCAACCCGTCGGCGAAATGTTGGAGGACCTGGAAATTACCCGGCAGATGGCCATGATGGCTGTCAACGCCGATGGCATCATCTACCACCGGCAGCTCATGGGAACCGCCAGCCAATGGTCGCCCCATTTCACTCAACTAACCGCCGACCCGGATGCTGTGCCCACTCATAAGCAGATCCAGCAGGGGGAAGACCGGCGCATGATGGACATGCAGCACCCGGCTTGATGACAATAATCCCTCCGGCGTCGTTGACGCCGCAACAACGGGTATGATCAGTCCAATGCGTATATTTGCGCCCCTCATCCTCTCCGCCCTGACCAGCGCTGCGGTAATGGCATGCGGAACCGGCAGCGCCCCGGATGTTGCGCCTGCTCCTTCGCCTCCGCCGGCCGCCGCGCCGACCGTCGCGCCAACGGCGGCTCCGGCTGAAGCGCCAAAGGACACTCCGGCGCCCCCGGCCGCCGCCGCTGTTGCGGGATCCGCGAAGCCCGTCTTGCCGACGGCCCCGCCGGCTCAGGCGACCAATGCTCCCGCGCCGGCGACGCCTGCCGAAGCGCCGGCCCCCGCGCCCACCGCCACCAAAGGGCCGACGCCTCCACCGTCTAACACCGTCACGCCATCACCACTGCCGACGGCCGCGCCGCCGCCCCTGCCTGCCGCGACCGACGTTCCGGACGCCCCGATAGGAACCCAGGTTGGCGAGAGGCCGCCCGCCTTTGCGATGGAGCGCTCCGACGGTTCCAGCATCGCTCTCGCTGACCTGACGGCGACCGGCAGACCCGTCTTCATGCACTATTTCGCCACTTGGTGACCAGCCTGCCGCGCCGAGTTGCGGACGCTGGGGCCCATCGTGAACAACTACGCCGAACAGGCTGATTTCTACTTGGTGGCATTCAACGAAAGCGCCGCCACTTTGGAAAATTACATCGCAGAAAACGGTTTCTCGAACATGACCGCCGTCCAGCCCGTGGGATCTATGCTGCGGGACCTGAAGATCGTGAGTCAATCGTCTATGATCGCTATGGACGCGAATGGCGTCATTACCTTCCGCAAAGGCTACGGCGGCCGAGGCGCTGACTTTGCAGGCGAATTCAGTAAGTTGATCCAATAACCGGTCAAGACGAACGACCGAACGGGCTAAAAACGTTGGGGCAACCGGCCCGGTTGCCCCATTCCAATTGCATTTTAGAGACTCCGGGTTAGCGAGCCGCCGGCGTTCCCGATAAGTCCCCGCCCAGCAATGCGATCACGTCGTCCAGCGGCAACGCCCCCCGGTTCTCCCCATCCCGCGTCCGCACCGCCGCCGCGCCGGCTTCAGCCTCCCGGTCGCCAACCACCAGCATGTAAGGGGTTTTCTGCAACTGCGCTTGGCGAATCTTCTGGTTCATCCGTTCGCTGCGGTCGTCCACTTCTACGCGGAAACCGCCATCGCGCAACTTGCCGGCCACTTGTTCCGCATATTCGTTGTGCCGGTCTGCGATGGGGATTACGACCGCCTGTACCGGCGCCAGCCACAACGGGAACGCCCCGGCGTAGTGCTCCACCAGCACGCCGAAAAAGCGTTCCAGCGAACCCAGGATTGCCCGGTGCACCATATAGGGTCGAGAGCGGTTGCCCTGGTCGTCCTGGAACACCAGGTCAAAACGTTCCGGCAGGTTGAAATCAAATTGCACCGTTGTGCATTGCCAGGCTCGCCCCAGCGCATCGGTAATCTTGATGTCGATCTTGGGACCATAGAATGCTCCGCCGCCCTCGTCGATGTCGTAGGGCAAACCTCGTATTACGAGAGCTTGTCGCAACGACTCCGTGGCGTGCTCCCACATTTCCGGCTCCCCCACGTATTTCTCCGGCCGGGTGGACAGCATGATGTCGTAGTCCTCGAACCCGAAGGCCGCCATGATCTCAAAGGTAAGGTCCAGCACGTCGCCCACTTCGTCGGCCACCTGATCGGGCAGACAGAAAATGTGCGCGTCGTCCTGGGTGAACCCCCGCACCCGCATGAGGCCGTGCAGGACGCCGCTCCGTTCGTACCGGTACACCGTGCCCAATTCGGCGATGCGCAGGGGCAATTCGCGATAACTTCGCAGCGCTGAACGGTAAATCTGGATGTGGAACGGACAGTTCATCGGCTTCAGGAAGTATTCCTGCTCGTCGATCTCCATAGGCGCATACATACTGTCCCGGTAGAAATCCAGGTGTCCACTGGTCTGCCAGAGCCGCGCTCGCCCGATGTGCGGCGAATAGACGATGTTGTAGCCCCGGCGGTAGTGAATGTCGCGCCAATAATCCTCGATCAGGGAGCGCATCACACCACCCTTGGGGTGCCACACGATGAGGCCCGGCCCGATCTCTTCATGGACGGTGAACAGATTTAGCTGCCGGCCAATGGTCCGGTGATCTCGCCTTTCCGCTTCCGCCAAACGCTCCAGATGGGCTTCCAGTTCTTCTTGCGATTCAAAGGCCGTCCCATAAATGCGCTGGAGCATGGGACGGTTTTCGTCCCCCCGCCAGTATGCCCCCGCGGTGTGCAGCAACTTGACGGCGGTGATGTCGCCGGTGCTGGCGACGTGCGGCCCTTGGCAAAGGTCGGTAAACTCGCCGTGGCGATAGATGCTGAGCGTAGTCTCATCAGGCAGGTCGTCGATGATCTCCTGCTTGTAGGGCTGGTCGGCGAACATTGACTTGGCGGATTCGCGGCTCAATTCCTCCCGCCAGAACGTGGTATTGGACTTGATGGTGTCCCGCATCAACGTCTCGATCCGTTCCAGGTCCTCTGGAGTGAAAGGCCGTTCCACCTCAAAGTCATAGTAGAAACCGTCGGCAGTCGGCGGCCCAATGCCCACCTTGGCCTCGGGAAACAGTTGCAGAACGGCGTCGGCCATCACATGGGCCGCCGAGTGGCGCATTCGGTGCCGCATATCCGCAACCGGGTCGTCAACGGCGTGTTCCGGGGTTCCGTGGTCGAGCATGGGCCTACCTGCCTGGCGATGATTGCAAGTTGATTATAACCTACGGCGCCGGTATGACCGGCCATGTCGGAAAAACTCCGGCGCGACTATAGCGCAGACCGAACATCGGTTTGAGCGAAGTCGTTGCCTTTGAACAGCAGCGGTAGCCGGCGCGCCGACGCCAGGGCATATGCGAACGTATCGCCGAAATTGAGTTGCGCCGGGTGGCCTTGACCTTTGCCGTACCGCCGGTAAGCAGCGGCGGCCAGCCACAGATGCTCCGCATCCATTGGCGCAATGCGCCCAAAGGAGCGCTGTAGGAATTGGCTGGCTATCCGGTAAATGTCTTCGCCCTTTCCAATCGCCGCCGTCATCAACTCAACGGCGGTTCCGACGGATACGAGGATTTCGCCATCCTGTTCCATAGCCGCCAGAAAATCGGGAGCCTCCGACTCGCTGGTGATTACCGACACTATAGCCGAGGTGTCGGCAACCATCACTTCGGCAACCCCCGATCATCATAGAGTTCCTCTTGCCAGACTTTGGACGGGGGGTTATCGTCGTCAAAGGGGTGTCCTGCCCGCCACCGCCGGGCAGCGGCTACCATTGGCATCATTTCAGCGGCGATTTCCGCCGGGGAGGGTTTACCGCTCCGGGGTAATTTCGCCTCCAGTTCCTCTACCGCCACTTTGAGCGCCCGTTCCGGCCCGGACGGGCCGGTAAAACCCATTCGATGGGCCAAATTCGCCAGCCGCGTTTCCATTTCTGGTTCCAACGTCGTAGCCATGTCTCCCCTTATCGCTGAAAAATGCAAAGTCCGTCATTCTCGAAGTTGCGTCGAAACCATCCTGCTCGTACTTTCTCTCCTCCGATATCACCTTCACTTCGCTTCACGATTTACAAGCGCTGGAACGCCTGCATAAGGCAAAATTCAATAGATGTTCGTATAATGTCATCAATCTCAGCTCTTCTGACGTTATCTCAACCTGGCGTAAAAGGAGCCCCCATGGACGACCTTCACCAGCAACTCACCGACCTGTCCGCCAAAGTCGCCGCCGTCGTGGAGCGTCTTTGACCTCGCCGGCCGCGAAAAATCCGTCGCCGAACTGGAAAGCGCGGCGGCGGCCCCCGGTTTCTGGGATGACCCGGCTCGCGCTCAACGCAAGATGCAGGAATTGGGGCAACTGCAACAATCGTTGGAGTTATGGCACGGCTTGCAGTCCCAGGTGGCCGACCTGCTGGAATTGGCTGAACTCGCCATCGAGACCGATGACAATAGCTTCGCCGACGACCTGACCGCAGAGACCGCTGCCGTCACCGCCCAGCTTGCCCGCGCCGAGATGGCCCTTACCCTGTCGGGGCCATACGACGACCGTCCGGCTATCCTGACCATCCACTCCGGCGCCGGCGGCACCGACTCCCACGATTGGGTCGAGATGCTCACCGCCATGTACGCCGGTTGGGCCACGGCCGGCAAAAGGCCCGTACAAGTCCTGAACACCGCCTATGGGGATGAGGCGGGCCTCCGTACCAGTACCATGGAAATCGGCGGCGAGCACGCCTTCGGATACCTGAACGCCGAGGTTGGCGTGCACCGGCTGGTGCGAATGTCTCCCTTTGACCCAGCGCGCCGGCGTCAGACGTCTTTCGCCCGGGTTGAGGTTCTGCCGGCCGTTCTCGATGGTGATACCGAGGTAGAAATAAGGGCCGAGGACCTGAAACTGGACTTTTTCCGGTCCAGTGGCCCCGGCGGTCAGAACGTGCAAAAGGTCGCGTCGGCGGTGCGACTTACCCACCTTCCTAGCGGCATCGTGGTGTCATGCCAAACCGAGCGCTCCCAGCATCAAAACCGCGACTACGCCATGCGTATCCTCAAAGCCAAATTGCTGGCCCTGCGCGAGGAAGAACGAGAGAAAGAACTGTCTTCCCTGCGCGGCCAACGGGTCTCAGCCGAGTGGGGCAATCAGATACGCAGCTATGTCCTCCACCCCTACCGGTCGGTTAAAGACCATCGGACGGATCATCAAACCGGAAACGCCGACGCCGTGCTGGCCGGCGCTATCGACGATTTCATCGAAGCCTGGCTGGTCAGCCGCCTGGGCGAAGCCGAATAGTTCCTGCGGCTCCACGCGCCAGAAAATCGGGGAAGGCCGAATCCACCTCCCGACCGGGACTGCGCCGCGCTGCGGCTAACCCCCGGTCCCGGGGAGATCCGGTTGCGCTACGGACATGAGGTGGCCCATGCTCTCCCGCTTGGTGCGCAGGTAATGCTCATTCGATTCGTTGGGTTCCACCGTCAGCCCAACCCGGTCCGTTACCTGTAATCCCAGGCTGCTGATGCCCGCCATTTTGTGGGGGTTATTGGTGACCAACCGCGCGCGACTAATGTTCAGGTCGCGCATGATTTGCACCGCCAGATCGTATTTTCGCTCATCGGGCTGGAAACCCAACGCTACGTTGGCCTCAATGGTGTCCATCCCCTGGTCCTGCAAGGCGTAGGCCTTGATCTTGTTGTGCAGCCCAATCCCGCGACCCTCCTGGCGCAAATACAGCAACGCGCCGGAGCCATGCTCAAACAACATCCGTATCGCCATTTCCAACTGTTGCCCGCAGTCACACTTGAGGCTTCCGAAAGCGTCTCCCGTCAGGCATTCGCTGTGGACCCGCACCAGCACCTCATCATCCGCGTTCCATTCGCCCACCACCAGCGCGGCGTGTTCCCCGCTGTCCACGGCGCTTCGGTATCCGATCAGGCGAGCGACGCCATATTGCGTGGGCAGCTCCGCTTCCGCAACCCTGGTGATCAGATCTTCCGTCATCCTCCGATGGGCAATCAACTGGGCGATGCTGAAGATCTTCAGGTCGTGTTTGACGGCAAACCGCTCCAGCTCGGGCCGGCGCGCCATGGTGCCGTCTTCGTTCATGATTTCGCAAACCACGCCGGCGGGGTAAGCTCCTCCCGCTCTGCATAGATCCACGATGGCCTCGGTATGCCCGGGACGTTTCAACACGCCTCCCGGATCTGCCCGGAGCGGGAACATATGCCCGGGATGAACGAAATCCGACGGTTGCGTGTCAGGGTCAACCAGCGCCCGTATGGTGGCGCTGCGGTCATAGGCCGATATGCCCGTGGAAGTGCCTCGCTTGTAGTCCACCGACGTAGTGAACGCCGTGGGCTGCTCGGAACGAGAATGTCGGCTCCGCAGCATCGGGATTTGCAGCTCATCAAGCCGTTCGCCCAGCATGGGAACGCACACCAAGCCTCGAGCGTGACTTACCATAAAGGCAATGGCTTCGGGGGTGGCGTGCTCCGCAAACAGGAAAAGGTCTCCCTCATTCTCGCGCCCCTCGTCATCAACGACGATCACGAACTTACCGGAGGACAAGTCTTCAAGCGCCTCTTCCAGGCTGCATAGGGGCATTATTCGCTTCCTTGACCAATCGGGTCGTGCTGACGCCGGTATTCAATCAGATCAGCAATTGACAGGATGTTCAGAGCGTGCTCCTTTGCCATGGGGATCAGGTCCGCCATCCGTGCCATGGTTCCGTCGTCTTTCATGATCTCGCAAACCACGCCGGCCGGATAAAGCCCCGCCAAACGACAGAGGTCGATAATCGCCTCGGTGTGACCAGGCCGAACTAGGACGCCGCCCATATGATAGCGCAGGGGGAAAAGATGGCCGGGCTGGATGAAATCCGTCGCCTGAGCCTCCGGATCGATCAGCGCCCGGATGGTAGCGGCTCGGTCATGGGCGGATATGCCCGTCGTCGTGTCTATGGCATAATCCACCGGCATCGTGAACGCGGTAGGCATCGCCGAGTCGGAGTGGCGGCTGGGCAGCATGGGAATGTCCAACTCTGCCAACCGTTCCGCCAGCATGGGCATACACAACTGCCCCCGGGCTTGCGTCACCATGAAGTTGACGGCCTCCGGCGTGACGTGCTCTGCCGGCATCACCAGATCGCCCTCGTTTTCCCGGTCCTCGTCGTCCACCACGATGAGGAACTTGCCGGCTTTCAGGTCTTCAAGACCTTTTTCGATGCTAACTAACTGCATCTGAACTCTGCATCTGGTGGTTCGAGCGCGCTCCAGGTCAGCTGAATCTGGCGGCCAGCAGGCTCTCCACGTATTTAGCCAGAATGTCCGCTTCCAAGTTCACCCGGTCGCCGATTTCCCGTTCGTGCAAGTTGGTGTTCTGCATCGTGAAGGGGATTACCGAAATCGTAAATCGGTGTCCCATCCTTTGTACCACCGTCAAGCTAATCCCGTCAACCGCGATAAACCCCTTCTCCACTATGTATGGCGCCAGGGACTCTGGAACTTCCACTTCCACAATGTAGCAGTCCGCCTCGGGTGTGAAACCGGTAATCGTTCCGGTGGCATCCACGTGGCCTTGCACGATGTGGCCGCCCATGCGATCCTGGGCGGCCAAAGCTCGCTCCAGATTGACCGCGTTGCCAGCGCCCGCCTGCTCCAGGGAAGTCCGCCTCAGTGTCTCCGGCGCCAGATCCACGGCAAAACCGTCGGGTCCAAACTCCACTACCGTCAGGCAGGCGCCGTTGACGGCAATGCTGTCGCCCAGTTTCACGTCCTCCAGAACCCGACCGGCATTAATTTTCAACCGGTAGCCGTCAAGGGAGGACACCCGTCCAACTTCTTCCACGATTCCGGTGAACATTTATGCGTCTCCCTGAGTTGGATAGCCCGTGATGAGCCAATCTTCGCCAATGGATTCCATGCTGGTCCACTCCAGCCGCCAGGCATCGGCCATCAGGGTAGCTCCGTGGCCTTCGATAGGGGATCGTGCGCCAGCCCCGCCAATCAGCACCGGCCCCAGGAACACGTGAAACTTGTCGATCAGCCGTGCGTCCAGCATCGCGCCCAGTATCCCTCCGCCTCCTTCCACGAGCAAACTCACCACCCCTTCCGCGCCGAGGTGCTTCAGCAGCGCCGACAGATTTACCCTACCGTCAGTCCCCGGAAAAACCTGTACCGTTGCGCCCGCATCTTCCAAAGCCGCGATCCGCGACGCGCTGGCATTTTCGCTTACGGCCACTAAAGTTCGCCCCGGTTGCGAAAACATACGCGCCTCGGCCGGCACTCGGGCCGCGCTGTCCACCACTACCCGAATGGGTTGGAGGTTGACGGGAAGGGTTTCCCCATACTCGTCGCGGGCGGTCAGCTGCGGGTCGTCCGCCAGCGCCGTGCCGATACCCACCATTATGCCGTCCAGCTCCTTGCGCATCCGCTGTACCCGGGCCCGGGCGTCCGGACCGGTTATCCATTGCGAGTCTCCGGTACGGGTGGCGATCTTCCCGTCCAAACTCATGGCGAACTTCGCCACAACGTAGGGCAACCCGCTGGTCACGTGCTTGGCAAACCCTTGGTAAAGTTCGTCAGCTGCCCGGTTGGGTTGGGTTTCAACTTCCACGCCGCCCGCCCGCAGCGCCGCGCCGCCCCCGCCCGCAACCCGGGGGTTGGGATCTTCCGCCGCGTACACCACGCGACCAATCCCGGCGGCGATGATGGCGTCGGTGCAGGGCGGCGTCCGACCGTAGTGGCAGCAGGGTTCCAGGGTGCTGTACAGGGTGGCCCCTTTGGCCCGGTCGCCGGCTTGCCGCAGAGCTCCGATCTCGGCGTGGCGTTGTCCCGGCGGCAGAGTGTACCCTTCCCCAACGATGTTTCCGTCGCGTTCGACCACCGCTCCGACCGCAGGGTTGGGACTGGTGGAACCAAGCGCGGTCCGCGCCAGGGCTAATGCGCGCTGCATTGGCTCAACTCCGGCGCTCATCTCAAGCCGACCCCTTACGCGCAAAATCCCGGTGGAAACGGCTGGCGGTGGGGCCGGTTTGTCCCTGATATCTGCTGCCCAGTTCGGGCGACCCATAAAGACGTTCCGCCGGGGAGGTCAGCTGCAAAAAGGATATCTGACCAATTTTCATCCCGTAGTACAGTGCAATGGGCAACCTCGCCACGTTGCTCAATTCCAGGGTCAGGCTCCCCTTCCATCCGGGATCGACGAACCCGGCCGTGCTGTGGATCAGCAGCCCCAGCCGGCCCAGACTGCTTTTCCCCTCCAGTCGCGCCACCAGGTCGTCGGGCAACTCGATATGCTCCAACGTGCTCCCCAGCGCGAATTCTCCCGGATGCAGCATAAATGGGCTGTCATCCTCGATGCGAACTTCCTCGGTCAGATTGTCCAGCGGCTCCCGCACGTCAATATAAGGCTGGCGCGTATTGGAGAACACCAGAAACCGGCGCTCCAGGTGCAGGTCGATGCTGGCCGGCTGGATGTCGTCCGGGTCAATGGGGCGCACCACGATCCGCCCCTCGGCGATTTGACGGCGGATGGTGTGGTCGCTGAGTACCATGGCCATTACCGCAGCTCATACACGCCATAGACGGTAATGGTTATCTCATCCTCGCCCACTGCCACCAGCGATACGGAGGCGGCCGCGGCCTCAAGGCCGAAGAAGTCTCCGTATCCCCTCCCAAACGTGTTGCCCAACGGTGTTTCGGAAATTACCTTCAGGTCGCCGAGCTCTCGACCGGAAAATTGCGCCAGCTGCGCCGCCTTGTCCTGCATATCCGCCACGGCGGCCTCGCGGGCCTGCCGCGCCATGGCATCGGTGTCGGAGAAAGAGAAACGGAGCGAGTTGAACACAATATCGTTCCCGCCGGCGTTGATGGCGTCGTCAATCACGACGCCGACGGCGCCGGTGTCGTGCACCGTTACGGTCAGGCCGTTGCTGACCCGGTATCCTCTGAACTCCTGCCCGTCCGGGCCATAGTCGTATTCAGGATGCACCCGGAAATGGCTGGTCATAATGTCTTTGGCGGCGATGTCGTTTTCGGCCAGGGCGTCCGTAACTTTTTGCATCCCCGCGGTGACCGCGCCGCGGGCCGCGGCCACCGTGTCGGCAGTAACCGACACCGCCAGCGAAAGCGTTGCCACATCGGGAGTTCCGGCGGCCCGGCCCACCCCGACAACCTGCGCCACGTCATAAGCGTCGCCGTCGTGTTCGGCCACCTGCCCGACTGCCGGCGTCCGGTCGCCGGCGAAACCGCCCCCGGACAGCGACGCCGCTGGCGGCTGGAACCCGCAGGCTGCCAGCGACAGCAGGATTATCGCAATGCCCAAGGGCCAGGCGGAGCGGAGCAGATTTTTGCGTTGCGGCATTTTTGCACCTCATCCCTGAAAGCCGACCCGGCCGCCCAGCAGCGCCCGCGCCATCACGAATTTGTGGATTTCCGACGTGCCGCCGCCGATGCGAGCGTGGCGGAGCATATGGTACCAATGTGCTATGGGCAGGTCCAAGGTCTCCCCCAGACCGCCAAACACCTGCATGATCTTGTCGATGCTGCGCCAGCCCCACTCGCCGGCGGCGTACTTGACCATGGACGCTTCAACTCGCACGTCCTCGCCGGCGTCGGCCCTGGCCGCCGTTTCCCGCGCCACCGACCGCAGCGCGATGATGTCCATATACACGTCGGTCAGCATCCACTGGATTGCCTGCCGGTCCGCGATGGGCCGTCCGTAGGTCACCCGCTGCTGCGACCATTCAATCGCCATTTCCAGGGCGCGGGTCAGTATGCCCAGCGCCATCGCTCCGCGCAGCAGCCGGTCGTGATGCACCAGCCACTGCTGCCCCAGCGTGAACCCGCCGCCGACTTCTCCCAATACCTGCGTCTGCGGCACCCGCACGTTGTCCAGGTGGATATAGTGCTGCTGCGCTTTCGTAGGCACAATCCAGACCCGGATGGGTTCAAACGTAACCCCCGCCGTAGGGTTGTCGATGATGAACATCGTGATGCCGCCGCGCTGCCGTTTGTCCGGGTCGGTAACGGCCTGCACCAGCAGAAAATCGGCGGAGGCCGCGCCCGATATGAACATCTTGCTCCCGTTCAGCACCCAGTCGTCGCCGTCGCGCACGGCCCGCGTCTGCATCATCCCGCCGGGGTCGGAACCGGCCTGCGGTTCGGTCTGGCCGAAAGAGTAGTACAGGTCGCCGTTGATGGCCGGATACAGGTATTTCTCCTCCTGCTCCGGCGTGCAGGCCCCAATCATAAACATCGGCACCGGCGAGGTGGGCAGGTGGACGATGCTGCGATGCACCTCCTCTTCCAACACCAGATGACCCAGTGCTCCCATTCCGCCGCCGCCGTACTCTTCAGGCACGAAGGAAGTGTAAATGCCGGTCTGCTGGGAGATATTGTTCAGCCTCCCCCATTGCTCGGACGACAGCGTGCCCAGCACTCCGGGGACCGTCTCCAAAACGCCCCGCGGGGCGCCGTTATCCGGCTCGCCCTCCAGTGGGGGATGCGCCAGGTATTCAGGCTCCAACGGAACACACTCGTCGCGCACAATTTGGCGTACGGTGTTCTTGAGGGCATCCAGCTCCGGAGGCAATCCTATTTCCTGGGTCATGCTATCTCCACACCTTAATGGAAGGGACAAACGTACTTGAGGGCCTCCAGGGCCGGGTTGTCGTCGGCGGACGGCGCGAGCCGAGCCACGTATTCCCCCCCTGCCGCCGGCTGGGGCGCCGATGCCGCTTCGATGACTTCCATCACCGAACCCACCGTCCCGAACACAATGGCCGCTGCCAACACGACTAGGATGCCAATGCCAATTGTTTTCCTTTTCATATCGCGGCAACTCCATCCGTAATAGGGTGGAATCATCTTTCCCATCCGACGGGTCATCATTCTATAACACCGGACGTTTGCACGCTACGGCCCCACCCCTCAAGG
The DNA here is from genome assembly GCA_964347975.1 of uncultured Dehalococcoidia bacterium. GTDB lineage: Bacteria > Chloroflexota > Dehalococcoidia > Lucifugimonadales > UBA3495 > Bin87. Next base: position 204,845 of record CAYGAY010000001.1, read on the forward strand.
CATTCCGGTTTTCCCTTTCCGTCATTCCGGCGAAAGCCGGAATCCGCCAAGTCCCAATCATAAAAATCCTGTCCATCCTGTCATTGACCTGCCTGCGTTTGACATACTTGACGGCTGTATTTACCATTGGGCCGGTTATCCGAAATCATCATTGGAGGTTTTGCTATGGGAGCTTTGGTGACGATTCTCCAAAGAACCTGGCGCCCGCGGGTGTTGCTGGCGGCAAGCGCGCTGGCGCTGGTAGCGGGCGCATTGGCCTGGGCTCAGCCCGGTTCCCCCGCAGCAGGCATTCCGGAAAGTAAGGTTGACTCCGTCGCTGCCGCTCCGGGAACCCGGCAGACCGCGCCCCAGCAGCAGGGCGCGTTGGGCAGCCCGACCCAGCTGGTAGTAGCCGCCACCGCCAGCGGGCAGGCCACCCTGTCCTGGCGGCCCGCCCCCAATGCCGACATCCATTGGGCTTACTCGGTGAACGTCAATGGCAGCGGCGGCAAGTGGACCACGGCGCCCGCCGGTTCATCGGTTACGATCACCGACCTGATAAACAACCAGGATTACTGGTTTATCGTCATCGCCAACCGCGGGCCCGAGGGCAACCGGGAGTGGTCGCAGTGGAGCAACTGGATTAAAGGCACAATCAACGCTGCCGCGCAGCCGGCGCCCCCGCCCCAGCCGGTGGCCGTCAAGACCATCCCCGCCGGCGCGGCCTTCAGCTCCATCAGCGCCGGCGGCCTGCACTCCTGCGGCGTGCTGCTGGACGGCTCCATCGCCTGCTGGGGTTCCGACGGCCGGGGCCAGGCCACGCCGCCGGAAGGCGAGTTCCTCTCGGTGAGCGCCGGCGGCGGGCATACCTGCGGGGTGAAAGCCGATGGCACCATAGCCTGCTGGGGCAGCGCGGCAGTGCCCTCCCCGCCGGCTGAGCATAAGTTTGTCTCCGTCGATTCCGGCGACGTCCATTCCTGCGGGCTGATTGCCTGGCCGGGAGGCCAGGCGAATCATGTGGTAATCTGCTGGGGGGCGCCCGGCCTCGGACGAACTGATGATTGGGGGAGTAATTACAGTTACAAGCTCGAATTGGTCACCGTCGGCGACGATCACAACTGCGTGTTGTATGATCGACTCCAATTATCAGGTTACCGAAATTATGGGAGCGGTGTTACCCGATGCTGGGGCAGCAACGACTCAGGGCAGCGATGGAATATAGATGGTGACGTAAGTGTGGTCACCGCCGGCGGGGAGCATACTTGCGTGTTGTATCGAAATGGAAGGGTGGGGTGCCGGGGAAACAACACATCCGGCCAGAACACCCCGCCGGCGCCGCCGGAAGGCGACTTTGACCAAGACCCCTTCACCTATACCGCAGTCAGCGCCGGCGGCTCCCATACCTGCGCCATCAACGGGGACGGCAACGCCACGCAGGCCAAAGGAACCGTGCGCTGCTGGGGCGACAACACCCAGGGGCAAGCCACGCCGCCCGGCGGGGTTTTCACCGCCATCAGCGCCGGCCGGGCCCACACCTACGGCCTGCGCACCAACGGCCAGGTAGCCTGCTGGGGCGACAACACCTACAGCCAGGCGCCGCGCTAGGGATATTCGCGGGGTTTCGCGCCCGGACTCCTGTCCGCAACGGGCAAGAGGCCGGGCTTTCGCATTTCCGGGGCGGCGATTGTCGGTTCTGTCCTAGCGTAAAGATGGTAGAATACCGCCACCATGACCAACTCCCAGCTACGCAATCTCCCCAGCGTCGAGCGGGTAGTGAACAGCCCGCATCTCGCCAACGCCGTTGCGTCATACGGTCGGGATACCGTAGTTGAACTGACTCGGGATGCGCTGACCAATGCCCGACGGCAGGTGCAGGGCGGGGCCAGCGCGCCGTCCGCCGATGATGTATCTCGCGCCGTTTTGGATCTGCTGGCCGGCCTGGCCGAACCTTCGCCCCGCCCGGTTATCAATGCCACCGGCGTCATCATCCACACTAATCTGGGCCGCGCGCCCTTGAGCGATGCGGCATTGGCCGCCGCCGACGCGGTAGGCCGGGGCTATTCCGACCTGGAAATCGACCTGGACACCGGACGCCGCGGTTCCCGCCAGGCTCATCTGCAATCCCTGTTGCAGCGCATCACGGGCGCGGAGGCCGCGCTGGTCGTCAACAACAACGCCTCCGCGCTGCTGCTGGGCCTGTCCGCATTGGCCGCCGGCCGCGAGGTAATCGTTACTCGCGGCGAGGCCGTGGAAATCGGCGGCGGGTTCCGTATCCCCGACGTGCTGCGCCAGAGCGGTTGTACCTTGGTTGACGTGGGCACTACCAACCGCACCTACGTCCGCGACTACGCCGACGCCATCACCGACAACACGGCGGCATTCCTCAAAGCCCACGCCAGCAATTTTCGCGTTGCAGGGTTCACTTCCGTAGTAGATGAGCGCGATTTGGTCGAACTCGGCTCCCGAACCGGAATCCCCGTGCTGCACGATTTGGGCAGCGGGGCCCTGCTCCCTACCGAGCGCTACGGACTGGCCCACGAACCGACCCCACAGGAAAGCATGGCGGCCGGCGTCGGACTGGCCTTCTTCTCCGGCGACAAGCTGCTGGGCGGGCCCCAGGCCGGCATTGTAGTCGGCCAGCGGGACCTGGTTAGCCGGCTGGAGCGGCACCCGCTGGCCCGGGCGGTTCGCATCGACAAGATGAGCCTGGCCTGCCTGACCGCAACCTTGACTCACTACCTGATGGGAGAAGCGGAAACTGCAATCCCCATCTGGCGCATGATCGCCGCCGACCCGCTGGCAATCCGCGCCCGCGCCGAGGCGTGGCGCGAAGCAATTGTCGCCTCCGCCGGCGCGGAAACCGCCGTCGTACCGGCCCGGTCCGCCATCGGAGGCGGCAGTCTGCCGGGCGAAACTTTGCCCTCTTGGGCCTTGTCAATCTCGCCCAACGGCAGCAGCGCAACCCCGGAATCGCTCTTGGCATCCCTCCGCAGCCAATCCACTCCGGTAATCGGTCGCATCGCAGAAGACACCGTTCGGCTCGACCCCCGCACCGTGTTGACGGAGCAGGATGACGCAGTGAAACATGCCATATTAGCGGCGTTGGGCGCCTGATCAGGAGAATAGCGTGTCGGACTTCCTGTTGATACACGGCGCGGGTCAGGGCGCTTGGAGTTGGGGTAAAGTTTGGGGGCACATGACCGCTCCCGCCGAGCATCCCCCGCGGTTGTTTCTGGCCCGGCAAGCCGTTCGCGTCCGCGCCGTTGATCTGCCCGGACACGGCGCCGACGCGGCCAAGGACGTCGCCATGGTCGATATGTCGGAAAGCGTCCAGACCGTTGCCCGCGTCGCGGAACAGGATGACTTTCGTGATTTCACCCTGGTCGGACACGAAATGGGGGGCACGGTAGCATTGTTGGCCGCCCCGCAAATGTCGGTAAAACCCCGGCGGATCGTCCTGGTGAGCGGCATAGTCCCCGGCAACGGCCGCCCGCCGGCCGCGGCGTATCCCGCCCCCGTCGGGGCGTTGATCCGTTTCTGCCGTACCCTCAGCGCCTTGTCGGCCCGGGACATACCGGTGCCCATCGGCGCGATCAACCGGTACTGGTGCCGGGGATTGGACAATATGCAGCAGGCGCAAGCCATCGGTCACTTCGGGCCCTTGCCCTTGCGAATGCTGACTCAACCGGTTTCCCTGGACTTGGGTAACCTGCCCTGCCCGGTCACCTATGTGGTGCTGAGCAACGACCGTCTCATCACCCCCTCCCGCCAGCGTGAAATGGCCGCGCGCATCCCTGACGCCACGGTCCTTGAACTGGACGCCGCCCACCAGGTCGCCGTGCAGCGCCCCCGCGAACTGGCCGAAGCCCTCCTCGCCGCGTGAAACCCGGCCCATGACCGCCGCATCTTTCGTCGCTGACCTGCACATCCATTCCCCTTACGCCTTCGCGTGCAGCAAGCAACTGACCCTGGACAATTTGGCGGCTTGGGCGCGGCGTAAGGGCATCGACCTTCTGTCCACCGGCGATTTCACCCATCCGGCTTGGCTCGCCAACCTCCAGTCGAGCCTCGTCGCCGACCAGGACGGACTGTATCGTTACGGTGATGCGAGGTTTGTACCGGGGACCGAGATCAGTTGCGTATATCGGCAGGACGGGCGAGTCCGCCGGGTGCATCTGCTGGTGTTTCTGCCAACCTTGTCCGCGGCCGCGATCTTCAGCCAACAACTCGACCGGCACGGCAACTTGGAAAACGACGGACGCCCCACGGTGCGCCTGTCGGCCCGTGACCTCACCGCCCTTGCGCTGGACATAACGCCGGAGGCGCGCGTGATTCCGGCCCACGTTTGGACGCCTTGGTATGGACTGTATGGCTCCCAAGGCGGCTTTGACAGCCTCGTTGAATGTTTCGGCGACTTGTCTCCCCATATCACCGCCGTAGAGAGCGGCCTGTCCTCCGACCCGGCAATGAACCGGGCCGTCAGCGAACTCGACCGCCGCGCCGTCGTCTCATTCTCAGATGCCCACTCGCCGGGACGCCTGGGCCGCGAGGCTACCGCCCTGTCGGCCCCTTTGTCGTGGCAAGGCGTTTCCGATGCGCTGCGCGACGGGTCGGTTGCCTACACCGTTGAGTTCTATCCTGAAGAGGGAAAATATCACTACAGCGGACATCGCAAATGCGGCATTGCCCTTGGTTCAGTGGAATTGGAACAGCAAGGTACACAGTGCCCGGTTTGCGGGAAATCGCTGACCCTGGGCGTCCTGCATCGCGTAACCGGGCTTTCCGACAACCCACTGCGGCACAACCTGGAACCGGACGATACCGGCTTTATCAGCATTGACGGCGGTTATCCGCCTTTCGCCCGTCTCATACCCTTGCCCGAGATCATCGCCGCTGTCCTGGGAATTGGCGTCAATACCCGCGCCGTGTCCCGGCAATATACTTCGATTACCGACCGCCTGGGCAGCGAACTGAACGCCCTGCTGTGGGCCGCCGATGACGACCTGGTGGCGGCGGCGGGTGGACCAATCGCCCAGGCCATCCTGAAATCTCGCCGTGGTCAGGTGTCCATATCCCCCGGATACGACGGCCAATATGGTTCGCTGTCTCTGTCCCCTGATTGATTCGAGGGCGGAGCCATGCCGCCGATTATGCTCCTGTCGCGCTCTTTGCTAGAATGTCTCGAAAGTCCACAGGTCGGGCAGACATGGAAGTTGCGTTGCGCCGGATGCGGGCCGACGACATCCCGCAGGTCATCGAAATCGAGAAAGAGGCCTTCTCTGTAGGCTGGGTGGGAACGCCCTTTCGCCGCGAGTTGAACAGTCGCTACTGCCGCTTCCTGGTCGCGTATCGGATTGACGCGATCGATAACGCCGCCCCCTCAACAGCCGCGCCCTCAACAGAGAAACTGCGTTCCGGTCCTCCCGACGCTCCCCTGTGGGCCAGGATGTTGACCGGCGTCAAGTCGGCATTGGGCATGGGAGAAGAAGACGCCGCCGACGACTTGGCCGGATACGTGGGCATCTGGATGCAGGGAGATCAGGCGCACATTACCGAAATAGCCGTCCGGGAAGCCCTGCGCGGTCGCGGCATCGGCGAACTGTTGATTATCGGAACCTTGCGCGTCGCCTACGAGCAGGGGCTGGAAGAGGTTACTTTGGAAGCCCGGGTTTCCAACTTTGTGGCCCAACGGTTGTACGACAAATATGGTTTCAACGAAGCCGGCATCCGAAAAAACTATTACGCTGACAACCGGGAAGACGCCGTCATAATGACCACCGACCCGATCCACACCGGCGCCTACCGGGAGAAATTCCAGGCCCTCCAGGAACGCTTCCTGGAACGATACGGCGCGGTACAAATTGAACTGTAGTCAACTGCCCCCGGCGATGCGCGGTTGACCAATGCAATACGCCTTGTTAGAATGCTCGCCAGTCTTATCTTCTGGGCGGCCATGCTTACAATCGGACTCACGGGCGGTATCGGCACCGGCAAAAGCGTCGTTGCCGACCTGTTGCGACAACAGGGGGCAGCAATAATTGACGCCGACCGGCTGGGCCACGAAGCCTACACTCCGGACTCCGAAGCCTGGCGCCAGGTTCTCGCAGCCTTCGGTGAAGGCATATTGACGGCGGAAGGAGAGATCGACCGGCGAAAATTGGCAGCGATAGTCTTCTCCGACCCTGCCCAACTCCAGCGACTGAACGCCATCATGCACCCGCTGATGGCCGGCATGGTTCAGCAGCGAAAAGTCCAGTTGGCCGAAGCAAGCGTAGCCGTCGCAGTAGTCGAAGCCGCCGTACTTTTCGAAGCCGGTTGGGAAACTTTAGTCGACGAAGTCTGGACCACCATCGCCCCGGATGATGTCGTAATTGAACGCCTCCGACAACGGAACGGACTAAGCGCGCAAGAGGCCAGTAAACGCATCAATTCACAGATGTCGTCCCAGGACCGAATCCGACGTTCCGACGTGGTGATCGAAAACACGTCAGACTTGGTCGCTCTGCAACACCAGGTCAAGACCTTGTGGGAGACTCGAGTCAAAGGAAAGGTAAATCAAGGCAATGGTTGAAGCAAACATCGAAATGCTGGAAGACGAACCCAGTTTCAAAGAGTTCGCCATCGAAGAATTTCTGGTCCGCAGCGAACCCTACTACCGTGCGGTCGGGGATGAACTTGAGTTGTTCGAGGCTGCGTATGAACAGCACATCCCAGTCCTCCTCAAAGGCCCCACCGGTTGCGGCAAAACCCGGTTCGTCGAATACATGGCTTGGAAACTCGGCCGCCCCATTACCACTGTGCGCAACCAGGGCGGCCAGGAAATGCGGGAAGGCGAAGTCCGCGTCCCGTTGGTAACCATTGCCTGCCACGAAGACCTGACCGCCAGCGACCTGGTGGGTCGTTACCTGTTGGACGCCCAGGGCACCCGCTGGATTGACGGCCCCATGACCCGCGCCGTCAAAGCCGGGGCTATCCTCTACCTTGACGAAGTGGTCGAAGCCCGCAAGGACACTACCGTCCTGATCCATCCCCTCACCGACCACCGCAGAATCCTCCCGGTCGAAAAAACCGGCAACATCATCGAAGCCGATGACCGTTTCCTGCTCTGCATCTCCTACAACCCCCACTACCAGAGCGCCCTCAAAGATCTGAAACACAGCACCCGGCAGCGGTTCATTTCCATCGAGTTCGACTACCCGCCGGTGGACGTCGAAGCGGAAATCGTTGCTAAAGAAAGCGGTTGCTCCGAAGACGAGGCCCATGCTCTGGCCCGCTTGGGTGACAAGATCCGCAATCTCCGGGAGCATGGACTGGCCGAAGGCGCCAGCACCAGGCTGCTCATATACGCCGGCCGTTTAATGCGACAAGGCATACCGGCTCGCCGGGCGTGTCAGGTAGCCATCGTGTGGACACTCAGCGACGAGACCGAACTGCAGCGCAGCATCGAAGAGGTCGTGTACTCGATCTTTGAGTAGCACCGCGCCTTCATCAGCAGGGAGACTGCATGGTTGAGCTCACCCTTGACCTGATCAAGGACACCCTGGCCCATCGCGAAAGGGTTACTGCCGCCGCTGAAGGATTGATGCCGGCGGCAGTAATGCTATTGCTGTATCCCAAAGACGGCGAATTCTGCGTCCTGCTGAACCGGCGCTCCATGACTGTGGAGCACCACAAGGGAGAAATGTCTTTCCCCGGAGGCGCCAGGGACCCCGAAGACGCTGATTTTGCGGACACCGCCCTGCGCGAGACTGAAGAGGAAATGGGTATCGCCCGGAATGACATAACCATCTTGGGCCGCTTGGACGACAACGTAACCCGTTCCAACTTCCTCGTAAAAGTTTTCGTGGGCACCATCCCCCACCCCTATGAGTTCAATCCCAGTTCCCACGAAATCGCCGAGGTGGTAGAAATACCGCTGAGCGTATTGCGTGACAGTGCTACAATCCGTTGGGATTCCCGAATTGAAGATGGCCAACGAGTGGCCGTGCGCTCTTATGGCTACCAGCGCCACCTGGTGTACGGCGCCACCGCTAAAATCCTTGACCAGTTCCTCGACATCATCGAGGAAGGGCTGACAAAGGAGGACACGAGCCTTGACTAATTCCGCAACTGGCGACCTGTTGACCGAACTGGGCAAACTGCCGCCGGCCGTAACGGAGGCCTATGGGGCCGTTGCCGACGCAATGGCCGAGTCCTTCAGTGATGAGGAAACGGCCCTGTGGGCGAGAGAAGGGGTGGCCATCGGCGCCCAGACTGTCCGCTCGTGGGAATCAGCCGTTGAATACTACCGAGTCAGCCCGGAAGTGGCGCGCTCGCTGGCCTTCGCGTCCTTTATGCAATGGGCGCGGTGCGGCACCTACCTTTCCCAGGATTCACCCACGTTGGCGGTTGCCTTTTTCAAGGCCAGCCCCTCCATCGTCACCAATCTGCGACCGCAATACATCCCCCGCTGGGCCGGCTTGGGCCGCTCGCTTTACAAGGGCACCTGGAAATCCAGCACCCTTGCCGCTCGGTTTTTCGAGGTCAGCCCGGATCTGGTGCGAAACCTCCCGTTCTGGGACGTGGAAGTGTTCGCCTCCCTGATTGAGGCGTTGTCCTACAAGTCTTACGATGTGGCCGCCGAATGCCTGGTCTTGGGCAGAGATGTCCTCCCGGCCATGGGTCGGGAGCGTGAAGCTTTCCTCTCCATGTCCCGCGCCCTCACCGACAGCAGCTGGCGCGAGGTAAAGGCGTGCCTCGAAATGGCTCCCCGCGCCTTGCAGCACGTTGAGGAAGGACAGACCGGAAGGTTCCTCAGGCTGGGCGAAAAACTGGCTAAGATGGGCCTCCGGGACACCTCCCGGTTCCTCTACGACGGCGCCCAGGCGTTGTCCCACGTTTCCGCCGGCTCCCAGGGCCACATCCTCGACCTCTGTGAAGGTTTGCTCGCCAGCGCTCCCGACGCGGTCCCGCCCTTCCTGAAGAGCCTGGACCCGGTGCTGAACCGGATCACCCTCGCCCAGCTGGACCAATGGTATCAGCACGGCGTGGGGTTGCTGAGCGAAAATCCCGAAAGCGGTATCGCTTTCTTCAAGATCGAGTCCAACACCTCAGAAGCCATGCTGGAAACCCTTTCTTCCAGCCTGGATTTGGAGCGTGTCAAAGGCATCATGCGCCTCTACACCCGCGCGTTGTCCGGCGAGAACATCGAGGTGCTCAGCACCGAGGAATTGGTGCGCCGGCAGATCGGATGGGTTGACCAGGACACGGCGTCCACCGACGGCACCAAGGTGTACCTCCCGCCGATGATCGACAACTACAACGACAAGGCGCAAAACTTCGCCTGGTTCAAAGTGGTTGCAACCCACCAGGTGTCCCATCTGGAGTTCGGCAGCTTCCAGTTTGACTTCACCAGGCCGGCCAACGTATTTGAAGACCGCCGCTTCCCCATGGAAGAGGCGATCCAGGCTCGTATGGAAGCCATACGCACCGCCGCTATCGAACAATTCCAGCTGCAAGATGCCGACGTCGCGCCCATCCTCGACATGGGCGAAGGCCCGGGCGGGACGATGCGGGTCTATACCGACATCGGCCGCTTCCTGGCCCTGTTTGAAGACCGCCGCATGGCCTTCGACCTCTTCAGCGTATTGGAAGACTGCCGGCTTGACTATCGCATCAAAACCGAATATCCAGGCATCCGACGGCCCGCCCTCGACGTCCAGGGCGATGCGCTGTCCCTGCGTCCCCGGATCGAAGAGCTTCCGTTGCAGGAAGCGCTCATCGAATTGCTCATCCACATGAGCCTGGACCGCTTCGAAGGTCTGCCGGTGCCCCAGGACTACCGCGAAGCAGCCTACATGCTGGCCCGTATCATGCACCGCCTGCGTACCGTCCGAGCGTCCATCGAGGACACCGCCGAAGCCTCCCTGCGGGCCTATGAAATCATCTCCCGACTGCAAAACCAGCAGCAGCCCGAGGATGAGTTCCAACCCGAAGACCTGGACGATCCCGGCGAGTTCTCCGAAGAGGAATACCAGGCCTTGCTGGACAAGTTGCAGGCCGAGATGAACGAGCAGCAGGGCGAACAAGGCGAGGGTGACCCTTACGAATCCCCGGAGCCGGTCGAATACCGCGGCGACTTCAAGCCCGAAATGGTGCAACTCCTCACCAAGCTCCAGATGGACCAGAGCCAAATGGGCGACGCTGAGCCGATGACCCAGGAAGAGCTGGAACAACTGCTTCAGGACAGCGCCGAGCTGGAACTCGACGCCCAGGAAGGCGACGTGGACCAGAGCATGGCCATGTTCGCCCAGAACATCATGAAGGAAGCGGGTGTCCCGCCCCCGTCAAACGATCCCGGGAAGGGATACGGCCCCATCCTCCACGATGATGACGCCGGCGGCGAGCTCGAAGCCCTGGAACCCAAGACCTTCGTCTACGACGAATGGGACTTCCGCGCCAACGATTACAAACCCCGCTGGTGCATCGTCAAGGAGAAGATCCTCGACGAAGGCGATCCCAATTTCTATAACGACTCCCTGCGCAACTACGCCTCCTTGCTGGCCCACATCAAGCGCCAGTTCGAGTTGATCATGCCCGAAACCTGGCGCAAAACTTACCGGCTGATCGACGGTGAGGACATTGACCTGAACTCCGCCCTGGAAGCCTGGGCCGACCTCCGCATGAACGTGCCGCCGGACGAAAAGATCTACTGGCGCCGCAACCGCATCGAGCGCGACGTCGCCGTGGTGTTCCTGCTCGATATGTCCGCCTCCACCGCTGAGGCTATTGACGAGGGCCGGCATTCGGTCGACGACCGGGACGCTCCCGACGACCCGGTGGAATACATGGTCTGGCTGCGCCGTCGCCGCGAGGGATTGGTCCGCCGCCACTACAAGCGCATCATCGACCTGGAACGCGAAGGCTGCGCTCTGCTCATTAGCGCCCTGGAATCCATCGGCGATACCTACGGCATCTACGGCTTCTCCGGCTACGGGCGCGAGAACGTGGAGTTCTACGTCATCAAAGACATCGAGGAACCCTTCAACGACAAGATCAAGCGGCGCATCGACAAAGTCACGCCTCTGCACGCCACCCGCATGGGCTCCGCCATCCGACACGCCATCACCAAGCTGGAAAACCAGGACGCGGCCACCAAGATCCTCTTCCTCATCAGCGACGGTCGCCCCCAGGACCGGGGTTACAGCCGTGAGGGAGTGGAGAAGGAATACGCCGTCCACGACACCCACCAGGCTTTGCTCGAGGCCAAGCGGAAGGAAATCAACCCCTTCTGCCTCACCGTTGACAAAGCCGGCCACGACTACCTCAAAACCATGTGCGGCGACCTGAACTACGAAGTCCTGGACGACATCTGGGCATTGCCGGAACGGTTGCCCATGCTCTACCGCACGCTGACCATGTAACCTCCGCCACCTTGCAACCCGGCGACCGTACAAAAACCTGGGGGCGGGTTTCAAACCCGCCCCTTCTGGCAGCAAGCCGCTAGTCTGACCTGCACGTGGCTAGCGTCGCCAGCGCAACCGGAGGGGATTGCGCCGCCGGTCCTCGATCATGTCCTCAACGATGGCGACCCCGTCGGTGTTCTGTTCTTTTTTCAGCCGCTCACGGACGTCGATCAGTGTGTCGATTTCCCGGGCCGTCAATTTCTTTCTGCGTTCATCCAATGCCCAGAAGACCATTTTTATTCCTCCCTCGACTAAAACGGCGGCCATGCCGTAAGCCATTGTTCCTACGCCGGCCGTTGACTTGACCGGTTCCATATCGTGCCAAAATAGCCACTGGCCTCCGCCAACCAGAGCCGACAGCAGCCAAGTGAAAAGGGCCGCCCCAAAAAGCGTAAGCGTGGCATGACGACGGAGCCATCGTAGGTCGTCTGATTCCACCATATCATACCCAACTCCCGGAAAATCCGGCGACTGGTCAGGGCGACACGGCGGTGATTATTTTGCGTAACTCCGTCAGCGCCGTGTTGCAGGACCTCCGCTTTATCACCAGGCGGCGCGGCGGCGTCCGCAGCGGAAACTCCCTGACATCATCGCCGTGGGCGATGGCGATATGAATCGTACCGGGGCGGTGTCCTTCCACTTCCTGGGGACCCAGCACGCCCGTGAGACCGATGCCGAAGTCCGCAGCGGTTGACCCTTGCGCGACCAACGCCATCGCATTGGCGGTCTGCTGGCTCACCACGCCGTGAGTTTCCAGCACGTCGGAAGACACGCCGGCGGCAACCATAGCGTCGGCGGTGAAGGCCACGTTGCCGCCTCGGTACCACCGGCTGCTGTTTGGCGCCTCAGTAATCGTATTGGCGAGGAATCCCCCGCTCACCGATTCCATCGTCGCCAGCGTCATACCTCGCTCCACCAGGGCCACGCCCACCGAAAGCTCCGGCGTTTCGTCGTCGTAACCCCAAACGTAGGGAGCCAGCCGGTCGTGGATGGCGTTCTCCACCGGAGCGATCATTTCGCGGGCCGCGGCCTCGTCGGCGGCGCGGGCGATAATGCGCAGGTGAATGCCGTCCGCCTTGGAATATATGCCCAGATACGGGTTTTCCAATCCAAAGAACTCAGAGATGATTTCGTCCACCGACGCCTCGCCCAGGCCCAGCGTCTTGATATTGCGCGTGATGGTCACTTCCGTATCGATGAGGTCTTTCAGCTTCGCGTCAATCTCGTCCTGCCACATGGCGCGGTTTTCGCCGGGAGGGCCGGGCATGCAGATGATGTGCTTGCCATTTCGCCGGGCCCACCAACCGGGCGCGGTGCCGTTGCGGTTCGTGATGAACTGTGCCGAGGGGATCAGGTGGGCCTGCTTCACGTTATGGGCCGGCATATCCTGACCCCGATTGCGAAACCACTGCCGCAGGTTTTCCATCTCCGCGTCCTGGACCGTGGGCGTTTCGCCCAACGCGGCCGCCACGGCTTCACGAGTCAAATCGTCCTGCGTCGGCCCCAACCCCCCCGTCGTGAAGATGATCTCCGAGCGTTCCCAACCCCGCTGGAAAGCTTCGGTGAGCTTGGGCAGATCATCACCTATGATGCTCACCCACTGCAACTGAATCCCCAGCGCCGGCAGCCGTCCCGCAATCCAACTGGCGTTGGTGTCAGTCAACTCGCCCATCAACAACTCGGTGCCAATGGAGATAATCTCTGCGTTCAAAACAGCCTCCTCAGCAGCCCGATTACGGGCAGTCGTAAGCCGACTCGGTGGGCGGATTGGTGACCAGGCAGATGGTGCGTTCCGCTCGAACTCTGTTCACCACGTACACTATCGGATCCTCCGGCAATCCGGCGTAATGCACCAGGATCTGCTCGTTGCCCTCATCGTCCCGAATGGGTTGATCCTCTTGGTCCACCTCGACGTGCCCGCCTCCAATATAGAACTCGTGGGTTTTTTCCTGGGTGGAAATACGCACCGTGGTGTCCGCCGGATTCAAACCGTACTTCGGGTCGCCGGCCCCTCTTTCGTCAACGTGCCAACCGCCGGGAGTATCCGGCCCCCCTGGTTTCCCCGGCTGGGCAAGCCATTGCAGTTGCGATGTCCACCACTCTGGCGGCTCCACCGCGGCGCGACCTTCTCCGGCGGTAACGTACCAGGTGCGCGCGCCGGGTTCGGGAGAATAGGATACCGTTATCCCATTATGGGTAACCTCGAAACCGGTGATGTCTCGAAAATCCTCCTCATAAAAATAGCCTAACTCAATCGGCGGCGGCACGAACGGCGGACTGATCACCAGACAGTTGACCACCCGGGCCCAAACCTCCGGCACCGTGAACAACTGGGTGGAGCCGGCCACCGTCATGTAGTTGTATCCCTCGTCCGGCGTTTTGTTGCCCAACCAGAATTCATAGGACAACCCCGTTTCCTCGGTGATCTTGATCGCGCTTTCTGCCGGCTCAAGGCCGTACTGCGCCGGGTTTTCTATCGTCGTGCCCAGCACCCGGTTAACTTGCGGACCACTCAGCAGCAGCGGAGTGCCCGCCCATTTGGGGTGATGGACCTCCTCACGTTCTTCGTCCTGTACGATATACCACTTTCCGCGTCCCAGGTCTTTGTCGTATGAGATTGATCGCTCCTCCCCTGTCAACGCGATCTGCTCATCCGAACACTCGATAGATTCGCCGGCCTGTCCCCGGTGGATCACCTCCACCTGCACGATGGCGTCGTCATCGATCCGCCAGGCCCAGGGTTCCTCTTCCCGCGCAGTGTCCTGCTCCCACGGCTTAAACCAAAGCGCCAGCGCACCGAAAAGCGCCAGCACAAATACCAGCAAAATTGTCAACCGGACGTTCATATCCTGATCGTTACCCCGTCATTCTGGCATCGCCTTCGTCATTCCGGCGGCTCTCTCGCCATTCCGGCGAAAGCCGGAATCCAGGGAGTCTCATCTTTAGCGGCGAACCCACCACACCACCACAGCCATAATGCCCATCAACCCCGGCAGCAGCAGCCACGTTGAGAACCGCACGAAGTTGAACTCGTTCTCGTCCAGGTTCCACTCCCGGTACACAAACTCCCGGTCCCGTATGGACACCAGGGAATAGTCTCCCATCAGGTAGTTCGCCGTGTTGAGGAACAGCGCCGCGCTGGAACCCCGGTCCACGTTCTGGTTGGAAACGAAATCGGAATCCCCGAACACCGTCATCTTCGCGAATTGGTTATCCGGTGGACGAGTCTCGGGCGCGGCCGATCCCACCGGGCCCACAATATCCAAATACACCGCCGGGAAGAAAGTCCCCTGAGGATCCACATCCTCCGGGTCAACCCCTTCCGCCGGGTCAACGGGGTCGATACGCTCGATATCATCAATCAGCCGCGCCGACGGTGTTGAAAACGCGATCGGCACCGGGAACCGCGTATTCGTGTCTTCGATAATGGGATCTAAAGCCGCCGTGCCGCGCATGAACGCCACGTTCAGCGGTTGGCCGCGGGGAGCGACGATCTCCGGCGGAGCTTGCGGATAGTAGCGGCCCACGCGAAGGGTGCGCGGCTCGTTGGGCTGCGAGCCTTCGATGTCGCGAATATATCCCTCCCTCACTATCACGCCCCACAGGGCCAGGAACGCCCGGAACGTATCGTGCGTGTCGGGCTCAGCCAAAAAGATCAGCCGCGCTCCCTCCCGCCTCGGCGTCCCGTCCGGCTCTCGCCCGGCCATGTAGTAATTCAGCGCGTCGGCGTGGGCCGCCGGCAGCTCCCCGGTCGGGCCGGCAATCACCAGCAGCGCCGCGTCGTCCGGCACCGCTACCTCTTCTTCCGTCGGAGGCCAGAAAAGGGTTTCCACCGCGTAGTTGTCCACTTCCAACCCCTGCCGGATCTTCAGATAACCGTCCGCGGCGTCCCGGTCAATAACCCGTTCGCCGTGTCCGTTGAGAAAATAAACTTTCTTCTGTTCGGTCTCCGTCGCTACCAGTAGCGCGGTGTAAAGGTCCTGTTCCAGCCGGCTGTACGCCGGATCGCTGGGTTGCACCAGGTCAATAAGGTCTGTGCCCACCGCCGACACTGCCAACGTTTCATACGACGTCACGCCTTGGCTGCGGGCCAGGTCCGCCTCCCTCTGTGGGTCAACAAACTGGTAGGTCAGATTGGAACTCCGCCGGCTGAATTCGCTCAACGTGGTCTCAACCTTCCCTAACCGCGTCAGCATCTCAATATCGCGGATCTCGTCCGGATAATAAGCGATGATGTTGATAGGCCGGTCCAGGTTGTCCAACAGGTCCCGCGAGCGGTGCGCTAGCGAAAACTGGTTGGTGGCCGTCGTGTCGGCGCGGATGTGATTCTCGAATCCTACGTAGTTAGCCAACACTACCAGCCCGATGAACGCCGCGGTCATAATCACCGTGTTCACGCCGTAGCGCCCGGTTCGGCTGAAAAACGCCGCCAGCACCTGGCTGAAATACGAAATCCCCACCAGCAGAACCAGTGCCGCACCCATGCCCAGCACGATGCCGCCATACAGCTTCAGCGATCCGATGAACGCTAGCAGCACCGCGCCCACGATCAAGCCGACCACCCCCGCGATGAGGATTGGCGCGTAAAAAATCGTTACGAAGTCGAACGCCGGTTCAATGAAGGAGAACAGTGTCCGGGACTGCTCTTCCAGCGCCGGAGAGTCGGCGGCGCCGGCCGTTTGATCCGCTGGCCCGCCTTGCCGGCCGCGTCCCCGCTGCCGGCGCCAGTCTCGAGGTGCCTCGTCAGTGCGCTGCTGGCTCATCCTACCTCCAGCGGCGCGACTCCAGCGCCCTTATCGACAGGAACAGGAACAATGCGGTCACCGTGAGGAAATATACGATGTGGGCTGAATCCACGATCCCGCGGTCGAAATCGTTGAAGTGGCTGGTGAACCCCAACTGGTTAAACACCGTCGCCCATACCCCCGTAACCACGTCGCCGATGAACGAGGTCGCGTACAGCACCACCAGAATGCCGGTGCCCACGACGGCGGCGATGATCTGGTTGCTGGTTAAGGTAGAGGTGAGAATACCCACCGCCAACGCTGCCATCCCGTACAGTACCAACCCCAGGTAGCCGGAATAAATCGGCCCCGGGTCCGGCGTCGCAAACACCAGCAGCAGCACGACATAATATGAAGTCAGCGCCAGCAGGAATAGCAGGAACACGAAGCTGGCCAGGTATTTCCCCAGGATAACCTCCCAGTCCCGGACCGGGGACGTCAACAACAATTCGATTGTCCCCAGCTTCTGCTCTTCGGCCAGCAACCGCATCGTCAGAGCCGGCGCCAGGGGTATCAGCAGGAACGTCGCCCCCTGGAAAAAATTGCTCAGCGACGCTTCGGGAAACGGGTTTCCCAGATCGCGCACGAAGAAAAACCCGCTCAGCGCCATAAAGATAAGCGCCACGATGTAGGCCACCGGGCTGCTGAAATAGATCTGGATTTCCTTGAACGCCACCGCGCGGATAGTTCGCATGGTTTTTTAGTCCGACCACTCCGTGTCGTCTTCCGATGTAGTGACCCGCAGGAATATCTCCTCCAGGCTCATGCTGCTCATCTGCATACTGAGCAGGCTCCATCCGTTGCTGACCACGGTTCGCGATATTTCATCTCGCAGGTCCCGACCTTCCCGGAACTTGACGCGATATGCGTTGATGCCAGGCCGCGGATGGTGCGTTACTTCAGTCGCCCCATCAATGCCGCGCAGCACCGGCAGCACCTCCGCCGGCGGCCCGCCTATCTCCACTTCCAGCTGCTCCACTCCCCGCAGGTGTTGCGCCAGGTTGTTCGGCGTGTCCGCCGCCACGATGTGCCCCTCGTGGATGATCAGCACCCGCTCGCAGATCATGCTGACTTCCGGCAGGATGTGGCTGCTCAGCACCACCGTCTGCTCCCGCCCCAGGTCCTGAATCAAACTGCGGGTTTCCACCACCTGTATCGGGTCGATGCCGATGGTGGGTTCGTCCAGCACCAGCACTTCCGGCTCGTGCAGAATGGCTTGCGCAATCCCCACTCGTTGCCGGAATCCCTTGGATAGTTTGCCAATCAGCGTCTTGCTGTAATCCTGCAAACGGCAAACGTCTATCACGTCGTCAATGCGCGACTTGACCCGGCGCCCCCTCATTCCCCGCAGGGTGCCCATGTACTTCAGGTAGCTGGTCACCGTCATTTCCGTGTGTAGCGGAACTGATTCGGGCAGGTAGCCGACCCGCTTGCGCACTTCCAGGGATTTCTCCACCACGTCGTACCCGCCCAAAGTGACCGTCCCCCGGGTCGGTGGCATAAACCCGGTGAGAATGCGCATGGTTGTGGTCTTGCCGGCGCCGTTCGGCCCCAGAAAACCCAAGACCTCTCCTCGTTGGACGGTGAAGTTCACGTTCTCTACTGCCGGCATCGGCCCGTAGTAATGTGTGAGGTCGCGAACCTCTATCATCGCGTCGGGTTCACCCCCACCCGTCACATCCACGGGTTCCGGGTCGATTTCCAGGCGATTTTCTGCTTCTATTGCCATGGCAGATCCGAGTTTTAGGGCTGCATCTCGACGGCCGCCAAGTTTCCTTGACTGGCATACGCCAGCGCCGGGTCAATGGATTGGCGACCCCGGCGCCGGCGGCGTTTGACTGCTCGATTTTCACCCTTTGAATTGGCGTGGCGGCTATGATATTCTATGCGTCGCATTTTCACAAGACGGCGCGGCCCCGTCCCTGCGGGGCTTATTTTATCGGTGGAGGGCCAGACGGCAGGATGCATCTGATCATCGACGGATTTGGCGGTGACGCCAGCATGATGTGGGACACCGCCCGGTTGCGTGAGTTCCTCGACGAGTACCCGGCCAACCTCGGAATGACCAAAATCACCAAACCCGAGGTCCTGGAATACCACGGTCCCAACCCCGCCGACGGTGGCATATCGGGCTTCGTCATCATCGCCGAAAGCCACATCAGCGTCCATACCTTCCCCCATCGCGACTACGTGAACATCGACGTCTTTTCCTGCAAGTCCTTCGACCACGAGCAGGCGTTGGCCGACGCCCGTTCCCTGTTCAATCTGCGGCAAGTCAAAACCTGGTTGCTGGACCGCGGCCTGGAATGGCTCGATGCCGACCAGGGATCCCGCGAAACCCGGCGCCAGCGCGCCGCGCTCCAAGCCGCCGCCGTCGGCCCTGCCACGTAAAACCTCGGCAGCAGCGCCCCGTCATTCCGGCAACTCTCTCGTCATCCCGGCGAAAGAACGTCACCCCGTACTTGATACGGGGCCGGAATCCAGCAACGCCTGATTACGCAACTCATGCGTACCCACTTTGTCATTCGCCCGCCTGCGGCAAGCGTGGAATGACAACTTAAGTGGGTACGCATGAGAACTACGCCAACCTTGACTCCTCCTGTCCCCTGGACGCCTGCTAATTTTCTGTCCCTGCCTCCCGAACAGGCCGCCTTGGCCACGGCGGCGGCGGTTCTGCTCCCCGTCCCCATCGACAGTACCACGTCCTTTCGCAGCGGGGCGCGCTACGGCCCCGCCGCCCTCATCGCCGCGTCCACCGCCCTGGAGGACTACGACCTGGAGCTGGACATTGACGTGGCCGAGTTGGGCATACACACCGCGCCACCGCTGGAGCCCCACGTAGGCAACCCACAGCAGATGGTGGAGCGCGTGCGGGCCGCGGTGTCCCACTATGCCGCCACCGGCAAGCTGACCGGCGTCATCGGCGGCGACCACTCGGCGGCCATCGGCTCTGCCCTGGCCCACCTGGAACGGCATCCCGACTTGTCCGTCCTTTTCATTGACGCCCACGCTGACTTGCGCGACGAATACCAGGGGACGGCATGGGGACATGGATCGACGGCGCGGCGGATTGTCGAGCATTGCCCCATTACCCTGGTAGGCGTGAGGACGCTCGCGCTGGAGGAGCGGGACTACATCGCTGCTGAGAATATTCCCGCCTGCTACTGGCCGCCATCGAGCGCCGACTACATAGCGGACATAATCAGCGGGTTGAGCGCCAGGGTGTACGTCAGCGTTGACCTGGACGTTCTGGACCCGTCGGAAATGGCGGCGGTGGGCACGCCGGAGCCGGGCGGGATGCGCTGGCTGGAGTTGCTTGCGCTGCTGCGTCGAGTGGCCCAGGAACGGCGCATTGTCGGGTTTGACGTATGCGAATTGGCCCCCAACGAAGGCCCGCCCGCCCATTCCTACACCGCAGCCAAGCTGGTGTACAAAATCATCGCTTATGCTGTTGCCCAGGGAACGGCCTGACCTCTCACTTGTCACTTGCGACATCTACGCGTCGTCGGCTTGCGACAGATACCGCAGCGCCAAGCCAACAGCGAAAAAACTGCCGCTGGCGGTTAGCATGGTGAAGTCCAAGTCGTCGCACTCACCGCACGCGAATGACGGAAATGCCCGCGACAGCAGTATTGCGGACGCGCCCAAGGACACCGTACCCAAGTCTTTGCCCCCTTGTCGCAGCAGGGCCGAAATCCGCTCCAGCGTGCGCCTAAACTTCGCTTTCATTGCGCGTCCGGAAGGCCGCCACAATTGCCACTGCGATAACGCCCGCCGACATAACCGTGCCGGTATAGCCGATAATGAGGGCAGATTGCAGTAGCATATAGCGCGGCGGGTTAAACACGCCCCATCCCAGCTGGTCACCAATTACCAGCAGCCAGCACAGGGGGAAGAAAACCAGCATAAAACCAACAACGCCATTGCCGTTATTGACCCGTTGCCTGCTCTGATTCTCCATGATCTGACCTCCGCAACCAGCTTGGTAGAAATTATACCTCAATTCGCTCCCGACTTTGGGCGCCTTCTCTCCTTCCTTGACAACCCCAACTCCCCAACCCTAAAATCCCGGCATTCAGCGCGCCTGCGCACTCTCATCAGAACCACCATTGTCGCGTCGTCGGCGCAAGGAGTACCCATGCCACAGCAATGGCCCACCGTTCACTACAAGGAAGAAGGGATGCGGGAGGGCATGCAGATTGAGGACGCCAACATCTCTGTTGACGACAAAGTTGAGCTCCTCGATATGCTGTCCGAAACCGGCCTCAACAGCATCGTCGTCGGTTCCTTTGTCAGTCCCCGGTGGACGCCCCAGATGGAGCGTATCGACGAAATCGTTCAGAAGTTCACTCCCCGGGTCGGCGTCACCTACACCGCCCTCGCCCTCAACGCCCGCGGCGTCGAGCGCGCCCGCGCTTACTCGCCACCGCTGACCATCGAGCGCGACGCCTACCCCCGCCTTTCCTGCCACCTCTGCGATGTGTTCGCCCGGCGCAACACCAACCGCAGCCAGATGCAGGAGATGGAACGCTGGCCCGCCATTATCGCCCAGGCTCAGGAAATGGGCATCACCGAGGCCGGCATCGGCTGCAATGCCTCCTGGGGTTCCAACTTCCTCGGCGAGTTCCCCGTCGCAAGCCTGATGACCCTGCTGGAATACCAGCACGGCCTTTGGGACGAAGCCGGCATCAACGTCCGCAGCTGCTCCATGGGCGACCCCATGAGCCACTGCACGCCGGCCAAGGTTGAGGAGAGCATCGTCCGCGTCAAGGAGCGCTGGCCGGAAATCAACCACTTCCGCCTGCATCTGCACAATGGCCGCAACATGGCCATCGCCTCCGCCTACGCCGCCGTGCGTGTGCTGGGCCCTGAGGATACCCTTGAACTGGACGGCACCATCGGCGGATTCGGCGGCTGCCCCTACTGCGGCAACGGGCGCGCCACCGGCATGGCTCCCACCGAAGACCTGCTCCACATGATGGAAGACATGGGTATCCCCACCGGCGTCAATATCGACAAGCTCATCGACTGCGTTTGGGCCGCCGAGCGCATCATCGGCCGCGAACTCTACGGCCACGTCTCCAAGGCCGGACCGCGCCCCCGCGCCGGCGCCGGCAACCTCTACGACATCAACATGCCCTTCGTGGAAACCCTGGAACAGGCCACCCACTTCAAGAAGGGCGAGCAGATGTACGAAGGCGGCCTCTACCCCTACCGCGAGCCCGTAACCAGCCCCTACCGCGACCGCGTTGACCAGGGCCTCCCCGCCTTCGGCGAAGCCCCCAACGAATTCCCCTGGAACCAGGACTGGCTCCCCAAAGCAGACGACTAGCGCAGTCGCAATAGTCGGCAACGCGCCGCCGGCCCGCTTAACCCCACTTATCGAGGGCGTAAGCGGGCCGGCGTCAATCTATGCGTGCGCCCGCTCGAAGCCATGAGCTCGGACACTCAGCTTAAGTGCGGCCGTTGCGGCCGTAATCGGTGGTCACAGGACGGCGTATGCCCGGCGTGCGGTTACGCAGTAGTCATCTCCATCACCGCAACCTCCACTGTGGACCGGGAAGATGACGGACCGGAAGCCCAGACCCCTACGCGCCCGCCGTGGCTTCTGTTGTTGCTCGGCGGTGTCGTAGCGATAGCGCTGGCACAGTTATCCTTCGGACTGTCCTCGTCAACAACCCTTCCTGCCGTTGGCGTGGTTTCGATAGTGTTGGGAGTGGCTCTTATTGCAGCATACGCCTCCCTCGTCAATCACCGTACCCCCGGCGAAAAGGCTCCGAATAGCCAATCCCAAAATACGGCCGGGATCCCGCCCACCCAAAAATATCGAGAGGCGCTTGCCGGTGCGATGGAAGCCTTGCGCAACAACGAGGTCCGCTGGGCTGGCCCGGTCGTCGGCATCGTGTTGCTGCCCGTACTGTTGTTTCGAGTATGGGGCGATAGAGGCGATATTTGGGATTTGCTGATCTGGTGCGCCACTATCGTCGCTTTTGGGGTCTTCTTCGCGCCATCCGGTTCTGGCCCAGCCCACGACAAACTTGGCGACGCCGGCGGCTGGATCCGTGGTTGGCTCCGCCAGCGTTCCCAACGCTTCGCCGTCGCCGCCCGTCGCCGCTCCGGGGATCTGCTTCCCCTGCTCGCAATCTTGCTGGTCTATTGCGTCATCGCCATGCCCAACCTCACCGCGTGGCGCTACTCCGCCCTCGGGGACGAGTACCTGTTCTACGAACACGCCTCCCGGGTGCTGGAGGATGGCATATTCCACCCCTTCAGCCAGGAAGGGGTGCACGGTCACCACCCACAACTGAACACGATCTACAAAGCCGCGATAATGTGGCTGTTCGGCGATGGTCACTTCGGCTGGAAAATGTCCGGTGTGGTTTCGATGTCCCTGGCCACTGCCGGCATCTATGTCCTGGGATATCTCCTGTACTCGCGTTCTGCCGCCGTCCTGGCCGCTGGGCTATTTGCGGCGAGCCACTACCTGCTTGGATTGGCTAACGCCGGCTCCAACCACATTGACGCCCTGCCACCCACCGTTTGGGCCCTGGCGTTCTTCATAATGGGTCTGCGCTCAAAAAATCCCGTCTGGCTGTATATCGCAGGAGTCGTGGTTGGTCTGGGCTTCTACTTTCATTATTCGGCGCGCATTACCGGAGTGGTCCTGCTGCTGACCGCCCTGGCCGCGGTCAAGCCTCGACAGCTCCTCGCATTTTGGCCCGTAATCCTCGGCTTCATGCTGACTGCCTGGCCCACGGTGTTAGTCGCCCCGGCAGACATAGTCACCAAAATGCTGGCTCAATCCGTCGGCGGTTACTCGGAAGCTGTATCTGGGCCGGTTGCCCAACGCCTTTTCAACAACTTGGCAATCAATTTGCCAGCATTTCATTTCAATCAAGATAGCCACTCATACGTCGGTGGCCCGCTGCTCGACCCGGTGACGGGTACCCTTGCCGCCGTCGGCTTGGGTCTCGCGATAGGGACTGCCGGCCGGCTTGCTTCTATCGTGCCGCTCGTCTGGATTCTGCTTGCATTCGCCGCAACCGGCCTGGTCTCGCCCTATCCGGCCACGGCCATCACTCGTCTGTTTCCCTTGGTTGGGCCCCTGGCGCTGTTGGCTGGGGCCGCTGCTGCCAGCCTTTTGGATCTGCTCCCCCCTCGGGTTAGGACGGACTCGCTCCGGCGTTTGCTTCCGGTGGTTTGGGCGGTCTTTTTGGTCATTGTACTGGCCCTCAATGCCAGTCAGTCGTGGTCTGCTACTCACCGGGATTACCACTACACTGCTGAAGCGCTGTCGGTAGGCGCTTCGCGCTACCGGCACTGCGATAACTCTGTTGACCGGGCCATGTTCATCGGCGCCGGCCCGGGTTCGACATTGGAATCCGCACTGGCCAGCTACCACCCCGAATCCCAGTCTCACCCTCGCCGGATCTATCCCGAATGGCCGCCGGATGCGCCGCTCCCTGAACCCACTCCCCATTGCGTGATATTCGTCGATCCAAACTCTCCCAACGCTCGGGCCCTCCAGGCGTCGCTCAAGAACCGTTACCCTGGTGGCGCACTGTACGTTTTCACCACTCCCTCGGGCAAGAGCCGGATCGAATACTTCCATCTCGCCGGAGCGCCGGGCGCTCAATAATGCCAGTCCCGGAGGTTTAGCTTTGCCCGTCCACCTCGAACTCATAGATGTTCAGCAATTCGCCCTCGCTCATAATCTGCAATATGGCCGTGCCCGTGCCGCATCCCACCAGGTAGAACCGGCTGTACGTCTCTACGCCGGGTTCCGGCAGGATCATCGTTAGCCTGGTATCCCCTTCCTGCGCCAACGTCACGGCGGCGCATCCGTCCTGGTCCAGCAATGCCGCGTCGTTGTGTATCACCACCGGCCAACCGCCCGGGCTGGCCGTGATCACCACCGACCGCTCCGACACCAGGTCCAGCGCATGATGCACATTGGGCGCGCTGGCTATTCCCAAACTCGATGGGTCGGGCACAATAATCGCGCCGCCGGTAGCCTCCGCCTGGACTTCTTGGTACGTCGCTATGTCGGCCCTGTCGCCGTCCGGAACCGGGCCTGCCGCCCCGTTGCCGTGGTCCTCCAGGTCCGGCGACGGGTACACGATGCCGCCCCCGTGTGCGCAGGCTCCCAGCGCCATCGTTAGCATCAACGCCAGCGCCAGCTTCACGCCCGTTCCAACCGTGAACATCCGCGGCCGGAGACCCCGTGATGCACGCGCGCTCTTCGGTAATCTCATTGTGCGATTTATCCAATGCGGTTCCAGTCAAAAAAGGGGCCGGGTCATCCAACCCGGCCCCCAGCAAACCTCATGCTATTCCGCTGCCCTGGAATTGCTGCTCCACGCGCTGGTCAGAACCGCCGCTGCTATCGCCACGATAACCGTCGCCGCAATTCCGTCTTTGCGCAGGTCATCCCGCACATCAATGGAAACCGATTTGACAGCAACACTCGCTCGGTGAAACATATCTGTAAAATGGGCCAATATGCCGCCGCTCATCAAATCTTGCCGCTATCCCGGACGATTTTCGCCAGCCCCGCGACCACCATCGCCAGCAGGAACACCCATTGCGTCTGTGGCAGCATCCATTCCCATTCGGTTATTCCGGACAGTATTCCCCAGACCAGGACAGCCAAGATACCGACCCACAACCCCCGCAGAAATCCGTCTATCGCCAGCATAATTCACCTCCGGCAGGAGCATAATCTGGGGCGAGGCCGTTGCCCAATGATACACCATCCCCCGCCCCGGAAGCGCACATCACCACCAGCGTTCCCTGTCCAGCCACTTATGCAACTCCCGCGCCGCATCCTCGAGGTCTCCCTCAGTGATGTCCACGGCAGCAACGCGCTTGTCCGCAAACACGTCCGGCTTGGTGATGTCATACACCCACCAATCCGCGCCATTGGTCAAAACTCCTAACCCCTGCTCCATCGCCGGCGAGACCATAACGTAATATTCTAGCTGCTCTATCTGGTCATCGCTGAAAGGGCCACGCCCCCACAATGACTTGGCCTCAACGGCGATAATGGGCGCTCCGCCTTTGAGTATCGTCGCCCGGCCGTTCCGGTCGAAAAGGGTGTAATCAAGCCTGCCGGAACCGCGCCACAATTCGGCAACGCACTCTTTGGGGTCGCTGATATTCCAGCCTGACCCCCTGATGATAGGGTCGATAAAAGCGTACCGAGTATCAACTTCCCGAAACCCCATCGCATAATCCTGAGCGGCCTCCGGCCATTCCTCAATCACCGCCCGGCAGTGTTCAATTGCCTTAACCACGGATTTGATGCTCATTGTCGTACTCTTTCCAATTGTCATAAAGCCGACGCTGGCGGCGGCCCGCAATCCACGAACCGCCGCCAGCGTCACATTCGTCCTGCCCGGTTGTCGCTAGGCGGATGCTACGGCCACCGAAATCACGTTCGTCGCCGTCTCCGGCACCGTGTCCGCCGTCCAGGTTGCGCCGCCGTCGTGGGTGCCGAACACCTGCCCCCGCCGCGTGCAGAAATAGACCTGCGCCGGATCCTGCCGGTTCACCGCCACGCCGAAGGTAGTGCTGCCCGGGTTGATGCCCTGGTCGAACCGCTCCCAGCTGTCGCCCAGGTTGGTCGTCCGCATCACGCCGCCCTGCTCGCTGCCGAAGTTCATGCCGACGCAGGCGTACAGCGTGTTCGGGTCGCTGGGGTCGCGCACCACGCCCCGCGAGTACTTGATGTCGGAGAACTGGTCAAAGTTGCAGTCCTGCCAGGACGCTCCCTTGTCGGTGCTGCGCCACACGCCCGTGCGGTTGGAAATCAGCACCGAGTTGGAATCGGCACCGCCCACGGCCACGCCGTGCAGGTCCAAGAGGTCAACGTCCCCGGCGAATTCGCTGTTGCGGATGGTCCAGGTGTGCCCGCCGTCCGTGCTGCTGGCCGCGCCGCCCACTTCCAGCGCCGCGTACATATTGTCCGGGTTGCCGGCCTCAATGTCGATGCCCAGGATACGCATGGCAAACGCCATTTGAACCTGGCTCGGGTTCGATACGGTAGCGATGTGCGACCAGTTCTCCCCGCCGTCCTCGCTCTTGTACACCTCGGCGCCCTCGGTACCCAGGAACATAATGTTGGGGTCGGTGGGATGGAACCGCAGCGACCAGACCACCCGGCCCTCGGTCATGTTCATCCGCTGCCAGTGGTCGCCGCCGTCGGTGCTGCGATAGACGCCCCGCTGCGTACCGCAAAAGATGGTGCGCGGGTCGTTGGGGTGAATCGCAATCGCCCGCGCCTGGGTAGCGGGAGCAATCCCGTCCGTGAGCAAGTCCCAGTGGGCGTCGCCCGCTGCCTTCCGATAGAGTCCGCTGGCTTCCGCGCCAACGTAAACGATAGTGTTGCCTGCCATTTTGCTGCCTCCTCGCTGTTCGTGTCGATACGGTGGCCTGTGCCGTCATTTCAGCAGACATAACGGTGGATGTCAAACGCGGTCATTCCCGGAGCGATTGCCCCCCGGCCACCGCCAGCGTCAGACACCATACGGATGCCGCTCCGGCCCCTTTCAGGGCGGTGGCGCAGGTTTCCAGCGTGCTGCCGGTGGTAGCCACGTCGTCCACCAGTATGACTGCCGCGCCCTTCAGGTCGTTGCCAGGGCATACCGCCACGCTGTCGGCCACGTTCACGGCCCTCCGGTCAGCGCTGTCCAGGCCGGCCTGCGGCTCCACCTGCCGGGTGCGCGTCAGCAATCCGGCGTCGTAGCGCAGGTTGCCGACCCTGGCGACGCCAACCGCCAGCAGCTCAGCCTGATTGTATCCCCGCTCCCGCCGGCGACGCGAGTGCATGGGAACCGCGGTCAATACGTCGCCGGGCAGCGGGTTGGCGTTCAAATAGCCGGCCATCAGATCGCCCAGCTGACCCGCAGCCGCCTTGATCCCACCATACTTGAGGGCCAGGATGGCCTGGCGAACTGCCCCGGCATAGTGGAAAGGCGCGCGAATGCCGTCAAATTGGCGGACGCTCTCGGCGCAGCGCTGGCAGCGGGCAAAATCGCCGGGGGTAGCGCAAATCTGACAAAACGGGGGCGCCAACTCGGGCAGGTCGTCGGCGCAAGCCTCGCAAATCGCCTTGCCCGATCTGCCGCACCTGACGCATTCCAGGGGATACAGCGTGTCCAGCAGCGTCCGGCCGGCCAGCCCCGCCAAATCTCGTAACCCCGCCAGTCCATTGAATCGGTACATTGCCGCCGCCTACCGTTGCCCGTCGCGGATTTCGCGCCAGCGACGCATAATCTGTTCGTCCCGGGGAAACGCTAAGGGCGGCAGCCCTTCCGGCGGAAAAAATCCCGCCTCCAGCGATTCCGGCCCGGGCTCCAGGACGCCGCCGGTCTCCCTGGCGGCGTAGGCGGCCACCACCACCGGATTGCCGGCATCCGAGAAAATGCCAATCAACTGTCCCACCTCCACCAGCAGCCCCGTCTCTTCCCAAACCTCCCGCGCCGCGGCATCCTCCACGATTTCGCCCCGGTCAACATAACCGCCCGGCATACTCCACAAGCCGTAGCCTGTTTGCACCGCCCGCCGTACCATCAGCGTCTTGCCGTCGCGCTCAACGACGCACGCCGCCGCCAGCTTGGGGTCATAATAGACGACCCGGCCGCATTGCGGGCAAACCGGACGCCGCTGACCCTCGTGTTCCCGGAGCGTAAGCCGCGCCCCGCATCCGGCGCAAAACTTGTCGTCGCCCATCATATTCCTGTTACTGTCATTCCGGTCTGCTGGTGCATCGATGTAAAGCTACTTACGCAGCATGGCCAACACCGCCTCGCGCGTCGGCATGGCATCCTGCGCCCCCACCTGGGTCACCGCCAGCGCCCCCGCGGCGCAACCCCAGCGTACCGCCTCATCCAGTGCGCGTCCCTCCGACAGCGCCACCGCTATCGCCCCGTTGCAGGCGTCCCCGGCGGCCACCGTATCTACCGCGTCCACCCGAAAAGCCGGAACGTGTCCCCTCCCCTCGCCATCGTCCCAACATGCGCCTTGCGCGCCCAACTTGATGACTGCCGCGCCGGCGCCTCGGTTCACCAGTTCCCGGGCCGCGGTCCTTGCGGTTTCCAGCGTCGTTATCCGGTAACCCACCAGCGCCTCGGCCTCGGTTTCGTTCGGTGTAATTACCGAAATGTGCCGGTATAAGTCCAACGGAATCAGTCGAACCGGCCCCGGATCCAGTATTACGGTCACGCCGTAGGACGCCGCCATTGCCGCTGCCCGCAGCGACAACTCAATCGAGACCTCCAGCTGAAGGAGCAGCGCCGACATCTGAGCTGCCAGATCGCTTATGGCCTTGTATTCGCTCTCTCCGCAGGTATCATTGGCCCCCAGAACCTGCACGATCCGGTTTTGTCCGCCCTCTCCTACGCTGATTGCGGCAATGCCCGAACTCACCCCCGACGTTACTCCGACGGCCTCCGTCTCTACTCCGGCAGACTGTAGCAGATCAATCAATTGTGGCCCAAACATATCGTCGCCTACCCGACCCACCATCCTGGAGCGAACGCCCATGCGCGCCGCTGCCACGGCTTGATTCGCTCCCTTTCCTCCGGCATAGGTGAGAAAACGGTTTCCCACTACGGTTTCCCCATCAGCCGGCAGACGGTCTGCCAGGGTAACCAGGTCCATATTTATGCCGCCCAGCGACACGATGAGGGGTGATTCATTGCTTCCGTGCATCAGGGCGACCGCGCAACATAACGAAGATTCGGCCTCACGCTAACACTAGCCCATGCCCCCGTCAACGCCAAACGCCCACCCGGCAATAGCCGTCCCGGCGAGACTCTCCCGGCCGGCAGCCGCGCCGCCGGAACGAGATTCCGTCGCCCGCCTGCGGCGAGCGTGGAATGACAAGTTAAAGCGGGTACGCATGAGTGACGCCTGCCCCTTGCGCATCGAAACATCGGTTCTCTAAACTGTACTTCAAGTCGAGCGGCAAGCCCATGGCCACGGCCCATCGCCCGACGCCAACATCGGAATACGGGTTTTCACGGGTCAGTTATCACGGCCTCCCGCCGTCCCCCCGCGGCCATCGCTGCGCCTGCGGACGGCAACGTCGGATCTTCTGCACCGCTGGCTATCGCAAAGGCCGGTTCATTCCCCGGTACCGCATAGACCAGTACGGCGGGTGTCACCACCGCTGCGCGAGGGTCGCCCTCACGCCCGGCCCCGCCGGCCCCGTGCCTGACACGGGGCCGGCGGGGCCGGGTGCGAGGCGGTCAGCACGCGCAAACTTAGGACTTCAATTCGCAAAAACGCTCTCTGGCCGTAGCGCCGACTAACTGACCCAAAACCCGTTTCCAAAAAGCAAATCAACCATCAATCCAATTGACCAATTGATCGCCCCCCGATTTCAAGGAGCATACCCTCAGCAAATGGGAACAGTCGAGTTCCACCAGGACAAAGCCGCCGAATTCCTCCAACGCGCCGACCACGCCATCGGCGACCGCGACCCGCTCCCGGCCGCCGTGGCCCTCCGACGGGCGCTTACCCATGCCCTCACCGCCGCCGCCGTCCACGACGGATGCCGCCACAACTCCCGTCGCCAGCTCGAGCAGGTGATGCACTCCAATATATTTCGACAACGCCTCAAGCGTGACCACCTCAAAACCTTCCGGCAGGTCCATTCCATAGCCGAACATCTTTCCTCTGCTGACCGGGCCAGTGATCCCGACGTCACTCTCCGGCGCATGCGTCGCCGCGTCAAATCTTTCATCGTTGACTGCGCCGCCGCCATCGCCGGACAACCCAAACCTGTCCTGCCTCACAAGCGAAGGCTGCGTGACCCTGACCACCGCAAGCCCGACGCTTTCGAAACTATCCGGGACATCTTTTCCCTGCCCAATCTCGACAACATCAAGCGCCGTTTCAAGCTCTCTAACGTCCCCCTCGCCGCCCGCCCCGACCCCCATGGCTGGTATCCCTGCGGGATGACGCCGCGTCCTTGTTCCTGCCACTGGAAACTCTGGGACCTCCCTGGGAACGACAGCGTAATCATTCTGTCTCCGCTATGGCGGCGCGCCCTCGAAAAAACCTTCTGGATCAAACTCCCCAACCCTTTGTCGCTGCGCGCCTGACCATCCCACTCACTGCAACCCTGACACCCCCCTCATGGCGAGCCTGTTCAGCCACCTGGCAATCTCGCCCGGTGACCCCATGCTATAATCCGGCAAAACCTGAAAAAGCGAGGACACGAACGATGTCGCAGCCTCTGGACAATATCAAGGTCGTGGACCTTACCCGCACCCTGGCGGGGCCCTTTTGCACTCAAAACCTGGCCGACATGGGGGCCGACGTCGTCAAGATTGAGGAACCCAACGACGGAGACGAAACCCGCAAGTGGCCGCCCATCTGGAACGGCGAGAGCACCCAGTTCATGTCGTTCAACCGGAACAAACGCAGCCTCTCCGTCAACCTGAAATCGGAAGAAGGCTTGGCCATCGTGAAGAAACTGGCTAAAGACGCCGACGTGATGATCGAGAGCTTCCGCGCCGGCACGCTGGCGCGCCTCGGCTTGGGCTATGATCACATCAGGGAAATCAACCCCGACATCGTCTATTGCACCATCTCCGGCTACGGCCGCACCGGCCCCATGGCCAACAAGCCCGGCTACGACCTCATCATCCAGGCTTACAGCGGGTTGATGCACCTCACCGGCGAACCCGACGGCCCTCCCCAACGGGTCGGCTTCTCCCTGGTGGACCTTTTCACCGGTATGATGGCCTTCGGTGCCATCGTCACCGCCCTCTACCACCGGGACAAGACCGGTGAGGGCCAACTCATCGACACCTCCCTCCTGGACGGCCAGGTCGCCGCCATGAGCTATCACGCCACCGGATACATCGGCACCGGCGTCGAACCCCACCGCCTGGGTTCCGGTCACCCCAGCCTGGTCCCCTACCAGAGCTTCCAGGCCGCCGACGGCTTCTTCATCCTGGGCGTCGCCAACCCCAACTTGTGGGAACGTTTTTGCAATGCTATCGGACACCCCGAACTCAAAGACGATCCCAAGTATGCCACCAATCCTGATCGGGTAGCCCATCGCCAGGAACTGGTGGACCATCTCAACAGCATTTTCGCGGACAACACCATCGCCCATTGGGTCAAAGTAATCGACGAGGCCGGCGTGCCGGTCGGCCCCATCAACAAAACGTCCGACGTGGTGGCGGACGAACAAGTCAATGCCCGCGAGATGTTCCTGGAAATTCCCCATCCCAACATCCCGGATCTGCGTGTGCCCAACTCACCCCTGAAGCTGCGGGGCACGCCGGCGCAGCTCCGCAAAGCCCCCCCGCTTTTGGGCGAGCACAACGCCGAGGTTCTGGCCGAATTGGGCTACGGCGCCGAAGAGTTCGCCAACCTCAAGAAAACCGGCGCCATCGGCGAACCGGCAACGGCATAAAAGCCGACGACAATATTGCGGCATTCTCCTCGGGGCAGGTTTCAAACCTGCCCCTACTCTTCCTTATGCTTATGGCCCGTAATCGCGCAGCATAATGGTTCGCACAACGCAGGTTATGTACATCCCCAGCCTGATTTGAACCAGCTTTTTACATAACGTGCTCAAAATGGAACCACCAGGCGCGGCCCCATACCCGCCCCTGGCGGCCTATCTCCCATCATCAGGCTTCGCTCCTCGCAATGACAAAGTGGGTGCGCGTGAGCGACTATGCCCGGTTGCCCTACACCACGGGCAAGGCTATAATGGTTCATACCAAGTCGCGCTGGGGCGGTTAGCTCAGCGGTTAGAGCGCCTCGTTCACACCGAGGAGGTCGGAGGTTCAAATCCTCCATCGCCCACCACTTCCGCCACGGCGACCGACGATTAACAATGGCAAACCACCTTGCCGAGGTGGCGAAACGGCAGACGCGCTGCGTTCAGGGCGCAGTGTCCATTACGGACGTGTGGGTTCAAATCCCTCCCTCGGCACCATCCATTTTCCATCGCGCGCTTGTAGCTCAGTGGATAGAGCGCTGCCCTGCGGAGGCAGAGGTCGTGAGTTCGAATCTCGCCAAGCGCGCCATTCCTTTTCTTTGCCCTTGCCCCACGGCCCAGGGCGGTTAGCTCAGATGGTTAGAGCGTCTGCTTTACACGCAGAAGGCCGGGGGTTCGAGTCCCTCACCGCCCACCATCAACCAGACCCACCATCAAACTCCCCTGGCGCCGGATCGTCTCTGAAATGATGGAACACCAGGGCATCCGCTGGGGTTATGTCTTCTTGCGTGCCCCCAATTTCCTCAGCGGCGAGGACCGTGAGCATCTCATGACCGCCGCAGTCGAAATGTACCTGACCGGCGAGACAGAACGCAGCGTCGAAAGCGTCGGCTACGAGGGCCGCGTGTACACCGAGCGCCGCTTCGAGATGCTGGGCGAGTTCGGCGGCCAACGCTTCGACGTGGAACTGGAAACCACCCACGGACGCGACACGGCCACCTTCCTAGTGAACGAACAAACCGGCGGTCACGGCGCCGGTTTGGGCTTCTCCCGCAACTAATCCCTGCCGCCCCTCCCGTCATTCCCGCGAAAGCGGGAATCCAGAGCGGCGGGGAAGGGCGGCGGCAGATGTGGTATATTAGGCAAAACCTCAGCGTGGCATCCCGGCGGGGAGGCAGTCCATTATGCCAGAGGAACTTTTCACCTTCACTCACAAACCCGAGGCCAACTATCTGGTCGCCGGCTGGCGGCGCCAGTGGTCTAATGGCGGGCGGATCTCCAGCGGCTTGCCGCGATACCTCATCGAGAAAAACGGCGGACGGCAAATCGGCCAAATGACCGACTACGTTAACCGGATGTGCTACCCCTTTCAGGTCGCCGGAACTCACGACGCTTTCCGCCCGGCGGCGTCCTTCCAGGAGGGCCTCCCCAACACTGCTATGTCGCGCCAAAACGCATTCTATGAGATCGGCAGCGGATTATTGGTCTTCCTCGGCGAGGAACCATGGTATCGCCTCGACATCTACACCGAGGCGTTTTTCAACGCCGTCCGAGATCTGGGCATTCAGCAGACTGTGGCGGTTGAAGGCGTGAATGGACCGGCTCCGCCGGACCTGGAACGGCGCATAACCTGCGTGTACTCCCAACCCGAGATGCGCGAGCAGTTGGAACGCCACGGCATCCAGTTCTCCAGCTACGGTAGCCGGGGACGGCAAGGCCCCACCATCGGCATGGCTTTGGTCTCCGTCGCCCACTATGAATATCCCGACATCCGGATGTTCCGCATGGGAGCCATGGCTCCCATGTATCCCTTTATGACCAGCAACAACAACCAGCTGGGAATCACCCAGGATCACCGCGCCTACTACGACATCCTGCGTCGCTTGCGCTCTCTGTTCAAACTCGACATGGATCTCTCCGAGCTTGAGCAGATGGGAAGCCGCGAGTCCCAGGAGTTGCTGGACAACCTGGAGCGGCTCGCCCGGACCAACAGCGAGGCCAAGCAGATCATCGATCAGGTCCGCCTCGACTACCAGTACACCCCTTACGTCGAGCCGGTGAACCTCGATCCGGCCCTGGAGGGAGCGTTGGAAAATATCCTGCGGGACATCGCCGAGCCGGGCCAGGAAACCTGATCCCGGGCGCCGCATCCCTCAAATCACGGGCCAGCGTGGTGAGTAATCCACGCCGGTCCTTTTTATTAAGGCTTCTCCCAAATCCTGCACTTTAGCCGTCAACTCCGGCTCGTCCACAAACTGCGGTTGGTGGTCTGCCACCACTATTTTGCCGTTCACCATCACGGTATGCACGCTGCGGCCGTCAGCGTTGTACACTAGGTTGTTGATCGGATTGTGGAGGGCGGCCCACTCCGCCCGGCGAGTATCGAATAACGCCAGGTCGGCGAATTTACCCGGCTCAATGGAGCCGATTATGTTATCCATGCCCAGCGCGGCCGCCCCGCGGATAGTTCCCAGCTCCAGAGCGGTCTCCGCTGGTATCATCGACACATCCTGTCGTCCGTCCTTGTACAGTACCGCCGCCAAGTAGACCGACCGCAGGGTCTCCAATAAGTTGGAATTGTTGCCCGCATCGGTACCTAGACCCACTGTAACGCCGCCGTCCAGTAACTCCGGCAGCAATGCGTGTCGAGTCATGCCGGCGCCGCCCTTTATCGCGGCGGTCGGGCACATTACCACTGCCGTATTTCGTTCCGCGATGAGACTGGCCTCCAATTCGGAAATCCCCAGACAGTGAGCCAGTGTCATTTCGGTAGTGAGAACGCCGGAACGGTCCAAGTACTCGGTCGGTGTGCAGCCGTAGCTGCGCCGGCATTCTTCAATCCAACGGGGCCCATTGGTGAAATGCAGCGTCGAACGCGTTCCTGCTGCTTGGGCAGTGGCATGGCTGGACGATAGCAATTCGGTTGAGCAATACTCCGGCGAAAAGGGCATCGCCCACGCCGAAACCATGCCCTCCAGCGCGCCGTCAAATTCCGCTATCGCTTCTTCCGTCAACCGGATTGCGGCGTCGGTATCGTACATTGGGAGATTCAGCGGATTAGAACGGTCAAGCACGCTGCGTCCGACGATGATCCGGCACCCCGATTGACGATAGGCTTCCATACAGGCGTCCAGGTGGGTGGTGCTGCCCGGATCTAGGAATGTGGTGGTGCCGTATTTGAGTAATTCCGTGATGGCCAGCAAAGAAGTAGCGTACTCATCGCTATCCGTCATCGCCCCCTGTAGTCGGAAAACCTCGGGCAGATATCGGGCGCCCAGGTCATCGGGGAACAACCCCCGCGCGGCGTGGGCGTAGCTTATGTGCATATGGCCGTTGACGAAACCGGGCGTCATGACCATTCCCCTGCCATCAATGACCGTGTCGGCGGATACTCCGGCCAGGTCCGCCGCTTTTCCGACTTGGGCGATGCGGTTATCGGCAACGATTACAGCGCCGTCGGCGATGATGCGTCTCTCCGCATCCATGGTGACGATATAGCGGACGCCGTCAATCTTGATGGAAGTTTGGGACATGGGATACACCTGCGGCAAAATTTAATCGGCCCAATCGCGGAATCCCCAACGGTTGAATGAGGTGACCTCCCCGGCCGGGCGCCTGTTGGTTGGGCCAAAGTTGCCCCTGGGGTATCCTACGGGAGTGAGGCAAATCATCTCGGCGAATTCGGGTAAGGCCAGTATCTCCCGAACCTCTTCTTCTTTGCGGTTCAGAACGGTCGTGATGCGCGTGCCCAGTCCCAGGGCCCGGCCCGCCAGGAAAAGATTTTGCACGGCTGGCCAGATCGACGCCGCGTGGCGACCCCTTTCCATGGGACCGCCGGGCTGATAACCGCTGCCGCGCGAGTGGTCGGCGCATACCACGATCATCGCAGGAACTTCTGGCATGTGGTGAGCCAGATAACGGGCGTGGCGATACACTCGGGTCTCCGTTGGCGACGGTTCCCAACCCATCGCATCCAGCCAGGTGTTTTTGTAAAGCTCGCCTAAGGAACGCACGGTGTCTGGATCATTGACCACCACGAACTCCCACGGTTGGGTGTTGCCTCCGTTGGGGGCGCGCACCGCGGCATCGATCATCTGCTGCAAAGCCGCTTGGGGAACTGGATCGGGTTTGTAGCGGGTAATTTGTCGCTGGCTGTAAATTGCGTCGAAGAGGTCAATCTGGTCGGCCATAACGGTTATCCTCCAGTCAGTGCCGTGCTGCGCCTGCCGCATGATGGCGTCCATTATAGCCGCAATGTCGGCTGGCCTCACCGGAAAATGGTGATAATGACCAAGCCGGCCGCGAGCAGCCCCGCGCCGATTACCCGGCCTCCGGTTACGCGTTCTTTCAGCACGATGGCGCCCAGGGCCAGGGCGAATAACAGACCGACCTCCCGGGCCGGCGCGACGTAACTGACGTCGGCGACCCCCATGGCCGTGAGTACCAACCCGTAGGCCACGAAAAGCAACGTGGACGCCGCCATAATCGGCCGGGCGCCGGCGCTCCATTCCTGGACCACCGCGGTCACTCCGTAGTTCCGCGTTATGTAAGGCATCATTCCCACCGCCACGCCGCAGGTCATTAGATACAGGTACAGGAATGGGCTGACGTAGGCAACTCCCTGCTTGTCAACCAGCGTGTACAACGCAATGCACACGCCGGTGAGCAGGGCATAGGCAATACCGTTTCTGCTGGCGGCGAACCCGGCGCCAGCCAGCTGACGGAGCTGACCCCACCAAGCCATAATGTAGATGCCGACTACGATTGCCCCAATGCCGACCCACGCCGGAGCGCTCACCGATTCGCCCAGCGCGAACACCGCCAGAATGGGAACCAGTCCGGGACCAAACCCACGGGCAATGGGATAGGCCAGCGAAAGATCGGCGCGGGCCAGGCTCCGCCCCAGAAACAGAAAGTAGCAGATGTGAACCAGGGCCGAAGCGACAATGTACCAAAGTCCCACTGGTTCAAACGTGGTCTGCAAGGCCAATACGACGGCGATGGGAGCCGCGCCAATTGCCGCAAAGGCAGACAGCCACCACACGAACACTTCCTGGCGTCGGGCTTGCTTCAAAAGCAAATTCCAGGTGGCATGAGCCAGGGCGGAGGCCAGCACTAGAACCAACGCCAGCAGTGTCGTCGCTTCCGGCATGGGTAATGTTCCGAAGGATCTGAAAAATAAAAATCGCCGACGACATTAGAGTAGCGTCGGCGTGAATTCTTGGTGGCGCATAGGGGATTCGAACCCCTGATCTCCGCCTTGAGAGGGCGGTGTCCTGGGCCGCTAGACGAATGCGCCAGTTGCTCGACCGGATCCTGCGACCAGTGCCGGGAATTATAGCAGATGCGATGCGCCTTGCAACCTGGATTGCCGGCTCATGCGTACCCACTTTAACCGGTCATTCCACGACCGCCGCCGGCCGGCGATGGAATCTCGTTCCGGCGGTCGCCACTTTCCGTTGCGAGAGCCTTGACGGAACGGCCATTGCTGCGCCGGCGAGATTGCATGCTACGCTCGCAATGACAGTTCGCGTGAAACCGGGTACACGTGAGGGATTGCCGGCTCGTGTGCTCCACTTCCGCTGACACCCGGCTCTTGCGAACCCGTACATTTGTTTTCTACACTGTACCTGTCGGTTGGGCGGCAAGCCTGAGGCCACGCTCCAACGCTCGACCCCGACCATCCAATATCGCATAGACCCTTACCGGAGGTGTCAACACCGCTACGCGATGGTGGTTCATACTTGAGAACCGTCAGCGCCCGTTTCGTTTCTCGGATGACCCCGTGCCGGTTTTGCTAAACTGGCGCGCACCAATTTGATAAGGATGATCGCAGTTGGAAACCGGAAAATTGCCGCCACAGTTACTCTCTGAATTGCTATCGGGCTTGCCTGCGGCCGACCCGCGTGTGTTGCTGGGACCAGGGATCGGAGAAGACTGTGCCGTAGTTGACATGAGCGATCGGTTGCTGGTCGCCAAATCTGACCCCATCACGTTCGCTACCAACCGCATTGGCTGGTACTCGGTGCAGGTTAACGCAAATGATGTAGCCTGCTCCGGGGCTGACCCCCGTTGGTTTTTGCCCACTATCCTGATGCCGCCGAGCGCCACCCTCGAAGACGTCCGAGCCATCTTCGAAGACATCGCGGCCGCCTGCCGGGGACTGGGCGTCACCGTGATTGGGGGGCACACGGAAGTTACGGATGATCTACCCCGACCGGTCGTGGTCGGGACAATGCTGGGAGAATTGGAGAATCGTGAGCAGATGGTCGTCACTGGGGGCGCCCGAGACGGAGATAGCATCATCGTTACCTCCGGCATTGCCATCGAGGGAACGGCTATCCTCGCCAGGGAATATGGCGACTCGCTAAGCTGTGCGGGCGTGGACTTGGAGATTATCACTCGGGCGACCGAGTACCTTGATAACCCGGGGATAAGCGTAGTTGCAGCGGCGCAAGCGCTCTGCGAAACGGGAGCTGTACACAGCTTGCACGATGTGACCGAGGGAGGGTTGATAACGGCGTTGCGCGAGGTCGCCACGGCATCAAACTTGGGCTTGGTGGTGGAGGTAGAGAGCGTACCCCTGCTGCCGGAGTGCGCTGTGATCTGCCGGGCTTTGGCTATCGACCCGTTGGGCCTTTTGGGTTCCGGCGCGTTGATTGCCACGCTCCCGGCTTCCGAAGCTCCTGGCGCATTGCGGGCTTTGGACCGCATCGGCGTCAATGGATGGGAAATAGGCCAGATGATGGAACAAGCAGACGGTCTGTGGATGATTGACCGAAGCGGCGAACGAGACCTGCCGGAATTCCGCCGCGACGAATTGGCCCGTTTCCTCGAAGACCGGGATCAAGTATCCAGATAGCTGCTAATGCAATCACGCAACTGGGCCAACGTAATGTTGCCTCCGGATACTGTGATTGACACTTTTTTGCCGCGGACCAGGTCCGGATGGCGGACAGCGCCCGCCAGTGCGGTAGCGCCGGCCCCTTCCGCCAGCGTGTGGGCTTTTTCCACCAGCATACCCACTGCGCGCCGCACTTCGTCCTCGCTAACCAGGACGAAATCGTGCAGCCGGTGGCGCATGATTTGCTGCGGTAGTTCGTAACCTTCGGCGGTGGCGATGCCTTCCACCCAGGTTCGCATCGGCGCTTGTACCAGTTGCCCCTGTTCCCATGAGAGATAAGCAGCCGGAGCAGCCTCGGATTGCACCGCAACCACCTTTATTTCCGGGTTTAGGGCCTGGGCGACGATACAAGCTCCCGATACGCCGCTCCCACCACCGATGGGAAGCATCATGACGTCCACATCAGGCAGGTCCTCGATGATTTCCAGGCTGGCGGTGGCAACCCCGGCGATGAGTTCCGGTTCGTTGACCGGATGGACGTAACGGTAGCTCTCCTCCGCGGCGCGGCGCTCGCAATAGCGTCGGGCTTCGTCAAAGTTTTCACCGTGGAAAATCAATTCAGCGCCCAGCGCTTCCATTGCAGCTACTTTGTTGGGGTTTGCATCCACAGGCAATCCGATTATGGCACGGGCGCCGAAGGTCCGACACGCGCTGGCAATAGACTGGCCGTGATTACCGCTGCTGGCGGTAATCACGCCTCGGTCTCGCTCCTGCCGAGGCATGCTGGCTAATAGGTTGAGACCCCCGCGGGCCTTGAACGCTCCGAGCGGCAAATGTTCTTCGTGCTTGAGGTAAACCTCAGCGTCCAGCGCGGCGCTCAAGCCTGCCGAGTAAGTTAGCGGGGTGCGCTGGACATAGGGGTTGATAGTGGTGCGGGCGCGATAAACGTCGCGCAGTGTGGGTATGTTCAAGGCCCGGCTCCTGGTTAGACCCAAGGTAAAAGTAGATTAGGAGTGCTGGAGAGGTTAGGCAAGAGGACGCACACTGTCAACTGGATCGGTCGTGTGCGCTTTGCGGCGCTCATGCCACGTTGGAGAACACCGCTCCCCTCCGCAGGGCAATAGGATCACGGTCCTGCTTCCGCCGCCTTCCTCGTTGGACCGCCGCGCTCTCTTCCCGGCGCCATTGACCGCAACGTGCCGGCATTGAACCCGTGCCGGTGTGGCCGCCGCTGCGTTAGTACACTTGTACATGCAATGCGATAATCCCCGGCCCTGCGCTGTGCAACGAAGTGCAATCAGATAATTACATTCCAATACGAGATGATTACATCAGTACATCTCGCAATCGGACTGCGTGGCGCCAGGGCGTTGTTAGCGGTACACCAAATTAATGCAGCCTGTGCAGCGGGTAACGGTGTTACATTTTTGTGCTGTGTATCGGGCCATCGGGCCTTATTCGATGGATGTACGAACATGCAAAGCGCCGTTTCGGCTCCAAAATCTTTTGGGTTGAGGCCGGACATAGGTGCCCTACGCATTACACTCGCCAGTGTAGAAAATTTCCGCTGCGGCGGCCACAAGTCTTCCATCAGCTCAGGCCGGGAATCGCCGAGAGTAACATGACGGCCTGGTGGCGCCCCAGGCCGTAAAGGTTGAGCAAGGGACCTGCCGGACTCAAATCGTTGAAAATTTCCCGGAATCGGTGTCGGCATCCCTAGAGGATGCTCGGCTGATATGGCAGAATAAGCACGTAACCAGAAGCGTTCTGAAAAAATACAAAAATATTTTAGGATTATTTTTGGTTGCGGCTTGACAATCGTCAAACCAGAGGTTAGTGTAGCGTAGGTCTGCCCGGCAACGTACACGATGGGGTTCGGTTCCATCTACATTGTGGTGTACAGTAACCTGGTACACCCTGGAGGTGCACTTTGGCACGCAAAACCAAATTGATGTTGCGCGTAGAAAGGGAATTCAATAGGCCCTTGGAACGGCTCTTGCCCGAGTTGGTTAACGACCAGGGCATGACGGCCACTGCGGACACCTTGGGAGTGAGCAAGGCGACGTTGGGCTACTGGATGTTGAAGATGGGCATCAACGTGCGGCGCGTAGCCATCGCGCCAGGCGAAGTGCTGGAGGTGAAGCGGACCGGCTATTCCAATTGATGGAAACCAGGCCGGGGATAGCCTTTCACCACCTCCGGCTTAGTACGGCGCCTAGGCAGGCCCATGGCGAGCTGGAATGCCGACGCGTCAGTCCGTGGCGGATGCTACGGACGCAAGAACGTCCCGGCCGGTGGCAAATGGCCGGGACGCTCCATTGAGTACCAGCGCTGTTCGTTAGCGCCCTGGCGGCACGCGAAGGTAACGTTATGTAAGCACGGCAAGTGGGTGGTTAGGAATGGGGCAACGAGGCCCACTTTCAGGCTGATGTTGATTTGCGTGGCAAGCGGGCGCTGAAAGGCGAACCGGCGTTGGCGGCCTCCGCCAGTCCGCGCCGCGGCGAGAAAGTCAGCTACTACTCAGCGGTGTATCTGGAAACCGGGGAGGTGGCGGTGATGGAACTGGAGGGCGACAGCAACGCCGCTACCTCGGCTGCATTCCTGGGTCAGTTGCGAGAGCAGCACACTGAACCACTGATCGCGACCTGGGACAATTCTCCAGCCCATTGAGGAGACCCGCTGCGCGCCTCTCACGCGTACTCGCTTTGTCATTGCGACCCCGTACCCCGTGTCAGGCACGGGGCCGGCTTTGATACGGGGCGGCAATCTCGCCGGCGTAACAATGGCCGTACCGTCAAGGCTCTCGCAACAGAGAGTGGCTACTGCCGGAACGAGATTCCATCGCCCGCCCGCGGCGGTTGTGGAATGACCGGTTAAAGTCGGTACGTATGAGCTGCGCGCCCACCTGACCAGCCCCGGTTTGAAGCTGCTACCATGCAGATTTCATATTGGCTTCGGTTTAGACCCGTCAAGCGGTCAGACATGAAAGATGTCTTCTGGGAGAAAGGCGGAGACGGTGACGTTGGGCAAGTCCACGATGTTACTGACGCGGAGGTCCACGGCCACGCTACAGATTATGTAGGCTTGCTCCGCCGTCCAGCCCCGTTCCTGGAGAAGGGCGATCATGTTGAGGAGAGCGTTGCGCGCGGCCAGGGAGAGGCTATCTTCGCCTTCCTGAGATCCGTCGGAACGGATGGGATATCCGAGGGTGGCGGTGAAGTTGCGTGGGGCGGCCCATTCGGGCGGCAGGAAGTAGCCGGGATGAGAGTAGCGCGGGAAGGTTATGTTATGCCGGGCGGCCTCGCCTTTGTGGATGGCGAAGCGGATGGCACAGGTGGCGCCCATCTCGATGGCGGTGATGCAAACCTCGCCGTCACCCTGGGCGAAGTGTCCGTCGCCGGCGGAATAGAGGCCGCCGTCCACGGCTACGGGGATGAAAAGGCGGGAGCCTTTGGTGAGCTGTTTGGCGTCCACGTTGCCGCAGTTTTCGCGGGGCGGAAGGGTGCGCAGCCCCTCGTTGGCGATGGGGCCGCCGGCGGGCACGGCGTCCTCCGGGTCGGGGGGCGCGGCCTGGCCGCCGCGCTGTACCCAATCCGCCTCACGGGCCGCCCAGGCGACTACCTGGGCGTGGGATGGGGCCAGGCCAGCGGTGCCCATGAAGGAGCCATCGGGGATGCGGACGCCGGGAATTTGCTCCGAAGTGGCCCAGCCGTCGGCGATGTTCCAGTGGACCAGGTAGGGTTCGGTGAACACGTCGCGGAGGAAACCGGCGCCGGGGCGGTTGCGGGTCCAGCCACGGGGCTGGGCGATTATGTCAAGGTATTCAATCTCCAGCAGGTCGCCGGGTTCCGCGCCGTTGACATACACCGGGCCGGTTAGGGGGTGAGCTACTTTAGCGTCCAGGCCGGCCAGGTCGGCGGCGGTCATGACGGGCTGGATTTGGGAATCGGAGGCGTCGCGGGTCTCCAGAACGACCTCCTCGCCGGGATCGACTTCGACGATGGGCGGGATGTCGGGATGCCAGCGGTTGTGGCCCAGGTGGGGTTCCTCTTTGAGGCGTTTGGCGCGGTCGATGGCAACGGTTTGCATGGCGGTCTCCTATGCAGCGGGGCGGCCGTTGTTACGGAGCGGTTCCGTGGTACCACTTGTCGATTACCGGAGCGACCGCAGCGATGTCCGGCTGGAAAGCATCCTGAATCTGGCGTATGCCCACCGGGGAACCGTCAAACTCGTCGGCATAATCTTCGACGAGAGACATCAGGTAGAGGTTGCGCAGACCCTTACGGAACGCGGCATCCCCAACGGTGTTATAGAGTTCCAGGAAAAACTGTCCGCCCAAAGCATAGTTGCATCGGTAATCGTAAATGACGCCGGCGGCGTCCAGGCGTTCCAGCAGGGCGATGTTGTCTCCGGCCGGGCAGTAGGTGTAATCGATGGTTACTTCCGCCCCGGTGCGCTCGTTTTCAGATATGGCTGCCAACAGTTCAGCCAAGCCTTCGTCAAGCCAGTTGGGGTTGTCGCGCCAATAAAAGTGAGCCACCTCGTGGGCCATCAGGTGGCCGGCGTAGCCGGCGGCATCGGAGCCGTCGTCGGCGTCATATTCGGGCAGCATCACAAAGTAGTTTCCGTAGTTGGTGCCATGGGAGTAGCCCAGCACGGCGGCGCCGAAGAGCATCCCGATGTAGTTGGACGGCAATGCCGTGTTCATAAACTTTTCGACGCTGGCAACGCTATGTTCCAGCAGGTCCATGCTGCGCGGTACGCCCGGAGACGTGCGGATGATAGCCAAGTCGGTGGCCCCGGTTGTGGGGAGCGTTATCGAGCGGCGTTGCACGGTGGTCTGCTCCGGGTCCAGCAGGGGACGGAGGAAGGCCGGCGCCGCCTCGTTCACGCTGTCCATCATGGCCACCACGGGAGCCCACTCATCAGTGATGCCGTTTTTGAGCGTAGGGTGTTCCAGCACTTCGCGCAGGGCCAGGATCTCGGTATAGGCCAGCCAGGACAATGCCTCCAGCACGGCGGCATCGGTTGGCTCCAGCGTGTCCAGGAAGGGCATATGAACGATGGATTTCGCCAGTGCAGTGTCTTCATCGTTGATGTAATACAGGCTGCTCACGGAGCGGGCCGCGTCATTGCTCAAGATATCCGCCATCCAAGGTTTGCTGGCAATAGCGTTCGCCAGCTCCGTATCCTCACTGGCAATCCGGCCCAAGCGCTCGATGGCGATTCCCTCGAGTTCGTTCAAGCCATCGGCAAGCCAGCGCAGGGCAACGAGCCGCTTGGATAATGCCACATCATCGTCTGCGATATAGCCCAAGTCGGATACAATAGCGGCTTCGGTTTGAGTAACCCCGTTGACCAGCCAAGAGAGCGCAATCAGGGTCTCGGTGAGTGCTATGTCATGGCGGGAGATATATCGCAAGTCCGATAAAAGACCGGCCTCAGTCTGCGTAACCCCGTCGGCCAGCCAGGACAAAGCAATGAAACGCTTGGCCAAGTCCAAATCTCGGTCGGAAATCTCCCACAGTATTCTAACCACTCTGGATTCCGGCTGCGTAACGTCCTCCACCAGCCACGGCAGTTCTGTAACCTGTTTGGCAAAGGTAGGAAGATCGTTTCCAATATCTTCGATGCGCTCGATGGCGGCTTTTTCCGGGCCACT
Source organism: uncultured Dehalococcoidia bacterium (assembly GCA_964347975.1). GTDB lineage: Bacteria > Chloroflexota > Dehalococcoidia > Lucifugimonadales > UBA3495 > Bin87. The sequence continues at coordinate 249,027 of CAYGAY010000001.1, forward strand.
AACGCCGTCGGCAACCCAGGGGCGGTCCAGCAAGATGCGGGCAACCGGAGGATTGGTTTCTGCCAACCTTGACAGTTCCCTTGCCGCCGACCGTTCCGATTCGTCAATCCCGTCGGCTACCCAGGGCAATCCGGCGATACTCACCGGAGTTGGTGTGGGGGTAGGAACGGGTGTTGGCGTTGGAGTTGGAGTGGGCGCCGGTCTGGAGGTGTACGTGGGTATTGCGGCGGTGGTAGGGGACGGGGCCACGGTAGGGGACGGGGTGACGGTGGAAAGGGGACGGGTTGCGGTTGGGGGAATAGGCGTTGCCGTCGCAAAGGTTTCAAGCGCGTACGGTCGGACTGTGCCGGTATCTGGCGGCGAATCTACCCGGAGTTGCCACGGCGTTTCGATTGCATCGGTAAGTATCGCCAACGTGTATCCCACGCCGACCGCGACGGCCAAAAGGGCCAATAGAAAGCAGATTGCAATTAGCCTCGACAAAATGGAACCGGTTGATTTTGAGGCTTGCTCGGCGTTCTGGGGGGTGGAATGTGCGGGGCAACCACGAGGGTTGCCCCTACGGAGTACGAGGTGATTACAGGGACCAGTCGTCGGGGAGTTCGGGGGTGGGGAGGGGACGGATCATCACTTCGACGAGGGCGGACTGGCCCTGCTCGTTGGCGCGGATGGCGCGCTGGAAGGCGGGGCGGATGTCTTCGGGGTGCTCGACGCGCTCGGCGTGGCAGCCGAGGCCGTCGGCGACTATGCTGAAATTGCCGCCGAGGACGGCCATTTCCGGGGGCGTGCCGTTGGGGTCTTCCATACCCATCATGCCGCCGCCGATGCCGCCGTTGTTGATGACTACGGTGAGGATGGGCAGGCCCATGCGGGCGGCGGTCTCCAGCTCCATGCCGGTCATGCCGAAGGAGGCGTCGCCGAGAACGTGGACGACGAGATGGTCGGGGCGGCCGAGCTTGGTGCCGATGGCTGCTCCGACGGACCAACCCATAGCCGCCATGCCGCCCATGGCCACGAAGTTGCGCGGCCTGGTGGTCTGCCAGAAGGGAACCACGTAGCCGCGGCTGCCCCCGGCGTCGTGGAGGGCGATGGTGCGGTCGGGATCGATGAGCTGTTGGAGTTCGTGGACGACGCGGTAGCCGTTAGTGGGGGTTTCCGGGTCATTGAAGCGAGGCATCCACTCCATCTCATGCTTTTCGTGGCAGGCGCGGATCTCGTCCACGATTTCCTGTTTGATTCCTCCGCTGTCAGGGCCGATGCGCTGGCGAACGGCGTCGATGATGGCGCGGAGGGCCAGCTTGGCGTCGGCGAGCATGGGGAGGTCAACCTGGTAGGTTTTGTTGAGGTCGGCGGGGTCGGCGTTGACGTGGATGATCTGGACGCCCTCGGGGATGGGGCGGCCGTCGGTGCCGTTGGGCTGGCGGAAGGAGTTCCCTACCGCCAGCACCACGTCGGCCTTGCGGTTGATTTGCAGGGCCGCGCCGGAGGCGTAGCGGCTGCGGGGATAGACGCCGCCGCCGAGAGAAAGGGGGTGATTTTCGGGGAAGATGCCCTTGCCCATGATGGTGGTGGCGACGGGCATGGAGAGCATTTCGGCCAGCTCCAGCACCTCCGCGGCGGCGCCGGCGGCCATGGCGCCGCCACCAGCGTTGAGGATGGGCAGGTTGGCGTTGACGAGCAGATCGGCGGCGCGCTGCACGTCGGCGTCGGAGGGGCCGGCCTTGCCGGGAGTCCCGACCGGGGTATAGGCCAGCGCGGCGTCGTCAGCCTCGGCGGTGAGAACGTCCTGGTGCATTTCGAGCACGACCGGGCCCGGGGAACCGGAGCGGAGGGCGGTGAAGGCGCGGCGCATGACCTGGGGGATGTCCTGGACGCGGGTGAAGGAGCCGCGCCACTTGCAGAGGCCGTCGAAGATGCTGGCGGAGACTTCCTGCTGCCATTCCTGACCGAGGTTGCGCGCCGGGTGCTGGCCCATGAGGAGCAGCACGGGAATGTTGTCAGCGTAGCAGCCGGCGATGGCGGTGAGGCAATTGGTGGCGCCGGGGCCGGTGCCGGTCATGGCGACGCCGACTTCGCCGGTGGCGCGGGCGTAGCCGTCGGCGATTTCAACGCCGAGGCGTTCGTGGCGGGCGGCAAAGGGGCGGATGCTGGAGCCGCGGAGCGGACCCCACAGGGGGGCCAGGCCGCCGCCGGAGAATCCGGTTATGTAACGTATTCCTTCCTGTTCCAGGGCTTTGACAACGGCTTCAGCTCCACGCATGGCGGCACCTCTCATCGGTTGGGAGGGCTGGGTTTTCACCCTCACCCTAACCCTCTCCCTTCCAGGGAGAGGGGACTGTCGTGTTTGCCGGGATGATAGGGCAGCATGGGGATGGGGTCAACTGGGGCGTGTCGTCTGAGTTAAGTCTCAAATGCGATTGAGGCAATTCGCCTGATTGACAGCGACAGCGCCGGCGGTGTACGATGCTCTGCTCTCTAATTGATACTTGATGTCAATAGGGCAAAGGAGAATTCTATATGGACACGCCTAGCAAAGTACCCGTCACCATTCTCACTGGCTTTCTCGGCTCTGGCAAGACGACCCTGCTCAACCGGATCTTGACTGAGGAGCACGGTAAGCGTATTGCCGTGATCGAGAACGAGTACGGGGAGGTCGGCATCGATCAGGCCCTCGTCATCAACGCTGACGAGGAAGTGTTCGAGATGTCGAACGGTTGCATCTGCTGCACGGTGCGCGGAGACCTGATTCGGGTACTCGGCAACCTCATGAAACGCCGCGACAAGTTCGACTATGTGTTAGTGGAAACCACCGGGCTCGCCGATCCCGGTCCCGTCGCTCAGACGTTCTTCATGGATGACGAGATTCGCGCTGAATTCGCGCTTGACGGGATCGTCACACTGGTCGATGCGGCCCACATTGAGCAGCAGCTCGGCCGAAGCGACGAAAGCACGGAGCAAATCGCGTTCGCAGATGTTCTCGTGCTCAACAAGACCGACCTCGTCAATGGCGAGGTGATCGACCGGCTCGAAGCCCGGCTCCGAGACATGAACCGAATGGCCCGGGTCGTGCGCAGCGAGCGAGCGAACGTCTCCGTGGACACCGTAGTCAACCTCGGCGCCTTCGACCTGGACCAAATGCTTGAGCGTCGCCCCACCTTCCTCGAGCCGGAGTATCCGTTCGAATGGACTGGAGTCTATGCGCTCGATCCCGGCCGCTACGAATTCAGCCTCGCCGATGGACCTGATCCGGCGATGTCGCTCGTCGTCGTGTCCGACCAGGGAACCGATGACGCTGCCCTTCGTGAGAGTGCGGAATGGTGTGTGCGACGGTACGCCGAACCTGCGGAGCCCATTCGCCCCGGGGAAGAGATTCCTATCGGAAAGCATGTGAACCTCCGGCTCGATTCCCCAGGGCGCAAGTCGTTCTTCCTGGAGGCCGATACGCCGGGGCGGGTTGGCCTTTACGCCCAGCACCTCCCGGAGGAGTTCGATTTCCAACTGAGGAACGCGGATGGAGCGGCTTTCAAACTAGGGGGCAACCTTTGCTCTGAGCCTGCCTGCACAGAGACAGACACACGACGCGTCAAGGGAGCGGTGGTTCCCGTCGCGGCCGAGCGAACCTGGGTCGCACAGCACGAGCACGACGACGAGGTGGGCTCGATCGCCATCGAGCGAGACGGTGACGTTGATCCCGAAAGGCTCAACGCCTGGCTGAGCAAACTGCTCAGTGAGCGTGGGGTGGACATCTTCCGAATGAAGGGCTTCATCAGCCTCGTGGGCGAGTCTCGTCGCTTCGTCTTCCAGGGGGTTCACATGCTCGTTGACGGCCAGCCGGACCGCGAATGGGGGGACGCGCCCCGACGCAATCAGCTCGTCTTCATCGGCCGCAACCTTGATGAGCAAAGCATGAGGCAGGAGTTCGAAGGATGTCTGATTTAAATGCCAGCGGCCCGAAGGGCGCTCTTCGCCAGGGTTGGTCTGCGGAGGTCGGCGACTATGCTATTGCCGGGGGGTGGAGCCTGGCCGGTGAGGCGCTGATCGTCGGTGATGCTGAAGGTGGCGTTTACGCATTCGACGGCAAGTCCGGCGCGACCGCCTGGGCGCGGCGCGGCGTTCACAAAGGTGGCGTCCTCGCGGTAGCTATCCACCCCAGCGGAACCGCGTTCGCTACGGCCGGCCAGGACAGTCGAGTCTTAATCTGGAGCGCCGCCGAAGGTCAGGTTGACCGGGCAATCGACTTCGGAAGCGGTTGGGTAGAAAACGTGGCGTGGTCGCCGGACGGCCAATGGTTGGCGGCCTCCTGCTCCCGGCAGGTTCTCGTGTGTCGTGCGGACGGCGCCGAGGTTTGGCGGTCTGATGATCATCCCAGCACCGTAAGCGCGATTGCCTGGTCGAGCGTAGGGGAGCTGGCGACGGCCTGTTACGGTCAAGTGATGTTCTGCGACGCGTCCACCGGCGAGCTTCGCCAGAAGCTGGAGTGGCAGGGCTCCCTGGTGTCGATGGTGCTGAGCTCAAACGGGGATATCGTGGCCTGCGGCAGCCAGGACAACACGGTGCACTTCTGGCGTCGCTCCACAGCGCAGGACTCTATGATGTCAGGATATCCCACCAAGCCGTCAGCCTTGGCTTTCGATGACACCGGTACCCTTTTGGCCACCGGCGGGGGGGAGGCGGTGACGGTTTGGAGCTTCCGGGGAAGGGGTCCTGAAGGCACAGAGCCCGGTGTCCTGGAGTTTCATGTTCACCCCGTTACCACGCTTTCCTTCGCTCCCGGCGCCATGCGCCTGGCATCGGGAGGCGGCGAAGGCGCCGTGGTGGTGTGGTCGCTGCAGAGAAATGGGAAAGGAGGTCCGCTGGGGGCCGCGGTGGTGGCGGGCGCAGTGGCCGAATTACACTGGCGGCCTGACGGGCGCGCGCTTGCTGCTCTCGACGCGCGGGGCGGCGTGACGGTTTGGCAGGTAGAACGAACCAGGGGCCGAATTGACTGCGTAAGCGCAGGGCTGAGCCGTACCTGGTTGCGCCAGTTGACGGGGTTGAGGAATTGACCGCGTGCCGTGCACAGTTGTGCCACAGTGCCGGCAGGGGCTGATTTTTCGCCTGCCTATCGAACAATCACACCCGCTGCCCCTGAACCCGGACACCGGCATTCAGCGGCGTCGTTGCGTTGGATCCGCAATGTTGACTGCCCAAGCCCGTCGTGCTAATTTACGAGTGTTAACAATTGAACCCTCCAACCAATACCTGTTGGTGGCCCGCCGCTCCAGCCTTTTGCCGACGCCAGTTGGCATTCGGTCAGAAAGCGCGGGACAAAAGGAAATCCGGTGAAAATCCGGTGCGGTCGCGCCACTGTAATTGGCGAGACGCGCTTCTTGCGGCATTCTGCCAGAAAGGATGCCGACGAAAACCACTGTCCGCCCCAGCGGATGGGAAGGTGAAGATGCGTCGCTATAAGCCATCAGCCAGGAAGCCTGCCATCAGGGGTACTCTAGCTGCACTTCGCGGAACGAGTGAAGCAGATCTGTTGACAGGTTGCGAATCTGCAACAGTCCAACAGGACGCCCGAAAACGAGCCCCGTTCACCCAGTGCGGACGGGGTCTTTTGCTGCCCCAACGCGGACAGCGTCCCCGAGCCGCTCATCCTGCGAAGTTTGAACTTGCTTGAGCGGTGGTGTTCATCGGAAAACCACAGGACGTCCTGGAGGACAAAGATGCCTAACATACTGTCGAACAGTTTCAGAATTGCACTGCCATTAGGCCTGGGCCTGATGTTCTTGTTGGCGGTGGCCTGCGGGTCTCCCGCCGCGACCAGCGAGACGGCCCCGCCGCCGGCTGGCGCCGCACCAGAGGCAACCACCCCGCCGGCGGCTGTTCCTCAGCCAGCGGCCGCTACCGCCACTCCGGTTCAGCCTGCGGAGTCATCGTCTCCCGCGCAACAAACGGCCGAGCCGGCGGCGACCGTTGTGGACCGACCTACACTGACGGCGGGCGTCATTTGGCTGGACAGTCCGCTGGACCCGGTGGAGAGCGGTTGGGTAGCCAACCAGTCGGGAATGTCGGAGAACCTGTTCCGACTGTCAGCGACCACCCTCAGTCCCGAACCATGGCTGGCAACGGCATCCACGCAAGTGGACCCATTGACCTGGGAAATCGAGCTTCGGTCGGATGTCAAATTCCATAATGGAACCGTGATGGACGCTCAGACGGTCAAGGCTTCCCTGGAGAGGACCGTCAGATTGTCGCCGGCGTCAGCTGAAACATTAACCATCGACACCGTGACCGTCAAGGGAGAGCAAACCATCACCGTTACCACCACAGAGCCGCAACCCACGCTGCCGGGTCTGTTGACCAGCCCCGCCGTTGCCATCACCGACGCGGCGGCAGCCGACGCCGCCGGAGAGGGCAATTTCATTGCCGCCGGCGCCCTGACCGGCCCCTACATTCCCACCGAGTACATCCAGAAAGAACGCCTCAGCAGCGTGGCCAACGACAACTACTGGGGTGGCGCTCCTCCGTTGGCCGGCATCGAGCACGTTGCCATTCCCGACACCAACAGCCGGGAACTGGCGCTGCAGGCCGAGGACATTGACATAGCCATCAACATATCACCGGAAGGAGCCCAGACTATCAACGCCCAGCCGGGGATGCACAGTCGGACCGCTGGCATCGGCACCTCCGTCGTCATGTGGTGGGTGAATTTCGAGCGAGGTACGCTGGCCGACCCGCTGGTGCGCCGGGCCGTGGACCAAGCCATCGACCGGGAAAGCATCGCCGGGCTGGTCGCTCCCGAAGGCACAGGTTCGTATGCGGAACTCCTGCTGCCGGAAGCGCTGGTATCCTGCCCGGGCGTCAACGCCCCGGGCTATGATCCTGAGCAGGCCCGCGCCCTGTTGGCCGAAGCCGGTTATGTCGATAGCGACGGCGACGGCATCGTTGACAAGGACGGCCAACCTCTGGAAATAGTCATCGGCGGCTACCCCCAGCGGTTCCAACTGCCCATCATGGCCGAAGCCGCACAAGCGATGCTTGCTGACGTCGGCATCAAGACCGAGGTGCTCATCACCGAATGGTCTGTGGTCAAGGAACCGGCCTGGGATCTCTTCGGGTGGTACAACAACGTGGTCGAAGCCGGAGACCCGGTGCTTAACGTCAGCAAGTACGCCGGTCTCCGGGCCGACGCCAGCGGCAGTGGGGCCAACAACTACGGGCATTACGACAATTCCAGACTGGTGAACATCGTGGCCCGGGCCGGCTCCTTGCCGGACCAGGAGGATCGAAAACAGATAGCCTGCGAGGCCCTGGCGGTGGTTACGGAAGAAAGCGCGTTTCTGCCAGTGGCGCACGTGTATATGGTGTATGGCGTCAATGAGCGGGTCACTGGTTTCGAACCCCACCCATCCAGCCTCTATTTCTTCGACCACCGCATTGGTCTGAGCGAGTGATGGGTTGCGGCTCTTCCGGGTGGATTTAGACCACCGCAAGTATGGGAGCATACCTGGCCCGGCGGCTGGCCACGCTGCCGCTGCTGCTCCTGGGCATCTCAGCGGTCAGCTTCGCGTTGCTGAACCTGGCGCCGGGGGACCCGGCCGAGATTGTGCTGCGCCAGCGCAACCCTGGCCAACTGCCCAGCCCGGCCGAAGTGACGGCCTTGCGGGTCGAGCTAGGCTTAGACGCTCCGTTGCCAGTGCAATACGTTCGCTGGGTGTCGCGGGCCGTGGCGGGCGACATGGGACGTTCCTACGTCACCGAACAGCCCGTGGCCGCGCAGTTGGCGCGTCGAACCGTCCCCACGGCCCTGCTCACGGCGGCCGCCCTGGCCCTGGCGCTGCTGGTCGCCGTGCCCGTGGGCATACTGTCGGCACGCCGCCGCGGCAGCCCCGTGGATGCCGTCGCGCGCCTGGCGGCGCTGGTGGGCGCGGCGGCTCCATCCTACGCCTTGGCCTATGGGCTGATCATACTGTTCGCGGTGAAACTGTCGTGGCTGCCGGCACTGGGCTACGGTTCGGCTGCCCAGGTCGTGTTACCGGCCATCACCCTATCTCTGGCTCCCATGGCTCAACTGATGCGGCTGATACGCGCCAGCATGCTGGAGACCCTGGGGCAGGACTACATCCGAACTGCGCGGGCCAAAGGGCTGTCTGAACACGCCGTCGCGTTCAGACACGCTTTGCGCAACGCGCTGCTGCCGGCTGTCGGGGCCACGGGAGTTAACCTTGGCTACCTGATCAGCGGCGCCGTCATCGTGGAGACCATCTTCACCTGGCCTGGCCTGGGTCAGCTGATGGTGGGGGCGGCGCTGACCCGGGACTACCCCATGGTGCAGGGGTTCGTGACGTACATCGCAGTGGTAGTGCTGCTGGTCAACCTGGCCGCTGACGCTGCCTTGCGCATCGCCGACCCGCGCCTGCGTTTCGGACGCGCAGAGACGTAGCGACCGATGGCGGGCGAAACCGAACATCCCGCGGAACGCGTACCCGTTCCAGACGTCGCCGGCGGCGCACGCCGTCGCCGCCGGTGGACTGCGCTGCTGCGGGAACCGGGGACCGTGTTGGGGTTGTTCCTGGTAGCGTCGCTGCTGCTGGCGGGGTTATTGGCTTCCTGGCTACCCCTGGATGATCCCACCGAGATCAACCTGTCCGAACGATTGCTCTCTCCATCGACGGAGCACCTGCTTGGCACCGACCACCTGGGTCGGGACACCTTCAGCCGGATTGTTTACGGCGCACGCGTGACCCTGCTGGCCGCCGCCGCCACTCTGGCCCTCAGCCTGACCATCGCGCTGACAGTGGGAATACTGTCCGGATACTACGGTGGCTGGCCTGATGCGGCGCTGATGGGCGTGGTGGACCTGCTCCTGGCCTTCCCCTCGCTGATCCTGGCGTTGGCCGTGGCGGGTGCGTTGGGGCCCGGCCTGTTCAACGTTCTACTGGCAGCGGGCGTGGTCTGGTGGGTGGGCCATGCCCGCATCATTCGCGGGGTCACTCTGGGGGCGCGACAGATGGAGTACGTCACGGCCGCGCGGGCCGCCGGAGCCGGCGACCTGCGCATCATCCTCCGGCATATCGCCCCCAATATTCTCGGCCCGATCACCGTGATCGCATCGCTGGACGTGGGCTGGATCATCCTGGGCATTGCCGGTCTGAACTTCCTGGGATTGGGCGCGCAGCCTCCCACGCCGGAATGGGGCGCCATGCTGAACGACGCCCGCCCGCACCTACAAACCGCGCCCCGCCTGTTGCTGATGCCTGGCGCAGCGATCTTTCTGGCAGTACTTGGATTCAATTTGCTCGGCGATGGGCTGAGAGACCTGCTCGATCCTCGGACGATGCAGGCGTCAGGTTGATCTTCCCCTTGCTGCTGCCAGGAAAGCAATGGCTGTTTGAGTTGACCGGGGGGTGGTGCGACTGTATTATCATGGGGATTTTAATAGACGTTATGTTCGGCGGACCCGATTCGCACTGGTGTAGATGTTGGGTCGGCCGGGAGGGGAGTAATCATCATGCCGCAGGCCAACGAGCTTATCGTACAGTTTTTGCAGGAAGCGGGGATTGACGCCGTTTTTGGCATCCCCGGCGGCGGCACCGGGCAGATTTTTACGCAACTGGCGGGGAAAGAACCGACGATCAATACGTACCTGACGCGGCACGAGCAGACGGCGGCTATCATGGCCGACGCCTACGCGCGGGCTACCGGCAAGCCGGCGGTGATTATGGGGCAGGGGCTGTTTATGGGCTCCAACGCCTCGTTCGGGATTATGGAGGCGATGCTGTCGTCCAGCCCGATGCTGGTGCTGACCGATACCTCGGACGGCGGCGTGGGGCAGCATCCAGCCAACCAGTCGGGGGCCGGCGAGTACGGGAGCATTGACCTGCACAACATTTTCCGGTCGATGACCAAGTACACCACGCTGGCGACCTCGCCCAAAGAGGCGGCGCTGGGGGCGCAGTTGGCTATCAAGCACGCCACCAGCGGGCGGCCAGGGCCGACGTGCCTGCTGATGCGCACCGCGTCGATTGGGGGCGAGGTTGATTTGGAGTCGCCGCCGTTTATCCACGACACCGCCGGGTATCTGAACACGGCCAAACCACAGGCCGCGCCGCAGGACATCGAGCGGGCGGTGGAGATACTGTCGCAATCGCGCCGGCCGGTCATCGTGGCCGGCAATGGGGTGCACATGGCGCGGGCGCACGGGGCCTTGCAGCAACTGGCGGAGCAGTGGAACGCGCCGGTGGCGACCAGTTACAAGGGGAAGTCGGCCATCGCGGAGACACATCCGCTGGCGGTGGGCATGGTGGGCATTTACGGGCAGGAGGCGGCGAACCGGGCGGTGGGCGACGCCGATACGGTAGTTATCGTGGGGGCGAAGCTGAGTCCGCAGGATACGGTGCGGGAGCGGCCCAACGTGTTCAACCCGCGCGGACAGCGCATCATCCAGATTGACATTGACGACCGCAACGCCGGGTGGACGTTCCCGGTGGAGCTGGGGCTGATTGGCGACGCCGGCAGTATCCTGGGGCAGTTGGTGGAAGCGTCGGCGGAGGCGTCGGAGAGCACGGCCGGCGGACGGAGCGAATGGGCCGCCGCTTTGCCCAACCGCAAGCGGGAGCACGGCTTTTATGAGGATGCCGGGCTGCACACCGACTCGTCGCCGGTTCTGCCGCAGCGGGTGGTGCGGGTTTTGCAGGAGACGATGCCCAAAGATACGGTGTACGCGCTGGACGCGGGAAACAACCGGACGTGGATGGCGCACCTGTTCCAGTCGCAACAGGCGCATACGTTCTTCTGCCCCGGCGGGACGGCCGGGATGGGCTGGGGACTGCCGGCGTCGGTAGGATTACAGATTGCGTATCCCGACCGGCAGGTGGTGGGCGTTACGGGGGATGGCGGGTACATGATGACGGTGAACGCGCTTTCGACGGCGATGCAGTACGGGCTGCCCATCGTGTGCGTGGTGTTCAACGACGGCGCGCTGGGGATGGTGCGGCACCACCAGGCGCCGGGGCAGTATATCGCGTCGGAGTTTGCCGAGACGGACAACGCCGCCGTGGCGCGGGGGTTCGGGTGCTTTGGCGTGCAGGTGGCCGATTCGCGGGACCTGGCCGGGGCATTGCAGGATGCGCGGGCGTCGGGTCTGCCGGCGGTGGTGGACGTGCTGATTGACCGGGGGCCAAGCCCGGATGACTGGCGGGCGGACTTGCGGACGGCTGGGGAGACGTAGGCGTATTGACATCCAGATTGCGCCGCCATTTCAATGAACTGAAAGGCTATCAGGAGAGTATGTAACGGGTTGAAATACCGTGAGGATTTGCCCGATGGTTGTCCGCCGCCGCAGGCCAGACCACTGTGTGCACCAAGAATTCTGTTCAGGCTGGTTAGTCAATATCCACCTACCGAAGAAGACTTCGTTTCGGTTTGGAAAGAGCAACCGGAAAGACAGGTACGATTAGACCCGTGCCAAAGCAGGGGGCTGTCTTTGTTCGATTCGGCAACGGAGGCTCGGAAGCGAACCAGTTACCAAACGCTCAAAGGCAAAGTCGTGTGCGCGGTGAACGTCACGCCCGAAGCCGGCCCGGTGCTGGTGACCTCCACGCATCATTACACTTGGTGGCCTTTGCAAAACTACGACATTATCGCCCAATGCGGGGTGCCACTCCATGAAAACGCATGAAATCCACTACACCTTGACCTTGGACTATTGCGACGGCATCCAGCTTTTCGCAGCGGAAGACGGCGCTGGTGGCAGCTATATTGCCGCGTTGGTAGAAATCGGCAAGAAGGCCGACCAGTATCTGGTCGTAGAGTGCGAATCCGAAAACTTGCTTATGTTCCGCTCCGGCGCTATCGACCTCAGAAGCATGATGCAACAATCGGCGAAGCATGGATGGTATCTAGCGGACGTGGCCAGCTTCACGGAACCGTTTCGCGTAATCCCACAAAAAGGAACTGACATTCCCGACGAGCTGCTGCCCGGCGACGGGCTATATCTCGATGAAATCCGGGATGACAGTGAGAAATCGGCTACGACATACACGTAGAATGTCGCCCAACATCAGGAGATTGGCAATGTCATTCTGGACTGACGCACAGCTGGCATCCATTGACCGGATGCTCAACCCGCGTTCCATCGCCGTGGTGGGAGCAACGCCCCGGATGCAGTACGGGGGGCGGTTCTTGGCGGCGGCGATGGGGGCTGCGGAGCATGGGGTTAACGTGTATCCGGTGAATCCCCGGTATGAGGAGGTGCAGGGGGTGCGGTGTTATCCGTCGGTTACGGAGCTGCCGGAGGCGCCGGACGTGGTGGGCGTGGTAGTGCCGTATCATGCGGTTCTGGATACGTTGAAGGAGAGCCATGAGAAGGGGGCGAAGTCGGCGATTGTGATTTCCGCAGGGTTTGCCGAGCGGGGCGTCGAGGATAGGCGGGAGTTGCAGGCCGAGCTGGGGCGTTTTGCGCGGGAGTCGGGGATGCGGGTGAGTGGGCCGAACTGTCTGGGGCTGGCGAATCTGAAGGATGACATCTGGGCCAGCGCGTCGTCGCGGGGTGCCGCCGGGCTGAGCGGGCCGGTGGGCCTGGTGTGCCAGAGCGGGGCGTCGGCGTTCGGGCCGTTTTTGACGCGGGCAGTGGATGAGGGAATCGGTTTCACCTACATCGTGTCCACGGGGAACGAGGCGGATTTGGATTTCTGCGACTTTGCGCGGTATCTGCTGGATGATGACGATACACGGGTTATCGCCGGGTTTATCGAGGGGTTCAAGGATGGACGGAAGTTCGTGGAGGTGGCGCGGCTGGCGGCGGAACGGGGGAAGCCGATTGTGCTGATCAAGATTGGACGGTCGGATTTGGGTTCGCGGGCGGCCGGATCGCATACGGCGGCGCTGACCGGGGTGGACGCGCGGTATGACGCGGTTTTCGCGCAGTACGGGGTGATCCGGGTGCAGGATTATGACGACCTGTTGCAGGTGTCGAACCTGCTGGCGAGGTGCCCGAGGCCACCGCATCGGGGAGTGGCCGTGGTTTCGCACTCGGGCGGGATCAGCAGTTTGACGGCGGATATGTTCGGGCAGGCCGGGTTGGATCTACCGCCGCTTTCGGACCGGGCGCGGGACGGGATCAACGGGATTTTGAAGGGATTTGGATGGGCGGCCAATCCGTCGGACGTGACGGGGTACGCCAACAGCGACGACTTTCCGGCGATTATGTCATTCATGGCTGACGACGAAGGGGTGGGGACGCTGGTGGTGGCGTCGGCGGGGGCGGACGCGCAGGCGACTCAGGTGATCGCACAGCGGGACGGGAGCGAGAAGCCGGTGGCATTCCTTTGGACGGGTACGCGAGGGGCGGAGTCCGGGTTGCCGATGCTACGGCGGGAAGGGATACCGGTGTTCTACGTGCCGGACAAGCTGGCGGCCGGCATCCGCTATCTGAATGATTACCACGACTGGCGGGAGGAAAGGCTGAGGCGGGGTTTCGCCACCGCTGGGGATTTGACGGCTGCGCAGGCTGAGGCGGCAAGCGCTCTGGCTAAGGACGGAGCACTTTCGGAGTACGAAAGCAAGGGTTTGATCGCGGCGTTCGGGGCGCTGACTACGCGGGAAGAACTTGCGGCGGATGCGGAGGCAGCAGTTGAGGCGGCGGAACGGATTGGCTATCCGGTGGCGATGAAGGTGGACTCAGCGGATATATTGCACAAGACGGAGGCCGGGGCGATCAGGCTGGGACTGGATAGCGCCGACACGGTAAGGACGGCTTTCGACGAGGTTACGGCCAAGGCCAGGGCTTATGACGCCAGCGCGCGGGTTGACGGTGTTGTAGTGCAGGAGATGGTTTCCGGCGGCGTGGAGACGATTGTGGGAGTATCTTATGACAGGCAGTTGGGGCCGTTCCTGCTGTTTGGAACCGGCGGCGTGATGGTGGAGGTGTACGAGGACGTGGCGCTGCGCCTTTGCCCGATCACGCGGGATGACGCGCTGGAAATGATCGAAGAAGTAAAGGGCGCGCGCCTGCTGCGCGGATTCCGAGGGACGCCGGCGGCGGACGTGGATGCACTGGCGGATACGCTGGTTCGGGTTTCCGGGATGGCGGTACAGCTGGAGGGTTCGCTGGGCGAGCTGGACATTAACCCGCTGATGGTCTTGCCGCAAGGACAGGGGGTGAAGGCGGTGGATGCGCTGGCGGTGGGGATGGAGTAGCGCAATCCAAGGCTTTGGGATACCTATGCAAGGGTATCTTTAAGGTTTTCGATACCGAAGGCGGTGGCAGGATCGTTTGCCCCATGCGATAAATCCACGCCGGCGTATCCAGCCTGTTTTGCGGCGTTTGAACCGATGTTGATGGGCTGGGAGCTGGTTCTCGGCTTGGCGGCGGTGTTCTTTGGCGCGGTGGTGCTGGGAACAATCAGCTTTGGGTTGGGGACGGTGGCGATGCCCTTCCTGCTGCTGGTTCTCCATCCCCAGGAGGCAGTGGTCATCGTCAACGCCATGATCATCCCCACCACGGGTTTAACGGTTATCCAAACCTGGAGGCACCTGAGATTAGGAGAAACCTGGCCTTTCCTTTTATCCGGATTGCCGCCGGTCCCCATGGGCGTAATCTTGCTCCACGGGTTCAATCCAGTGGCGTTGAGGTTGGCAATCGTGGCAATAATCCTGACGTTGGCCGTCATGAGCCTTTTCAGCATTCGCCTGCCGGGATCCCGCAGGTCGTGGATGGGGCCGCTGTGCGGGACCGCTACCACCTTGCTGGTCACGGCGCTGGCGGTGGGCGCGCCATTAGCGGCGCTTTACGCGATTGAACAGGACTGGTACCCGGATACGATACGGGCAACGTTGGGTTTATATTTCCTGCTGGCGGCGGCCCTGGCGTTGACCCTCTTCGCGATTTCGGGTCTGGTCAGCGTCACCACGGCGCAAAACGTCGGGGCACTGGCCCTGGCTGTACTGGCGGGATCCGCAGTGGCCGCAGTGGTAGCCCGTAAGATCAGCCGGCGTGTTTTTCGCTACGTAGTGGTGGCTGTGACCGTGGCGGGGAGCATATCTCTGCTACTGAGGGAATTGCTCCAGGTGTTGTAGCCTCGGCGAGATTTGGACGGCCAGGCAGGGAACGAAGGCTGGCTTATAGGATAGCTCCGAGACGGAGAGAGAAGACCGTTCCCAAGTTTTGTCAGCAAACTGAAAATCACACCTTATATCCCAGGATTACCCAAGCTAGCGTTCTTGCAGGACTTCGCCGGAAAGTTGATTGATGCGGTAAAGGCGCACGAGGACGGCGGCGCCGGTGCGTTCCGGGTCTCGGTCGAGCTCGCCCTGGATGGTGCGGGACATTACGTTGTCGCGGATGGCGCCCTCACGGTACATGGTGGCGGCGCCGTAGAAGCGGAGGTTGACGCGGTCGGTGGGGTGGCGGTAGAAGAGGACGATCCTGGAGCCGTTTTCGATGTTGGCAGCGGAATTGCGCCAGCCGCGTTCCCAATAGGCGAGGGTTTCCCGGTCGAAAACGAGGACGCTGCCCCTTATGCTGATCTGGGGTTCGCCATCCGGAGAAACGGTGGCGATGAACATGGGGCAACGGTCGGCCAGGGCGTTATCGATGCGGCGGCGCAGGTCGTCATCAATGTAGATCATTATGGGCTCCGGGGTAGTGCGGACTGGGGGAGGTAGTTTTACATGGAAGAATCGAAAGGCGCCTTTGTCGCGGGGACACTGGATTCCCGCTTTCGCGGGAATGACGGGGAAAGTGAATACGCCCTAGTCCACCGTAGAGGTGGGAAGGTTGGACCAGACGTCGGCGGTGCGGCGAGCCGCTTGCTTTTCGGCGTCGCGAGCCGCACAGGCGGCGCTCATGGCGAGGACGTCTTTGGCCCATTCGTCCACCGGGACATCGATCATACGGCCGGCGAAGGGAGCGGCGGCCGTACCGGCGGCAAGGGCCTGGGCGAAAACGTCGCGAACCTGGGTGTAGTATTCGACGAGGGCTGCGGTGGGGGTAAATGCCTCGTTGATGGCTTCGACCCAGCGGGGGTGTCCGCACACCATGCCTTTGAAGCCCAGATTCCGGGTATCGTTGGCGATCTTGACCATCTCCTCGTGGCTCAGATGGTCAACGCCCAAACCCATTGGGTCGGCTACCGCGACGGGTTGGACGCCGGCGGCGGTGGCTTCGATGCACAGGCGGCCGCGGGCGTACACGAATGGGTCCGGTTCGGCGGTTTGGGTGATGCCCAATGACGCGGCCAAGGCAGCTTCATCGATGCCCGCCTGCCTGATGCGCGGGGACGCGGTGATGATGTCGCGGATATGCCACACGCCGGCGCCAGTTTCGACGGCCGCGACCAACTCGGTAGCGCCGATGTTCACGCCACGCTGACGCTCCAGATCGGAAAGGATGGCGTCTGCTTCGGCCACCTGGTCCGCCGATTCGATGCCCGGGAGGATGATGCCAGTGAGATTAGAAGAGACAGCCGCCGCGCAGTCGGCGTACACCGAATTGGCGTTAACGCGGACGAACACCTGGGCTCCACCCTTCCCAGCCTGAGCGACGGCCTGACACAGCATTTTGCGGACCATATGGATCTGGTTGGCAGGCACGCCGTCCTGGAGGTCGATGGTGACGGCGTCGGCGTTGCGCTTCCAACCCCAACGGATCATGCGCAGTTGGTTGGCGGGAATGATCAGGTTGGAACGTCGGACGAGGATGGACATATCAGGTGGCTCCGGGTTACGTAGGGCAACCACAAGGGTTGCCCTACGCGGGTTCCTCGGCAGCGCGGACGCGGGCGACGGCTTCGCTTTTTTCGCGGTCGCGCTCCTGGCAAAGCTGATGCCATTGGAGCAGTTCCTCGGCGCGGGCGGCTTCGTAGCGGTCGATGACACGGAAGCGGCCGAGATAGGAATCCGAGAGGAGGGGCCGAGGATCTTGCTGTGCACTAATAGTCAGGATGTCAACCTGGAACCAGGTTTCGCTGGAATGGGCCAGTTTGCGGTATTCCTGCAAGACCCACAGTGCATCGGAAATTTCCTCGTCAGAGGGGGAAAAGCCGCGGTTCTGGGGTTCCACCACGTTGGGGTGCAGGCCGCCGCCGATGCGAAAACCGCACTTGCGGGAGGCGTCGGCTTCGGCGAAGGCGCGGTCGGGGTCGCTGACGCTGCCGGTGATGTTGGGAGTGAAGGGGGCGGCACGGGGTTCGCGGCCGGCGGCGCGGGCGGCCAGCTCGACCTCACCCTTCCCGTACACGAATTGATCAAATCCGACGAACATTTCGACGCCGAGGTCGCGGGACATATCGTAACCGGACGCGCCACCGAAATCGCGAACCCTGGGGCTGGCGGTGACGATTTCGTAGGCGTTGGCCACGCCGATGGCGGTCTCGATGTTGGCGCCGATTTCGACGGCGCCGGGGCGGATGCCGCGCTCGGCTTCAAGACGCGTGATGATTTCGTCCATGCGCTGGATTTCGTGGCCGTGCTCGGCCTTGGGGTAGTTGACCATCACAAGACCGGGCCAGATAGCGGCGTTGAGGTCAGCCTCCATCAAGTCGTGGTTGATGCGGCAGACAGCGTCGGCGCCGCCCTTGTTGACGACGGGGATGCTCTGTTTGACCAGATTCCGGGCGATATCTTTGAGGCGGGGCGGGACCGAGTCTTCAAGGTCCATATTGATGAAGTCGCACCCACGATGCCAGGCGTTGTTGATGAAGCGCTCGGTAACAATGGGCATCGTCAAGCCGGAGCGTTTCAGCCGCCGGTGTGGATTGGCCATTGGGAAGCCTCCTAGGGTACCGGGATGGGCCGGCCCTCGACGGCGGCGGCCTTGATCCGTTCCCGCGCAGCGCAAGCGTCGGCCAGCGCCGGCACGTTGGCGGCTTGAAGAGCGATGTCGGGGGTCAAGGCGCGCCCGTCGTCGATTGAGACGACGGTGGAGGCGCCGGATTTGGTGGCTGCGATGTAGGATTGATGCAAGGTTTGGGCCACCTCGACTTGGGCCGCCGTTGGGGTAAAGCCTTCGTTGAGGGGGCCGACCTGGTTGTCGAGGAGGCAAAACGAGCCTTTGAATCCGATGGCCCGGCCCCGTTGGGCGGCAGCCAGGGTGTTCTCCGGAGTCGCCAACAGGCCACGGTCCGGGAAACGCCACCAGGCGCCGAGGGGGACTTTGCCGGCAGCAGCGGCAAGGATGATAAGACGTTGCATCAGATAGGGCATGAGGTGGATTTCGCCGGAAGGTTCGGGGCGAAGGTCCATGACCAGGTCGGCGCGGCCCAAGGTGAGGCCCCAGATGCGGGGGCTGGCGTTGGCGATCTCGAAGCCATTGTGGTTGCCGGCCGCCGTTTCCAGGGACGCTATCAGTTCAACACTGCCGGGCAACATGCCCCGTTCGCTCTCGAGGGAGGAAATGATCGCGTCAGCGTCGGCGACCAGTTTGGCGGATTCCGCGCGGCTGATGACGATGCCATCGAGGCCGGGCCAGACTGCGGCGCGCAGATCGGCGAGCATGAGTTCGGGGTCAATTTGAACGAATACTTCGGCTCCGGCAGCTTTAGCGGGTAACAGGTTTTCGCGCAAGGTTTCTCGCGCCGCCGATTTGTCCGGTTCGGCGACCAACTCAGCCAAGTCCAGGACCGCCGCATCCGCCCCCGCGTCTGAGGCCGCGGCGATGCGGCCGGGCTGGGACGCCGGCAAGAGCAGCCAGGAACGTCGGATTTTGTCCAAAGCAGGCATGACGTCCGTTTCCACCGGGCTCCACGTTTTCCGGAGCATCATGTTGTATAATGCCGTCTGGTTGAGATCAATGCAGGGTTCCTGGGAAAGCCACGCTTTCGATGAATTCAGAAGGAGCAGGAGTTCAAGTTACCGTTTTCGATCCGCCCTCATTTCCGATGAGATTACTATGCTTCTGCTTCATTCTTCGGTGATTATAGGCCAAAGCAAATTATTTCGCAATAATCTTCTATTGGATTGGCGATTTGGCGCTTGGCGAGCTGATAGTTATGTAAATAAACCGCATGGTTTCCAGAGAACGTCAGCATCACTGAATCTATTGCCTGGCAGTCGTTACGATGTAGCAGAATGGTGTTGCACCGAGGTAGTTTAACATGACCGCAAGTCTGGAAATTCATGATCTGCCCGATACCGGGCAGATAGAGGTTCGTCTGGTTGAATCAGGGGGCGCCAGCCAACAGGCTGCGCCATCAGCTTTTGGGTTGGAGTTGTCGGATGACGAAAGGACGACGCTGAACCGATACCACGCGGAGTACCGGCGTCCAACGTTGGGCGGTCTGGCGCAAATTGAGGCGGTGGAAGGGGCGATGCGGAACCTGGGGAGACTGCTGTTTGAGATCACCTTCGGGGCGAACAGCGGCGGCCGCGCGCTTTTGGATGACGTGATGGGCCGGGATGACCGGGCAGAGTTGACGATCGTATCGTCGCGGTCGGAGTTTCTGTCGCTGCCTTGGGAGCTGATGAATGATCCGAGTTTGGGTTATTTCGTGAACGGACTGGTGGGGGTCTTGAGGCAGTCAACCGGGTCAATACCTCACGATGCAGTTGGGGAACGAACCAAAGGCGCGCTGCGCGTGGCGATGCTGTCAGCAACGCCGCTGGAAGGGGGAACTCCGTCGGCTGGAGAGCTGCTCGAAAGGTCAGTAGTAGCGGGGGGAAACCTGGCGACGGCAACAGTAGCGGCCCTTGAGGGGCTGAATGTGGAAGTGTCGCTGGATAATCCCCGGCCGGCTACGCTGGACTCGTTGCGCGCCTTGCTGGAACGCAATCCGGACCACTACGACATTGCGCACATAGACGGGGCGACGTTGGACGTCGGGGGAGCGTTTCTGCTTGAGGGGGACGATGGTGTAGCGGAGGCGGTTGGGCCGGCAGAGCTTGGCGGGGTACTAGCCGACGGGGGCGTGCGGGTGGCGCTAATTTCGGCTGGGGCGCAGGCGGACGAAGGGACAGCAGCAAAATGGTCAGCGGCGGCGATGGCCGTGGCGGACGCCGGCGTGGCCCAAGTAGCCCTTTTGCCGGCGCCGCTACATTCGGACACGGCCGAGGGATCGGCCCGGGCATTTTACACGCGCCTGGCCCAAGGGAACAGCGTCGGAGGAGCGATTGCGTCGGTACGGCGTGGTTTGATGGACACGCCGGAACGGGTGACGATACACGGGAAACGGGTGTTTTGGGATTGGCAGACACCGGCGGTGTACCAGTCTCGGCGGTATCTGCCAGCCGAGATCGAACAGCACCAGCCCGATCCATTGGCGCCGCCGGTAATCCAACCGGAGGAAGCGCCGACGGATGAATTGCAGATTCCGGTGGCAGGTCAGTACGGGTTGGTGGGGCGTGAAGGGGAACTGCGGCAATTGGAACGGGCGTTAAAGGCGCACTCCGTGGTGCTGCTGTCCGGTGACGCAGGAGCGGGCAAGACGGAGTTGGCGCTGGGGCTTTCCCGGTGGTTCCTGAAGCCGGCGCGGGCGGCATATCCGGGCGGGGTATTTTACACGGCATTTGAGGCGTCGCATCCGGCCGGCATCGAGCGGGTGGTGCATGAGATCGGCACAGCGGTGGCCGGTTTGGATTTCGCCGATATGCCGGCGGAACAGCAGCGGCGATGGGTGACAGTCTATTTGCAGCAGAACCCGTCGCTGCTGGTTTGGGATAACCTGGAGAACGTGGCCGGGTTCCCCGATGGAGCGCCGGGACTGCTGGACGAGGCAGAATTGCCGGATCTGGCGGCGTTCCTGGGAGAAGTTACTACAGGTCCGGTGGGAACGGGCGCGCTGCTGCTGAGCCGGCGCGAGGAAGAGGATTGGGTGACGGTTCCGCACGCTTCGCTCACGCTGGAGGGCCTTACCGAGGCAGACCGGCTGGCGTTCGCGGGATTTGTCATGGACAAAGCGGGAGTTCCCGCAACCCGGGCGGGAGCGGATTTTGGGGAGCTGATGGAGCTGCTGGGAGGGCATCCGCTGGCGATGCAGATCGCCATACCGACGGTGAAGGACGTTCCGGCATCCGTGGTGGCGGGGGAATTGCGGAGCCTGATGGCGCAGCAACCGGAGGGCGGCGAACCGGGTCGGAGCGCCGTTTTGACGGCAACGATGGAATACGGGTTTTCGCGGTTGTCGCATCGGAACCGGACGCACCTGCCGTTCGTGTCGTTATTCCAGCGGAGGGTGATGCTGGACGTGCTTTCGCATATCACCGAGGAACGGGTATACGCGCAGGTGGTGGGAGACGATTTGACCGCGGGCGCCTCGCGATCATTGCTGACACCGGACGGCGGGATACAGTCCACCGGGAGATCCTATGCAGCCTGCCGGACGCTGCTGCGGACGGCGCAGGCGGCGGGTTTGCTGGAACCGGTTTCGCCCAGCGTGTATCAGATCAATCCGGCATTGCCGTGGTTTCTGGGGCGCAAGCTGGGGCGGCAGGTATCCGGGGAGGGCATTCGGCAGCTGGAGTGGGAATTTGTGCGGGTGTACGCGGACACCGCGGACTATTTCATGGAGAGCCTGTATGAGAACCAGGATACGGGCGTTACGGCGGTGTTGGCTGAGGAAGGCAACCTGACCCAAGCGTTGGGCCTTGCGCTGGAATACCGACAGTGGGACAACGCGCAGTTGTTGATACAGCCGCTGGCGCAGGTGTACCGGATGCAAAAGCGGTTCCCGGAGCTGCGGCGGCTGCGTGGGCAGTTGCTGGATGTCATCGGGAATACCGCATCGGAGGCCGAGGTCAACGGAGCAGTTGAATTCTGGCAGTACCTTCTGGGCACTGACTCGATGGAATCAGTGGAACTGATGGACCTGGACCGGGCCGATATGTTCAACCGACAGCTGCTGGACTACCTGCTGGAGCAGCCGGACGGTGAGACCGACCCGCGAACGGCTGCGGTGTATCACCAGAACGGCCTGATCGCGACGAGACGGGGACAGTACGAAAATGCTTCGGAGTGGCTGGAAATGGGGCTGGAGATAATCGACGGCGGCGATGACCAGGAGTCAATTGCCGACGCCTGTTTCGCCATTGGTCAGGTGAGGCATCACCAACGGCAGTACGGAGCGGCCAAAGAGTGGTACATGCGGGCGCTGGATATTCACCAGCGGCTGCCCGACTACGAGGAGATGGTCAACGACTTTCGCGCCTTGGGATCAGCGTGTCATATGCGGTTTGAGTACGACGAAGCGCGGAGCTGGTACCACCGGGCGCGGGAAATGGTGGAAGAGAACCGGGACGAAGAGACTGCGGTCCACATTTTCCACGCGCTGGGGACGGTTGATCACTCCGAATATCTTTTTGAAGAAGCGCAGTCGTGGTATCAGCAAGCATTGGGGTTGTGCGACCGAATGGGAATGACGGAGCAAATGATTGTGGAGTTTCATCACCTGGGCGTGCTGGCGCAGGCGCGGGGGATTCCCGATGAAGCGGAGGAATGGCTGCGGGTCGCCATGGAATACCGGGAGCGACAGGGAGACATCAGGGGAGTGGGTGTAGAGGCCCGCCAAATTGGAGTGGTGCATCACGAGCAGGGGGATCTGGACCAGGCATACGAATGGTACGACCAGGCGCGGGTTGCCTTTGAGGGTGCGCAGGACGTGCTGCGGGCGGCGCGCACCTACGGACAATTGGGGATGGTGGAGGAAGAAAGGGGGAACCTGCCGGATGCGCTGGAGTGGGTGGCCCGAACGTTCCAATTGGTCAACGACTATCAATTGCCGATGCTGGCGCAGGTGCGGGCGCACCTGGCGCGGCTGCGGGACAGCATGGGAGAGGAGCCGTTTGCGCAATGGTGGCGGGACAACACCGGGGCGGAACCCCCGGGAGACCTGGATGTGGACATGAGCGAGATTTTATGATGAGGTGAACTGAAATGGCGCTTACCAGGCTGGAGATCGGTACGCGGACGGAATTTGCGGGCGGGCAGACTTTTGGCGACGGAGGGCGGTATGAGCGGATTGACGGTGTGGCATATTTCGCCGTTGACCCGGCGCACGGCGACAATGCGGCAATAGCCGACATTGGGTTGGCGCCGCGGAATGGTGACGGGTTGGTGGAGTTTTCGTCGGATTTCCGGATTATCAAACCATTGGACAATGACCATGGCAACGGGCGGCTGCTGCTGGACGTGCTGAACCGTGGGAAGGAACTGGCGCTGAAGAATCTCAACAGCTCGCCGGACGCGCCGCCGGACGCGGACCCGCATCCGGGGAACGGGTTTCTGATGCGAATGGGGTACAGCCTGGTGTGGTGCGGCTGGCAGCATGACGTTCCCGATGGGCCGGGTCTGTTCCGTTGCAACGTGCCCAATGCGCGAAACGCGGACGGATCGCCGGTATCGGGGCGCATTGTGATTTCTTTCCAACCGACGGTCGCGACTGACGCGCAGTTTCTGTCAGATCGGGACCACGCGCCATATCCGACCAACCACCTGGAAAGTTGGGACTCCGTACTGACGGTACAAGACTACGAGGACGGGCCGGAAAGGGTGATACCGAGGGAGCAATGGGCTTTCGCCCGTTTGGTGGATGGGCGCCGGACGCCGGACGCGGCACACGTCACGATGGATGGCGGGTTCGAGGCTGGGAAGGTTTACCGGGTCGTGTACGAAACCTCCCACGCCCCGGTGGTGGGTTTGGGACTGCTTGCGACGCGGGATATTGTGGCGTGGCTGCGGTATGCCGATGCCGACGATGTTGGAACGGCAAATCCGCTGGCCGGCGCGTTGGGGCGGGCTTACGCCTACGGGCGCAGCCAGAGCGGGCGGTTCCTGAGGCAGATGCTGTACCTGGGACTGAACCGGGACGAAAATGGCCGCATCGTGTTCGAGGGGATGCTGCCCAACGTGGCGGGAGGGAAGATGGGTGAATTCAACGTGCGTTTCGGGCAGCCTTCCAGTCTGTCGAACCGGAGCGTGAACAACCTGCCGCCGTTCCTGGACATTGAACCGGACGGTGAAGATGGAGTGCTTGCCGAAGTAACGCGGCGGGGCGTTGCGCCCAGAGTAATTTACACCAACACGTCGTCGGAATACTGGGGCGGGCATGGCGCGCTGGCCCATGTTACGCCCGACGGCACGGCGGACGTGACGTTGCCAGCAAACGTGCGGTCGTGGCTGTTCTGCGGGACACAACACGGGCCGGCGAACCTGCCCATTTCGGACACCAACCCGGACACCGGGGCGCGGGGCACTCAGGCATTGAATTACGTTGACTACCGCCCCCTGATGCGGGCGGCGCTGTACCGGCTGGACCGATGGGTTACCCATAATGAGGAACCTCCGGAGAATAGGTATCCCAATCATGGGGATGAGACGATTGTCGCTGCCGACAGCCTGCGGGAATGGTTCGAGGCGTTGCCGGGGGTGGAGTTTCCGAGGTATCAGAAGGCAATGCGGGCGTTGAACTTCGGACCGGATCGGGCGGCGCCCACGGTGATACCGCCGGAGGTGGGGAACGAGTATCCGTCGCTGGTTTCGGCGGTGGACGCGGACGGCAACGAAGTGGGAGGCGTGCGACCGCCGGCCATTGCGGCGCCGCTGGCGACATATACCGGCTGGAACGTGCGGCATCCCGACATCGGCGGCGCGGGACAGACGCTGGCGCCGGGAGGTACGGTGGTGGGCGGAGCGATCCCCTTTGCGGTGACCAGGGCGGAAAGGCTGGCGTCGGGAGATCCCAGGCTCTCGATTGAGGAACGGTACGCCTCGCGGGAGGAATACCTGGCGCGGGTGCGGGAGTGTGCGGAGGCGCTGGTGGGGGCGGGGTATATGCTGGCGGAGGATGTGGACGTGGTGGTGGGGCAGGGCGGTGATGTGTACGATGCGATTGTGGGGATGAGAGAATCAGTGGCGGCGGATGATTAGCGCGTCCTTTCGTTTCGAATAGAGCAGGAGGAACGAAACTGATGTCAATCAGGAGGGTTGCACGTGGCCATCAGGCAAGTCCGTGCACAGTTGGAGGATTATCCAACATCCGACTACTGGTACAACGAAGCGGCTACCCGTCTCACGCTCACCGGTCCAATGATCAAATCGCTCGGTTGGGATCTGTACGACTTGTACCAGTGTGGATATGAAATCGACACTGGAGATGCCGCGTTTTCGGCAATCTCCCTCTGGGAGATCGGTATGTTGCAGCAGAAAAATCGCCTCAACATAGCTCCCAATTTGACCGCTAGCCAGTGGCGTGAAAGGTTGCTCGTTGAAGGATTCCGTGAGATTCCGGTTGACGGCAGTATCGCCGTCCGCGCCGGCGAACTGCCCGATATGCACGGCGCCCCGGCTGACCGGATTATCGTTGCTACCGCTCTTGGCGGCGGTCACCGCCTTATCACCAGCCGGCCGCCTCATTCTCAACTGGCCGCACCATCTTGACAGTTTTTCCACCCGCCGCTAGGACGGCCACACAAGGAGCAATCATTATGTCCGTTGGCACTTCCCTTCCGTTGCCGGCTTACACCGTTGACCCGGCGTTTATGGCCAGCAAGGCCGAGTCGTTGGGTTTTGAGTCGATCTGGTATGCGGAGCATCCGATTTTGCCGGTGCAGAGCGCGAGCCAGTTTCCGTCCGGGGGTGAAATTCCGTGGACCTACGCCCACTTTGCTGATCCGTATATTGCGCTGGCGCGGGCTTCCGGGGCTACGACGACGATCAAGCTGGGTACCGGGATTACGCTGGTGCCGGAGCGGAACCCGCTGATGCTGGCCAAGGAGATTGCTACGCTGGACCGGATCAGCGGTGGGCGGTTCCTTTTCGGCATCGGCGCCGGCTGGAACCGGGAGGAAACGGAGATCTTTGGCGGCGACTTTGACCATCGCTGGACGCAGACGCGGGAGGCGGTGGCGGTGATGAAGGAGCTTTGGACGAAGGACGACGCGGAATTTCACGGGACTTACTACGACTTTCCGCCAGTGAAGTCGAACCCGAAGCCGGTACAGCAGCCGCATCCACCGGTGATCCTGGGAGGATTGGCGCGGCGGGTGTTGCAGCGCGTGGCGACCTGGGGCGACGGTTGGCTGCCGAACCGGATCATGCCGGCTGAGGTGGAAGAGAGCCGGAAGCGGTTGGACGAGTTGGCGGAGGCGCGGGGTCGGGATCCGAAGTCGTTGACTATCTCGGTTTATGGGCAGGCTCCTGACGGGCAGTTGGTGCAGGATTTTCTCAACGCCGGAGCGGACCGGGTGGTGGTGCGGCCGGAGCATTGTGAGACGGAAGAGGAGATGGGGGCGCAACTGGAACGGATGGCGGACGCGGTGATGCGGTAGGGTCTCATACTTGCCCACTTTAACCGGTCATTCCACGACCGCCGCCGGCGGGCGATGGAATCTCGTTCCGGCGGTCGCCGCTTTCTGCCGCGAGAGCCGTGACGGAACTGGCATTACTACGCCGGCGAGATTGCCACCCCCGTATCAAGTACGGGGTCGCAATGACAAAGTGGGTACGCATGAGGGGAAAGGCGCAAGGGGATGATTATTCACCCCCACGATTTGGCGGTACAATGTAGGGGCGACCACGAGGGTCGCCCTTGCGCTTGTTTCGCAACATGGATGAGAGGTAACGGGATTTATGGACCGCACCACGGAATTGCTGAGTTCTTACGCTTGCAATCTCACCTATGAGGATCTGCCGCCGGGGGTGGTGCATCAGGTGAAACGAACCGTTGCCGATACGCTGGGCTGCGCCGTCGGCGGCTATTTGAGCGAGCCGGCCAAGGTGGCCCGGAAGCTGGCCGGTGACGTGAGCAGCGGAACGCCGTCGCGCATCCTGGGGACGAATGACTATTCGTCGCTGGATATGGCGGGGTTCGCCAACGGTGTGATGGTGCGATACCTGGACTGCAATGATTCTTATTTTTCGCCGGGCGGCGGACATCCCAGCGACATGATCCCGGCAGCGCTGGCCGTGGCGGACAGTATCGCTGCGGACGGGCGGACGGTGATTACGGCGATCGCGTTGGCCTACGAGGTGTTCTGCCGGATTGCCGACCAGGTGCCGGATAACCAATGGGACCAGGGTGTGCTCAGCGTCATCGGCGCGGCGTGTGCGGCGGGCAAGGTACTGGGGTTGGACGAAGAACAGATGGGTCATGCGATTTCGCTGGCGGTGGTGCCCAACGTGCCGCTGCGTGTGACGCGGATGGGGGAGTTGTCGATGTGGAAGGGTTGCGCGGCGGCGGCGGCGACGCGCTCGGGGGTTTTCGCAGCGCAGCTGGCGGCTGAGGGTATGACCGGGCCGTTTGAGCCTTTCGAGGGACGATTGGGTCTGTGGGATCAGGCCATCGGATATCCGGTGGAGATTGAGGCGATGGGCGGCGACGACGAGCCTTTTCGCATTTTGCATACCATTTTCAAATTCTATCCGTCGCAAATTCACACGCAAGCGCCGATTGACTTGGCCATTCAATTGCACGAGCGGGTGCAGTTGGACGAAGTGGCGTCCATAAAGATCCAGTCTTACCATTCGGCGGTGAGTAGCGCAGCGACGGAACCCGAAAAGTGGGATCCCAAGACGCGGGAAACGGCCGACCACAGCATACCGTTCCTGACGGCGGTGGGATTGCGGGACGGAGCGGTTACGCCGGCGACGTTTGCGCCGGACCGGATTGCCGATACCGGGTTACGGACGATCATCAACAAGATGCGGATTGAGGAAAATACGGATTTCACGGAGCGGTATCCGGCCGAATACAACTGCCACATTGAGGTGATCAAGAACAACGGGCAAACCGAGGTGGCGGCGACGAGTTATCCCAAGGGCCACGGGAAGAATCCGTTGAGCGACTCGGACGTGGACGCCAAGTTTCGCCGGTTGGCGTGTCCGACGATCACGGAGCAACAGTGCGAGCAGGCCCTGGAGTTGATCTGGTCGCTGGAGAACCTGCCCAACCTGCGGGATATTTTCGACAGCGTGGTGGTTTAACTCCCGGAATGGTGGACGTACCCGCACAGCCGGGGCAATCACAAAGGTGGTCCCGGCGCCTGACCACCTAAAGCGAAACGCTATGGTTAGACTGTGAAAGTGGCAAATCCGAAATGCAGACGGTATCGTATAAAAACGCAAACCGGCGATGCCGGAGGCCCGGAGAATTGAGGAGGGGTCGTGTCGGATAATCAATACAACGAGGACGTACAGCGCATTGTCGATATTGGCGCCGGTGACGAGAGGGCGCTGGAGGCGATGTACGACCGCTACGCGCAGCGGATATACTCTTTGGCAATGTCGGTGCTGAAGGATGAAAGCCTGGCCGAAGACGCGGTGCAGGAAGTGTTCAGCAACATCTGGCAGAAGGCGGGCAGCTATAGACCGGAGATGTCTGCGCCGGGGACCTGGATCATGTCGGTGGCCCACCATAAGGTGGTGGATATGTACCGCTCGAAGCGACGGACGACGGACCATACCGTGCATCCTGAGATTGAAACTTTGCACCGTATTCCCGACCGGAAATTGAGCGTGGAACAGGAGGTGGAGCGAGGATTCAACGCGCGGATGGTACGAGCCGCGCTCCTGGAACTTCCGGAAGAACAGAGCCGACCGTTGTATCTTTCGGCGTGGCATGGGTACAGTCAATCCGAGATTGCGAAAATGCTGGACATCCCGCTGGGCACCGTGAAAACGCGGATGCGCCTGGGGATGCAGAAACTGAAGGCGGCACTGGAAGAGTATGTGGCCTGAAAACTTGAGCGAACCTCAATTCAGCGGCGAGCACCCTGAGGAGGAGCTGGCGGCGTTTGCATTGAATGCGCTGGACGACGCCGAGTTCCAGGCGGTGTTCCATCACGTTGTGCGTTGCCCGCATTGCCAGGAGGTCCTGCTCGGCTTTCGCGAGGCGGCGGCTCGGCTGACGGAGGCCGCGCCGGAGTCAGATTTACCGGCGGGGTTGAAAGGGCGGGTTCTGGCTGTCGCCACTGGCGCTGTTTCCGAGGGAGGCTCCGAGCGCGCTCCGGTTTTGCCGCCGCCAGACGCTCGCTGGTCGGCGCGGCGGTTGCGCAAGTGGTTGGCCCCGGTGGCCATTGGGACGCTGAGCATTTTGCTGGCGGCGTCCATCGGCTTCATGGTGTCGCAGCAGCGCGAAATCAATCAATTGACCGCCGCCAATGAGACCGCGACGCAAACGTACCTGTCGGCGACGGCAGCGGCATCCCAGCAAAATGACCCGGACCGAGTTGAGCCGGCCAGCGGAGCGTCTGCCAACGCGCCAGCTGTCGTTGCGTCGCCGACCAGGCCGGCAGCGGAGCCGCAGTCGCAAGTCATTCCGGCGGCGCGAGCGGCGAGCAGCCCCAATCTGACGCGCGACACGGGAGCCGCCGTAAGCATGGCCACGGCGGAAGAGATGAAGATACCGGACGCCGAGGCGGTGGACCAAGTGAAGCAAGAGGTGGCGGACATGGCGGAGGCCATGGTGAGGTTGGCCCAGCCGGAGACGGAGAAGCTGCCAATGAATTCTCCGATGGGTACGGAGCCGGAGGCCCAAGGAGTGTTGATGATCGACCCGAGCGGCCGACAAGGAGTGTTGATGGTTGCCGGGATGCCGGCCGATTCTTATCAAATTTGGCTGGTACGGGACGACAAGCGGATGTTGGTTGACCGAATCGTGGTGAACGAGGACGATGGGAGCGGTGTTAAGCAGTTTGAACTGGACGAATCGGTCTTTGGGTTCCAGGAAGTGGCATTGATGCCCGATGAACGGCACGGGCCCAGCAATCCCACCGGGGAGAAGTTCCTGACCGCTCGTATCATCACTGGCCCCCCTATGCCGCCGCCCCTACATCGAGGGAGGTGATGCGATGCCGACGCATCGGACTGTGACGCCAAAGCCGCCTCAGCCGGGAAAGGATGATGGCTTGGACTGCGAGATTTGTGGCTTTCGGATGTACGAGCGGAGCTGCAAGATCGTCTGCCGCAATTGCGGGTTTACGAGGGATTGCTCGGATCCTTAGGTAGCGCCGAGGGCAACCACGAGAGTTGCCTCTGCGTTTTTAAAAGGGCCACCATGGCGGCGCGTTGCGGAGGGGGAGGTGGCGGAATAGCTCGGGTTGGACGTTGACGGCCAGACGCATGGCCTCGATGACGGGTTGGCGGATGGATTCGTGGGCCTGGCGAGAAGTCCGCAATTTGAACAGGTGGTAACACTCGCGAAGACTAATTCGCGACAGGACGCGCTGGAGGTGCGCGTGGGTGACGACGTACTGGGCGAGGGCCGGGGAATGATCGCGCAACTTGCGGTAGAGCGTGTCGGCGTGGGACGCTGCCCGACTGAAAACGTCCTCCATGCCGGACTCGCGGACCAGCGGGGGGACGGCCAACCCGTTGGCGACCGTCAGGGGTTGCGACAAATAGGTTTGCATGCGATGGCGTCGGAACTCGCGCAACGCGCCGTAGTCCATGGTGAATTCGAAGGTGTATCCCACCAATTCGAACTCCCTGGGGGCGGGGTCATGGGGGCCGATACCGCAAACGGCGGCGTTGATGACCTCCTGCCGTTGACCTTCAGACATGGAGCCGGAATGATCGAGGGCGTCGGCATACGCGCCGCCCCGCCGGTACAGGAGCGCCGCGGCGAGTTTGCGGGATGCGTCGAGGTCATAATCAACGAGGCTAACTGCCGCCTTTGAGACCGGCGCGGGGGGAAAGTCGTTGGCTTCGGGGATGTCGCGATTTTTAGCCAGGTAGGCATTGTGGCCGGCGTATTTGACGAGGGTGGGGGCAATGGTACGGCCCTGAGTGCGCAGTTCTGCGCCTATTTCACGTTCTTCCGCCAGGGGAGACGACATGAGTTTGCTGATGGCGTGTTCCAGCGCGCGGGCGTTGGCGGTGAGGCCGATGTTGGTGAGGGTGGCGGCGGGCAGGATGGCCCGGCCGGCGTCGGTGGCAAGGCGGCGCCGGCGGAGGGCGTAAGCGCCGTCGGTTTCCTCAGCGCGCTGCGGCCGTTGGCGTTTCAGGTGAATTGTGACGCGGTCGAGGAGCTCGGCGTAGGTGGCGAACAGGGACCGGCAGACGGATCTGTACTCCCGGCGGAGCACGGCTTGGTCGTCCAGTTCCTGAGGGATGTGGAAACTTTCGGGATCGATGACCTGATAACGCGACGACTTTTCGGTGTAGGAGGCGAGGCGGTTGTTTTCCAAAGCGTCGCCGGCGAGGCGGGAGACGTTTTCGATGGCGAGGTGAAGGATGGCATGTTCGGCGACGGAGGCGTGTCCGTAGCCGACGACCCAACGTTCGTGAAAATCGGCGGCGCGTTCCGCGCTGACCCGCTGGGCGATTTCATCGAAGGGTTCGGGCCGGCGGGAGGTCATCGCGAAGGTGACTGCGATTTGCTCCTCGGACAGGTTGCGGGGGGAGAGTGGGTAGATGCGCCGGGTGTTTACTGACGCCGGTAGGGTTTGGTGCATCGGGTTAGTACCATGATGTCGCACCATAGAGGCTGGCGCGGGATAGCCAGATTCTAAAAAGCCGGCCCGTAAAAGGCTAGGGCCTGGATTCCGGCTTTCGCCAAAATGACGGTGGAGGGGCCGGAATGGACGGTGGATAGGTGGTCGTCGCCGGCTAGTTGCGGCAGAAGGCGGGGAAACCGTCGGGCATGACGACTTCGATGAGGTGGATGCGGTCGGCGGCCACGGCGTCCAGGACGGCGCGGGTCATTTCGGCGACATTGTGGACGCGTGTACCGCCGATGCCGTAGGAGTCGAAGAGTTTTACGAAATCGGGATTTACAAGATCCGTGGCCATTTGGCGGCTGCCGCGGTCTCGTTGGTAGCCCTTGAGGACGCCCCAAGCGTTGTCGTTGAACACCATCACGATGGGGTTGATGCCGTATTGGACGGCGGTGCCGAGTTCCTGGGCGTTGTACTGGAAGCCGCCATCGCCCGATACGCAAATCACGGGTCGCTGCGGTTGGCCCACCTTTGCGCCCATGGAGGCAGGGAAGGCGAAGCCGAGGCCGGCCCAACCGTGGGGGTACATATAGCTGCGGGGCAGGTTGATCTGGAGGCAGCGGACGGCGCGGTTGGCGGGCACGGTGGCGTCAAGGGAGAATATGGTGTCATCGGGAATGACGGCTCGAATGGCCTCCCAGGCTTTAAGTTCGGGTCCCCACTGTTCCTGTAGGCCGGCGTAGATATTGGTCTTGAGATGAGCAACCTCCCGGCGGTAGTCGTCGGTGGCGCCAACGTCGGCGTCGCCCGCGGCATGGAGGAATTGACGCACGACGGCGCCACCGTTGGCAGCGATGCCAACTTCGGTTTCGTAGTTTTTGCCGATGTAGTCGCCGTCCAGCATGACATGGACGATTTGCTCGGGGAGTTTGAGGCCGACGCCGGCGGTGGAACGGTAGGGAAGGTTGCTGCCCAAAACGAGGGCAACGTCGCAATCGCCCATCCAGTCCAGGACTGGGTTCTGACCCCAGATACGATTGCCGAGGGCCATGCCGAGGGAGAGGGGATGGTTTTCGGGGAAGGTTCCCTTGGCGCCGTCGCCGGTGACCACGGGCGCGCCGAGACGTTCGGCGAGTTGGATTATGTCATCCGCGCCGCCGGTGGTGTGGATCTCCTCGCCAAGAAAGATTACCGGACGCTTGGCGTTGCGGAGCAGGTTCCAGGCGCGCTCCACCTGGACGGGGTCGCCCTGGGGGACGTCGGGTTCGCGGGGGCGCAGGATTTCGACCTCGGCATTTTGGCCGAGGAGGTCGGTGGGGATTTCCAGCTCGATGGGCCGGGGGCGACGCTCGCGGAAACGGACGAAAGCTTCGACGAAATGATCGGGGATGGATTCGATCTGGTCGATGCGGGCGTTCCAGTCAGTGACGGCGGCAAACATGCCGAGCTGGTCCTTGGTTTCGTGAGTTGCCATCTTGCCGCTGCCGACGAATTCGGCTTCGACGTTGGTGGTGACTTGGAGAATGGAAGACGCGGAGAAATACGCCTCGCCCATGGCTCCGATGGAGTCGGCGGCACCGGGACCGGTGCTGGTGAGGATGATGCCGGGCTTTCCAGTGGCGCGGGAATAACCGTCGGCCATGTACCCGCAACCCAACTCAAGACGTCCACCGATGAAGCGGACGTCATCCTGGCGGTCGAAAAGGGCGTCGAAGAGATCGAGGGTGTGGACTGATATGATGCCGAAAACGGTATCGACGCCCTGGGCGTGGAGGGATGCGACTACGGCCTGTCCGCCGGTCATCTGGGGCATGGTGGGCTCCTGTGTCTAAGTACTATCGTCTTGGAAGTAATCTTTCAAGAATTCCAACACTTGTCGTTTTTGCTCTTCTGAGGCGGATTGCACGATGGCCAGCACGTTCAACCACCCTGTCTCATCATCCCAATAATTCCGTTTCATCACTTGATGCCGGCCGCATAATGGCTGCCATTTGGATACGTCCTGAGGATCCGCTTCTGCATCCAGCGAATGAGGCAACTTATGGTCGGGTGTCAAGCGAACGGCGCCACCGCCAACAGGGTAAATATCGCCTTGACGTAAGGCGCAAAGCATACCGTCCGCGTTCCATTCGCACCTGTAATTTGCAGCTTCTAGAGCTTTTTCCCAAACGTGCGCTGTTGGCCTGACTCTGCCGGATGCCCGGCTGCGCCTTTCAGCGTTGGGCATCATGTATTCGCTGACTCTGAGGTCACCTCGGTTGCGCCAAGAAAGGATAGTGTAGCCGCTATCTGTCCTCAATTCCGATAAACGTTGATGCCAATTTTCAGGCTGCCGTCCAGTTCTCGGATCCGTCACCACTGTTATTATCTGCTCTCTGGTAGCAACTTTGCCCAAGTTGTCCAGGAAGAATGCCTCTATCCTAGCTCGCACCGACCTCTGGTTATACAGACCTTTGATAACTGCGTTGCGCTCGTCCACGAGGAACCTCACGCCGCCATGGTCAAGTCAATACCCCGGTAACAATTCGCAATGCGCTCTCGCGTTACGTCAACCCACTGCTCTGATTCGTCGCACAATATAGCCCGACGATTTAGTTGCAAGCAAGCTTCTCCCGTAGTGCCAGACCCGCACATCGGATCCAGCACTAAATCGTCCGGCTTGGTCGTCATCAAGATCAGCGGTTTGATGACTGACAAAGGCTTTTGGGCCGGGTGCCCGGTTTGCTCATCCTTGCCGACAAAGCCAACATTCAGCGGAACTTCCAACACCGTTGACGGGCCTGGAACGAAACGCATTTTGCCAGACTTCCAACGTTCCAACTGGCCGGCATTCAGAAAGTGCTCAGGGTAAGTTTTCGCACCCTCAGTAGAGAGATGCAGGCATGCGTTCTGGGCGGAACGCCAACCTCGTATCACAGAAGGGCAGTTCTTGTAGTACCAAGTAAGCCAAGCAACCAGCTTGAAACCTTGCGGGATCCGGGCGACCTGGTGGGCTGCAATCTCAGGGAAGCCCCACACAAAGATATGCTGCGATACCTGTGCGGCGGCAGTGATAACCTCCGCCAACCATTCGTGATAATCGGGGCGGTGGCCTCCGACGCCCTTGTTGTACCAGGGGTCAAGGATAGTAGTGGTCACGTCGGCCGGCGCGCTGGCCAGAGTATGCAGCACGTCGGCTGGCGGCAATGTTCGCACTAGATCCATCACAGCCTCTCGCCTACAGCAGGAGGCTTACCGGGTTTTCGAGGACGCGCTTGATTTCCATGAGGAATTGGGCCGCCTCGGCGCCGTCGGCGACGCGGTGGTCGGTAGAGAGGGTGGCCTTCATCATCTGACCCACTGCCAGCTGGCCGTCGCGGACTACGGGCTGCTCTTTGACGCTGCCGACCGCCAGGATCGCCGCGTGGGGCGGGTAGATGATGGCGGTGAAGCTCTCCACGTCGAACATACCCATGTTGCTGATGCTGAAGGTGGTGCCGCTGTATTCGTCGTTGCGCAGGGCGCCGCTGTTGGCGCGGGCGATGAGGTCTTTGGTGGCGGCGGCGATTTGCAGCAGACTCTTGCTTTCGCAGTTACTGACGCCGGGGAGAATCAGGCCGGACTCCAGGGCGATGGCGATGCCGATGTTCATTGCGCCGTTGACCTGGAGATAGTCGCCGCGGAAGAAGGCGTTGAACTTGGGGTGCTGGGCCAGGGCCAGCGCGCCGGCTTTCACCATGAGGTCGTTGACGCTGACGCGGTTTTCGGGATCGGAGGCGTCGTTGACATCGCGGCGCAACTGCATGGCTTTACCCATGTCAATCTCGGCGGTGACGTAGAAATGAGGCGCGGTGGTTTTGCTGTCGGAGGTGACGCGGGCGATGGTCTGGCGCATCCGGCTGAGTTCAATGCGTGAGTCGGCCGGGGCGGAAGCAGATTCGGTTGCCGGGGCTGGCGCGGGAGCGGGAGCCGCTGCCGGCGGTTCGTAGCTCTCGACGTCGCGCTCGGTAATGCGCCCGTTGGGGCCGGTTCCCGTCACCAGGGCGAGGTCTATACCGCGCTCGCGGGCGAGACGGCGGGCGATGGGAGATGCGCGCACCTCCCCGTTGGCCGAAGGAACCGCGGCGGCTGGCGCCGGGGCGGGCCCGGGAGTCGGAGCAGCGGCTGGTGCCGGGGCAGCGGCGGGAGCGGCAGGGGCAGCGGTCACTTCCGGGACGGCTTCGCCGGGTTCGGTGATGATGGCAATGAGTTCGCCGACCGGGATGGCGATGCCGGCTTCGGCGATGATTCTGCCGAGGACGCCGCCGGTGTAAGCTTCGAATTCGACGGTGGCTTTGTCGGTTTCAATATCGGCGATTACCTCGCCGCGGTCCACCGTGTCGCCCTCTTGCTTGTACCAGCGGACGACGGTGCCCTCGCGCATATCGTAACCCATCTGGGGCATGACGACGTTGGTAGCCACGGTAATCTCCTGTGATGCTGTGGTGAGACGGGATAAACAGGTATTCCGACGTTGCATTCCTGGATTCCCGCTAAAGCGGGAATGACGGATGGGAGCGGGAATAGCCGATGGGGCTGGTATTGTCCGTTGGAAGCTTGCAATTGCCGTTGTTTGAGCTGCTTGGACTTTGACGCTAACGTTGGGTCAGGAACCGTTGACGATCTTGCGGGCGGTGTTGGCGACGGTCTGGGCGCTGGGTATTGCCAGCTGTTCGAGGGGGAAGGAGTAGGGCATGGGGACTTCGGCGCCGGCGACGCGGCCGACGGGGGCATCGAGGTGGTCGAAGGTTTCTTCTTGGATCTGGGAGACGAGTTCGCCGGCGAAACCGCCGAGGCGGGTGGTTTCCTCAACCATCAGGGCGCGGTGGGTCTTTTTGACTGAGGCGAAAACGGTTTCCATATCCAGGGGGCGAAGGGTGCGGAGGTCGATGACGTCAGCCTCGATGCCTTCGCGGGCGAGGATTTCGGCGGCCTGCTCGGCGATGAGAGCCATACGGGAGTAACCGCAAAGGGTGATGTCAGCGCCCTCACGGCGGAGGTCGGCCCGGCCGATGGGTACGCGGAAATCGCCGTTGTCCGGGGCCTCGCCGCGAGTGCCGTAAAGGAGAATGTGCTCGACAAACAGCACGGGATCGTTGAGTTCACGGCAGGAGCGAAAGAGGCCGATAACATCGCGGGGGGTAGAAGGGGTTACGACGGTCAAGCCGGGCACGGAGGCGTACCAGCCTTCGAAGGACGAGGAGTGGGTTGCGCCTACGGATGCGCCGCCACCGGTAACGGTGCGAATGATAAGGGGGATCGAGAACTGACCGCCGGACATATACCGGATCTTGGCGGCATGGTTAACGATCTGGTCCATGGCCAGGAGGCTGAAGTTAATGGTCATCAACTCCACGACGGGGCGAAGGCCGGCCATGGCGGCGCCGACGCCGGCGCCAACGATGACGGATTCGGCGAGGGGCGAATCCTTGATGCGCTTTTTTCCGTACTGTTCGGTGAAGCCCTTGGTTACGGCGAAAGCCCCACCGTAGGGGCCGATGTCCTCGCCCATGAGGAATACGCGCTCGTCCTGGTCCAGGGCTTCGCGCAGGGCGGATGAAACGGCGTCGCGATACGTTATGACCGACATGATGATGATACCTCTCGCGGCGGTTGGAGTGCGCTAAAGGGGGATACCTTCGGTCGGTCGGTCGGTGTAGACACCGTCGTAGAGGTCTTCGGGCTGCGGCCAGGGGGACGATTCGCCGAATTCAGCGGCAACGACGATTTCCTCATCTACACCGGCGTCGATCTCGTCAAAGTCCTCGACGGTGGCAATGCCTTCGTCGGTGAGCCAGTCGCGGAACCGGGGGATCGGGTCCTGGCCAGCCCAGTATTGGACTTCGTCCTCGGGGCGATAGTTGGCCGGGTCGGCGACCGAGTGGCCGCGGAGACGGTAGGTTCGGGCTACGACGAAGGCCGGACCTTTACCGGCGCGGACTTCGGCGTTGATTTTCTGCATGAGGGCGCGGACTTCCAGCACGTCGTTACCGTCCACCTCATAGCGGGACATTCCATAGGCAGCGGCCATCTCATGGAGGGAGTCCCACATCACAAGGGTTTCTTTTGACGAGGCTCCCATGCCGTAGAGGTTGTGTTCACAGAAGAAGATCACGGGGAGTTGCCAGATAGCGGCCAGGTTCATCGCTTCGTGGAACTCGCCTTCGTTGACTGCGCCATCCCCGAAAAAGCAGAGGACGACCTGGTCATCTTCGCGGTATTGGATGGCAAGACCGATGCCGGCGGCGATGCAGAGCTGACCGCCGACGATGGCGTAGCCTCCCATGAAGTTGAGATCGGAGCTGAACAGGTGCATGGAGCCGCCCTTGCCCTTGCTGCAACCGGTGGCTTTGCCCATGAGTTCGGCCATGACTTCGTTGCTGCTCATGCCCCGGGCGAGGGCCTGGCCGTGGTCGCGGTAGTGGGTGACGATGTAGTCGTCGGGCCGCAGGGTGTTGATCGCGCCGACGGCGATGGCTTCTTCGCCGTTATAGACGTGCAGAAAGCCCTTGATGTTGCCTCGAGTGTACTGACGTTCCGACTCTCGTTCGAATTCGCGAATGAGTTTCATCTGCCGGTAGAAGCCCAGCAGGTCGGATTTGGTCAGATGGGGAACGTCCGCTTTGAGCATATCCCTTCCTCGCAGGCAGTGTGTTGCAGCCGACCGACGCGGGGCCGGCCGGGGTTACATGTGGAGGGCGCGACCTTCGGCGTCGAGGGCGGCTTCGTGGACCATCTCGGCGATGCTGGGGTGGGCGTGGACGGCCCAGCCAAGTTCCAGGGTGGTTCCTTCCAGGAGATGGGTCATCTGGAGTTCGGCCAGGAGTTCCGTGACTTCAGGTCCGCACATGTGGCCGCCTAGGATTTCACCGTAGTTGGCGTCGATGACCAGCTTGACCATGCCGTCCATTTCGCCCATGGCCACGGCCTTGCCGCTGGCCTGGACGTTGAAACGGCCGATTTTCACGTCGTAGCCCTGTTCGCGGGCCTGGGCTTCGGTGAGGCCGAAAGACGCCACCTGGGGATGGCAGTAAGTAGCGCGGGGCATGTATGCGTAGTTCAGCGGCTGTGTTTCCTCGCCGGCGATGGCCTCTACGGCGGCAACCCCCTGGGCGGAGGCGACATGCGCGAGGGCTAGCTTCCCGGTTACGTCACCGACGGCGTAGATGCCGGGAACATTGGTAGCCATGCGGTCATCAATCGCGATGTAGCCGCGCTCGGTGGCGACGCCCACGTTTTCCAGGCCCAAGTTTTCGGTGTTGGGCAGAACGCCGATGGCCACCAGGACTTTGTCGTAGCGGGCGGTTTCGTTGACACCATCCCGGTCAACGGTGAGAGTGACGCCGTTGGCGTCGGCCTGGGCGCTGGTCACGCCGGCGCCCGTTTGGAGTTTGATGCCGTGGCGATTGAAGGCGCGCTCCAACTGCTGACTGATTTCTTCGTCTTCGTTGGGTACCAGGTGGGGCAGCAATTCGATAACGGTGACGTCGGAGCCGTACATCTTGTAAATGTAGGCGAATTCCACGCCGATGGCGCCGCCGCCGATTATGGCGATGGAGCCGGGAACGTCGTCAGCCACGATGCTTTCCCGGCTGGTGATTATGCGTTCGCCATCCACCGGGAGGGGGGGGATACTGCGGGGCCGGGCCCCGGTGGCGATGATGATGCTGCGGGCGTTGACCCGGGAAGTCTGGCCATCGGCGGCGGTAACGTCAATGGCGTTAGCGCTGGCCAGGCGGCCAGAGCCGGCGATATGGTCAACGTTGTTCTTGCGGAGGAGAAAATCCACACCACGGGTCATCCGGTCCACGACCTGACGACTGCGTTTCATGGCTACCGAGTAATCGGCGTGGAAGTTGTCGAAGGCCAAGCCAAACTGATCGGCCCGGTGCAGGTAGGAGACAATCTCGGCGTTTTTCAGAAGAGCCTTGGAAGGGATACAGCCCCAGTTGAGGCATACCCCGCCGAGAGCCTCGCGCTCGATGACGCAGGATTTGAGGCCCAGTTGGCCGGCCCTGATGCCGGCAACGTAGCCGCCGGGTCCGCCGCCAATTATCGCTACGTCATACTCCGAATTGGTCGTCATCTATCTGCCCAGTCCGCGAAGTTTGGTTTGGCGCAATCCACCAACCCTGGGACAGGGCGGACCCACTATGGAGGGGCTTGCGCGGCGATTGTAGCATTATAGCGTTGGGGGTTGAGGGCGGCAAGTTGGGCGGAATTGAGGCGCGACCTGACTAATGCGGTTCAATTGACAGTGATTTGGGGGAGTTTTAGACTGCCGGTGGCTCGTTTTCGAATGAACCGATTCCGGTAACTTCTGCAGATGAGATATGGCCGTTTCCGTAGATGACAGGTGTTTACGGCTGACCGACGACAGCGGTGAGCGGGGCGTGCTGCTGGGAATGCGGTGCCCACACTGTGGAGTGTGCGTTTTCGGGCCGGCTACGTTTTGCCAATCCTGCACATCCCCGGATCTCGAGGCGGTCGAGCTGGGGTCGGAGGGGACTCTGTACAGCTATACCATCGTGCGGGTGCCTCCGGCGGGTTGGCCGGGCCCGGTTCCCTACGTGCTGGGCGAGGTGGAGTTGCCGGAAGGCCCCCACGTGCTGGCGGAGGTGGTAGATTGCTCGCACAATGACCTGAAAGTCGGAATGCCGGTGGCGCTGGCATTGCGGACAGTGGCGATGGTCAGCATAGATGGTTCTGAGCGTGTCGTGTATAAGTGGCGGCCAGCGTAGAGGCGACGAGATTGCCACGCCAGGCTCGCAATGACAAGGGGGATTTATGACGCAATTTCGTCCCGGTCGCGAGGTTATGGTAGCAGGTGTGGGGTTGCACCCGTTTGGGCGGTTTCCGGAGCAAAGCCTGTCGGACCTGGCCCGGGACGCGGTGGTTGCCGCTCTACAGGATTCCGGGGTGCCGTGGCGGGCGATCCCGGTGGCGTACTTTGGACACGTCTATTATCACGGGATGTCGATAGGGGAAACTACGCTGGCGCAACTGGGATTGACCGGAGTTCCCATCGTCAACGTAGAGAACGCGTGCTCCAGTGGTTCTACTGCCTTCTGGCAAGCGTACTGGGGTATAACGTCCGGCGTTTTTGACCTGGCGCTGGCATTCGGCGCCGAGAAGGTGCCCGGCGGCCCGGTCACGGTTACGGCGGAGAACAGCCCGGCGCGGTACATCGGCGGCGATCACATGATGGCCGGTTATGCGTTGCGCATGAAACGCTACATGGAGGAGACGGGCGCGCCGGCGTCGGCATTGGCGCAGGTGTCGGTGAAGGCGCGGCAGAACGCATCCATGAACCCCTACGCGCACCGCAAGGAAACCTACTCGGTGGAGGATGTGCTGAACTCACGGTTGATCGCCGACCCGCTGACCCTGTACCAGTGTTGTCCCACCAGCGAAGGCGGAGCGGCGGCGGTGCTTTGCGCGGCAGAGGCGCTGGACACCTACGGCATCGACCGGAGTCGGGCCATTCGGGTGGCGGCGGCGACCTTGACGTCCGGGAATTACAACGGCCGGGGCAGCGATCATTCGGCTTTCAGCCCGTATCGCACCGAGCCGGCGGCGTTGCAGGCTTATGAAATGGCCGGCATCGGGCCGGAGGACGTGGATTTGGCGCAGGTGCATGATGCGGCGACGATAGGAGAGCTACAGCAGATTGAGGCGCTGCATCTAACGCCCTTTGGCGAGGCGTGGCAGGCCACCGTAGAAGGTCGGACGGCCTTGGGCGGCGACATTCCGGTGAATACGGACGGAGGGCTGCTGGCCATGGGCCATCCTTTCGGGGCTTCGGGCATCCGCATGGTTCACGAGACGGTGATGCAGCTGCGGGGCGAAGCCGGGCCGCGCCAGGTGGAGAACGCGCGGGTGGGGGTGGCGCAATGCTCCGGCGCCGGGGACGTTACGACGGTGCATATCCTGACCAAGTGAGCATCGGGACGAGATTGCCACGCTACGCTCGCAATGGCAGGCTGACGGTTATGGCCAACTACCTGATAATGGCGGCGATGAAGGGCCGGTTTATGTCGGAGCAGGGGAACCTGTACGACAATTTTCAGATGTTGGGGTACGTGGAAGGGGCGTCGCCCTTTGACGCGGTGGCGGCGTTTTTTGACCAGCCGAAGTTTCCGATTGTCTGGGCGGACGTGGAG
Organism: uncultured Dehalococcoidia bacterium; assembly: GCA_964347975.1. Taxonomy (GTDB): domain Bacteria; phylum Chloroflexota; class Dehalococcoidia; order Lucifugimonadales; family UBA3495; genus Bin87. The sequence continues at coordinate 290,555 of CAYGAY010000001.1, forward strand.
TATATGTGGGCGGAACGGTTGGCGGACGATCCGGCCAACGGTCACCATGGGGAATACGACAAGGTCTATATCGCGTCGCTGCGCGAGAGATGGGAGGGTAGTTCGCGGAATTGAAACGCTGCCTTCAACCTGGGCCAATCACGGCAGGTATAATCTTGTTAGCTGCCGCGCCCGGTCGGAAATTGATGAACTTCGCTACCCCCAAAGGTTCAGCATGACCACTCGAAATACCGTCGCCAAGGTATCACAATCCGAAAGCCATTTTCGGTTCCCGGACCCACCGGAACGCGAGCCTGACGATATGACCAGCTTCGACCAACTGGCTCTTACCGGCAATGTACATTACCTCATCCAGCATCTCGGCAATCCTGACACCACCCTGGTCGCCGGCGAGCATTACCTCGCCCTCGACCTAACCCGGAATTTGGCCGGGGTGCGCTATCCTGACCTGCTCATCGCCTTCAATGTTGACCCCGCAGCCTATCGCCGGAGCAACGCCTACGTCATCTCGGAGCAGGGCAAGCCGCCGGATTTTGTGCTGGAGATAGCGTCCCGACGCACCGGGCGCGTTGACGTGGGGGCAAAGCGGGACGATTACGCCACGCTGGGCATCCTGGAATATTGGCGTTTTGACGAGACGGAGACGGGCCGTTGGCATGGAGCGCGGCTGGCCGGGGACCGGCTGGTTGATGGTCGGTACGTTCCCATCGCTATTGAACCGCTGGCGAATAACATTTTGCAGGGATACAGCACGGTTCTGGACCTGCGCCTACGCTGGGAGCGTGGACAGTTAGGGTGGTACGACCCGGCCACTGGCCGGCACATCGTTACCTTTGAAGACTTACGCGCTCGGTCCGACGCCGCCGAAGCCCGGGCCGATGTTGAGCGCGCAGCACGCATTAAGGAATGCCAGGCCCGTATCCAGGCCGAAGCCCAAGCACGCGAACTGGCGGAAGAGCTTCAGCGGCTACGGGGTTCCCAGGGCGTGTCGCCAAATTGAGGCGCCAAGCGTTAATCCGCCCCATTTCCGTCATTCCCGCACAAGCGGGAGTCCAGAATAGTCTGCTGTCGCAGAACGATTTGGGTTATGGAAACGCCTGGATGCCTGCCCCGTATCAAGTACGGGGTGACTTTCTTTCGCGGGAATGACGGGGGTGAAGTGGGGATGACGATAATGGGGTTGGTGGCGTCAGAGTGAGGCGGCTTTGTCGCGGAGGCGGGTGAACTCGGTGCGGAACCCTTCGGCCAGGGCGCGGCGATCGGTGCCGTGGAGGACGAAGCGGGCGCCCTGCTCGATCCAGTATTCGGACAGCTCGGGGGTCTGATGGTGGACCAGGCTGGGCAGGCCCCGGGATTCGCAATTGTCAATGATGCTTTTTACGGTGGTCTTGTAGATTTCCTGGGCGTAGTCGTCGGGCACGCCCAGAGAGATGCTCATATCGTTGGGGCCGACGAAGATGGCGTCGATGTGGGGAACGTCGAGGATGGCGTCCAGGTTAGCCACGGCGGCCTGGCTCTCGATGCCGATGATGCAGATATTGTCGCGGTTGCGGGCGGCGAGGTATTCCTCGCTGGCGCCGCTGGGGAACTCTCCGGTGGCCAGGGCCTGCTCGGCGGCGGCGCCTTTGAGAGGTCGGAACTTGGCGGCTTTGACCACTTCGCGCACCTGCTCGACGGTCTCGCAATAGGGGGCCAGAATGCCCTGGGCGCCGGCGTCGATGGCCATGGTCACGTAGTGGGAGTCGGGTATGGGAATGCGCACGATCGGCACGACGCTGATAGTGCTGAACATGGTCAGGTAATCACCCAACTCGCCCCGGCTGCGTGGGCTGTGCTCGGTGTCAATGATGACGTAATCCAGACCCACACCGTCCAGTATGGGTATCCAGCGTGGGCTGCGGTTGATGCTGATCATGGTGCCGAAGATCCGGCCGCCCTGTCTAAGGGTATCCTTGAGGTCTGCGCCGCTCATGGGGGAATCGCTCCTTGAGGGATAGTGCAGGGAGTATAGCACGGTGGGGTTGTCTGGAACTCTAAGAAACTATCTCAAAAGTCCCTTCTCCCACCAGGGGAGAAGGTTAGGATGAGGGGGATTGTCTCGGTCGCCCTAACCTCGATCCTCTCCCATCCAGGGGGAGGAAGCCAGTGGCAGATATTTTGAGATAGTTTCTAAGTGGGCACGCTGGAGCAGCATCGTCCGGGAAGTCGAGCGCGACGTGGTATGTGCTAAACTGACGCCGGCCAATACGACTGGCTAATGGGGAATCCGGGTAGTCGCCAGGAAGTCAATTGCGAAATCAGTATCGTTATATTAACGAGCAGGACGAATGGGAAGCAGTGGCGCGGGATCTGCGTCACGCCAGCCGGTTGGCCCTGGATACGGAACGCAACGGACGTTTTGCGTATCAGGAACGCATCTGTCTCATCCAAATATCAGACGGGCGGGATACCTACCTGCTGGACCCTTTAGCGGTGAATGATCTTTCGGCGCTGGGCGCGATGCTAGCCGACGATGCGGTGGTCAAGGTTCTGCACGGATGTGAAGAGGATATCCGGTTTTTTGATCGAGACTTCAGTTTCGCGGTGAGCAACCTTTTCGATACGGGGCTGGCGGCGCGGTTTCTGGGCGTGGGACGTCCTAACCTGGGGGCGGTGTTGGAAGAGTTTTGCGGCGTTGTAATCACGAAAGACGCTCGGCTGCAGATGTCACACTGGGGGTTGCGCCCGCTGTCCGGGCCGGCCCTGGATTACGCGGCGGGCGACGTGCGCCACCTGCTGACGCTGGCGGACGAACTGGAGTATCAACTGGACAAGCTGGGTCGAGTTGAGTGGGTCAGGGAGGAGTGTTCGCGTATTGAAGCGTTGCGGCATCCTCCGGACGAGCCGTTGGAGACCGCGTTCCGACGGGTGAAGGGTTGGGAGGGGCTGAGCCCGCGACAGGCGGCGGTATTGCAGGAGCTCTATGCTTTTCGGGATGGCAAAGCATGCGTCTGGGACGTGCCGCCGACGCTGGCTGCCAGCAACAATGACCTGCTGACGCTGGCCCAAGGTGGTGGGCATCCCCCCCGCGGCGTGGGCGGTATGCTGGCCAATCGGTGTTTTGGGGAGTTGATGGAGGCTGTCGAGAGAGGGATGTACAAGCCGGAACCGGCCAGGCTGTCGCGGCCTGAACCCAACCACCACGGTTGGACGCCGGAGCGCCGGGAGCGATTAAAAGCGTTGAAGCAGTGGCGCGCGGCGACAGGCCGGGAGTTGGGTCTTGCCGTTAGCCACATCTGGCCGACGCCCAGCCTGGAACGGATTGCGATACGTCCCGGAGACTTGGATCGCGAGTTGGCCGGCGGTGGGGGAGAGGTGAGGCGATGGCAACGGAGGGAGTTTGGAGAAGGGTTGACACAATTGATGAGGTAGGTTGCACTAGGCTGATGCCGGCGCGTTGAATGGGCCGGTAGTCAATCAGGCGCCGTAGGCCATCAGCTGCTCGCAGAAGCGGGCGGTGTTCATCAGGTCGGGGATTACGACGTATTCGTCGATGGTGTGCATGAGGTTGGTGGACATACCGACCACTACGCTTTCAATGCCGTTGAGGCGGAAGACGTTGCCATCGGTGCCGCCGCCGGAGGGCTGGATGTTGGGTTGCAGGCCCATGTCGCGCATGACGCGGGTGACGAGCTGGGCAGTGGCCTCGTTGGGGTCGAGGCGGTACATCTGGAACATCATTTCCAGGTTTTCGGTGATTTCGGCCTCGGTATAGCGGCCGCGGATGTTGCCGATGGAGTTGAGAAGCTGCATTCGGAGCAGTTCCAACGACTCTACGTTCATGCTGCGAAATTCGCCGGTGATGGACGCTTCCGAAGGGACGGCGTTGCGGACGGTGCCGCCGGTGATGGTGGCGACGTTGAAGGTGGTTTCCTCGTCGATGCGGCCCTGGGGTAGGTCAGAGATAATGTCGCTGGCGATTTGGATGGCGGAAAGGCCCTTTTCCGGTTCGACGCCGGCGTGGGCGCCGCGGCCGCGAATGTTTATGTCGAAGGCCATATAAGTGGGGCTGCCGCCGGTGATGGTGTTGACGGGGCCATTCCCGTCAAAAACGACCGCCTCAGTGGCATCGATCATGGAGAAGTCTAGATTGGATGCGCCCACCAGGCCGATTTCCTCGCCGCGAGTGAACACTACCTGGACCGGACGGCGCGGACGTCCCTCTTCACGGACGGTTTCAAGGGCCTCCAGGATGGCGGCCACGCCGGCTTTGCAGTCGCCGCCGAGGATGGTGTTGCGGTCGGAGGTGATGCGGTCGCCGGCAACCTGGGGCCTGATGCTGCGGCCCGGGTCAACGGTGTCCATGTGGGCGGAGAGCAGGAGAGGCCGATCGCCATCCTCGCGGGCGATGACGTTGCCGTGGTCGTCCCGGGCAACCTGAAAACCGAGGTTGGCGAGGCGGTCGGACACCTGGAGTGCGACATCCCATTCCTCGCCGGAGGGGCTGTCGATACGTACCAAGTCGCAGAAATCGTTGATCAATCTTTCCTGGTTAGGCATGGAGGCACCTCCGTGTTTGGGCAGCGATTCGGTTGCCTATTATAGCGCAGGCAAGTAGAATCATCGTCGAATGGGCGATGAAGTACATATACGCGCTGCTGTACCGTCGGACGGGGCGACCATTGCCGAATTTAACGCGGCAATGGCGTTGGAATCGGAAGGGATAGCGCTGGATGAGACGATATTGCGGGCCGGCGTGGACGCGGCGCTGGCCGATGCAGCGAAGGCGTTTTACCTGCTGGCTGAAGTCGCCGGCAGGCCCGTGGGCCAATTGATGGTGACCACCGAGTGGAGCGACTGGCGGAATGGGTGGATCTGGTGGATCCAGTCAGTGTACGTAGTTCCGGAGCGGCGCCGGCAGGGAATATATCGCCGGCTTTTCGGTCGATTATTGGAGATGTCCGAAGAGCGGGGGGACGTTCGCGGGATGCGGCTGTACGTGATGCGAGAGAACCGGGTGGCGAAACGGACCTACGAGGCCCTGGGGATGAGTCACTCGGAATATGACCTGTACGAAACCGAGTTTTGACGAGCGCAGGCCATGACCACCGGCGGCGATTTACCGACAGAGTTTCATTATACGGCGCGCGGTCAATTAGCGTTGCGGGCCGGACAGTTGAACGCGGCCATCGACGACTTCAACAATGCGCTGCGGATTAACGACGAGTTCGCGCCGGCCTATTACTATCGGGGGCTGGCGTTTCGGAACGGGGGCGATCTGAATCGGGCGATTGCCGACTACACCCGCGCCATCGTCGCGGATCCGCAATATCCGGTGCCGTATTACGCCCGGGGAGTGGTTCGCCGCCACCTGGGGTTCTACGAGGATGCCATCGCCGACTATACGTCGGCAATCGATCTGGAGCCCGACGACGCGGATTACTATTATGCCAGGGGGGTGGCTCGAATATCGCTGGGCAGGTATGACGAAGCCATCGCGGATTTTCTGGCCTGCGCACGCATAAACCCGGAACATGCCAACGCACAGTACAACCTGGGCATCGCCTACCGGGATACCGGGGACCGGGATACGGCGCTGGGCTACTACAACACCGCGATCGGGCTGCGCCCGGCGGAGCCCGATTATCGTTACGCCAGAGGGAACCTTTACAGCGACCTGCGGGAATACGATGCTGCCATTGCCGACTATGATGCGGCAATCGCACTGGCGCCAACGTTTGCCAACGCTTTGTACAACCGTGGCATAGCCAAGCGCAACCGGGGCGAACCGCGTGACGCCATAGCTGACTTTGACGCCGCGCAATCCTGTGGAATGGACACGGCAACCTTGCACCACAATCGTGGCGTGGCCAAGGCGGATCTCGGCGATCACGAAGCGGCCATGGCGGAGTACGAACAGGCGCTGCAACGGGATGCGGCGCTGGCCGGCATCTGGCTGTCGGTGGGGAACTCGCAGTCGCTTTTGGAAAACTATCAGGAAGCCGTCGCGGCTTTTACCAGGGCACTGGAATTGAACGACAATCTTGCCGACGCTTACGGGGGTCGCGGTTTGGCGAACCGGGCGCTGGGTGATGAGCAAGCAGCGGCAGCGGATTTGGCGGAGTTCGCTCGGCGCAGCGGCGGTTCCGTACCATGATCGACTCGGAGAGCCTGATCGGCTTACAGGTCGGCGACCAACTTGGTCATCTGGAATACGTGGTCGAAGAGGCGACGCAGGCGGGATACCGAGCGTTGGTGGGCAGCGGCGGATATTTCCCCAATTTGCTGGCCGACGATTGCCGGGCTTTGCTGTTGCAACGGTGCGGGCCGCTGCCGTTGATCACGTCCTGGCGCGGTCTGGAATTCCTGCGTCCGCCGATCCCGGGGCGGCGGGTGCAGGTGGGTGGGTGGCTGCGCGAGATGAGTGATTTGGATACCATGCCCCGGCTTCGAGTTGCCGCCTTTGCGGTGGACGAAATCGGCACTGAGATAATGCGTTCGGCAGCGGTATTTCGCGTTCGGCAGCGTCCTCAATCCTTGATGGGCGGCAGTGCGCCACTGCTGAACCACCCGGTGAATTCAGGGACGTCACCGGCGAGGCGCGATGGCTTGGCCGGCGTGAATGTTGGCGACACGCTATGGCTCGGTACGCTGGTTCTGCCGGAGAGAAACACCCTAGCGTGTGACCAACAGCTGGGAAACGAACTGGCCGGGCTGGACTTGAACGACAGCGGAAATGATTTGGCGCCCGTGGTCGTTGGTTGGCTGGAAGCTGGCATGGGCCGGTGGTTTGGCGATGATTTCCGGTGGGGCGGGCAGATGTCGGCGCGCCTCCGTCGCCCGGTGAGCGCGGGAGAAGTCATTGCAGGCGAAGTGCGGGTGACCCGGCGCGACGCCGGATCCGGGGTGGTGGCATGGCAGCTAAGGATCAACGTGCTTAACCAACTCAACCGCCCCGCCATATTGGGAGATGCGACCGTCACGACACCGAGCGCGCGCCGGCTCTGATACCATGCCTTGCGATACAACGATAGGTGGAGGACACATGCAGCAACCCGCGGCGCCGACGAAAGTCATGCCTGAGAATTGGCGGACGGGACTGGCCGTCGTAGCGCATCCCGACGATTTGGAGTATGGAGCAGCGGCAGCCATAGCCAAGTGGACTGCACAGGGGAAAAAGATCAGCTACGTGATGGTAAGCAAAGGAGAGGCCGGGATAGACGGAATGGAGCCACTGGAGGTCGGGCGGCTAAGATCCCAGGAAGAGATCAACGCAGCCCGGGTAGTGGGCGTGGAAACGGTGGAGTTTCTGGACCACGCGGACGGGGTGATTGAGTATGGGCCGAAACTACGGCGGGATTTGAGCCGGGCGATACGGCGACATCGTCCGGACGTAGTCATAACCATCAATCATCACCTACAGTTTTTCAGCGGGCATCTGAACATGGCGGACCATCGCTGGGTGGGACTGGCCGTATTCGATGCGGCGAGGGACGCCGGGAATCGCTGGATTTTCCCTGAACTGTTGGATGAAGGGATCGAAACCTGGAACGAAGTGCGTTTCGTGGCAGTGTTCGGCTCCACGATACCGACTCACGTTGTGGATGTTTCGGAACACTGGGAAACCGGGTTGGCTTCGCTGCGAGAGCACAAAGTCTATCTGGAGAGTTTGGGCGACGTGGGCAACAGCCCGTTTGAGTTTCTAACGGCACACGCCCGGGAGGCCGGCGCGGCCTTCGGGTGCCGATACGCTTCTTACGCGGAGTTGGTGCTCATCAACGAAGCATTCTAGTACGGAGAGGAAAATGGCGGGTTTCAGCGAGCAACTGAGACAGGAAGCGGAACCGATCTGGAAGGCGATTTTTGCCCATCCATTTTTGAAGGAAATCAAAGATGGGACGCTGCCGCTGGAAACGTTTCAATACTACCTGGGGCAGGACTACCACTACCTGGAAGGTTTCGGACGCAGCGTGGCGCTGGCGCTGGCCAAAGCTCCGGATTCGGAGTTGCTACAGGAGTTGGCGCACCGGGTGATGACGCCTGTGGAACGCCCATTGCATCACCGATTGATTGAGGCGGCGGGATTGACAATGGATGACGTCGAAAAGGCGCCCAAGTCGCCGACGAATACGGCTTATGTCAATCACATGCTCACCACGGCGGCAATGTATGGTCTGGGGCCAACGGCAGCCGCGCTGTTGCCCTGCCCGTGGACATACCACCTGTTGAAAGACGAAGTGGGACAATCGGAGCACTCCCTCTACGGCCAATGGACCCGGTTTTACGTGGAGGGGTTCTTGCAGTCCAGCGTTGATGCCTGGACAGGGTTCGTGGACGAGATGGCGCAGCGGGTTGGGGCGCAGGAGCGGGAGGCAATGCGGTACGCCTTCATCGCCAGCAGCAGGTACGAGTATATGTTCTGGGACGCTGCGTACCGACGGGAGGATTGGCCGGTATAACGACCGGGAACCCAAGTAAGGCAGGTTTGAAACCTGCCCTGCATCGCCGCGCCCAACTAATCGGAGGAGACGGGAAATGCCTTATGCGGAGATCAATGGAACGCAGATGTTCTATGAGAGCCATGGTGATGGACCGGCCATTGTGTTTGCCCACGGGCGGGGCGGGAATCATCTGAGCTGGTGGCAGCAGGTGGCTGCTTTCCAGGGAGACTATCGTTGCATCACCTTCGACCATCGAGGTTGGGGTCTTACGGCAGGAGCGGCCGGGCCGCCCGAGCCGGCGACGTTTGTGGCCGACCTGGAGGCTCTGCTGGACCATCTGGAGGTCGGACGGGCGGTCCTGGTGGCGCAGTCCATGGGTGGGGTCACTTGCCTGGGGTTCGCTCTGGAGCATCCGGAACGGGTGGCGGGTTTGGCGCTGGGGGATACGACCGGCGGGATCGGGGATGCCTCGGTAGTGTCGTTGCTTGAGGAGGCGTATCCGCCTCAGGATCCGCTGCGTCGGGCGCTGAGCGACGGGTTCATAGAAAGGCAGCCGGAATTGACCTTTCTATTCGGGTCGATTGGCCGCGTTAATCCGGTGATGCCCGTCAGCGTAGTTTCCGGGCTGTTCAGGAACCCGGCCGGGCCGCAGGCAGCGGATCTGGCCAGGCTGGACGTTCCCACGTTGTTCGTCGTGGGTGAAGAGGATTTGATCTTCCCGGTGCGGGTAATCGAGGCGGCGCATCGCCTGGTGCCGGGGAGCCGGCTTGAGGTAGTGCCGGGGGCGGCGCATTCGACGCATTTCGAGCAGCCGCGAGTGTTTAATCGTCTGCTGGCGGGGTTCCTCAGCGAGATCGGCATGGGCGCCGTGGGAATCGCGGCGGACGACTAGCGGCCCAAGCCATGGCAAAAGAAAGAGGCCAGGCGTTGACCTGCCCCCAATCGTGTCCGAAGGCAGCGATCAGAAAGGCAAGTGTTCAGCGATGTCATTTTCGGTGCGGACCGGGCCCCATTCGCGGGGGATATTCAGCAGGCGATCTTCCAGGTCATCCACACTGTTCTGGCCGCAGTAGGCCATGGCGCGGTTGAACTCTTCGCGCAGCAGTTCAAGCATGTGATGGACCCCCTCGGCGCCGTTGACGGCGAGGCCCCAGTAGAGGGGACGGCCCACGGCGACGGCGGTGGCGCCCAAGGCAAGGGCCTTGAGAACATCGCTGCCGCGGCGGACGCCGGAGTCGACGTAAATCTCGGCCCGTCCACCGGCGGCCGCAACGATTTCGGGCAAAGCCTCGATGCTGGACATCGTGGTGTCCATCCGCCGACCGCCGTGGGTGGACACCATGATGCCGTTGGCGCCGTGTTCCACCGCCATGCGGGCATCCTCAGCGACGCGAACGCCCTTTAACACAATTGGCAAATTGGTCAAGCCGCGCAGCCACTCCAGCTCTTGCCACGTCAATGGCGGCGCCGATGGCATCTCCCAATTGAGGGAACCTATGTCGTCGCCCGTGTCGCTGGTCTGTTTCAGGAACTCACGGAAGTTGCCCATTTCCCCAGGACGCGCGAAGCGGTTTCGTATGTCGCGCTCTTTGGGCGTGGGAATTGGGGCGTCAACAGTAAGGACGATAGCCTTGTAGCCGGCGGTCTCGGCCCGTCGGACAAGGTTCTCGGTGGCGCCATAACCGCGATGGGAGAGTTGGAACCACAGCGGGCCGGTGGCCGCCGCGGCGATTTCCTCCAAGCTGCAGTGGGAGGAAGTGCTGCACATCATCAGGGTTTTGGACATCCCCGCCCCGCGAGCGGTTGCGCACTCGGCTTCGGGGTGGGCCAAGCCATGACCGTCGGTGGGTGAGATCATCACGGGAAAGCTGATGGCCTCGCCAAGCACGGTGGTGGCGACTTTGCGTTCCGTGGCGTCGATCAGGAAACGTGGCCGCAGGGTGACGGCTTGGAAGGCGGAGCGGTTGCGAGCGGTGGTAATTTCGTCCATTGCGCTGGCTTCGATAAACTCCCAATTGTTGTGGGAGAGCAAGGGCTTGGCGCGCGCTTCATAGTCGAAGAGATTTATGGGGTCCGACCGCATGAAAATACCTACTCTAAACCGGCGGCCAACAGCCCATGCTCTGCCGGGAGTGAACGGGTCAACCTAGAAAGGAAGATGCTCGGCAATGTCGTTCTCGGTGCGGAACGGACCCCATTCACGGGGGATATTCAGCAGGCGATCTTCCAGGTCATCCACGCTGTTCTGGCCGCAGTAGGCCATGGCGCGGTTGAACTCTTCGCGCAGCAGTTCGAGCATGTGATGGACCCCCTCAGCGCCGTTGACGGCGAGGCCCCAGTAGAGGGGACGACCCACGGCGACGGCGGTGGCGCCCAGGGCAAGGGCCTTGAGAACATCGCTGCCGCGGCGGACGCCGGAGTCGACGTAAATCTCGGCCCGTCCACCGGCGGCGGCGACGATTTCCGGCACCATCTCAATGCTGGACATGGTGCTGTCCAACTGACGGCCGCCATGGGTGGAGACGAGGATACCCTCGACGCCGTGTTCCACCGCCATGCGGGCATCCTCGGCGACACGGACGCCTTTCAGCACCAGTGGGAGATCCGTGAGGCTGCGCAGCCATTCGATTTCTTGCCAGGTCAAAGACGGAGACTGGGGCATTTCCCATCGTGGGGATTCATCGGTGCCACTCACTTCAGCAAGGCGGTCTTGCTGATTGCGGAAGTTGCCAAGTTCGCCGGGTCGCTCGTAACGGTTGCGGACGTCGCGTTCCTTAGGGCTGGGGACGGGAGTATCGACGGTGAGCACGATGGCGCGGAACCCGGCGGCTTCGGCGCGTTTGACCAGATTTTCAGTCAGGTCGTAGCCTCGGTGATATAGTTGGAACCACAGGGGACCGGTGGCGGCGTCAGCGATCTCCTCCATGCTGCAGTTGGAGGAGGTGCTGCACATCATCAGCGTGTTGGACATCCCGGCGCCGCGAGCGGTAGCGCATTCGGCGTCAGGGTGGGCATTGCCGTGACCACCGGTGGGGGCGATCATGACCGGGAAACTGATGTCGGTCCCCAGGACGGTGGTGGCGATTTTCCGCTCGGTGGTGTCACGCATGAAACGGGGCCGCAAGGTGAGGGCCTCAAAAGCCGAACGGTTCCTGGCGGTGGTAATTTCGTCCATGGAACCGGCTTCGATAAACTCCCAGTTGTTGTGAGGCAACACCTGCTTGGCTCGTGCCTCATAATCGTAGAGGTTGATGGGATCCATTCGCATAGGAAGTGTCTCCTTTGGAACAATTGAGAGGCTGAAATAGCCGCGCCAACAGTATCGCCGTCGTCAGAGATTCAGGCGAACAATAGCATCCGCGACGTCAGGCTCCATTTTATACTCGTCGGACGGGGAGTCAAAGGACATGGGATGCGGCAACGCCACGTTGTGGGCGCGACGGATCCGTCGAACAGCATGACCTTGAGAAGAGAGGCGGCCCGAAAGCTGGCGGACGGTGAGGTGCATTTCATCCAACAACGCTTGCCGAGACAAGACGTAGCCGGCGCTTTTGGCGACTCTTTGGTATATCTCCCGAGCATCCGGCGCCAAGAAACCCCAGAAGGTACGCACATGGTCGATGGTCCACCTACCTTCCGGGACAGGGACCGGCGCGGGCGACTGGGCGCTGAGTTGCTCCGCCGGTTCTTCCAGGTTGTCTTGGGCAGTTACGGTTGCCGGGGAAGACAGCGCCACATCGCCAATCGCCAGTTGTCGGAGGGCGTCAATAACTTCATCGGCTTCGCCTTCAACCGTCAGCTCGACCTTTACCATTGTGTTACCTCGCTGGTGTCGATTGGCATAAAAGTGTATCAGATTAACAAAAGCGGTCAACGATTTGGTCAAGTAATAACTGGATTACAAAGCACGTAATTAACCTAAAAGGGGCAGGGTATGAAACCTGCCCCGAGAACGACGGATTTTGGTTTATTCGCCTTCGTCGTGGGGACCGAAGGGCACAATGCCGGGAATCCACCACTTTTCCCAACTCTCGTCGATCTTTTCCTGGAAGAACCTGAGGTCCTCTTCGGTCAAGTGAGCAAAGCGGCCCTGGCGTTGCAGGTATTCCGTTACCGGCTTGCGACGGCGGATGCCTCGGGCGATGGCGCGGGACGGGCCGTTGAGAATCAGCTCCCCGTCCACGATTTCGTACTGCACCCAGATGCCGGTTTCCACGGCCAGCATCCCCAACTCGTGGGAATACTTGGGGTCGTAGTCCCAGCCCTTGGGGCAGGGGTCGATGCTGTGGATGAAAGTAGGGCCGCCGATGGTGAGGGCCCGGCGAATCTTGTTGGTGAAGTCGGGGCCATAGGAACCGCAGGCGGTGGCGACGTAGCGCACATCAGGATGGCCGGCGGCCAGCATGGGAACGGTGTTTTTCTTCCAGCGCCGGTTCATGATGCGATGCACCTTGCCCGGCGGAGAGAAGGTGGAGTTGGCCCCCCAGGGGCTGGAACCGGACACCTGGATGTCGGTGTTAGCGTAGGACTCGTTGTCGTAGCAGAGGATGAGCAGGTTGTATTCGTCATGCTGCAACGCCGCCGAGATGGCCGAGAGGCCCATGTCCACACCCCCGCCGTCGCCGCAGAAGGCAATGACGTTGATGGGTTCTTCCTGCATCTTGCCCTTGCGCATCAGGGAGGCCAGGCCGGCGGCGGTGCCGGTAGCGGCGGAACCGCTGGAACCCAGCTGGGTGTGCATCCACGGCACGACCCAGGGCGTGCTGTAGTAGGTGGTGTTGGCAACGTACATACAGCCGGTGCTGCCCACCACGATGGTGCGGGGGCCGGCGGCCTTAATCATCAGGCGCATCACCAGGGCAGACTCGCAACCCTGGCAGGTGCGGTGCCCGGAGGTGAACCCCTCGAACACCGGGATTTGCTTGACGCCCCGAACCTGGGGCAGGTCTTGGGTCATGGTAGTCATAGCGGCACTCCTAATCCCGGACGCCAATCCAGGTGTTTTCTTCCTTCACTTGGCCGGCGTCGATGGACGCCTGGACCATCTCGGTCATATCCACTACGTCGCGCACCAGCACTTCCCGACCGCCCAGGCCGGCGATGAAACTTTGCACCAGCGGGCGGCTGTCCACAGTGTACAGGGCGGAACGGATTTCGTTGAACAGCACGCCGCCGTAAGAGGGCGAACCGTAGGAATAATCGCGGTCGATGACGCCCACGGCCTTGCAGTGGCTGAGGGCTTCCCGCACCTCGTCGGTGGCGAAGGGGCGGAAGAACTTGACGCGCAGGAAACCGACTTTCACGCCCTGCTCACGCATCCGGCGCACGGCGACGCGGACGGGCATGGCCAGCGTGCCCATGCCGACGAGAACGATGTCGGCGTCGTCGGTCATATACTCTTCGATGAAGGGGCTGTCGTCGCCGCGGCCGAAGAGCTGTTTGAACTCGTCGTAGGCTTCCTTGATGACGTCACTGGTGCGGCGCATAGCGTCGTCGGTCTGACGACGGATTTCCATGAGCCAGTCTTCGTTGACCTGCGGCGCAACGGTGATGGGATTGTCCGGGTGCAGCAGGAGGCGGCCTCGGTCGTAGGTTGGCAGGTACTGGTTGACCATTTCCTGGGTGGGGACGTTGACAATGGCTTGCGAGTGGGTCAGGAAGGAGCCGTCGCAGGAGATGGCCATGGGCAGGAACACCCGCGGGTCTTCGGCCACGCGCCAGGCGAGGAGGGCCGTGTCCAGCGCCTCTTGCGCCGTGCCGACCCAGTAGAGCATCCAGCCCAAATCGCGGACGGCCATGGCGTCGTTGTGTTCTACGCCGAAAGCGCCGGGGTCGTCCAGGGCGCGGTTGCCCACCATGGCGACTACGGGCAAACGGAGGCCGGCGGTTACAGTAATGGCCTCGAAGGCGTAGAACCAGCCCACGCCGCTGGAGCCGCAGAAGGTGCGCGCGCCCACCGCGGAGGCGTGTTTCACGATTTCAAATTGGGAGTGCTCGCTTTCGGCGACGATGAAGTCGCAATCGAAAGCGCCGTCGGCCTTGAGCTTGGACACGTACTGCATCACCGTGTCGTAGGGCCGAATGGGGTAAGCGGTGATCACATCCACGTCCGCCATCGCGCAGGCGATGGCGATGGCTTCGCTGCCGCTGATGAGCTCTTCGCGCTCAGTTTGGTAGAGGGTCTGGGTGGCCATCAGTCGTCGTCTCCGGTGAGGGCAACTTCGGATTCTGCTTCGTATTTGCCCGGGCTGTGGTAGCCGTGGCTGCGCTCGGCGTCGCTGGCTTTCTGGACCTGGATGAGGTCGGCCATCCACTGGTGATAACCGTCCTTGTCGCGAGTCCAGTGTTCGTACTGGCTGTTGTTGTCGTTGAACTCGGCCTCGTTGACCATGGTGATGCAGTCGGGAACCGGGCAAACGGCTTCGCAGACGGCACAACCGCAGCAGGCTTCCATATTGGCGTCGTAAAGACCCTCAGGAGTAACGTCGAAGCAGGTGTCGGGGCACTGGAGCCAGCAGAGGGTGCACTTGATGCAGGTGTCGAAGTTGATGACGGGCCGCATGGAACGGGTGCTGAACTTCTTGAATACCGCGTTGCGGGTGGGTTCGTAGCCCTGCTCGCCCCCGTCCGCAGGAGAGTTGATGGGGTCGTAGCTTTCTCCCAGGGAACCGCCGCGGAACCCCCCGCCGCCTTCCACACCTCGTATGACCAGTCCTTCTTCCATGGAACGCCAGCCGGGGAGGTCGAAACTGAAGGGCGTGTCGTCGTTGCCTTCGCCGGGTTCGACCGGGCGCTGGATGGTGCGGTCGAAAGAGTTGCGAGCCGAAGTGAGTTTCAGACCTCCCCAACCCTGGTCGTCCAGTGCGGCAACCATGGAGTCGAGGCTCACCAACTCGGGGCATACCCTGGCGAGAGCGCCGAGGATGCGGACATCGGTGTGGTCGTCCTTGTACACCCAGAGGCCGGAAAAGCTGGTGGAAGCCGGCACGATGGCAAGGTTGTAGGCGGTATCCTTCTGGTGGATGTCCTCGATCAAGGCATCGGCTTCCTGCCGTGAGGTTACGATAAGGGTTCCGCCGGGCTTGGTCAGGGCGTTAATGGGTTGCAGACCGTACCAAGCCCAGGACTCGATACCCTTGCACATGGTGTCGTCAACGTTGATCGTTACGTCCACCTCGCGGGCTTCGTACACGGCCAGGTTTTCTTCCAGTTCCTCGGGGGAGTCGGAAACGATAGCGAACTGTTTAGCCGGGATCCCGTTGCGTTCCGGGGAATCGCCGTAACGCCCGAAAGCGGTGCCAATCTTGCCCTCTTTACGGGCGGCAAAAACGATGGTGCGGACGATGTTCCGGGCCAGGGTTTTCTGAAAAATCCCCCGGTACACCACCTCCACTGCCACAGTGCTCATTTTGGGGAGGCCTCCTCGGTGATTGATGCGGCATTATAGCACGGGATGTCTGGTGTATATGCGGATAGGTAGTTCGCTCTCGCGCTCACCAATCAGTGACCAAACCTTCCAATTTTGAAAGCCATTCGGCGAAATGCGCGCATTCCGACCGTAAAGTCGGCAACCCAATCGTTCCGGCTAAAATTGGGCCGGCGGAAGATTTTCGTCCTTCATATTCGGGTATTCCAGCGATAATGCGCTTCGATGGGGCGGTGTTCTCGCCGCCATCGACCAGCTCCGGAGACCCACAAAGGTGTACCGTAGAGATAAGCCGTCGTATGGCATCGGCGCGATTGGGAAACTGTGAGCCAAGTTGCTGTGGGTTGGCCAGTAGCAACGTCTCAAACTCGTGGAGTTGAAAGTAAGGAATGAACCGTCGGTCTGATATGTCGGCCGCCAACGCGGATTCCAAAGTTTCGGCGCAGTCGTATGGGCTGGAATATCTGTGGGCCTCAGCATAACCGGGAAAATCCATGGGCAAGCCATAGAGGTCGAACATAGTTGTGAAGCGCACATCCGAATTCCCGTCCTGTCTTGTCCATCTTACGATGTCCCTCTTTGCCTGCTCATAAGTTCTGATACCTCCGCGATGTTTGATCCCCCCTTTGCGACTGGTTTCCACGCATCTGGCGCTTGCCCATACCGAGAAATCCTCCAAGTGGGGCCTTAGAACCATATTGACAAAAGTTTCTTCGGTTTGGCCTTCGACGATGAAATTCAGCCTGATAGTCATTGTGGTCGCCCTCCGACAATGTTTTTTTCCCACAGTTCGGAGAGCGAATAATCATCGAGCCATTCGCCCAGGGCGGCACTGTCCAGCTGCTTGAATGTTGAAGCGCGGCTCTTGCGTTCAACTACAACGATGTCTTCCGGCTCGAAACAGTCAACGAGGCGCGTGGATTGCGTGGCAACAATAACCTGGGCATTGTGCGATGCGGCGCGTATCAGGCCACCGACAACATTAATGGCATAAGGGTGTAGCCCAAGCTCCGGTTCGTCGAGGATCAGTACATCGGGCAAATCCTGTTCTGGTTGGAGCAGCAGCGTAACGAGCGCGATAACCCGCAGCATACCGTCTGATGCTTGGGACACGTCGAACACAACATCGTTGCCACGCTCACGCCATTGCAGGAGGATGTTACCATAGTCGGGATCCAGCACAAAATCAGAAAAAAATGGAAGTATAAGGCGGACGGTATCCACTATCCGCTGATAGATCGCAGGATTGTTTTCCCGTAGACGTAACAGGACAGGTGCGACATTGGCAGCGTCCTCTTTCAGCCAACGGTGGTCGTTAACATTCCACTTGCCCCTCATTCGGGCAGTGTCGGCTGTGTTGTGGAATTGATATACGACCATCCTTTGCAAAAGGTTGCGGATAACGCGCGCGGTAATGTCCCCAGAGTTAGCCTTAGCGAGAAGTTGCGGCACACGATGCCCAGCGCCATTTTCTTGCCAGTTTGCTACGGTGTCGTATATTGCCCGTGAGAATCGATAACGCTCATCGGCGAAAATCAAAGTGTCACCAGCTGCGAAAACCAGCCGGAAAGCATATTGGTCTGTGCCAGCATCGGTCCAAATCGTCAATTCAGTCTCGATCTCGCGTGTCACAGCTGGGCCATCATACAGAATTTTGCTGGCTCCTCCGCGCTGACCTACGTAAAAAGGGAGACCCTCCTGGTCGGCCAATGCCCAGCCCATCATACGAAAGAATGATATGAAGTTGGACTTGCCGGCGCCGTTGGGGCCGATTAGCACGGTTAGCTGACGAGGCTTGAAATTTTCCAACGCCCGTATGGTCTTGAACCCTTTGAGGGTTATCGCTTCGAGTCGGTTACGCATGGCTGATTTCTCCATCGCTATGCCTGCTGGCGGATCCTCGCTGATGAGCTGACGCCGGAAATTATTGTATGGGTCATTATGGTACACTGCCCATTGATTTACCGCAAAGGAGCGCAAAAATGCCCCAGCGAATGAAGGCCGGTGAGGCGGTTATCGAGCTGCTGCGGCAGGAAGGGGTGAGCAAGATTTTCGGTATTGTCGGCTCGTCTTTCCTGGACGTGTTGGATCCGTTGTATGATCGGGATGACATGGAGTTTGTGGGGGTGCGGCACGAGCAGGGCGCCGCGCTGATGGCGGATGGGTACAGCCGCATCGCCGGCGCGCCATCGGTGTGCCTGGTGACCAATGGGCCGGGTGTCCTAAATCTCACCTACGGGATTGGGTCGGCATACGTTGCGCACTCGCCCGTAGTTGTGCTGGCGCCGTCGGCATCGCGGGATCACCAGCACCTGGATTCGACGCAGGAGTTCGACCAGGTTGCGTTGTTTGAGCCGATTACCAAGGCGAGCTTCGCCATCAACAAGATTGAGCGACTGCCCGATGCCTTGCGGCAGGCATTCCGCATCGCCACGTCGGGCAAGATGGGGCCGGTTCTGGTGGACATTCCACGGGATTTGTTGCCTGGCGCCGAGGTCGACGTGGACTTGATGGCTCCGACGGCCTACCGGACGGGTCAAGGGCGTTCGCGGGGTGATCGGGCGCAGGTTGAGGCGGCGGCGCGGGAGATCCTTTCGGCGCAGCGGCCGGTTATTCTCGCGGGTGGCGGTGTGGAATGGAGCCTGGCGGATGCGGCGGTGTCCCGACTTGCTGAGCTTACCGGCGCACCGATTGTTACATCTTACGGGCGGGCCGACGCCGTACCCAACGACCATCCCAACTACCTGGGCCACCTGGGGCGGCTGGGTGCGCCGGAGGCCATTGACGCCGTGGGAAACGCCGACGTGATCGTGGCTGCCGGGACACGGTTGGGTCAATCAACGACATTCTTCGATCACCGCTTCATTCCTGCCGACGCCCGGATCGTGCACATTGAGATTGACCCCAAGGAAATAGGCCGGATCTATCCTATTACGGTTGGCGTGGAAGGCGACGTTGGCGCGGTGATGGAAGAGATCAACGGAATTGTGGCGGAGGCGGAGTTGCGGCCGGATCCGGAATGGGCGAACCGCGTGGCGGCGTGGAACGCCGCGCGGGCGATACGTCTGGCCGCGGAGGCCGACCTGACCGGCGACTACATCAAGCCGCAGCGGGTGTACGCTGAGTTACGGAAGGTGATGCCTCGGGACGCCATCATAGCGCTGGACGCCGGGTTGGCGCCGAATTTCGGGCAGGACCGGCTGAATTACTATCAACCGCGCAGCCTGATCATGGCGTTGGATTTGGGAGGTTTGGGGTTCAGCTTCCCGGCGTCCATTGGGGCCAATTTCGCGGCTCCGGCCCGGCCCGTGGTGAACTTCAACGGTGACGGTGGGTTCCTGTTCAACGCTCAAGAGTTTGAGACGGCGGTGCGGTACGGGTTGAAGAATATTTCGGTGGTGATGAACAACGACTGCTGGGGTTCGGAGAAGGCTTACCAGAAGTACGCTTTCAACGAACGGTACGTAGGGGCGGATACGGTGAACCCCCGGTTCGACAAATACGCCGAGCTGTTCGGCGGGACCGGGTTTTACGTTGACCGGCCCGAAGACATTGCCGACGCTTTTGCCCTGGCGCTCGCAGCGGATGGACCGAGCATCATTGAGATACCGACCGATCCGGATGAGATGCCCAGGCCGGCGCGCTTGGCCGAAGTGCAGGCGCCCGGATCTGCGGGGTAACGGTTATGGCGACATATGACACCATTAAGCCGTTGGACGTTGACATTTCGGGCAACGCGATCATCATCAACTGGGACGATGGGCACCGAGGCATCTACCCGCACCGGATGTTGCGGCTACGATGCCCCTGCGCGTCGTGCATTGAGGAGATGACCGGGAGGGCCCTGTTGGACCCGGACAGCGTGCCCCAGGATGTACGCGCGCTGGATCAGATGGCGGTGGGGCAGTACGCGCTACAGTTTCTTTGGAGCGACGCGCACTACACCGGGATCTACACCTACCGAGCGTTGCGGGCGGCCTGCACCTGTATAGCCTGCAACGAGGCGCGGGCGGGCCGACCTTAATTCGCCGGTTGGCCGGCGTCCGTCTCGCTCATTTCGTCGGCGGGTTGACTACCACGGAAAGTTTCGCCAGGGCGGTTGCGAAGCTTGGGCGAAGTGAAGGTGTCCGACTTGAACGAGAAGTTGGAAATCTGTCGCGTGGCCGGCAGGTCACAGGATTTGCAATCGATAGGATCGTCGGCGCGGGACACGGGACGGATGGATTCGAATTCGTTGCCACAGGACGCGCAACGGTACTCGTAGATTGGCATAGACACCTCCCACAAGGAATTATATCCTAACGCAATTTTACACTGGCCGTTAAGGACAGGCAGGAACGGAAGAATGAGCGATCAAGTTGCGGATGTCGTAATAATTGGCGGCGGGGCGGCGGGCTGCGCTGCGGCGTACTACCTGGCCGAAAACGGGATTAAGGCGACCATCATTGAACGAGACGGCGTCGCGCAAGCTGCGTCGGGATACAACGCCGGCGGACTGAACCCGTTGGAGGGGCATGGTTGGCCAGAGCCGCTGCAACCGATGGCATTGCAGTCATTCCGGTTGCACCGGGAGCTATGGGAGACGTTGCCCTCGGAGACCGGAATAGAATATCACGGGAGGATCACATCCATCCTCAAGGTGGCGCTGGATGAAGAGGAATTGGCCGAACTGCGGGAGACGTTGGAAGTTTTCAACAACGCTCCGGAGCCCGGCTTTTTGGCCGAGTGGCTGGAGCGAGAGGATGTTCTGGCTCTCGAGCCGCGATTGACTGGCGAAGTCATTGCCGGCGTCCGGGCCGTGGGCAACGGCGCTTTGGACGGGATGGAATTTACCCAGGCGCTGGCGGCCGCCGCCGAAAACCGGGGAGCGCGATTCGTCACGGGAAGCGCGGTGGGATTGCGCGTGGGCGAAACGGGTATTGAGTCGGTGGTTACCAGCGATGGTGAGATACCGTGTGGCGCTTTGTTGATCGCCGCCGGCCCGTGGTGCCGTACCGCCGAGCAGTGGTTAGATATCGCGATTCCCGTTGACCCATTGAAGGGGCAAATCATCCGGGTGAAACCCAACGGGCCCGGTTTGACCTACGAACTCATTGGCGGCGGGAGCTCCATGTATGACAAGACTGACGGTCTAATCTGGTGCGGTTCCACTGAAGAAGACGTTGGGTTCGACCTGTCGCTGACCGAAGAGGCGCGGGCGAGCATTATGCAGAGGGCGGTGCGACTGGTGCCATCCCTGGCCGATGCGGAGGAGGTACTGCATACTGCGTGCCTGCGTCCGGTCACGCCGGATTGGCTGCCTGTTATAGGACAGGCGCCGGGTTGGGAGAACGTGTACATCTGCACGGGTGGGCAGAAGAAAGGCATTCTTCTGGGGCCGGCCATGGGGAAGGGGATTGCAGAGATTATTGCCTCTGGCAATACAGAGATCAGTTTGAAAGGATGCGAGCCGGAGCGGTTCGGCGGCAGATCCTAGTGAGCAGGTTCGCCTTGGGACAAGTGATGACTGCGCCGAACGATAACCGCGACCCTTGGGAAACCCGTACCGGTATTCTGAACATCCCGACCAGGTTGATCCGCTGGTTTTCCAGCTTCTTCACCGCGGTTTGGCTTATACTTACTGCCATAACCAGTTACAACAGTGTCAGTATCCATACTGGGCTGAGCTGGGATGGGCAGATCGTAGGAATAGTTACAGCGGGCGCGCCCAACATCGGCTTTGCCCTGCCAATCGCGTACATCTTTACGGAGGCAATCGACATGGTGTTCGGAGCATGGTATCGGCAGCGCACTCGGGAAAGGGCACGGAATGAGGGGCTAGCCGAGGGACTAACTGAAGGGCGAGCGGCAGGGCGAGAGGAAGGCCGCACGGAAGGCCGCACGGAAGGGCGAGAGGAAGGCCGCACGGAAGGCCGCACGGAAGGCCGGCATGAGCAACAAGAGCGCTGGCTGCAATGGCTTGAGCGACGACAGCAGGCCGAAGCGAACGGCTTGCCCTTTGACGAGCCACCACCCAGCCTCAACGGAGAGCATCCAACGCAGGAGTAAAGATCATGACGACGAACGGCACATCGGGCGCATTGCGCGATATTCATGTGGTGGAGTTCGGGCAGTACGTGCCCGGGCCGATGCTGGGAATGCTGCTGGCCGACCAGGGGGCGCACGTTATAAAGGTGGAGCGGCCCGAAGGTGATCCGGCCCGGTCGGAACCGGCGTTTGCCACCTGGAACCGGGGCAAGCGGTCGGTGAGGCTGGACCTGAAGACCGACGCGGGACGGGAGAAGGCCCGTCAGTTGGTTTCCCGAGCCGACGTGGTGATTGAGAATTTCCGGCCCGGCGTGGCGGAACGGTTGGGCATAGGTTACGGTGACCTTTCGGCTGGCCATCCCGGTCTGATTTACTGCTCGCTGCCGGGTTACGGAGAGGAACATCCCAGCCGAAACGAGCCGGGGTGGGATCCGGTCATTAGCGCAGAAACGGGTTTTTATCCCGAAACCGGCGAAA
Source organism: uncultured Dehalococcoidia bacterium (assembly GCA_964347975.1). GTDB lineage: Bacteria > Chloroflexota > Dehalococcoidia > Lucifugimonadales > UBA3495 > Bin87. The sequence goes on from CAYGAY010000001.1 coordinate 312,905, forward strand.
GCGGCGGTGAGCCGTTGTTCACCGCGCTACCTATCGCCAGCACGTTTTCGGCGTTGTTGGGATCAGTTTCTGTCGCCATGGCGATTAATGCGAGGGACCAGACCGGGAAGGGACAACGTATTGAGGTGCCGTTGCACTCGGCCATGTTCACCGCTATGGGCAGCCGCATCATCAAGTTCAACAACTACGAGTACGTTGACCAGTTCGACTTTCCTCGCGCTGTGATGTCTCACCCGTATGAGTGTGCCGACGGACGGTGGGTGTACCACCACGGGATGTTCGAGCGGTTTGCGCGGCAGACGCTGACGGCTGCGGGGCGAACGGAATGGATCGACGAGGTAGCGCCATTGTTCGGCCGGCCGGTGGATCCGGACACGTTGACGCTGTGGGAAGAACGGTTCGCCGAGATGTTCAAGGAACGGACGGCGTGGCAATGGGAAGCGGACATCAACGCCCAGGGGGGCGCGTGTACCGTGTGCAAGACGGTTGACGAATGGCTGGTTCATGAACACGCCGTTTCCAGCAAGATGGTAGAGGAAGTTGAAGATACCGAACGAGGACGGATGAAGCAGCCAGGGGTGCAGGTGAGGTTGCGTGGGACGCCGGGAAAGATACAGGGCTCTGCGCCGCGATTGGGTGAGCATACCGACGAAGTGCTGGCCGAATTGGAAACGGTGAGCGCGCGGCCTGTTACGGCCAACGGACATGCTGACGTCACGTCGGCTTTGCAAGGGATTCGGGTGCTTGACCTGTGCATAATCCTCGCCGGGCCCACCTGCGGGCGGACGCTGGGCGAGTTCGGAGCTGATGTCATCAAGATTGACGACCCGACGCGCATCCTCGACCCGGTGGGCTACATCGACGTGAACCGGGGCAAACGCAGCATTATGCTGAACCTCAAAACCGAGGAAGGACGCGAAGTATTCTGGAAGTTGGTAGAGAACGCGGACGTGATCGTGGAAAACAACCGGAAGTCGGCAATGGAGCGTCTCGGCTTGGGTTACGAAGCCGTCAAGAAGGTGAAACCGGACATTGTGTACGCGTCGCTGAATGCTTTTGGGTACGATGGGCCGTGGTCGGAGCGGGCCGGTTGGGAGCAGTTGGCGCAAGGAACCAGCGGGATGCAGGTGCGTCGGGGCGGTCGGGGCGGCAAGCCGATGCTGGCGCCCTACGCGGTGAATGACTACGGCACGGGTCTGATGGGGGCTTATGCGGTCGCGCTGGCTCTGCACGAGCGGAACCGGACGGGCAAGGGGCAATCGGTGGATAGCGGGTTGGCGCTGACAGCGGGAATACTGCAATCGCCCTATTTCCTCGACTACAAGGGATACCAGAGGTCGGATATCGAAGGTCTGGACGCCCGCGGTTACTCTAACCGTTCGCGACTGTACCAGGCCTCGGACGGATGGCTGTACCTGCATTGTCCGGACGGCACAAGTTTCGGGGCGATGCTGGTTGAAATGGGCATCGATCCAGAAGGCGCTGACACGGACATGGTCGCGTCGGCCATAGCCGGCGACACCATCGAACGCTGGATGCAGCGGTTGCGCCCTCGCGGCGTATCGGTTACGCCGAATCTGACCATGGAAGATTACCGGAACGACCCGGTGGTGCGGAACGCGGGGTTCATCCAGACACGGGACCACATGGTTTGGGGCAGCGTGGACCACTCCGGCACGACGGCTAGATTGTCGGCTACGCCGCCGCGTTTGGGTGCGCCCGCGCCTTATTTCGGCCAACACACCGATGAGCTTCTGGCGGAAGCGGGATATTCGCCGGCGGAGATTGAGGCGTTGAAAGCGTCGGGAGCCGTGAGTACCGCAGCGCCGTGAACCGGAGAGATTGGGGATGCCATTCACGCCGTTTCACATGGGTCCGGCTTTGGTGGCCAAGGCCGTAATGGGGCGTCATTTCAGTGTCCCGGTGTACGCATTCACCCAAGTAGCTATAGACAGTGAAGTGCTGGCGGGTTTTCCGTTTCGCGGCGATTTGTCATACCACAAGGTAATGCACACCCTAGCGGGTGGAACGGCGGCGGCCATTTTGGCCTTGGCGATGTTGCGTCCGGTAATCGATCCGGCAGCGCGGCTGTGGAACCGTTTCACCAGATCCAAACCCGGCGCCGTCTGGCACATGGAGTCACAGATCTCGCCGACTGCCGCGGTTTTGTCTGCCTTTGTGGGCGCATGGGGTCATGTGCTGCTCGACGCGCCAACGCATTCACACATGGAGCCGCTAATTCCATTGGCCCGCGGCAATCCGCTCAACGGATTGGTCTCCAACAAACAGGCGATGTTCTGGTGCGTCGGTTTGGCGGCAATAGGCGGCGGCTTGATATTAGGGCGTTCGCTGGCGGCTCAGTCCGGTCCAGCATCAGACCGTCGAGCACGCTAAAACCGATTACGCCGCAGGGCAGGCACATATACGCGACATCAAATGCGATTGCCTTGGATTACGCTGGCATCCTGATGCAAACAGTCGCCGCCCGTGCTAGACTTGCGGCATCTGCTCCTGCGGGAGGTAGCGGTATGTTGCGCGTTTATAACACCCTGACGAAGAAAGTCGAGGAAATTCATTCCATCACGCCTGGAAAAGTGTCGATGTACACGTGTGGGCCGACGGTGTACCGGTATGCCCACATTGGAAACCTTCGCACTTATCTAATGGCGGACTGGATACGACGGATTCTGATAGCCGATGGGAACGAGGTGTACCACATCAAGAACATTACCGACGTGGGACACATGCGGCAGGAACTGGCGGAGGCCGGCGGCGACAAGATGATCATGGCGGCCCTCGCTGAAGGGAAATCCCTCCAGGAGATCGGCGAATTCTACGCTGACGTGTTCTGGCAGGACGAAGAGCGGATCAACATTCTGCCGGCCCACGTTTTCCCCTGGGCGTCCCACCACATTCCCGAAATGCTGGAGATGGTCGGGACGTTGATGAATAACGGCGCAGCCTACGAGGCCGGCGGGAACATTTACTTTGATGTCAACAGCTATCCCGAATACGGCAAGCTGTCGCGCAACTTCGGCGGCGACTTGCTGGAAGGCGTCCGCGCGGAAGCCGACCCCCTGAAACACGACCCGCGAGACTTCACGCTGTGGAAAGCGGCCGAGCCGGGACGGGACGTGAAGTGGGACAGTCCGTGGGGTGAGGGGTTTCCCGGATGGCACATCGAATGCTCGGCCATGGCCCACAAATACCTGGGTGAACGGTTCGACATCCACACGGGCGGGGTGGACAACGTATTCCCGCATCACGAAGACGAGATTGCCCAGAGCGAGGGGGCTTTTGGCGGGCAGCACGTGAACTACTGGGTGCATGGGCAGCACCTGCTTGCGGATGGAGCCAAGATGGCCAAATCGGCGGGCAACGTTTTCCTCATTGAAGACCTTGCATCCCGGGGGTTTGACCCGCTGGCGTTCCGTTACCTCTGCATGACGGTGCGGTACCGGCACCGGATGAACTTCACGTTCACGTCGCTGCGGGCAGCGGAGAAGGCCCTGACTGGATTGCGGAACCGGATCTGGGTGTGGCGAAATATGGGAGGCAACGGATCCGGCCACCACGCGCTGACCGGCGACGGTGAGACCTGGAGCGGGAAGTTCTGGGATGCAGTGCACAATGACCTGGATCTGCCCACCGCGCTCGCGGTCACCTGGGACATGGTTCGCTCCGAATTGCCACCGTCGGACAAACTGGAACTTTTGCTGGACTTCGACCGCGTGTTCGGACTTGATTTAAGCCAGGTGCCGGAGCGGTATGAAATTGGGTCAGCGAACAGCGCGGCCATCGCGCGGCGCGCCGCTCTTCGGGAGCAGGCCGCCTACGCTGACGCGGATCTGATGCGGGAAGAAGTTATAGCCAGCGGCATGGTGGTGGAAGATACCGGGACTGCCACGCGGGTCCGTCCACAGACCCACCTGGAGTTGCAGGAAGCCAAATGGTCATCGGTTTCCGCTTCCCGGGAAGTTCCGTCATTGTTGGACGAACCTGACGTTTACGAATTTTCCTTCGTGATCAACGCGTACGACTACGTTGATGACGTGCGCCGCTGCGTTGAGGCGATATTGCGGCATTCCGGCGGAGCATCGGTTGAGATCGTCGTGGTGGATAACGGTTCCACCGACGGGACGGGAGACTACCTGGAAGGCGCTCAAGCCGAATACGCCAATATGCGGGTCATCCACTGTGACCACGTAGTCGGGGACGCCGCCGGCAAGAACATCGGGTTGAAGCAGGCGCGGGGACGCTACGTCGTGGTTATGGACGCCTCAACCGAGGTGATCGGGGATATATTGGCGCCAGTGGCAGAGCAGCTGTCCGACAGCAGCATCGGGGTATTTGGGCCCTACGGACTCACCACCGACGATATGCAGCACTTCCACGAGGAAGTGGACCGGGGCGACGCGGACGCGATGCAGGCGTATTGCATGGCCTTCCGGCGGGCCGACCTGCGGACGGTTGGGTTGATGCACGAATCGTTCCGGTTCTATCGGAACCTGGACATCGACTATTGCTTCCAGTTCAAGAACGCCGGTTACCGGGTGGTGTGCGACAGTGGGATGCCGCTGGTGAGGCACGAGCACCGGCAATGGGAGGAGTTGGAGGAGAACCAGCGCGACGAGCTGAGCCGGAAGAACTTTGGACGTTTCCTGAAACGGTGGGGCAACCGGCCCGACTTGTTGATTAACCCCGACGCGCGGGGGTTTGATACCGGGTTCAGACACTGACGACACAGCCGCCATTTGTCCACATTGGATCGGACGATACATGACTACCACGTTAATCCAGGGTCAGGCTGGCGAAATTTTCGCAGACGCCCGCCAAGTTCACGCCCAGGCTCTCGAACGCCTTGAACATGGGGACATTCGCGATGCTGCTGAGAAGGCTTGGTGCGCCACCAAGCGGGCCACCGACGCCCTCATTCTGGCCCTTATCGGCGAAGAGCCTGGGCCAACCGGTTTTACCAGCGATTGCCTCGACGACCTGGTTGCCTCACACCGCGCAACCAACTCCTTACAGAGGCGATATTACAGCCGTCTCAGCCAGTTGCATGGCGCCTGTTTCTACACCGGCGCCTGCAATCAGCATACGGAGCGCCGCATCCGGGAAACCGCGGCCTACATCGCCGACGCCGAGGCCCTTGCCGTCCGGTAGGCGTCGGAAACGGGTTTGAACCCGCCCCGGTCGTCGTTATCCCGGTTCCAAGTCCCGCTCCGGTATCTCATGCCAATGCACCAGCCCGCCGGCGATGGCGTGGGCGATTTCCGGGTCGTTGCGGACGCTGGCGATGGCCGGACGGGACGGCTGGCCAGTGAAACGGGTGAGGAATCCGGTGTTGCGGATGGCGCGGCGAGTATCCTGACGGTTGGCGGTGTAGGATATTTCCATGCCAGAGAGGTCGGCACTTTGCACTAGAGACACCAGGTCGCCAACTGTCAGGGTGCGGACATAGGTCAGGCCCATCCGCATGGCGATAAGCGCGGCGCGGCGCGGAAGTCCGTTACGGGCCCATATGCCTATAATCTGGCGCAGGCTTTGACGGGCCGCCGCATCCTCGCGCGCCTTGATGTGTGCCTGGCACTGCATAGTGCTGCGGGTATCCATCGTATCGTTAGTTCGTTCTGCAATTGTACGTTTTGCTACGCCGAGTTTTACGCAGTGAACGACATCTGTCAGCTGTGATGGGAGCGAGGGCGAATGATTATTCGCCCGCTACACTACCCATCCGTTGCCATTGCTTACAGCTCGAACTGAAAAATGCGGCGTCAGTGGATAGGATAGTGACAATTGCGTCCGTGCCTCGTGTGACATAACCGCTGGCGATGGTGTCGACATAGGAATCCGAGAATCCTGACTTTCGCGCCCAATTGCAACCATACCCCTGGTTTGTTGAAATGTAAGTTCCTGGCTCAATACCAGACGCACCTACAGCAACGAAACCGTTGCCGAAAGATTGCGCGCCGGCCGGGACGGGTGCAGGCGTTGGCGTGGGCTGGGGCGTAGCGCCGGGTTCAGGCTCGGCTTCGGCAGATGGGCAAGGCGAATCGTCAGCGTTCAGCATCAGTTGTGCCCAATTCTCCGGCCATGAGGGTGCGCCGTAGCGTTGGCGGTTGCTGGCGACGATGAACCAATAATCCTCGCCGGGCGTGAGGCGGGTTATGGTGTAGGCGGTTCTGTCGGTGACATCGACGAAGGCAAACCGTTCCAGGAGGTCGGTGCCGCCGGCTAGAGTTTGCCGGTAGTCGGCATCGGCAATCCAGCCGATGCGGTAGAAACTCGCTCCCGGCACGGCGTCCCAAGTCAAGTTCACTTCGCCGGGGTTAGGGCCGTTCACCGCGGTCAGATTGGCTGGCGCAGGCAACGGGTCATTCGTCTGGGCTTGCGTCGTGCTTATGCCCGCTATGACCATAACGGCTACCAGCGCGAGTACGGTGACAATGAATTTCACGGATTTCAGTGCTTTTAGTCTCCTCATGTTCGCTGATAGGGGCGAATATCATTCGCCCCTGGGCCTTGCCAAACGGGATATTCGGTTAGCCGCGCCCGAACCACTCGGGGTGTACGGCTTGGAGACCCAGTTGAGGCCAGGCGGCGGGTGCGCCGCATTTTCCCAACCGCTCTTCCAATGGCAGTGACTCGTCCCAATAGTAAGCGATGATGCGGCGGCCGTTCCAGTTGGCGGCGTCATCCGAGGCAATCCAGACTACCGGGGCCTGCATTACTTCGGGCTGGATGAGGGCGTCGGCGGTGGCGCCCTCAGGCGGCAGCACCATGTTGGTGGCGGTGGCGCCGCCGGGGGTGAGGACGTTGGCGGTTACGCCGGTGCCTTCCAGGTCCTGGGCCATGATGGCGACCAGGGCCTCGTGTCCGGCCTTGGAAGGGCCGTAGGGGGCGCCGCCCTTGCGCCACATGGTGTCCATGCTGGTGGTTACGCCGATGATGCGTCCGAAACCCTGCTCGATCATGTGACCGGCCACGGCGTTGGCCATGAGGAAGGGGCCGCTCAGGTTGACGGCGATGACGCGCAACCAGGCGTCGGGGGCAATGCCCCAGAAGTCATTCCGGCTGCCGGAGGCGCTGCCGCCGAAGCCGGCGGTGCGAGGGTTGATGCCGGCGTTGTTGACGAGGATGTGCAAGCCGCCCATTTCGTTGATGGTGCGACCCACCGCGGTTTGGACTGATGCAGGATCGGTCACGTCGGCGACGATGGGCAGGACGCATTCGTCGCCGCCGATCTCGCGCATATCGTTGGCGGTCTGATCGAGCCATTCTTCGTTGATGTCCAGCATGGCGACACGGGCGCCGGCGCGGACGAGGGCGGTGGTAATGGATCGTCCCATGCCGATGGGACTGGCGGCGCCGGTGACGATGGCGACGCGGCCCTGCAAGGTGTCGGAGCGGGTAGTCATGGCGTTCTCCTCGTGGGTTGGTCGGGTATTGGCGGGCAAGATGATAACCCCTGCGGCGAGGGTTGTTAAGGGTGAGCCGCTGGCGTCCTTGACCCCGCGAATCGGCGGTGCTACATTGACCGCTGGGTTTCGTACCGAATATTACGATTTTCGTCGCAGGGTTTCTTGATGAGTGAGCTGGCCCAACGTGTCCTGGACGGGGAACTGCGCGCACTTTCGCGGCTATTGACGCTGCTGGAGCGGGGCGATGCCGGCGTCGCATCGGTTATGGAGCGGCTGGACCCGCACACGGGGCGGGGTTATGCCGTGGGCATCACCGGGCCGCCGGGGGTGGGCAAGAGCACGCTGGTTGACCGCCTGGCCGAGCACCTGCGCGGGCAAGGACTGACGGTGGGTATCCTGGCCGTGGACCCGACCAGCCCTTTTACCGGCGGGGCGCTGTTGGGCGACCGGATTCGGATGCAGCGGCACTATCTGGACGATGGGGTGTTCATCCGCAGCGTGGCGACGCGGGGACAATCGGGCGGGCTGCCGCGCATCGTGAAAAGCATGGTGCGGGCGATGGACGCAGCGGGCAAGGACGTGACGTTGGTGGAAACGGTGGGCGTGGGACAGACCGAGTTGGGCATCATGGGCGTGGCGGATTCGGTGGTGGTTACGATGACGCCGGAATCGGGGGATTCGATACAGACGCTGAAGGCCGGCGTGATGGAGATTGCTGACCTTTATGTTATCAACAAAGCCGACCGGGACGGGGCGAATCAACTGGCGGCGGCGGTCACGGCGATGTTGCAGATGGCGGACCTGGGCGACGGGTGGCACCCCCCGGTTTTGCTGACGCAGGCGCATGCAAACGTGGGCATTGCGGAGCTTTGGGATGTGATCAAGGGACATCGCGATTTTTTGACGGACACCGGTGGGCTGGAAAAGCGTCGTATTGAACGACGGCGGTCCGAGTTCCTGGAGACGGTGCAGGAAGAGATCTATCGAAGGATCACCGGGCGGCTGGCCGATGATGAAGGGCTGGGCAAGTTGTTGGAGGAGATCGACGGGAAGGCATCGGAACCGTATGGGGCGGCGATGGGGCTGCTGCGCGATGACGGCTGGTTGGGCAGATTAGACGAGGGCTAATAGAATATAGCTATGGGCAGCGAAAAGCGGCGGCGCGGGGTTGACGGCGATGACTCGCTGCTGGCATCGGTAGCGGGAGTTCCGCTCACGCGCATGGCGCGCATTGGGCTTTGTCTGGTATGGGCCGGATTCTGGGCTGCAAGAATCCTGTTGACCGACGCGCTGTTCTATATCCAGCAACTGCGGCTGAAATTGGCTATATTGGAATCTCTAGGCGATGGGTCGGTTGACCAAGCGTTCAGCATCTGTATGATATGGTTATCAGTAGAGGTTGCCATCATAACAAAGGACAGCGTAGAAGCGGGGGTACAAATGTTGATAGCCAAAACGCCCGTGGGATTGAAACGTCGCATATTGCAAGGTCTCACCGAAGGGCTTTCACCGGAAGAACTGGAAGCCATGGCTGCGAAGATACGCAAGGAACGAGCAGAAAAAGACGCCAAAGCCAAAGGCGAAAAGCACTAGCCTTGCGCCGGCTGTCGAACCAGCGGCTCGCACTTACGCGCAAAGGCGGCGGATTTCCGCGCTGACATCGTCAGGAAGTTGAAAATGGGTTGGCGGCCGGCCCAGGTAGATTTGCGCGGCAGGGGATAGTCGGTCCCGGGAGATCGAGGAGGTCCCCCAATCGACTTGGCGCACGTACCCGTAATCTTCGAATGGCTCACCCGTATCCACATAGTGCCAAATGACGGTTCCGTATTCGGCGTCAGATTTTACAATGCCGATATGATACAGCCGTTGCTGCGGGTCATAAGTTACGACGAAATCGCCAACCTGCACCTCACAGCAGAACTCCCAGATGCACCTGGTGGCGTTTCCAACCGCCCTAGAGGTAAGCATTGGATTGGCATGCGCCACGCGGCTTCTCAACTCTTCCCTGGTAGTTTCCGGATATATGATGCCGGTGTCGTCCCAGCCAAGATACGCAATACCCTCATCGAGGAAATAAGGTAGCACGTGACCATCTTGACCGGCGCGTATCATCCACATATTCGAGTTGGGGATTTCCATTTCGGGCACCTGCTGAACTGAGCAAAACGGGGCAACCACAAGGGTTGCCCCTACGAAACCCGGGCCGCCGGGGGCCGCGCTAGCTGCGGTTCTCGCCGTCGGCGCTGGCGCCGTTGCCGGTGTTGGCACGGTTGTTGCCGTTGCCGCTGTCCGGTTGGTTCATGCCGCCCATGCCGAGGAAGGGGGAGAGCATGGAGGTGAACTCCATGGGGAATATGAACTTGGTGGATGGGCTGGAGCCGAGGGATTTGAGGGTCTCGAAGTACTGGAGGCTCATGGTGCGGCCGTCAACGGTGCTGGCCACGCTGAAGATACGCTCCAGGGCGGTGCTGAAACCCTCCGCCCGAAGTACCTGGGCTTGCTGGTCGCCTTCGGCCTGGAGGATTTCCGACTCGCGCTGGCCCTGGGCGCGCAGAATGGCGGACTGGCGTTCGCCCTCGGCAAGGTTGATGGCAGCCTGACGCTGGCCCTCGGACTCGGTAATCTCCGCGGTGCGGATGGCGTCGGCGGACTTTTGGCGCTCCATGGCGGCCTTCACGCCAGGAGGCGGATCAACTTCGTTGATTTCCACCTGCGACACTTTCACGCCCCAGCGGACGGTTACTTCGTCCATCCGCAACTGCACTTCGTCGCGGATGCGCTCCCGCTCGGACAGGGTGGTGGCCAGGTCAATGGCGCCAATGACGGAGCGCAGGGTAGCGAAGGCCAGGTTGATAACGGCGGCCTCGAAGTTCTGCACTTCCAGCACGGCACGGTCAACCTGGTCCTCCATCACCCGGTAGTAAATTACGAAGTCCATGTCCACCACCACGTTGTCGGAGGTGATGTACTTCTGGGTGGGAACGCGGGTGACGCGCTCGCGGAGGTCAACCTTGGTGCCATGATACAGGATTGGGATCAGGATGCGCAGGCCGGGACCGCGCGTCCCGACATAGGAGCCGAAACGCTGAACTACCATGCGCTGGTATTGTTGGACTACCACAATGCCTGCGGCCATGTTGAAGCCTCCTTGTCGGCGTCGGTGATGGCGATGTAGTTGATGTCATTTTAGCATTATTGTCATTCTTGTCCTTCAACGGTTACGGGACCGCCCACAACCTCTACGGTGAGCACCAGACCGTCCACCGCGACCACCCGAACGCGGTGGCCGGCCGGAATAGTCAAGCCGTCGTTGCTTACGCCGGACCAGGTTTCGTCGGCAAGGGCCACGACACCCCTGGGTTGCAGGGCCGACGTGACCATGCCGGTTTGCCCAATCAGATGGCCGGGCGAACTGCGACCGTCGCTGCCGATTCCCCCGGAAGCCACGCCGGTTCGACGCCGGCCCAGCCGGGAGAGGATCACTTCATAGGCCAGATAACCGGCTGCGAGCAACACGCCGCCACCAACGCCGACCAGCACCCAGCGACTCACGGATACCTGGGGAAAGCTGGGAGGTGAGATTCTACCGCCGCCAAAGTCGCCGAACAGCAGTAGGCCGCCGAGGACCAGGCTGACGGCGGCGCCGATACCCAGGGCACCGAAGCCGGATACAAAGATTTCCAGGGCCGCAAGTACGATGGCAAGGAGGATGAACGCCACGCCGGCCCAGTTGAAGGGCAGGTTGCCCAGCGCCAGGAAACCCAGACCCAGACAGATGATGCCGGCGACGCCCGGCCCGATGGCCCCCGGCGTAAGCATTTCGAACACCAGCCCCAGGCTGCCCAGCGTCAGCAGCAGGAAGGCGATGTTGGGGTTGGAGATAAAGTCAACGAAACGCTCGCGCCACTGCATTTTTATTTCGCCGATTTCAGCGTCAGCGACTTGCAAGGTCTGCTCGCCGGCGACGGTAACCACGGCGCGACCATCGACAGCCGCCAGCAAATCGCTCAGGTCGTCGGCCAAAACGTCGATTATGCTGAGTTCCAGAGCTTCGCTGGCGGTGTAGGAGGCGGCGGAGCGGACGGTTTGCTCCAGGGCATCGGCGTTACGCCCGCGCTCCTCGGCTACGGACCGGATGAGAGCGGCGGCATCATTGGTCACCTTGTCGGCCAGAGTTTCGTTGATCTCTTCACCACTGCTGGAGACCGGAGTGGCGGCGCCGATGTTGGAGCCGGGGGTCATGGCCGCGATGTGGGCGGCGGCGGTGATGAAAGTGCCGGCGGAACCGGCCTGGGCGCCCCGGGGCGATACAAACACCGCCACGGGTACGGGGGATTCCAGCAGGGTTTCCACTATCTTGCGGGTACTGTCGTAAAGGCCGCCCGGCGTATCCAACTGAATGACCAGGAGTTGGGCGCCGGTTTCCTCGGCGCGGTTGACCGATCGGTCTATGACACGGACTTTGACCGGGCTAATGGTGTCCTCAATTCTCACGCGCAAGACGTGCGGCGACTTGGCGCTGGCGGGATGGTGGCTCACGCCAAGGCCCAAGAGTCCCAGGCAGATGAAAAGAACCCAGACCATCTGGGTGGCGCGCCGCCTTACCAAGCGTCGTCGCGGTGAAACACTCCCCGGCATCGTATTCATCGGATGTCACCTGCCGTCTATAATCGGACCGTGCGCGCGGTATGTCAATCGGGCGGTTGGCTCATGCGTACCCACTTTGTCATTGCGACCCCGTACCCCGTGTCAGGTACGGGGCCGGCTTTGATACGGGGGTGGCAATCTCGCCGGCGCAGCAATGGCCGTTCCGTCAAGGCTCTCGCAACAGAAAGCGGCGACCGCCGGAACGAGATTCCATCGCCCGCCGGCGGCGGTCGTGGAATAACAGGTTAAAGCGGGTGCGTATGGGGGCGGTTTGACTAGGCGCGGCGGGTGCCAATACAATGCGGCCACTTGAAAAGAGTGACAGGAGCAACTACCTCTATGGATTACCAGTACATTTTGTTCGAGAAAGAGCGCGTCTCCCGGTTTGAAGGGAGTGGTGAACGGCGGCGGGAGAAGGTGGGCCACGTTGCGTTTCTGACCATGAACCGTCCGGAAGTGCTGAATGCCATGAGTCGACAGCTCACGGAAGAGCTGCACGGCGCGGTACGGCAAGCCAATGACGACCCGGAAATTGGCTGCATTGTGATCACGGGCGCAGATACGCATCCACGGGTTCCGGCTTTCTCGGCTGGCGGCGATATCCACGAGCAACGAGAGGACCAGGCAGCTTTGAACTCCGGCACACTGACCCGGGAAGGCATGGACGAGCGTGCCGCGCGCCGGCAACGGGGCGGTTATGAACTGAGCGCTTCAGACAAGCCTGTGATTGGGATGATTAACGGCTTGGCTTACGGAGGCGGCGCTGTGTTGTCGTCGTCGCTGGACATTCGGATCGGGTCCGACGCGGCGCGTTTCCGGTTCCTGGCCGCTGCCTACGGTCGTATCAACAGCACCTGGACGCTGACCAATCAGGTGGGATGGCCCCAGGCCAAGGAATTGCTGTTCACGGCGCGGATAGTCGAGGCGGAAGAAGCCTATCGCATCGGGTTGCTGAACCACCTGGTTCCGGCCTACCGGCTGCGGCAGAAGACGATGGAGGTTGCAACGGAGATCGCCACCAACGACATCCCGTCGGTGATCGGCATCAAGCGGCTGCTGCTGCAGCACATGGGCGAAGACCTGGAGCAACAATGGGCTAACGAGAAGTATTTCACCTCGGAAGTCTTGCGGGGAACCCTGGCTGAAGAAGCATTCCCGGACTTCCTGGCGCGGCGGGGCCGGCCGGTTAGAGGGGCGCAGTAACCGATAATCGCAAATTTTGAGGCCCAACTCCGGCAATGGGGTTGGGCCTTTTTCGTGCGGTGGTTGCCGGCGTCGTTACTCGGCCTGGCCGCGCCGGTATTCAGGGTGCTTGGCGAGCTGTTTGGTATCGCCCTGCCAGGTGGTTTTGCCCTCGGCATCGATAACGGTGTAGGCCACCGGCGGGCGCGTTGCAGCGCCTCCGCTGGGAATGGCGTAGTGCAGGTAACGGGTGGTCAACGTGTTGGCGATGGGCTGAAACGGGGACACGACCCTGGCGACCAGCGGCTGGTCCAGGATGTTCTCCAGCAAACGGTTAACGCGGTCAACGCTCTTATTTACGATGGGCATTTCCCTTCCCTCCCTGGTTGGCTGGGACGCGCTGTATGCTCATTATACGCTATCAAGCAATCAGGGGAATTAGGCCAGAGCGATGGGGGAGGTCAGGCTGATGCGTCCAGCACGCCCTTGGTGCTGGGGACCTGGCCGGAAGCGCGGGGGTCGGGTTCGACGGCATCGCGAAGGGCCCGGGCGAGAGCTTTGCACAGGGCTTCGGCTTTATGGTGAGGGCTGACGCCGGCGATGACCTTGGCGTGGAGGTTGATCCGGGCTTCGATGGCGAAGGATTCCAGGAAGTGAGCGATGAGGTCGCCGGACAGGGTTTCGACCATGGTGTCGTTCAGGGTGGTTTCCACGGAAGTGTAAGGACGGCCACTCCAGTCCACGGCGACCATCACCAGGGTTTCGTCCAACGGGACGACGGCGTGGCCCATCCGCCGGATACCCCGGGGTTCGCCGAGGGCTTGACCGAAAGCGCGGCCCAGCATGATGGCGGTATCTTCAACCAGGTGATGCCAACCGACGTGGGTATCGCCGCGCGCTTTCAAATCGATGTCGAAAAGGCCGTGGCGAGAGATCTGGCTGACCATGTGATCCAGGAAGCCGTTGCCCGTATCGACGTCGTACCGGCCTTGACCGTCCAGATTGACGCTGATGGCGATTTGGGTTTCGCCGGTGGCCCGCTCCAGGGTGGCGGCGCGGGCAGGAGTGTCAGGGGCGGTCATTATGCGTCCACCCCCAGGACGGCGCGGAAACCGGCTATGACCGCGTCAGTTTCTTCGGGCTTGCCCACGCTGGAGCGGATGTAATCCCGGAGCAATTCGTTGTCGAAATAACGTAGGAACACACCCCGGCGGCACAGGGCCTCGTACACCTCGCGCCCCCGACCTTCGGGCATTTTGCAGAGGATGAAGTTGGCCTGGGAAGGCCAGACCGTGATGCCGGGAATGTCGCACAGGAGGCGGTACATCCGACCACGCTCCTGTACGATAGCATCGACGCGTTCCAGCAAGTTGGAGGTGTCCTCCAGGGAAGCGAGCAAGGCGACTTCGGCGGCCAGGTTGACGTTGTAGGGTGGTTTCACGCCCATCATGGTGGCGGCCAACTCGGAGTCCATGGCCCCGGCGCCGATGCGGAGGCCGGCCAGGCCGGCCCATTTGCTGAAGGTTCTCAAGACCACGAGGTTGCGGTATTCGGGGAGCAAGGGCATCAGCGTCTGGCCGCAGAAATCGTAATAGGCTTCGTCGGCGACCACCAGCAAGCCGGTGTCCAGCAGGGCGCGCGCCTGGGATTCGGTGACCAGGTTGCCCGTCGGATTGTTGGGACTGGGAAAGAAGATGGCCTTGCTGCGCGGGTTGATTGCGCCTTGAATGGCTTCGATGTCAATGTCGAAATTGTCGCCTCGCGGTACTGCGACGGCGTGGGCGCCGGCCACGTCTGCCGAAAAGGAGTACATACCGAAAGTGGGTACCGGTATGATGATTTCGTCGCCGGGCGCCAGGAACATGCGCATGAGGAGGTCGATGATTTCATCGCTGCCGTTGCCGGCGACGATGTTGTCTTCCGGCACGCCCAGGTACACGGAAAGGGCGCTCCGCAGGCGACGTTGGGCCGGGTCGGGATAATGGTTATAGTCGCGGAAATTTCCCAGCGCTTCGGCAACCTGGGGCGAAGGGCCATAGGGATTCTCGTTGCCGTTGAGCCGGATAACCTGCTCCAGGGGAATGCCGGCCTCTTCTGCCAGCGTTTCGCTGGGGGAAACGCCTTGATAGGTCTTGAGGCGGCTGATGTGAGGTAGCAACAGGTCTTCTATGGTAGGCATAGGAGCACGTCCTGAACAGCGGGGCTGGGCAACCACGCGGGTTGCCCCTACGGTTGGGGTGTGGCGGCGAGGTGGTCGAGGCGAGCCTGGACGGCGCCGGCGTGCCCGGGAAGGCCCTCGGCTTCAGCGATGCGGACGGCGGCAGCTCCGAGATCGGCGAAACGCTGGGGGCTGAGGCCGACCACCGGCATGGTGCGTACGAAGTGGTGGACGCTCAAAGCGGAGCTGAAACGAGCGGTGCCGCCGGTGGGCATGACGTGGGACGGGCCGGCAATGTAGTCGCCCATTACCTCTGGGGAAAACTCGCCGAGGAACAGGCCGCCGGCGTTGCGGACCTCACCAGCCCAGGCCCAGGGGTCGGCCACCATGAGGCACAGATGCTCCGGCGCGATGTGATTGGCCACGGCAATGGCATCGGAAAATTGGTCCACCAGCACCACGCATCCTTGCCGTTCCAATGAGTGGCGGATGGTTTCGGCGCGGGGGTTGCCAGCGATCTGATCGTCCAACTCGCCTTCGATGGCGTTCACCAGAGTTTCGGAGTCGGTGACCAGTATTGCCGAGGCCATCGGGTCGTGTTCGGCCTGGGCGATGAGGTCGGCGGCGCAGAAGACCGGATTGGCGGAGTGGTCGGCGAGGACGATGGTTTCGGTGGGGCCGAAAACGCCGTCGATGTCCACCTGGCCCTGCACCATGCGCTTGGCGTATGCAACGAAGACGTTGCCGGGGCCGCAAATTTTGTCCACTTTGCGAATACTCTCTGTACCGTAGGCCAAGGCGCCGATGGCGGGAACGCCTCCGACCTGGTACACGGCGTCCACGCCGGCGATGCGGGCGGCGGCCAACACGGTGGCGTTCAGGGGTTCCGCGCCACGGCGGGGCGTCGCCAGCACTACCTCGCGAACTCCAGCAACGCGGGCCGGTATGGCGGTCATCAGGACGGTGGAAGGATAAGCGGCGCCGCCGCCGGGGGCGTAGAGGCCGACGCGCTCCAAGGGGCGTATCAGCTCACCCAGGCCGCCGCCGAGGTCCACCCAATCGCGAGGCAACGTCGCCTCGTGAAACGCAGTGATCCGCTCGGCGGCGAGCTGCAGGGCCCGCTTCAAGTCATCGGGAGTGGCAGCCCACGCGGCGTCAAGCTGGGCAGTCGGGACTTCCAGGCTATCCAGATCCGCTCCGTCGAGCATCTTGGCGTAGCGACGGACGGCGTTGTCGCCTTCGGCCCGAACGTCGCGGAGCATCTGGAGGACGGAGGATTCGGGTGTGGCGTCGGAGCCGAACCAGGCGCGGGTGCGCCGGAGGGTTTCATCCGGCAGGGAGGACAGATCGAGGGGGTCGATGCGGGTCAGGACCGATTCGGCGGCGGCCAACCCGCGCACCTGCTTAAGTCGCACTGAGGTACTCCCTGGCCTGAACCTTGGTTTCGTCGATGACGCGCTGGCGGTAGGCATCAATAAGTTCGCGGGGGATCCGTTGGTACACTCGTTCCAAACTCTGTGGCATCTGTTCGAGGAATCCGTCCACTACCAACTGGACATCGGCGTTGTCACGGTACATGCGGTTGAGCGCGCGTTTCAGCCTTTCCCAGGTGAAATCCCAACCAAGCAAGCGGGCCACCCAGCCGCGCCACTCGTCAATCAGTTCGTCTTGGAGGAATTCCAGCGCCGGCATCGAGTCAACGTCGGCGATGGCGTCGTTTTCGACAACGAGACGTTCGTTATCTTCCAGCACCGCACGGTCCATATCGAGTTGCAGGGCACGGTCCCAGATGTGTGCTTCGATTTCGGTGTCGGTGACCCGGTTTCCGGGACCGAAGTGAGGACGGAACATGGTGGTGATCCAGACTTCATCGGCAACCAGGTGGCTGACGTAACCGAGGAGGAAGGCTCTGGTCTGGGGCGCCAGGCCGTTGTCGGAGCCGGCAAGATGGGGGTGCAGTTCGAACATGCGCTGAACGCCCGTACCGACGCGGGTCACGGACAGGTCGGAAAAATGAGTGCGCGCCCGGTCCCACTTGGTCATTGCCCGGATATCCGGCGTCGTAGATCCCAAGTAGGCGGCGCCCGAATGGTCATAGGCGTAACCCCAGTCCAGTTCAGTGGCGACCTGCTGGCACAGATAGATGTGCATGGGGAGGTTAGGCATCGGCTTCGTAACCTCCTTTGAGAGCGGCGATGCGGGCCAAAAAGCCCCGGAACGTTTGGGACTGGCCTTTGAAAAGGTATGACAACTGGGCAGCGGCGATGTCCACTCCGCCGCATTCGCGGAGGTGCGAGACGGCATCGAGCAGTCTATTTTTGCGTATCAACAGGGATACGGCATACCAGTCATCTTCTTCGACGCTGAACACGCGGGCAACGGTTGGTCCCTGAATACCGGCCATCTCAGGGCGGGCCAGGATCATTGCGCTGACATCCTCGGCGGAACGTCCCTGGACGTTGGCGGTAATGCGGTAGTAGGGTTCGGCGCGCAACCGCGCTTCCAACATCTCGGTAAAGGATTGGGCCAACCGCAGGTCGGCCGGGCATCCGGCCAGAGAAGCCAGGTTGGCGATCAGGCACGCCTGAGACGAGAGGATAGCGCCGCCTTCCAGGGTCTTGAGGCGGTTCTCGCGTAGGGTCGCGCCGGTATCGGTCAGGTCGGCGATGAGGTCGGCATAACCGGCGATGGGAGCAGCCTCCAAGGTGCCGCTGGCCGGGACGAGGGTGAAGAAGTTGATGCCCCGTTCAAACAGGTAGCGGCGCAGCAGACGAGGATACTTGGTGGCGATCCGCAGTTGGCGGCCCTTTTCGTGGAACTCCAGGGCGAGGTCGGCGAGGTCATCAACGGAGGTTACGTCAAGCCAGGAATCCGGTACAGCGAGGACGTACTCGCATCCTCCGAAACCCAAGTCGTCTATCACAGGCACCACGGCGTCATCATCGTGGCGGTACTCCATGAGGCGATCCAGACCGGTGATTCCCATTTCAGCGCTGCCTTCCTCCACCTTGGAGGTGATGTCGGCGGTGCGCTGGAACAGGACGTCGATGCCAGGCAAAGACGGGATGGTACCGGTGTAGCGGCGGGCGTTGGGTCGGCTCACCTTGACGCCGCAGGACGCCAGGAACCTCATGGTTGGTTCCCCCAACTCGCCGTCGCTCGGTATAACCAGTCTCAAAACGCCACCCCAAGGTTACGCGGTGATGGTGCGCGGATATTTTACATCTTCGGGATACCCGCCGACATCAAGAACGGCGGTGCGACCTTCCCGGCGCAATTGCGCGGCGGTTCGCAACGCGACGGCAGGGTTGGCGGGATCTTCAGGAGCGACAAACACAGCCTCGGTAGCGGCGCCGGCCGGCCCGTCGGTTGGCATCGCCGCCAGCAGCGACTCCAACGTGAAGGCGAAACCCAGGGCCGGTACGGGGCAGGCGGCCCCGAGGGCACGGGCGAGGGCGTCGTATCGTCCGCCACCGCCCAATGGTTCCTCCTCGTCGATCCGCACTATATCGAATATGATGCCGTTGTAATAGGCGATGCCCCGAGCCAATGAGAAGTCAATGGTCAACCGACCTGCGATTGACGGTTCATCGCCGACCAGCGAGGCAAGATCAGTCAGCCGCTCGACGGCGGCGGGATCAGCTCCCGACGCGGCCACGATTGACTGAGCCTGGGGAAGGGCGACGGAGGGTTCTCCGCGCACCGAGGCCAGTTGACTGGCCGATGCGATGCCGCGTTTGATGGCGTCTGGGTCGTCACCTCCCCGGAGCTTGCGGAGCAGACGATCAACGATCTCGTCGGGCGAACGCCGGCCAAGGGGCGCGTCCGCCGAAGAATTCCAGCGCATGAAGCCGGAGAGCACCGCACGGGCGATGTCGTCGGGCATTCCGGAGACGGCGGCGGCCAAGTGGGTTTCTTCGTCGGGCAAGCCGATACCGGACACGATGTGCAGTTCAGCGGCGCGGCTCAAGATATCGGGCTGGCTGTCCGCGCCATCGCCGATGCGGTTCATATTGGATACGATGAATGCCCTGGCGCGGTCGGAAAGGCCCACGGTGTCGAGCACACTGTCCAGCACGTCCAGGTCGGCCAGGCGCAGTCGATAGTCGGTGATGCCAAGCTCATCGGGGATGCCGGAGGCCAAGGTAAGCAATTCGGCGTCGGCCAAGATGGAGTTGGAACCGACGAGCTCAGCGCCCACCTGGGTAAATTGACCGCTTCCGGCAACGCTGCCGGGATCGTAGCGAAAGACCGGGCCGGAGTACTGCCAACGGGCCAACGAAGGATGACCGACATCGGGATTGCGCTCCAGGTAGTGGCGCATGATGGCGGAAGTAAATTCCGGGCGCAGGCTCACCGCATTGGATCCTGGATCCGTGAAAGAATACATGCGGGCAGCAAGGTCGCCTCCGGATTTACGAAGGAACAGCTCGGTTGCCTCAAGAATGGGCACTTCCAGCGGCGCGTAACCGAAGCGAGCAATGAAATCGGCGAGGCGACGTTCCGCTTCCCGTTTTCGCAGACAGGCAGCAGGAGACGAGTCACGCATACCCGGTAGAAGACGGACTGGGTTGGGATGAGCAGTAGCGGCAGGGACGATCATCGCCAAATATTGTACCACCTACCGAAACAAGGCGGGCACCGGCCTCGTCAACGGGAAATTGTCCTCGCCGGAAGCGCTCCATCAGGTCGACGGTGCTATAATCCAGTCTCCATTGGTTCATGGGACGGCCACCATCAAGCCAATCCAACCGTCTCCAGGAGTTGCCGCAATGAAAATAGGCGTCAGTATTCCCCGCCTCCCTGATGCCGAGGGAATTCGCGAGTTTTGCCAACGCGCCGAAAGGTTGGGTTTTGAGTCGGTCATGGCCGGCGACCATATCGTCTTGCCGGTGGGTGGCACCAACCAGTACCCCTATACTCCCACTGGGGCGTTTCAGCGGCCCTCGGACGAGCCGTTCCTGGAAACCATGACCATGTTGGGTTTCATGGCGGCGTGTACCAACGAAATTCGTCTGGGCAGCACCGTCCTGATCCTGCCTTACCGCAATCCGGTGGTGCAGGCGAAGATGTTTGCTTCTCTGGACGTGCTTTCCGGCGGACGTATGATTTGCGGAGTCGGCGTGGGGTGGTTGGAGAAGGAATTTGACATCCTGGGCGTGCCTTACGCCGACCGGGGACCGATGACGGACGAGTTTCTGGAGATATTCAACGCTCTGTGGACGGAGGAGATACCCGAACACAAGGGCAAGTACTACCAGATTGACGGGATCTTCTTTGAGCCGAAACCCGTGCAATGCCCCCGCATCCCCATTTGGGTGGGCGGGCACACCCGGCGCGCCCTGCGGCGGACTGCCAAATATGGGGATTGCTGGCACACCACCAGGCAAACTCCGGATTTTGTCGCTCAGAACCTTCCTTACTTGCGTGAGCAGACGGAACGGGCGGGCCGCGACCCCGCCGATGTCGCCATTTCCCTGAAGCGCAGCCTGCATTTTACTGATATGGACGGAGCTGAGGAGGGCGTGGGAGTCCGTTCCGGCGGGGCGTTGATCAACACCACCCAGGCTGTGATCGACGATGTCCATTACTGCAACGAGCTGGGGATAGACCAACTCACTTTCGACTTCCGCGTGGACGGGATCGGGCCGTGCATCCAGGTTATGGAGCATCTGGCGGAACACGTGCTGCCGGTGGCGGAACGCCTGGGGTGACCATCCCTACTGGACAGAAATTGCGGAGCGGATGAACAATCTCCTAGCCTCTCAATGCCTCTCAATTTGCATATGGTTTGCCTTCTCTGGTAGCATTAAATCGGGATTATACAGTGCCGACCACTTCCTGGGCTTATCGACTGCATCTAGCGGTCTGGTCGGTGCTATCCCCAATCTAATCAGCAGGAGGCTTGTTTATGCCCCGGAAAAGCAAATCGGCCCGCGACAATCGGGCTAATCAACTCAACCCCAACAATCGGTTGCATACCGATAACCACAGCCAGCAGAACAACCCGAACAATGTTGCCTACTGGCGGGCGAGGGGTTACAGCGAGCGTCCCACCGACTGGCGAGAGCGGTCAAAGCGGGAACGCTGATCGACTACGCTGAATACCGCGTAATCGCGACGCCTAGGCGAAGAATTCTTCGCCCCGGCGTTTTTGTATTCGGCTTTCCCTGTTCACAACCCGCTTTCCTTGAACCAGCAGGCCCGCTCCACCAGGTGCTCGGCGGTCATTCGCATCTGCTCAATCTGCTCCCGAGTTACCTGCCGCTTGACGGAGCCGGGGACGCCAGCCACGAAACTGCGATCCGGCACGTCCACGTTGGACAGCACCACGGCGTTGGATGCGATGAGGCATTCCTTGCCGATGGTGGACTCGGTCAGGAAGGTGCAGTTGTTTCCCAGCAAGCTGCCGGAGCCGATCCGGTCG
Organism: uncultured Dehalococcoidia bacterium; assembly: GCA_964347975.1. GTDB lineage: Bacteria > Chloroflexota > Dehalococcoidia > Lucifugimonadales > UBA3495 > Bin87. The sequence goes on from CAYGAY010000001.1 coordinate 334,743, forward strand.
CCGTGAACGACGACACAGTGGCCGATGGACACGTCGTCCTCAATGACCAGTCCATCGCCATGGACCACCGAACCCTCCTGTATGTTAACCCGGTTTCCGATAGTTATCACGTCTCCGTCGCCCCGGATTGTTACCCCGGGCCAAACCGAACTGTATTCGCCGATGACCACGTTTCCAACCACGTATGCTGCCTCGCTGACCCAGGCGGTAGGCGCGACTTTGGGTTCAATGCCCCGCAGGCTGCGTATCAAATTGCGTCCCTCACAAGATAATGCACCCCCGGCAGGAATACCGATGGGTGCAGGATAATCGCGGCTGAGATTATAGCGCAGCGAGGCCGCGACGGCGTCACTCGCGCCATTCCTTCATGGCTTGCCTGGCCTGCCGCTCCCGCTCGCGATCGATGATAGCGCGGCGCTTATCATACTGCCGCTTTCCCCGGGCTACGCCCAACTCAACCTTGGCGTGGCGGTTTTTCAGATAAAGACGAAGAGCGGCCAGCGTCAAGCCTTTTTCGGCAGTCTGCGCGCCCAGGTCGTTGATTTCACTGCGATGAACCAGCAGTTTCCGTGGTCGTTTCGGTTCATGGTTCATGTAGCTGCCGGAGTCGTAAGGCGCAATGTGGACGCCGTGGAGCCAAAGTTCTCCGTCCTGCACCCGGGCATAGGCGTCGCGCAGGTCAACTTTCCCGGCCCGTATGGACTTGATTTCAGTGCCAGTTAGAACGAGGCCGGCTTCAACGCGATCCAATATCTCGTAGTCGTGCAGGGCCTTGCGGTTCATCGCGATTTGGCGGTTATTGCCGCCGGCTGCCGCCGCCGCCTTGTTCTTTTTCTTACTGTTGCGATTTTTCCGTGGCATCGTTGGCACTCCTCCGGCGCTTATCTTCGCCCCGGATCCGGATCGAAAGCCGATTAGATTAATGGAGGCTCGCTGTTTTTATTATACGGGAAATCCGCCGCTACCGCGCCGGGATCTGATCGTTGAGGATGTCGATAGCCTGTTGCAAAGGCCCGTCTTCAGGATAGTTCGCGGGAAGGGGCTGCGCTTCTGCTTCGATTTCGATATTGGGGGTCACTCCCTGCCCTTCGATCTGAGTGTCGTCCGGCAGATACCAACGCCGGATGGTGAAATAGATCGCCGAGCCGTCGGACAATTCCCGCGCGATATTGACGCTGCCTTTGCCGAAGGTGGTTGCGCCAACCACCAGCGCGCGCTCGTTGGTCTTGATGGCTCCGGCCATAATTTCGCTTGCGCTGGCGGAAAACTCGTTGACCAACACCACCATGGGAATATCCACGCCCGGGCCTCTTCGGTCGGCGTCGTAGTTGTTCCGGTTACCCCGGGCGTCGATTTCGTAAAGTATGGGGCCGCCATCCAGGAAAAGCTCCGTTACGTCAACCACCGCGTTGAGCAGCCCGCCAGGATTGTTTCTCAAATCCAGCACCAGCCCACGGCCTTGAGCGTCGTTGAATTCGTCCAGAGCACGGCGCACTTCGTCCTCGGTGGTGTTGGAAAAACTGTAAATCCAGAGGTGCCCAACGCCGTCCTCAACCATGCGGAAGTTGGAACTTTCGATTGGTATGCGACCGCGTGTGACAGTGATGGTTTCATTTTGATCTGAACCGGCGTGCCTTACCAGAAGCGTCACTTCAGATCCACCCGGACCTCGGATCAGGTTGACGGCTTCGACCAGCGTCAGGTGACTGATGGTGTCCCCGTCCACTTCCAGAATCAGGTCACCGGCCCTGATGCCAGCGGCTTCCGCCGGAGCGCCGGGAATGGGGGCGATCACGGTGAGGCCCGCCTCGGTCATGGATACCTGGGCGCCAATACCTTCAAAATATCCCCGGTATCCCTCCTGCTCCCGCTCGTGTTGGTCTGAGCTGAGGTACGAAGCGTGGGGGTCATCCAGGGCGGCCAGTATCCCGCGAATGGCTCCCTCAGACAGCTGTTGCGATTCCAGCGTGCGATGGTCAACGTGTTCATCCATCAAGATGCGATAAGCTTCGGCTACGGTTTTCAACTCGGGCGGGAGCCGGTCGCCGGCAGGGATTGGTTCGGTTGCGCCGGGGTTGACCCGTTCGCAACCAGCAAAAGCCGGTAAGAGGAACAAGGCGAAGGTCAGCAGCAGGACACGTGATTTTATCGGTCGGTTGATCATCAAGCGCATTGTAGCACGGGGCCTGCGTTGACACTCTATCGCGGGCGCTGATAGCATCTTTGAACGTATCGTGCGGCACGTCGGGAGAACGTAAAATTGGTTGGAATCGCTGCCTATGGAGCTTACGTGCCCCGCTATCGTCTTGGGGCGGAGACCGCTGGCTGGAACTCCCGCCAGGAGCGGGCGGTGGCCAATTTTGACGAGGACAGCGTCACCATGGCGGTGGCCGCCGGAGCGGATTGCCTCACGGGACGCGACCGCAGCGCAATCGACGGAATAATCTTCGCGAGCACCACTCCTCCCTACGCGGAAAAGCAATGCGCAGCCATCGTTGCCGCGGCCCTGGATTTGCGGCAGGACATTTTCGCCGTGGACGTCTCAAACGTGCTGCGGGCCGGCACCAACGCGGTACAGGCGGGGCTGGACGCCGTGGCGGCCGGGCGAGCCAGCCAGGCGCTTGTGGTCGTCGCAGACAGCAGGCAGGGGCCTCCCAGAGGCGATACGGAGCGCGCGTCGGGAGATGGAGCGGCGGCTTTTGTCATTGCGGACCGTGACGTGATCGCGGAGCACGTCGGCAGCCACTCCGTCACTGACAATATGCTGGATATGTGGCGGACGCCTGGGGACACGTTTGTGCGAACGTGGGAAGACCGTTTCGCAACCGAAGAAGGGATCGAGCGCATCGTACCTGAGGCGTTGAGCGCCTATTGTCAACGGGCAAGCATCAGCCCAACCGACGTGTCGAAAATCGCGTTGTACGCTCCCGATGCCCGGCGACACGCGCGGTTGGCTCGGCAATTGGGTTTCAGGGAAGATCAGATTCAGGAACCGTTGTTTGGCGCCGTGGGAAATACCGGAGCAGCCTTTGTTCCGATGCTGTTGGCGGCGGCGCTGGAAACGGCTGCCCCGGGGGATTTGCTGCTGGGAGTGTCCTATGGCGACGGCAGCGACGCGCTCGGTTTTCGGGGCACACCCGTCATGGCCGGCGCAGCGAAGCCGGCCATGGGAGTGTCCGGATGGATGGCGGCGAAAAAGGTATTGGGGAGCTACGAAACCTACGCTCGTTGGCGCGAAGTCTGGACGCTTGACGATGCGTCGCGCCGGCCGGCTCCCGCTGCGCCTTCGGTGTCCGCGCTGTGGCGTGAAGGCGACAAGAACGTGAGGTTGTACGCCGCGCGTTGCCGGACTTGCGGCTACGTGCAATATCCGGCCCAGCGAGTGTGCGTAGAATGCCGCCGTGTTGACGACAGCGAGCCGGTGCGGCTGAGCGAAAAGCCGGCGGAGGTCTTCACCTATTCAATGGATTACATCGCCGGCGCGGTGGATACGCCGCTGGTGGTGGCGGTGGTGGATTTCGAGGGCGGCGGTCGCGTATTGTGCATGATGACCGACCGGGAACTTGATGAGGTTCGCGTCGGAATGCCGGTGGAGATGAGTTTCCGCAAACTGCGAGTCGTCAACGGTATTCACAACTACTATTGGAAAGCCGTACCCAGGCGGACGCCGTCGGCTGTGGCAGCTGCCGCTTGATCTGAAGGAGTCGCTATGAGTGGAATACGAGACCGGGTTGCTGTAGTCGGGATGGGCTGTACCCGCTTTGGTGAGCGTTGGGACGCTTCGGCCGCCGACCTCATGGTGGAGGCGGCCTATGAAGCCTACGAGGATGCCGGGTTGGACAGCAACGACATCCAGGCTGCCTGGCTGGGCACGGTGAGCAGCTTCCGCACCGGCCAGCCCCTGGCTGAAGCCCTGAAGCTGGACTACATTCCCATCACCCGGGTGGAGAATGCCTGCGCCACTGCCACCGATGCCTTCCGCAACGCTTGCTATGCAGTGGCGGCCGGCGTTTATGACATCGTGCTGGCCATGGGCGTGGAGAAACTGAAGGACAGCGGCTTTTCCGGTCTGGCCATCGCCGCCGGTCCGGGTTCCGACGTGGAGCCGCCCACACCGCCACCGTCGCAATTCGCCATGGCGGCGACCCGCTATTTCCATCATTACGGCATCAATTACGACGATGGCAAACGGACTCTGGCGCAGATTGCGTCCAAGAACCACCACAACGGCACGTTGAATTCCAAGGCCCACTTCCAGCGGGAAGTGAGTGAGGACCAGATCATCAACGCGCCGATGATTGCCTGGCCCCTGGGGCTGTACGACTGCTGCGGGGTCAGCGACGGAGCGGCGGCGGCCATCATCACTACGCCGGAGATTGCCCGCACCCTGCGAGATGACTACATCCTGGTCAAGGGGCTGGGGCTGGCCGTAGGCGCTTTTGGCGTACTTCGCAACGACTGGGATTTCACCTATTTCCCGGAAACGGTGCGGGCCAGCCAGGCCGCTTATGAGGAAGCCGGCATCTCCGACCCCCGCGCCGAAATCGACATGGCCATGGTGCACGATTGCTTCACCATCACCGAGCTGATTATCATGGAAGACCTGGGGTTCAGCCCCCGCGGACAGGCCAACGCCGACGTTGCCAGCGGAGCCTTTTCGCTGGAAGGCGACCTGCCGGTCAACACCGACGGCGGTCTCAAGTGCTTTGGCCACCCCATTGGCGCCAGCGGCATCCGCATGATTTACGAGGTGTACAAGCAGATGCAGGGCAAGGCCGGCGGACGCCAGTTGCAGAAAGCCGATCTGGGGATTACTCACAACCTGGGTGGACGGCCCGGCTCGTTCACCTGCTCGGTAGCAGTGTTCGGGAGGCCCGACTGATTACCCGCCGACGGTGTAGCAGCCACTTTCTGGGCGGCCCGTTGGGGTCGCCCAATTTTTTGAAATTACCCAAACTCGCAGCCGCCGGTATATGCGACAAAACGAACGGCATTGCTATAACTATCTGCGATGCCGACAAACGTTACCGAAACCCAGGCGCTGGTGCAGGTCTCAGGCCGCGGTACGCGGGTCAATTTCAAAATTGACGATTGCGTGCCGGTAGAGACGGCCTGCCATGCCCTGTTGGAGCACCTGAACCGGAACCAAACCCTCTACTCCAGCGGTGAGGTGGTCGTTGACATCGGCCGGCGCGTGCTGCGCGAAGACCACCGGGCCGAAATCAGGCGGGTAATCGAAGCAAGATCGGGCCTCACCGTGAAGCAATTCCGGTGCGAACCGGAGATCCTGGAACAGGAAAGGCAGCGCATCACCGACTTGCTTGAAGCGCAGAATGCCGCTCGCCGACCGGTTAGCAACGGAGAGGCTCCCGTCGGCAGCGCGGAGGACGCCGAGGAAACGCAATCCGTCGGCGATGACTGCCAAACCGTTAATGAGATCCTCGTTGGCGGTATCGTGCCAGGCGGCGAGCGGTACGGGTCGCCGGGGCTGATTGTGCGGGGGACGTGCCGGGCCGGCGAGGTGATCGACGTTGCCGGGAACCTGGTGATACTAGGGAACGTCAACCCCGGAGCGCAGGTCAACGCCGGGGGGGACATCCTGGTATTTGGGGAACTCCGGGGCCAAGCCCATGCCGGGGCGTCAGGCGACGCCACCGCCACCATCATAGCGATGTCCATAGCCCGCCCCCGCCTGCGAATAGCGGGATATGCGTGGCACGACGACGAATCGCCGCCTAACTTTGGGTATCGTGTCCCGGACCGCAACGTCGCCGTTATCGCCCGAGTCAGAAACGGTTCGGTCCACCTGACGCCGTATCGCAAAAATTATGCACTGGACCACGGAGGAAACCCTCATGAGCGGTAAGACCATAGTCATGACGTCCGGCAAAGGGGGCGTGGGCAAGACTACGGCCACCGCCAACGTGGGCGCCGCTCTCGCCTTGCGATCCAATCGCGTCGCGGTTGTGGACACGGACATAGGGTTGCGCAATCTGGACGTGGTGATGGGGTTGGAGAACCGGATCGTGTATGACTTGGTGGATGTGGTGGAGGGCCGCTGCCGAATCGAACAGGCTCTGATCAAGGACAAGCACGCTGGCGAACTGTACCTCATCGCGGCTGCCCAGACCCGGGACAAAGACTGCATCACCGGGGAACACCTGATCGGCCTCTGTCGTCGGTTGGAGGACAGTTTCGATTACATCATTGTGGATTGCCCGGCCGGGATCGAGCAGGGATTCAAGAACGCGATTTCCGCCGCTCAGGAAGCGCTGGTGGTCACCACCCCGGAAGTATCGGCCATCCGGGACGCCGACCGAGTGATCGGGCTGCTGCACGCGAGCAATGTTCGGGACGCCAAGCTCATCATCAACCGCATCAAGCCGGAGATGGTGCGCCAGGGCAACATGATGGACGCTTCGGACGTGCTGGAGATGCTGGCGGTTGATGCGATTGGCCTGGTGCCGTCCGACGACCGGGTTATCACCGCCACCAATAACGGGACGCCGGTGGTCTATGACCCAACATCGCCTTCTGGCCGGGAATTCGTCCGTATTGCGGCGCGGATAGATGGGGATCACATACCGATAATCGACCCTGTAGAGGAACAGCCCACATCGATAATGGACAAGGTTCGCAACCTGATGGGCATCAACCGGAGAACGTCGGCTCATGTTTGACCTGTTGCTCAGAAATCGCAGCCGGAACGACAACACGTCCCGTCAGGTGGCGAAGGAACGCGTCCAGTCGGCGATCCGGCGGGACCGGATGGAAGTGGCCGCGTCTGATCTGTCGGTGTTGCGGGAGCGGATGCTTTACACCATCGGCGAGCACCTGCCGGTAGCGCCGGAATTCACCGAATTCGGTTTGCTACGGGAAGGCGACGCGGTGTTCCTGGTATCCCGGGTGCGCCTGCAAAACCACCGGCGATAGCGCGTGTCCGGCGCGGCGCAGCGGAAAGCGCCAAGGTATCCGGCAGGCCGGCGCGGAGAATCCCGCCGCACGTTGACATGGGGCGGTCTGACCGCTACATTGTCCGCAGCGGTCAGACCGCTGAATTAACATTTGAAACTGGGACATCAGGCGCCACAAAACCCAACCAGGCTTAATTGGGAAGGCGGTGTGAATCCGCCGCGGTTGCGCCACTGTAAGCGGGGAGCCCGCCGATGATTTGCCACTGCCTTTCTTAAACTTGGACGGCGGGAAGGCATCGGAGGCGCATTGAGCCGCAAGCCAGGATACCTGCCTGATGTGCTTTTGGAAATCTGCTCTGCGCCCAACAGGGTTGTTTCTTCGACGCGCCAGCCGTCAATTGCAGGACGGTTGGCGGCCATACTCGTGAAAGACAACATTAGCCCTGGCGGAGCGATACGCCAGGGTTTATTGTTTCAAACCTCTCATTACAAATGACGTCACAATCCGCAAGTACCAAAATGACCGTCGTGGGCATCGGCCCCGGCGATCCTGACCTGCTCACCCTCAAAGGTCGTGAGGCGTTGGAAAGCGCCGACCTGGTGGTCGGTTTCAAGACCGTGCTGGACGTTGTCGCCGGCCGCACCGGGTCCGCAGAGGTTCGTCCGATGGCCTATCGAGACCAGGAAGCGGTGCTGGACTATGCGCGAGAACAAGCCCAGTTGGGAAAGAACTGTGTCGTCTGCGTTTGGGGAGACTTAAACGTTTCCGCCAAGGAACTGTTGAACCGTGTCCGGCGGCGCGCTGACACGGTGGAACTGGTGCCGGGCGTCAGCAGCATCCAGGTCGCCTGCGCTCGCGCCGGCATTTCCCTGGAGGAGTCGCTGTTCTTGACCCTGCACCAGCGTTGGGATCGCGGTTCGGAGTTGGGCGAATTATTAGATACTCTGAAGGAGGGCCGGCGCAACGTGATCCTGCTGCCGCGTCCCTTTGACTTCATGCCGCCGGCCATCGCCGCCAGCGCGATAGACGACGGAGCAGACCCGCAACACCCGGTTATCGTATTCCAACGCCTGACGCTCGCTGACGAATCGCGGTGGGACGGGACTCTGTCCCAATGCGGCGAATTGCCCGATGAGTTCAGCGACCTCTCGATCATGGTTTTCCCCCGAACTTTGGCCGAAGGGAATTGAGGGGGATGACGGCGGATGACCTTCACCATTCTCTATTACGGCCATGGCGTCTCTTATGGGCGCGGCCGTGGGATGCGTTCTGGCGCCGGAATTCAACGGACACGTCTATGGATACCTTTTGGGCCAATTGGCGACGATATCCGCGTGGTTGGTGGGCGCATCGATGGGAGCAATAATTGGTGCGGTAGTTGACGCGATAAGGCAGAGGCGATGACAACACCGACAACAACCAGCCAGGCCACCATCGTACTGGTGACCACGGCAGACACCGATATCCTGACCGCCGAGCGGGCGCTCGTGAGCATGCCTTGGGGCGATTCGGTCAACGTGTATGCCTGCAATCCAGTGGCGTTGGAGGGGGAAAGCGACGCCGCTGCCCATGCCCGGGATGAACTGCTGGAGACAGTGGAAAGAGCGGGAACGGTCGTCTTGCGTTTGTTGGGCGGAAAGCGCGCTTTGGGAGACGCATTCGACCCGCTGGTTGAGACCTGCCTTGCCAACCGTATTCCGCTGATTGCCTGTCCGGGGCATCAGGAATGGGACGAAGACCTGGTAACCGCTTGCACCGCTCCGGTGGCCGAAGTGGAAACCGTTTTTTCGTATCTTATGCGCGGCGGCGTGCTTAATTTCCGCAATTTGTTCCTTTTCCTCGCTGACACCTATCTCGGGGGCGATTACGGCCACGAGGCTCCGGCTCCGATGCCCTGGCAAGGCGTTTATCACCCGGAGGTAGCGGAAGGAACCAGCGTAGCCGATTACATCGCCGGTCGCTTCAACCCGGACCGCCCTTCCATCGGCGTCCTTTTCTACCGTGCCCACTGGATGAGCGGGAATCTGGCCTTCGTTGACGACCTGATCGCACGCTTGGAACAACAAGATGTCAACGTGCTGCCGGTATTCTCTTACAGCCTCAAGCACCAACCGGAAGATGATGACGGCGACGGCGGACACACGCTCACCGATTACATGATTAGTTCTGATGGAGCGCCCAGGGTGAATTGCATCGTCAACACCATGGGCCTGGCCATGAGCGACCTGGACCACCAACAGGGCGGCACCGGAGCCACCGTCGCTACGGGCTGGTCCCAGGAGCTGCTGGACAAACTGGACGTGCCCATCATCCAGGGCATCGTCAGCACTGGCAGCCGCTCGGAGTGGGCGGAAAGCTCCCTGGGTTTGGGGCCCATCGATACGGCGATGAATGTGGCTTTCCCCGAATTCGACGGGCGAATCATCACGGTGCCGGTGTCCTTCAAAGAGGAAACTGAGGCCGCCGCCAATGGATTGTCAGCGGGCCGGATGCAGCGTTATGTCGCGCAGCCCGACCGCATGGACTACCTGGCGCGCCTGGCTGCTCGCCATGCAGCGCTGCGCCGCAAGGCCAACGGGGAAAAGCGCATCGCCATCATCCTCAGCAACTATCCCACCAAGGATGCCCGCATCGGAAACGCCGTTGGGCTGGACACCCCGGCGTCGGCTATCAACTTGCTGAACGCGCTGAAAAACGCCGGGTATCAAGTCGAAGACATCCCCGCCGATGGCGATGAACTGGTCCAACGCATCATCGAACGGTGCAGCAACGATACCGACACGCTGACTGAAGAGCAGCTCCGGCTGGCCGCCGGCCACGTCGAGCGTCGCGACTACGCCCGTTGGTACGCGGGTTTCCCGGAATCGGTGCGGGCCGAGTTGCTGGAGGCGTGGGGCGATCCTCCGGGTCACGTGTACCGGACGGGTGATCGTTTGGCCGTCGCCGGCGTTCCTATGGGCAACGTTTTCGTGGGCCTTCAGCCGCCCCGGGGGTTCGGCGAAAATCCCATCTCCGTCTATCACAACCCTGACCTTACGCCCACGCATCACTACATCGCCTATTACCGGTGGATCCGTGACGTTTTCCAGGCCGACGCGATGATTCACATTGGCAAACACGGCACGTTGGAATGGCTACCCGGCAAAGGCGTGGGTCTGTCGGAGGCGTGTTATCCGGAGGTAGCCCTGGACGACATTCCCCTGTTTTATCCCTTCATCGTGAACAATCCCGGCGAGGGCACCCAGGCCAAGCGCCGCACTCACGCCACCATAATAGACCATCTGATCCCGCCTATGACTACCGCTGACTCTTACGGCGACATCGCCAAGTTGGAGCAGCTTATGGATGAACACTACCAGTGCCAGACCCTGGACCCGGCCAAGTTGCCCCCCCTGGAGGCGCAGATCTGGGAAATGGTCCAGCAGGCGGAGTTGCATCGCGACCTGGGGGTGGACGAGCAGCCTGATGATTTTGGCGAGTTCATGCTGGAAATCGACGGGTATCTCTGCGAAATCAAGGACGCCCAGATCAAAGACGGCCTGCACACCTTGGGTGAGCCGCCTGCATCCGAGCAGATGGTGGGCCTGTTGTGCGCTTTGACGCGCCTGGACAACGGCGCCGTCCCCAGCCTGCGGCGCGCCCTGGCCGAAGCGTTGGGTTATGACTACTACGCCCTGCTGGAAGATCCCGCCGCCACCGTCAACGGTTCCACTCCTTCGGTGCTGCGCGACGCGGAAAACGGTTCGGGCATTCGCAACGCCGGCGACGTCATCGAAGCCCTTGAATACCTGTGCCGGTCGGCGTATCAGCGTCTTTGCGAGGACGGGTTTGCGGCCCATCTCATACCCGGGGTCGTCGCAGACACCCTGGGAAAACCCGATCCGCGCACCGAAAGCGTTCTGTCCTACGTGAGCGAGCATGTCTACCCGTCGCTGCTCCGCACCACGGACGAGATTGACAACCTGATGCGGGGTCTGGAAGGCCGGTTTGTACCGCCGGGGCCGTCGGGCGCCCCCACACGCGGTATGGTCAACGTCCTGCCCACCGGGCGCAATTTCTATTCCGTCGATCCTCGAGCGCTGCCGTCGCCAACCGCATGGGATGTGGGCAAGTCGCTGGGCGACGCCCTGTTGCAGAAGTACCTGGACGAAGAAGGGGGTTACCCGGAAATGGTGGGGGTGGTGGTCTGGGGCACCTCCGCCATGCGGACCCACGGCGATGACATCGCCCAGATACTCTATCTGCTTGGAGTGAAACCGGTCTGGCAGGCGGAAAGCCGCCGGGTCAGCGGCCTGGAGTTGATCCCGGTCGTGGAGCTAGGCCGCCCGCGGATCGACGTGACCGTCCGCATCAGCGGCTTTTTTCGGGATGCCTTCCCCAATCTCATCTATCTTATTGATCAGGCCGTTGCCCTGGCCGCCGCCCAAAGTGAATCACCCGAGGACAACTACATCGTCAAACACGTTCGCGAAGACGCAGAACGCCGCGCCGTCGCGTCGGATGGCGAAGCCACGGAAAGCGCCGGAGATCCATCCCTGTTCCGCATCTTCGGCAGCAAGCCCGGAGCCTACGGAGCCGGTATCCTGGGTGTTCTGGACGAGCGCAATTGGGAGACCGTCCACGACCTTGCCGAGGTGTACACGTCGTGGGGCGGTTATGCCTACTCGCGTCAGGATTTCGGGGTTACAGCCCGGAACGAATTTCGAACCCGATTCGGTCAGATCGTCATCGCCGCCAAGAACCAGGACAACCGGGAGCACGACGTCTTCGACAGCGACGACTATATGCAGTACCACGGCGGCATGATCGCCACCGTGCGCTCGCTGACCGGCCGCAATCCCCGGCAGTTCTTTGGCGACAGCAGCGACCCCTCCCGCGCTCGCGTCCGGGATTTGCAGGACGAAGCGCGGCGCGTGTTCCGGAGCCGGGTGGTCAACCCCAAGTGGATGCAGTCCATGCAGCGCCACGGCTACAAAGGCGCATTCGAGCTTGCCGCCACCGTTGACTACATGTTCGGCTACGACGCCACCGCCCAGGTCATCGAAGACTGGATGTATGAGGACGTCACTGAGGAATATGTCCTGAACCCTGAAATGCAGGAGTTTTTCCGACAGAGCAACCCCTGGGCACTGCGCGGTATCGTCGAAAGGCTGTTGGAAGCGGTCCAGCGGGGCTTGTGGGAAAACCCGCCCCCGGATATGCTGGAGCAGCTGCGGCAGATGTACCTCGAATTGGAGACCGACATTGAGGCCCGGCAGGAAGCCGGCGCCCGCTCCAACCCCACAACCACCCCGTGAGCCGGAGGAAGCGGCAGATGAAACACGCTTTGGATTTGCTCAAAGAACTGGCCCAGGACCCCAAGATGATGTGGGTCGTCGGTGGCGGTTCCGTAGTCAGCGAAAACCACGCCCACGGCATCAAGGAGCCGGAAGTGCATAACGGCTGGGCTACCATCGAGGCCGACAACTGGCACTTCCACCTCCAGATGGAGCGGATCGACGGCATACAGTTCGTCGAGGCCACCAGCCACGGTGATCTCAAATCCTACTATGTTCGTTTCTCTCACGATTGGGATGAGACTTTGGTGAGATGCTATTTCCCGAATCCCTACCTGGACGACGATGAAAAGCGCACCGAGTTGCAACCGGAAAAACTGCGCGCCTTTGAAGAGGCTCGCGACCGCTGGGTGGGCAAGGAGGACGCCCTGGTCTTCGTGGAACGCTAATTCGCGCAATAGAAAATATCGACTGCCTGCCGGTATTGTGAATTCGACGTCGGGGTACTAAAATGCCACCGTTAATGAGACGCAAAACGTTCATCCGACCAAGAGGAGTGAAAACATGAGTATGATCAACCGCTTCTTGTCCGCTACCGACACCGCCGCTTGGGCTCCGTGGCTTGTCCTTGGCGCCATTGCCCTCTACCTGGTCGGTTACGTTGACGGCGGAGTTCACGCCGCTTCGGTGGGCGCGCCCGGCATCCTGAACACTGTGCATGAGTTCTTCCACCACGCGCGCCACGTCGCCTTCATGTGCCACTAGGCAACTTTCGCGGCCCGGCGCAAACTCGACGCCGGGCCGTCTTTTGAACAGTTCCGGCCCCGGTCGGAAGTATCTTTGGCAAGTTTCGCCGCGCGGACGTTCCGTGGAGCGTCAGGAGGAGTGCGCCGTGAATCTGCCTGAACGGTTTATCACCAGAGTCAACGGCCGAGTTGCCCGACCGATAAACCTCTTCAGCCAGAAAGTCATCGGAGGTGCATGATGACGCGCATTCTTCCCACCGCCCTCGTCATGGGCGTGATCGTAGGGCTGCTCGTAGCCGCCTACATGAATATCTTCAACGTCCCCGTTATGGAATGGGCTATCGCCTTGGAAGGCTGCGACATCGACCGGGCAGGTTGCGCCGAGCAGTTGGCAAATGCCGAGGAGGAAGAGCCACTTCCCTTGTCTTTCCTGATCAGCCTGGGCGGCCAGCGCATTGGTATGAGCCTCGGCCTGGCGGTCATCGGCATCTTGTACGGTGCTGTATTCACCGGTCTATACCATCTGATGCGCAAGGCAACCCCCGGTTGGAGCCCCTGGTCATGGGCTGCGGTCGCGGGTCTATTGGGTTTTTGGGGTGTGTCCATGTACACCCAGATCAAATTCCCCCTGAACCCCCCAGGGATCGGTGACGAAGGCACGCTTCTCGCCCGCCAGGGTTTCCAATTCCTCTTCATCTTTGTGTCCACTGTTTCCGTCGCTCTGGTGATTTACGGCGTCGGCGTGGCCAACCGCACTTCGGCGGCTTCAGGCCGTTGGGTTCGTTACGCCGGCATCGGCCTGGCCTATGCGGTGGTGGCGTTGCTCCTGGCGTTCGCCTTGCCTAGTGTAAGAGACGCCGCGCCGGACTGGTTGCCCCCCGAGCTAACGATAATGTTCCGCACCTTCACCGCCACTGGCCATTTCCTCCTCTGGATGGGGATCGCCTTTGCCACCGTGGGCTATCGCTACTATCGCGAGCGGGACGTTCACGCCTATCCCCGGTCGTCCGGCGCGGCCCCCGCCACCGCGGGTTGACGTGTCCCGACCCCATGAACTGGAAGTTTCTGTGACGCAACCGACCGCAGGGCGTGAGCCGCGTTTCCCCTTCACCGCCATCGTCGGGCAGACGCCGATGAAACGGGCGTTGTTGCTCAACGCCATCAACCCCCGCATCGGCGGCGTGTTGGTGCGGGGCAAGAAAGGCACCGCCAAGAGCACCGCCGTGCGTTCCCTCGCCGCCCTGTTGCCCCAGGTTCCGGTGGTGCCGGGCTGCCCGTACAGCTGCCAGCCCGGCGCGCCCCAGGAAGTATGCCAGTGGTGTCAACAGGCCGGCCGGGGCAGCGGCCCGTCAGACCGCCAAGTTCGCATCGTTGACTTGCCGGTAGGCGCTACCGAGGACCGGCTGGTAGGTTCGCTGGACATTGAGCAGGCCATCAAGTCCGGCGAAAAGAACTTTGAACCGGGGCTTATCGCCACCGCCCACCGGGGCATCCTCTACATCGACGAGGTGAACCTGCTCAACGACCACCTGGTGGACGTGCTGCTGGATGCCGCCGCCATGGGTCGCAACTACGTGGAGCGAGAGGGCATCTCCGTCAGCCACGACGCGGAGTTTATGCTGGTGGGCACCATGAACCCTGAGGAGGGCGACTTACGACCGCAGTTGCTCGACCGCTTCGGCTTGGCGGTAGAGGTTGACGGCGTGTTCCAACCTGAAGAACGCCGCGAGGTGGTCCGCCGCCGGATGTCTTTCGAGGCCAGCCCCTTCGATTTCATGGATGCCTGGGCCAACGCCGAACAGGCTGAGCGGGAGAGGCTCATCAACAGCCAGCAGCGCCTTGCTGACGTAGTGGTGCCAGACGAAATTCTGGAGCTCATCACCGACATATGCGCCGAGTACCAGGTTGACGGCCTGCGCGGCGACATCGTGATGTACAAAACGGCCAGCACCATCGCCGCCTACGAAGGCCGCATCGTCGTTGACGTTGCAGACGTGCGAGAAGCGGCATTGATGGCCCTGCTGCACCGCCAGCGTCGCCAGCCCTTCCAGCAACCCCACCTGGTCACCGAGCAGCTGGACAATATGCTGGACGACTTCCAGAACCAGCAGCGCGACCGCGAACCATCCAGTCAGGACACCTCCTCCGACCCAGATGCCGGCGACGCTGATAGCGATAGAGAACCTGACCCGCCGGAACCTGAGGCAGAAGAACCCGCCGATGCTGCCCTGGGCGACGAATGGTTTGAAATCGGCGACCCCTACGCTGTCCAGAACCTGCAAGTCCAGCCGCCCGACCGCCGCGCCCGACGTTCGTCCGGTCGTCGCGCCACTACCGTCAGCGACACCTCGGCCGGCCGCTACGTCGCCGCGCGGGCGCCGGAGGGCTCGGCGTCCGACCTGGCCCTTGACGCTACCCTCCGCGCCGCCGCGCCCCACCAGCAAACCCGTCGCGCCACCGCCGGCCCTGATGCGATGGCATTGTTCATTGAGCCGTGGGACGTGCGGGAAAAAGTTCGTGAAACGCACACCGGCTCGCTGATTCTGTTCGTCGTGGACGCCAGCGGTTCCATGGGGGCGCAGCGGCGCATGGTTGCCGTCAAAGGCGCGGTAATGTCCCTCCTCTTGGACGCCTATCAGCGCCGGGACCGGGTGGGCCTCATCGTTTTCCGCGGCACTGGGGCCGAACTGCTGCTGCCCCCCACCGGCAGCGTGGAGATGGCCCAGTGGCGCCTCCAGGAAATGCCCACCGGCGGACGCACCCCGTTGGCCCGCGCCCTCTACCTGGCAATGGAAACGCTGGAAACCGAGCGGCTGAAAGACCGGGACGTGCTGCCGCTGCTGGTGCTCCTGTCCGATGGCCGGGCTAACATAACCCTGGCCGGCGAGCAGTCATCCCACTATCTAAAGCCGTCGGATGAAGTGGGAAACCTGGCTGAGCTGATGGCCGACGCCAAAATCCCGGCGGTGGTGGTGGACACCGAGCAGGATTTCATCAAGCTGGAGCTGGCCAAAGGCATCGCCGACGCCATGTCGGCTCGTTACATCAAGCTGGACGACCTGGCTGCCCAAAGCCTGGCCGATGCAGTGCGGCAACAACTGCCCGGACCGGCCGGCGAGGCCGCTGTGGTAACATGATTGCGATCCCATTTTGACCGCGAGGTTCACCATGCCGCGCACCATGCCATACGCCGATATGGATAAGATACTGTCCCTGTCCAAGCGACGGGGTTTCGTCTTCCAGTCCAGCGAGGTGTACGGCGGCCTCGGATCAACTTGGGACTATGGGCCGTTGGGGGTCGAACTAAAGCGCAACGTCAAGGAAGCCTGGTGGCGTTCCGTGGTCAGCGAGCGTGATGACGTGGTGGGCCTGGACGCCGCCATCCTGATGCACCCCCGGGTCTGGGAAGCCAGCGGCCATGTTGAAAACTTTTCCGACCCGCTGGTGGAATGTCGCCAATGCCACCGCCGTTTCCGTCAAGACCAGTTGGAAACCGGCGACTGCCCCGAGTGCGGCGGCGATTTCACCGAACCCCGCCGTTTCAACCTGATGTTCCGCACTTTCATGGGGCCGGTTGAAGATTCCAGCGCCGAAGTGTTCCTCCGGCCCGAAACCGCCCAGGGCATTTTCGTCAACTTTGAGAACGTGCGCGTCGCCACCCGCAAGAAGCTGCCCTTCGGCATTGCCCAGATTGGCAAAGCCTTCCGCAACGAAATCACCCCCGGCAACTTCACCTTCCGCACCCGCGAATTTGAGCAGATGGAGATTGAGTTTTTCGTCAAGCCGGGCACCGATGACCAATGGCTGCAGCAGTGGGTGCAGGAACGTTTCAACTGGTACGTGCGCTACGGCATCCGGGCCGAAAACCTGCGCTTGCGCGAACACGCCGGCGACGAGTTGGCCCACTACGCCAAGGCCACCTACGACATCGAATATCGCTTCCCCTGGGGCTGGGGCGAACTGGAGGGCATCGCCGACCGCACTGACTTTGACCTGGGCCGCCATACGCAGTACAGCGGCGAGGATTTGTCCTACTTCGACGACGACACCCGCGAGCGTTACGTGCCCTACGTCATCGAACCCTCCGGCGGCGTTGACCGGGCCACGCTGGCCTTCTGGCTGGACAGCTATGACGAGGAACCCGACGGCCCGGATCCCACGTCCAATAACACCCGCACCGTCCTGCACTTCCACCGCGCCCTGGCCCCGGTGACGGTGGCCGTCCTGCCGTTGAGCCGCAACCAGCGTCTGCTGCCCACCGCCCGGCAGGTGTACGACCTGGTGCGCCGCCGCTTCACCAGCCAGTTCGACGACGCCCAGAGCATCGGCCGCCGCTACCGCCGCCAGGACGAAATCGGCACGCCCTACTGCGTAACTGTCGATTTCGACACCCTGGACGACCACGCCGTAACCATCCGCGACCGCGACACCATGGCCCAGGAGCGCATCCCTGTCAGCCGCCTGCTGGACGTGCTCCAAGACCGCTACGAACACGGGTGGTAGCAGAGAGGAACAATAAATATGCCGCCCCGAATGCGCCGCGCAGAAGCTCCCGCCCGTCGGGATGCCCGCATCCGCAAACATCTGGCCCAAGCCCGCGAATACTGGTCAAAATGGCCGGCCCATCTGGCCGAAGGCGACCTGTGCCAGGCCGGCGAAAAGGGCTGGGGCGCCGTAGCCCAGCTCACCAAAGCGGTGGCGACGCTACGCAGCTGGGAGCATTACGACCACGTGGCGATACAGGAGGCCGTCACCGCCTTGATGGGGGAATTGCCCCATCAAGCGGCGGCGATTGACCGGGGGTTGAGCGCCGCCGAGCGCTTGCACGGCAATTTCTACGAAGTCTTTATGACCGCCGAGCGCGCCGAATTCGCCCTTGCCGAAGTAAGGCCGCTACTGGACATACTGTGGGAATTGCTCCCCGCCGAATACACCGGCGGCGCGTCCTTTGCCCAGTGGGTTGCGCAGGAACCATTATGACCGCGCCCAACTTCGCCAACCGCACCCTGTACCACCGGGACAATCTGGACGTGTTGCGGGGCATGAACTCCGGTACGGTGCATTTGATTGCCACCGACCCGCCGTTCAACAAGAACCGGGATTTTCACGCGACACCGGACAGTCTGGCCACTGGCGCCGGTTTTCAGGACCGCTGGCGTTGGGATACTGACGTTCACCCGGAATGGCTGGACCAGATAAAGGACGACTGGCCCGGAATCTGGCTATCGGTGGAAGCGGCGAAAGACAGCTATGGGTGGGATATGGCCGCCTTTATGGTTTTTATGGCCGTCCGACTGGCTGAAATGCAGCGTGTCCTCACTGATGACGGTAGCCTGTATTTGCATTGCGATCCTACTGCCAGCCATTACCTGAAGCAGTTGCTCGACATTATTTTCGGACGGGGGAACTTCCGTAGCGAAATTACCTGGCGACGCACCAACGCCAAAGGACTAGCATTCAAGAGCTATCCCAATAACCACGACACTATTTTCTACTACTCGAAAAGCGCCAAATTTATTTGGAACCGTCCTTTCCGGCCTCACGACCCGGACTACGTGCAAAAATTTTACCGTCACGTTGAACCAGAAACCGGACGCCGCTACCGTTTGGACAACCTCACCAATCCCAACAAAAACCGCCCCAATCTTACTTATGAATGGAATGGGCATACCCGAGTCTGGCGCTGGACGAAAGAACGGATGCAAGAGGCCCACGATGACGGGCTAATTCATTACTCCTCAACCGGGCTTGCCAATCAGAAGCGCTACCTTGACGAGATGAAGGGCATTCCGGTCGATACGATTTGGGATGACATCCCGCCGTTGCAGGCCAACTCCAAAGAGAGCACCGGATACCCGACGCAGAAGCCTCTCGCCCTCTACGAGCGCATCATAGAGGCAAGCAGCAACCCCGGCGATTGGGTGCTTGATCCCTTTGCCGGCTGCGCCACCACTCCCATCGCCGCCGAGCGCTTGGGCCGACGATGGGTCGGCATCGACATCTGGGACAAGGCCCACCAAACCGTCCTGGAACGTTTGCACAGCGAGGGTCTGATTACGGCGGACGGCCAGCGCCGGGGCCCAGCGCAGCCAACTCTGACCGGCGGCGACGTCTATTATGAGACCGCTCTGCTGGCACGTACCGACGATGGCGAAAACGCCGCGCCCTACCTCAAGGTCAAGGTGCGTTTTCCCGAACCGCCCGGCCCGAAACTCTCGCGTGACCAGATGTTTAACATCTTGGTCGAGCAAAACGGCGTCGTTTGCCGCGGCTGTGACCGTCGCTTTGATGACCCGTTGTATCTCGAATTAGACCACAACACGCCCCGTTCTGACGGCGGCATCAACCACATCTCCAACCGCGTCTTGTTGTGTAGTCCGTGCAACCGTATCAAGTCCAATATGCTGACGCTCTCCGGCCTGCGTCGCGAAAACCAACGCCGTGGGCGGATGGCCGGGCAAATGGCCGCCTAGCCTATGCCCCCCACCATCGCCGCCCAGATGCTCCGCAGCGGCCTTTACACCCGCACCATTGGCCGCAGCGTCCGTTACTACCAGTCCACCGGCTCTACCATGGACGACGCGGCAGCGTGGGCGCGCGCCGGCGCCGAGGAGGGCGCCGTGGTGGTTGCCGAAACTCAGACCGCCAGCCGGGGACGGATGGGCCGGCGGTGGGTGTCGCAGGAGGGCAACCTGTATTTCTCCGTACTGTTCCGCCCCGATGCGGCGGCTTTGCCCCGGCTCAGCCCGTTGGCCGGCGTTGCCGTAGCCCGCGCCATCCGACAAGTCGCCGGCATCTATCCAACCATCAAGTGGCCCAACGATATTATGGTTGATGGGCGCAAGGTCGCCGGCATCCTGGCCGAAAGCACTCTTGCCGGCTCCGAAATCCAGTACGCCATCGTTGGCATTGGCGTCAACGTCGCGCTGGACGTATCCGCCGACCCCGAGATTGCCGCCACCGCCGCCAGCCTGAACCGTTTGGCCGATAAGGATATTGACCGCGCCGAACTGCTGCGCCGCGTCCTGCAACACATGGACGCCCTGTATCTGGACATCAGCCGGGGCCGCTCACCCATCCCGGAATGGCGACGCTGGCTTGATACCATCGGCCAGCGCGTCACCGTTGCCCATCACGATACCGCCCAAACCGGCCTGGCTGAGGACATTGACGAACACGGCAATCTGCTGTTGCGTACCGATGCCGGCCAACTGTTGACCCTCACCGCCGGAGACATTACTCTAAATCCGGTCTATCCTGCTCATCCCGGTAAAAACAAAGATGCTTGAAAACCTCAACCTCGACGGCAAAGTCGTCGTCATCACCGGCGGCGGCACCGGCTTGGGCCTGGAAATGGCGCGCGCGCTGGCCCGTTCCGGGGCCAATCTGGCCATCGCCGGCCGTCGCCCCGGCCCCATTGAGGCTGCCCGTGATGAGGTAATCGCCGCTGGTCAGGACGCCATCGCCGTTCCCACCGACGTGTCCAACTCTGCCGACGCCAACGCGCTTATCGACGCTACCATCCAGCGCTTTGGGCGCATCGACGCGCTCATCAACAACGCCGCGATGGTCGCTGACAATGTTCTTAAACCCATCTGGGAAATCACCGACGACGAATGGGAATCGGCAATGTCGGTGAACCTGTCCGGCGCGTTCTACTGCGCCCGCGCCGCCGCCAAGCCCATGGCCGACGCCGGCAAGGGAAAAGTCATCAACGTAGCCTCCGGCTTTGGCCTGCGCGGTGGGCGCGACATCTATATGTACTGTAGCTCCAAAGGCGGCGTCATCCAGCTGACGCGGGTGCTGTCTTTCAGCCTGGCCCGTTACGGCATCACCGCCAACAGCATCGTGCCGGGCTTTATTCCCACCATCGACCCCAGCGCCGAGATTAACCGCACTCTGCCGCAAACGGGCGATTTTCTGCCCACCGGCAAATTGGGACGCCCGGAAGAATTGGGGCCGATTGCGGTATTCCTGGCCTCGGACGCTTCGGATTACATGACCGGGGAGATGTTCATACTGGACGGGGGCGGTCTCGCAGCCGGCATCGCCCCCACCGGCCACGCCCCCGTCGCGCCGCTGGAGCCATAGTTGCGATGACACTACCCGCCGAATACGACCTTACCGGTCACACTGCCATCGTCGCCAGCGCCGGCGGCGACGAAACGCCGCACCTGGCCGCCGCACTGGCCGAGGCCGGCGCCGCCGTCTTTGCCGTGGCCCGCCATACCGATGCCACCGACGCCATCCGCCGGGCCGTTGCCGCCGTGACGGATCACGACACCCATGGCTACGCCGGGAGGTGGGACACGCCAGAGGGCGCCGCCTCGGTTCTGGAAGCCTTCGCCGCTGCTCACTCGCGCGCTGATATATTGGTGAGCGACACTCGCAGTTTTTTCGCCAAGCCGGCGCAGGCTATTTCCGTTGCGGAATGGGACGAACTGCACGCCCGCAACGTCCGCGCCACTTTTATGCTGAGCCAGGCGGTAGGGCAGTGGATGCTGGCCCAGCAATATGGCCGCATCGTCAACGTCATTTCCAACCTTGCCGAGCGCGGCATCCACAACTGTTCGGCGTACAGCGCCACGCAAGCCGCCGTCCTGTCCCTGACGCGCTCGCTAGCGGTAGAATGGGGCCGCAGCGAGATACGAGTCAATGCCGTCGGCTCCGGCTGGTCCACCGCCGAGGACATTCCGCTGGAAACCCAGCGCGAGGAACTGCTGGTGCGCTACACGCCGCTGCGCCGCAAGGGGCATCCCCGGGATTTGGCGGCGATGCTGGTGTTCCTCTGCTCGCCCTACTGCGACTACCCCAGCGGGCAACCGGTGTATATCGATGGCGGGCTGAACGCGCACCCGTAGCCGTTCCCCCATCATAGACGGCAACCGTCATTCCGGCTTGCGCCAGAATCCGGGCCGCCTTAAGAGAGCGACGCGAGATGATTACCACGGAACAAAAGCAGAAAACCCAGGAATACCTGGACATCGCCGACCGTGAGTTCGCTGCCGGCAACCCATTGGCCGCAACCGAAAGGCTGTGGGATGCCGTCGTCTGCACCCTCACGGCAGTCGCCCGGCATAGGGGCTGGCCCCACTCCAATCCGGACGAACTCTATGCGGTGGCGGAACGGCTCAACGAACTGGATGACGACCCGGATGAATTCCTGCTCAGCGGCTTTTCCGCGGCCGAATACCAGCCGGACAAGGTGAGCTACGGCTTTTTTGATATGAGCGACGGCTGCGATGACGACGCGCGTATCATTGTCAACGCAGTTATCGAACTGGTACGGGAATTAGACCAACGCTATGACCACGTTTCCGCAAAATCAGCACATTAGCATCGCTCGGCGTTTTCTGGACAAATCGCATCGGGAATTCGCTGATGGCGACGAACTCAATGGTGCGGAATTGTTGTGGGGAGCGGCTGCCCATGCGCTGATTGCGGTAGCGCAAGAAAACGGCTGGCAATATGACAGCCACGGCGCGTTGCGCAATGTCGCCATACGGTTGGAGACAAGCGGCCAGCGGCCTCAATGGCGTTCCGACTTCAACACAGCAGAGCATTTTCACACGCATTTCTACCACGGCCGGCTAACTGACCGTCAGATAATCGCTGACCGCCCCAAAGTAGGCCGCTTCGTGAACCGGCTCCTGACCCTAACGGTGGTGCAATAGCCGGCGATGATTGCCGCCGAATCCCCTGCCCGTCCCCATCCGACCTGCCGGCTGGCTGACCTTATCGCCCGTTCCGGCTACCCTCTTACGACACCGGCAGCGCCGCGGACACCGGAAAGGGGAGGTTGCAACACGGTGGTAGGGGCCCGGCCCTCGTGGCCGTCCCGGGCGCTTCACGAGGCCGCAACCACATTCCTGCGCCAGGTTATGGCGCCCCGGCATTTGGCGCAGACCCGGTTGCCGATCATCCGCCGTTGCAAGACCTGGCGGAACCACTGCTGTCCGCAACCGCACTCGCCGACCCATTTGGGGACGGACTGCTGCACCCGGTGACATCTTTCGCCCTGGCAGCCGATTTCGCGGGCTTTGGCCTTCCAGACCGCGCCGTGGTTATGTCGCGGGCCGACGATGGCGTGGGCAATTTCGTGCAGGATGGTGTCCTCAATCTCGGCGGCAGAGGCGGCCAGGCAATAGCTCACCGCCAGGTCGATACGCCGTTCGCGGTAGCGACAGACGCCGGCGCGTGTCGTGGCGAGGTCGAACCCGAAGGACCACTTCCCATCCAACCCGCCATGCTGGCCATACCGTGCCAGCAGACGCTTGCCGGTACGCTCCACTTCGGCCAATGAACATCCGGTCGCGGCGCTGCCCTCAACCTCCAGGATGGCGGGGTAGGGCACAGACCACTCGCCACCATCTTCCCCCAACACGTCAGCATGCCGCAGGCGAAGGCATGTAACCCTACCACTAAGCTCGCGTTGGCCGGCGCCGCGGAACTTGACGACGCTACCCACCGGGGAGGCCGCGCCGGGGAAACTGGCGGTGATGGGACTGTTCTTGCGCTTGTCCATCTGACCCTCCGACGACACGATCATATCGCGCCAGATACGCGGGTTCGCCGTATTTGGGCGAACTTTTGAAAAGCGTTCTTGCCATTATCGCCCACGATGCTATAATCGCAAAAACGGGGACGGTTGCAATAATGCGGCCGCCGAATTCAATCCGAATTCCACGAGGAGGCGAGCTCATGGAAAAGGGAGATACCATTATCAACATTGGGCCGGTGGACGTAGCTTTGTCGTACCGGAAGGAGATCATGCCTGACCAGGGCCTGATGGTCCAGGTTTTTGGCGACGTTGACGGTCACGATACCGAGATTCTGCGGTTCGACTGCTTCGACCAGGATCCCCACTACCACTATGGGCCGGAGAACATGAACATCCGGCTGCACATGGACAAGACCACCGTCGGCACCCCGCTGGGCTGGACGCTGAAGAATATTCGCACCAACCTGCCCGCCATGGTTCGACGCGCCGGTTATGACGACCTGGCTTCCAGCATTGAGGCCAACCCCGTCGACGGGAACAAGATGGACGAGGTCGAAGATTGCGCGCTGGGCAAGGCCCGCGATGAGCGGCGCACGGTCACCCACTTCCGCGGCGATCACATCTACGAGGCCGGCAACATCCGCTTCGGCGTTGAGTTCCGCTCGAACATCGGCGCCGCCAACGACCGGGGCGTGGCCATCCACGTGCTGACCGACCACCTGGGGCAGGAGTTCGAGCTGCTGGCTTTCGACTGCTTCGAGATCGCGCCGCACTACCACTATGGCCCCCGGAACCAGGACGTCCGGATCTACTGGGACGTTACCACCAGCGGCAATACCCTGGCCTGGACCCTGGGCCAGTTCAAGTCCGGCAACCTGGCCAGCATGATTGACCGCGCCGGCTACCCCACCGTAGCCGCCAACGTGGACAACGACCTGGTGCAGGCCATCATCCCCTCGATGGAGGAGAAGGCCTGGGCATTGGTTGGGACGAACCAGCAGTAATCGTTCATCCACGGACCCAATCGGTAGGGGCGACGCGCGCGTCGCCCCTACACGTTTAACAAACCTAGACTGCGGTTACATCATCGTGTAGCCGCCGGACACGCTGAGCGTTTGTCCGGTGATAAAACTGGCCGCGTCGGAGGCCAGGAACACCACCGCGTTGGCAACCTCCTGCGCCGTCCCCATTCGCCGCAGCGGATAGGCGCGCTTGACCCGTTCCAGCGTTTCCTCAGTGAAAAGCTGCTCCATCCCCTGCCGCCACATGCTCTCCGAACCGATCACTTCTTCCTGCGGCGGCGCCACCAGGCCGGGACAGACCATGTTCAGGCGCAGGCCATAGCGTCCGGTTTCGCGGGCCAGCGATTTGCTGAGGGCAATCACTCCGGCTTTGCATGCGGAATAGACCGCCTCTCTGTATTCGCCCATTCGGCCCGCATCGCTGCTGATGCTGACGATGGCGCCGGACTGCCGCTCAATCATGTGGGGCAGCACGGCGTGGATGCAGTTGATGGCGCCCCAAAGGTTCACGTCCACCTCTTTCACGCACTCCTCACGAGGCTTGTCCATAAACAGGCGGTCAATGGTCCAGCCCACGTTGTTCACCAGCACGTCCATGCTGCCCAGGCGCGCGATGGCCTCTGCCATCATGGCATTGGTTTTGGCTTGATCCGTAACGTCGGCGTCAATGACTACCGCTGTGGCTCCCGTTTCCAGAGCTGCCACTTCACGCGCCACTCGTTCCCCGGCTTCGCGATTCAGCTCGGCGATAGCTATGTTGCTCCCTTCGCCGGCAAAGGCGAGGACTATCGCCCGGCCGATGTTATTGCCGCCGCCGGTAACCAGTACGTTCCTGGCTTTCAATCCAAGTTCCAAAATTATCTCCTCCGCTTGCCTCCGTGTTCCAGTCTTTGCCGCAGGACGTACAGGTTTTCCACATCTTCGCGGTTGTATTCCAGCAATGTAGTCAGGGCCGCTTCATCGCCTCGCTGATACTGGCGCCAGAGGTCAACGGCGACCCGGCCGTTCACATCGGGCAGTTTTCGCCGGATACGGAGCTTGCGCTCAACCACCTTCAACCCGCCGTAATGACCAGCGTTCCAGCAATCGTACATCAGGTCGCGCTGTTGAAACCTGCCAAAGTCAACGCCCGGCTTCCTGGCCAGGAAGGGGAGGTCAAATCTCGACCCGTTGTAGGTGTAGATGGTGGTGACCCCTTCCAGAACATGCAGTACGGCATCGCGCGTTATGTCGTCTCCCACCAACTGCTCGACCATCCAATCACCGGGAAAGTCCACGGCGATACCCACCACTGTGGGGATAGCACGATTTGGCGTTAACCCAGTCGTTTCTATGTCCAGGTAGGCGTCCATCTCAATAACAAGACAGGGCGCCCTCACTCTAGCCCTCTCCCATCAAGGGAGAGGGAAGCAGGGGAAGGCGATCAGTGGCGGAAGTGGCGCACCCCCGTGAACACCATGGCGATACCAGCCTGGTTGGCGGCGGCGATAACCTCGTCGTCGCGGATCGAGCCACCGGGTTGAACTATGGCGGTGATGCCGGCGGCGGCGGCCAGTTCGATGTTGTCGGGGAACGGGAAGAAGGCGTCGGAAGCCAGCACACAGCCGGCCGCTTTCTCCCCGGCCGCCCGCTGGGACAGATGGACGCTGACCACGCGGTTGGGCTGGCCGGCCCCCATGCCGATCAAAGTCCGGTCCTTCACGAAGGCGATGGCGTTGGATTTGATGTGCTTGACGGCTTTCCACGCGAATGCGAGGTCGGCCAATTCAGCAGCGGAGGGGGCGCGCTCGGTCGCTGTGGTCCACGTGTGGGGGTCTTCCTCGATGGCGTCGGGGGTTTGCACCAACACGCCACCGCTGAGTGGGCGCACATCATAGGCGGCAGTCCCGGGAGTATCCTGCGCCGGCTCAACCTCCAAGATCCGGAGATTTCGTTTGCGCTGGAGAATCTCCAACGCGTCGCCGTCGTATGCCGGGGCGACCACAACTTCGTAGAACACGGGATCCATGGCCGTCGCGGCGGCGGCGGTCACCGCGCGGTTGAAGCCGACGATGCCACCGAAAGCGGAAACCGGATCGCCTTCGTACGCGAGTTGATAAGCCTCGGCAACGTCGTCGCGGGATGCCAGACCACAGGGGTTGGCGTGTTTGATCACGCACACAGAAGGGTCTGCGTAATCGCTGACCGTGCGCCAAGCTGCATCGGCGTCCATCAGGTTGTTGAAGGACAGCTCCCGGCCATGCAACTGGTTAGCCCTGGCCAAGCCGCCGGCTCCGCCCACGGCAGGAACATAGAGCGCACCCCGCTGGTGGGGATTTTCGCCGTAGCGCAGGCTGGAAACACGGGTGAGGCCGATGGTTACCTGTCGGGGCATTTCGTCATCGACACCGGTGTCAGCGGCCAGGTACTCGGCCACGGCTGCATCGTAAATTGCGACGTGTTGGAAGGCTTTGGCGGCCAAACTGCGCCGTTGTCGCATGTCGAGACCGTCGCCGGCCAGGGCGTCTGCCACCCAACTGTAATCATCAGGATCAACTATAACGGCCACCGCTGGGAAGTTCTTGGCCGCGGCCCTGAGCATGGCAGGCCCGCCGATATCGATGTTTTCCAGCGCGTCATCCAGTGCAACGCCAGCTTTGCTGATGGTGTCCACGAAGGGATAGAGGTTCACTACTACCGTGTCGATGGCGTCGATACCGTGTCGGCTGAGTTCATCCATATGGGCCGGAGAATCCCGCCTTGCGAGCAGGCCGCCGTGGATGACCGGGTGCAGGGTTTTGACCCGGCCCTCCAGGATTTCCGGGGAGCCGGTGATGTCTGACACTTGGCGCACGGGTACGCCGGCGTCGGTCAGACTGCGGTGGGTTCCTCCGGTACTGATCAACTCATAGCCGGCACTGACCAGTCGCGCGCCCAAATCTTCAATACCGGTTTTGTCGAATACGCTGAGTAACGCTTTCAAGTTGCTGGAAATCTCCTTTTCAGTTTTCTGACGGGCCGTCAGATAGCCCCACCGCCCCCGTCAAAACCGCCGAATCCACCGCCCGGGTCACTCGGGTGATGGAAGTTTCCAGCGTCTCCATGATGAGGCAGGTATCCGGGGTCAGTGTTTGCGCCGGAGTCGTGTCCGTGTCCGGCAAA
Source organism: uncultured Dehalococcoidia bacterium (assembly GCA_964347975.1). Classification (GTDB taxonomy): domain Bacteria; phylum Chloroflexota; class Dehalococcoidia; order Lucifugimonadales; family UBA3495; genus Bin87. The sequence goes on from CAYGAY010000001.1 coordinate 362,344, forward strand.
CCACACCAGACCGAGCGGACCCCACGCCCACCAGGGTCTCATCCCGGCGGGAACGTCAACAACGTCAGGTTGTGAGCCGGCGCCGCGGCGACGGAACAGTTTCTTCATACCCATGATGTGGTTCCCCCCTGCGGCGGAGCTAAATGGTGGTGAGGTTAGTTTGTGAATGACCTTCGCGTTCCACAATACAGCCGACTGCTAAGGCGTCAGGAATACTTGCCAGCAGCGCCCGCGCGCCGGCGTCGTCGCACACGGCGACCATGCCCAGACCCATGTTGAACACACGATACATCTCAGTGTCGTCGATGCCGCCCGCTCGTTGGATAGCGCCAAACACTGGCGGCACGGGCCATGAACCCACGCGGAACTCGGCGGTGGCGTCGTCGGGCAGAGCAGCCGGCATCTTGCCGGGCAACCCGCCACCAGTGATGTGACTCAGCGCTTTGACGTGAGTGAGATGTGGGGTGAGGAGAGGATGATACGCGCGGTGGCGCACCATCAACTCGTCGCCCAGGTTGCGCGCCAAACCGGGCCAGGGGCGGTACAGCGCCGCAGGGTCGTCGTCGAGGTTGAATACCTTTCGAACCAACGAAAACCCGTTGGTATGAACACCGCTGGATGGTATTCCAATCAGATGGTCGCCCGGTACCACGTGGCGGGAGCCCAGCAGGAGGTTGCGCTCGGCAACCCCGACCACGAAGCCGGCCAAGTCGAAGTCGGTTTCAGAGTACACTCCCGGCAGTTGAGCCGTTTCCCCGCCGATGAGGGCGCATCCGGCCTCCCGGCAACCCCAGGCAATCCCCCTCATCAGCATTTCCAGCCGATGCTCGTCAAGCGCGCTAAAGGAAACATAGTCGAGGAAGAACAGAGGGCGAGCGCCTTTGGTCAGTATGTCGTTGACGTTGAGCGTGACAAGATCCTGGCCGACGCCCTCAAAATGCCCCAGTTGAGCGGCGATCTTGAGCTTGGTGCCGACTCCGTCGGCGCTGGCCACCAGCACCGGGTCGTCGTAGCCGGATAACGCGAACAACCCGGCGAAACCACCGCTAGCGTCCAGAACCTCCGGTCCGTGGGTCATGGCGGCGAAGGCCCTGATGCGATCCTTCAGGCCGTCCATGGCCTCCAGAGAAACACCAGCGGCTTCATACGCGGACGATCCGGGGTCGTCCAGGCGTGGTTCTCCCGCCGTCGTCACGTCGTAACCGGTTCCAGCGCCTGCTTGGTCAATTCCAACTGCACCGGGACGGGATAATTACCCGTGAAGCAGGCGTCGCAGAACCCGCCCTGGGGGCCGCGGACCAATCCCATCAATCCTCCCACGCTGAGATAGCCCAAAGTGTCTGCTCCGGTGACGTCGCGAATTTCGGGAATGGTCTTGTTGGCGGCGATCAACTCGTGGCGTGTCGCCATGTCCACGCCCAGGTAGCAGGGATGCTTGATAGGAGGCGCGCACACGCGGAGGTGGATTTCGGCTGCGCCGGCCCGACGCAACAGCTCCACCACGTGAGGCGTCGTTGTGCCGCGCACGATGCTGTCATCTACCACTACCAGGCGCTTGCCGCGGAGCACCGCTGGCATGGGATTGAATTTTTGTCGCACACCACGGTCGCGACGGCGCTGCTCCGGTTCTATGAAGGTGCGCCCGACGTAACGGTTTCGCACCAGTCCGTTGGCGAAAGGAATGCCGGATTCCTGGGAGTAGCCCACGGCGGCGGAAGTGGAAGAATCCGGAATGCCGATCACCAAGTCGGCTTCAGCGGGATGCTCGCGAGCGAGTTGCGCGCCCATTTCTTCACGGACCTGGTGCATTAGCCTGTCGTCCATCACGCTGTCCGGTCGGGCGAAGTAGATCCATTCGAAAACGCATAAAGCCCGATTGCGACCGGATGCGCCTTCGTAAATCTCTGAGCGAACACCGTTCCGATCCACCACCACCACTTCGCCGGGTTGCAGTTCACGGACGAACTCGGCCTGCATATGGTCCAAGGCGCAGGTTTCAGAGGCGGTCGCCCAACCATCGGGCAGGCGGCCCAGACACAACGGACGAATGCCCAGGGGATCGCGAGCCGCGATGACGGCATCGGGAGTCAACAACGCCAGGGAAAACGCTCCCTGCATCAGGCGCATACTGTAGAAAATGCGATCGGTCCAAGTTGCGCCGGGTGCATTGACGAGGAGATGGGCTATCGCCTCGCTATCGGTACTGGTCTCGAAATGACATCCCCAGCGCGTCTGTAGCAGTTCGCGCAACTGTAACGAGTTGATGATGTTTCCATTGTGGGCCACGGCCAGCTGACCGTTAAGTCCGCTAACCAGCAAGGGCTGCGCGTTGGAGTGTCGGCTGGATCCGGTGGTGGAATAGCGAGTGTGCCCGATGGCCATTTCCCCGGCGAGGCGGTCAATGTCGCCATCGCGAAAAGCTTCGGACACCAAGCCCATCCCGGTGTGGACTTGTATCTTTTCCGCGTCCACCGCGGCCACTCCCGCCGACTCCTGGCCGCGGTGCTGCAAGGCAAACAAGCCCACTGCCGCCAGGGATGCGCTGTGACCGCACTCCCGGTATATGCCCACTATTCCGCACTCTTCGCGCGGGTGGTCGAAGGCATCGGACCGGGATCCATTGACGATGCACCAGCTCATGGTGGCATTCTATTGGGCGGCCTAACCCAGGTCAACGGCAAAGGCACTCAATTGCGGGCGGTTGCGCACGGTGACGTGTCAACCGCAAGGTTCAGTCGCGTTCGGGGATGATCTGGACCTTGCGGCCCTCCCCGTAGCCGACACTTTCGGTACGAACGCCGCCTCGCTCGCCCAAATAGAGATGTATTACCCGGCGGTCCGATGGGGTCATGGGTTCCAGAGTGATGCTGCGGCCCGTTTGGACGACCCGATTGGCGACGCGGTCCGCCATCTCCCGAAGGGAGTCCTCGCGGCGGCTCCGGTATTGTTCAACATCCAGCGCGACCCGGATGTCCTGATCGAGCTGCTGGCGGACGATGCTCTGCACGATAAACTGCAACGATTGCAGGGTGTTGCCTCTACGCCCGATAAGCAGCCCGGAATCGGGCCCATGAATGTCGATGACAGGCCCGCCGGCCAGTTCATCGTGTTCAGAGCGGAGGCTAACGTCAACTTCCGCGCCGACGATGTTCAGGATGCGCTCTACTGATTGGATTGCGAGACCGGCCGGTGTTTCCGGGGCCGGGCGAGGCGGGGTTTCAGGCGGGGCGCCGCTTACCTGGGTTTCCGCTTCGAGCTCGTCCGCGGCATCATAAGCATCATCGTCGTAGTGAGTGTCTTCTTCCGCAGAGTCGGCGGCGAGCCGGGTAACTCGAACCTCGGCCAGCTCTCCACCGATCCCCAGGAAACCCTGGCGGCCTCTATTTAGTATTTCGACCTCTACCTCGCTGCGGTCGGCGCCGAGAGCTGCGAGCGCCAGTTCTTCGGCCTCTTCTACGGTTCTCCCGGTTTGCACTATCTGATCCATCGGGTCTATTCTCCTGCGGTTCGGGAGCCGGCGTCACCGGCGCGACTTCTTCGGTCTCGCCCCCACGACGCGGGAACAACGGGAAAAGCGGCCCCCAACCGGTGATAAAGTACTGGATACCAATGCCGATGAGATTGGAGACCACCCAGTAGAGGGGCAATCCACTGGGCCAACCCAAGGAAAAGGCCCCAAGGAAAATGGGCATCATCCACAACATCATCGTTTGACTTGACTGCTGACGGGGATCGGGTGACGGCATCTGGGTCATCTTCTGTTGCACCCAAGTGGTTACCGCCACCAATATAGGCATCACGATGGGAGATGGATCGGGCCGGCTCAAGTCCAGCCACAAAAAGCCGTTGTTGACCGGTACAGCAGCGTGGATGGGTACGAAGGTGATCCACGAATACAGCTTGTCCGACAGGTTCACCAGGTCTTCCGGATTGTTGAACAGCGTCAGGATCAGGACGCGGAACAGGCCGATCAGGATGGGCATTTGGACGATCAACGGTCCCAAGCACCCTATCGGGTTGACGCCGCTTTCCCGATAAAGCCGCATGGTTTCCTGGGACGTGCGCTGCCGATCGCCGGCGTAACGCTCCTGGATCTCGCGCACACGGGGTTGCATTGCGGTCATGGCGCGCATCTGGCGCAGTTGGCGCACCGTCAGCGGGATGGTGACCACCCGAACCAGCACTGTGAAGGCGATGATAGCCACGCCCATCTGGGAGAAGCAGACCACGTACAACACCAGCAGGGTGTTGAGCATGGGCCGAATGATGATCTCGTTCCACAGCAGAACGAATATGGAGAAGAATTCCACTGGCGTTGACCTATGTCGTCATAGCGCGGTTAGTCGGTTGAGGGGCTTCCGGCACGTAGATTAATTCCCCGGTTTCGAGCGTTGGGATCGGATGACGCAAACGTCAGTTGCACCGGGTGTTTTCGCTGGTGTCGTAGCACCACATGATATTGATGCCGGACCGCACCTGAACTCGGCGGACCTTGCCGTCGTCCGACCCGATGTACACCGAATCGGGCGGATCGGTAATCCCGGCGGACCGGTTGCTGGCGACGATCAACGGCGCTTTGATTTCGGCGTCGCCCACGGTTAGGGAGGCAATCTCCTGCGCTGGGCCGTGATCCGATACGGAGGCGCGGAGCACCGCCAACTTGCCCTCCACCGTGCCTACCACCAGACCCCGTTCCAGGAGTATTGGGTTGGCAACAATGGGCGACCCCACATCGTACGCCCAGAGCAGTGTTCCGTTGGCATCGAGCGCGTACACCTTTCCATCCATGGACGGGGCGAAAATGGCGCGCTCGGAAGCGACCGGGGTCGCCCACCACCAATTGGCGGCTTCGTGTTGCCAACGGGGTTGGCCGTCATTGAGGCCCAGGGCATAAATCTGCCGGTCGAAAGAGCCAACGATCAACAAATTGTTGAAGATCAGCGGCGTGGCGACGATGGCGCCACCAGTTTCATACCGCCATTTTTCCGCGCCGGTGGTCAGGTCCACGGCGTAAACGGTTCCGTTTTGCGATCCGAAGTAGGCCACTCCATTGCGGAGAACCGGGGTGGACCAGATCTCGCCACTCGGCTCGGTCCGAAAAGGCGACCAGCGCAACGCTTCTCCAGTCAGAGCGTTGTAGGCATACAGGCCACCGTCTTCAGAACCTACCGCAACGATACCGCCGGCTTCGTCCAGCCCGGGACTTCCAACCAACGGCGTCATGTCCTCGGCCTCTATGTTTGGCTTGCGCCAGACTACTGCCACGGGGCCGCCCGCGGCAGGTGGGTCGAAAGCGTACAGGAAGCCGTCAATGCCGGCGACGTACAGATAGCGACCTACCGCGGGAGGGTTATAGGCTCCGTGGAACCCCTTGTCCGCCCCGATTGTAGAGATCCAGCGGGTGCTGACGCCGTCCGGCCCCAAGTCATTCAGGGCGTAGAGCTGACCTTGCAGCGTCGTCGCGTACACTACGCCGCTGGTGGCGGCCACCGAACCCCAACCGCGGGTCGATGCCCCCAAGTCTCGCGCGCATCCGGTGGCGGCCAGACACAAAAGCCCAGCCAACGCCAAAAGCGCCGAAAATCGCCAAAGCGAGGAGGTGTTTCGATTGCGCGGCGTGACCGCAGGGTTGCGGGAGGGCGGGAAAAGGTATGACATGTTCAAAGATCAGGTAACCGGGTCGTATCCAGCGCCGCCCATGGGCCGGCAGCGCAAGATCCGGCGGAACCCGAGCCAACTCCCTCTTACGAATCCGTAACGGGTTATGGCATCGGCGGTGTACTGCGAGCAAGTGGGTTGGTAACGACAGAGACCCGGCCAATAAGGGGACAATATCAGCTGGTACAGATGGATTGAGCCGATGGCTATGCGTCTCATGCAGTACCGTCCGGGGGGAAAGGTTTCTGGGAGGAGTCGGCGCGAGGCCCGCCCAGCGGGGTTCGCCGTATCAGGTTGTGCGCGGCCGTTCGCAATCGATTGAAGTCAGCTTCGCCGGCCCCACGTCGGGCGATGAGTATGGTATCCCATCCGGAGGCAGTGTCGGCATTGCGGATCGTTTCGCGCAACCGGCGTTTCACTTTGTTTCGCACCACGGCTTTGCCGACCCGTTTGCCGACTACGAAACAATATCGATTGTGGTCAAGATTGTTCGGCAACAGGCGAACCACCAGGAGACCATTGGCCGCGCTTCGCCCCTGGCGATGAATTTCGGAGATGCGCTTTTGACTGCCGAGCCGGTGACGTTTCTGCATCGCACAAACGCAACCGGCTATGACGCCTTGCGAATTCGCGCTGGCCAAGGGATTAGACGGCCAGCCGATGCCGGCCCTTGAACCGGCGACGGCGCAAAACCGCGCGACCATCGGAGGTGCGGGAACGAGAGCGAAAGCCATGCACCCGGGCACGGCGGCGCTTTTTGGGCTGATAAGTGCGTTTCGGCATTGTTTAACTCCGATGTCAATTTATGGTACTGCCAAACCCTAATTGCGTCAAGAAATCCTGAGATCCCCGAACCGCTCACACCAGGCGAAACGACGCCTCAAAATTCCTATGTGCCGCAGTCCGGCCGGACGCTATCGGGCGAACGAACCCGGTGTGGAAATCAGACGGCGTTGCGTATTCGGTCCGCAGATGGGATTGAAAGTCCATTTTGGCGGTTACGCCTGGCGCGTCGCCGGGTTATAATCGCTGCCAGATGGACGATTGAGGCCCTCTCTCACGGGTAGTGTGACGATGAAAGAACGCTACGAACAAGAAATCGAGCAACTGCTGAGCGAGTTGGAATCTGAAACCGACGCTCCGGACACAACGCCTCCGAACGCCACGCCGCCGCTGGACGACCAACCATCTCCATTCGCGCCCCGTCCCAAGCAACGGACGCGGCTGATTTCTCCCACCAAATTGGCGGTGGTGGGAGGGGCGGTGGCCGTGCTGGGTCTTCTGGTGCCGCATTTCGTCGGGCTTTCGATGGCTGGCATGGCGATCATGGTGGCGGCCGTGGCGTGGATGATCTATCAGCGGTTGGGTTCCCAGCAAGGGCAATACTGGCGCGGCCGGCCGGTGGAATCTGAGCCGCAGAGCGGCTGGCAACGTTTTCGACGCTGGCTGTCGAAATAATCACCAGCCGACCGCGGTTCCATCCTTGCGGGGTTCGCTGCCGCCGCTGAGTACGCCGCTGTCCGGGTTGCGGCTGATGATCTGCCCGCCACCCATGCCGCCGGCGCCGCCGCGCTGGGGGCCATGCATTACGTTGACGCGGTGGCCCCGGCGGTGCAATCCGGTTACGACATCCTGATCAACATCCCCCTCGAGCCAAACGGCGTCACCGGCAACCTGGAAGCGCAAGGCGTTCAACGCTCCCTGGGCATCCATTCCGAAGTCCACCATGTTGGTGATGACCTGCAGATGACCCTGGGGCTGCATGAACCCGCCCATGACACCGTAGCTGAGCCACAACTCGCCGTCCCGCGTCGCCATGGCCGGAATAATGGTATGGAAGGGCCTTTTGCCTCCGGCCAGGGCGTTGGGGTGTCCGGGCACTGCGCTGAAAAGAGATGCCCGGTTGTGCAGGACGATGCCGGTGCCCGGCGCCACCAGGCCAGACCCGAAATTGGCGAACACGCTATTGATCAGGGAGCAAGCATTGCCGGCGCCATCGACCACGCTGATATAGACTGTATCGCTTCCCGGTACCATTCTCCCATAGGGAGCCGTGAACATGGCGCGTTCCGGGTCGATTAAAGTACGTCGCCATCGGGCGTACTCTTTGGAAACCCAACTATCGGCGGGAACTTCGGCGCAACGAGGGTCAGCCAGGTACTCGAAGGCGTCTGCGAATCCCAAGCGCGTCGCCTCGATAAGATGGTGATAGCGGTCAACGCTCTGCGGACCCATTCCGGCGACGTCGAAACCTTCTACGATGTTCAGGGCTTCCAGCGCAATGATGCCCTGGCCGTTGGGCGGACACTCCCAGCACGTCACGCCCCGATAGTCGGCACTGATGGGTTCATCCCAATCGGAATGATGAGCCGCAAGATCGGTTTCGGACAGCCAACCGCCCTGTTCCTGCACGAAGTCAGCCATCGCGGTGGCGATCGGGCCGGTGTAGAACGCCGCGCTACCTCCTTCCGCCACTGCGCGGAGCGTTTGGGCCAGCGTGGGAAGGCGCATCAAATCGCCTTCCCCAGGGGCCTGACCATTGACCAGCATTTCCTGGCCCGAGGGCAGCGCGGCCAGTTTGTCCTGCTGCTGCTTCCACTGGAAAGCGATGATGTCGCTGACGGGGAATCCATTCTCAGCGTAGTCAATTGCAGGCGCCAAAACGTCGGTCAGAGCCATGGTTCCCTGGCTTTCGAGCAGGACTTCCCAACCGTGGACGGCGCCGGGGACGGAGATGGACAAGGGGCCGAAGGCCGGCATTCGCCGATGGCCCTTGGCTTGCAGGTCTTCGATATTGGCAGCCATGGGGGCCCTGCCGCTGCCGTTGAGGGCGATAACCTCTTTATCCGCCGCTCTCCAGGTGAGGGCGAACACGTCGCCACCGACGCCCGTGGACATGGGCTCGACGACGTTGAGCGTAGCCGCAGTCGCAACCGCGGCGTCCACAGCGTTGCCTCCGTCCATGAGGACGCGCAGGCCGGCCATGGCCGCCAGCGGTTGGCTGGTGGCAACCATGCCATGAGTGGCGTGGACAGTGGAACGACGGGAATTGAAAAACATGGGAACGGCTCCAATCCGGCTCAGTGTATTGGTGAGTTTAGCACGCCGCCCGATTTCGGCGCACCGGGTATCTTATGGTAAGATGCCAGCGTCGTAAATCAACAACAGCCGCGTCGGGATTGCCCGGCGGCGCGTTGAAAACCTGAAATATCAGCAGCCAGGAGGTTCCTTGATGGCTATCACCGTAGGCCAATCCGCGCCCGACTTCACCCTCCATGAAACGCCGCAGCAACAGCGGAGTCTGAGCGATTATCGCGGCAAGAACGTCGTTATCGCTTTCTTCCCCGGAGCGTTCACCGGCGTCTGCACCACTGAAATGTGCGCTTTGCGGGATCGGATCGACCAGTTCAGCTCGATGAATACCGAGGTTATCGGGATCACTGTTGACCCGCCTTTCGCGCAGGCGGCATGGAAAGCGGCCAACAACGTGGAGTACACGTTCCTCAGCGACTACAACCGGGAGGTAGTGAACGCTTACGAGGTGGCATTGCCCGGGTTGGCCGGTATGCAGGGATACGTCGCCGCCAAACGCGCCGTGACCATTGTGGACGGCGAGGGTATCGTCCGCTACCACTGGGTTTCGGAGTCGCCTGGCGTGGAACCCGATTATGAGGAGGTTCGGGCCGCCGTGGCTGCTCTGGGTTAGTCGCGCCAGCCGAAAGCAACCTTCAATGCGGCCGGGGCGAATGATTATTCGCCCCGACGGTTTTACGCAATGGGCCAAGGGTATTTGACGAGGCGATCAACCATCGTTTCAGTCAACCGTCGCGCGTCCACGTTCAGGCACACATTAACATTGGCCTCCCGCCCGGTCATTCCGTACCAGTCCACCACCGTCTGACCTCGGGTCAGATGGCTTGCCGTATCAATCGCCACCGGCAACCGCTCCATCGTCATCAGGGTCGGATCGATGGCGGCGGCTACGGCGGGCACGTCGTTGTATCTGACTGCCTCGCCGTCCGCTAACCGTCCCAGGCGACGATATGCCGCCCGTGTGTATGTGGAGGCCGAAACCAGAAGCTGAACCGCCGGCGCAGGGCAATCGCGCAACCGTTGGAACTGCGCGTCCGAAAGGCCACAATGGTCGCAAACGTCCAAACCCACCTGCAGGATGTGCGCGCCGGAGTCGTACAAAATCGCCGCGGCTTCCGGGTCCTCGTATAGATTGGCCGTCGCGACCGGGGACACGTTGCCCGGCACCCGTACTGCGCCGCCCATGACCACCACGCCGGCCAGCGCGTCCGCGATGTCCGGGGAAATGCGCAACGCCAAAGCCAGGTTAGTCATTCGACCCAGCGCCAGGACCGTAATCTCGCCCGGCGACGCGAGGGCGCGCCGGGCGATTTCGACTGCCGCCCAACTGTTGCCAACGTCAACCGCATCGGGGCCATCGTCGGCAGTTTGGTTGGCGCCACCGAGAGCGTCGTCGCCGTGGATGTGCGCCGCCCAACCTTCGTTTGGCGAGCGCAGCAGCGGCCTTGTTGCCCCCGGATAAACCGGTATGTCGGTACGTCCGGCGGCGCCAAGGATGCGGTGGGCGTTGGCGGCGCATTGAGGCATGGAACCGTTTCCATAGATCACGGTGAGCGCTTCAACCTGCAACTCCGGGCTGGCCAACGCAAGCAAGATCGCCGCGCAGTCGTCCACGCCGGGGTCGGTGTCGATTATCACTCGCTTGGGCATGGTATCTACCAACATCTTTCCGGATTCCGGGGAAAGCCGGAGTCCAGAAAACGCTACTGGATTCCGGCCCCGTATCAAGTACGGGGTGACCCCGTGTCAAGCACTGGACAGGCTGTTCTTTCGCCGGAATGACGAGAAAACTAAACCACCTAAATTGCAACCCTACCATGACGGGTCGGGGTTTTGACGGCTGGCATGGGTTGAGGCATTATACCGCTTGCATTGCGGGCCGCGTTAAGCGGTCATGACGGAGGGAGATTAATGCCGGCGAACGAAGTTCAGGGGGTCGTATCCCGGGCCAAAGGAGCGCCCGTAGAGCTGGTCCCCATCGTGGTACCCGACCCGGGTGAAGGCGAAGCATTGGTTCGTGTACAGGCGTGCGGCGTGTGCCACACGGACCTGCACTACCGTGAGGGCGCCATCAACGACGAGTTTCCGTTTCTGTTAGGGCACGAGGCGGCGGGCATTGTCGAAAAGGTTGGACCCGACGTGACCAACGTGCAACCGGGGGATTTCGTAATCCTGGCTTGGCGCGCTCCCTGTGGCCGCTGCCGTTCCTGCCGGCGCGGCCGGCCATGGTACTGCTTCGCCAGCCGCAACGCCCAGCAGAAAATGACCCTGGCCGACGGTACGCCGCTGGCCCCGGCCCTGGGCATCGGCGCATTTTGCGAGTTGACGCTGGTGGACGCGCTACAAGCCGTCAAAGTGGATCCGGCGGCGAATCCCCAGGCAGCGGGACTTATCGGCTGCGGCGTGATGGCCGGGTTGGGCGCCGCCATCAACACCGGAGGCGTCAGCCGGGGGGATTCCGTGGCGGTCATCGGTTGCGGAGGCGTGGGCAACGCAGCAGTAGCGGGGTCGCGACTGGCCGGGGCTCACACGGTCATTGCCGTGGATATTGACGACCGCAAATTGGAGTGGGCCAAAGGTTTTGGGGCAACACATACCATCAACTCAACACAGACGGATGCGGTTGAGGCGATCCGCGCCCTAACCGAAGGGAATGGCGTCAACGTTGCGATTGAAGCGGTGGGCAATCCTGCGGCTTATGAACAGGCTTTTTACGCGAGGGACCTGGCCGGCACAGTAGTGCTGGTGGGTGTGCCGGACCCCACGATGAAGATTGAGCTGCCCCTGATTGAGGTCTTCGGACGTGGCGGCTCGCTGAAGTCCTCCTGGTACGGAGACTGCTTGCCAACCCGGGATTTTCCGATGTTCATTGACCTGTATCTGCAGGGCAGATTGGATCTGGATACGTTCGTCAGCGAGCGCATCGGCATCGGCGACGTGGAGGCGGCTTTTGCCAGTATGGAGCGGGGGGAAGTTTTGCGGTCGGTAGTGGTGATGTCGGAGTAGCGCCATGGCAACGTTTGCGCTCATTCATGGAGCCTGGCACGGCGGTTGGAGTTGGTGGAAGACCGCGCCGCTGTTGCGCCAGGCGGGAAATTTGGCGCTGACGCCGAGTCTGACGGGGTTGGGTGACCGGGAGCATCTCGCGGGCCTGATGCCGCCGGCAGCGTTGAATCTGGATTTGCACATACGCGACATCACTGAATTGCTGGCCTCCAACGACCTCCGGGACGTGATCCTGGTGGGTCACGCCTATGCCGGCATGGTGATCACCGGAGTGGCGGAGTCTGCGCCGGAGCGTGTTGCGGCCCTGGTCTACGTCAACGGCGTCGCTCCGTCCGACGGTGAGGCGATGGTAGATCAACTGGAAGCGGTGCGCGGACCCGAATTCGTCGCCAACGTCCGCCGGCATATCGTTGACGGCGAGCCCTTTTTGCCCGCGCCAACTACCGTCGCGGAAATTGCGCAGCGGTGGTCCATAACCGACCCGGACGACCAAGCGTTCATGCTGCCGCGATTGTCCCCCCAACCGACCCTGACCTTCTCTCAGCCGGTAAAAAGGGGGAATCCGGCGGCAGAGTCGTTGAGGCGAGAATTTGTGCTGTGCAGCGAGTCGGGTTTTGAGCCGGTGGCGGAACGCGTCGCGGCGTCCGGGTGGGGAGTTCACCACATCGACACCGGACATGATCCGATGGTGACCGCCCCGGCGGAACTGGCTTCGATCCTGCTCGGCGTCGGCGGCAACTACTGAGCAACCGGCGATGTGCTAGCATAGCGACGGACCAGGCAGCGCGGAGCTGCCGTTGAATTGAAAGGAGCAATGGGTTATGGCGATCACTCCGCTGGGTCTTGACATCAGGGCCTGCATTTTTGACGTTTTCGGCACGGTGGTAGATTGGCGTTCGAGCATCACTGAACAGTGCGCCACCATGGGCCGGATCAAGGGCATTGACCGGGACTGGGGCGCTTTTGCCGATGCCTGGCGCGGCAAATATCGCCCCTATATGGACAAGGTGCGCAACGGGGAGCTGCCCTGGACCAATCTGGACGCGCTGCACCGGATGTCTCTGGACGAGGCGCTTGACGAGTTTGAAATCAGCGGCCTGAGCGACGAAGAAAAGATGGAGGTCACCTTCTTTTGGCACAATCTCCGCCCCTGGGCGGACAGCGTGCCGGGCCTGTACCGCCTGAAGAACCGGTTTGTCATCGCCCCGATGTCCAACGGCAATATCGCCCTGATGACCAACATGGCGAAGAATGGTGGGATGCCCTGGGACTGTATCCTGGGCGCGGAAGTGGCCCAACACTACAAGCCTGACCCGGAGAGCTACGGAACCGCGGTCAATCTACTGGGTTTGCAGCCCGAGCAAGTGATGATGGTGGCGGCGCACCAGGGCGACCTGCTGGCCTCTGCCAAGGTGGGCCTACGAACCGGGTTCGTGCCGAGGCCCCGGGAGCATGGCCCGGACCGCACCCCCGATCCAACGCCGGATCCGTCTTTCAACGTGGTGGCGGACAGTTTCGTGGATCTGGCCGCGAAGCTGGGAGCGTAAGTTCCCGCCCTGCGTTATCCATGAAACGTAGGGGCGAGTGATTATTCGCCGCTACGTTTCCAGCGGCTACAGGCCGCAGGCGTCCGCCACCAGTTCGTAGGAACGGACGCGGTTTTCGTAGTGGTAGCAAATGGTGACCACGCTGAGATCCGGGGTTTGATAATCTTCGGCTACTTTTTCGAGACCTTCCTTCACTTGTTGCGGGTCCCCGTCCACGCAATTCTTCAGGTATTGCTGGATGAACTGCCATTCGTTGACGAGGTATTTATAACTGGCCGCAACCTCGGGGGACGGGATGCCCCTGGCGCGACCGGTGACGGAGCGGAGCCGTCCCAGGTTTCGGCTGGACGCGATGCGGCGCGCTTCTTCCTCAGTATCGGCGCACAGCACCTGCACTCCCACGTTGACCAGTGGCTCCGACAAGTGTTCCGATGGCTCGAAGTTCTGCCGGTAGGATTCGACAATCTGCGGCCCATCGGCGGCGCCCAGGCCGAAAAAGTGGGCATAAGCGAAGGGCAGGCCCATCTTGGCGGCCATAAACGCGGATTCGTAACGGGACCCCAACAGCCATACGTCAGGCTTGGTTTCCGAGGTCTCCGGCGCAGCCAACACCTCGTGGAAGGGGTGATCGTCCGGTTGGGTATCGCCCAGGTAGTTGATGACGTCCCGGACTTGCTGGGGGAAATGGCGGATGTCCTTGGGCATGCTCGGGTAGGCTAACGCCGCCGCCGTGATTTGGTCGCTTCCGGGAGCGCGACCGATACCCAGATCGATCCTTCCGGGGTACAGGGAGTCCAAGAGGCGGAAGGTTTCAGCCACCTTCAAGGAGCTGTAGTGAGGCAGCATGACGCCGCCCGACCCCACTCTGATGCTCGTGGTATGCGCGGCGATCTGGCCCACCATCACCTCCGGAGCCGTACCCGCGAAGTTGGGCAGGTTGTGGTGCTCCGCCACCCAATAACGCTGATAGCCGAGACGCTCCGCGGCTACGGCTAATTGGATGGTCTCGCGCAGGGCTACGCCGGCGCTGCTCCCCTCCCGCATCGGCGACTGGTCAACCACGCTTAGTTGCAATTTTTGGCTCAAATCATCCCCCCGATGGCACTGACTATATGCCGGAAGGCGCAGATCTACCCGGCGACGGCGATCATCGTACCGCTGCATTTCTGGTTGCCGAATCAGGCCGGCTGGCATTATTATAAATGAAGCAAACCAAGAAAGTAGCGTCTGAGTATCGTACCAGAACGGCCCGCCTATCCGGGCCGGAATCGTGCCAAAGCAGGTGACCCGCTTTGCTTTTCGACAAGATAACCGGCGCCAAACCGGAAACCCCAGAGGTTCCGGCGACTGGCAAGCCGCTCACCGGAAGCGGCAACAAGTACCTACTTGAACGTATTGTCAAGTGGGTACTTTTTCTTTTGGCCTCGGTGTCAGTGCTGACCACGGTGGGCATCGTGTCGGTCCTGCTTTTCGAGGGTGTGCGCTTTTTCACATCGGACTTCTACGAAAACAATCCGGTGGAGCGGGTGGCTGCCAGTGAAGCGGAAGGTCTTGCCGGAGCAGCTCCGGATTCGCTGGCGCCCGGCGTCATCCCTGAAATCAGGGTCCGGGCCACCACCGATTCGCTGATATACGTTGATTGGGATAAGCCTGCTACCGTCGGGGAAGCGACTGGATACTACGTTGACGTGAGGTTCTCATCCGGATCACTTGATCAAAATGCGGACCATTCGGACTGTCAGGGCCTGGGGCCGGAACGGACGTTCTGCACAATCGCAAACGCCGCGCCGGGGCGCAGTTATGTGGTTAGCGTCGCCGCGGTAGCGGTTGGCGGTCAAGGGGCGGCACTGGCAACCAAACCCTTCAACGTGCCGGAAGCAGTCAAATGGCACCGTTTTCTGACTGATACCAAGTGGCGTCCGCAGTTGGTGCCGCGCTTTTATGGGATTTTCACGTTAGTGGCGGGTACGGTGACGATTGCCGTCCTAGCGATGCTCACCGCCGTACCTCTGGGCTTAATCAGCGCCATATTCCTGAGCGAGTATGCGCATCCTCGGCTGCGCGCTATCACCAAACCGGTCCTGGAAGTGCTGGCTGGCATACCGACGATCGTGTACGGGTTTTTTGCGCTAACTTTCATTACGCCTTTGTTGAGGAACGTGTTCGGAGACGTTATCGGAACGTACAACGCTCTTGCCGCTGCCATCGTAATGGGCGTAATGATCCTCCCCATGGTGTCCAGTCTTAGCGAAGACGCCATGCGCGCCGTTCCCAATGCGTTACGCGAGGGCGCCTACGCCCTGGGCGCAACCAAGTTTGAAGTCGCCACCAGAGTGGTGGTGCCGGCGGCTCTTTCCGGCATCGTTGCCGCATTCATCCTGGCGATGTCCAGAGCGGTCGGAGAGACGATGATCGTGTATATCGCCGCGGGTCACGATCCCAATTTCAGTTTCCTCAGTCCTAACCCGCTGGAGGCGGTCAGCACTATGACCGGGTACATGGTCGCGACCAACTTCAGCGACAACGCCATCCCAGGCACTGCACAGTTCCAAGCGCTGTTTGCGGTGGGCATAACCCTGTTCATAATCACGCTGATTATGAATTTCATAAGCCGAATTGTCGTTACCAAGTTCCGAGAGGTGTACGAATAATGGCGGCGGAAATCGAACGCAATTACCATCAAAAACTGGCGACTCGCCAGCGAAACTCGCGTATTTTCTACAGCGTGTGCGTGACCGCAGTGGTTATCGCAATGGTTATGCTCCTGGCCCTCCTTTACAGCGTAGTTTCCGAAGCCATCGCGTGGCTCAACTTGGATGGCGCGTCGATCAAGACGCTAATCACCGGGACACCGTCAAGCAAAGCGGCCGGATCCGGCTTGCTCCCCGCCATCGTGGGTACCCTTTGGGTGATGGGAATCTGCATCCTGGTATGTTTCACAACGGGCGTATCGGCAGCCATCTACCTGGAGGAATATGCGGGAGGCAGCCGGGTCGCTCAATTGATCCAGACGAACATCCAAAATTTGGCAGCCGTGCCGTCTATCGTGTACGGTATGCTCGGACTTAGCCTTTTCGTAGCGCTCTTTGCCATGGGGAAAAGTACGCTGGCGGCTGGTTTGACGCTAGCGTTGCTGATTATGCCCGTCGTAATCGTGGCGTCCCAGGAAGCAATCCGGGCCGTTCCTCCGTCGATACGGGAGGGAGGTTACGCCTTGGGCGCGACCAGATGGCAGGTTATCCGCCGGTTGGTCCTGCCCCAAGCAATGCCCGGCATCCTTACTGGAATAATACTCGCGGTCAGCAGGGCCATGGGGGAGGCAGCCCCGCTGGTCATCATGGGCGCGTTGTCGTTCGTGCCGTTCGCTCCGGCGCATCCCCTGGACCGCTTCACGGTGCTGCCCATCCAGATTTTCGTTTGGATTTCCAAGCCGCAGGAAGAGTTTCACCACCTGGCGGCGGCCGGCATCATCGTGTTGTTGGTGATGCTGCTGGGGATGAACGCTTTCGCAATCCTGCTTCGGAACCGACTGCAAAAGAACCAACAGGGGTAGTGCAATATGGCTGCTGCAACAGTTGCAACCCGTCCGGCGGTTCGCGCCATCGACGTTGGGGTCTATTACGGCTCCAACAAGGTGATTGAAGGCGTGAGCATGGATATGCCGGAGAACGAAATCACCGCCATCATCGGACCCAGCGGCGCCGGCAAGAGTACATTGCTGCGCTGCATCAACCGCATGAACGATCTTATCGAAGTCTTCCGCATGGAAGGGGAGATGTGGTTCGGGGACTTCAACCTATACGCGCCCGATTCCGATCCTACGCAGATCCGCTATCGGATCGGGATGGTTTTCCAGCGGCCCAACCCGTTCCCCAAGTCCATTTACGACAACATTGCGTTCGGTCCCCGCATCAACGGGTTCCAAGGCAGTATGGACGACATCGTGGAGCAATCTTTGCAGGGCGCCGCGCTGTGGGACGAAGTGAAAGACCGGTTGAAGGAATCCGCCTTGTCGCTTTCGGGCGGGCAGCAGCAACGGCTTTGCATCGCCCGGGCATTGGCGGTGGAACCCAGCGTGATCCTGATGGACGAGCCCTGTTCGGCCCTGGACCCCATCGCCACGCTGGCGATTGAAGAGTTGATGCAGGAACTCAAAAAGCGCTACAGCATCGTTATAGTCACACATAACATGCAGCAGGCCGGACGCGTTTCGGACAAGACGGCGTTCTTGATGCCCGATGAGAACCGGGTGGCTCACCTAGTCGAATTCGGTGACACCCGGAGGATGTTCACCAACCCCAACGACGAACGTACGGAAGCGTACATCACGGGCCGGTTCGGTTAGCTCGCGAAAGCCGGGCCGGACGACTGCCAATGCACGGAGGTGTTGCCCATGCTGAGGTCCGACTACGACCGCGACCTGTACAGCCTGCAAGATGACCTGGCCGTTATGGGCCAGCAAGTGGACGCGGCGACCCGATCCGCGCTAACGGCGTTGGAGCAACAGGATTTGGGCTTGGCACAACGGGTTATCGACGACGATGACGAAATTGACAGCCTGCAGGACGCCCTGGAAAGCAAGTGTATTGGCTTGTTGGCGACCCAACAGCCCACCGCCATTGATCTGCGGATGGTGATGTCGGCGGTGCATATCGCGGTGGAATTGGAAAGGATGGGAGACTATGCGGAAGGCATCGCCAAAATCTGCCTGCGCATCGGCGACCAACCTCTGCTGAAACCGTTGATCGACATTCCCAGAATGGCGGATCTCGCCCTGAAGATGCTGAGCGACAGCCTGCAAGCCTATACCAACCGGGACGAATGGCTCGCCCGTAAAATCTGTCGGGACGACGACGCGGTCGATGACCTGTACGACCAGATTTACCGTGAACTGTTGACGTATATGCTTCAAGACCCGCGGAACATAGAACGCGCCACGTACCTCCTTTGGGTTGCCCACGACCTGGAGCGTATCGCCGACCGGGCCACCAATATCTCCGAGCGCGTGCTGTGGCTGATCCTGGGTCGCACCGTGGGCACCGGGGATTTGAAGAGTGACCGCTCGTTGCGCTAACGTGGGGCCAAGACAGCACGCTGCGAGGGCCCGAGCGATCGGCTGTAAACCGGAGCTACTACCGTTGACAATTCCCGACCTCGGCGGTATAGTTTTCGCAAATGCAAAGTAATTGCAAAACGAACTGCCTTTGCGCCTGTTCCTGTCCTCCGAAATCGGGGGCAGGATGACCCCGGCCTGACCCATCAGGTTCGCGCCTGCGCCCACCGGTTTCGCCTAACGGCAACGGTGGGCTTTTGCTTTTTGAGCACCCGAGGAGGACACCTTGACCAGCCAAGCGCAACAACCCAGCCTCGAAGATATCCACCAGTCCAGTATGCGGCTGGCGCCAGCCGCGCCGGCAATTATCCCGTTCATGGAGGATGAGATCCAGCGCTTCGACGTTGAGGTTGACCGCTTCCGCACCGGCGAACTGGACAACACGGTGTTCACACCGTTCCGGCTTCGCCAGGGGGTGTACGGGCAGCGGCAACCTGACGTGCAGATGATCCGGGTGAAGCTGCCCGGCGGCATCATATCGGCGGAGATGCTCGACTGCTTTGGCGATATAGCAGAACGCTATGCCCCGTTGCAGAAGGGCCACATTACCACGCGGGAAAACATCCAACTGCATCATATACCGCTGGAACAGACCTCTGAGGTGCTGCGGCTGTTGGGCGCGGTCGGCCTGTCCACCCGGGAGGCTTGCGGGAATACGGTGCGAAACGTGGTTGGACCGCCGACGGCGGGCGTGAGCCCGGAGGAAGTGTTTGATCCGACTCCGTACCTCACGGCCTACGTGCGTTTTGGAGTGAGGCACCCGATCACGCAGAGCTTCCCGCGCAAGTTCAAATCGGCGTTCACCGGCAACGACCAGCGCGACGAGGTGGCGGCGGCGATTCAGGACCTCACCTTTGTTTCCCAGTACAAAGAAATCGACGGGAACCAGCGGAAGGGCTTCAAGGTATATTGCGGCGGCGGCACTTCCATCATGCCCCGGTTGGCGAAGCCGCTGTACGAGTGGGTTTCGGAGGACGACTACCTGCGCGTGGCTCTGGCGGTGTGGACGGTGTTCAACAACGCCGATATGCTGCGCAAAAACCGAATGATGGCCCGTCTGAAGGTTTTGATCGACCGCATCGGGTTGGACGAATTCCGCGACATGGTGGACGCTGAACTGGCTAATATCGACCCAATTGACTTCCGTTCCTTGATGGTTGCTGAGGAAATACAGCGGGAAACTCCGCCGGCACAACCAGCTTCCGCCAACGGCGACGACGGCAATCCGGAGTACCAAGGATGGCTGAAGTCTAACGTTGAAGCGCAGCGGCAGGAAGGCTATCACGTCGTTTATGTCAAGGCCGAGCGTGGCGACTTGAATCCGACGCAGTTCCGCGGCCTTGCTGATATCGTCCGCAACTATACCGGCGGCAAGGCCCGCACTACCCAGGAGCAGAACATCGTCCTGCGCTGGGTTCCGACCGGATACCTGCGCGACGTATGGGACGCTCTGAAAGGGTTGGACCTGGCGGAGGTGGGTCACAGCCACATCACCAACGTGGTTTCCTGCCCGGGCACCGACAGCTGCAAGCTGGGCATTACCGCTTCTATGGGGCTGGCCAAGGCCCTGCGCGAAGAGATGTCGGACTGGAACGGCCTTGCCGACGATGCCGGGGTGGGCGACATCCGCATCAAAATGAGCGGCTGCCCCAACGGGTGCGGTTTGCATCATATCGCCAACATCGGCTTCCACGGAGCGGCAGTGAAGGGCGTGGACGGTCAGCAGATCCCGTCCTACGAGTTGTTCCTGGGTGGCAACTACGGGGACAACCAGGTTGAGGATTCGCGCATTGGGACTCGTGTCCCCAAAGTCAAAGTGCCGGCCAAGTTGGTCCCTTCTGTGTTGAAGGAAGTCGTCACCTATTACAAGGAAAATCGGGCCGGCGACTCGGAACGGTTTAATGACTTCCTTGACCGTGTTGGCCTTGAAGAGTTGACCTCTGTGGCGGCGCGGGCGCAAGAAGTGGGACACGAGGCTGAGGGAGGCGGGGAGATGTACTTCGACTGGGAACGCACCAACCAGTACGTGCTGGAGCGTGGCGAAGGGGAGTGCGCCGTTTAGCGGCGGGTTCGCGGCGTCATGGCTACGGCGGCCCTGAACGGAAGAGTGCTGGCCTTCGTCGAGGCGCGGATGCCCGACGAGATGGCCGGCTTGATTCGTCGCCACGGCGGGACGCCGTTGGGCGCTCCGGTGTTGCAGGAGCACTACCGGAGCGACAGCCCGGAAGTTCGCGGGGCCATTGACGACGTCTGCGGAGGGCGGGTTGACACGGCCATTTTCCTGACCGGGGTTGGCGCCGACGCCATGATGGGGATTGCGGAGGCCATGGGACGGTTGGCAGAGTTCGAGGACGCGCTGCGCAACATTACCGTCGTGGCGCGCAGTCCCAAACCAGGGCGCATTCTGCGTCGCCACAAAATCCCAATCACGATTATGCCGCCGGAGCCTTATACATCGTCGGACCTGACGGCGGCAATGGCCGGCCTGCGACTTGAAGGCAAGCGGGTCGTGTTCCAACGCTACGGCGGTCCCGACTCCGAACTGCCCACCTATCTGCGGGAACAGGGCGCCGACTATCAAGAACTTACGCTGTACGACTGGGGACTGCCGGATGATACCGGCCCCGTGGTGGACTTGATCGACCGGATGGAGGGGGGCGAGGTGGACGCGCTTGCTTTCACCAGCCGGCCGCAGGTTCCCAATCTGCTGACTATAGCTGCTGACGCCGGCCGCGAAGGCAGCCTCAGACGCAGCCTGTCAAAGGCAGTGGCCGTGGCATCCGTGGGGCCGGTTTGCACCCGAAAGTTGCTGGAACACGGCATCCGCGTGGACGTGGAACCCGACCACCCGCATATGGGCAACCTGGTGCTGGCCGTGGCGGAGTATTTCGGCAGCCACGGCTAAGTCTGTGTACAAATCAAAAACCGATTTTCATATTGCTATTTTTCTGCCTTTTTGGGTTTTGCCTTTAAAACTGACTTGCCCCTTTTTCTTCCTTACCGAGTTAGGTTCCTACGGCCCAGCTTGTGGTAGCGATGGATGCCGTTCTCAGTAGTGGATTTTACGAAATCCTTTCAGGTCTGCTCTGGCAAAGCCGCAAGTACTGGCGCAAGATGTTTTGATGCCTGTTTGATGGCTACGCCGATAGGCTCCCACAAGCCATTCGGGTCGTCCCCATCCGGTTTCCAATACCCCACAAAGTCGCCGTTTTTGGTGACTAACGCGGGGTCGGCAGTGTCCTTGCCCAATAGCAGGGTGTCCGACTGAGCATCGTAACCGTGTCGCAACGACAGGTAAGAAGACGCCGCCATGATGACTGCGACTACTGTGTCCCAACCCCCGTCGGTACCCGTCAATAGTACATCGCCAGGGTTGTCCAGCAACGCGCATCCGTCCTCAACTTGGCCCTTGGGACCGAGATGGAGAACGTCATCGAGGCTGTTATAATCCAGTTCCATCTCGCACCTCCAAGTTCTGCTTGTCCAGCATGTGGAGGACTATCCGCTCATTGGCGATCCCGTGCTTGCCGTCACGAGCATGGCCGACCAACGTTCTCGTAAGCGCGCCGGCGACTATAGCATACCCGGTTTGAGAAGGACTGTGGCCGGGACAACCTCGTCGTGCGTCGGGGTTCTGCTGAACCTGACACCCGGAACTGCATTTACGCGCCATAGTCAACCATCAGTATTTGAACTCTTCGCGTACCGGGCTGAAAATGTCCAGGGCGACGGCTTTGGTTTCACGGCCTTTGGCGTAGTGTTCTACGTCGCCGGGGATGATGTACATATCGCCGGGCTTTAGGACGCGGACCTCGCCCCCGATGCCCATTTCCAACTCGCCCTCGACGATAATGCCGCCCTGCTCGTGGGGATGGGTGTGGAGCGGTACGGTTGCTCCGGCGTCAACCTCCACCAGGGAGAAGAGCATTTGCGCTCCCCAGAAGGTGCGGGTGCGGGCACCTTGGGCCAGTTCCTTGTAACTCCGGCCTTCCAGTTGCAGGAAATAATCGCTCATTGCAGGGTCTCCTTTTGGTCAGCGGCGGTCGAAGCCCATTTCCTGTTGCTTCAGGCTGACGAACCGCCCGCCGTGTCCGATGATGAGGTGGTCCAGCAGTTCAATGTCCATCAGCTTCCCGGCGGCTGCCAGATCTCGAGTTATGGCTACGTCTTCGGGACTGGGCGTGGGGTCACCAGAGGGATGATTGTGGACGACGATGATGGACGGCGCATTTTCTCTGATGGCCGGGCGGAGCACTTCGGCGGGACGCACCGCGCTGCTGTTGACGGTGCCGATGTAGATAGTGCGTTTCCCAACCACCTGGTTTCTGGTGTTGAGGAGCAGCGCCACCAGGTTCTCCTGGGGCAGCAATACCATCTCGGCCGATACTAAATTCGCGGCGTCTTGTGGACAGGAAATCTCAGCCCGCTCTTCCGGGGCCAAGGACGCGATACGACGGCCCAACTCCAGGGCTGCCATAATCTGGCAAGTCTTGGCATCACTCAAACCGCGCTGGTCGCAAAGTTCAGCGTAACCGGCGCGGGCGAAACCGCCCAAGCCTTCGAACTCCGCCAGAATACGCATGGCGACGTTGATGGCGTTTTCGCCGGCGATGCCCGTTCGCAGCAAAATGGCGACTAACTCGGCATTGTTCAGGTAACGTGGCCCATGGGCCCGCAATCGTTCCCGGGGTCGCTCGCCGACGGGCAGCTGGCGTAAGGTGGGCTGGTACGAAACCGCCGCCTGGGAACCGGGTCCTGACCGAGCGGCGGGCTTTGAAATCGGGTGAGTTGCGTCGGACCGCACGCTTTCCTCTGGCGGGTTGTCAGCGGTGGACAGGGTTCCGCTGATGATTTGGTCCAGTTCGGCGCGAAAAGCCTCCAGGGCTGCTGATTCGGCTGGCGACCCGGCGATAACCATCATTCACTCCCACGGTAAAATGGCGTCGGCGACCAGTCTAAACTGACCGCGGACGGTATCGCTACGGCCGGCGGTCAGCAATTCACGACAACTACGTCGTCAGTATTTGCCCGCTCATGGTTCGGTTGACAATCCGTCATCCTGACGAAAGCCGGTCACAGAAAACGCTCCCGGATTCCGGCCCCGTATCAAGTACGGGGTCGCAATGACAAAGGGGGTACGCATCAGGTTGACTCGCCTAAACCTTGCAGCGAATGGGGACTTTCACCCTCACCCTAACCCTCTCCCGTCAAGGGAGAGGGGACTTTTGGACGGCCGGGCAGAAACTCCCTGGCGTCCAAGTCATCGATAGCGGTCAGGGTTCGTTGCAAAAATACACCGGCCAATTGTCGGCTGCGATCGCCGGTGAAGTCCAGTTGTCCGCCGGCGATGATGGGGGTGCGGAAACAGCCGAGCATATTCTGGCGGTAGCTGCGCCAACAGTCCTCGCGGGTAAAGTCTGCCACGCTCGAGGCGTGGACAATGCCGTGGTACTCCGTCAGGATGTCGCGCTCGATCTCCCGACGCACCTCGGTTGCGACGCTGGACGAAAGGAAATAGGCGACATCGGAAAGGCCACTGGCGATGCCGCTGACCTGCCAATCCACTGCTGCAAACTCCTTATGGTCGTGACCGAAGAACATATTGTCGAGCCTAAAGTCACCGTGAGTGAAAGTCATAGGACCGGCGGCAACCGCCGTCAGATAATCGACCATGCTCGATCCTAATTCTTCCGCCAACTGACGCATCGAGTCCGAGAAGAGGTGGCCGAAACGATGGAGCACCGTCGGCAGGCTGGACTGGTACACGGCCTGGACTAACGAATGGCGTTCCGGGGCGGAGGAATTATGGAAACTGGACACCGGCGGCCGGTGCACTTGGTCCCAATAGCGTCCGTGCATTTCCGCTATGGCGCGAACCGCGGTTCGCGCCTGTGTCGCGCTGGCGCCTTCGATCTGGTCCGCCGTGGTCAATTGGCGCAAGTCCTCCAGCAACAGGACGAAACGGTGGCTGCGGTCGTCGAAATCCGCATAGAACAGTCGGGGCGTCCGCAACGGGATGTCCGGCGCAAGTGTGGTATAGAAGGCGTATTCTCGCTGATACAGCCGCAGCCGGCGGGCGGTCTCCATAGTCTCCGGATGAGAACTGGGCAGCTTGACAATTACAGATTGCGGACCGTGGGGTTCAGGACCGCGATAGGTCAGATTGCAACGGAAAATTCGCCCGACCAATCCGACGCCGGCGCCGATCTCTTCCAGCGCAACATCCTGAATGACAGGGAGATTGATGTTACCTCCCGATTGGAACGCCTGTTGCAACCAGGAGGCGGTGATGGCTCGCCGGGTTTCCGGTATGGCTGGAGGGGTGGCCATGCCAACTTCTCTACACTGGTCAAGTTTGTTTTCCGAATGCGCGCAGGGGCGAGTGATCATTCGCCCCTTCCGGGGTCTGCCGTTATGCTGACGGGATTGCCACGCTGCGCTCGCAATGACAGTCCATCAGTCAAACCGGAACTTGGAGAAGGTGCCTTCTTCCTTGGTGATGAACTCCAGCAGGGCGGGGCGGCCATCGGCGTTGGCCCGCATGGCGCGCTGCATGGCCGGCTTGATTTCGTCCGGGGTGTGGATCTGTTCGGCGTAGGCGCCCAGGGCAACGGCGACCTGGTAGAAATCACCGCTGAGGTCTTTGAGGCCGTAGCGTTCCACTGCGGTGGGGATGCGACTGTCGGGGTAGATGGCCATGGTGGAATTGTTCATCACTACCGTGGTGATGGGAATGTTGGCGCGGACGGCGGTTTCAACGTCGAGGCCCACCATGCCGAAGGCGGCGTCGCCCATGAAGTTGATCACCATTTTTTCCGGGGCCGCCATCTTGGCGCCCATGGCAAGGCCCAGGCTGTATCCGAGTTGGGTTGACTTGCCCCAGCCGATGAAGCTGCGCGGCGCCCGGGCTTCCCAGAAGGGCGACACCTGCTCGCGGGGACTGCCCGATTCGTGGGTAACGATGGTGTTGTCGAGATCGACGGTGTGCATGATGTCCCACACTACGCGATAGGGGTTGAGGGGAACCTCATCGCTGGTGAGGCGGGGCAGCCACTCGGCCATCCAGGCTTCCCGGCTGGCGGTGATTTCGTCAGCAAGGGCCTGGTTCGGGGCGCGCTGTTGCACGCCCTGGGCCTTGAGCTCGTCGATGAACTGGCGCAAAGCCAACTTTGCGTCACCGAGTATCGGGTATTCGGTACGATAGTCTTTGTTCACGTCCGCATCGCCGTTGGTAAGGTGGATGAGGGTCTTGCCGGCGGGAATGGGCACGGTGAAACCGCTCTTGGTGAAGCTGACGCCGACGCCGAAAACCACGTCGGCGTTGGTGAGGAACCGATGCACCGGTCCGGTCTGACTGGAACCGCCCACGCCGAGGGAAAGAGGATGATTTTCGGGGAAAGCGCTCTTGCCTTCCAAGGTAGTCATCACGGGGATCTGGAGGAATTCGGCCAGCTCCAGGAGCTCGTCGGTGGCCTCGGCGTACATTATGCCCTGACCGGCGTGGATGACGGGACGCTGGGCCGAGATCAGAGCGCGCGCGCCCCGGGTGACGGCGGCAGGGTCGGCGGCGACACGCATTTTTGCCGGCGGGATGTAATCGAAGTCCTCTTCGCTGATCTGGTCGGACACCAGGTCGGAGGGGATTTCCAGCAGGACGGGGCCGGGTTTGCCGGAGCGCAGCTTGGTGAAAGCCTGGCGGAACAGCTCGGGAACCCGGTCGGCGAAGTTCACATGGCCGGCCCACTTGGTGATGGGCGCGTAAGCCTGGACCGGATGGAAGTTAGGTTCGACGCCCAAGCGGTTGCGAGCGACGCCGGCGGGAAGGACCAGAATTGGCACCGAGTCGGCATAGGCCTGGGCGACGCCGCCAAAGGAGTTTTCCGCGCCGGGGCCGTTCTGAGCCAGGAAGATGCCGATTTTGTTGCCGTTGCTGACGCGGGAAAAACCGTCGGCCATATGGACGCCGGTTCGTTCCTGGCGGCAGACAACGGGACGGATCCCGGCGATGGCGGCCGCTTCGATAAGGGGGTTAGAGGGCATGACGGCGATCCAATCCACGCCTTCCATTTTCAATACGTTGGCTACTGCGGTAACTCCGTCCACGGTTGGTTTCCTCCACGGTCAGTTGGCAATTGGTTTGGTGTGGGAACTCAGGGGATCTCGGCCAGAAAAGCGTCGATGGCAGCGTTCACTTCCGCCGGCTTTTCCACCATGGGGAAATGGCCGGCGTCTTTCATCTTGATCAGCCTGGAGCCGGGAACCGCTCGGTGGATCTCCGCCTCGTAGTCGCCGGTGGCCAGAGGGTCGTCCACACCCTGGATGAGCAGCAGCGGAGGGTTCAAAGTATGGATGCGGTCCCGCACGTCGAAGCGGTCAATCACCACCAGATCACGGTATTGCGCTACCGGCCCTACTTCCCGGTGTCGTTGCAGGAGTTTGGCCCGCAAGTCTGGTTGGATAAAGTGCATTGCTCCGTCCATTGCGCCAAGCCACTTTGCGTAAATCTCAGCGTTCTCAGCGGCGTCCAGCCGGAACTGCAAATCGCCGGGCCGGCGCTGCTTGGGACGCATGGCGACGGTCATCAACGCCAGGGCCTTGACTTCGTCAGGATAATCCAAAGCGTATTGGAGGGCGATGCAGGCGCCCAGCGTGAACCCGCTGAGGATCAGGTCGTGGTCGAGTCCCTGGGCGTGGAGCCAGCCCCTGAGCCAGTCGGTGTAGCGTTCGACGGTGCTACAGGGGGCTCCATCAAGATGTCCCGGCAGATGCGGAGCCAAGCTGCCGGGGTAATGGGACAACTGATGGAGGTAGGAATCGGCGCAGCCGCCGGCACCGGGGCCATGAATGAAAACCATTTGCGTCATAGGAACCTACGTGCAACGTCTGCCGGCGAGGCCGAATGCGGGCATTCTAGGCGGCGCCGGCAGCATGGTCAAGGAAAAGACAGCCCGGGTTCAGGCGCCAGCCCAACCAGTCGCTCGCTCCGGGGTGATCCTGATGACGGGATTGCCGTCAACTGCCATCCGTCGGTACTGCGGATACTTGGAACGGAGCAATGCCAATGCCGGGCCGGTTGTCTCGGTGTCTTCAACCAATTCGGCGCGACCATGGACGAGCAAATACCAGAGCCTGGACCAGTCCTCGTCATAATGGTCAATTACCAGCGAAACCTGTGGGTTTGCGAGTATGTTGCGGACGCGGCGCAGGCCGGTCAGGCTGCCGCGTTTTGGTTTAGCGTCGAGGACGGAATAAAGGTACTGGCCATCGTAGGCAAAACAGACCGGGATTACATGGGGCCGGCCCGAGTCATCCGCCGTTGCCAGGTGGCCCACCGGAGCGTTAGACAAACGGGAGACTTGTTCGGGAGTCAGATCGATCATCACGCCCTCGTTTCCCGCAGGCTGGCCATTATCGGCGGGATCAGGTTCAACAGGTCGCTGGCGACCACGCCGGCCGCGCCGTGGCGATGGCGGGCCTGTTCCGCCGCCGCGCCGTGCAGAAAGCCGCCCAACCTCGCTGCATCGTATGGAGCAATCCCTTGTGCGAGCAGGCCGCCGATGATCCCCGTGAGTACGTCGCCGGCGCCGCCGGCGGCCAATGCCGGGTTGGCGAAAGGCAGCACGCAACGCCGTCCTCCGGGCGATGCGACAACACTGTGGGCGCCTTTCAGCAGGACGGTTTGCCGCCACTTGCCCGCCCACTGGGTAACGGCGTCCAGACGGTTCGCCTGCACTTGGCCGGTGGGTTGGCGGGTGAGTGTCGCCATCTCGCCGGGATGGGGAGTGAGCACCGCCTGGCTGCCGAGGCGGTCGGCCCAATCAGCGCAGTGGGACAGGTTGTTCAACCCGTCGGCGTCAATTACTGCTGGGGGCGCGGGGTTCCCGCCTCCGCGGGAATGACGGGATGGAGACGGGGAGTGATCGGATGGAGGCAGCAACAGCCGTTCCAGGAACGCGGCGGTCCCGTCGGACCAACCCAGGCCGCACCCGATGGCTAAAGCGGAGTAATTGCCGATACGCTCCATGATGACGTCCGCCGCCGCGACATCAATCCGCCCGTCGGCGTCTTCGGGCAGGGGAAAGTGGATGGTTTCGGTGAGCTTGGATGCTGCGATGCGATACACCGATTCCGGTGTCGCCAGCGTTACCAACCCGGCGCCTGCTCGATGGGCGCCCTGGGCCGCCAGATATGCGGCCCCGACGAAATTGCGAGAACCCGCCACCAGCAGCAGATGGCCGAAGGTGCCTTTATGGGAGTTAAGAGGACGTGGCGGCGGGAGGGATCGGGCAGACCTCTCGGTCATCCATTCGGTGGACAACTCAGCGTTGGCGGTCACGGAGGAGGGAAGTCCGATGTCCAGGACGCTCGTGCTGCCGGCGTATTCAGCGCCGGGAAAGTTGGCGATCCCGTACTTGGGAAAACACAGCGCCAGAGTATCGTCGGCCCGAATGGTGTTCCCATCCGTCTCGCCGGTGTCCGGGTTGACGCCGGTGGGCAGGTCCACGGCGATCACGGGCAGGGCCGGGCGGGCCAGCCGCGCACGGTTGACTGCCGCGGCGGCGTCCGCAACCGCGCCTTCCAAAGAGCGATAGCGACCGGCCCCCAGAATGGCGTCAACGACCGCGTCGCAACGGCCCAACATCCGGTTCAGGGTTTGCAGCCCGGCGTCATTGGCCGCATCTTTCACGGTGACGTCGCAGGCTTGAGCATGGGCCATCTTCGGGTCAACGGGTGGTCTGCCGGTCACGACGTAGCAGCACACTTCGGCGCCCCAGCGGCGCAGATGCCTGGCGATTACCAGGCCATCGGATCCGTTGTTGCCGGGTCCGATGAGAACCACCACCAGCCGGCCGGCCGATCCGCCCATGCGTTCCCGGATGCGGCGGGCGCAAGCCAGGCCGGCGTTCTCCATCAAGGAATCCGTGCTGACGCCGGCGGCCTCCGAAGCGGCTTCCAAAGCCTGCATTTCGGCCACGGTTACCACGTTGACGACCATGGCCGACTAACCGGCCTGGGGCGCGACGGAGTCACCCCACAGGGCCGCCGCGGTGGCCTGGAGGGATTCGGAGGTGTCAGGGCGCGTTGCCACTGCCATGACCATAGCGAAACCGCGGGAGTGAGACAGGCTGATGGCGATTTCGGTCACACCCAACCGTTCGGCGCGACGCTTAGCGCGTCCGTGCAATCGTGGGCTGGGAGCGCCGCTGGGGGAGCGGATCACTTCGATGTCGCGCCAACCGACGCCCCGAAAGCCGGTGCCCAGCGATTTCATTACGGCTTCTTTGGCTGCGAAACGAGCCGCCAGGTTAGGCGCGCGTCCGCGACAATATGCAATTTCCCCGGGAGTGAACACCCGCCGAAGGAAACGTTCTCCGTAACGGTCCAGAACCCCGGATACCCGGTCAATCTCGACGAAGTCAACCCCAGCGCTGATCATATAGAACCGCCGGCGGACCCATCACGGGCCGTGGTGCCCCGCGATGTTCAAATTGCGGAGGATATGGGATACGGAGTAGGTCCGATTCAAGACGTAGAAGTGGATGCCGGGAACACCATTGGCCCATAGATCTTCAGCCTGCATCGTGGCGTATTCGATGCCGATTTCCCGGACGGCGCGGTTGTCGTCAGCGTGGCGCTCAAGCCGCGCGTCCAGCTCAGGAGGGATTGAGGCGCCGCACAAGGAGGCGAATCGTCGAATCTGGGGAGCGCTGAGGATGGGCAGGACGCCAGGGATGATGGGCACCGTGATGCCGGCGGCGCGAGCGCGGTCAACGAAGTCGTAAAAATAGGCGTTGTCGTAGAACAATTGCGTAATCAGGAATTCCGCGCCCAGGTTCTGCTTCATTCGCGCGTAGGATATGTCGGTTTCCAAGTCCGGCGATTCGGTGTGCCCTTCCGGGTAACAGGCTCCGGCGACGCCAAAGTCAAAGTTCCTGTGGATATGTTGGATCAAATCCGTAGCGTGGGCAAATTCGTCTTCGCCGGGAGCGATTGCGTCGCTGTCCGGCGGTCGATCTCCGCGCAGCGCGATGACGTTCTCGATGCCGGCGGCGTCCAGCCGCTGGAGTACGAGATCCACGTCGGAACGGCTCTGGGCCACGCAGGTCAGGTGGGCCATGACTACCAAGTCGGTTTCGCGCCGCAATCGCACGGTGATCTCTTCGGTGAAGGCTCGGGTGCCGCCGCCGGCTCCGTAGGTTACGGAGACGAAATCGGGCGCATAGGGGCGAAGGCGGTTCACCACGTCAATTACGTCGGGCACTCCGCCGGCTTCCCGGGGCGGGAAAAACTCGAAGGAGATGGTACGTCGATGGGATATGATGTCCTTAATTTTCAAACCGTGAATCCTGCCAGTTGGCTGGGAAGGCCCGGATGCCCGCAGCTCCCGGCGCCATCAAGATGGAGTGGTCAGAAGCTCGGTTGGCGCTTCTCTTTGAAAGCGGTGATACCGGCTCTGGGATGAGGAGACGTAGCAAAAAGGTGGGTGAAGGTGGCGCCTTCCAGCGCGATACCATCTCGCAAAGGCAAGTTCCGGCTGCTGAGGGCCAGGGATTTCATCAGGCTCAATCCCACCCGGCTTTTGTCTCGAACTCCGTGGAGCAGGGATTCCAGTTCCCCCTCCAGCTCCTCGATGGGCGCGGAGCGTAACGCCAGCCCCCAATTCGCCGCTTCGGCGCCGGACAGCCAGCGGCCGGTAGTCAGGAGTTCCATGGCTCGAGGCAGGCCCACCCGGCGGGGAAGCCTTTGGGTTGACCCGCCTCCGGGTATCAGGCCGAAATTAGCGTGTTGGTCACCGATGCGGGCGTCTTCGGCGACGATGGCCATATCGCAAGCCATCATCAACTCCAAGCCGCCAGCCAGAGCGTAACCATGCACCAGCGCGATGGTGGGGATGGGCGCCGCTTCCAACGCGCATAATGCGCGGTTCAAGTCGCGAACATAGTCGGGCAAGAGCGAGAGGTCGTCAAAAACCCGGTCGAAATACAGGAGATCGGCGCCGGCGCAGAAACCCCGGCCCTCGCCCCGGACGACCAAGGCTTTGATGGTATCGTCGGCGCCGGCCAAGGCCACGGCGTCAGAAAACTCTGACAGCAATTCGGGATTCAAGGCGTTGAGGGAATCCGGCCGGTTGAGGCGGATCGTCGCCACGCAGTCTCCCATAGACAGAGTAATGTTGCTATACTCCATTGGCACTCCTACCGGTAAAGAATTCGCGTGTTGACGGCGCCATTGGCCGGGTACGGCTACATACTATACCAGACCCACCTATACCAGACCCACAATCCAACAATGGGAGCTTCTCGATGCAAGACAGTTTTCGCAATTTCAGTTGGATCTTACCCGGAGCGTTGGCAGGAGCTATGGGCCCCACGGAGCGGCGGCACCTGATCTACTTTGAACGGAACGATATTATGGCCATCGTACGGATGGAGGAGCAGACCATTTCAGCGGCGCCCTGGGGGTTTGAAGAGCTGTATGAGCGGGTGCCGGATTTCGAAGCGCCGACGCTGGAGCAAATCGACGGGATCGTGAACTTCGTGGAACAGCAGGTTGAGATATGGGAACGGCCCACGGTGGTTACGTGCGCGGCCGGTATCGGTCGGACCGGCACCATCCTGGCGTCGTATTTGGTGAACACTGGCTGGGACGCTGACGAAGCCATTGCCTACATCCGGCAGTTGCGCCCCGGATCGGTCCAAACGGCGAAACAGGAAGATGCGATACGGGAGTACGCCGCCTTTGTGAAGGACCGCAACGACAACGCGCCGCGCCGTTACCGGTAACCGGCGAATCGATACGGGGCCCGAAGCCGGGCATCGGACCCCGCGATCCAGGGCGTGGATTCCGCGAGATTATGCAACGAGCAATTCCTCCGGATGGGCTGTCGGGCTGGTGACGGAGCCCCCGCTCATGATATCCGCCAGGAGATCTGGGGCGATCTCCCGGCTGCACTGGATGCACTGGAGATACGCGCCGTAAATATCCTTGACCCGGCGCACGTCACCGCCGCAGTGGGGGCAAGCCCTCAGGTGCATCTGCCGGCGCCGCGCGCCGAGCACAGACCGTTCGCTGTTTACCTTCCTTTCCATGATCCTTTTTCCTTTGCCGCAAGTGACGGGTCAATCATCGCGCCGGTTGGGCGTCGCTCATCGTCTCGATATGGTTGCCGTGGATTTGGATCGGGGTTGGTCGCTGTTGGAGTTGGGTCAAGGGCTTAAATTTCAACGGCCTCGGAGCCAAGTCCGAGGCCGTCGCCTGCGGTTGCTTGTGCTCGGCTTGCTGGTCAGACAACCAGCATTTCGCGGTCGTGGGTTGGATTCGGCGTAACGGCCATGGCGGCCGGCGCCGCGCTGGGCGCCACTCGCCGGATTTCGCGTCCGCACTGGGCGCACTGGTGGTACACTCCGAAGGTATCCCGCATACGACAGACGTCGCCGCCGCAGCGAGGACATGCTTTGAGTTTCAACGACTTGCGGGTCACGGTTTGCATTTTTTCATCCTATCGACGGCTCTGGTCGGTTCCTGTTTGCATTTTACAGCCATCACATTACCGAAGCATTACGGCAATTCAGTGAACGGCGTTGGAAATAGCATATCAGGTTACGTTTTTCGTAACAAGGGGGTTTTATGGCGAATTTCGGGGAACCTTTGGAAATTCCACTGGTGATTCTGGAGGCGGTGTACCGGGAGGCGCAGGCCGCGTTCCCGTCCGAGTGCTGCGGGTGGCTCACGGGCCCAGCTCAGGGCGGCGGCGTTGACGCCATCCGGCCCGCGGCGAACGATCAGAGCAGCGGCGCGCATCCCACCGCTGCGGAGCGGACTGCCGAGACGGCCTACGTATTCAACTCAGCCGACTTATTGGAACTAAACGGGAGCCTTGATTCCGATAGCCCGGCCCGCATCATTTACCATTCGCACCCCAACGGCCGGGCATACCTTTCGGACACCGACCGCACTATCGCCACCAGCCCCTGGGGAGAGGGGCCGGCTTACCCGGTGCAGCAACTGGTGGTCGGCATAGACGCGGAGGGGGTTCTGGAAGCAGCCCTTTTCGATTGGAGTGATGAGGCCGGGGGGTTCGTGGAACTGGCCCGGTTTGGGGGCGCCGAGATCTAGTGCGACGGAGCACCCAACAGCGCCACCCAAATCGCGCCGGCAATGGTGACTCCGAGCATCAGCGCGAGCCCGGAAACGATGGCCGGCTGGGGTAAACGGTTTTTTCCCCAGAGCAACAATCCTCCCCAGACGATCAACCCCATGGCGATGGCTCCCGCAATGTAATGCTCCGTGTCCGCGCTGTTGACCACCACGCCTTTGCGATAGAAGAAGTCAGCATAGGCCAGGATGGTGATGTTGAATACGCAACTGCCGTACACGCCGGCGAACCCCAAATCAGCCGCGCCCAGCCGGGCCGCCGCGAACGTCGCTGAGATTTCCGGCATACTGGTGACCAGGGCTACGGCCAAAATGCCGAGGACACCTGAGGATACTCCCGTGACGTGAGCAATCCGGTCAACGCTCTGGGCCAACAGTACCCCGGAAATGATTACGCCTATCGATACCAGGATGAACATTATCCAGGCTCGCCGGAGCGTTATGCCGTGGGATTCTTCGCCTTCATCTCCATCAGCGGACGGCCGGCGGTTGTACACGAACCACATGCCGATGAAGTACACGACCAGGACGATGATGGATGACAGGCCAACCTGCCACACGCTCACTCCGTTCTTGAAGACCGCGAAAAGAACCGCAATACCGGTGAGCAGGGCCGCCAGGATGATGAGATAACCCTGTTCCGGAGCGACGCGCTGCACGAACCGCTTACCCCCAAAGAGCAACGCGACGACGCCCAGGATCAACATATTGAACATGTTGGACCCGAGGACGTCACCCAGGGCCAATTGGGGGTTGTCGATGCGCACGGCGGTGATGTTGTTCGACACCTCGGGCAGCGAAGTAGCCAAGGCGACGAGAATGCTGCCAACGAAGAGCCGGCCCCATCCGGTGAGAGACGCCAGGGCATCGCCGTATCTGGCGAGATAGGTGCCCAGGAACACCACGGCCACAGCGCTGGCCAAAAAAACGACAACGGCGAAGGCAAGACCGACGCCGGATAGAACGTTCAGCACGGGGTCGGAACCGTCCTAACCGATGGCGTCGGCGATCAGGTCGCCCATTTGGACGGTGCCGGTTCTGGTATCAGCCTCGGTAGCGATATCGGCGGTGCGGTAACCCGATTCCAATACGGTTTGCACGGCGCGCTCGATGGCCGCAGCCTCCTCGGTCAGCCCCAGGGAGTAACGGAGCATCATGGCGGCGCTGAGAACAGAACCGCAAGGATTGGCGATGCCCTGTCCGGCGATGTCGGGGGCGGTGCCGTGGATTGGTTCGTAGAACCCCGGGGTCCGGGCTCCGGCCTGGGGGACGCCGGACAGGCTGGCCGAGGGCAGCAGCCCCATGGACGCCGCGAGGATGGCCGCCTCGTCGGTGAGGATGTCGCCAAAGGTGTTTTCAGCGACAATCACGTCGTACGACGCCGGCCGGAGGACGAGTTGCATGGCGCAGGCGTCCACCAAAGCGTGTTCCAGCTCGACGTCGGGGTATTCGCTGGCGAGCCTGGTGGCGGTGGCGCGCCAGAGCCGGGATGTTTCCAGCACGTTGGCCTTATCCACCGAAGTAAGTTTGCTCCTTCGTCCGCGAGCCAGTTCAAAACCCACACGCAGGACCCGCTCGATCTCCGATTCGGAGTAGCGCATGGTGTCCACGCCAACGATCCCCTGGGGCGTTTCGGTCCGTCCCTTAGGCTGAGCGTAATATAGACCGCCGGTGAGTTCCCGGACCACGACCATATCGACGCCCTCCAGGACGTGGGGTTTCAGCACGCTGGAACCGGTCAGTTCGGGATAGACCTTGACCGGACGGATGTTGGCGAAGACGTTGAGATGGGCGCGGAGGGCGAGGAGGCCGTCCTCAGGACGGGTGGGCGCGGAGGGATCGTCCCACTTGGGGCCGCCTACAGCTCCAAACAGGACGGCGTCGGCAGATGTCGCCAAGTCGCGAACGCTTTCGGTCAGGGGCGCGCCGTGACGGTCGATGGAGATACCGCCGACGTCGCCGTATTCGAGCGCGAAATTGTGCCCGAAAGCTCTTCCGACTGCGGCCAAGGCTTTGACGCCTTCGGCGGTGACCTCAGGGCCGATGCCGTCTCCTCCGAGTACGGCGATATTGAAATCCATTTTGCCAGCAGCTCCGATTTGATGGAGGTCGCCCAAGGCCGGCGTTTGGGGAAAGGGCCAACGTTGGGGCGGCGGGTAGTATAGCCCATGAGGTTTGGGGTATCAAACGGGCCGGCAGGCCACCGGCGCGTTGACACGCTAGAGCGCAAACTTTACACTGCGAGCATCAGCCAAATTTGTGCTGGCGCGCATTGTCGCGCCTGGAAAGGAGGCCCTTTCGCGATGACAACCACTAACAACGGTCGGAACCTGGTCATCATTCAGCTGACCGGCGCCAATGATCCACTGAACACCGTGATTCCGTACACCGACGGCCGGTATTACGACTTTCGGCCCAACGTGGGCATTCCCACCGATCAAGTCATTCCTATTGACGGGCGGTTCGCCTTCAATCCCAACATGGCGCCCATCAAGGCGCTGTGGGACGAGGGCAAGGTTGCCGTCGTCAACGGCATCGGCTACAACAACCCCACGCGCTCCCACTTCCGCAGCATGGACATCTGGCACACCTGCGAGCCGGAAAAGGTCGCCACAGAAGGTTGGTTGGGCCGGGTGATTCGGGACCTGGACCCCAACGGGCAGAATGTGATTACCGGGGTGAACTTCGGGCGCGGGCTGCCGCGCTCCATGGGGGCGCCCGGGGTGCCGGTGGCGTCGGTGGGCAACCTGGAAACTTACGGACTTTTCCCGGATGTTGAGGAAGAGCGCGTCCGCGGGCTGTGCCTGGAGGCCTTCGGTTCGATGTACGGTGGAGCGCTACAGGACGCGGTGATGGACTACCTGGGGCAGACCGGTCGGGACGCGTTGAAAGGCGCCGATATCCTTCGCACGGCGCCGGACAAGTATTCCTCCTCGGTGGAGTACGCCGACAACCCCATTGCCCAGGCCCTGAAGAACGTGGCCCAGGTGATGACCGCCGATCTCGGCACTCGCATCTATTACACCCAGCACGGCAGTTTCGACACGCACGGCGATGAGGTCAAAGTGCACGGCGGCCTGTGGACCCAGGTATCCGGCGCCGTCAGCGACTTCATGGCCGACCTGGAAGAGCACGGCAAGTCCGACGATGCCATCGTGCTGATCTGGACGGAATTCGGCCGCCGCATCAAGGACAACGGCTCCGGCACCGACCACGGTTCGGGCGGGACCGCCTTCGTCATCGGCAACCAGGTCAACGGCGGCTTCTACGGCGAGTACCCGTCGCTGGCCGAGCGTGACCATTTGGACGGCGACTTGCACTGGAACAACGACTTCAGGTCCACCTACTCCACCATCGCGGAGCAATGGCTGGACCTGGACCCGGTAAATATCGTCAATGGCCGGTTCGAGCAGTGGGACTTCATCCGCAATTAGCCCGCCCCGGATTCCCGCTTTTGCGGGAATGGCGTGGGATCGCATAGAAATCAGAACTACGGAGGCAGTTATGAGCAATGCCGACATTGCCCTGATGGCTCACCTGATGCGCCGGGCCGGTTTCGGCGCCAACCGCGACGAACTGGAGCGGCTGGTGGAACAAGGCTATGAGAACGTGGTCGAAGACCTGTTGAATCCGGGTGACGCCAACGTCATTCCCGATGACGTTATCCGCCGATACCACTCAGAAATGGCGGAAATGCGCGAACTCAACAGCGCCGGCGCATATTGGATGTACCGGATGGCAACCACCCAGAACCAGTTGGAAGAGAAGCTGGCGTTGTTCTGGCACGGCCTCTTTGCCACAGGTTACTCCAAGCTGAACCAGGCCAATGCGCTGGTCAACCAGATAACCACGTTCCGCCGTCACTCCCTGGGCTCCTTCCGCACGATGTTGGTAGAGCTGTCCATGGACCCGGCCATGATTATCTGGCTGGACAACCACGACAACCACAAAGACAATATCAACGAGAACTACGGACGCGAGTTGCTCGAGCTCTTCTCCATGGGCGTCGGCAACTACACCGAGGATGATATCAAGGAATGCGCCCGGGCCTTCACCGGCTGGACGCTAGGCAACGCCGAGTACATGTCCACCCGGGCCAGCCGCGACTCCATCTGGCCCTACAGCCGCATCAACTGGCACTTTAACTACCGCGACTACGACCATGACGATGGGGAAAAGACTTTCCTGGGGCACACCGGGAACTTCAACGGTGAGGACATCATCGACATCATCGTGCAGCAGGAAGCGACGGCCCGTTTCGTCTGCACCCGGCTGTTCCAGTACTTCGCCGCCGACGAAGTGGACGAAGACGGCGAGGCTGTCATCAACGATATGATGGCGTCTTACTTCGCCTCCAACCATGAAATCCGTTCCATCCTGCGGACGCTTTTCAACTCCGACTATTTCAAGTCGGAAGTCGCCCGGTTCGCCCGGGTCAAGGGGCCGGTGGAACTGGTGGTGGGCGCAGTCCGAATGGCCGGCACTTACCAGGAACCGACCTTCGGCGCCGATCAGTTGGCCCGTCAGACCATGTACATGGGCCAGGGCATCTTCCAGCCGCCCAGCGTGGAGGGTTGGCACGAGGGCGCCGAGTGGATCGACAGCGGCGCGCTGGTGGAACGGGTCAATTTCGTAGGCAAGGAACTGGGCGACCCGGCCAACCCCGGCGTCAAGGCCATCATCGACCGACTGGCGCGGGATGTTGACGGGCCGCTCTCGCCGGAAGCGCAAGTCGCCGGCTGCGTGGACCTGATCGGCCCCCTGGAAATCTCGGAGGCAACGAGCGCGTCGCTGCACGCTTTCGCCGAGCAGCAGGGCAACGCGGATCTGCGGGAGGGTTCACGCACCGAGGCCGACGAGCAGCGGATCGCCAACCTGCTGCGGTTGCTCACGGCGACGCGGGAGTATCAATTGGCGTAACAGCGCCGCTCACACCAAACAGCGATTTGTAGGGGCGAATAATCATTCGCCCCTACGACGAAAAGAGGGAGGTTGCTATGACTACCGCGACGGCGGTCAGCGCCGGCCCGATGGAATACGTCAAGACCATCGGCATTACCACCAACCAGAGCGGGCGGGGTTTCATCAACCCTTACGATTGCGCTTTCACCAATGACGGGCGCATCCTGGTGCTCAACCATGCTGACGCCGCCCGCGCCGCCCTGATCCGCGTCGGTATGCTGAATTGGGATGAGGAATATCTGGGCGAGTTCAGCAAGGGCACCGGTCGCGGCGAGGGCCAGTGGATACTGCCCATCGGCATGGCCATCAGCGCCGACCAGCGTCTCTACGTCACCGACGAACATCTGCACCGGGTGACCGCGTTCGACACCCAGGGGGAGTTCATCAGGATGTGGGGCGAGAAGGGCAACGGAGCCGGGCAGCTCAACGGGCCGGCCGGCGTCTCCGTGGCGGCAAACGGCAACGTGTACGTGGCGGAGCAGTATAACCACCGAGTTCAGGCATTCACCTCCGACGGCGAACCCATAACCCGCTGGGGCGAATTCGGCGACGGGCCGGGGCAGTTCGATATGCCCTGGGGCGTTGGCCTGGACGCCGGCGGAGACGTTTACGTTGCCGACTGGCGTAACGACCGGGTCCAGAAGTTCACCGCCGACGGCCAGCATCTGGCGACGTTCGGTTCTTCCGGCGCCGGCGACGGGCAGTTCAGCCGTCCCTCGGCGGTTTGTGTCGACTCAGATGGGTATATCTACGTGTCCGACTGGGGCAATGAACGAGTCCAACTGCTCGATCCGGAAGGAAACTTTGTCCAATCTCTACGCGGACAGGCTACCCTGTCGAAATGGGCACAGGACTTCATGTCGGTGAATCCAGACGAATACAACACCCGGCAGATGGCAAACCTGACCCCCGACCTGCCCGGTCATCTTGACACCCCGTATCTCATCTCGGCCCAATCCGAGCCGTACTTCTGGGGCCCGGTGTCATTGCGGCTGGACCCGGAGGAAAGGCTGTTTGTGGTGGAGGCCAACCGGCACCGGATCCAGGTATATCAGCGGCGGAAGGGGTGATACGATTATGAACACGGGGTTCGACAAACTGGCCGGCATGATCGACGCCCGGCGCGTTGAAGTCCAGCAAACCAATCAGACAGTAGCCGCGCTGGCGAACCACGCCCACGACACTGATGGGCGAACTATGTCCGCTCTGCCTCCGAGAACTAGCGGATAAAGGGAGCTCACAAATTGGACGCCAATGACCTGCTAGCGCAAATCCGCGCCGTGGTCGGGGGCGATTATGTAATCGACCACCGCGAAGATCTGCTGGTCTATGAATACGACGGCTCCGTTGACCGCTCGATGCCTCGGGCGGTCGTTTTGCCGGCCAATACGGATGAAGTCAGCCGCGTTATGGCGCTGGCCTTCGACGCCGGCATTACGGTGGTGGGCAGAGGGAGCGGCACCGGGCTTAGCGGCGGCGCGATCACACCGCCTGAGGGGTTGCAAATCGCCTTTACCCGTATGAACCGCATCTTGGATGTGGACACGGTGAATCGCACTGCGCTGGTGGAGCCTGGCGTCATCAACCTGGATTTGGACAACCATGCGCGGAAGTTCGGGATGCGTTATGCTCCCGACCCGTCCAGCCAACGGGCGTGCAGCCTGGGCGGGAACATCGCTGAGAACGCCGGAGGCCCGCACTGCCTGGCCTACGGGGCGACCACCAACCATGTCATCGGCATGGAGGTGGTCCTGGAAGACGGCGAGGTGGCGCACCTGGGCAGCGTGGCGCGGGAAGCGGCCGGCTATGACCTGCGCGGCGCCTTCGTCGGCTCTGAAGGCACCTTTGGCATTGCCACCAAGATTCTGGTGCGGTTGTTGCCCTTGCCGGAAACGGTGCGCACGTTCCTGGGCATTTTCACCGACATCGATTCGGCGTGTACCGCCGTATCCGCTGTGATTGGCCACGGCATCGTGCCGGCAGCGTTGGAGATGATCGACGCCCTCAGCATCAAGGCGGTACAGAACGTTACCGATGCCGGTTACCCCAATGATGCCGGAGCCGTGCTGCTCATTGAACTGGAGGGCCTCAACGAAGAGGTGGATGAGTTGAGCGGTGAGGTGGAAGCGGCGCTGTGGGATACGGGGGCCGCTGACGTCCGCGTGGCGGAGGACGACGCTGAGCGGGAGCGTCTGTGGGTGGGACGCAAAACGGCCTTTGGCGCATTTGGCGCCATTGCGCCCAACTACTATCTGGTGGACGGTGTTGTGCCGCGCACGCGCTTGACGCGGATGCTGCGCAAGGTCAGCGAGGTCAGTGAGCGATACGGTATTACCATAGCCAACGTGTTCCACGCCGGCGACGGCAACCTACATCCCTGCATGCTGTTCGACGCCCGTGAACCCGGGGTCATGGAGAACGCCATGGCCGCCGCCGCCGAGTTGATGGAGGAGTGCGCGCTGCTGGGCGGCACGCTGAGCGGCGAACATGGCATCGGGCTGGAGAAGAAAGAGTTCATGCCACTGGTGTACACGGATGCGGACATGGCCGCCATGCAGCGGGTGCGGGAGGCTTTCGCGCCCCAGAATCGCCTGAATCCGGGCAAGATCTTTCCCGACGGAAGTTACTGGCGGCCGGCGGCGCATCCCGCCGCGCATACGGTTGGGCTGTACGCGTGAACAGGGTAGCGGATTGGTTTATACTAACATCAGCGCCCACAATTCCAATTGAAAAGGCCGCTCCGGGAGAACGGACATGGACCAAGCAGTGCAAATCATCGGGCTTACGATTATGTGCTTGGGGCTGACCGGCTTTGCGGTGAGCGTCATAGGCATTATCAATTGGTATGCGAAACATCCCAGGCAGTCGAGGTCAAACGACGACGTGGCCCGGTAACGTCATAAGATGGAGGTTAGCCGTGAGCCGTAGAGGGATACCGACGTTCTGGATACTCCTCGGCTTGTTCACCATATTTTCCACTGGGGTAGGCATTTTGGTATGGCTTGCGCCAGTCCCCGAAGTACGGCTAACCCCGGCGCAAGAAAGCCTGATTGCAATATCCGACTGGCCGGCCAAAGCATCGGCAGGGGCCTTTGTAGGTTTCGCCGGCGGGGTCGGTCTGGCGGGACGTAACGGTCGCGGAGGGTAACACGGTTATCCGTTATGTCCACCTCGACTATCTCGGCGCAGTTGTCCAACATCATGGGTTTTGACGCCATTGTTGATTCGGCTCAACTGCCCGACTACTCCATCGGCCCCCTCACCCCGGTAGCCGCCGTTCGACCCGCTGACGCTGACGGCGTGGCGGCGGTGCTGGCATGGGCGCACCGGTCGGGCGTGGCAGTTTATCCGTCGGGCGGGCGCACGTTGATGCAGCTGGGCAACCTGCCGACTCGCCCCGGCATCGCCCTGGATCTGACGCGATTGAACCGGCTGGTGGATTTTCAGCCGGCCGACCTCACGGTTAGCGTGGAGGCCGGCATGACCATCGCACAGCTTGACGCCGCGTTGGCGCAGGAAGGCAAACACGTTCCCATCTCCGCGCCGCTGGCGCGTCGGGCCACCATCGGAGGAACGCTTGCCACCGGGGTCAGCGGTCCATTGCGGGCTGCCTATGGGCTGCCTCGGGACTGGCTAATCGGGATCAACGTCGTCGGCGCGGACGGCA
This sequence comes from uncultured Dehalococcoidia bacterium, assembly GCA_964347975.1. Classification (GTDB taxonomy): domain Bacteria; phylum Chloroflexota; class Dehalococcoidia; order Lucifugimonadales; family UBA3495; genus Bin87. The sequence continues at coordinate 404,546 of CAYGAY010000001.1, forward strand.
TACCCACCAAGGCGGGCGGCAAGGTAGTCAAAAATGTCACCGGATACGACCTCAATCGGCTGTACACGGGCTCCCTGGGCACGTTGGCAGTCATAACCGAGGCAACTTTCAAGTTGGCGCCGGCGCCGGGTGATTGGGCCGTTGTGGTGGCATCATTTTCCAACGTCGTTGCGGCGGCCCGGGCCAGTCAGGACTTGCAACGCCAATACTATGCCCCCCTTGGGCTGCAACTGCTCACCGGCAAAGCGGCCTCTCATCTGGTCTCGGCCTTTGCCGGCGACGGATCCAAAGTGGTTGCCGTAGCGGTGGTTGGCGGAAGACCGGCCTCAGTGAACCGGAGGGTTGGCGATACTGTCGCACTTTGGGGAGGTGTCGCCGATGAGATTAAAACGGTGAGCGGGCAGGAAGCGGTAAACCTGGTTGATATCCTGACGGATTTGCCCGCCGACCCATCGTCTCCGGCGACGATGTGCGTTCGAGTCAATGCGCCACCGTCGGCTTTGGACGATCTGCTGGCCTTCTCCGGCTGGGGATTGGTGGGAGGCGCGCCGCCGGCGGTCGTGGCTGACGTGGGCTTTGGCGGAGGGAGGCTGATGTGGTGGGAAGATTTGGGGGGCGTCGACCCAATCGAGACAGCAGGGGCGCTTGGCGAAATTCAGTCCACGGCTGCGTCGTTGGGAGGCGATGCCGTCCTGGAATGTTGTCCGAATGCGGTCAAACAATATATCGACGCGTGGGGGTCTCAGCGGTCGGGGATGGCTATAATGCGTCGCATCAAGCAGCAGTTTGACCCGGAAAACGTGCTGAACCCGGGCCGTTTCATCGGGGGATTGTGATGATTGAGCGCACGGACCACCAAGGAGAGACTCCTCCCTTCCACGCCGGCGGCGGGATAGATGCGGGACACGGTTTTCCTTACGGGGCGCCCTTCGACGGATCTCTGAATGACGGTCCGGGATTTGAGGGAGCCGACGCTCCTGCGGAGGCCGATCTATACCGCTGCGTGCACTGCGGCCTTTGCCTGAGCGCTTGCCCGACCTACGTGGAGACGCGGTTGGAAACCGAATCGCCGCGGGGTCGCATCGCGCTGATGAAAGCGGTCCACGAGGGACGGACGGGCATCAGCGACCGTTTGGTGTCCCATTGGGAACTGTGTCTGCAATGCCGGGCCTGCGAGGCGGTGTGTCCCTCCGGCGTACCATACGGCCGGTTGATGGAACACACGAGGGCACAGGTGCAAGAAAAGGGCCTGGAAAGCCCTGAACTGGGCCGGCTGTCGCGCTTTTTCCTGCGGGCGGCGCTGCCCCACAACCGGAGGCTGAAGGTCGCCGGCCGCCTGATGCGTCTGTATCAGCGTTCCGGGTTGCAGGGGCTGGTGAGGCGGTCGGGCCTGCTCCGTTTCTTGCCCGGTGGCCTGGCCGCTATGGAGGCGCAAATGCCGGTAATGGGTGGACGGTTTTTCAGCCCGGGTCAACAGGTCTTTCCCGCGAAAGGCGAGCAGCGCGTGACGGTTGGCCTGCTATCCGGCTGCGTGATGCCGATGATGCAGGGAGAAGCGATGAGGGCGGCGGTGCGAGTGCTGCAGCGCAATGGCTGCGACGTGGCCGTGCCGCCGGCGCAAGGCTGCTGCGGGGCGTTGAACCTCCACGCCGGGGATCTCGAGCTGGGCCGTCGGATGGCCCGGCGGAATATCGACGCTTTTCGCAAGGCCGGCGTGGAAGTAATCGTAACGGCGTCCGCCGGCTGCGGGTCATCCATGAAAGAGTACGGCGACCTGCTGCGGGACGACCCGGACTATGCCACCGCTGCACAACAGTTTGCTGAGAAGACGCGGGACATCACAGAGTTTCTGGCCGAGTTGCCGCTGGAGCCGCCGCAAGCCGAATGCCCCTGGCGCGTGACCATACAAGACCCGTGCCACCTGGCCCACGCGCAACGCATCACCAGCGCGCCGCGACAGCTGCTCCGCAGTATCCCCGGACTACAGCTGACCGAGATGGCGGAATCGTCGCTGTGCTGTGGTTCCGCCGGGTTCTATTCGCTGATACAGCCGGATATGTCGCAGCGATTGCAGCGGCGCAAGATTGGCAATGCTCTTGATACCGGAGCCGAGATCATCGCTTCCGCGAATCCCGGCTGCATGGCGCAACTGGAGCAGGGTTTGCGCAATGCCGGGGCCAGCGCGCGGGTGATGCACGTGGTGGAGATTGTGGACGCGGCTTATCAGGCGGAGGAGCGGAAATAGCGCCCTTTCAGACCATCTGGGTTATGCACGTGCTTGTGGATGGCACTTTTCATTGATCTATTACCCTGTGCCTCAAGACAACCACACGCTCTTATCGCCTCGTGTAGCATTTGTCTAATTCTCCAAGAATGCTGGTACTGTAAAAGACCTTTTTCCCGCCATCAGGATTGTCCGGGTTAAGAAAGCGGACCATTGCGAAAGCCGGTTTTTCCTCCAGTCGTTTGCGGATATTATGATACTGTTTATTTTGTTTGAAATCTTGGTAACGTTCCTTGCATCTGTCTGTGAGTGTCTTGTAATCCCATTGGTATATTGTTCTAAACTCATCCTCTGTGAGACGGATTGGAGTTGCAGATGGGTCTGTTGTAACCCGTGTCTCTACTGCATCACTAGCTTTGGACTTGACAAACGTGATATTGACATTCACAGAAACTGAGTAAGGCGAGCTCGGAGCAGCCTCGATATGATCCCTTTCCTCCAAAAATGCCAAGAACCTCTTCTCTGCCTTGTTGAGCAATGACCCTTGTACACTAGAAGGCAAATCGATAAATGCCAACGGCATCAGGTGTAGGTCAAATTCGGAAAGTTCTCGTCCGAACCAATCGTGCATAGCAGTAGCGAAGTTCTTGACGCAAGCCGCGCCAATCTCGTACAAACGTGTCCTGAACTCCGGAGACCGGCTATAAAATGAACGGCGCAATCTCGAAATTCCAGCATTACCTCTATATTACGGTGTGCTGAGGGGTCGAGAGCGTTAAGACCTACCAATTGTCTTGCTAGGTGGTCCAGGCTATATGTGTAAGGAGCACCGGACCGAGTCTTTCTAATGTAACTTTTCTTGCTCCTGCTCCCATTGGAATTTCTTCTGAACTCACGTACATACACGCTTGCCTCTTTGTTTTGGTGTAGAGTCAACCACTTGGCTTTCAGCAGGAGTTCCCATCCATTAATGGTAAGGATAGCGAACGATTCACCCCGGTAAGGAAATATCGGTTTGTTGTAGACTTCGATGGCGGCGGCCATGGCGGCAGTCGCACGATCTGTCAATTCTTTTGTTCTCGACTTCATCTCACCACCTTCCTACGCCGCCATCCCCATCTCCCGCAGCCGTGCAATCAGATACTCCTGCGGCCAGTCGCCCTTGACCCGGTTGCAGTGGGCGCAGAGCAATTGCAGCTTTTTCGGAGGTAGGCACATAACCCTACTTGTCATTCAACAACGTAGTCCCCAGCCCTGCCAAAGCGGTTATGCCTACTGGAAGCAGACCTATGAGAGCGCCGGCAACGAAATCGGACACTCCTTCCGATGTAATGGCGACGCAAGCCAAGTAGATTATTCCGCCGTTCAGGATGGCTATGAGCAAGGCTATAATCAGCAAGTTCACGCGGATAGGCGTTACCCTGGAACGGCTGCCGCTCCCTGGATTTTCGGCGGTTTCTTACGATTGTTGTGCCATAGGTCTCCCCCGTGGTGTGCATCTTCAGTTGTATTTCACGCCGCCATCCCCATCCCCCGCAGCCGCGCAATCAGGTACTCCTGCGGCCGGTCGCCTTTGACCCGGTTGCAGTGGGCGCAGAGCAGTTGCAGGTTTGTGATGTGGTCGGTGCCGCCGCCGGACTGCGGGATGATGTGGTCAACCTCTAGGTGGCGGAACTCGAAGGCGGAGCGACAGCCCTGGCAGCGGCCTTCCTGCTGGCCGAAGAGGATGTGCTTGTTCTGGCGATAGGGCCGGGGAGCGTCAATATCAGTGCGCCGGGGGATGTCGGTGCGGGCTGTTACCAGCCGGTTGTGAAACAGGTCGCCCATGGCCTGCTGCAAGCGCATATTGACCAACTCGACGGCTTTGGCGAGATGTCAATGCCAATGCCAATCCAGCGGCGGCCCAGGTTCTCAGCGGCAACGCAGGCGGTGGCGCAACCGCAGAAGGGGTCCAGCGCCACGTCCCCCTCGTTGGACGATGCTGAGATGATGCGCTCCAGCAACGCTAACGGCTTTTGGGTTGGGTAGCCGATGCGTTCTGGGGAATTGGCATTTAGCGGATTCATGATCCACCAATCTTCTGGAACCTTGCCCAAGGGATGCGGTTTGTACACTTTTGTAGTGCCACGATGCCTCCCCCACATAGAATCGTCCGCGCGGTTCAGTCCTTCGGCTTGGTATGGAACACGAACAGGGTCGGGATTGAATGTGAAACTGGCCCCTATTGCGTATCGCAAAATAATGTCATGCCGTCGGCCAAAATCCTTGCGTGGGGAACCTCCTCCTCGATAGGCCCACACAATTTCATTCCTGAAATTGGCTCTGCCGAATATCGAATCCATCAGCAGTTTGAGGTAGTGGCTGGCCGTGGGGTCGCAGTGCAGATAGATTGAGCCGGTATCCTTCACGCCCGCCGCATTTCCAGCAGCCGCACTGCCATCATGCAGAGGTAGGACTGCATCCCTTTGCCGTGGGTGAGGCCGGCGGCCTCCAGCACCTTGTACATGGCCGGCTGCTCGTCGGCAATCAGCCCCATCCAGGCCACGTCCAGGCCGGAGAGGGTCCAGGTGTCCTTGAAGGCGGCGCCGGCGGCCGCGCTGCCTACGGGGGCGGCGTAGTTGCGGTTGGAGTTGAAGGGCGGGTCGAGATAGATGAGGTCAACGGACGCGGAGTTGAGGCCGCGCAGGATGTCCAGGTTGTCGCCCGTCCAGATGGTCTTGTCGGCGAAGTTGGTCATTGCGTTCGCCGGTCGTAGTTTTAAGTTAGCGATGCCAGCGGTTCCAGCTTATCTAAGAACCGCCCCACATCGTCCAAGCCGCTTGCCACGTTATCAGCGTTATCCCAATCCTCGTAAAAGTTGACGTGAAGGGCGCTGGCAACGTGAAACAGCCGGCGGATCTCGATGTCGCCCGTCTCTGAAACCAGTCGAGAGACGGCGTTGAAAAGCGCGGCGTGGCTCCGGTGTTCCCAGCCGCGCTGCTCCGCTACTGACTTGACGATCTGAGCGGCTGCGCCCCAGCCCTTTTCCGAAGCCTGTTGCACGTCGCCGCGTGTCAGTTCCTCCCGGCCTTGCGCCAGTAGGCGCTGGCTGGCTGCCAGATAAGATTGAACCGTCATGGCTCTCCTACTGGATATATCTTACTGCTGAGCCGGAGCGAGCTTCCTGACGCTCCGCTCAATCCCGGTCGTTGTGGGCGGCAAAGCTCCGCTGGGCGGCTGCCACGCTGGCGCCGTAGGCTACCTCATAGCCCAAGTCGCCGAGGATCACTTCCAGGGCAGACAGGATGGACAGGACGCTGCGTTCGCGGGCGCCTTCGCCCATCATGCCGATGCGCCAAACTTTGCCGCGGAACTCGCCGAGGCCGCCGCTGACCTCGATGTCGAACTCGTTCAACAAGCGGGAGCGTACCACCGCCTCGTCGATGCCCTCGGGCGCGTTGACCACGGTGATGGGATTGAGCTGATATTTAGGGTCGGTGGCGAGATCCAAACCCATTGCGGTCAGCCCGGCGCGGAGGCCGGCGGCGACCTTGGCGTGGCGGTCGTGGCATCCCTCGATGCCCTCTTCCATCATCATCCGCAGTGATTCGCGCATGGCGTAGATCATGGTGATAGGGCTGGTGTGGTGATAGACGCGCTGGGTCTCGTTCCAGTACTCCGCGACGCCCTGCAAGTTGAAGTAGAAGCTCGCCACGGAGGTGTCGCGTTTGTCGATAACGTTCATAGCCCGTTCGCCGAAGCTGATGGGAGCGAGGCCCGGAGGCGCGCCCAGGCACTTCTGGCTGGCACTGTAGCAAACGTCGATGTCCCAGTCGTCCACCTGGACGTCGTGACTACCCAGGGACGTGACGGCATCAGCCACCACCAACGCGCCGTGCCGGTGGGCCAGGTCGATGGCATCCTGGAGGGGGGTGATGGCGCCGGTGGAAGTTTCGGCGTGCACCAGGCCGACCATCTTCGTGCCGGGGTTGGCATTCAGCGCGTCCTCCAGGGCATTCAGGTCAGCAGGTTTGCCCCAGGGAGAATCGACCATGATGGTGTTCGCCCCGCAACGTTGGGCGATGTCCGCGAGACGCACTCCGAAGTACCCGTTGCGACAAACTATAGCGGTGTCGCCTCGCTCCAAGACGTTGACGCAAGCGGTTTCCATTGCTCCCGTTCCGGTGGCGGAGATTGGCATGGTGACTCGATTGCCGGTATGGAAGACCTGGCGCAGCATTTCGCATACCTCGTCCATCACCTGGAAGAAGACGGGATCGAGATGGCCCACGACCGGCTGTGTCATCGCGCGTAGCACACGGGGATGCACGGAGCAGGGTCCCGCGCCCAGCAGCAAGCGGTTCGGCGCTTCAAATTCGTCGCGATATGATTCGATCACGATGGTCTCCACTTCACTTGTGTTGTCGAGAAATTTCCCCTTACCCCAACCCTCTCCCACAAGGGGAGAGGGAGTTTTCAGGTGTCCACCTACACCACCGCCGATGCGCCGCCGTCGATGTTGATGGCCACACCAGTCAGGTAGCTGGCCCGTTCGGAAGCCAGGAAGGCGATCACGTCGCCGGCTTCTTCGCCTTCACCGACCCTGCCCAGCGGTACGCTCCGCCCGGCGGCCAACTGCTCGTAGAAATCGTTAAGGTCCAGATCCGGCTCGTTGCCGATGCGGGCATCGTAGCGGCGCTGGTGCTGACCGCTCTTGATCAGACCGATGCAGACGGTGTTGACCAGGATATTGTCGGCAGCCAGGTCCTTGGACAGGCCCTTGGTGATGGCGATGCCGGCGGCGCGGGAGATCGACGTTGGCATGGAATTGGCGCCGGGAGTACGCCCGCCCAGGTTGGTGACGTTGATGATTCGCCCGCCGCCTACCTTGCGCATTTCGGGAATAGAGGCCCTGATTAACCGAACAGCGCCCCAGACTTTCAGCTCGAAGTCGAATTCCCAATCGTCGTCGCTCACATCCTCGAACCCTTTGGCCATTGACGTGCCGGCGTTGTTCACCAGGATGTCAACACGCCCGTATCTCTCCACTGCGGAGTTGACGACGAGAGCCGCCGTGTCCTTGTCGGTGACGTCGGCAGATATGGGAAGTACCTCGCCTTCGGTGGCAGTACGGATTTCAGCTGCCGCCGCGTCCAATACATCCTGCCGGCGCGCCACGATGATGACGTTGGCTCCCTCGCCGGCCATCCGCAAGGCGGCGGCTTTGCCGATACCGTCGCTGCCCCCGGTTACAATCGCTACCTTGCCATCCAGTCCCAGCTCCATCGTAAGCCTCCTTGCGGGCGCCGACCCGAAAACCGTGAATGTATCGGGCCACAAATTATGTCTATAGCGCAGGCGATTATAGCATAGACGCGACGATTCCTTACTGATGCGGGCCTCCGGACAAGCCCCAGGAGTCATCGTCGTTGCAGTTGTCGAGCATATCTTTCAGCGCGGAAATTTCAGCCTGAGTAACGGTCAGCCGCCACCGGGCCTTCACGTCAATCCAATCAGCGGCGTAGCGGCACCAACCGGCGCGATGCTCGGGACGCCAGGCGTCGGGAGGCTTTTTGCCCTTGGCCCGGTTCACCGACGCTTTGGTTACTTGCAGACTGGCCGGGTGGCTCAGGTCGTTGGCATAGGCGCGCTTGCGGTCGGCGTCCCAACGCCACCCGCCCGAGGCGTGGGCGTGCCCCAGCGGCACGTGGTGATCGATGTCAACGTCCGACGCATCGGTGAAGCTCTCACCGCTCCAGGAGCCGAGCCACGCACCGCCGGCAACCCGACATCCCTTATCGGTGGCAAAGGACACGGCGGACCGGCTTTCCTCGATCAGTACCTCAGCACGCGCGTCCTGGCAATCCCGGTCGGCGTCAACCCAGTGTCGCCAATCGTTCCGGTTGTATTCGACAGCACTGCCGCGTTCGGCTACAACCAGTTGGTCCAGGGCCGTGAGCACGGACTGAACATCGGCCGGCACAGATGGCGGCGGCGGGGTTTGTTGGGTTTGCGTCGTATCGATTACGTTGCGGGTAGCCAATTCGCCGGCGAATTCCCGCGCTGTTTCGAGGGTGTCGCCAACCTGAGGATCACAAGCCGGCATGGCAAAGGCGGCGACCAACGCCGCCAGCGCGACGACAACCCAAAGCCGCAACGCCGCTAAACTCCGATACCTTCTCGCTCGGCGATAGATGGCACGTCCTTGTCGCCCCGACCGCTAAGACAAACGAGGATGATGCTGTCGGACGGCAGGTCGGCGGCCATTCGGCTGACGTGGTAAATGGCGTGAGCCGATTCAAGAGCGGGGATGATGCCCTCGGTTTGGCAAAGGAGACGGAATCCTTCCAGAGCCTCATCGTCAGTTACGGACAGGTATTCGGCGCGGCCGGTGGCCTTTAACCAACTGTGTTCCGGTCCCACACCGGGATAATCCAACCCGGCCGAGATACTATGGGCTTCCCGGATTTGACCGTGCTCGTCCTGCAACAGGTAGGACATAGATCCGTGCAGGACGCCGGGCCGACCAGCGGAGAGCGTGGCGGCGTGCCGTCCGCTGGCTACGCCCTCGCCGGCGGCCTCGACGCCGACCAGACGCACGCCGGCGTCGCCGATGAACTCGTAAAATGTGCCGATGGCGTTGCTGCCGCCACCGACGCAGGCCGCTACCACATCCGGCAACTGCCCCTCCGCCGCCAGTATCTGCTCCCGCGCTTCGCGCCCGATTACCGACTGGAAATCCCGCACCAGCATCGGATACGGATGTGGCCCCACTACGCTGCCGATGAGGTAGTGGGTGTTCTCCACATTGGTAACCCAGTCCCGTATCGCTTCGTTGATGGCGTCTTTCAGGGTGCGTGTCCCCGATTCCACCTCGATGACCTCCGCCCCCAGCAAACGCATCCGGTACACGTTGAGAGCCTGGCGCACAATGTCTTCGGCGCCCATATAGACGATGCACTGCAGGCCGAGCATGGCGCACACCGTAGCGGTGGCGACGCCGTGCTGTCCGGCGCCGGTCTCGGCAATGATGCGCTGCTTGCCCATCCGCTGGGCCAGCAGGCACTGGCCGAGGGCGTTGTTTATCTTGTGTGCCCCGGTGTGAGCCAAATCCTCCCGCTTCAGGTAAATCCGCGCGCCGCCGCAGTGTCGCGTCAGGTTTTCAGCATAGTACAGGGCAGTGGGCCGGCCGGCGTAATTCACCATCAGGTGGGCCAACTGTTCGGCGAAACCGGCGTCGTCCTGCGCGGCGCGGTAGGAATCCTCCAACTCGGTGAGGGCAGCCATTACCGTTTCGGGAACGAACTTGCCGCCGAAGTCCCCGAAACGACCCCTTTCATCGGGAAGGTTTACGTGCGTAGCGGTTGCCATAATTGTCCATCCTTACGACGGTCTGCCACCGCGGCGCGCGTTGGCGACGAACCGTCTGATTTTGGCGGGGTCTTTCTCGCCGTCGGTTTCCACTCCACTGGACACGTCGACGCCCCAGGGTTGAACCACGGAAACAGCCTGGCCCACGTTGTCCGGCGTCAGGCCCCCGGCCAGCAGAAACCGCCGGCCCTCCGCCAGCCGCGCGGCGATGCTCCAGTCAAAAGCCTGCCCCGTGCCGCCGTGCAGTCCGGCTACGTCGCTGTCCAGAGTAACCAGGCAACCCGCGGCGGCGTAGGCGTCGATAAGTTTGCCCACGCCGGCAATCCGGTCGGCATGGGCATCGTTGGGCACGTGCAGCACTTTGATGACGCCGGCGTGTTCCTGCGCCAGCCGGCAGTATTCCAAACTTTCCTCGCCGCAAAGCTGGGCGAATTCCAAGCCGGCGACGGCGATGGCGTCCAACACTTCCGGCAATGGCTGGTCGCCAAACAATCCGACGGATTGGGAGGCAGATGGGCCGGCGGCGCGCAGCCCGTCGGTGATGACGCGGGCGGCAGACGGTTCAATACGCCGGCGCCGGCCGGGTACGAACACAATACCCACGTAGTTGGCCCCGGCGTCAGCGGCCACCAGCGCATCGTCCAGCCGGCGCACGCCGCAGATTTTTACCGTAGTCATGGGAGATGCTACCGGGCCGCCGCTACTGCTGCGCCGGTGAGGGAGCGCACTTTGGCCGCCGTATCGTCGGCGGTGACCAGCGCCTCGCCCACCAGGACGGCGTTGACACCCAAGGGCTCCAGGCGCGCCAAATCATCCGGCGTACTGATGCCGCTCTCGCTGACGATTATACTGCCCGCCGGGATCAGCGGAGCCAGTTCCTCGGTAGTCGCCAGGTCGGTGATGAAAGTATGCAAATCCCGGTTGTTGATGCCGATGACTTCCGCCCCGGCGTCAACCGCCGCTGCAATTTCTCCGGCGCTATGGGTCTCAACCAGCGGCGTCATACCCAGCGACCGGCCCAGGCCAATCAGTTCAGACAGTTGCGATGGGGACAGGATGTCCACTATGAGCAGGAATGTGTCGGCCCCAATGGCCCGCGCCTCGTAAATCTGGTACGGCTCAAAGAGGAAATCCTTGCGGAGCGCCGGAGCGTTGCCCGACGCGCCGCTCTCTTTCACCGCCGTCAGGTGGGCCGGCTCGCCGAGAAAGTGCGAGTCGGTGATGACCGAAATCGCAGCGGCCCCGTTACCCGCGTAAGTGGCGGCCAACGCCACCGGGTCAAAATCGGCTCGCAGCAGCCCTTTGGACGGCGACGCCTTTTTGACTTCGGCAATCAGGCTGATGCCCGCGCCACGCAAAGCGCCGGCGAAATCCAGGGCCGGCGGGCGGACGGCAATGGCATCCAGCAAGGCCGGCAAAGGAACAGCAGCCATGGCAGCGGCCAATTCCTCGCGCTTCTTGGCGACAATTTGGTTCAGGATGCTTGCTGGCATCTGTTTTGTCTCCTCTATTCCGTTGCTGGCGCCAGTTCCTGGGTCAGCGCAATCAGGGCATCCAGTTTCGCCGCCGCCCGCCCGTCGGCGATGGATGCCGCCGCCAGCTCAATCCCCTCAACCAGCGAGCCGGCCATATCGCCGGCCACCAAAGCGGCCCCGCTGTTCAGCGTTACGGCATCCCCAATCGAGCCGGTTTCGCCGGAGAGAATGCGGCGCATCGTGCCGGCGTTTTGCGCCGGGCCGCCGCCGCGCAGGTCATCCGGGGTGGCATGACGCAAACCCAGTTCCCGCGGGCGCACGGTGTATGGTCTAATCTCCCCGTCCAGGACTTCCCAGCCGGTCGTATCGCTGCCCAGGGAAAGCTCGTCCATACCGTCGTCGCTGTGGACGATGATGGCGTGGTGTGTTCCAAACAGCCGCAGCGCTTCGGCCATCTTGGCCCCGATCTCCGGGTAGCCCACGCCAATCAGCTGGCAGGACACGCCGGCGGGGTTGGTCATCGGCCCCAGGACGTTGAACACGGTGCGGATGCCGATTTCCCGGCGCACCGGCGCGGCGTAGCGCATGGCCGGGTGATACGCCGGGGCAAACATAAAGCCGATGCCGATTTCGCTAAGGCAACGTTCCACCGCTTCAGGCGGCAACTCAATACGGACGCCCAGGGCTTCCAGCACGTCGGCGCTGCCGCAGTCTCCCGACGCGGCCCGATTACCGTGCTTGGCTACGGTCCGCCCGGCGCCGGCCACCACGAAAGCCGCCGCTGTGGAGATGTTGAACGTCCCCTTGCGGTCACCGCCCGTGCCGCAGGTGTCGATGGCCTTGCCGGGGACGTTGACGCGCAAGGATTTTTCGCGCATCACGGTGGCGAAACCGGCAATCTCCTCCGGCGTCTCCCCCTTCAGCGACAGCGCGGTGAGATAGGCCCCCAACTGGGCTGGCGTGGCCTCGCCTTCCATGATTTCGCGCATCACGGATACGGCGTTACCCATAGACAGCGATTCACCGGCGGCGGCGGCGGATATGGCTTCTCTAATCATAATGGCCTTTCACTTGATGGGAATAAGCGGGCTACCCTCGTCGTAAACGCGCGAGTTCCTCCCGCAGTTGTCGGACGCGCTCCTCGGCGGCGCGGCGGGCATCCCGCTCCTCATCCCGTTCACTTTCGGCAGCCAGGCGGGCGTTCCGCTCCGTGTCCCGCTCGCTTTCGGTAGCCAGGCGGGCGTTCCGCTCCGTGTCCCGCTCGCTTTCGGCAACTGAGCGTGCAGTGTGTTCCTCAATGCGCCCGTCGGCCTCGTCATCATAGGTAGGCAGGTAACGCCGCGCCACCGGGTTGTACCAGCGTAGCTGCCCGTTTTCCCAGCACACGTCCAGGTTCAGGACTTCACTGTGTCCCCAATAGTGGTTATCATCCACCCGGTGGATGGTAATGGGCCGGTATTCTCCGGCCACCAGCCAGTCGCCCGCCAATGCCGAAGCATAAAGTTCCCCGCCGGTGTGGTCAAACCGCCAGTACTCGGGAATCCCGAATTCAGCGTAGCCTTCACGCTTGTTCGTTTCGTCGTTCTGAGCGGTATTCTCTGATGCGATTTCCAAGACGAAATCCGGCGCTTTGCCCCACACTGAAATGTCGTAACCCTTGCGGGCGATGATGGCTGCCCGGTCAACCCCGAAGGCGATGAACAGGTCGGGCTGCTGCAAACCCTCCCGTTGGCTGGTATTCCAGCCGATGGGAATTTCGCTGGCGACGAGGGTGGTGTCAAAGCTGCCGTAATGCCGGCGCAGGGCCGGCACGTGGCCGGGCTCGTGGAGATAGATGACGTTCAGCATATCGTCCCTGGGCGGCAGTTCCGGGAACTGTTCCCCTAGTGTGACGGGCAGCGCAGTGGTTTTGGTCGTCATGGGGTACCTCGCTGGACGAGGATAGCAGTCATGCCGGCGAACTGCTGATGGCCGGGGACTGACATACTTTGGTTAATCGGCGCGCAACGTGATGCGAATTTAATAACGGGCAACATGATAGCATGCCAAGAGGCGGTCCCGAGCTGGCAGATCGTTTTAGCCACAGCTGTCGGAGAATCGAAAGACCCTGCCGATCCCAGGTTCCGTTTACTGGCGCATGATGACATGATACTATCTCCCGGAGATTGAGTAAGCGGGGGATGTGTATGCCCGCGCGCTTTGTGTAATTGCCTGGGGGGCAAATGGATTTAGACGCGCGACGGTATGGAAATTGAGGTCGCCCGCGGTCAAGGAACCGCTGGACAGGGCATTAGCATAACCTTCCGCCGGCCGATTTCGCGAGTCCGTTCGGAGAATAGCGTCTCACAGCATACGAATGCCGACGATTCCGCCTATGCGCGTTGACGTTCACACCCACATCTGGCCCGACCGCATTGCCGATGCAGTGGCCGTAAATATGGAGGCCGATCTGGGCTTTACGCCGATTGCCGCCAACACCGTGTCCGGCATTAAGGCGCACATGGCGGCGGCCGGGGTGGACAAGTCCGTCGTGCTGGGGGTGGCGGCGCGAGCCGACCAGGTGCGGCGAGCCAATGACTGGCTCATCTCCATTGCCGACGATATGCTCGTGCCCTTTGGCGCGGTGCATCCCGACCTGGCGGACAAGGCCGGCGAGATACGCTACCTGCGGGAGCATGGCGTCAAGGGCATCAAGATGCACCCGGTCATCAACGGCTTCTATCCCGACGATCCGCAGTGGTTTCCGGTTTATGAGGAGTTGGGCGACGATATGACGCTGGCCATCCACTCTGGCCGGCTGCCGCACCAAGGGGCAGATGCGCCGCTGTACGCTACGCCGGAGCGAATTGCCAATGTGGTCGGACAGTTCCCCAAACTCAAGGTGATTGCCCTGCACCTGGGCGGGTTCTATATGCTGGATGAGGCGGAGCGAGACTTGCTGGGTCAGGAAAACGTGCTGGTGGACACTACCTGGCCGCCGTCGATCCGGGAACTGACCGCCGACACACTGACCGCGATTATCGGCAAGCATGGGGCGCACAAGGTCTGCTTCGGCACCGACTATCCGCTGGTCGATATGGGCGCCGAGTCGGAATATCTGGCGTCGCTGCCCCTGTCTTCTGAGCAGGTGGAAGGGATTCTGGGCGAAAACGCGCGGCGGTTTATCGGGCTGTAACGGCGTAACGGTTCTGGATTCCGGCTTTCGCCGGAATGACGGATTGGGCGGTATTTACTTCGCCAGGCTAAAAGCGTTCAGCACGAAGGCGTACTCCTCGGCAATCTCCCGGATGCGCTCGAACCGGCCCGACGCGCCGGCGTGGCCGGAATCCATGTGGATCTTGAGGAGCAGGGGGTTGTCGTTGGTCCGCAACGAGCGGAGCTTGGCCACCCACTTTGCCGGCTCCCAATAGGTTACGCGCGGGTCGCTGATTCCGCCGGTGACGAACATGGGCGGATAGTCTTGCGCGCGAACGTTGTCGTAGGGGGAATAGGCACGCATGTAATGGTAATACTCAGCGTCGTTAGGATTGCCCCACTCGTTGTACTCCATGGTTGTCAGGGGCAATGTGTCGTCCAGCATGGTGTTGAGGACGTCCACAAAAGGCACGTGAGCCACTACGCAGCCGAACAGTTCGGGGCGCTCATTGACCACCGCGCCCATGAGCATCCCGCCGGCGCTGCCTCCGACGGCGGCGATGCGGCCGGCGGAGGTGTAGCCTTCGGCGACGAGATGCTCGGCACAGTCGATATAGTCGTTGAAGGTGTTGCGCTTGTTCAGGAGTTTGCCGTTTTCATACCAGTCCCAACCCATTTCCATGCCGCCGCGAATGTGCGCGATGGCGTAGATGAAACCCCGGTTGACCAAGCTCAGCGCCGAAATGCTGAAATTAGCCTCCATGGTCAATCCGTAACTGCCGTAACCATAGAGATACAGCGGCGCGGCGCCGTCGATGGAAGTTCCTGCCGGCATCAACAGGCTGATCGGAACCGGCGTGCCGTCACGGGCGGTGGCCCAGATGCGCCGGGTTTCGTACTGTTCTCCGTGGTAACCGGAGGGAATTTCCTGTTGCTTGCGCAGGACGCGCTCCCGCGTCTCCATATCGTAGTCGTACACTGCGGCGGGGGTTTTCAACGACGTGTAGCCAAAACGCAAAGAAGTGGCCTCAAACTCCCGGCCACTCCGCGGCGACATGGCGAAGTCGTCTTCATCCACTCCGGCGATAAAGTGGACGTCGCCATCGTCCAGCCTCAGGACCATCACCTGCGGAAGACCGTCTTGACGGCAAGCGACAACCAGATGCTCCCGGTAGGCGTCAACGCCCAACAGCGGCCTTCCCGGTTCATGAGCCATGAATTCGGTCCAGTTGTCCCATGCAGCGGCGGTTACGGGAGCGGTGGACAGCATGAAATCCCTGGCGCCGTTGCCGTTGTGCCGGATGAAAAACCGGTCGCCGTGATCAACCACATCGTACTCGAAATCCGTGTGGCGCGGTTCGATCAACGACGGAGTCGCGCTGGGGTCGTCGGCGTCCAGGAACCGCCACTCAGCCATATTGTTGCCGCCGGCTACGATGTAAATGAAACGCGCGCTGTTGGATTTGCCGACGCCGACGAAAAAACGTGGGTCCGCTTCGTGATAGACCAGTTCGTCGTCAGTCGGGTCGTTACCCAAGGTGTGCCGGTAGATGCTTACCGGGCGGTGGCGCTCGTCCAGCACTGAGTAATAGAACGTGCGGCTGTCGTTGGCCCATTCCAGGCTGTAGTAGGCATTCGGAATCGTGTCGGCCAGGCTCTCTCCGGTTTCCAGGTTGAGGACCTGGATGGTGAACTGTTCGGAACCGTCGAGATCCACGCCGTACGCGATCAGTTTGTGGTCAGGGCTGTTTTCAAATGCGCCGACGCGGGTGTAGTCGTGGCCTTGCGCAAGCTGGTTCACGTCCAGCAGCACGGTCTCCGGCCCTTCTTCGCTACCCTGCCTGCGGCAATAGATGGGGTATTGCCCGCCCTCCTCGTAACGCACGTAGTAGTAGAAATCGCCTTCTTTCTCCTGGACAGTGTTGTCATCCTCTTTGATGCGGCCACGTATTTCATCATAGATGGCTTCTTGCAATGGCTGTAGCGGAGCCAGGAACGATTCGGTATGGGCGTTCTCGGCCTGGAGATATGCCATGGTGGCCGGGTCGTCCTGATTGCGCAGCCAGTGCCAGTGATCGACCCGGGTCACCCCGTGAATGGTCAATACCTGCGGGCGCTGGGGGGCGCTTGGGGGGGTGGCGGCAGAGTCAGACATCGTGATTGGGATAAGACAGGAGGGATTTTCGGGAACCTCCGGCGTCAGGCCGTCACAGGTTCCGCTTTGAGCGATTCCGTGGTGGCCGATATGGCATCCATTTCGTCGATGAGGTAGCGCCGGCACGGGCCGGGGCGCAATCGCGCGATAATGGACCCCAACCAACCCCCATAGTGGGCTTCAATCGTAATATAGGCGTGGCCCTGGTCGTCGGAGGTGTATCCCCCGTCGCCGTCGCCGCATTCACGCACGCGATAAGAGAACCCCACCCAGAAACCCGGCCCCGAGGTCCGATGCGACAGCGTTTCGCCCGGCTGCACAACCGTTATCAAGCTGGTAAATCGGTCGCGACCGATTTGAAACTCAATGCGATGACCCGGTTCCGGTAGGGGGCCATCGGGTAAATCGGCACGACGGTAGCGTTTTCCGTGCAGCTTCCGCGAGGGAAAATCGACCACCGCCGCCCAAGCCTCATCCGGCGGGCAGGACAGGATTTTGGAATATTCAAAGACTGTCATGCTTAATATTATGGGCCGCGGCGGACACGGATAGTCAAGTTGACCATGGGCAGAATTTGTGCAATTGTATCGCAGACTCATGCGTACCCATTTTGGCATTGCGAGGAGCCTGGCCCGATCTTTGACAAATCGGGCAATCCCGTTGGGTGAGCGATGTTTGCTCCGGCGACGAGATTGCCACGCTTCGCTCGCAATGACAGGACACGCAAAGTGGGTAAGCGTGAGTATAGCAGACGGTTGAAGCGGACGGCACGAATTATGACTATGCCCGACGGGGCGTTGGCTGGCCTCAAAGTCCTTGATTTCACGCACTACGTCTCCGGACCGTACTGCACCAAGTTGCTGGCCGACTTTGGCGCCGACGTTATCAAGGTCGAGCGACCGCCGGATGGCGACAAGGCGCGGCAGATCGGCCCATTTCCCGGCGATGCGCCGGATCCCGAAAAGAGCGCGCTCTTCCTGCACCTCAACACCAACAAGCGCAGTGTTGTCATTGATCTCAAGCAGGGTCATGCCCTCGATATCGTGAACAGGCTGGCGTCGTGGGCGGAAGTTATCGTGGAAAACTTCCGCCCCGGCGTTGCGGACCGTCTCGGCATCGGTTTCGACCAGATCACCAGCATAAACCCGGGGCTTATCTATACCAGTATCTCTAACTTTGGACAGACCGGTCGGTACCGGGACTATCATGGGTCCGAGATCGTTTTCTACGGAATGGGCGGCGAAATGCATTCCACCGGCCTGGCGGACCGCGAGCCGCTCAAGTTAGGCGGCAACGTGGGTTTGTACCAGGCGGGGGCGGTGGCAGCGGTTGCCACCATGGGCGCCGTTCTGTCCGGTTCGTTCCGGCCGGGGGACGGTGAAAATGCGCCTCCGGGACAGCACATCGACGTGTCCATCCTGGAAACGCAACTTGGCTCGGTGGACCGCCGGCAAAGCGCGCTGCTGGCCTATCAATACACGGGCGAATTGAGTCGACGGCCCGCATCGGGCGGTTCCGGCGGGTATCCAAACGCCGTGTATCCGTGCAGCGATGGCTATTTGCAAATCAACGGGAGTCGAATGTATTTCCCCCGTGCCGTCGCGATGCTGGGCCATCCGCCGGAGCTGTCCGAACCGCGTTGGCAGGACCCGGCGGCGCAAGGCGACCCGGCGATGCAGGACGAGTTCGAGACGGAACACTTTCTGCCGTGGACCCTGGAACGCAACCGGGCAGAAGCCTGGCAAGCCGCTCAGGAAAATCGGGTGTTGTCCGGCCCGATCAATACGATGGCAGACCTGGACGTTGATCCTTCCTTCAACTCCCGGGGCGTTTTCGTCGAAAAGGACCACCCGGCGGCGGGCAAATTGCGCTACCCCGGCCGGCCTTTCATGATGGCAAATTCCCCTTGGCAGCTCCGGCGCACCGCGCCGTTGCTGGGCCAGCACACGGCGGAGGTTCTGGGCGAGCTGGGATATGCGGAATCGGAAGTTGCGGCCTTTATTGCCGCCGACGTTATTCGGCCCGGGTCCGGATTCCCGCTAAAGCGGGAATGACGGGGGCAAAGCGCTCATGCGTACCCACTTTGTCATTGCGAGCGTAGCGTGGCAATCTCCTCGGCGTAGCAATGGCCGTCCCGGCAAGTCTCTCGTGGCCGGCCGCCGGCGCCGCCGGAACGAGATTCCATCGCCCGCCTACGGCGAGCGTGGAATGACAAGTTAAAGTGGGGTACGCATGAGGGGCGAAGCGGGAATGAGGGGAAATGTCAACAGACCCTAGAATGCCCCGCCTGCCGTTGGAAGGCTTGCGGGTTCTGGAGATCACAGTGGTTTGGGCCGGCCCTTACTGTGGTTCTTTGCTGGCCGATCTGGGAGCCGAGGTGATCCGGGTTGAATCGACCAAAGCTTTTGTTCCGCTGACGCGGGGCGCCGCGCCGCGCTTGACGCAAACCGAGCTTGACAACTTGCCACTGTATTCGGGCGGGACTCCCGGCCGCGCGCCAGGGTCACGCCCCTTCAACCGCTCGCCGATGTTCAACTCCCACGCTCGCAACAAACGCAGTATGACGGTCAATCTGCTGGACCCGGGAGGCCGGGAGATTTTTGACCGCCTGGCATCCATCAGCGACGTGCTGATTGAAAACAATCCCACCGAGACGATGGAGAAACTGGGTATATCCTATGAGTCTTTGAAAGCGGTGAAAGACGACATCATCATGTTGCGGATGCCGGCCTATGGCAGCGCCGGGCCTTACCGGGACTACCGCGCCCACGGCGTACACATCGAGGGCGTGGTCGGCCACACTATGCTGAGGGGCTACGAGGACACCGACCCATCGTACAACACTACCGTCCTGATGTCCGACGCCGCCGCCGGAGCCCAGGGGGCCTTTGCCGTACTGGCCGCGTTGCGCCACCGCAAACGGACCGGCGAAGGTCAGCTGGTGGAGTTGGGGCAGGCTGAAAATGTCTTTCCTTTCCTCGGCGAATACTATCTGGACTACCGGATGAACGGGCGCACTCACGCATCTTTGGGAAACCGCCATCCCAGCGCGTTGCAAAACTGTTACCCCTGCGCGCCGGCGCCGGACAATGATGACCGCTGGGTCGTAATAACGGTGTACGACGCTGACCAGTGGTATGCCTTGTGCGACGTCATAGGGGCTGAGCGCCTGGGCGCCGACCCGGAGTTGGCGGACGCCGCCGCTCGCCGCGGTCGTCAGCCCGAAATCGACGCGGCCATCGCCCTCTGGACGCGTACCCAGAGTCCCGAAGCGGCCATGAATATCCTGCAACAGCGCGGCGTCCCGGCCGGCGCGGTGATGAACCAGGCTGACGCATTCGCGGATCCTCATATTCGTGACCGCGGCTTTTTTCAAGAGGCGTCACAGGAGGATTGCGGAACTCACCTCTACCCCGGTCCGCTGTACAAAATGTCGGAAACCCCGTTGAGCATACGCCGCGGCCCGGTGATGTTCGGACAGGACAACGAGTACGTGTATCGGGAATTGCTGGGTTACACCAGTGAAGAATACGCCGCTTTCGAGGCGGCCGGTCACATTGGGACCGACTACGTCATCGGCGTGTGACACACGCGCTAATCAGCTCGCCAGCAGCTCCTTCAACTGGGCATCGATAAACCCGGTATCGACGGGGTTGCGCCCGGGCCCGCCGCCGGTATGTCCCCAGATGGTCGGGATGACGCGAAGGTCGGCGTTGGGCATCAGAGATACCTCGATCTCGTTGTCCTGCGGCGGAAAGTATTGGTCGGTTTGGGACGGCATGACGAAAGCGCGGGCCTTGATCGCGTCCAGGGCTTTCTCGAAATCTCCTCCGTAAAGCGGGTTGTCGCTGATGTCGCCGGCCTGCCAGGTCGCGATCATTGACAGGATGTTATTGGCATCCTGCTGAAGATACCGGCCTTCCCATGACGTTATGAGGTAGTCTTCCAGCGAGGAGTGTCCGAGGTCGAGATACACTTTCTCCCGGTAGAACGCCTGGGACGGCGCCCAACCGGCGTACACTCGGGCCATGGCCCGGAGACCTTGCCATGGTTGAATGTCGTACCAGCCATTGTTCCAGGCGCCGTCGGCGCAGAGAGCGGCTTTCACCCCCTCCAGGAACACGAAATTGTGCCGTGACGTGCGGGCCGAACCGCACCATGGGGCGATCCGTTCCACCATGTCAGGATATAGCGCCCCCCAATGGAAAGACTGCTGGGCGCCCATGGAAAAGCCGCAGACCAAGGCGATGCGCTCGATGCCGAATTGCTCGGTCAACAAACGGCGCTGGAACTGGATGTTGTCGTAGTAAGTGATCCTGGGAAATCTGGCGCGGTCGTACGGCGCCGGAGTGTTGCTGGGCGACGACGACAATCCGTTGCCGAATAGATTGGGGATGATGATGAAGTACCGAGCCGGGTCCAACGCCAGGCCTGGCCCGATCATCGGCTCGTTGGCCGGATGCTGAGAACCGAAGAAAGTGGGGAACACGATGGCATTGTCCCGACGGTCATTCAACTCCCCGTAGGTCTGGTAGGCCAGGCGGGCGTTACGCAGGCGCAGGCCGCACTGCAGGTCAACATCTCCCAGTTCGAAGATCTTGTGTTCGGGCATCTCGGGCACTCCTGAGGGTTGAACGCAAAGGCGAAAACAATTAGGCTCGCACCAAGTCTAACAGCGTGGAGGTTCATCATGCTGAACAAGGTGCATCACGTGACCTACGTTGTGGAAAGCGTCAGCGACATGGCGGCATACCTGGAGAACAATTTCGCGCTCACGCCGATCCGCACCGATGAATTCACCGAACGGGGTTTCAAATCCATTCTCTACCAGATCGGGGATACACTGGTGGACTTCTTCGAACCGCTTCGGGACGACACTCCGATGGCGGAACAACTGCGGGAAAGCGGTCCCGGCGTCATGCACGTGGCCTGGGGCGTGGACGGCATCGACCAGCTGTTCGCCGACCTGCAATCCAAAGGCAACGCGATGCGGGGAGATGGGCCGTCCACCAGTCCCTTTGGCTACAAGACGGCCAGCATCGACACCAGCAGTTCTCACGGCATCTATTTCCAACTGGCGGAAGGGGAACACGATTAGCGTGAGAGATTATTGAGGCGGAATGGGAACCGCCTCCAGGATCCCTTGAAACCTGTGGAGGAGACTTGCAATGGAATACCGGATCAACCACGTACACATTCGCGCCGCGGACCCGCACGCTACGGCGGCGTGGTACGAAAAGTTTTTCAACGCCCGTATCGTCTCGGAACGAACGGTGATGCCCAACACCATTACCATCGGAATGGAGATGGGCGGGCAGTGCCGGCTCAACGTATCGTCCAAACCGCCGGGCTCTTCGGATGAGCGAAGCGTTGCCGAACTGAACCGGTTGGGCCTGGAGCATTTTGGCTTTGACGTGGAGGACCTTGAGGCGGAGATGGCACGGTTGACCGCCGCGGGAATTCGCGTGGTGCTGCCCATCACGGACACGCCCACCGGGTCCCGGTTGTCTTATATCGAAGGACCGGACGACGTGCTCATTGAATTGGTGCAGCCGGCGAGTTAGAAGCGATCCGGTGTGTCGTGGCGATCCAGTCGGCGACGCGTTCGCCGATCATGATGGCAGTGGCGTTGGTGTTGGCCCTGGTTACCTGAGGCATGATCGACGAGTCGGCCACCCACAGCCCCCGGACGCCCCGCACCCGGCACTGCTGATCGGTTACGGCCATGGGGTCGGAGTCCGGCCCGATTCGGCAAGTGCCGGATACGTGGCGGGAGGTGCCGACGGTCTGGCGGATCCAGGCGTCCAGGGCGTCGTCATCCGCCAGGACCTCATCGGTTGGAGCGGTACGGCGCTCCATCACATCCCGGTAGGATTCGGATTCCAGCATATCGGCGGCCAGGCGAACGGCGTCGCGCATCCGGCGCATATCGTTCTCGTTGTGGAAATAACGGTAGTTGATCTCCGGTTGCACCGTCGGGTCTGCGGAGGCCAGGCGAACCCAGCCGGAGCCATCGGGAAGTTCCAGGGCACAGGCGATACGGGCGGTGCGGTCGGGCAGATGCTCTCCGGTCATCACGTTGAACACGCCCAAGGTATGCAGCATTACGTCGTTGGGATAGGACGGCGGCGCGGAGGTGACGCGCAGGCCGAAGCGCAGCGCGCCGGCATTGGCGTGGAGCTCAACTTGGTCTTTGACCTGGAAGCTGACATTGCCCATGGGATGATTGAACAGGTTTTGACCTACGCCGGGCGACTCATGGATGACCGGTATTCCGAAGGTCTCCAGTTGGTCGCGGGGGCCGATGCCCGACAGCATCAGGATATGGGGTGATTTCAGCGCGCCGGCGCTCAGCGCCACCTGGTCGGCTTCTACGGCGAAGATTTCGCCGCCGCTCTCGGCCTCGACTCCGGAAACGCGGGGGCCATCAAAAAGAACGCGGCGCACGAAGGCGTTGCCCTTGACGGTCAGATTGAGCCGGTGGCGTACCGGGTTCAAGTGGGTGATGGCGGAGCTCATCCGCACGCCGGCCTGGTTGTTCATGGGGATAGCGCCGATGCCGGAAGACTCCGGGCCGTTCAGGTCTGGGTTCACCGGGTATCCGCGCTCCAAAGCAGCCGCATGGAAGGCTTTTTGCACGTCGGGCCAGGTCTGGTTTTCCCGTCGCACTATTGGTATGGGACCTTCAGTCCCGTGAAAGTCGTCCTGTATGTCAAGGTCGGTTTCGGCCTTCCGGAAGAAGGGCAGCACTTTCAGATAGGTCCATTCCTCGTTGCCGAAGGACGCCCACCGCTCAAAATCTTCGGGAAGACCCCGCAGATAGACTTGGCCGTTGATAGAGCCGGAGCCGCCGATCACCTTGCCCTGGGCGATGTTGATCTCGCCCTGCTGGTCGTTGATGGTGCCCCTGAGCGACCACGACACCGGCGATCCGGGTTGCTCTCCTTCATTAGAATACCCGTTGCGAACGACCTCGGGCAGGTGTTCCGGATCGGGATAGTCCGGTCCGGCTTCCAGCAACAACACCGAGCGGCTGGGATCTTCGGACAGCCGGCTGGCCAGCACCGAACCGGCCGAGCCGCCGCCCACTACGATTACGTCGTATTTCATAATTGCATCCTCGCTTGCAGTTTGACATTGGCGATTCTACACTACCGGCAAAACCCAAATATGGCAGTTCATGGAGCGCGATGACGATGTTGAATGATCCGCAGGAGTTTTTGAGGTATTTCGACTCTATTCACCGCCGGACGACGCGGGACATCGCGGCGCTACCGCCGCCGGCAGAATCCTGGAAACCTTCGGCCGGCGAGGGAGAAAATGCCTGGAGCATCGCGCAAATCGTTCACCACATCTGCGAATCGCGGATGTACTTCGCCCACGCCTATCGAAACGAGGGCTGGATATACGATTGGCCGGTTCCCAGCACAGCGTCGCAAGGCAACTGGGTTCCAGCGCTGGAAGAATCAGCAGCGGAGTTCCGGCGGCGGCTGGACGGCACGCCTGCCGAATGGCTCAGCCGGCGCATTCGGATGATCGACACGGAAGGGACGCTAAGCGGTTGGCGCGTGCTGATGATGCTGGTGGAACATGAGGTGCATCACCGATCACAGATCGATACTTACGCCGGTCTCCAGGGATGGGACGTACCGCAAATATACGGCCGCACCCGGGAGGAGATTGACGAGTTACAGGAGCAGCAACAGGCCGGCAGCGCCGGGCATCAGCCGGCGTCTAAGGGCTGATGAGGCCGCTGCGGTTCTGGACGATGAACGTCTCCCGGCGCTCGAGGTAGTCCGCCACCAGGTTGAGCAAGGCTTGGGGGCGTTCCGCCGGGACGTCGTGACCGGAATCGTACACGAAAGCGATGTTGCAATTGGGTATGCGCTCCCGGTAAACGCTGGCGGACGCTGCCAGCGGATCTTCCTGCCCGAACACCGCCAGGGTAGGGCACTGGATTCGGGCGATTTGGTTCTGCAGCTCGGCGCCTTCACCGACGGCGTTTGGCTGAATTATCAACGGGGAGATCAGGACCAGCACGGCGACCCGTTCCGAAGCGCGAAGCGCATGACGGATTGCTATCTCGGCGCCGGATGAGATGCCGATCACCCCGTAGCTTTCCGGAGCCAAACCTGCGATGGCAGCCGCCAACTCATGGCCGGCGCTAATGCCCGATCCGACCAGTTCCGGTTCCAGCACGACCCACCGGTCAGACAACCCGTCGCGCAATACGCTCGAGGCGCCCGGCAGCCCGTTGATGACCACCACCGTGTCGCGCAGTTGGGCAGGATCCACCGGTTACAGTTCCTTCAGGCGGGGGAGGACTTCGCGACCGAACAGGTCTATTTCGGCCATGATGTCGCTATGGGTCAGGCTGGGCTGCTGGAAAAACAGGTCAATCACGCCGGCTCCGCAGCGGTCGTGGTAGGCTTTGATCTGCTCAAACACGGTGTCCGGGCCGCCGACAAAGGTCAGGCCGGGGGCGCCGCCCACGATGTCGCCGCTTGCGCTGCCGGCGAAGACGCTGGGGTAGTCGACCGTACCGCCGGCCCGGGTGGTCTGTATTACCTGGGACACCGATGAACGCAGCGCCATCCCCGGGGCGCGGCCCTGGTCGGTCTGTTGATTGAACCAATCCTGGGCCTGCCGGTCGGTTTCAGCCAGGTAGATGCTGCCACGAAACACCAGTTGATCGGGGTGGGGGCGCCAACCGGCCTGGTCGCACCATTGGAAATATTTGTCGGTGATGCTACCCATTTGGTCTGCCGGGATGAACGACACGCCCAGGCCCAGCCGGCGCTGTGCGGCGTACCGCACGGCGTCGTCGCTGCGGGTGGCAACCAGCGCCGCCGGGAAGGGTTGCTGGACCGGGCGGGGCCATACGGACACGGTGCGGAACCGGTAGTATCGGCCTTCCCAGGCAAAGGGTTCGGGTTCCGTCATCGCCTTGAGGATCAGGTCCATGCCTTCCAGCATTCGCCCCCGGCCCTCGGCCGGGTTGACGCCGTACACCTGATCCTCGTTGGGAGTGCCCCGCAGGAACCCCATGACAAGTCGCCCGTTGGTCAAGTTGTCCAAGAGGGTGAGTTCTTCGGCGGCCCGCACCGGGTTGTTCAGAGGCAGGAGCGGTCCCAGCATGGCGATCTTAACCGATTTGCACCGTTCGGCAACGGCGGCGGCCATTACTGCCGGCGTTCCGGTGGCGATGCGGCCCGAATAGTGGTGTTCGGAGAAACTAACCCACTCGAAACCCATCTCTTCGGCGAACTCACACTCCTCGATCCCGTCCTGGTAGCTCTGCACGGACGTCGCCGGGTCGCTGAAACTCGGCGGAGTTGGCCAAGTAGGCGGGAAATCGCGGCGGAGGGAGTACCCCATCGCGCCGAGGTATGACGCTTTCATAGTCGGCTCCTGTAGTATGCGCCAATATTACCACGATGCGCGAAACCAGGTGACATCATCGGACGCCTCAGCCCCGAATTTTAGCGGGCCTGGCCCTGGGGTAATCCGCCCGAGACGTGGACAATAGCGTCCGCCCGACGCTAATATCCGCAAACAACGGCTGATGGTCCCTGCCATCCATGGGGGATCCTAGGATCGGCGCTGGCCGGGTTCGTGTTTGACCAGAGAGGCGACTACGAAATCGTCATCTGGTCCAATATCGCGCTGCCGGCAATTTCCGCGCTGCTGGTGTGGACGATTGGGGATAACCGACCCGGCGCGAGGATTGCGGAACTCGCCGAGCAACGGGCCCCGGCATAGATGATTCATCCACAGCGTCGGAACCTTCCCGGTAGGGACAAGCGCCCGGAGCCGCTCCGGCGTTGTGCTATGATTGGGCCCACGTAACCCCCCAGACTCTCTTTGCGGAGGTGCGATTATGCCGCCACGAGGTAATGAATGGCTGGCGTTGACAACGGAACCGATCCTGGAACCGGAGTTGCCGATCTGTGATCCCCACCATCACTTCTGGGTGCAACGCCCGGAGCCGGTGGATTACCAGCAATACCTGCTCCCCGACCTGGCCGCCGACATTAACAGCGGCCACAACGTGCGTTCCACTGTGTTTGTGGAAGCCCGTTCCGAGTACCGCACCGATGGGCCGGAGGAACTGCGCTCCGTGGGTGAAGTGGAGTTTGTACAGCGCATTGCGGACGAAAGCGCGACCGGACGCTACGGCGAGGGCCGCGCCGCCGCCGCCATCATTGGCCGGGCGGACCTGAAAATGGGCGACGGCGTACGGCCGGTCTTGGAGGCGTTGCAAGGCGCAAGCCCCAATCGTTTTCGAGGCATCCGCCATTCGGTGGGCTGGGATCCGCACCCGGAAGTGGAGAACCGGGAGGTGGAAGGTTGCCTGCAGCGGGATGACTATCTCGCCGGCGCGCGGGTGATGCAGGACATGGGGCTGGTACTGGAAACATCGGTGTTTTTTCCGCAGTTGCCGGAATTGGCCGCTTTCGCGCGCAAGGTCCCGGATCTCACCATCGTGCTCAACCACATCGGAGGCATGATGAGAACCGGCCCTTACGCCAACCGGGACGACGAAGTTATCCCGCAGTGGCGCGCCGGAATTGAAGCCGTGGCCAATAGCCCAAACATCGTTATGAAGCTGGGCGGTATTGGGATGCCGCGCATCGGGTTTGACTGGCACACGCGAGAGACGCCGATTGGATCCGAGGAACTGGCCGATTCCGTTGGGGACTGGATGCGGCACTGCCTGGACAAGTTCGGACCGAACCGTTGCATGTTTGAGAGCAACTTTCCGGTGGACAAGGTTTCCTTCTCGTACCATGTCATGTACAACGCCTTCAAGCGACTGTCGCAAGGGTACTCGGAGACGGAGCGGGCAGCGGCGTTTCACGACACCGCCAGGCGCGTGTACCGGATTGATGCGTAGGCGCGATTGAACCACCAGGCAGGGCCGAATGATTATTGGCCCCGGCCTACCTTGGGGGAGTTATGGAAGCATTCGAAATAGCAATCAGCGACGAGGCGCTAGACGACCTGCGCCGACGGCTGCGCCATACCCGATGGCCCGACGAGATGCCGGGGACCGGCTGGGAATACGGCTCCAACCTGGATTACATCAAGGAGTTGGTCGCATATTGGGCCAACGATTTCGACTGGCGGGAGCAGGAACGGAAGCTCAACGGCTTCCACCATTTCAAGTCCGAAGTGGACGGCTTGAACATTCACTTTATTCGGGAAAACGGCGCTGGGCCCAACCCGATGCCGCTGGTGATCACCCACGGTTGGCCCAGCAGCATCTTTGAGATGACCAAGATCATCCCGCTGCTGGCTGATCCGGGCGGCCACGGCGCTGACCCGGCGGACTCCTTTGATGTGGTGGCGCCCTCCCTGCCCGGTTTCGGCTTTTCGCAGGCGTCCCAAGAACCGGGAATGCAGGTGCAGAAGGTGGCCGACCTGTGGGCAAAAATGATGACGGAGAATTTGGGCTATCCCAGGTTTGCCGCGCATGGCGGCGACATCGGGGCCGGCGTAACCTCGCGTCTGGGTTACGCCCATGCTGACAAGATGATCGGAGTTCATTTGACTTCGATTACGCGCCCCACGCCGTATCTTGGGCCCGGTTCGCGTCCGCTCACGGAGGCTGAGCAGGCCCACTCGAACCAGCGGGAGTGCTGGCAGCAGGCGGAGGGCGGATACAGCCACATCCAGGGGACCAAGCCGCAAACGCTGTCCTACGGACTTAACGATTCACCGGCCGGGTTGGCGGCCTGGATCGTGGAAAAGTATCGTACCTGGAGCGATTGCAACGGTGCCGTGGAGAGCCGGTACACCAAGGACGAACTGCTGACCAACATCACCATCTACTGGGTTACCGGGACAATCGGCTCGTCGGTGCGAATGTACAAGGAGAACCAGAGCACCCTATGGGAAATGGCGGAAGGAGAAAAAGTCCCCACGCCGGCGGGCATGGCTTTGTTCCCCCAGGAGATCGCCAAGCCTCCTCGTGAATGGGCCGAGCGGTCCTGGGACGTGCGCCGCTGGGAGGAGATGCCCCGGGGCGGACACTTCGCTGCGTTGGAGGAACCGGAACTGCTGGCCCACGAGATCAGGGAGTTTTTCCGGCCTTTCCGGGGCTGAATCCAGCGTAGTCATTGCGGCGGAAGCCGGAATACGGCAGGGGCGGGTTTGAAACCCGCCCTAACGTTGCAGGAACTTCAAGATTTTCGGGTTGACCTCTTCGGGACGCTCCTGGTGCATGAAATGGCCCGTGCCGGGGATGATGACCTTTTCAAGGCCGCCGGCGAAGTAGGAGTACATGCCTGAACTCAGGAAGGACTCCAGCCGTTTGGGTCGGTCGCGTGTGCCGTGCAGGGCGAGGGTAGGCACTCGTATCGGGCCGGCTGCGATGACGGCCTGATCGGCCCGGACCTGGTCATCCACCTGGGAAGCGTCGTAGCGGGCGCGGTAATAACCCAATGCGGCCTGGACTACGCCGGGCTTGCGGAAGGTTGACCGGATGCTCGCCAAGGCTTCGGCTGGGATATCCCACTCCGGCGACGCCCAACGCCACCACTCCTCGACGAAGGCGTAATCGTTGTGGGCAACCACTTCCTCCGCGGCGGGGAGCTGGAAGAAGAAACCGTGCCAAGTGCCCTGGAGGTACTGGAAGTTCATGGACAGCTCGCGATCAACCCGTCCAGAAGCAATGGTCACCAGTTTGATAACCTTTTCGGGGGCCAACGCGGTGGCCCCGACGACAGCGCCGGCGCCCCAGTCGTTGCCGATGAGGTAAGCCCGGTCGGCTCCCAATGCGCCGATCAGTTCCACGGCGTCGCGAGCCATCAGGGCGGAGTGGTAGCGTCCGTCGGCCGGGGCCTCGGTGGGTGCGTAGCCACGCATGAAAGGCGCGATGGCCCGAAAGCCGGCCGAGGCCAGATCCGGCAGCAGGTGGCGGAAGGAATAAGCGTGGTCAGGAAACCCGTGAAGACAAATGGCCAACGGGCCCTGGCCCATTTCCAGGTAATGAAAGTTGATCCCGTTGGCGTTGACGGTTCCGGTGTTGAAATCAGGCATTGGCATACCTCCTGTTTAACTCCAGACATTGTTAACAATTAGCGGCGTTAGCGCGCTCGGCCCTCACCCACCCAGCCGAGCGCGCATCCTGTCGGGCACCTGCCGGATCCGGCGGCTGAACGCGGTATCCCAGCGGTTGGGAACCTGCCGGGCGGCTTCGGTGATCAGAGCGGCTCCGTTCAGGTAATCGTCGCGGTGAATATACTCGGCGGCGATGGAGCCGTCCGGGGCGCCATTGTGATAGTTGCCCAGGGGAAAGGCGACGCCGGTGGAGCGGTAGCCGTAGGCCATGAATGCGCTGGCCTCGCACACGCCGCCGCTCATCAACTGACGTTGACACCGGAAATCAGGGTTTTGCGCCGTCAGGACCTCGCGCGCCCGGATCAGCGCCGACTCGGCATCGGAATTGAAGGTACTGCCGGCGTCGCCCACACGTATCACCGGGCCACGGCCGATTTCCGCGCCGGGCAACGTCCGGGACGATTCCAGGGACACGACCAGCGTATCCGCGGGCAGCGTTCGCGCCTCAGCGAGCAGGCGCGCCCCGACTAGCCCGACTTCCTCAGCGCGGGTGAACACGCCGTACACGTCGCCGGCCGGCGGATCGTTGCGCAAGGCCGACAGGGCGGTCAGGATGCAACCGCAGCCGGCCAAATCGTCAGCGGCCCGCATCACGATGCGGTCATCCTCGATGCTGAAATCAGCGAGGTCAAAAACGGCGGCGGACGGTATCGGGATGTCTGCGCCCGGAGCGCGGGAAACTTGAATCGTTGCTTGTCGTTCTCGCTCGTCGCCGTGGGGTCCGACGGTTTCGGCAGGGACACGCCGGCCACCGGGAAGGATTATGTGCAACGGGACTCCGGCGACGAAGGCCCCCGGGGGGACGCCGCCCAGGGCCTGGGCAATCAGGTAGTCGCCGTCGCGTCCCACTATCTCGAAACCCGGATGGTCCATGTGCGCCATGAAGGCGATGGGCGGGAGTCTTTCGGAGTCCGCGCCGGCGATGCGGGCGACGATGTTTCCGAATTCGTCCGTGCGCCAGGAAACTCCGATCTCAGTTAGCGCACTCCGCACGGCGGTTGCCACTCCGTTCTCGTGGAAGGCTACGGCCGGCTGGAATCCCAAGCGGGCCAGAAAGTCCAGCGCGCGGCGGTCACAATCGATGTTGGCGGTATCGGTAGATCTCAAAACAATTACCTCTGCCAGCGAAACAGGCTCCAGACCGGAGCGGTGAAATCAGGGAGCAGGTCCCCGCCGTCGATGATGTCATCCTCGCCCAGAATAACCGCCTCCTCGCCGGGGGCGCGTTGAGTGATGGCGCAGTGGTCCGGGTCTGCCGTCCAGACCTGGCGGGCGCCAAAGCTGAGCCACATTTCCGCCCGACGCGGCATTTCCGGGTAGGAGTTGCTGGGCGATTTCACTTCCACCACTAAATCGGGAACCAGATTGGGAAAACCCCGAAAACCCTCGGGAATCCGCTGGGGCGCAACCCAGGCCACATCGGGACAGCGCACGGTATCCGGGCCTATTTCCAGCAAATAGCCGGGTTCCCCGGCCACTACTACGCCATAATTGCGAGGGCCGGCAAAGAGATTCAGCACTGTGGCTATCATAACCACGACTACGCTGTGGGGATATCCGGTAGCCACTTTTTCAACCAACACGCCTCGGACCAGTTCGTATTTCTTGCCGTCACCCTTTGGCATCGTCAGAAATTCGTCGGCAGTAATTAACTTGCGCGCGGTGGCCATGCTGATCTGCACCTGATACGGGTTGATCCCATTGTGCCACCGTCAGAGCGGGTTAGGCAAACCGGCAGCATGGTTCGGTGCTATACTGCGGGCCGTATATTTTGACCCTGTAATCCCGCCGGGAGGCGGGCCGGAGGTGAGCCGTGCTGCCCAAGTTTCGCGTCAGTCTGGACGAGGCTACGATGGTTCCGGGGGACGATCTGAAGTCCACCGTGGCCGCCGTGTTCGAGAAGATGGGAGTACCGCCGGAGGACGCGCAGTTGGGCGCCGACGTGCTGGTGCTGGCCGACTTGCGCGGGGTTGACTCCCACGGCGTCTCCAACATGCTCCGCAGCTACGTCAACGGCTATACCAGCGGCCAGATTAACCCCGCGCCAAACCTCCGCGTGGTCCGCGAAACGCCCAGCACCGCGAGCATCGACTCCGACCGGGGCCTGGGAATTATCACCACGCCCAAGGCCATGGAGATGGCCATTCGCAAGGCGGTGGACGTGGGAGTGGGTATGGTGACCATCGGCAACGCCCGGCACCTGGGCATGGCGTCCTACCATGCCATGATGGCCCTGGAGCACGACATGATAGGCGTCTGCATGACAAGTTGCCCGCCTTCGGTGGTGCCGACTTTTGGAGCGGAACCGAGACTGGGCACCAACCCCATCGCCATAGCGGTGCCTTCCCGCAACGAGGCGCCCTTCGTATTCGACGCGGCCACCAGCACCGTAGCCGGCAACAAGGTTGGCATAGCGCGTCGTCTTGGCGTCAAGCTCGAACCCGGCTGGCTGGCCGACGCCGAGGGCAACCCCATCATGGAAGAGGCCGACGCGCCGGATAATTACACGCTGCTCACGTTGGGCAGCACCCGTGAGCTCGGCTCCCATAAGGGCTATGGCCTGTCGTGCATGGTGGACATTCTGGCCGGCGTGCTCACTGGGTTCGGATACGGCGCCGTCCCCGGACGGCCCAATTTTGGGCACTATGTCGCCGCATACAACGTTGCCGGATTCGACGACCCGGACCACTTCAAGGATCAGATGGACGAGTGGCTGCAAATGATGAAGTCAACGCGTCCGGCCCCTGGCGAGGAACGGGTTCTGGTCGCCGGGCAACCCGAGGCGGAGATGGAGGAAATCCGACGCGTCGCGGGCATTCCGCTGCATCAGGAAGTGGTGGACTGGTTCCACGACACCTGCGGAGAGCTGGGCATCGACTGTCCGTTTTAGATATTGCTGAACCAGAGACAGGTTATGGTGTTGGTGACGCCTTTGATGGGACGGATGCGGTGTCGCATAATTTCGGTGAGGTCCTCGGCGGTGCCGGCCTCCAATTCCACCACCGCATCGTAGGGCCCCAGCACTTCCCGCACCACTGCGCCGCTGATTTCATTCAGCCGGTCCATGACCTCCTGGGTTCTGGCCGGCTCTACGTTGACGAGCACGTAAGCGTTGGCCGCCATCGGTTCACCTCCTGCAAGGCAATATTTTCATCGTATATTAGCATACAGAATATTCTATGCGCCAATATACGTCAACGCCATGTGGCCCTTTGGGGCTACCGCTCCCGCACGCCGCCTCCGATCACCCGGAAATGCTGGAGGTCTGCGGCGTCGGGGAAAGCTTCCCGCGCCCGGCGCAGGGCCGGCTTGCTCTGCCGCTTGCGGGCGTCCAGGAGTATCCCCACCACCGTGCCGCTGTGCGCCGCGTTCACTCCGACGGCGCCGATTTCCCGCGCGAACTCTACCGCGCGTTCTACCAACGGGCCGGAGTCGGCCGGACGTCCGGCCCGGGCGCTGATGGTGGCGCCCCGTCCCACCAGCCCGGCATCGCAACGTCGGATACCCTCCCGGACCAGCTGCAACGCTTCCCCGGTGGAAGCGGACAACGAACGCCAATGTTCGGTGCGGTCGGTTTGGTTGAACTCCAGGGTGTCCACATGTCCGCCACGATCAACTGCGATGACTTCCAGTGGAGGCGGCGCGCCCAAAGGCTCCGCGATGCGCCCCTTGCGGTGGTCGAACAGCGCCACGCCCGGGAACATCACGCCGTCGGTGGGTTCCACGGCAAGCGCGATGTCGGCGATGGCGGCGGGCGGCAGGTTCACACCGGCGGCGCGCCCGGTAGCCCACACCGCTGCGGTGATGTCAGCGCTGCTGCTGCCCATACCTTTTCCGACGGGGATCGGATTTGCCACTGTCACCCGGGCAGATAACGCGGTCACAGCGGCGCATCGTTCCAGTCGGGACAAAGTCTCCGCCACTGCCTGCCGGGTTTTGGGAAGATGGTCAACGCCGCGTATCCGGTCCTCCACCGCCGCAGCCTGGGGACTGAGAGTAACCGTCACGCGAGAGAATTGATTGATGGGACACGTGACCAAAAAATCAACGTCACCAATCATGCCCTGCACGAGTTCGCCACAGGTGCCGGGAGCCAGCGCAGTGGCCGTGCCGATGAGCCGACCCAACGGACTTCACCCTCACCCTGACCCTCTCCCATCAAGGGAGAGGGATCTGACTGGTACGGGGATACCCGCCACCACCAGCGTGACGGAATCCGCCGCCGCTGCCATCGCTTGATTGACCGTGCCCAGCAGATCCTGAAACTGCCGGCCCAGCGATGACGTGGCGACCAGGGAGTGCCCTACCTCACTGCTCACAATCACGGCATCCGAGTCGATCTCACGGACGAATGCCACGAAGCGACGCACGGCGCCGACCGTCCGCGCGGTGAGCTCGGTGGCGGGAGTTTCTTCATGTTCAATCAGCAAGTTGGACACCCATCCATCCAACGAATCCAGTAACAATACGGACTGGTCGCCGGCACCGGCGCGGGATTTCTGCAAACTACCCACTGGGTTGAGCGGCACCTCCAGGGTTTGCCATTGGTCCGGTCGCCGTTCTTGGTGCCGGCGGATGCGCTCCGCCATTGCCGGATCGGTTGCTACGCCGGTAGCCAGGTAGGTCACGCCGCGGCGGCCGGCCAGTTCCCCCGCCAGTTGCTCAGCATAAGCGCTCTTGCCGGACCGGATACCGCCCAGAACAAAATGGATGGCGCTCATGGATCCGGCGTCATCCCGATCATATCGTAAACCAGCTCCATTCGGAGACTGGAGCGTACCCAGTCTGCCAACCGGTCGTACTCCCGATCACGGGCGACGTCCACTCCCGCCGGCAAAGTCACGCCTTTCCGGCGGGCCAACTCGCGCAGCAGGGCGCGGCGGACGCCGGCGTTGTGAAACAGGCCGTGGATGTACGTACCCAAGACGCGCCCGGTGGTTTCCAGGGCTCCGTCCAGCGCGGTTTCGGGAGTGACCGGGGCATCGGCGCGATCAAAAACGGCGAAGGGAGGTACGATGCCTTCCCCAACGGTGCGCCCCATGTGTATCTCGTAACCGACTACCGTTTCGCCAGCCGCGCCGGATAGCAGGCCGCCGGAGGCAGCGGCCTCGTTTCGTACGGTGGCCTGAACCCGGTGGGTTTCCTTGGTTCCCGCAAAGGTGGTCACCAACGGGAGCAGGCCAAGCCCGTCCGCCGCGCCGATGGTTGACTCAATTCGATCCGGGTCCAACAGTGTCCGGCCCAGCATCTGGTACCCGCCACAGATGCCGATGATGGCTGCGCCACGGGCGAATGCCGATGTTACGGCATCGGACAACCCTTGCCGCTCCATCCACATGAGGTCGGGAATGGTGGTCTTGCTGCCGGGCAGTATCACCAGGTCGGGATCCCCCAGCCGGTCGCCGTGCTGCACGTAGCGAAGACCTATCCCCGGCTCGCGGGCCAACGGGTCGAAGTCGTCGAAGTTGGAAATGTGCGGCACCTGCACCACAGCGACGTCCAATACGTCAGGCGCGGAGGAATGAGCCGGAGTAATGTCCAGGGCCACCGAGTCCTCTTCCGGAATGTGGATGTCCCGGAAGTGATGCACCACTCCCACCACGGGCTTCCCGGTGTAATCCTCCAGCCAGGTCAATCCGTCGCGCAGCAGGGAAACGTCTCCGCGGAACTTGTTGATGAGCAGACCCTTTACGGCGTCCCGTTCCGCCTCGTCAAGCAGTTGCAACGTTCCGACAAGCGAAGCGAACACGCCGCCCCGATCGATGTCTCCGCACAGGAGCACCGGAGCGCCCGAGTATAACGCGACGCGCATGTTGACGATCTCGGTGGCTTTCAGGTTGATTTCCGCCGGGCTACCAGCGCCTTCGATCACCACCACGTCATATTCGCTGCGCAGCGTATCGAGTGATTTCGCTACCGATGTCCAGAGGGTGGACTTGAGGTCGAAATAATCACGGGCGCGGGCGGAGGTGAGCGGCCGACCCATGAGGACCACCTGGGCGTGACTGTCGGCTTCCGGCTTGAGCAATACCGGATTCATCTCCACACGGGCGTCCACCCCGGCGGCTTCCGCCTGAACCGCTTGAGCGCGGCCAATCTCCCCGCCGTCGGGGGTAACGTAGGAATTGTTGGACATATTCTGCGCCTTGAAAGGCGCGACGCGCAGGCCGTCCTGTCGCAGCATCCGGCACAAAGCCGACACCAGCACGCTCTTGCCCACGTGGGACGCCGTACCCTGTACCATCAGCGCCCGGCCGGCCGGGGCGCGTTCCGCGTCTGCGTTGTTTCTTTCCCTGATCACGCTGGTCCCCCGGCGTCATAAGATTGGTTTTCTCCCGACATTAAACCATAAATAAACTCCGGGAACTTCGCCCGGCGTCTCGAGAAGATGCTCCGTCTGCAACGGCGAAGACACAAATGTCAGGGAATTCCGCACGCAGATCAGGACCGGCGGCGGTTTGACGGCTCATACGCACCCACTTTAACCGGTCATTCCACGACCGCCGCCGGCGGACGATGGAATCTCGTTCCGGCGGTCGCCGCTTTCTGCTGCGAGAGCCTTGACGGAACGGCCATTGCTGCGCCGGCGAGATTGCCACCCCCCGTATCAAAGCCGGCCCCGTGCCTGACACGGGGTACGGGGTCGCAATGACAAAGTGGGTACGCGTGAGGGTTTGATGGCGATTGATAATTGATAATTGGGTTGGGGGATGCTACCGTTAGCCCAATGCACACGCTGGAAACACCGTCGCCGGCGGCACGATCGGCAAGGTGCGCACTGATCACCGTCCGGCTTCAGAACCTTACGTTCCTGGCTATGGCGGCGGTATTCTGGATGGCCGTGGCCTGCGCGTCGGGTTCGGCCGAACTTACGGAAACTGTATCAACCATGCCTGTCAACCGCATTGCCTACATCGATTCCGACGGCCAACTGCTGACAGTCAATCCCGACGGGACCGACCGTCGTTTGTTGACCTCGGGCACGGTGGCCCGGGCCCCGGGCATATTGGCGCAACCCCAGCGCCGAGACCAGATCTACAGCTGGCCGGTGTGGTCGCCGGATGGCGAACGGATTGCGGTGTCTTTGATCACGGGCACCTCGCCCAGCGATGCGGAAATCAGCGTGCAATCGCTGGAGGCTGCCACCGGATTAGGCGGGGCGGTATTCGTCAACGATGCGCCCTTGACCATTGCCGACGGCACGCCGCATTATGTCCAGTGGTCTCCCGACGGCCGGCGGCTGGGCGTGACCGCGGCAACGCCGGAAGGATTGACGCTCTTTGTAGTAGATGCAGCGCCGGCGGCCGGCGCCGCGGGGCCCGCTGACCCTCTGCCCGTTCAGCGCGGCGCTCCGTTGTACTTCGACTGGTCGCCAGACGGCACTGCGTTGGCGGTTCACAGTGGCGAGGACGTATCGGTTCTCCGCCTGGATGATGCCGCCGGTGAATTGACTGTGCAGCCCGTGAGCAATTCTCGGTCTTTCCGAACCCCGGCCTGGTCGCCGGACGGGTCGCGATTGGTTTGGTCGGCCCCGGGCGGAGACAGCGAAGCCCTTTGGGTAGGCCGGCCAGCCGAACCTGACTACGCTCCATTGCGGTTGGCCGAGGTGGAGGGTACGTGCGCGTTCTTGTGGTCTAACGATGGTCAAGCCATAGCCGTTGCCGACCGTCAAGTGGAGGGATCGCCCGCCTATCGGCGGCTGCGGGTGGTGTCTGCCGACGGGAGTGGAGAGAGCGTGGTCAAGGAAGACGACTGGGTGCTGGGCTTTTTTTGGGAACCGAATGGAACGAGGCTGGCCTGGGTTGCGCTAAACGAAGAAGATCGGACGATGGAGTGGCGTCTTGCCAACGGTACCGACGGCGCTTCGATTCCCGGCGATGACGGCGAGGCAGTAGGGGGATTGCGCTTTTCTCCCAGCGGGGAGACCTTTTTGATGTTGGCCTTTTTCGATCAGTATTCCCGGAGCCATTCGCCGTGGGCGCCCGACGGATCAGCGCTGGTGGTATCCGGTACGCAACAATATCTGTCCGAGAGACGAAACGGGAGCGGCGCGGGCGGGGCCCGGGTGTACGTCGCGGAGACCGCCGGCGGCGGAGGGTTGCACGACGTTGCCGGCGGCGGTATCGCCGTTTGGTCAACCCGGTAACCGGGCTGCCAAGGCCCTTCTACCTTCTCTCAATATCCATCCATTCGGGAGTACAGATTGATGTCAACATTACCTGCATCCGGTTCAAAGCTGGTACGCAGTGGGCTGAGCGCAGTAGCTCTGCTGGCCCTTGGAGCGCTGGCGCTGGCCTGCGGCGGCGGTTCTGATGCGACTCCGGCTGGGGAGCCGGCGGCCGCCGCTCCCCAGCCGGCCGCTGAACAGCCTACGCCCACGCCGCCGCCCGACCCGGCGGCCCTGCTGGCGGAAACGGCAGCCAACGCGCGGACGCTGCAATCAATGCGTTTTGCGGTCACCCACGAAACCGGCAGCATCTTTGTCAGCTCCGTCAACGCCAAAGCCACCGAAGCCCGCGGCGCCTGGCACGCAGTTCAGGGCGCGGATATTGCCATTGACGCCTATCTGGTTGCCGGCGCAGACGCTGCTCCGGAGACGGGAACTTACGTGGAACTGAATATGCTGGTGACACCGGACAGCTATTTCATCACCGACCCGCTGTCGGGGGCTTGGACCAAGCGTCGCCTGGACAGCCTGGCGGTGCCCATCGACCAGATTGCCGACATTATGGGAGATATGCTGGAAGTGGTTGAGAACCCGGAACTGGCCGGGCAGGAAACGGTGGACGGCGTGGCAGCCTACCGCATTACCGGACGCGCCCCCTCCACCGTAATGGAGTGGCTGCTGCTCACCGGCGTAGAAGGACAATACGTTGACGTGGAAATCTGGACGGATACCGAACAGAAACTGCCGCGCAAGGCCCAGCTGACCGGGCCGATCAGCGAGCACGATGACCCCAACACGGTGCGCCGGATAACGCTGACCGACATCAACGAGACGGTCACCATAGAACCTCCCACCGATTTTCTTGACCTCAGCCAAATTCAGCAATAAAGACCTGTCCAGTGCTGAACCGCTTGCAACGCCACGGTCTTCCGCCCTGGGTGATGGTGGCCGCCATCGCCACGGGAACGTTCATCACTGCCCTGGACCAGACGGTGGTAGTAACGGCGCTGCCGGCGGTAATGGCCGACCTGAAAATCCAGTTGGCGCGGCTGGAGGCCGTCATCTGGGTAGTTACCGCCTACCTGCTGGGCTACACCGTGGCGATGCCCATGCTGGGACGGCTGGCCGACGTGTACGGCTACACGCGCATCTACCAGTGCTCTCTGCTGGTATTCTGCGTAGGGACGACGCTGGTCGCGCTGTCGGGGGAATGGGGTTGGCTGAACGGCCAGATTGACCCTCTGGATCAGATTGTAATCGCGCGGGTGGTGCAGGCCATCGGCGGCGGCGGGACGGTGCCCATCAGCCTGGCCATTGCGGCGGCGCTGGTAGCGCCGGAAAAACGGGGGCTGGCCCTGGGCATCGTTGCCGGCGCCGCCGAGGCGGGCAGTATGCTGGGGCCGGCCTACGGCGGCGCAATCATCGAAATCTGGAGCTGGCGAGGCATCTTCTGGCTCAACGTGCCCCAGGCCGCCGTCATCGCCGCCGCCCTGCTGTTCCTGCCCAACCAGCGGTTCGCCGACGCCCGCATGGATTATCGGGGCGCAATCGTGCTCACTATCGCGTTGGTGCTGCTCTCGCTGGCGGTAGCCCACGAGGGCCTGTTCCGGCTGTCGTCCTGGACGCCCTACTGGCTGCTGGTCGGCTTTCTGGTCAGCACCGGCGCGCTGGTGCTGCTGCAACGGCGGACGATGCAGCCGCTGCTGTCCGGCACGCTGTTCCGGGCCTGGGCTTTCTTGATGGCTAATATATCCCAACTGCTGGTGGGCATTGCCCTCATCGTCGCCATGGCCGCCATGGTAATCATGGCGAACACGGTGATGGACGTGCCGGAGCGTCCGGTGGACTCGCTGACCGCGGCGCTGTGGCTGCTGCGGATGACGGGAACGATTCCCATTTTCTCGGTAATCGGCGGCCTGCTGCTGCGCTGGATCGACGCCCGCTGGGTGACCATACCGGGGCTGGCGCTGATTGCGGTTGGGATGTTCCAGGTCGGTGGCTGGCCCTTGCTGGGACTGCCCGGCTGGCAGATTGAAATCAGCGACCCGAAATTGACCATTGACATGGTAATCGCCGGCATAGGGTTCGGGCTGGTCATCGCGCCGCTGATGCACCGGGCGATTCTGTCGGCGCCGTTGGATTACCGGGCGGTGTCGGCGTCGATGATTGTAGTGGCGCGGATGCTGGGGATGACGCTGGGAATGGCGGCGTTGTCAGCGTGGGGCGTGAACGAACTGCTAACCATCTTTGATGAAACGGTGGCCCTGCCGGCCGCCGAGCGGCGGGAGATAGTCAGTAACGCCAGCCTGGAGCTCTTTCACAGTTTCTTCCGCGCCGCCGGCATCATCGCCATTCTGGCTATCGTTCCCGCAACCTTGATGCGCGCCAGCGCGATGGAACGGGCGGAAACGGCGTCGGCATACGACACGCCGGCCCCCGGAGCTGCCGGCGGGGATGACTCCTGAAACCCGCAGCGTGGGTTTAACGCAAAGACGCCAAGGGTTCTGGCTGAAGGACAAGGGGTTATGGAGTCCAAGCAACTGGGCGCATCCGGCGTGATGATACCGGAAATCGGGTTGGGCACGTGGCGTTACACGGGGGGATCGGAGCCGCTGCGCCGGGGTATCGAGCTGGGAGCCAATCTGATTGATACGGCTGAGATGTACCGCACGGAGGGAGCGGTG
This sequence comes from uncultured Dehalococcoidia bacterium, assembly GCA_964347975.1. Classification (GTDB taxonomy): domain Bacteria; phylum Chloroflexota; class Dehalococcoidia; order Lucifugimonadales; family UBA3495; genus Bin87. The sequence goes on from CAYGAY010000001.1 coordinate 444,861, forward strand.
GGGGAGGCAATCGCCGGGATTCGCGAGAAAGTATTCGTCGCAACTAAAGTGCTGGGCAGCAACCTGCGCTATGACGACGTGCTCCGAGCCGCCAATCGGAGCCTGATACTCCTTGGTGCGAACAAAATTGATCTCTATCAAATCCATTGGCCCAACCCGCGAATTCCCATCGCGGAAACGATGCGCGCGATGGACCGATTGGTGTCAGAGGGCATAGTTGACCACGTGGGAGTCAGCAATTTTTCCGTAGGCGAAATGCAGGCTGCCCAAGCCGCGATGCCCAATGCGCCCATCGTATCCAACCAGATCCTGTACAACCTGCGTCGTCGCGGCGCCGAGCGGGATGTCATACCATACTGCCTTCGGCAGGGCGTGACAGTGATTGCCTATTCACCCTTGCATGAGGGCGTCCTGGCCGGCAGCGGCGGGCGCCTGCGTCGTGCTTTGGGGATGAACCGGGGAAACGAAGCGTTGGAAAGGGTGGCGCGGGAAACCGGCAATTCGGTCGCTCAGATCGCCCTCAACTGGGTGTCAGACCAGGCTGGAATCGTCGCCATCCCCAAATCCAACAGTGTGCGGCGCACCGAGGATAACTGCGCCGCCTCCGGCTGGCATTTGACGGCAGAGCAACGGCAGTCCCTGGATCGGGCTTTTCCGGTATGACGATCCGGGTGTCTTACAAGCCGAAGCTGCCGACCACCCTCCACTGCAAGTCGGGAGCCCAGCACCCGCCGGACCAGTCATCGCCGGCGGCATCGGAGGCGAAGCGGGTCAGCGCCAGCCGCCAGGCGCGGGTGATTTGGGAAACTTTCAGCTCGTCCGTGACGGCGCGCGCGAACTCCAGGGCACTGTCGAAGACCGAGTCGGGCAGATTTGCGTGTGAGAGCAAAGGCATTTGAGGCGGAAAATCCGGGCCGAACACGCGCCTCGGACCACCTACTCCGTTGCTGCGTTCCAACAGGTCCGCGACCATGGACTGCAATCGATAAAGGGATTCGTTGACGACCTCCGGGGAAAAGTCCAGCCAGATATTTCCGTCAGAATCCGTTGGGCGGGTCGTGGTTATGCCGCGGTTGAAAATGGGGAAACGAGGCGACACCCGGCGATAGCGGTCGGCTAGCTGCTCCAACTCCGACGCCAGCAGGATTTCGGCGTCGGAGGCGTCTGCGCCGTCGAAAGGGAAGTAGTCCGACATCGGCAGGTGAACCATGTGCATTTCGGCGGCCCAGCACGCGTATTGGCCGCAGATCAACTGCCGCGCCCGGTAGGCCCGGGCGGTAAAATCGGGATCAGTGAGCAAGCTCACGCCGTAACGGATGGACATCGTCTGTTTTTCGGACCCCTGTCAGGACTTGGGCAACGTGGCAGAGGGTTGCAAAGCCCGGCCCAATGGAGCGATCAAGATGTTGGAGAGGACTCCGCGGCAAGCGCTGCATTCGCCGCGGTGTTGGCTTTGTAATCCCGGTCGGCAGCGGAGGTTTCCGCTATGGCCTCAGCGAGTGCGCTGCGATGCGCCTCTCCCACCGGAAGGTTCCGGTCATCCGTAACTGAGATCCGAATATCGTCAGCGGCAACCATGACTATTACCTCCGCCGGAGTGGATAGGGGGCGATGGCATAAAACAGTGTCCGGGCCACCGTAGAGCGGTGGCAATGGTTTGTCAACCCCGGCGCGCTTCTTGTCAGGGCCTTTTCAAAGTCGTTGCGAGGAGCGGTGACGTGGCAATCCCGCCGGTACGAACCCAGCTTCCGGCACGAGATTGCCACCCCCTTATCAAGTGCGGGGTCGCAATGACAAAAGCGACTTTGAAAAGGCCCTGGTTTCTTGTCGGGCCGTTTTACCATCGGCTGCGGATGTTGTACACTACGCACAACCTCGCACTTGACGGATATACCAGTGGCGCAAGTTACCGTAATTGGAACCGGACTCATCGGCACCTCGTTGGGGTTGGCTTTGCGAGGCTCCTCGCTACGCAACCTGACGGTGGTTGGAACCGATGCCGAGTCCACCGCCCGTTCGGGTGCCCAGCGACGCCAAGCCTTTGACCGGATGGAAGCACGCCTGGGCAATGCCATCGCGGAGGCGGACATCATCGTGCTGGCCACTCCGGTGTTGGCAATGCGCGAACTGATGGAGGGCATGGCGTCCTACCTGCCGGAGGGCTGCGTCGTCACCGACGTGGGGAGCACCAAAACCCAGGTGTTGCAATGGGCGGACGAATTGCTGCCCGAATCCGTTGACTTCGTCGGCGGGCATCCGATGGCAGGGCGCGAAACGCCTGGTCCCGATAATGCCGACGGCCAACTGTTTGCCGGCAAGCCCTATTGCGTAATACCCAGCCCCAGGGCGAGCCAACGGGCGGTGGGGGAAATCTCTACCCTGGCCGAAGCGGTGGGAGGGGTCCCGTATTTCATCAGCGTTGACGAACACGATAGCTTCGTCGCGGCGGTAAGTCATCTGCCCTTTGTCCTGTCCACTGCCCTGGTCGGATGCACCAGCAAGTCAGCCAACTGGACCGACATCGGCCAATTGGCGTCTTCCGGGTACCGCGACATCACCCGGCTGGCTTCCGGGGATCCCATCATGCACCGGGACATTTGCATCAGCAACGCCCAGCCAATCGTGGCCTGGATCGATGCGTTTATACGGGAGCTCTACGAATACCGTAAACTGCTGGACACCGACGGCGTTCCCCCCGACACCGATGCCGTCGGTGAAATGTTTGAGGAGGCCCGCCTGGCTCGCAACAAATGGCTGGCCGGCGAGGTGAACCAGAAGGCGCGGGAAATGGAGCATACACCAGAATACCCGACGTTCAGCCAATCGATGGGGCAAATGTTCCTCGGAGGTTGGGCTGACCGCGCCCGCCGCATGATGACGGGCGCCCCGCCTAATGATCGCGGCGGCAACGATGGCAACCAGCGGAGCGGTCGCTGATCCGGCTCGGGCGGATTGGGAGGAACCAGATGGAGCAAACTGTCCGCAGCCCCGAACGCCTGGTCGGCTCGCTGGCCGTTCCTGGGGACAAATCGGTTTCTCATCGATCCTTAATTCTCAACGCCATCGCTCGAGGCGAGGCCACCGTTACGGGGCTTTCCGATGGCGCGGACGTGCGTTCCACAGCGGCTTGCCTCAGGGCCATGGGCGTGACCATAGAGCCGCTGCCGGATTCCCTGACTAATCAGCCCGGCAGTTTTCGGATCTCCGGGCCGGGGGCGAGGCTGGACGAGCCCGTGGATATGCTGGATGCGGGCAACAGCGGAACCTCCATGCGGCTGCTGGCCGGTCTGCTGGCCGGACAGGACTTTCTTTCGGTGCTTACGGGTGATGGGTCGTTGCGATCCCGTCCCATGGGTCGTATCGTTCAACCGCTCCAGCAGATGGGCGCGTCCATCATGGGCCGCAAGGGGAATACCCTTGCGCCGCTGGCGATACGGGGCGGGAACCTCCGATCCATCGAGTACGACATGCCTGTTGCCAGCGCCCAGGTCAAATCCTGCCTGATGCTGGCCGGCCTTTCCGCCGCCGGCCCGACGGTTTTGCACCAGCCGGCATTGTCCCGGGACCACACGGAACGCATGATGACTGCCATGGGGGCTCGGGTGGAAAGCGACGGTCTGGCGCTCACCCTCTATCCGACGCAACTGGACGCTGTGGACGTGGCGGTGCCCGGAGACATTTCGTCGGCGGCCTTTTGGATGGTGGCCGGCCTGATCCATCCCAACGCCCGGGTTACCATCACCGGCGTGGGGCTGAACCCCAGCCGGGCCGGGATCATCGAGGCACTACAGATGATGGGCGCCGGAGACTCGCTGCTTCTGGAAAACGAGCGCGTCGAGGGCGGCGAACCGGTGGCGGACGTGGTGGCGTCATCTATCCAGGGCTCGGGCGGCAGCCTCAAGGGGATCGACCTGGGCGGAGACATCATCCCGATCATGATTGACGAGCTTCCCGTGCTGGCGGTGGCTGCCTGTTTCGCCGAAGGCGTTACCGTTATCCGAGACGCTGCCGAGCTTCGCGTTAAAGAGTCCGACCGCATCGCCACCACTGTGTCGGAACTGACGCGCCTGGGCGGCGCTATTGAGCCTCGGGAGGACGGCATGGTAATCCAAGGCGTCGGGAAACTGTCCGGAGCAGAGGTAGAAAGTCACGGCGACCACCGTCTGGCCATGGCCATGGCCGTGGCTGGCCTGGCTGCTTCCGGCACGACGGTAATTCACGGCGCTGAGGATGCGTCGGTGTCCTACCCCACCTTCTGGGAGCATTTGGCTACCCTGGATTTGGACAGGATCCGGGGCGAGACTGGCGACGGCAGCTAATTCCTGACGATGCCGGTGAATACCGAGTTGCCGCAGGCCAGCCCCGCGCCCCCGTTGTTGGTAGTGATCTCCGGTCCCTCAGCATCAGGCAAGGGTTCCGTGCTGGCCGGGCTGCGGGAACTGGATCGTCCATGGCATTTCGCGGTCACGGCAACTACGCGCCCCATGCGGGCCGGAGAGGAAGACGGCAAAGACTACATTTTCCTGGACTCGCAAACCTTCCTGCGGATGAGGGAGCGGGATGAGCTGCTGGAATCCGCCCAGGTTTATGACCGTTGGTACGGTGTTCCCCGCCAGCAGGTGCGCGATCCCCTGATCGCCGGCAAGGATGTTATCCTTGAGATAGACGTGCAGGGCGCGGCTACCATACGCCAAATCGCGCCGGAGGCGCTCACCATTTTCGTAATGCCCGGCCGGGTGGATGAGCTTCGCCGCCGACTTGCCGGGCGGGGAACCGAAGACGAAAATGAAGTGCAGCGTCGTTTAGACGAAGCATCCGCCGAATTGGCGCGCATCGGTGAATTCGATTACCGGGTGGTCAACAGGGATGGAGAGTTGGAAACCGCCGTGCGAGAGGTTGACGCCATCATCGCTGCGGAAAAGTGCCGAGTTGAACCCCGGTTAGTGCAGTTTCTCTGATTGCTATTGGCAGCGCTGAAAGGCGGGATTCCAGGAGCCGATATGACCACCACCGAAGCCCCATTGCGTCCTCGTCTGCCGGACTGGTTGAAAGTCCGCATGCCGGGCGGTCCCCGCTATATTGAGCTGAAGCAACTCATGCGCGACAGCCAGTTGCATACCGTTTGCGAGGAAGCCCGTTGTCCCAACATTGGAGAGTGCTGGGAACGTTCGGCGGCCACTTTCATGATCCTGGGCGACATTTGCACCCGCGCCTGCGCCTACTGCGCGGTGACCACAGGGCGCCCCGGCACGCTGGACGTTGGGGAACCGTTTCGTCTGGCGTCCACTGTCAAGCGGATGGGCTTGAAATACTGCGTAATCACTTCGGTCAACCGTGACGACTTGCCCGACGGCGGCGCCGGCATCTTTGCCGCGTGTATTAAACAGGTACGGGCGGCTGTTCCCGGTTGCCGAGTGGAAGTGCTGATACCCGATTTTGATGGAAATTGGGATGCGCTGGCGAAAGTGGTCGCCGCCCGACCCCAAGTGCTCAACCACAACATTGAATCGGTGGAACGGGTGTTCCGGCGCGTCCGTCCCAAGGGCGATTATCGTCAGTCGCTGGAGTTACTGCGGCGGGTCAAGGAATTTGATCCTGATATGCCCACCAAATCAGGCATCATCGTGGGCATGGGAGAGACCGCTGACGAGGTGCGCCAGACCATGGCCGACTTGCGCGCGGCAGGTTGCGACCTGCTTACTATCGGTCAGTACCTGCGTCCGTCCATCAAGCACATCCGCATCGACCGTTTCTACACGCCCGCCGAATTTGACGAATTGCGCCAGGCCGGCGAGGACATGGGCTTCAAACACGTCGCGTCCGGCCCGTTGGTACGCTCCTCTTATCACGCTGACGAACAGCATGATGCGGCGAGCGCGTAGTTATCGGACGCAATTTGCGTATGTCGGCTAGGCGGAGCGGTAACAATACCATGCAGGGATGCGAAATATGCTGAAACGCAGCGTTACCTATCAAACACAACGCTATGAAGTAGCGCTCGTCAAGGAGGACGACGGTGGATACTCGGCCAGTGTGGTAGACGTCCCCGGCGCTTATTCAGATGGCGATACCGAAGCAGAAGTTTTGGAGAATATCGCTGACGCCATCGCAGATTTGAAGGAGAGCGCCGAAGACGCCGCCAGCATCCTTTTGGCACATAAACTTGCGGGGAAGCCGAGCGCTGGTGTACCCGCGCCGCCACCCAACGTGGACACCGGGGCGGACTGACGGAATGCCAATTTCCCTCGCTAATACTGCCCTTGCCACTCTGCCGTTCATGCGCTAACCTTGTCGGCGCACCAGAGGGGAGGAGATGGCATTTTGACTACCGCCGCCGCTACAAATCCCATATTGGAGGTAAAAGACCTCCAGACGTACTTTTTCACCCGTACCGGAACCGTCAAGGCCGTGGACGGCGTAAGCTTTGAGCTGTATCCAGGCGAGACTCTCGGAGTCGTGGGCGAATCCGGTTCGGGCAAGAGCATGACGGCGCTGTCCATCATGGGTTTGGTGCCGGGCCCGGCGGGAAGGACTGTGGGCGGCCAAATCCTGTACAACGGCGAAGATCTGTTGCAGAAATCCGCTGCCGAAATGAGAGCGATACGCGGCAAGGAAATCTGCATGATCCTGCAGGATCCGATGACATCGTTGAATCCGGTGTACACCGTCGGCAATCAGGTAATTGAGACGCTGCGGCAGAGTGACGAAAGCCGCAGTTCCAGCCTGCGCGCTCGCGCGATTGAGTTGCTGGAAAAGGTGAAAATTCCGGCGGCTGATTCGCGTTTCTCCAACTTCCCTCACCAGATGTCCGGCGGGATGCGCCAACGGGTTGTGGGAGCCATCGCAGTAGCGGGAGCGCCCAACGTTCTGATCGCCGACGAGGCCACCACGTCACTGGACGCCACCATCCAATATCAATACCTGGCCTTGCTCAAAGAGTTGCAGGAAGAAACGGGCATGGCCATCATCTTCATTACGCACGACTTTGGCATCGTCGCCAAAATGTGCGACCGGGTCGCGGTAATGTACGCCGGGCGCATGGCCGAAATTGCGGACGTGCGGGAGTTGTTCAACAATCCCCAACACCCCTACACCGAAGCCCTGATGCGCTCAGTGCCCAACGTGGACGAGGATGTGGATTTCCTGTACTCCATAGAAGGACAACCGCCGGCTTTGGACGATTTGCCGCCGGGTTGCACTTTCGCAGACCGTTGCCCTTACGTCTTCGAGCGGTGTCGGGACGAGTTCCCCCCGGTCGTCGAGGTGGGATCGAGGCACATGGCGACCTGCTGGCGCCTGACTGAGGAGGCCCGCTGATGACCCAGGCAGCAACCCGACCCGACACCGACGGTGCTGCCAACAGCGCCGACGGCATTATCGAGCTGGAAAATATCCGCAAGTATTTCCCGATCACCAAGGGCGTCATCATGCGCCGCGCCATGGGTCAAGTGAAAGCGGTGGACGGAGTTTCCTTCCGCATACGAGAGGGTGAGACGTACAGTCTGGTTGGCGAGTCCGGTTGCGGAAAAACCACGACGGCGCGTATGGTGCTACAGGTAGAAACGCCGACCGAAGGCGTGATGAAGTTCAACGGCAAGGATACCCGGCAGTTCACCAGCGCAGACCGTCGGGAGTATCGAGCTTCGGTGCAGGCGGTATTCCAGGACCCTTGGAGCTCGCTGAACCCCAGGATGCGCGTCGGTTCCATCATCATGGAACCGCTGCTGACCAACCAGCCGATGGGCAAGCACGAAGCCCAAGAGCAACTGGAAACGCTGTTGCGCGACGTGGGTCTGCGCCAGGCCCAGGGGGATTACTTCCCGCACGAGTTCAGCGGCGGACAACGCCAACGGATCGCCATTGCCCGGGCATTGTCCCTGCGCCCCAAGCTCATTGTGCTGGATGAGCCCGTGTCGGCGTTGGACGTGTCCATCCGCGCCCAGATTATGAACCTTCTCCGGGAGTTGCAGGACCAATATGGCGTCAGCTATCTTCTCATCGCGCACAACCTGGCGACGGTTCGTTATATGAGTCACCAGGTGGGCGTGATGTACCTCGGTCGAATGGTGGAGGAAGCGCCAACGCGGGAACTGTTCGCCAACCCGAGTCACCCCTACACGAAGGCATTGATCGCCGCTTCATTGCCCTCGCATCCTGACATTGAGCGGGAGGAAATGGTGATTTCCGGTGAAGTGCCCTCGCCGCTAAACCCACCCAGCGGGTGCCATTTCCACCCGCGTTGCCCCGTGGCGATGGATCAATGCTCGACAATCGACCCGGAGACGAGGCAATTGTCCCCGGTTCACCAGGTAGCCTGCCACTTGTACTGAACAAAAAGCCCGGCAAGCGGCTTGCCGGGCGCATTGGATGGACGAAAGCCGGGCCGGGGTTCAGCCGGCGACGGCAAGGGGTACCGGCTTCTCTTTCTTGCCGGCCATTATCTCGCGGTATTCGACAACCGACAGGTGGGAACCGTTGAAATAGTTGCCGTGGGTGACCCGGATGGCTTCTTCTGATTCTGCGATCAGCAGGACGTACTCCATGCGGAGCGGTACGCCCGTCTTGACGAAACGCTGGAGATCGTCAGCCTGGCTCTCTTCCAAACGTCGCAGTTCGCGCCACGCCTTATCGCGTTGTTCCGGCTCAGCGTACTCAGTCAATTTGCGGAGCTCATGCTTATGCCGGTCATATTCGACCAGGAACCACTTTAATTTCCTATCCATAGCTGTATCCTTGGGGGAATGCCACGCCGTTCCATACCATTGTACAGTACTCAAACGGCCTGTGAGGTCAGCGCATCCGGCCAATCAGCCGCTCGACCTCACAGGCTAAACCCGGCGGCGGCGTTTCACCGGCTTGGTCATAAGACCAGTAGGCCGCAGACAATGCGAGACAGCCGGATGTGGGAAGCGCGCTCCAGTTTGGCAATCACTGATTCTGGGCGTTTCAGTCGGCCGCCATCAGGGTGTCCGATACCCAGCCGCCCCGTATCGTACATGCCGAGGAGTTGAGCGTTAAGGAAAGAATCGCGGTACTCAGCAAGCAATGCCCGGTCTTCCGCCGTTGCGGATTCCCGCAGCCGTTCCCCCAATCGGTCAATCTGTCGCCGAGAAGGCCCCGGCGCGGCCATCGGCGTTAGCCGCCGCCGGCTACGGCCGGCACGATGCTGACCTCATCACCCGACTTGATGGCGGTGCGCAGGCCCTGGTCAAAGCGGATGTCTTCGCCGTTGACGTAAATATTGACGAAGTAGCGCAGTTCGCCCTCTTCGTCCAGCAGACGCTCCTTGAAGCCTGGATAGTCGCCCTCCAGCCGGTCAATCATCTGGGACAGGTCGGCCACTTCCAGCTCGACCTTATCGGCTCCGCCGGTCATGCGTCGCAGCGGTGTGGGGATGCGTACCGTAACGCCCATGGGGGAACTCCTCTTTAACCTGCGAGATTGCCACGCTCGCTGCGCTCGCTCGCAATGACAGTAAGTTTTTTAGATGCCGGCGTTAGCCCTCAATAACGTCGCCAGCGATGGGGTCCACGCGCACGCCGGTTGAACCGACCCAAGCTAAGCCGCGCCGTATTTCGTCTTCGGAACCGTCGAGTTCCAGCACCACCCAACCGACGTCGGCGCGCACGTCGGCGCGGCGGATGTTGGTGACCACGTCGAAATCGCGGCCCAATCGATAAATTATCGGTTCCTTCACCAAGTCTGATGAAAAAGTGAACCGCACTCGTTGCTTAGCCATGTTTTCTTAAGCGCGGGCGGCCAAACGGTTTTCCAACGCGGCCTCGAAGGAGCCCATCATCGGCTTCACCAACAGGGGGTTGACCACTTCCTCCACGGCTTCCTGCGTCTTGAGACCGTTACCCGTAATGTAGGCCACAGCGAGTTCGTCGGCGCCGATAGCGCCAGTTTCCGCCAGGTATTTCAGCGTGGAGACCGTCACGCCGCCGGCGGTCTCGGTGAAGATCCCTTCCGTTTCGGCCAAAAGTTTGATGCCTTCGACCACCTGATTCTCCGGCACGGCATAGCCGCTGCCCTCAGACTCCCGGATCACCCGGAGAGCGTAGATCCCATCTGCGGGATTACCGATGGCGAGAGATTTGGCGATGCTGTCGGGGCGAACCGGCCTGATCTGGTTCTGGTGATTCTCCCATGCGGTTACGATGGGACAACAACCGGCGGCCTGGGCCATGTGCATCCGTGTGGTGACCGCGGGATGATGCACAGTGTTCTGGTCGGCGCCGAAGGGGATGGGGTCAACGTCGTCCAGCAGCCCGAGACACGCCAATTCGTTAAACCCTTTCCAAATCTTGGTGAACATGGCCCCAGACGCGGAGGGAATAACCACGTGATCAGGAACCCGCCAGCCCAGTTGCTCGGCAACCTCGTAGCCCAGGGTCTTGCTGCCCTCGGCGTAGTAGGGCCTCATGTTGATGTTGACGAAGGCCCAATGGTAGTTGTCGCTGACCTCACTGCACAGGCGGTTGACCTCGTCGTAGGTGCCTTCCACCGCGACCAGGGTTGGATTGTACACCGCCGCGCCGATAACCTTGCCCCGCTCCAAGTCAGCGGGAATGAACACCACTGCGTCGATGCCGGCCCGGGCGGCGTGAGCGGCCACGCTGCACGCCAAATTGCCGGTGCTGGCGCACGCCAACGTGTCGTAGCCAAACTCGACCGCTTTGGTGGCGGCCACCGATACCACGCGGTCTTTGAACGAGAAAGACGGATTTACGCTGTCGTTTTTTATGTACAGGTTGTTCAAGCCAAGGCGTTTGCCCAGGTTTTTGGCCTTGAGCAGCGGGGTGTAGCCGGCCATGATGTCCACCGGATCATCTGCGTTGGCCGGCAACAAATCCTGGTAACGCCAGATGCTCGGGGGGCCGTCGGCGATACGCTGACGGTCGATGACCTCCGAGATGGTCACGTAGTCGTAAATGACTTCCAGGGGGCCGAAACAGAAGTCGCAGACATTCAGGGGTTCGCCCGGGTATTCCCGGCCGCATTCCCGGCACTTCAATCCTTTGACAAACGCCACCGGAAAATACCTCCGTTGGTGTGGTTTGATGGCTCGCTACCGGACCACAGCGTTAGGCTCTGATCAGCAACGGGGGTTACTATTGTGCCAGAGGCCGGCGGCGCTGACAACCGAAGCAGAGTCAGTCCTCATATGCTATCCGCCCGTTTTCCCTTGCCCAACGGATGGAAAAGCCGACATGGGAAATTGCGTTTCTGCTTCTGTCCAGCTGGTGTTCGGCTTCGACAAGCACCGTATCCGGTTCCAGTTCGTAGATAACCTTGGTTGGAGCAAATTGCTGATGCCAATGGATTGCGCCAGTTCGGCCGCCTTCAAAACCAGCTGGATGATTTGACGATGAACCGTCCGGGACATATCACAATAGCTGTCCGGCTAACTCGCCCTCCACGGCCGTCAACCTGGCGTTCGCGGCATCGACAAAAGCTTTGTCCTGCTCAATCCCGATGAAGCGCCGACCCAGCCGCCGGCACACTACGGGGCAAGTGCCAACACCTGCAAAGGGGTCCAGCACCAGGTCGTTTTCCACTGAGCTTGCTTTTACCAGCCGTTCAATCAGTTTCTCAGGCTTTTGAATGGTATTCAGGGCATTGCGGCTAACCAACTCTTTTGACTTGTAGGTCAACTGCTTTATGTCGCCCCAAACGTCGCCGGGGTTTTTGCCTTTCGCGTTGAATTTGGTCTTGCCGAACTTCCCGTTCGCCACGGACGGGACGCGCTCACAACGCAAACGATGCTCTAACTCGACAAGTTGTGCAACCCGTATCGCGTCCATATCGAACGTCCGTGGTCGGTTACCCTTGATGAAGTAACAGATTGTATCGTAGTTGTTCGTATAGCTGATTTTGCCCTGGCCGAGACGGCTGGGCTGGAACCACACGATTCTGGAACGTAGGGTAAGGTAAGGTCGGTAGTCGATGAAATCGATGCAGTCCGGCTTGCCAAAGAGGTACAAAGCTCCACCGTCCTTCAGCTTGGCAGAGAAAATGCGAATCAGTTCCAGATTGAACTCCTGGATGTTGCCGACCCTGTCCCAATCGTTGGGCGTCATTCCATAAGGACCGTCGCAGATCACGAGGTCTATGCTGCCGTCGTCCACGCGCGGGAGCAGGTCAAAAGCGTCTCCGTGGTAGATACTGTCAACGTCAAGCGCCACTGCGACCAAGCTCCTCCGCGTTGACCCCGAATGAGCCGAGAGCAGCCCTGGCTACTCGTGGGCTGGGTGATACCAGTGACTGTCGTAGAACATCAAAGGATTGGCGTCGTCCCCGCTCTGCTTCATCTGCTTGACCTCTCCCACATAGATGGTGTGATCGCCGTACACGTGGGAACCTACGATATCGCAGTTGAAAAAGACCATGGAGCCATCGAGTTCGGGAACGTCGTGTTCGCCCATGGTGTAAGAATACTCCGGGTTGCCTACCCGTTGCTCCGGCCGCCGGGCGAAGTACATCCCCAATTCTTCCTGCTCTTCACGCAGGACGTTCACGCCGATCCGCTTCTGCTCCTCCACGTACCCGTAGGTGATGGTATTGTGGGCGACGCATACCAGAAGTGTGGGCGGGTCCAGGCAGACCGACGTAAAAGCGTTGGCCGTCATCGCGTGGGGATTTCCCGACGGATCCAACGTGGTAATTACCGTAACGCCAGTTGCGAACTTAGCCATGGCATGACGAAAATCATCTGAACTGACCACTGCGCGCTTACCCCCGAAAAGTTGGTGATGATTATACCCGGCCAGTATCACTAATGCCAACCGTGGCCGGTATAAGGGCGGATCCGTTGGCGCGCCACTCCATTTCGGACAGTGACCAAGGTACGAAGGCGTCGCCGATATGTTCCGGCGCCACACTCTCCGCGACGGCGGGATCCAGCTTGAGCACGGCCCCGTCGGGGATATGTCCTGAGAAAAGGTCGGGATGAGTAAGTTGAGCCAACAGTTCCAGCCCGCTCACGACCCGGGGACCCGGCCGGCTAAGCGTGCTGTGATCGATGAGATATACTTCCCCGGCGCGGACCGCCGGCAGGTCCTCCCATCCTGGTTGTGACACTAACCACGGGATTTCCCGGACGCTGCGAGCCAGGTCGGACGAGCACAAGTCGATAAAGAGCTTCCCCGGTTGCGCCGCAACCACTTCACTCCACTGGATACGCTCCGCCGGACATCCGGGGATGAATCGCTCCGGCAGGATTCCCCCTGCTCTAGTCATCAGGTCGGTGACCCAGTGGCCCCCGATTACAAGTGGGTTCACCCCTTCCAGGGAGAAGACAAATGGTCGGGACTGGGATTGCTGGACTTTGCGTTCCACAGCGTCGACGCGTTCGCGCAAATGGGATGCCAGCGCGAGGGCTCGCCCGGACACTCCGCAAGCTTCACCGACTTCAAGGAAACTATCCAGGATTTCGTCCAGGGTGCGAGGGTTCAAGGTCAAGACTCGAGGCGGGTCCGGTATCGGGTCCACCGCCTTGTGGACGGTCCCGGCGTCAACTTCGCAGAAATAACACAGGTCCTGGGTAAGGACCAGGTCGGGCGTCGCCTGGTTGAGCCATTCAACATCCAGGTCATAGGGGCTTTCGCCGGCCGAGAGGATGCGGCGCATCTCCGCCTCTACTTCCTCACTGGACATCACCGAGGGGTCGATACGGCTCCGGCAAACGATCCGAATATTCTTTGCGGCCGGAGGATAATCACAAAGGTCAGTTACTCCGATGATCCGTTCGCCCAGCCCTAAGGCAAACAGTATCTCGGTTCCGCTGGGGAGGAGCGAACAAATGCGCACTGCGGTTTCCAATGCCGTTAGATTGATAGTCCGGCCGGCGCATTGTAGCATATACGGAGATAACGATTTGGACACGTCGATTTCGAACCGGGCCGCCATGAACGCTCACGGGTACAATTTCTCCTCTGGACAGGAAGGGACCGGGCATATTTGGGGGAAGTGGGCCCTGGTGCGTCTGAACGCCTACAGCTTTGGCCTGGCTGGCTTCGTGCTGGCGATGGATACCGCGGTGTTGCCGATCCTGGTGCTGGAGGTCGCTCCGGAGGCGGCAAAGAACACCCTGCTGGGAGTGGTGGGTTTGGCCGGCCTGCTGGCGGCGGCGCTAGTCCAGGTGCCGGTGGGTTGGGCCAGTGATCGAACCCGGTCGCGCCTGGGCCGGCGATTGCCCTATATGCTGTGGGGCGGCGTCTGCATCACGGTCGCCCTGGGCGCTCTCGCCATGCCGTTAACCTACACCAGCCTGTTGGTGGTATGGCTCTTCATCCAGACCAACTCCGGGATTGCGTATTCGCCCTATCTGGCGAGCATACGGGAGTTAGTGCCGGCTGACCGCGTGGGGGTCGCGGCATCCATAAAAACTTTAATGGAGGCGCTGGGCGGAGCCAGCATTCTGTGCCTGACCGCACTGATGATAGGTCACTATTCGTGGCCCGACAGCGCCCATTGGCTCTGGTTCACGCTGGCGTTGTTCGGCGCGGCGATAATCGTGACGGCAAGCGTCAGCTCCACCACCATATACAAGCGTATGCACAATACGGGCGGGGTGACGACGGCGGCGTTTCACCGCGCCGCCATGGCATTTCCCGAAACGGCTAACATGGCCCGCCTCCACGCCGATCTGCCCTGGTTCGTGGCTTCCCGCAGCGCTTTCATCGGGGCCATCGTTATCTTCACCACATACGGCCTGTTTTTCCTCCGTGACAAGGTTCAGGTGGAGAATCCGGCCCAAGCCCTGGGCGTGGCCATAATCGGGATCGGTGGAATGCTCATTTTGACCACCTACCCTTCGGGGTGGCTGTCGGATCGCATTGGTCGGAAGCCGCTGCTAGCCTTCGGAACAGTCGCCGCGCTGTTGTCCACTATCGCGATGATGTGGGTCAGTACCTATTTGCTGGCGGTGGTTGTTGCGAGCGTGATCGGCGGGGCGGTGGGGATCATCCTGACAACTCACTGGGCCATGGCCAATGACCTGGGAGCCCCGGGCCGCGAGGCGCAGCACATGGGAGTGGTCAATCTAGGCACTCTGATCGGCGCAGCCGGCGCCAAAGCTATCGGTCCCCTACCCGATCTGGTGGCAGTGTGGTTCGGGCCGGGATTTGGATACACTGCGTTGTTGGGCTCCAGCGCATTGCTGTTTATCATCGGCGGTTCACTTCTGCTCAAGGTAAGGGCTGAACACCCCGCTAGGTTGGTGGAACCGGCCAGCGCTACCGGGAATTCCTGACCGCCGGCAACGAGAGTCAACGGCGCGGGCGGTGACGCCGCCGGGCTACGACGGCCGCCGTCGATAAGTTTCACGCACAAACAGCAACAACCCCATACCTGACGCCGCCAGGATAATCGCGTCCACCCAGAGGGACCAAGCAAAGCCGGAGGCGTCGGCTATTGCTCCCAGGGACATGGCTCCGATAATGGCGCCGACTCCTCCGAAGGTTCGCAGCAGCCCGATCGTCACGCCCTCCAAACCGGGGGGAGCGATGTCCGCGAAAAACACCGTGCCGGCCGGGCTACCCAAACCTTCGCCCAAACCGAGCAAAACTCCCGATAACAACAGTTGCCATAGATTGCCGGCCCACACGAAGGCGGCGATACCCAGACAGAGTAGAGCAATGGACGGCAGGATGGGCGTTTTGCGTCCGAAACGGTCCGACAGATAACCCGAGGCCATCGTGGTGAAGAACTGGGGGAAATGAGTCACGCTAAGCCAAAGTCCCAGGTGACCAGGTCCAAACCCTTTCTGACGACCGAACAACGGCATTACGCTCAAGCGGGCGCCCTGCCGGTTGGCCACGATCATGAGCGCGAAGAGGCCCACGAAGATGAATGCCGGACTGAAGATAAGGCGCCGCAGGGCGTTGCGTTCCCTGGCGGGAGCATCATCCGGCCCGGGGTCCGTGAGCGTTGTCGCCGTGCTTCCGCCGCCCAACCGTCGCCCTGGAGCTTCCTCTTGACGACGCGATTCGGGAAGCGCCGTTACGATAATGGCCAACGAGGCCGCCATCAATATGACTTGGCCGAACAGGGGGATGCGCAGCCCGAAAATGCTGGCCGCAAAGCCACCCAGCAGGGGCCCTAAAATCTGTCCTGCCAATATGCTCAACTCTTGCAGGCTCAGCAGGCGGCCCCGGGTTTCGGCGTCAGCCTCGTCCCGTAGGTAGATGGTGGCGACGGTAAGGAAAATGCTGCCGCCGAACCCCGAAACGAACCGCCAACCGGTCAGCCATACGTAGCTGAACGACAGCGACACCATGGCTGCTCCGGCCGTATTGATGGCAGCGCCCAAGGCCAGGACGCGCCGTCTGCCGTACCGCTGTGCCAAGTATCCGGCCGGCACGGCGGTGACCAGGCGGCCCACGCCAAACAAGCCGACCGCGATACCCACCTCGGCGGCGGTCACGCCATATTCCTGCTCCAGGAACAGAGGCAGAACCGGGGAGATGATGCCCATGCCCAGGCTGTTAAGGGCAACGCTAAGGCACAGCAGAGACACCCCGCGATAACGGCCCTGTCGGCCCAGGAAGGACCGCCAGGACGCTGTTCTCACTGGGTGGTCCGTTCTGGAGGGGAATAGTCCGGACGGATAATTTCCCGGATGCGCCGGATGATACGGAATCGCGGGGCCATGATGTTATGTCCGCAGGTCTGGCAGCGCAGGCCGATGTCGCCGCCCACCCGGTTGACGCGCCACTGGTAGCCACCGCAGGGATGGGGTTTTTTCAGGCGAACGACATCACCAGGTTTGATGTCGCCGGGGTTGAATCGTTCGACCATCCCAAATCCATCTGATCCAAAGTGCGATTGATGTCGTCCTTCAACCGTATCGTTTGCCGACGTGCCGCTTCTGCGTAATCCTTACCCTGAGAAGCGTATATGATGCCGCGTGATGAGTTGATGATGACCATACGTCCATCGGCATCAACGCCGTCGCGAACAGAATCCTCAAGATCGCCGCCTTGGGCGCCGATCCCCGGTATAAGCAGGGGGGTGTTTGGGCAAGCGTTGCGCACATCCTTGATTTTACTTGACGCTGTTGCACCCATCACAAGACCCAAATTGTTATGCTCCGACCAAGTCTGCGATTTTTTGGCCATGTGCAAATACAGTGGGATACGGGCGCCATCTGCACCATCCACTATCATGTCCTGGAAATCCTCAGACCCCTTATTGCTGCCACGACACCAGATGAATGCGCCGCGTTCAGGCTTCGCCAGCCAAGGTTCCGCTGTATCCTGTCCGCCCCAGGCGTTGATGGTTACAGCATCAAAGTCGAGCACATCGAACATCGCCTTTGCGTAAGCTTTTGCGGTATGACCGATGTCGCCCATCTTGCTGTCTCCGATTACCACGATGCCGGGGGCGAGTTCTCGGATATATTCGACTGTGGTTAACAGCGCCAACATACCACGCAACCCTTCGGCTTCGTAAAATGCCAAATTGAGCTTGTAGGCGCAAACCAGATCAGCCGTGGCCTCCACGATGGCTCGGTTAAATGCCAAGCAAGCGCGGGCACGGCTGGCGGAATCGTTACCCGCACCAACGCACACCGGAATTTCGTCCGGATCCACGTCCAAGCCAACACAGACCATGCTGCGATTTTTCTCGCACGCGGCCCGGAGCTTATCAACGAAACTGACCATAATGCGCCAGACCTCAATCTTAAGTAACGGTATTATAACCCATGCGCTGAAAATGTCTTGATGCGGGCAATCCCAGTTCGCCCGAAAAGCGGCCGCCGGGCGCATCCTTGACTCCCCCCGCCGCCCTTGCCTACACTGCCGCCAAAGGGATTTCACGGGATTTCACAGTTTTGGCAGGAGGTCATCCGAGATGGCAACGGGTCGGTACACGCATCCTCACGCCCACGTATCCGCCGCGATGGTGGACTCAGCCCGGCGCTGGTTGGCGAGCCTGGACGCCGAGCAGCGGGCGAAGGCCACCTATCATTATATGGACGGCGAGCGTATCTTCTGGTACTACCCACCGCTGAACCGTCATGGACTGCCACTGCGCGACATGGCCCAACCCCAGCGCAACCTGGCGATGGAGTTGCTGGCGACCGGGCTGACGGAAGATTCCAATCGCCAAGCCCGGCTGATCATCGAGCACGAGGATGTTCTGGGACCCCTGGAAGAGGAATGGGGACAGATCACATTCGTACGAGATCCGGAGCTGTACTACTGGACGGTCTTCGGCGACCCCGGCCGAGGGGATCCCTGGGGATGGCGCGTGGAAGGACACCACTTGTCGGTACACTACAGCGTCTGGGGCGACCAGGTTATCGCGGTCACGCCGTTCTTCCTGGGAGCAAATCCGGCCGAGGTGCGCAAAGGTTCCAAAGAGGGCTTGCGCATCCTGGGTCGCCGCGAGGATCTAGCCATCGAACTGATCGGGTCTCTTGACGCAGGACAGCGCGGGAAGGCGGTGATCCACGACAAGGCTCCCTGGGACATCCTGGGGTATAACGCCAGCAAACAGGCAATCCACGACGACGAGGGCCTGGCCGCCCGCGACATGAACGGAACCCAGCAGGAAATCCTCATGACGCTCATTGCGGAGTACGTCAACGGCGCCCCGGCCCCGGTGGCGGAACAACGGCTGGCAGCGATCCGGGAGTCCGGCCTCGACGACTTCCGTCTGGTGTGGGCCGGTGGGCTGGACCGCAGCCGGGACCACTATTACCGCATCCACGGCGGGCAGTTTATCGTGGAGTTCGACAACATCCAGAACGAGGCCAACCACATCCACTCGGTGTGGCGCGAGGTGGAAAGCGACTTCGCCCAGGATGTGCTACGGGATCACCGAATGCTTTATCATGTCCTGTAACTCTAGGTGACTGGGGCGGGAAACGCCGGGGCGAAAATCATTCGCCCCGGCGCACTTCAAACAGCGCTTCTTCCAGTTCGGTTAGCGTCGCGTAGCCCTCAAACCGCTGGTGGACGGCGCCCGCGCTGTCCAGGACGAACACCCAGGACTCGTTGGTCCATCCCGGTATCCGGGTGAAGCCCCATTCATCAGCGGCCGGCACCAATCGGGCGCGGCTCAAGTCACCCTGGATCTCCTCCGGGTTGTCGTACAGTTCTACGTGAATGTAGTTGGCCTTGTCGGGATGAGTGGCGCGAAGTTCAGAGACGGTGTCCACCTGGGGCCCGCAAGTTGGGCTGGTGCAGAAGGCCGGCGTAGCGAAAACGATGACCGTGGGCTGGGGCGACCGGATGGCGTCCGCCACGGACAGTCGGTAAAGCTCCTCGTCCGGTTCAAAGTCCGTGGTGAGGTCGAATACGGCGGCGCCGTCGCCCAGCGTTTTGGTCTCACTGCTCGGAGGCGTGTCGCCGATGGATGGGACCGGCGACTCCGTGAGGACTTCAACGTCGATCAGCGCCCGGCCGGAAACCTCGCCGCCGATGGGCTCCGCCGTCAATTGATAGTTGCCAGCAGTTGGAAACTCAACTGATCCGGCATATGAACCGCGCACGCCGTAGGGCCACGGGTTGTAATCCGCCGTAACCTGGGCGATGGGTTCCATAGTCCCGGCGCGGGCAATGGAGATTTGCACTTGGGGAGCGTCAATCAAAGCCTTTTGAGTGTTCAATAGAAAAGCAACGCGCTGACTACCCACTTCCAACACTTTGGTAGCCAAGTGTGATTGGATTGCCGGAGCCGCCGCGGGAGACGGTTCTACCGCGGGTTCGGAACACCCGGCAACCGCCGCCAACAGGGCAACGGCGAGCCCAATAGCCAATATCAAAGGGCGCGCCATCTAAGGCCCCTCCGCATAGACGCCGAAGGTGAAGGCGAACAGTCCGAAATCATCTGAGTTGGAGCGCATCGTGAGGACCGATTGGGGGAGGTATTGTGGATTGTCCACGATACCGTACATCCTGGGTTCATCCACCAGTATGTATGAATAGCCGTCTTCATCCCACTGGATGTCAGCGCCGGCATTCTCAGGTGTCAGCATCGCGCCGTCCACCGTGACAATTACCTGGTACGGCTCCCCCGAGTCGGAGGTCAGAACTGCGTTGACGCTTTTGGCCGCGTAGTTGAGGGCGAGATAGTCCTCAAGGTTCTCGGTGGTACGGGCGTGACGGATCCGCTCGGGCTCCACCGACCATTGGCCCTGGAAGTAGAGCACGTGGCGTTTGAGCTCCTGGGGAATTGTTACGTCAATGACACCGGTGGCATTCTCCACATCAAACGGGATGGAGTTGAAATATTCCTCGTACTGGGCGACGTAGGGGTGGCGTCCGATGCGGGCGACGCCCAGGTTGCGTTCCCAACCGGCGTATAACTCCGGCGTAACCTCGGCGCTGCCCATGCGCCGCGCCGACTGGAAAGCGGCGTCGCGGATCTGGTCCTCCGGAAGGTCGAGGGGGTCGTCACTGAGGTCGGCGCCGGCTTCCACCAGAGCGTTGCGGATCTGCTGTTCCGTTTCCCCATAGTGACCTTCGCCAAAATGGGAGTAAATCATCTCGCCGCGACTGTTGAACAGGTACTTGGCGGGCCAGTATCGGTTTTCGAAATTGCGCCAGGTAGTCATGAAGTTGTCCTGCGCCACCGGCCAACTGATGTCATGCGTGTCCAAAGCTTCAGCCACGTTATCGTAGTCCTTTTCGAACTCAAACTCAGGGGTGTGGATGCCCAGGATCACCAGCCCGTCGTCTTCATATCGCGCCCACCAGTCTCGCAGGAACGGGAGGGTGCGGATGCAGTTGACGCAGGTATAGGTCCAGAAATCAACGAGGACGACATTGCCTTCGCTGACCAGATCGGCGATGGAAAGCTCCATGTCCGTGTTTAACCAGGCGTCGATCCCGTCCACTTGGGGGATGCGCTCTATGTTGACGAGCGCCCTTGCTCGCTCCGCAATCTCCGCATCGGCAGCCGGTTGGGCAGTCGCGGACGACGGGGCCGGCTCCGCTGGTTCGGTGGTGGATTCCGCGGCCGCGCCAGTCGTTTTGGGGGCCTGGCCTCCATCGCTTGCCGGTGGCTGATCGCCGGTTTGCGCGGCCGCGGCGGTGGCGGTCGCCGGCGGCGGCATCGTGGGCGCTGGATCAACCGACGGGGCGGCCGGCGCTGCGCTCTGCCCGCACGCGGCAATTGCGGCCGCCAGAAACAACCCGAGGGTCAGCGCGAACAGCGCACCGGCGCGTCTGGTAGAAAACATCATGGCGTTACTCACTTCTCTTTTGCGTGGCGGCAGTATAACCCGACCGACCATGGCGGTAGCGTTGACGACGAAACGGAAAGGTCGTCCAGCAGCGCGACGGCGTAATATGCTACTATACGCCGAGGCAGGTCTGGCGGTTTAACCGTTTCAGCTGCAAAGCGAATCAAGGAGGAATTTGGAATGGCTACTATGATTGACGGCGAGTCTTACCTGGGTCGGGTGATGGTGCGCCCGTTGAGCAAGTCGGGCGACGTTACGATGTACCTGTGGCCGCTGCGCTGTCTAAAGGCCAAGTTTGGGGGGCCCACGTTCGGAGTGGACGTGAACGGCGTTGAGATCATCCGCTTCGACCCGCATGGCGCGCGTGGGCACTGGCACAAGGGCGGTTATGACAAGCTGGGGGCCGGCGGCTCGCACGTCGATTACCCGGAAGGGATGATGGAGAGCGCCTCGCAAATGGAGTTTTCGCTGGCAGTTCTGCGCGAGCAGACCGGTGATTACCTTGCAGAGGCCGGTTACCCTGAGGCGGCCGCCAGTTTGGACCCGGAGCTACTCCAAGCGGCAAGCGACGCTATCGTCGCCCACCTGGAGGGTGAAGGCGACTTGATATCCGAAGCGAAGGCGAAAGACCTTATAGCGGCCTGATGGTTCGGCCCAGGCTTTTCCTTTGGCAGACCGGGGCGGGCTTCAAACCCGCCCCGGCATTTTTGGCTGACCGGAAGATTACGATGTGATGCGGGTGCCGATGGGTTTCCCTGCCACACATTCCATCAATGCGCCGGGCTCCCGTCCGTCAATGATGTGGGCGCTGGGTACCGCCCGGTCTGTCAGGGCATCAAGACAGGCGGCCAGTTTTGGCAGCATCCCGCCACGGGCGACGCCGGAACTGCGCAGCGCCTCCGCGCCCCGGGCATCCAGGCGGGGTATCACGCGACCGCCGTTGTCCATCACGCCGGCCACGTCGGTGAGGAAGATGATGCGCTCGGCTTTCAGGGCGCGGGCCAAGGCCCCGGCGGCAGTATCTCCGTTGACGTTGAGGGGTTGTCCGGCGTGGTGGCTGGCAACAGTTACATCCACCGCAATGGGGGATACCATGGGGATGAAGCCGGCGGATACGATGGCGTTGACCGGCGCGGGGTCCACGGCGGTCACCTCACCCACATAGCCCAGGTCGGGATTAGCGACCCTGGCCTGTAGCAGGCAACCGTCCATGCCGCTGATGCCGATGGTGGGAGCCCCCAACCGCTGCATCTGAGCAGTAAGTTCCTTGTTGACCAGTCCTCCCAGCACTGCCACCACAATGTCCAGCGACGGCGCATCAGTGACCCGCAAGCCGTTCACGAAGTTAGGCGCAAGATTCTGCCGCTGCATCCATTCGCTGATAACGTTGCCGCCGCCGTGTACGATGACGACGGGCCGGCCGGCGGCGTGGAGGGCTGCCAGGTCTTGCAGCGAGGTATCGTTGCCGCCCAGCGTACTGCCGCCGATTTTAACTACGATGGGCGGTTCGGAAATGACTTGGAACACGGCGGGGTTCCTCTCGACGGTTGGCCGGCGCCGGGGCAAAGGATCAATCGCCCCGGCCATTGTCGATCTTGGCGCCAGGCTATGTGGTGTAAGCGCTGTTGATGATGACGTACTGCTCGGTGAGGTCGCACCCGTAAGCGGTGGCTGCGCCGTCGGAAAGATGCAGGCTTATCCGAAAATCCACCTGCTCTCCGGACATCAGGGCGACCACGGCGTCCCGATGGAACGGGATGGGAGTTCCGGCCTCCATAATGCAGACGCCGTTGACGAAGAGATCTACTTTCTCCTCGACGGCCTCGGCGCCACTGCGGCCCAGCGCCATCATCAGGCGTCCCCAGTTGGGGTCAGCGCCGTACACCGCCGATTTGACCAAGTTGCTGCCGGCGATGGTTAGAGCAGCTTTGCGGGCGTCGGTGTCGCTGCGGGCGCCATCCACTTCCACCGTGATCAAGCGCGTCGCGCCTTCGCCGTCCCGCGCCAGCATACGGGTGAGGTTGGCGCAGACCTGCTGCAGGGCTTGCCTGAACAAGCCGGCATCGGGAGAACGTTCGTCGATGACCGGGTTGCCGGCCTGGCCGTTAGCGAAGGCCAGGAACGTGTCGTTAGTGCTGCTGTCGCCGTCCACCGTCAGCATATTATAGGTTTCGTCGGCCACGGCCTTGACGGTAGTTTGCAGAAAACCGGGGTCAACGGCAGCGTCCGTGGCGGCAAAGGACAGCATGGTTGCCATGTTGGGGTGGATCATGCCCGAACCCTTGGCAACGCCGCCGATGGTGACGGTCTGACCGGTCGAAGCGGTGAAGGATACGGCGGTCTCCTTGGGATGGGTATCGGTGGTCATCATGGCGCGGGCCAGTTCGTTACCGCCGTCGGGGTTCAGTTCGATCCGGGTAACTCCCGAACGGATCAGTGACATGGGCAGTTCGACACCAATGACGCCGGTGCTGCAAACCAGCACATCCTCCCCGGCAAGGCCGAGCTTGTCGGCAGCAAGGCGGGTCATTTCCTCGGCATCCTTGTACCCTTGGGCGCCGACACAGGTGTTGGCAATGCCGGCGTTGACGATGAGCGCGGAGGCTTGGCCACGGGCCACCCGCTCTCGATCCAGGTCAACCGTCGCAGATCGGATGGCCGACGTAGTGAATACGCCGCCTATGGAACAGGGGGCGTCGGACACCAGCATAGCAAGGTCCAGCTTGTCCTCACCCCGGGTCTTCAGGCCAATGAAAACGCCACCGGCGGAAAAACCCTGAGAGGAGGTGATGGTACCGTTAGGGATCGGGACAATATCTTCGCTGCCGGGCATGGTAGTGGAGCTCCTGGTGACCTTGATTGGCGTGGGGATGCCGAATAAATATACCATAGTCGGCGGATGGGGGATTGCGCGGAAGGCAGGGTACTACCCCTCGCAGAGGTCGGTGCGATTGAGCAGGTTTCTATGGGTACGGCGAATATCCGGGCGGTCAACGGTAGTATAGATTCGACCCCGCGTGCCGCTGACAATGCGCCGGTCCCCAAAATCCTGTTGCAAATCCCGGTCGTTGGTGAACAATAACCGGGCGCCGCTGATTCTGGCCAAAGCCAGGATATGGGGGTCATCGGAGCGTATGCTTTGTGAACCCATCTCGTCGGTCTCTCTGTCAACTTGTGTGTCATCAATTTGCCTGGCCCTGCCGAATTGAACAGCGGTTTCCAGCCATACTTGGAACCGCCGATACTCGCCAAGCTCCCGTCTGAGATGACCTCCTACAACCAACACGCCGCGCCCGCTGTCAAGCCAGTCAAGGAAAAGTTTCCCCGCCGGTGTTTGAGTATCATGAGTACCGAACACTTCATGCCTGACGTTATTGTCAACTATGGCGCACACTGCTCACAATCCAATTGAGCGGCGGGTCTCGGCCATAAAGAATTTGCCATAGGAGAGAGGCGCATCCAGCACGTTGCCGGCTTGGTCAATCCGAATGGAGTGGATTCTTACATCCAAATCCTCCGGGTCGAAGTATAGGATGGAAACATCCTCCGGCTTGAGGCCAGTGGTGCCGTCCCGTACATCCATGCGCACCCGGTCAATGATGTAGTCGCTGTGCGTTTCAATCACTAGCTGCCGGCCCTCAGCAGCTACGGAGCAGAAAAGGCTGCCCAGCGCAGCTTGCGCCTGGGGATGCAGGTGGACCTCGGGCTGCTGGAGGAGGAACATGGTCGGGGCGTCAGAACGCAACAACTCGGTCAGTATGGGCAATGCCTGAGCGACTCCATAGCCCACGTCGATTAGGTTGCGCCAGTGGCCTTTGCGCCTCCTCGATTTCGAGCCGCTGTGCTTGCGGACTTGGATTTGAAACGGGTCGCCGTCCGATCTGCCGAAGGATCTGACTGAAATTTCGTTGAATAGCTCAGATTCGGCGCCGAATCCTTCCAGCCTACTTTTGAGTAACTGCCATTCATCCGCTTCTCGGCGCGAAAGATTCGCCAAGTAGCTAGGAATGTAATCTCCTTCACCGTCTTGCACCATCAACATCGGGTCGTAGGTGCGACGTGGTTGGGAACGCACCGGGGAACCGGCAAAAGGCCGTGGGGAGTATCTCGTTTGAATACGTATAAGATTGAAGAATCGCTGTCCAGCGTCGCTGTCAGAGCGAAACAGTTGGGGTGATAATGTGCTCACAAAGTCCAGCGTCACTAAACCGGTACTTTGGTGTATTGCCATCTCGTTGCCAAGATCTTGCCAGCTACCTTTGCCAATACGATACCGGACGCGCTCCCCGTCCCGGGTTTCAGTTGCGCGTAGCTCGACAGCAATATCGTTATAGCCATATATTCGTACCGTCGGATACGGCGCCGTCTGCCAGTTTTCCAAGGTGGCCGCGAAGCTTATAGTGTCATCGCGCGAACCGTAGAAGGTACACGCTTGGAATTCGCCACGAAAAAAGCCGACTCTATTGGCGTGTCTTCCACCCCGGTGCACTATGTCGTCCCACGACCCCAAGTCGTAAGGTTCCTCCCGAAAATTCGGCACCACTCCCCGGAACGCCATGTCCCACAGCGCCCGTATCAGCGCCAGGAACGATGTCTTCCCCGTGCTGTTGGGGCCGACCAGCAACGTTAGCGGCGCAAGTCGCGCCGTCTGCTCTTCGCTGCCGAAACAGCGGTAGTTCTGGAGCGTTATGCTGTCCATGCGGTCAGTTTAGCACTAACCCTGGCTGCGCCGCTCCTCGAAGTTGGCGGTGATGGTCTGTTCCGCGCGCCGGCTGTGCTGGGCGATGAATTGCTCCAGGCGGCGGATTTCGGCGGCGGCTTCCGCGGATGCCGGCTGACGCCCAAATTGCTGTCTCAGCTGCGCCAACGCCTTGCGCGCCTCGTCAACTTGCTGCACCGACTCCAGCGCTGCCAGTTCGTCCAACGCCGCTTTTTTCACTGTGAGCAAACGCCGGCGATTGTCTTCAGCGTCCCGTAAGCGTTCCTCGATTTCGCCCATTGCAGACAGCGCCATATCCAGCGGAGCGCGACCGTAAATGGTCTGTCTCGGCAATCGCCGCAGTTGGGTACGGAACTGGTTAATGGAGGCGTCAAGTTGCTCTTCTTTATGGCGAACTTCGGCCAGCGACAGACGCAAAGCCGCCATGGCCTGCTGCAATTGCGAGTTCGTTGACATGACTCGATATAAGTACCGGGGCGAATGACCATCCGCCCCTCGATTGTCCTGATGTTGAGGGTCTAACCCTTGAAACCGACCTTGGGGAGCACTCGCTCAAGGGCCTCCAAGACCTCGACGATATCATCTTTGGTGACCCAACCGAGGTGTCCGATGCGGAAGCAGTGGCCGGTCAGCTTGCCCTGTCCGCCGGCCAGCACCACGCCCTCCTCCTCACGCATCATAGCCATAAACTTGCCGCCGTCGATATCCGCGGGCATCTTTATACCAGTGACGGTATTGGAGGCGCGGGTTTCGTCGTTGGCAAGGAGTTGAAGACCCAACGCCTTGACGCCGGCGCGGCAATACTCGGCGACGGCCGCGTGACGCTCGTACACCGTTTCAAGCCCCTCGTTCAGAATGCGATCCAAACCCAGGCGCAGGCCGTAGAGCAAGGCCACGTTCGGAGTCCAGGGAGTTTGACCACGCGCCAAAGAGCGCTCGGCAGCCATCAGGTCGAAATAGAACCTGGGCATTTTGGCGTCCTGGTAGGCTTCCCAGCCACGGGCGCTGATACTAATGAAGGCCAGGCCCGGTGGGATCATAAAGCCCTTCTGGGAGCCGGTTGCCACCAGGTCGCAGTTCCAGCCGTCAACCGGGAGCGGGATGCAGCCCAGGCTGCTGACCGCGTCCACCAGCAGCAACTTGTCGAATTCGCCCTTTACCACCCGCGCAATTGACTCCAAGTCGTGGGTAACGCCGGTGGAGGTCTCATTATGTGTCACCAGGACGGCTTTGACGGCAGGGTCTTTTTGTAGCTGGGATCGGATAGCGTCCGGATCTATGGCCTCTCCCCACTCAAAGTCCATGCGGGTGACGTCCGCGCCGTAACCCTCGGCGATCTGCACGAATCGGTCGCCGAAGGAACCAGCGGTGGCAGCGATAACCTTGTCGCCGGGAGAAAGGGTGTTGACCACCGCCGCTTCCAAAGCGCCAGTGCCGCTGGAGGTCAGGATATAGAGGTCGTTGGTGGTCATGAAGACCTGTTTCAATCCGGCGGTGGTGGCCTCGATCAGTTCCCTGAACTCCGGCCCCCGGTGGTTGATCATGGGCAACGACATTTCCTCGACGATGTCGTCGGGGATAGGCGTGGGGCCGGGGGTACGCAGGTTCTGGGGTTCAATTTTGGTCAAGGTCATCGGGGAAGCTCCTGGAGAATACTAATTTGGGTGGCAGATGTTGACACAACACTCAATATTATACCAGCAAATTACGAAATCTGTCGGAAGTCAGCGAAATCCGGCGACCTTCTCTTGATACAGGCTGAACCGTGGCGTCGTCGATATTCGCCGTTCTGTCGTGAATATGCGTCAGTCGAGCATGAAATCCCCTACTGCCAAAACCACGTCAGGGAACGCCTTGGGGCTGACTCTGCCGTTAGCAGTAACCACTCGTCGATTCCGATACGCGCCGCCCACCGGGTCATCATAGGCTTCCACCTCCCGCGCCCGCAGGTTCACAATCCACACTTCCGGTATGCCGGCGGCGGCGTAGCGCGACAACTTCGCCTCGCGGTCTGACTCCAGCGAGCTGTCGGCGACTTCTATCAGCAACAGTACGTCGGCCGGCGTGGGCGTCGCCCGGTGGTAATCGTCGCGCAGCCGCAAAACGGCGATGTCCGGTTGGAGCAGGCCGTAGTCATTGAGCCGAACCGGCCCCCGCACGCGGACCCGCGCCTGACCGTACAACTTGTAAATCAGGTCGCTGCCGAGACGGTCAGTTCCATCCGCGTGGGGATCCCCAATGGGTGGCATGATAAATATCTCTCCGTCCACCAGCTCAATGCGCTCATCATCAAAGATGCCGGCCTCGTCCATGATATAGAGTTCGTCCACGGTAAAACGACGTCGCTCAGCAACCGGCGGCGCAGCCGTTACGGTGGCATTCGCAGGGGTAGCGGCAGTTGGTACGGGCGTGGTCATGGGATAATCTCCCTGGCTACAGGCTCCCCGCCAGCTGGTTGATGACCAGCCCCGTAGGCAGCTTGGGGTAGAAGAAGGTGGATTTCGGCGGCAGGCGATTGCCGGCGCTGACTATTTGCCGGAAGGGTTCCAGTGGGAAGGGCTTGAGGAGAATAGCCGCCTGGCGCGCTCCGGCGGCAACGCCCTGGGTGATGGCATCATGGTCAGGACTGTAGTCGACGTGCCGGGCCAGGGCTTCTCCCAAAACCGGCGAGAGTACCCGTTCCTGCAAGACCCAAGCCTCCGAAACAGCCAATGAACCCCAGGAACCCAAGTCTGCCTCCGGGCGCAAGGTGTGGAGGGTGGGAGGCGCGTCCGCCCAGAAAACGGCGAAACAATGGCCGCTTTCACCGATTCGGGTGACCTCTCCCACTGCGGCCGACGGGGTGATGTCTGGATTCAATGGTTGCGCGTCAAATATCTTGTCCATGTTGAGACGCACTGCGGACAACTGTTCCGGGGATAATCCCTGGAGCACCCGGTGATAAGGGAGCAGAAGAAGTCCAGGATCGTCAAACTCGATAAGAGTCATCATCACGTAGTTGGCGGCGGCCTGGAGGTTCGACTGAGCGCCGGCGGATTGCCGGCGCCGGTAACGTAGCGCGGCTTCATAGCGGTGGTGTCCGTCGGCCAGGAACACGGGGCGGTTGGCGAAGGCATCGTTGATTTTAGCCTGGACAGCGGGATCAGCGATGCGCCAGAGCCGGGCATCGCCCCCGGCCGGGGTTTGGGCGGCAGCGTCGGGAGGATCGGAACTGATGCGGTCAAAAATGGTTTGCAAGGCGCCTTCCGAGTCACGATACAGCGACATTATCGGGCTGAATTGAGCCTGGCAGGTATCGAGCAGCGCCACTCGGTCCAACACGGCCGGTTCCCTGGTGAACTCGTGGGGGAAAACGGCCCCAGCGTCGTAATCCTCTACCAACACGTCGGCAAACAACCCCAAGTGTTGGTAATGTCGTCCTCCGAAATCATAGGTGTGGCTCATCAGGTAGAAGGAGGGAGTTTCGTCCCTGATCAGAATGCCATCGGCCAGCCAACCGTTGAATAATGCTGCTGCCTGTCGGTAACCGGTTTGGGGGTCAACCGGATCGGGTTGCTCACCACCTTCGAGGTGTACCGCGTTATAAGGGCTGCGGCGCTGCAGGTCCGCCTTGAGTTCGGGCCCGATCATATCGTACGGCGGGCAGATTACTGAGGACAGGCTGCCCACGGCATTCGGGTCGAAACGGCAGCCTCGGAAGGGTTTGATGGTGGCCATGGGTATCGGCGCTCCGTTGGGATGCTGGGTACCGGCTCATCATAGCATTTTCCACCCCGGGACATACGGCGCAACGTCGGTGAGGGAGGTGTGCCCGTCGATGGATGCGCCGCGCAATCAGTAAACCACGCGCTCATCGGCTAATCGGCCTAGCTCGTCCTCGTCGATGCCCAGCAATTCATTGAGAACATACCTGTTGTGCTGTCCCAGGAGTGGCGCGGGCGCGCGGATACCGCCGGGAGTGTCGCTGAAACGCCAGGGTACGCCGTAGAGCATCTCGGCGCCGACGTGGGGGTGGTCAATTTCGGCGTAAGTTTCGCGAGCGTTGAGGTGTGGGTCCGCGAACTGGTCAGCAATGTTCATGACGGGCATGGCGGCAACGCCGACGCTTTGCAGACGTTCCATCACCTCCCCAGGTGTCAGCGTGCGAGTCCAGGAGGATATGATTTCGTCCAGGGCGCGGCGGTTTTCCCAACGGGACAATGCGTTTGCGAACCGGAGATCTCCGGATAGCGCGTCGTCTTCGATGACTCGGGTGAGGGCTTTCCATTCAGCATCAGTCCGCACGGCAATGGCGACCCAGGCATCTTCCCCGGAGCACGGATAGTTGTTGTGGGGGGCAAATTCGGGATCATCGTTACTCGGCGGCACAGGAACAATGCCAGTCATTTGGTATTGGAGCATAGGAACGCCCAATAGCGCGGTTGTCCCCTCCAGATGCGCCGCTTCAACGTACTGACCCGCGCCGGTCCGGTTGCGGCGCCAGAGCGCGGCGACCACTCCCAGGGCCGCGCACAATGCGGCTACGGTGTCGCTCCAGGCGGCCTGCAATTCGCCGACCAAAGGCTCGCCCTCCTCGGGCGGGTAACCAACCAGGCTCATCATCCCCGACATGGCCTGGATTATCGGGGCGTAAGCGACCATGTCTCGCAGCGGTCCGGCGTCTCCAAAGGCTGGCATCGCAGCGACGATGATGTCGGGCTTGACGGCGCGAAGCGTCGCGTAGTCCATGCCCAGCCGTTGCAAAACGCCGGGGGAGAAATTGGACAGCACCACGTCGCTTGCGGCGGCCAACTTCGTAAGGACGTCGCGGCCCGCATTGGTACGGAGGTTGAGGGTCACGCTCAACTTGTTGCGGTTGAGGCCGTGGAATACGGGCTGCAACTCAGGCCACAAGCCCCGGTCGCCGCCGGCGAGGTCTTCGCCGTGATTGGCAATGGGTATCATGGGCCGCCCCAAGCGCATACCGTCCATGCGGGCGCGGCTTTCCACCTTGATGACCTCCGCGCCCATATCGGCGAGAAGTTGCCCGGCCATGGGACCGGCCCAGGCGCTGCCGAGATCAACCACCCGAACACTGCGCAGCGGGAGCGGAGTCATCAACGTGGAACCGATGCGGAACGCTGCGTCCCGAAGACCTCGTGATTGTGCTGACCCAGCATTGGAGCCGGTCGCACAATGCGGCAGGGGGAACCGTAAAGCCGGACGGGCGCTCCGGGGTAACGGAACTGACCAGCCTCGGGATGGTCGTGGCTGCGGAACCAGGCCCGTTCTCGCAGCTGCGGGGTTTCCAACATCTCGTCAATGGTCAGCACGGGGGCACATGGGATGCGGTTTTCCAGGCACAGTTGCAGGATCTCGGCTTTGTCGTGCTCCATGAACCAGGGGGCGATGAGATTCTCGGCCTCTTCGGGGTACTGGTCGCTCATCGCCCGACGGTCGCGATAGCGGGGATTGTCGATCCAGTCCGGGTCGCCCAGCAGGTTCAGGAAGCGTTGGTACTGCTCCAGCTGCGGCGCGTCGATGCAGACGTATCCATCGCGGCAGGGCAGGACGCAGTTGGGAAACAGACCGAGCCGCATACGATTGCCGGAGCGGTAACCCGCAATGCCTCGGTATATGAACGTAGGCAGATGGTAGCCGGTAAGCAGCGTAGCGATGATCCCTGAATCGGAGACGTCGATATATTGCCCCTGTCCCGTTCCGCCGGCCGATTCTCGAGCCAGCAACCCTACCATCGCCGCAAATGCCGCTCCCAAGCCGGCCAGGTACGATGCTTGCCGACCGGGTGTGGTCAAGGGTTCCCGGTAGGTATGACCAGTGCCGAAGCTCATGCCGCTGAGCGCGTTGACCTGTAGATCGTAACCGGCGTATTCGCAGTAATCCCCGGTTCTTCCGTACGGCGAAATCGAAACGGCAATCAGGTGAGGATGCCGCCGACGCAGTTCCGCTTCCGTGATTCCCGCATCGAGAAGTCCAGCGTAGGGTTGATTTTCGACAAAAATGTCGGCGTCTTTCAGCAAACGATGGAGCTCTTCGATGCCGGCTTTGGATGTAGTGTCCAGCGTGACCCCGCGTTTCCCCAAGTTGGCGAAGAGGAACAGACCACTACGCTCAGGATGCGGCATACCTCCAGGGAAAGGGCCCAACTCCCGGGCGCGGTCGCCGGCTGGAGCTTCAACCTTGATGACGTCGGCGCCAAGCTCCGCGAGCAACTTGGCGCAGAAAGGGGCGGAAATCACTTCGCCCCATTCAATCACACGGATGCCCTCCAATGGGGCGGAGGGCACGGTATCTGGGGCTGGCATTGACCTATCTGGCCGCGGCATGGGCCGGACATCCTCAGGATTTTAGCAGGGTCAGATTGAGGTCAGTATAGGACTGTTGAAGGTCAAGGCGCAAGGAACGTGAAATCCTCATGCGTACCCGCTTTAACTTGTCATTCCACGCTTGCCGTAGGCGGGCGATGGCACCTCGTTTCGGCGGCGCCTGCCGCCGGCCCCGAGAGTCTTGCCGGGACGGCCATTGCCACGCCGACGAGATTGCCACCCCCCGCATCAAGTACGGGGTCGCAATGACAAAGTGGGTACGCATGAGGCGTGAAATCGTTGACAATTATAGATGTTCAGAATATTGTGTATCCAGAATATTGGGATGGCTTGAAATGGACAGGCCTGGCGCCGGGATCAGCCAGTCGGAGATACAGCTGATGAGCAGAGAGCAGGAATTGCAGCAGGAAGTGGATCGTCTTAACGCTGAGATAGTCCAACGCGACAATGAGTTGTTGCAGCTGCGTGACCAGGGTCACTTGGACATGAGCGCCGATCGGCTGCCTATTATCCGCCTCGAAAATCAGGAGGTGTTTAACACCTACTATTCGGCGGAATCGTTCGAGGATACCTTGCGCGTCATGGCGCTTCGAGCGCGCCAAATGCTGGGGGCTCACCAGTCGGCCATCAGTTATGTCCCCGATGGCGACTTCAGGGCGTCCATTCATGCCGTATCTCTATCTGACAAGTACGCGCGCTATCGGGCCTACGATGTGATGCCCACCGGGGAGGGGATCTGGGGCCTTATTGTCAAGAACCATCAGCCGGTTAGAATGACCGAGGAAGTCCTTTATTCACATCCGCAGTTCAAGCATTTCAGCGGCCTCAAAACCGCCGAGGGTTTGGAACACCCCCCAATGCCGGGGTGGTTGGCGGCGCCCGTGCTGCGCAAAGGTGGCGGGCTCCTGGGCGTGCTCCAGCTGAGCGACAAGTTCGAGGGAGAATTCACCGACTATGACCAAGAGCAACTGGTAAAACTGGCCACTTTGTACGCGCCGATTTTTGAGCTCCAATATGTCAACGATGATCTCCAACAGCAAGCCGCTTCGTTGCGGCAAGCCACGCTGGAGCTGCAACGTTCCAACGCCGAGCTTGAGCAGTTCGCCTACGTGGCGTCGCACGACCTCCAAGAGCCGCTGCGGATGGTGACCAGCTATCTACAGCTCCTGGAACGACGCTACAAAGAAAAGCTGGATCAAGATGCGGAAGAATTCATCGGGTTTGCCGTTGACGGCGCGTCCCGGATGCAGACGCTGATCCAGGATTTGTTGACCTATTCCCGGGTCGGAACCCGTGGGGCCGCTTTTGAGCCTACGGATTGTGACGAGGTCCTGAGTCGAGTTTTGACGAATCTGGAGGTGGCAATCGAGGAAAGTGGAGCGGAGATCAGCTGCGGGACACTGCCCAACATAGCGGTTGACGCTTCCCAGTTGTCTCAATTGCTGCAGAATCTGATTGGGAACGCGATCAAGTTCAGAGGAGACAGCCCACCGCGCATCCAGGTCGGAGCACAACAGCGTGACGGGGACTGGTTGTTTTCAGTTCGCGACAATGGCATAGGCATTGACCCCCGGCATGGTGAGCGCATATTCCAGGTTTTCCAACGCCTGCATGGGATCGGTCAGTACCAGGGAACCGGCATTGGTCTCGCGGTTTGCAAAAAAATTGCGGAACGGCATCAGGGTCAGATCTGGGTAGAGTCTGAGGAAGGCGCCGGTGCGACTTTTTACTTCACAATCCCGGCGCATCTCGCCTCAATTTCCGGTTAGGGTCGGCGCACGACGCCGAGACCAAAATTCCGCCAGCGTCTGCTGGCAAGCGCATTGCAACCAATTCCCAACAGCGCGGAGCAGGAGGTGAAACAGATGACGACAACACCCCCACGACGCCGGCCCGTAGAGATCCTTCTGGTCGAGGATAATCCGGGGGATGTGCGGCTTACGCGCGAGGCTTTTGCGGACACCCGGATCAATAACAATCTGTCGGTGGTTGGAGACGGGGAAGAAGCCATGGCGTTCCTCAGGCGGGAGGGTGATTACTCCGCCGCCCCACGCCCCGACATCATTCTCCTGGACCTCAATCTGCCCCGCAAGAGCGGCCGCGAGGTGCTGGAAGAGGCGAAAACAGATCCAAATCTGCTTTCTATCCCCATTGTGGTGATGACCACATCGGAAGCCGAAGGGGATATCCTCAATTCGTACTACCACCACGCCAACGCTTATGTCACCAAGCCAGTGGACCTGGATTGCTTTATCGACGTCGTCACTAAGATTGAGGGGTTTTGGCTCACCATCGTAAAGCTTCCGCCGGACTGAGTTGGCGATGAGAGCCCGTTCCGTTTGACGGGTTCGGCTCCAGTCGGCGTCTCTGACGCGCAGGTTCCGAGCTACCATGAAGGAGGTAGAGTTGCCATGACTACACGCTCTTCGGAAAACCCCATCGAGGTACTGCTGGTCGAGGATAACCCCGCCGATGCCAGACTGACGGAAGAGATCCTGAAAGACTCGGAGTACGCCGTGAATTTTTCGGTCGTGGAAGACGGCGAGGTCGCCATGACGTACCTCCGCCGTCAGGGGGAGTATGCGTACACCGCCCGGCCGGATCTAATACTTTTGGACCTGAACCTGCCCAGAAAGAGTGGACAGGAGGTTCTGGCCGAGATGAACGAGGACTCTAATTTGAGGAACATTCCGGTGATGATCCTGACCGGAACAGCCGCGGAGCAGAGCCTGCTCTTTTCGTACAACATCCCGCCGTCGCGGTTCTGCCGAAAACCGATCGACGTGCCGCGTTTTGACGCGGTGGTCGGTCAGCTTGATGCCCTCAGCGAACGGCCCCTGGTAATTGGGACTCCGCCGGCGGCGCGGCAGGCCGCCAGCAGCGGAGGGGGGCGCAAATGGTGGTGGCCCTTCGGACGTTAGCCGGCGGGGTGGGCTTTATCACCTGCCGAAGATGTTCCACACCCCCGGCGGCTCGAGCATGGTATGCCCGGGGGCGGTAGGGGAGAATAATCATCCAAACAGATACCCACCGCGCACGCCGGTCTTCGTCATCCAATTGGGAAGATTGCAAAACTCCACGGAACTTGCTGAGGACTTAGCGTTTCCAGGTTTCGCTCCAGGCCGGGGTGACGGTTTTGCAATCGTCCCAAGTCAAAGACACTTGACGGCGGATGCAGTTTTGCGTATCATAGGAGTTGACCCCCCCATCCTGTTTCGACGGATGGGCAGCGAACCGCCCCCTGGCTGGGCGGTTACGCATTTAAGGGCTTCTTATGCCGGAAACAATTGCCTACATTGACGGCTTGAACCTTTATTACGGGGCTTTGAAAAACCGACCTCCCCTGAAGTGGCTGAATCCACTTGCAATGCTGGAGAAATTATTTCCACAGGCGAACATCAGCCGCATCCGGTATTTCTCGGCATTGACCCTGAGAACGCCAGCCGACCCCGACGCGCCAGCGCGCCAGACGATATATTTTCGGGCGTTGCAGACCATACCCATCTTGGAAATTCACCGGGGACGCATGGCAGAGCGAAAGAAGACGGGTATTGTACTAAGCTCATCGCCACCAAGAATCTCAACCATTGAAGTGTTTGAAGAAAAGCGCACCGACGTCAATATAGCGTCATACCTGCTGATGGACGCATTTGAAGGCCGCTACGACACTGCGGTCGTGGTGTCCAACGACTCTGATTTGACCACGCCCATAGAAATGGTGGTGCAGCGTCTTAAGAAAACAGTGATTATAGTTAATCCGTATCCGGCTCACCGCCAAAGCAGTGAGTTGCGGCGAGCGGCCTCTGGGACGGTACGGCAGATCAATTCCTCGGTGTTGAGGGCCAGCCAGTTCCCGAATACGATGACCGACGCTCGAGGCACAATCAGGCGCCACCGAACCTATGTATAACGGGGCAAGCAGGGGCGAATAGACATTCGCCCCTCAATTGTATCCTGGAACCGTCGGCGGTCAGCCAATCGGGCGGCTCGTAACCTCCCGGTCCACCTTGCGCGGGACCCACTGGCCGAACCCGGCCGGGGCCGTTAGGTGACCGTCTTCCACGGCCACCGTGCCGCGCATGATGGTCGTGACCGGCCAGCCCTCAATCTCGAAGCCTTCCCAGATGCTGTAGTCGCTGATGTGGAAATCGTCCATGGTGAGGCGCTTTTTGATGGACGGGTCGATGAGAGTGATGTCGGCGTCGCTGCCGGGAGCCAGGGCGCCCTTGCGAGGATAGAGGCCCATGATGCGGGCGCAGTTGGCCGAGGTTACGTCAACGAAGCGTTGCAGGGACATTCCACGCTTGGATACGCCCTCGCTGTAGGTGATACCGACGCGGGTTTCGGCGCCGTTGTGGCCGCCGGTGACGTCGCGCACCGACTTGCCCTGGATCTTGAGGTTCCAGTCGGTACAGTACTCGTCGGTGGCCATGGTGTGCAGGCCGCCCCAGGCGATACCCTTCCAGAGCATGGCGGCGTCTTCCGGGGACTTGAGAGACGGGTAGGTGTGGTACTTCATCCCGTTCTCTTCCTTGTAGTTATTGGCGTTGAAGCACGCGTAGTTGTGCAGCGTTTCGCCGTAAGCGGGAACTCCCCGGTTGCGGGCTTCGCCGATGGCGTTGATGCCCTCCCGCGCGCTGACGTGGACGAAATAGACGGGCGCGCCGGTCCACTCGGCCACGCGCAGCACGCGACGGAAGGATACGTCCTCGGACTCGTTGCTGTGGACGAGGGGCATATTCCACCACTCGTTGCGCTCCTCGCGCTGGAGCTTTTCATACATGTACTGCACCATGTCATCGTCCTCCGAGTGGACGAGGAGCATGGCGTCGTTGCGTTGGATGACCTCCATCAGGTCGTGAAGGTGGCCCATGCCCACCTTGCGCGGTTCGCCGGACATTTCCGGCGGGCGGATGTTGGTGGTGAAAATCTTGACGCTGGCCCAGCCGCCTTCGATGTACTCGTGAAGTGATTCCAGGGTGCGCTGGGGTATCTCGCCCAGGAGCATCAGGTGGTGGGCATAGTCAGCGTAGGAGTTGCCGCGCCAGGAGTTGTTGCGCTCTTGGATGGCTTCATCGATAGTATTGCCGGGATGGTGGATGGCGAAGTCCAGCAGGGTGGTGGTGCCGCCGAACAGGGCGGCGCGGCTGACTTGCTCCGGCGGAGCGGTACGCAGGTTGCCCGGCCCCATGATGGGAGCGTCGATGTGGGCATGGGGTTCGATGCCGCCGGGGACGACAATCTTTCCCGCAGCGTCAATGACCCGCCCAACGTCGTCCGTCATGGTATTGGGCGCGGTGATGGCGACGATCTTCTCGCCCTGGATGCAAACGTCCCAGTCGCCTACGCCCCAAGGCGTGACCACCTGACCGCCGCGAATGATCAAGTCCAGCATAATTTAGATCCCTCCGGGTACGGCGTGAGCCGGCGGTATGCTGGCCCCGGCCGGTTTGGATGGGCGCAGTATAGCGTAAAACTGCCGACGCGATGCGCCCTTGCAATGTTGCTCGTCCTCCCTTGCCCCGTTGAGGTCAGGAAAGTGGCGAGCCTTATTTTTCGGAACTTCAGGGCAACGTTGGCAAGTTCAAAGGCTCACTGATACAATCGGGCCAACATAATCACAGCCCCCGACTACCGGCAATAGCCGGGGGAATTCCCGATAACAGGGCGTTATCAAATCCACATCATCGAAAAGCACGAGCGCCAGAAGGTAAAATGGCCCTTGATTGCACCCGCAACCTTTACGCAAACGCGCGCCACGTTGCCATAGCCGCCTGGGAGGGACGCCGGCGTCTTCATCGCCGGATGTCGATATCCGCCGTTACCGGCGGTCCAGAGCGGATTGCGACGCCGTGACCGACGCCACCAATTGCCATCGCTGAACTGCCTAGCGTTGGTCAGCACGCCGGAGAGACCACCACAGGGGAAGAGTCTCATGGGATTCAAGCTAGTAATCTGCCCGCCCAACTACCAGGATCACTGGCCAGAGCGGTTGCGTGAAGAAATACCCGACATCGACGTTCAGGTATGCCCCACGGTGGGTGAGGCAATGGAGGTGATTGGCGATGCTGACGCGGCCTTCGGCGACGTAGCGCCCGAACTGCTGGAACGGGCTCACAACCTCAAGTGGATTGCCTGTCCCCAAGCCGGACCGCGCGCCGGGTATTACCACAAATCACTGATCGAAAGCGACGTGGTGGTCACCAATACGCGGGAGATCTATAACGACCACATCAGCGCCCACATCATGTCGCTGCTGCTGGCCTTTGCCCGGGGATTGCAGGTGTACCTACCCCAGCAGGCGGCCGGAGTCTGGCGGCAGGGTTACGAGACCGTCTATCTGCCCGAGGCCACCGCAGTCGTCGTTGGTGTCGGAGGCATCGGCGGCGAAACGGCGCGACTGTGCGCGGAGTTTGGGATGACCGTGCTGGGTGTTGATCCCAGGCTGCCGGAACCTACGCAGGGAGTGTCGGAACTATACCAGCCCGGTGATCTGTTGACCGTGCTGCCGCGCGGTGATTTCGTCGTCGTAACCGTGCCGGAAACGCCCGAGACCCAGGGAATGTTTGGAGGGGCGCAGTTCCTGGCCATGAAAAACAGCAGCTTCTTCATCAACATTGGGAGGGGCGCTACCGTAATTCTCAACGATCTGGTGGACGCTCTCACGACGGGTGAAATCGCCGGCGCCGGGCTGGATGTGTTCCAGATCGAGCCTTTGCCGGCGGGTCATCCACTGTGGAGCATGCCCAATGTGATCATCACGCCCCACGTAGCCGGCAACGGACCGTATCTCGACGACCGGCGCACCGACCTCTTCATCGACAACTGCAAACGCTTCAACGAAGGACGGGAACTGCGCAACGTGGTAGACAAGGCCAATTGGTTCTGATCCAGCGGTCCGGGCAATGGGACTGACTATTGCGCCCACCACCGGGCCGACCGGGATGCCAACCATCAACCCCATAATGCTCCCGCCAACCACTCCGAACATGAAAGACCGCCGTTCCGGCGAGGGATTGTCAACTCTCAGCGCCAGGACAATCTCAAAGACCGTACCGTCAAATGCGCCAATCATCGCTCCGAAGTACCCCGGCCACCAAGCCCTCGACTGCGCCGATGCTGATACAGGCCAGCGCAATCATCTGATGATGCGCCTCCGTCCGCTCAGTGCAGATGGGCATATTGCATGCCGGGGCGAGTATTGCTCGCCCCGGCCTTTTCGGATCAGTCTCCGGCGCCCGAATGACAATGACGGCCTGCCGGCGCCGGCATCGGATTGGCTCATTCCGACCGGCGACTTTCCAGTTCCTTCTCCAACTGACGGATGCGGGCTTCTGCGGCCAGGCGGGTGGTTCGCTCCTCATCCCGCTCGTACCGCGCAGCGTCCCGCTGGGCTTCGGCAGTCAGCCGGGCCGCTCTTTCCGCATCCCTATCATCTTCCAGTTCAGATGGATCCTGGAGAAATGACATCGTTTTCCAGTCGAAAAAGCTCAGCCGCCCCCGGTCCCAGCACAGCGACAGCTCCAGAACTTCACTGTAGCCCCACAGCATCCCGTCGGCGTCCGGCGTAACCTCAACCCGCTGGTACACGCCGTTGACCAGGCGGTCGCCGGCCAGTGGCGCGTCGTGGAAGTCGCCGCCGGTGTAGTCGAAGCGCCAGTATTCGGGGATGCCCAGCCGGGCGTAGTCATCGCGCTTGGTAGTGTAATCGCGGCGGCCCGTGTGTTGCGACGCCACTTCCAGCACGAAGTGGGGCGGCTGGCCCACCCGGTCAATTTCGTAACCGTTGTTGCTGGACAGGGCGGCGCGGTCAACGCCAAAGGCGATGAGCATATCGGGATAAGGGGCGCTGGGCAGTTCGCTGCGGGTGGCGCAGACGTAGCCGTTGCCGCTAACCAGGGTGTCGGCATCGTCGCGCAGGGCGTTGAAGTAACGGGCCACGGTGTTCATTACGGCGCGGAGCTCGAAGTTGTCGGTTTGCCGCATATCGTTTTTCTGAGGCGGGTCGGGCAGAGCCGGGAGCCGGGCGTCGCCGCCGACGCCCGGCTGAGTGGTGGCAGTCTTTGGAGTAGTCATGGTTGGCCGCTCCGTCCGGCGAAAGCCGTGGCGCTAGTTGGGCAACCACATCACCGAGGAGATTTCGCTGAACTCCCGGTCAAACTTGTTCCAGGACGCGCCGGCGTCGTCGGACTGGTACAGGTACCCATAGCGGCTGCCGGCCAGCAGGAAGTTCGGGTTCTGGGGCTGCGAGTTGACTACCCACATGGCGGTATTGGGTTCCACGGGAAGGGGCAGGCTGTTCCAGGTTGCTCCGGCGTCGGTGGAGCGCATCACGACGCCCGTGGAGCCGGGCGTGGTGTCTCCAAAGGTGGTGAAGATGGTCTGGGGGTCATCGGCCTTCACCTTGATGCCGCGGGGGTAACCCAGGGGGAAATTCTGACGCACGTTCAGGTTGCGCCAGGTGCCGCCGTCGTCCTCGGTCAGGAAAACGTCATCGTTGACCATCACCACCACCCGGTGGGGCGGGCCGGAGGTCACGGTTACGTTGTGGATATCCAGGTTGGGGATGTCCTGGTGAGGGACGGTTTCCCAAGTGTCGCCGCCGTCGGAGCTGTGGCGCAAGCCGTCCACCTCGATACCGACCCAAACGCTGCTGCTATTGGTGGGGTCCACTGCGATGCCGGTGACGCGGGGCACGCCCACGGCGGGGCACTCGGCGGCGACCTCACAGGGGCGGAGTTCCCACGTCGCTCCGCCGTCGCGGGTGCGATAGATCTGGCA
This sequence comes from uncultured Dehalococcoidia bacterium, assembly GCA_964347975.1. Lineage (GTDB taxonomy): Bacteria > Chloroflexota > Dehalococcoidia > Lucifugimonadales > UBA3495 > Bin87. Next base: position 485,887 of record CAYGAY010000001.1, read on the forward strand.
CGGATCAGGAGTGCCGGTGCCGGCGAACCCGACCTGAGGATTGTTCGGGTCAAAGGCGATGGCCCACACTGCGACGCCGTTCATAGGCGTGTCGATGGAACGCCAGGTATCGCCGTTGTCATCGCTGCGAATGATACCCCGGTCGCAGCCGGCCAGGACACTGCTGGTCGTGCCGGGTACGGGAGTGAGGCATCGCACGACCGCATCAGAGTGGATGCCCTGGGTAATGCCCACGCGCCGCCACGACGCGCCGCTGTCAACGCTGCGCATTACGCCCTGCCCGGCGGTGCCGACGAGGATGGTGATTCCGTCTGCCATGGTAAAACCTCCTTACTCGCGCCCGCTCCTCAGGTTTCAGGAAAGGGCGCACGTCACGGATACAGTATATTTGACGCCATAATAACGCCAGAGACCCGAACAATGCTAGCGGGGACGGCCGAATGAACCGTCCCCGCCGATGCGCCGTTGTTGTTGATGCCGAATCAGTTGCCATCGCCGGAACCGGGAGCCGGGGCCGGGGAACCGCCGGCCGGAGCGGGAGCGGGCTCCGCAGGGGCCGCCGCCGCGCCGGTGCGGAACTCGGGAGGCAGTTGCTCCTCCCAGTCGGGTAGCAGATGCTGGTGGGTGTCGGGCAAGCACAAGATGGCGATGACGCCGCCCAGGCTCATGAAGAAGGATAGCAGGATAGTCCAACAGTACGGGTTGTCGAGAATAACCGGGAAGCCCAGCTCGGTTACGCCGATGTATAGCCCGCTGCCCAACAGCGCTCCGCTGGCCATGCCCGCGCCGGCCCCCATCATCTGGAAACCGTAAGCACTGCCGATGGGAGCCCTGCCATAGTATTGGCGGTTGATGATGGGGAAGGCGGACATCTCGCCGCCGAAGCCGATGCCGAACAATACGGCGAAGACGTAGAACATCCACAGTTCGTTCGCGAACAGAAGGATCAGAACAGGCACGAATTGGAGGGTAAAGCAAGCGGCCATCACCCATTTGCTGCCCAGCAGGTCAGCCGCGATGGGTGCGCCAAATCGGGTTATGGTGCTGGTCAGGTGCATGGTGCCCGCGATAGTGATGCCGATGCCCGTGGCTCCAAGCAGGGCTTTGTCCACCCCCTGATACCCGTCTTCCGGCGCCAACAGGTCAACCACCATAACTTGGAGGAACATGATGATGATGGCGTGACCGGCACATCCCCAATAATGAATCCCAACCAGGTTCCAGAAGGTAGAAGTTTTGCGCGCCTGGCGCAGAAATACTCGGGCCCGCTCTTTGGCTCCCCTTCCGGTGGTGGGCGCGGCGCGTATCGGCTCGTTGGGGTCAGCGCCCAACTGTCGCATTCCCACGTCTTCCGGAGAGTTGTGAAAGAGGCGGGTCAACAGCAGGAGGACGGCGCCGCCCACAATGCCGGGAATCCAGAAAGCCATTCTGATGCCAATGCTGTCGGCGCTGAATACCGGGAAGGCTTCAGCCCACCCCTCGCCCGGCCCCAGGGAGAAGAAGGCTACCAAACCCAGCATAATGGTTGGAACTATGACCGGCCCGACTCCCTGGGACGACTGGAGCAACCCCATGCCCAATCCCAGGTGACGCCGGAACCAGGAGGTTACAGACACCGTCAGAGGCACCTGGAAAATTCCCATGGAGGCACTGAGCATCACGCCGAAGAAAAGGTAGAGATGCCACAGCTCGGTCATGAACCCCGCCAGCATCATGCTGACAATATACAGAGATGCGCCCAGCGTCAGCGTAAAGCGAGCTCCGTATCGATCGCCCAGCCACCCGGAGGGCGGGCCGAACATGCCGGACACCACCCATTGCAGGGAAAATGCGAACAGGATGAGGCCGGGACTCCAGCCAAACACCTCGGAAATGATGGGAACCAGCGCCGGAAAAGACATGCGGAACGATGACGACACCAGTCTCATCAATGCCGTGATGAAGACGATCACCCAAGCATAGTGGATTGGGCGCCCGGCGAGGGCAAACTCCGCGGGCTTGAAATTGACTGCGGCCATGGTCCTCTCCCTGAGTTGGGGCAGTATGCTCCCGATGTAAACGGCATGTCAAGGAAAAGGCCGCCGCATTATCATCCACTGCTATAATGTAGTCAGTTCGGTACGTAATCCAGTCATTGCTCCAGTGTGCCTGCAACCATGCCGCAACAGAGTCCCAAAACTCTGGTCTTTCCCGTGGCCGGCATGACCTGCGCGGCCTGCGTGTACCATGTGGGCGAGGCTCTGCGTTCCGTGGACGGGGTGAGCGAGGTCAACGTCAACCTGGCCACGGAGCGGGCGACGGTCAAACTGGCCGGCTCCGCGCCGCCGGACGTTGCGACGCTGGCGCGGGCCGTGGCCGACGTCGGCTACCGGCTGGATACCACCGCCGATGATACGGAAACGCCACGGGCTCAAGAGACCAGGCGACTGCGGACGCGGCTGGTCGTGGCGGCGGTGGGCGGCGCGGCGCTGCTGTTGGGCAGTTTCCCGGCACTGCCGTGGACGCATACGCTACTGGCCCTGTGGTGGTATCCGCTGCTGCTGTGGGCGGTGGCGACGCCGGTGCAGCTGTGGGCCGGCTGGTCGTTCTACGTGGCCGGATGGGCCGGACTGCGCCGGCTGCATCCCAATATGCACACGCTGATTGCGCTGGGCACGTCAGTGGCATACGGGTACAGCGTCGTCGCCGTGCTGTTAATGCTGTTCGCGCCGGCTGTACCGGCATCGGCGACAGGACATCAACTGCATTTTGATATGGCGGCCATCATCGTCGCCCTGATCCTGCTGGGGCGATGGCTGGAGGCGCGGGCCTTGTCGCGCACCTCCGACGCCATTGGCCGCCTGCTGGACTTGCGTCCTCGGACGGCGCACTTGATGACGGACGACGGCGCGATTGATGACGTTCCGGTGGGCATGGTGGTCGTGGGCAACGCACTGGCGGTGCGGCCCGGAGAGCAAATTCCGGTGGACGGCGAGGTTATCAGCGGAACTACCGCCGTGGATGAGTCGGCGTTGACCGGAGAGAGTATGCCGGCCGAAAAGTCCTCGGGAGATTCCGTATTCGCCGGAACGATGAATGGAACCGGCGCTTTCCTGATGCGCGCTACCCGCGTGGGCACGGATACGACATTGGCGCAGGTTATTCGGTTGGTGGAGGAAGCGCAAGGCTCGGCGGCCCCGGTGCAGCGTCTCGCTGATCGGGTCGCTGCCTGGTTTGTGCCTTCAGTGGGGTTGGTCGCGCTGGCCTCGGCGACGCTCTGGCTATTCCTGGGCCCCGACCCGTCGATTCTTTATGCCATGCTGACGCTGGTGGCGGTTTTCATCATCGCCTGTCCCTGTGCGCTGGGCCTCGCCACGCCCACGGCTATTATCGTTGGGGTCGGCCGGGCGGCCGAGCGGGGCATATTGATTCGCAACGCGACGGCCTTGGAAACCGCCCATCGCGTGAACGCGGTCGCATTGGACAAGACCGGAACCCTGACCACGGGCCGGCTCCGAGTAACGGACATCGTTCCGGCGGCGGGAATCGCGGAGGATTTGGTTCTGACTGCCGCGGCTTCGGTTGAGCTGTTGTCCGAGCACCCCATAGGAGCGGCGGTACGCCGTCATGCGGAACAGGAAGGGCTAACCCTTACCGGAGCTACCAAGACCGCGACGCACCGGGGAGCCGGCATAAGCGCCGTGCTCGACGGCGAACCAACCGCAGTGGGCAATGCGGCGTTGATGGGAGAAATGGGAATCCCGGTGCCCGACGAAATGTCAAGAGCGGCGAATGGGTTGGCGCAACAGGGAAACACCCCCATGTTCGTCGCCCGCGGGGGTAATGTGCTGGGCGTCATTGCGGTGATGGACACCGTAAAACCGGGAGCTCAAGCGGCAGTGGCCGCGCTGCGCGGGATGGGCGTCCGCACCATCATACTTTCCGGAGATCGGCCCGAAGTAGCTTCCGCTGTGGCATCCAGTTGCGGCGCGGATGAATGGTATGCAGAGATGCTGCCCGGCGACAAATCGGATGCCATAACCGGATTGCAGGCCGACGGGTACGTGGTTGCGATGGTGGGCGACGGCATCAACGACGCCCCGGCTCTGACGTTGGCCGACGTGGGGATCGCAATGGGCGCCGGTTCGGACATAGCAAGGGAATCGGCCGACATTACGCTGATGCGTGACGACCTGGCGGGCGTTGCTACTTCCCTCCAAGTATCGCGGGCGACGATGCGCGCCATCCGGCAAAATCTCTTCTGGGCGTTCTTTTACAACACCATGCTGATCCCGGTAGCGGCGGGCGTTCTTTACCCGGCGTTTGCCGCTTTGGGCGGCGTCCCGAACGGTCTGACCTTTTTCTTCGGCGACGCGGGCTTTCTGAATCCGATTCTGGCGGCGTTGGCCATGGCTTTCAGCTCGGTAAGCGTGGTGAGCAACTCATTACGGCTGCGCCGCGCCAGAATAGGCTAATCGGCAACGGTAACTTTGGGAACCCTAACCTCGTCCGGCTCTGTTACAATCGTCGTACACCATCGCTACAAGTTGGGAAACAATCATGGCAACAGCAACCGACCCCATCTGCTTGATGCAAGTGGACATTGACAACCCCAATGGCGGCGCCAGTGAATACGAAGGGCAGACCTACTATTTCTGTGCGCCGGGCTGCCGGATCGCGTTTGAGCGTGACCCGGAAGGATGGGCCTTGGGACGCAACAAACCCATAGCTATGGAGGAACCACAGCCCCAACCGCTGACCATAGTGCGGCGGCTGTTCCGGCGAGGGAAATAGACGGTGGTTATACCGCGCAACGGGTCGGGGCGGGTTTGAAACCCGCCCCCATGACTTGTGCTTGGTTCGCAAGCCGACATCAGGCCGCGGCGCCGCAGCAGCGCTTGTATTTTTTGCCGCTCCCGCAGGGGCATTTGGAATTGCGCCCGATTTTGCGGCCGGCCCGCGGGGCGGCGGCGTTTCGCGCGGGAGACACGGCCTCCATGGGGCTGACGGGCGCGCGCGAGTTGCGTTGACCTCCAGCGGCGTCCCGGTCTCCATTTGACGACGCGCGAGCCGCGGGCGCTTCGGGGGCCAGAGTCACGTGGAACAGTGTGTGGGTAACCCCACGCCTGATCTGACGCCACATCTCGGCAAAGTTGTTGCGGCCTTCGGTTCGGTACACTGCCAATGGATCGCGCTGCCCAACCGCTTGCAGGCCGACGCCGGTCCGCAAATCCTCCATTGTGGTCAGGTGTTGCACCCAATGGTCATCAATGGACTTCAAGAGTAGCAGCTGGACCAAGGTTGCCATGTTGTCGGAACCCATTGACTGTTCTTTATCGTCGTACAGCGTGGCGGCGCGGCGGTCCAGGATATCAACGATAGCTTCGCGGCGGTGCTGGAGTACCTTATCGAGAGTGTCCAGTTCCGCCGGCGGCGGGCAGATCTGCCGCAGCGCGTCCAGGAAGGGGCCAGCGTTCCAGTCCTCGGCGTGTCGCGCGCTGAGGTGGGCTGACATCAAGCCGCTGAACTCGGCGCGGAGCATTTCCAGCACTCGCTCTCGAAGGCCCTCGCCGTCCAACAAGAGGGCCCGGTCCTCGTAGATCTGCTTGCGCTGTTGCTGAAGCACGTCGTCGAAGTTCAGGAGATGCTTGCGCATATCAAAGTGATGCCCCTCCACCTTGACCTGCGCGCTATTGATGGACTTGGTGATGAGCTTGTTTTCCAGTGGTTCATCATCATTCAGCCCGGTCCAACTCATCACGCTCTTGATGCGGTCGCCGCCGAAGCGCTGCATCAGCTCGTCTTCCAGGGCGACGAAGAACTGGCTGCTGCCGGGGTCGCCCTGGCGTCCGGCGCGGCCGCGGAGCTGGTTGTCCACGCGACGGGCCTCATGGTGCTCGGTGCCAATGACGTGCAGGCCGCCCAGGGAGATCACCCGGTCATGCTCGGCCGGCCAGTCCGCGCGGTCGATGTCCGCGCCACCGAGGACGATGTCGGTGCCGCGACCGGCCATGTTGGTGGATACGGTAACCGCCCCGGCCCGACCCGCCTGGGCGATAATGAAGGCTTCACGCTCGTGGTTGCGGGCATTGAGGACCTGATGCGGCACGCCGCGCTTGCGCAAGCGGTCGCTGAGGAATTCGGACGTTTCAACGGAGGTAGTGCCAACCAGCACGGGCTGGCCGGCCCCGGAACGCTCGATGATGCTGTTGACGACGGCCCGCCATTTGCCTTCGTCAGTGGCAAAAATGAGGTCGTCCGCATCTTCCCGAATCATGGGCCGGTTGGTGGGAACGGCCACCACTTCCAGGCCGTAGATTTTATAGAACTCCTCCGCTTCGGTCGCCGCCGTGCCGGTCATCCCGGCCAGTTTGTCATAGAGCCGGAAGTAGTTCTGTAGGGTGATGGTGGCGTAGGTAGCATTTTCGGCCTGGGGCTTGATGCCTTCCTTAACTTCCACGGCCTGGTGGAGGCCGTCGGACCAGCGGCGGCCAAACTGGAGCCGGCCAGTGAACTCGTCAACGATGATAACCTGGCCGTTCTGGACCACGTAGTCCTTGTCCTTGTCCTTCTGCACGTGGGCGACCACGGCGTTCTCAACGTACTGCACCAGGTGGAAATTTTCGGGGTCGTACAGGTTTGATACGTGCAGGTGGCGTTCGGCTCTGGCGATACCCGCCTCGGTGAGTGAGATGGCTTGGGTACGGTCGTCGATGGTGTAGTCCTCGTACTCATGCAAGCGCCGGGCCAAACGGTCGCAATCGCGATAATACTCGTCGCGCTGTTGGGCCGGGCCGCTGATGATCAGCGGAGTGCGCGCCTCGTCAATGAGGATGTTATCGACCTCGTCCACGATGGCGAAAACGCCCCGCCCGCGCTGTGCGCGCAAATCCGGCCTGGTGGCGATGTTGTCTCGAAGGTAGTCAAAGCCGAATTCACTGTTGGTCCCGTAGAGGATGTCGGTTCTATAGGCCTCCTCACGCCGGGAAACCGGCCGCAACTTATCGAACCCGTTTGGCCCCGGGTCCGTGAAGTCCTTATCGTAAATGTAGTGAGCATCGTGCTGGAGGCAACCGACGGTGAGACCCAGAAGGTCGAACACCGGCCCCATCCAAACCGGATCGCGCCGGGCCAGGTAATCGTTGACGGTAACGATATGCACGCCGCCGCCGGTGAGGGCGTTCAAATATGCGGGCAGGGTGGCGACCAGGGTTTTTCCTTCGCCGGTCTTCATTTCGGCGATTTTCCCCTGGTGCAGGACTGCGCCGCCGATGATCTGCACGTCGTAGTGGCGTTGACCGAGGGTACGCCGCGCTGCCTCCCGCACCACGGCGAAGGCCTCGGGCAACAGGTCGTCTAAAGATGCTCCATCGTCCAAGCGGCGCCGGAATTCGCCAGTCTTGGCTCTGAGGCCCTCATCGCTGAGGCTTTGAATGTTGCTCTCTAGCCGGTTGACTTGGGGTACCAACCGGCTTCGGAGCTTCTCGGCGGCCCTTTCCGGCGTGTCTCCGACGATCTTTTTCAGAAACGAAACCACGGTTGTCCCTCACCTTCACCCTCATTTTGTCGAGGGGGAAAACGCCTTTCCAGTATAGCAAGGATACCCGCGATACGTCGGTGAGCCCATATCGGATTGCCGGGCCTTTTCGCCGGTATGGCCGTTGGTCAAGGCAACGATCCGAGGGCAGATCGCAACTAGCCGCGCTCCAAGCGCGCCAGGCCCACCAATAACCGTTTCAGGCCGACGCTCGCAAAATTCACGGTGGCCTGTTCGGTGTCGCCGACGCCATCAACTTCCTGAACCACGCCCTCTCCGAAAGTGGGATGGCGGACGATTTCGCCCACCGCCAGGGGCGCGCGCTCCGGCGTGTTGCCTGAAGCCAATGGCCGGCCGGGAGACCATTCGGTAAGACGTTCATCGATATTGCCCCGGAGTTGGCCTCGCGACACTTCGCCTCCGGCGCCGGATCCGTCACCCAGCCGCGTGCGCGAGGCGCGCCTGGACTGTCCGTAGGCGCCGCCTATCACCGCGTCTGCGTTCCGCGACGGACGGGATGCGTTCAATCCATGAGATTCGGCGCGGGAGCCGGGAGGTCGGTCCATGGCCGGCGAGGCCAGCGCCTCCTCCGGGAGATCTTCGAGGAAACGCGACGGCAGCGATACTCCACCCGACGAGGGATAACGCCTCCGGAAAGCGCGCAGCAGATAAAGGCGCTCTTTAGCCCTGGTCATGCCCACGTAACACAGCCGACGTTCCTCTTCTATCTCGGCCACGGTATCCATGGAACGCGTGTGGGGCAGCAGCCCTTCCTCCATTCCGGCCATCATCACAACCGGGAACTCCAGCCCTTTAGCCTGATGCAGGGTGATCAAGGTAAGCGCATCATCGGACTGTTCGTAAGCATCCACGTCGGAAACCAGAGAAACCCGCTCCAGAAACGCGCTCAACCCGTCGGCGGAACCGTCGCCGGGAGGACCGTAGTCTTCAGCCAAAGCGCGCAGCTCGAGGATATTCTCCCATCGCTCATCGCTGTCATCCTGGGCATTGATTTGTTTGGCCAACCCGGTCATGTCCAACGTGCGATCAAGGAGTTCCGGGACGCCCAGCTCGCGCGAGGCGTCAGCGAGGCGATCCAGGGTAACGGACAAATCGGCGATTGACCGAGCCGCTCGCGCCGTTAATGGAACCGGGCATGGGGACCCTTCCGCCCGGGCCGCCGCAATTACCCGCATCGTTTGTCTCATGGCGTCTCCGCGTTGGGCCGCGAAGTTTGTCAGTTGCTGTACGGATTTGGCGCCGATGCCCCGGGGCGGTTGGTTGATGATGCGTCGCAGGCTGACCTCGTCATCCGGGTTGAAAATCACCCGCAGGTAGCCCACCGCGTCCTTGATTTCCTTGCGATGGTAAAAACGCACACCACCCACCAACCGGTAGGGTATTCCCTGGCGCATGCATTGATCTTCAAAGGCGCGGCTCTGGGCGTTGATGCGGTACATGATGGCGCAGTCGCCGGACTGGTACTCGCCGGTTCGGGTGAGGCGGCCCACCTCGTCCACAGCCCAGAGGGCTTCGTCTTCTTCGCTGAAGGCTTCGTGCAGTGTGACGGGTCGTCCCGCTGGATTTTGCGTAAATAGCGGGCGTTCAATCCGTTCCGTGTTGGTGGAGATGACGCCGGAGGCGGCGTTGAGGATGTTCCTGGTTGAGCGGTAGTTCTCGCCCAGGCTGATGAGTGTGGCGTCGGGGAAATCGGTCTGAAAGCTCAGGATGTTTCGGATGTCGGCGTTACGCCACGAATAGATGCTCTGGTCCGGGTCGCCGACCACGCACAGGTTCCGGTGTTGGCCGGTCATCAGCCGGGCCAGACGGTACTGTGCTACGTTGGTGTCCTGAAACTCGTCGATGAGCAGGTAACGGTAGCGGGTGTGGTATTGGTCCTGAACGTCGGGAATATTTTCCAGGAGTTGCGCAGTCTGCATCAGGAGGTCGTCGAAATCCAGGGCGTTCTGGCGCGCCAGCGCCTCCTCATAATAACGATAGACGCGGGAGCAGGTTTCCACCCAATGAGCGCCATATTCGTCCTCGGCATCATAGGCGGTTTCGGCCATGCGGCGAGCATCCTGGAGGCTGCTTTTGGCGGCGGAAATGCGCGAGAGAATGGCTCTGGGGGTATATCGTTTGCTATCCACGTCCGCCAGCTGCATCGCAGACTTGAGGGCGTCCAACTGGTCATCCTGGTCATAAATGGTGAAGTTTCTATCGAGGCCGATGCGTTCACCATGTCGGCGCAGAATGCGGGCGCAGACGGCGTGGAAAGTACCCATGGTGACGGCCTCGCTGCGGCTGAGCAACAGCCGGTCGAGGCGTTCCCGCATCTCCCTGGCGGCTTTGTTGGTGAACGTGACCGCCAGTATTTGCCAGGGATTTACGCCGCAATCCCCTACCAAATAAGCAATGCGGTGGGTGATGACGCGGGTCTTGCCCGAACCCGGACCGGCGACTATGAGCAGAGGGCCCTCGGTAGTAACAACCGCCTGCTGCTGCGCCTCGTTGAGCCCCTGTAAAACTGCGGCGCGCGGAGCATTCGATTCCTCCAGAGCCGTGCCGCGGGCATCGTAATCCGCCAACTCCGGCGCGTCCCAAAAGGGTGAAGACATTGGCTCTTCCCAGTAAGGGGAAGACGCCGGCCTATCCTGGTACGGCGAACGCTCGGAAAATTGGGACTGCAAGGCCATGGGAACTTAAGCGGTTGGATGAACGACGTAGTATGGCGGAGAGAGCGGGATTCGAACCCGCGATGCGCCAGAGGCGCATACCGGTTTTCGAGACCGGCGCCTTCAACCACTCGGCCACCTCTCCGCGAGCGGGTATCAAATGGTGGATATGCGAACCGGCGCTTGGCCAGGAACGCGGGGTGCGGCCCGTAAATTGTACTAGACGGCGCCGGGCATTACAACGACGGCGATCACCTCACGCGTACCCACTTTGCCATTGCGAGCGCAGCGTACGCAATCTTGTTCTCACAGCGATGGTGGTTCGCCACAGCCTGCGTTGGGGCTACGAGATTCCATCGCCCGCTGCGTGGGCGTGGAATGACAAAGTGGGTACTCATGAGCGACAATCACTCTCAACGTGAAAAGGGCCGCCGCCGGGCGCCGGAGAAGCGATCCTTGCGCCTGGGCCGTGTTATCATCCGCTTATCTGACGGACATGGTCCGGGAATGACATGGAAGTAATCGGCTCCAACCTGCGCACCGCCGACCCGGATTTTCAGGACAACCGGGCGCGCATGGCAGCTCTGGTGAAGGACCTAAAAGAGCGTCTAGAGCAAGCTCGCGCCGGAGGCGGGCAGCGGGCGGTGGAGTTGCACCGCAGCCGTGGCAAGCTGCTGGCCCGGGAACGGATTGACGGGCTGGTGGATGCCGGCACTCCCTTCCTTGAGCTCAGTCCCCTGGCGGCATGGGATATGTATGACGGGGACGAAGCGTCTGCCGGCATCGTTACCGGCGTTGGATTGGTCCACGGGAAAGAGGCTGTGGTGGTCGCCAACGATGCGACGGTAAAGGGCGGCGCCTACTACCCGATCACTGTTAAAAAGCATCTGCGCGCCCAGGAAATCGCTCTGGAAAATCACCTGCCGTGTATTTACCTGGTGGACTCGGGCGGAGCATTTTTGCCGCTGCAAGCGGAGGTGTTTCCTGATCGGGACCACTTCGGACGCATCTTTTACAACCAGGCCCAAATGTCGGCGCTGGGCATTCCCCAGGTGGCTGTGGTCATGGGTTCATGCACCGCAGGCGGAGCGTATATCCCAGCTATGAGCGACGAGGTCGTGATGGTGCGGCGACAGGGCACCATCTTTCTGGGCGGCCCGCCGTTGGTGCGTGCGGCCACCGGAGAAGAAGTGGATCCTGAAACCCTGGGCGGAGCGGACGTGCATACCAGGATATCCGGCGTGGCGGACCATCAGGCAGCGGACGATGCGGATGCGCTGGCGATCACGCGGGACATCGTGGAGAATTTTGTGCAAAGGCGCAACCCGCCGTTTGAGGTCACCAGCTCCGAACCGCCGGCCTACGATCCGGGCGAGCTGTATGGCATCGTCTCTCCGGATAACCGACGGCAATACAATGTGCGCGAAGTGATCGCCCGCGTGGTTGATGGAAGCCGTTTTCACGAGTTCAAGTCTGAGTATGGAGAAACCCTGGTTTGTGGCTTCGCCCGAGTTTTCGGGTATCCGGTGGGAGTGGTCGCCAACAACGGGGTTCTTTTCTCAGAAAGCGCGCTGAAGGGTACCCACTTCATCGAGTTGTGCAGCCAGCGGGGTATCCCCCTGCTGTTCCTGCAAAACATTACCGGTTTCATGGTAGGTCGCCAGTACGAAGTCGGAGGAATCGCCAAGGATGGCGCCAAGATGGTCATGGCGGTGTCGAACGCCGCCGTGCCCAAGTTCACGGTGATCATTGGCAGTTCCTTTGGGGCGGGCAACTATGGCATGTGCGGGCGGGCCTACCAGCCCCGTTTCCTGTGGACGTGGCCCAACGCGCGCATTTCGGTGATGGGCGGACAACAGGCGGCGGATGTCCTCCTCACTATACGACTGCAACAACTGGAGCGACAGGGCCGCACCATGGAGCAGCGGGAGCGAGACGACTTGCAACGCCCTATCTTGGAAAAGTACGATCAGGAGGGCGACCCCTACTACAGCACCGCTCGCCTGTGGGACGACGGCATCATTGACCCGGTAGACACGCGGATGGTAGTGGGTCTGGGGATAGCGGCGTCCATCAATGCCCCATTCCCGGAGCAGAAGCGAGGGGTTTTCCGAATGTGAAGCCCAGCCTCGACGCAGCGCTGGTATAATGTTGCCGCCAACACGGCTCCGCCACTAACCGCCAGGTGCAACATGAGTACGCCCAACGCCATCGCCGGGACTTCCCGGGTCCAGCAGCCCTTTGTGTTCCCAGACCCGCCGGAGGACCCGGAAGACAAGATGACCAGCTTCGACCGCCTGGCCGCCACCGGCAACGTCTATCACCTCATTCAGCATCTGGGCAACCCGGAAACCACTCTGGTAGCCGGGGAGCATTACCTGGCCCGGTCGCCCACCCGGAGCCTGGCAGGAGTAAGGTATCCCGACCTGCTGGTGGCTTTTGACGCGTACCCCGCGGCCTACAAGGTCAGCAACGCCTACGTCATATCAGAGCAGGGCAAGCCTCCGGACTTCGCGCTGGAGATAGCGTCGCGGAGCACCGGACGGGTTGACGTTACAGACAAGCGGCGGGACTACGCCGCTTTGGGTATCCCGGAGTACTGGCGCTTTGACGAGACCGCGACGGGCCGACATCATGGGGTGCGGCTGGCCGGGGACCGGCTGGTGGATGGGGAGTACGTTGCCATCGACATCGCGGAACTGCCCGGCGGGAGTTTGCAGGGATACAGCGCGATCCTGGGTTTATATCTGCGGTGGGTAGATGGGGAGTTGGTGTTTTACGACCCGGCTACGGGCCGGCCCATTACTACCCTTACGGATGAAAGGGAGGCGCGCGCCGCCGCCGAAACCCGCGCCGACGCCGCCGAAGCCCGCATCCGCGAACTGGAAGAACAGCTCCGCGGGCAGAATTCCTGACGCACCCAGGGCGCCGTCACCTTATCGCAACCGGGATTAATTTGGGGATGGCAAGTCTGTTCATCCACATAAAGCGCAGCCGCTGATTGGGTACTCGCCAACTCGAACCAGAAATAGCCGATGTTCTCTAAAGTCCTGGTAGCCAATCGCGGCGAGATAGCGGTTCGGATTAACCAGACGCTTCGCACTATGGGCATCGCTCCTGTCGCGGTCTATTCCGACCCGGACGCCGGCGCGCCTCACGTGAGCACGGCGGAGCAGTCGTTGGCGCTGCCGGGCAATACCGCTGAAGAGACCTACCTGAACATCCTCAAGATCGTGCGGGCCGCGCATGACTCGGGGGTTGACGCCATACACCCAGGTTACGGTTTTTTGTCGGAGAACCCGGAGTTCGCGAGGGCCTGCCGAGAAGCCGGAATAATCTTCATCGGCCCAGGCCCGGAGAGCATGGAGGCCCTGGGGGACAAGCTTCGCTCCAAGGACATCGCGCTTGCCGCCGGAGTACCGGTGATTCCCAGCTCCCCGGAATGCCTTCCCGGGGACGCTGCGGTCGAGCAGTTCGCGCAGCAGTTGGGATTCCCTCTGATGGTTAAGGCTGCCGCCGGCGGGGGCGGCCGAGGTATGCGCCTGGTCAACGAGCGACGGGAATTGGACGGCGAAATGGATAGGGCCAGCCGGGAAGCCCAGGCCGCTTTTGGCGATGGCCGCGTGTTCCTGGAAAGTTACGTTTCGCATCCCCGGCATGTGGAGGTACAGATCCTGGCCGATGGTTTCGGGCATACCATCCACCTTGGCGAGAGGGAATGCAGCATACAACGCCGTCACCAAAAGATAATTGAAGAGACCCCGTCGCCGGCGCTAACGCCGGATTTGCGAAGGCTGATGGGAGAGGCCGCCGTCGCCGTCGCTCAGGGCGCAGGGTATTTTAGCGCTGGGACAGTGGAGTTTTTGCTGGAGCCGGAAAGCGGCGAGTTTTATTTCCTTGAGATGAATGCGCGGCTCCAGGTGGAGCACCCGATTACCGAGGCCGTCCTGGGGTTGGACATGGTGGAGTGGCAGGTTCGTATCGCTGCCAGGGAACCCCTGACTCTGCAGCAGAAGGAGATCCAACCCCGGGGGCACGCCATAGAATGTCGCATCTACGCCGAGGATCCGTATCGGGATTTTGTGCCGTCCACCGGGAATCTGCTGCGCTGGCGGCCTCCCAGCGGCCCGGGGCTTCGGTTGGACAGTGGCGTGGCGCAGGATCTGGAAGTCTCCATCTATTACGACCCGATGCTGGCGAAGTTGATCGCATGGGGGCCGGAGCGCGGCATCAGCCTGCGCCGGATGGAGGTTGCGCTGTCACAGTTCCTGGTCCTCGGGGTGATAACGAACATCCCTTTGTTGCGGGCAGTGTTGCGACACGCTCAGTTTCAAAGCGGTGATTACGATACCGGTTTTCTCGAGCGGAATCCGGCAGTTACCAGCATGGGGATCGATGATGAGACCCGAACCGTGGCCCGTTCGCTGGCGGCGTGGGCGTCGAGTCAACCAATGGCGGCTCAGGCCCCGGCAGCAGCGGCGACGGACCGAGTGGGGGCCGGTCCCTGGCAGTCGGTCGGTGAGCGGAGGCTGCCGTGACGACGAGCCGGGGCGAGCTGCGAGAGATGCACCCATGGGATGGCGAGCCCTTTCGCTATCGCCTAACGGAGTCGGCAGATTCTTTCACATTTGACTTGGAAGGGGAAGCGTTGAGTCCGGGGGAATCCACCAGTTTCAGCGTCGAGTCCCGCCAAAAGGGAGAAGGTTTGTGCCGGACGGAAGCTGGAAGGGAGTACGCTTTCGCGTGGGAATGGGTCGGCCGGGAGTTGCACTTGTGGCTGGATGGAGACCTGTTGGTTTTCCAGCGGGCGGACCCTTCCACAAGCTCAGGACGGCGGCGAAGCAGCGGAGCCGCCAATGAAGCCACGGGAGACGTGCTGGCGCCTATGCCCGGCTCCGTGCTGGAGATATTGGTCGAAGAGGGTGACCGCGTGGAACGGAATCAAACCGTCGCAATCATGGAGTCCATGAAAATGGAGCTGGTGATCACGGCGCCCCGGGATGGCGTCGTGCGGAGGGTGGCCGTCCAATCGGGGCAGCAAGTGGAAAGGGGAATGCGCCTGCTGGAGTTGGCGCCCATAAACGGCCCCGGCCCGTGACGGTTGCAATACCGAGCCTTGAACTTACTCTCCGCTTGGATTCGGTCAGTTGAGAGCACATCGGGTTGACTATCGCCACCGTTAGGAATACGATGGCATCGGCAACCACCCGGCGGATAGCTGCCCGTTTTTGGGTAGTGAACCGAGGGAATCGGCGTATATCATCTCGGTGCGGACGATAGCCACTGCGAACCGCAACCGATATGGTGTAGTCGTTCAAGGCCGCAGCTAGGTAATCAGGAGGTAAAAACATGGCAGAAAAGGATATTGCCTTAATGGCCCACTTGATGCGGCGCGCCGGTTTCGGAGCGACGTATGAAGAACTGGAGGCTCGCGCCGCCAAGGGCTACGAAGAGACCGTTGAGGAACTACTGCATCCGGAGAACCAGCCTCCTATCCAGGAGGACATCCTGATGCGCTATCAGCCGCAGTGGGTATCCAAGGCGGGACTGGAAGGTCAGCAGGAAGAATGGACCTTCCGGATGATCAACACCAAGCGCCCGCTGGAAGAGAAAATGGGCCTGTTCTGGCACCACATCTTCTGCACCGGCCACGCCAAGTGCGAGTATCCCAAGCAGCAGCAGATCGAGCTCGATATGTTTCGCACTATGGGGTTCGGCAACTTCGAACAGCTGCTCATGGGTCTGTCCACCGACCCGGCCATGATGTTCTACCTGGACAACTGCATGAGCCACAAGGACGCCATCAACGAGAACTGGGGACGGGAGCTGCTGGAGCTGTTCTCCCTCGGTGTCGGCATGGACGGCGACGCCAACTACTCGGAGGATGACGTCAAGGAAGCCGCTCGCGCTTTCACCGGATGGACGGTCACCAACTCGGTTCCCCGCTACCCTTACGGGAAGTATGAAGCGGCGTTCATCTATGATCCGTCCGACCACGACTACGGCGAAAAGACCTTCCTGGGCCAAACCGGCAACTGGAACGGCGAAGACATCGTGAAGATCATCGCCCGCCAGCCCGCAGCGGCCCGGTTCGTCGCCAGGCATATGTACAACTTCTTCGTCGCCGACGAGCCCCAGGTACCCGCCTGGCAGAACACGCCGCCGCGCGACCCCGAAGCCATCAAGATGCTGGAGGACGAGTACTTCCGATCCAACTACGATATCCGCTCGATGCTGCGCGTGCTGTTCAACTCCGACTTCTTCAAGAACGCCCGCTTCGAGAAGGTGAAGAGCCCGACCGAAACCGTGGTCGGCACCATGCGGCTCGTTGGCGACTTCGACATGCCCAAGCCGGGCATGAACGCCATGACGCTGACCATCCGCTACATGGGCCAGGACCTGCTGAACCCGCCGACAGTTGAAGGCTGGCACACCGGTCGTGAGTGGATTGACAGCGGCACCCTGGTGGAGCGCATTAACTTCACCGCCGACGCTGTGGGCAACACCTCCCATCGCGGCGTCCAGGCCATCATCAACCGTCTGGGATCCGAGGGCGAGACGATTTCGTCCGAGCGGTTGGTGGACGGCTGCTTGCAGTTGCTCGGCCATTACGAACTGGCCGAGGTCACGCGCAACGAGTTGATCGCCCTTGCCGACAGTGAAGGCGAGCTCCGCACCGGCACCGACGAGTTCGACCAGCGCGTGGGCCAGATGCTGCAATCCATCGTGGCCACTACCGAGTACCTGTTCGAGTAACCAAGGAGGCGAAAGATATGACAGCCACCAAGAAAGATCCGGTGCTGGTGGTCCTCCAGTTGTCGGGGGGCAACGATGCGCTGAACACCATCATTCCGTATGGCGACCCCCTGTACCTGGACAACCGGCCCAATGTCCGAATACCTATTGACCAGGTCCTGCCCATCAATGACCAAATTGGTTTCAACCCGGCTATGGGGCCGATCAAGCGCCTGTACGATGAGGGCAAAGTCGCCGTCATCCAGGGCGTGGGCTACCCCAATCCCAGCCGCTCGCACTTCCGCTCCATGGACATCTGGCACACCTGTGAGCCGGACAAGGTGGGAGACGAGGGCTGGCTGGGCCGGGCCGTGCGCGACCTGGACCCGCAGAAGGAAAACGTTTTGACCGGCGTGAACTTCGGCCGCGGTCTTCCCCGGTCGCTGGTAGCCCCGGGCGTTCCGGTTGCCTCCGTGGGCAACCTGGAGACCTACGGCGTACTCACGGGCATCGAGGTTGAGGAACAGCGCACCAAGGCGTTGGACGTCTTCTCGCGTGTTTACTCGCCGATGCTGGGCCAGGGCCCGGTGCTGGACTACTTCGCCCAGACCGGTCTGGATGCGCTGGAAGGCGCAGACATCCTGAGCACCGCTCCGGCCATGTACTCCTCCTCGGTGGAGTACGGCAATGACACCGTTGCCCAATACATGCGCAACATCGCGCAGACGCACCTGGCCGGGTTCGGCACTCGCGTGCTCTACACCACTGCGCCGTACAACAGCTTTGACACCCACGCCGGCGAGTTGGCCAACCACACCCGCCTGTGGACCGAGACCTCC
Source organism: uncultured Dehalococcoidia bacterium (assembly GCA_964347975.1). Classification (GTDB taxonomy): domain Bacteria; phylum Chloroflexota; class Dehalococcoidia; order Lucifugimonadales; family UBA3495; genus Bin87. Next base: position 503,652 of record CAYGAY010000001.1, read on the forward strand.
CACGCCGTCGCCGACTTCTACGATGACCTGAAGGAACACGACGCCGGCGACAACGTGATCCTGCTGGTCTTCACCGAGTTCGGGCGCCGGGTGCACGACAACGGCTCCGGCACCGACCACGGTTCAGGCGGCGTCGCCTTTGTGGTGGGCGAGAACGTCAAGGGCGGCCTCTACGGCGAGTACCCCTCCCTGGAGGAAAACAAGCTGCTCGAGGGTGACCTGCACTTCAACAACGACTTCCGCGGCCTTTATTCCACCCTCCTGGAGAAGTGGATGGGTCTGGATGCCCAGCCCATCGTGAACGGCTCCTTCGAGCAGATGGACTTCATTTAGCCCGACACAAGGAGGCGATTATGGTTACAGCAACCAGAATATCCCACGTCCAGCTCCAATACAGCCACACTATCGGGCGTGGTGAGCAATTTGGACCGGGTTTTACCTACCCGATCCACATGGCGCGAGGCGAAGACGATCTGATGTACGTCCTCTGCCGGTCCTCTGAGTACCGGCCCGAGGGCACCCGCGTCACGGTCTGCACCGTTGACGAGGAATACGTCAACGCCTTTGCCCGCGGCGTTCCCCAGCAGGGTCCCCACGAATACAATTTCGAGGATGGTTCCCTGGTATGGCCCGTCAACGTGGCCATCGCCAGCAACGGCAACGTTTACGTGTCCGACGAATGGCTCCACCGCATCTCCATGTTCACCCGTGACGGGGAGTACATCGGGAAGTGGGAAGAGAACATCGGCAGTGGCGACGGCCAGCTGGACCGGCCGGCCGGCTTGGCCGTTGACGGCGACGACAACGTCTGGGTCGTGGACGGCAATAACCACCGCGTCCAGAAGTTCACTCCCGACGGTCAGTTCCTGACGAAATTCGGGAGCTACGGCCAGGGCGACGGCGAGTTGGATAGCCCCTGGGGCATCGACATTGACAGCCAGGGGAACATCTTCATCGCCGACTGGCGGAATGACCGGGTTCAGAAGTTCAGCCCATCCGGTGAGTTCTTGATGAAATTTGGCTCCTCCGGCGATGGAGAGGGCGAGTTCAACCGACCCGCCGACGTGGCGGTGGACCGGGACGGCATCATCTACGTGGCCGACTGGCTGAACAACCGGCTGCAGTACTTTGACCCGGACGGCAACTTCTGCGGCTTGAAGACCGGCGAAGCCACCGTCTCCAAGTGGGGCAAGGACAAGCTGGACGCCAACCCTGAGATGTGGGGTGAGCGAGAGCGCGCTCCCGGCCTCGAACGGGAACGAGACTTCTGGGCTCCCACCGGCGTCGCAGTGGACGAGGCCAACCGGGTGTTCGTCTGTGAAGGTCCGCGCAACCGCATTCAGGTGTTCCAAAAGCAGGCCCTCACCTTCATGGGGCCTCGCCTGTAGTCGTTGACGACAGAGCGACACGCCAAAGCCCCCGTCCGCAACCGTTCCAAAACGGATTGGACGGGGGCTTTCCCATGTGATATGAGGAAGTAACGCAATCCGTTTCGGTGACAGGAGTCGGTCCTCGCCATGCCCGCCAGTGTAGCTCGAATACCCAACCTGGAATGTGAAGCATTCTATTACGACATGGAGAGACGCGGCATCGCCCTCCTGGACATGGAACCCAACGCTGTCGCTGATGCGCTGAAGCAGGGAGAAATAGATGCCGGTCCGGTGTCCCTATTGGATATCGACCTGCTGACCTCGCAGGCGGAGTTGATCACCGGATTCTGCGTAGCCTCCGTTAACCGGGCGATCTCTTCCGTACTGCTCTCCAATATACCCATCTCAGATCTGGGCGGCCGCAGCGTCGCCGTCAGCGAGCCGGACCCAACATCCTTGCAGTTGCTCAGGCTTTTATTTGCCCAGAAGCACGGGATAGGCGATCCAGCCATCGTTGACCGTGCATCCGAACACGATGCTCTGTTGCTGACGGGCAATCGGGCGCTGCGGGGACGCAGGGCAGAGCGTGGATTTTCCCATCGTTACGACCTGGGTGAAGAGTGGCAGACCTGGACCGGCCTGCCATTCGTGTTCAGCCGCTGGATGGCCCGGAGGGACATGGATCGGCAGGACTTCCTGATGGTGCAGGACGCGCTGTTCGTTGGGCAAGAGGACTGGATGAATAACCTCTACAAGGACACCAGCCCGCGCAACGACTTGCTGATGCTGTCCCGGGAGGTGCTGGAATATGTGCAGGGGATGCGGTTCTTCATGGGGGTCCCGGAACAGCGGGCGGTCGCGCTGTTCCGGGAGAAGCTGTCGTTACTGGAATAGCCAGGACAGCCCCAAGGCGCGTCGCCGCCGCACGATGCAAGCCATTGGGATTGGCTTGGCAGACGCTATCCGCTGGCAATGGCCATGGCGCCAACCGCCACCGTTCCCAGTTCCACCGGCAACCTCTTCCAGGTGACGCCGCGATCTTCGCTGCAGTACAGGGATCCCCCGTCTGTGCCGGCGTACACCTTGTTGGTTTCCCCGGGATCCCATTCGAAAGCGACGACCATGTCCTGCGGGTTCTCTCCTTCCCCTAAACCATCCACCAACTTCCAACTCCGACCTGCATCAATAGACCGATAGAACTGTGGATTGCTGCGGCGGGCGTTTTCGGATACGGTGACCAGCACTAGATCGGCGTCGTCGGGCGCCGCCGATATGTGCAGAGTGTACCTCCGCTGTATCCCGGCGTTGATAAGTTCCCAATCGTCTCCACCATTATCGGATCGATAAGGAGCGCGGGCCGTCGCGACGTAGATGCTTTGGGGTCGATGGGCGCTGAGGTTTACACAGTGAATGTCGTCGTTTAGTCCGGGCAGCTGCTTCCAAGTCGCCCCGCCGTCGCCGGACCGCACCATTCCACCGACTTCGATACCGGCGTACAAACGATTGGGATCATCTGGAGCAGCCCGAAGATCTCGCACATGGGAGTCACGGGTCGGCGCATGGAATCCCCATTCGGTCGATTCAGGCACGTCCTGGAGTCCTCGACATTCTTCCCATGTCTTGCCGCCGTCTCCCGAGCGGTAAACCGCGGCCGGTTCGCTGCCGACATATACGGTTTCTACTTCGGTGGGATGGGCAAGTACGCTGTGGGCATAGGGAGTGGGATACTCTCCCAGATGTCGCCAGGTCAGCCCGCTGTCATCGGAACGATAGACACCGGCTTCATACGCCGCCAGGTACGCTCTTCCCGGGTTCGGCGTACTGGCGGTCAGCCGAGCGGCCGCGTGCGCCAGAGGGGTCACAGGCCCTTGTGTCCAAGTTTTGCCGCCGTCGGCGGTGGACACCGCGCAGACCCCGTCGTGCATTCCAACGTAGATTGTGGTCGAGGGCATTTCGCAACTCCTTGCCTGTAGGTCGAAGGCGCTCATCTAGTCGGCATATTCCGACAATCTGCATTATCCGTCAACACGATGTGAAGCCACAGGCGCGGGATCCAGGATGATTGCAAAGTCAGGGTAGCTGTCCAGTCCGGCAGGCGATAGTCTGTTTTGGGCGGAAGGCGCAGGTCTTGGCGCGCAAAGGCAAGGACATTCGCTCCGTAAGCCACTCGGCTCGGTCCAGGACGTTCAAGCTCACGTTCACCAACGCGGCGAAGACTTCCCCCAATCCCGGACGGCGCAAGGTATGCCGGTCTTCGTCCCAGCTGCGGTCTTTCACATGATGCAAGCTATTTTCAATACTCCAATGCTGGCGGAAAAGCCGGAGCAATTGGGCCGGGCCGCACCGTTCCGGCGGCCGGCTGGTCAGCAACTCAGCGATGGCTTGGGTTCAGGACACGAAGCAGTTCTAAAACTGCACCGGGTCCAGGCGGGCAAAGCCATCGCCGAAGGCATCGTGGGACGCAATACCATGAGGCTGCTCCCAGAAGGTTTGAAACCCGGCCAGTTTGCCCCTGCCGAAAAGCTCGATGTGGACCCAGAAATCGGCGCCGCAGCTGGTGGCACAGATGGCAATGGCCGAAATGTCCACCAGTTTGCGACGCCGAGTGCGTTCCACTCGAGGATCCTCCAACTCAGCGAAATGATCGAGAATAGTCGACTTGGGTGATTGCGCCATGCCCTCCTACCGCCACGAACTGCAACGGATCATGGCACATTATCAGGTATCTAAAAAACCTATTAACCTGAGTTCGGGATATCGGGATGCCTCCCCAAGAAAGAACGGGTATTCTTTAGTGAGATCATGACGCTGCTCATCCACTTTCACCAGTCCTGCTACGCACCTTCCAGGACTATTAAACCCAGCACGCGCAACCTCACCTCAGAGCCGAGTTCCCCGGGCTGGTCAGCTACCACCGCTTCGTAGAGTTGATGCCCACCGCGCTGGTCCCCCCAGCCGCCTACTTGCAGCAGCGCCAGGGCGACTGCACGGGCATTTCCTTCGTGGACGCCACTGCCCGCAAGGTCTGCCACAACAAACGCATTCCCCGCCACCGGGTTTTTGCCGGCGTGGCGGCTCGGGCAAGACTACCATGGGCTGGTTTTACGGCTTCAATCTCCACCTGGCGGTCAATGACCGGGGCGAAATCCTGGCCTGCCAGCTGACCCCGGGCCATGTGGATGACCGCAAGCCGCTGCCCAGGCTGGCTCAAGGAACGACTTCCGGGGCATAAGTGCGCAGCTCTTCCTCAGCAAAGTAGTATCGAAGCCGGATGACGCGGTGCAGCCCGCCTTCGAGTATGTCATCATCAATCGCCATACTTAAACCATTACCTGTTCAGCAGCCACCACTCGTCGCTGCCCAGGTTGAACTCGATGCGGCGGAACCCCTCGGCGTAGGGGACACCGCAGCGCTCCCCTTGCCGGCGGCAGCCCTCGGTCATCCGGTCCAGGCGTTGGGACCTGGTGCGAGCGCTGATCTGAGATGCGTGCTTGCTGAGGGCTTCGGCTTTCTTGAGAATGTGCTCCTCGGTGATGGAGACGAAGGTGTCGGGCCGCTCCGACCCCCAGAGCAGGGCTTCGCGTACCATGTGGGGTTCCAGACCTTCCTCTTTGATTTGCTCCGGGAAGTCCAGCCAGCTCCAGGCGTAGGAAAACGCGGCATCCAGGGCGGCCTGTCCGCTGTGGCGGTGGTCCCGGTGGGTGTGTGAGGTGACGCGGTAGGGGTCGATGCCAAAGATAACCTCCGGCTTGTGCCGGCGGATCTCCCGGACAACCTGCCCCCGGTATTCGTGGGTGTCTTCCAGTTCACCGTCGCCGTAGCCCAGGAAAACCACCTCGGCCACGCCGAGCACGTTGGCGGCGTTCTGCTGCTCTGTCTCGCGGGTGGCCGCCAGAGATTCCGGAGTGAATGAACGATCACCAGTGCCCTTATTGCCGTTGGTGCACATCAAAATGACCACCTTGGTGCCCGAGCCGGCTATCCACTTGGCCATGGTAGCCCCGCATCCACCCTCGGCGTCGTCGGGATGCGGCGTGACCACCAGGGCGCTGCGGGGAGCCTCGGTTATCACCCGCGGCGCCGGCGCGTATTCCTGATTGGGATAACCCCATCCGTCGATGCCGTGCGGTCTGCTGGTCATGTTGATACTCCGTTATCGGCGAATCGGTAGGGGCGGGTTTAAACCCGCCCCTACGGGTGAGCATCGGCGGTATGGCTACCCGCCCATGTGGAACACGACGGTCTTGAGCTCGGTCATTTCCTCGATGGCGTAGGCCGGGCCTTCCTTGCCCATGCCGCTGTCCTTGAGGCCGCCGTAAGGCATCACGTCGGCGCGCCATTGGGGCGACGAGTTGATGTGCAGGTTGCCCGAGTGAACTTCCAGCGCGAACCGCATGGCCCAGTCCACGTTCTGCGTGAAGATGCCGGCAGAAAGCCCAAAACGGGAGTCGTTGGCCTTGGCGATGGCGTCGTCGATGTCGTCGAAGGCGCTGACCGCAACGGCCGGGCCGAAGAGTTCCTCGCGGGAAATCAGCATCTCCGGACGGGCGTCGGCGATCACGGTGGCGGTGTGCAGGGTGCCCTGCCGGTCGCCGCCGGCGATCACCCGGGCGCCCTGTCCCACGGCCTCGGCGATCCAGGTCTCGACGCGCTCGGCGTCGGTCTGGCGGATCATCGGCCCCATCTTCACGTCCTCGTCGAAGGGGTTGCCCACGCTGAACTCCTGGGTCGGCTTGACCAGCGCGTCCAGCAGATCCGCGTAGATGGTGCGTGCCGCGAAGACGCGCTGGGTGGAGATGCACACCTGTCCGGCGTTGGAGAAGCTGCTGGACACGGTGGCTGCGGCCACCTTATCGATGTCGGCGTCGGACATGATGATGAGCGGACTGTTGGACCCCAACTCCATGGTCACCTTCTTGATGCCAGCGTTGCGGCAGATGCGGTCGCCCACTTCCATGCTGCCGGTGAAGGTGATCTTGCGGACGTGAGGCGACCCGGTGATGGCATCGCCAATTTCCCCCCCGGAGCCGGTGATGGTCTGGATAGCTTCTTCCGGCAAACCGGCTTCCAGCAGGAGCTCGGTGAGTTTGAGAGCGGACAGTGGAGTGTCCCCAGCCGGCTTGAGGATAACGGCGTTGCCGGCGGCCAGGGCCGGGCCAACCTTGTGGCACACTAGGTTGAGGGGGAAGTTGAAGGGCGCGATGGCGGCGACGACGCCCACGGGCACCCGCACGGTGAACCCGAACTGGCTCACCACGCCGGGCGCAGCGTCCAGCGGGACCGTCTCGCCGTGCAGCCGCTTGGCCTCTTCCGCCGACAGAGTGATGGTCTGGATGGCCCGCTGCACTTCGGTGCGACCCTCGGCGATGACCTTGCCCTCTTCGCGCGTGATGGTCTCGGCCAGGTCGTCGGCGCGTTCGTCCATCAGGTCGGCGGCGCGCTTCAAAATGGTGTAGCGTCGATGGGCCGGCAGTTTTCCCATTACGGCAGCGCCGCGGACGGCGCTGGCGATGGCCGCCTCAACGTCGGCCGCTGAGCCCCGCGGCACGGTGTCAAAAGCAGTCTGGTCAAAGGGATTGATGACGGGCATCTTGTCATCGCGGTCAACCCACTCACCGCAGATGTACATTCGCATGGCTAAACTCCTTAACGTCGAACCGAAATTAGCGCCGCCGGGCTTTCGCCGGCGGCAGCAATGGGCATTGTACTATATTGTCAGAATCAGGATTTACGGGATTATCCTCATACGTACCCACTTTAACCGGTCATTCCACGACCGCCGTAGGCGGGCGATGGAATCTCGTTCCGGCGGTCGCCGCTTTCTGTTGCGAGAGCCTTGACGGAACGGCCCTTGCTACGCCGGCGAGATTGCCACGCTACGCTCGCAATGACAAAGTAGGTACGCATGAGCAAAGTGGGTACGCGTGGGCGGGATTATCGGATTGGCAGGATTGCATGACCATCTTGAAAATCCTCTAATCGTGTTCATCCTGATTCTGACGAAACGTCACTCTCGCCCAGGACTATGCTCCGGCCGGTGTTGGTAACCTTATAGTGGCCGGGTCGGCCCGGTATGCGTTCCAGCCACCGGAACTTGGTGCGGGCAGCGTTGCGAAGGGTCTGGACGAAGCTGTGGGGTATCGGCCAACCGATCAAGGTGAACAGGCGCTCGAGCTCGTCGGGGTCAACGCTGACGATGTTGAGGTAACGGTGGGCCGCCTCCGCCGCCGCCACGACCTTCCGCATGTCACCCAGTGGATTGACCCTTTGGCAAAAAGCCATGAACTCCAGCTCATCCGGTGTCGTACGTACCATCGGGCTGACGCCGTTGGTCGCGCCGTTCGCCGTTTCCGCCGGAGACTGCGCAACCGGAGGCGCGGTGACGCGCTGCACGATGGCGGGCGACCTGACATCGGTTTGCGGGACGGCCGGCATGGGTTCCGGCGCCGTTTCGGCCGGTCTCTCGTGAGTAACGCCGTTTTCATGGCTGTGCCCGTTGGTAGAGACCGGCGACCCGGATGTGGCGGTCAGCGCCGGCGTGGGCGTCTCGCCGTTGGACCCAACCAACTGGGGCATGAAGGAATGCAGCACCTCACGCACCAACTCCCGGTCATCGGATTCTATGGAAACCTGGGCGCCCAGAGGCAATGTTATGCTGAGCTTGTTCATTACACCACATCAGTCGGCGCGCGTCCCGCCTTACGTTAATGGTAATGTAAGGCCGGGCTTGCTGGCAAGGCGAAACGGCGGCAGGTTCGTCTGATTGCCAACCGCGCCGTCAGCCGCAGCGGATTACCCGCAACTCCGGCGGGTTGCCAAAATCGCGGTTATGAGATCGGTCTGGCGATTCATTCCGGTTCACCCGCGACCGACACTCATTGGGTCAGTCGATCTAAATCGTTTGCTTCAATCTCACCGCCAGCGAGCGGGTCAGGCCAGGCACGGCAGCAATATCCTCAACGCTGGCTTCCTTTATCCCCTGCAACGATCCAAACCGGCGCAGCAGCATCCGTTTGCGTTTCGGGCCGATGCCGGTCACCATATCAATGGGCGACTTCAGACTGCTCTTGGAGCGCAGGTTGCGGTGGAAGCTGATGGCGAAGCGGTGCGCCTCGTCCCTGATCCGTTGCATCAGGTAGAGAGCCTGGGAAGCCCGGGGCAGCATAATGGGTTCCGGCGTGTGGGGAACGAAAATTTCCTCGTTCTCTTTGGCCAGGGAGCATAACGGTATCTGCTCCAGGCCCAGGTGCAGCATCACCTCCCGCGCCGCCGAGAGATGCCCCTTGCCGCCGTCAATGATCACCAGGTCGGGCATGACGCCCCAGGTGTCCACCTTGCCGTCGGGGTCGGGGTTGGCAATGGCCTGGCTGAGCCGCTTGAACCGGCGGGTGAGCATCTCCTTCATGCTGGCGTAGTCGTCAACGCCGTCCACCGCCTTGATCTTGAAACGACGATAGTCCCGGGTGCGTGGCTTGCCGTCGTCAAAGACCACCATGCTCCCCACCAGGTTGCTGCCCTGGATGTGGGATATGTCGTAACACTCCATGCGGCGGGGCGCGGCCGGCAGGCTCAGGTCCTCTTCCAGCTCAGTAAGCGCTCCCTGGATGGCATCGGAGCGGTTCAGCCATTTTACCCGATGCTGGGCCAGGCCCTCGGCGGCATTGTCGGCCACCACTTGCATGAGCTTGCGGTTTTCGCCGCGCTGGGGCCGGTGGATACGTACTGCGCCGCCGCGTTTGTTCCTCAGGAACTGTTGCAGGACATCAACGTCATCCGCCGGCGGGTCGTGCTGCACCAGCACCAGGGGAGGCGCTTCCAGGGCGCTGGCGTAGAACTGCTGCACGAACTGGGCGATGATCTGCCCCGGCTCGTCGTCCTGCGGCCCTTCCATGAAGAAGTGGTCGCGACCAATGAGCTTGCCCCGTCGCACGAAGAAAACCTCCACCCAGGTCTCGTTGGCCGCCACCGATACGGCAATGGCGTCCAGGTCCGTTGACCGGCCCGAATCAACCTTGACGGTGCGCTCCTCCTCGAACTTATGAATGGCCGCCATCTGGTCGCGCAGGGCGGCGGCGCGCTCGAATTCCAGCGCCTCCGACGCTGCTTCCATCTTGTCCCGCAGCTGCCCGGTGACGGTTTCGGTCTTACCTTCCAGGAACAGGATGACCTGCTTGATCACCTCCTCATATTCATCTCGATCAGCCAGGCCGGCGCATGGGCCCACGCAGCGGTGGATGTAGTATTCCAGGCAGGGCCGGGGGTCAGTCCCGGTGATCCGCTTGGTACACGAGCGGTAGGGAAACAGTTTCTTCACCAGGTCCATGGACTGGCGAACGCTGCCCGCGCTGGCAAAAGGCCCGAAATAACGCGCGCCGTCGTCATGCGCCCCCCGCGTGATGTACACCCGTGGAAACTCTTCGGCCAGGTCAACCTTCAGGTACGGGTAGGTCTTGTCATCCTTGAGGCGGACGTTGAAGTAAGGGCGATGGCGCTTGATCAGCGTGTTTTCCAGGATCAGGGCCTCGGCCTCGGTATCGGTGACGATGTACTCAAAGTCCGCCAGTTCGCCGACCATGCGGCGCGTCTTGCGATCCAGCCCGGCCGGCGCGCCGAAATAGGAACGAAGCCGGTTGCGGAGCGCCGCCGCCTTGCCGACGTAGATCACCGCGCCGCCGGCGTTCTTCATTAGATAGACGCCGGGACGCTCGGGAGTCACCAGCAGGCGATGTTCAAACTCGTGCCGCGCCATTGCCGCCCCTTCCCCTGCGGGTCAGTCTATAGCACAAAAGAGACGGCGATCAGGGCAACCAGCAGGACACCGCTGAAGATGCCGATGCGCCTCAGCTCCGAGCCGACGTGATTGTAGGCCGCCGGACGCTGGAATCGCCGTCCCTGGGGTGGCCTGATTGGTCGGGCGCGCGGGGCAGCGGCCGGCGTCAGATCCGCCGGCGCTGCGGCTGCCGCCGGGGCTCCGGGGGAAGCATCGGTTGCCGGCCCATGGGCCACGGCGGTGGCCGTCGCCGCCGCTGCCGCGTTGGTCCGGGGCGCCGTACTGCGGTTCGCGTTGCCGCGCCGGCGACGCAGATTGCTCTGGCGGGAAGCCACCCGTTTGCCTTTGCTAGGCATAACGCACCTCCAGACGCCGCGACGCCAATCCGCGCGCCGCCGGCGTACTCATAAACCTGATATTGTCGGGAACGTCCCGGTATCGCGGTTCGCTCTCTCCCACCCATGATACCAGCAAACGCGATGGAGTTGACGCTGTATCGCCGGCAGGTTTATGTAAATAGTGAAGATCCCACGGCGGTTATTCGGCCAGCAGGTCGTTGAGCCGGGATTCGATCAGGTCCACGCCGCGCGCGCCGGCGCTGCGGTAGGCAATGCGGCCCTCTTTGTCCAGGAACACGTAGCTGGGTACGCCCTGTATGCCGTATGCTGACGCCAGTTGAGCGTGCTCATCGTAAATGTTGGGGAAGGTCAGTTGGTTGCGTTCCACGAAAGCGATGGTGTCGGCCTTCGTGGTCCTGAACTGGGACACGCCGATGACGTTGATGCCGGCCGTCTCGAACTTCTCGCGGTACCGCTTTGCTACAACGGGCAACTCCCGTTGACAGTGTGGTCACCAGGGCGCCCAGAAAGCGAGCAGGGTCGGGGTGCCGATGGTGTCCGCCAGGAGCAGGTCGGCGCCATCAAGCAGGCGGGCCTGGAAGGGAATGGACTGCTCTCGTTCGCCCGATTCACTCGATCCGGCCGGCGCCGGCAGAGGGCGTGGCGTGTAGGTGGGCCGGAGGGTGGCGGTCGGCGCCGGCGCATCGGTCGGCGGAGACATGGCAGTGGACGGATCGGGCGTAGGCATCGCCGTTGGGGTGGGAGGTTCCGTGGGTTCCGCCGTGGGCAGCAAAAACTGTATGGTTGCCGGGTAGTCCGGCGTAGCCGACTGCTCGGCGGGGGCGGCACAGCCGACCAGGATCACGCCAAGGGCCAAGGCCATGACGAGCCAGGCGCCGGACGAAAGTTTGAATCCCCCCGGTCTCGCCGGACGGGCGCTGAATGGGTTGCGCGGCCAAATCATTGCAAAGCTACACTAGCATACTTTTCTTGCCGGCGCATCGGCGGTCTGTCTCAGGGCAATCGCATCATGGGGGCCGGTACATCAATTCAGTCGCCTCGGCGACGGTGGTAGAATGAAGCAAAGACTTGCCAACTTACGCCGCCTTCGGGAGCGATGGCTATGAACACAATCAAGACTTTCTTCCTGCTGATGGCGCTGACCGGGCTGTTGCTGCTCATCGGCGCGGCAATCGGTGGTCAGGCCGGCGTCATCATCGCCGTGATTATTGCGCTTGCGATGAATTTCGGGGCCTACTGGTTCAGCGACAAGATCGCCCTCAGCATGGCCCACGCCCGCCGGATCACCCAGGAAGAGGACCCCGAACTGTTCAAGCTGGTGGCGGAGCAGGCCCAACTGGCCAATATGCCCATGCCCAAGGTGTACGAGATTGACACCGACTCCCCCAACGCCTTTGCCACGGGACGCAACCCGCAGAACGCCACCGTCGCCGTGACCGCCGGCATCCGGCGCATCCTTACGCGGGAGGAACTGGCTGGCGTGATGGCCCACGAAATGGCCCACGTGGGCAACCGGGACACACTCATCATGGCTATCGTCGCCACCATCGCCGGCGCGATTACCATGCTCGCCTTTATGGCCCAGATCGCCGCCATCTTCGGCAGCTTCGGCGGCCACCATGACGACGATGAGGGCGGCGGAGCCGGCAACATCTTCGGCCTGCTCATCATCGCCATCATCATGCCCATCGCGGCGACGATCATCCGAATGGCCATCTCCCGCGCCCGCGAGTTTCAGGCCGACCAGACGGGGGCGCACAACTGCGGCAACCCGGAGGCCCTGGCCCGCGCGCTGGAAAAACTGGAGATGGGCTCGGAAATCCGCCCTATGAAGGTGAACGAGGCCGCCTCGCACTTGTTCATCGTCAACCCGCTCAGCGGGCGCTCCATGGCCCGCCTGTTCTCCACGCACCCACCCACTGAGGAACGGGTCCGCCGCCTGCGGGAGATGAACGTCCGCCCCAACTACGGCAGCATCGACCGCCCCAACTACGACATACCGGGCAGCAGCGACCGGCCTAACTTCTAACGCTTTTTGCCGCTGCGTGCCGACCAGCCGACATGGCGCATAAAAAGGCCGACCCCAAAGCTGTCGCCGTGGCGCAGGCGGTGCAGGAACAAGTACGGAACGACGCCGTTATCGTCCTGTTCGGCTCCCGCGCCCGCGGCGATTACCACCAGCGTTCCGACATCGACCTGATGATGCTGGTGCCCGACCGGGATGCCAGCGGCCACGATGCCTGGGCCGCCGCTTCCCGTACCGCTCGCGCTGCCGCCGCGCGGGAGTACGGCCGCCCGGTGGCAGTGGACGTTTTGCAGATTGACCACCCGCGCTTTCGCCGGGGCCGCCGCGCCGTCAACCACGTCGCCTACGACGTCATCAGGGACGGTATCCCCATGACCCAAATCCCTTTCTCAGCCATCGATCCCGACGACGATGACGGCTACCCGGATAACTGGATCGACATCAGCGAACGCCTTCGGGACGCGCTGCGCGCCTTTAGGTATATGCGCTATGACCTGGCCGACGGCGCCGAAAAATACCTCGGTCGCAACGGCCAGGAAACCCTGGAACACTGCTATAAGGCTCTGATCTCAGCCTTGGGCGTAGCCTACTCCCGCACCCACAACCTCCGGGAACTGGAAGCCCAACTCGACCAACTCAGCGAAAGGCACGGCCTCCACATCCCACCATGCCTGGACTGGCTGGAAGGTTTTTACGGAGGAAAGCGTTACGACCCGCCCGGGCCCATCCCCATAGAACCCAGGGCGTTCTTTGACCAAGTGGAACAGGTCAAAGACGCCATCATAGCCCGCGTCCAGGAAATCACCGGCACGTCCGAGGCGGACCTGTACCCGGAGCGATAAATTTGCCGCCCATTCGGAGCGACTGTCGCTCAACTAGTGAAAGGGTTGAGCAGATCGGCGCCCAACCCCTGGACATGAGAGAGGTTGCGCGTCACTAAAGTCAGACCATGGACTTTGGCGGTAGCGGCGAGTAGGCCGTCAACAATTGGCACGTTGCGGATGGCATACATCTGGCCCCAAGCGTCGGCAACGGCGGCGTCAATTGGAAGGATGCGATGGTCAAAGCTGTGGATCAAACTGCGCAGCCAAACGTCCAGGTTTTCCGCTTGGGCATAGTCCTGCCGGCGGCGGCTCATGGCGATTCCCTTGCGAAGCTCTCCAATCACCAGCGGGCTGATAAAGAGGTCCGCTACCGGGATGCTGGCGAACCAGGCAATAACCCCGGGGTTGCCGCGACGACCACGGCGGGTTTCTGAAACTACGTTGGTGTCGAGCAGGAACACTACAATTCCATCTCGCGTGGATATTCAGGTTCCCGGGTCAAATCAATGTCGTCGATGGGGCAGGCCATCAGCATCTCTTTGAAGTTAAGACCGCTGTAGTCAATCAATGTTTTCCTGGGGTCCATGGCGATCACTTTTTTGCCGAGTTCGGTAACGTCCACCAGTTCGCCGTCCGGCAAAATCGGACGGGTAATATGTTGATAGTTCCTATCAGTCATGGCGGCCATCTCCATAAGCTTTGGTATCGAGCAGGAACATTACAGTTCCACCTAGCGCGGAAATTCGATTTCCCGCGTCAGATCAATACCCTCAATAGGACAAGCGGCCAGAAATTCCTTGAAATTGAGGGAGCGATAGTGCTCGCGTATGCGCTCCCGTTCCTCGTCGCCAAGCGGCTTATCCCTGTCCGGGTTGGAGTGTGCAGACCCGAAGCCTATATTCATGTAATTGGGAACCGAGATGGGGTTTCTAACGGTCATTTCAGCGCCGCCTGGTTGTGTAGCGCCGCCGCTAGATGCCTCTGAGGGGGAGTTTTGTTCAGAGGCGATTTTGACACCACCAACAGCGGGCAATTACATTATAGCCCGCTGTTGACCGGCAGATAATCCCGACTGGAGACCTGCAATGCCCCGAAAATCCCCCGACGGCATAGCCACCAACGACCTGGTGTTCAGTGCCTACACCGCAACCAACGACGAGATTTTCCCCAGCATCCTCTCGCTGTACGTCGCTCCCAGCAGCGTTATCGCCGACGTCACTTACGGCAAAGGTGTATTCTGGCGTAACGTCCCCACTAGCATCTACCGGCTCTTGCCCACTGACCTCGCCACCGGCACCGACTGCCGCAACCTTCCCTACGGCGACGGTTCAATGGATTGCGTTGTATTTGATCCACCCTATATGCACACGCCCGGTGGCACTGCCCACGTCAATCATCAAAACTACGAAGGTTACTACCAAAACAACCGGTCAAGTTCGGATAAAAAATACCACGAAGCCGTCCTAGATCTGTACTTCACCGCGGCCCGGGAGGCTTGGCGCGTCCTGCGCAAAGGAGGCATCTACATCGTCAAGTGCCAGGACGAAGTATGCGCCAACATACAACGGTTCACCCACGTCGAAATCATCAATGAATTGTCCGCCTACGGCTTTGTCGCCGAGGACCTGTTCGTCGTAGTACGCAAAGGAAGGCCGGGCGTGAGCAGGATGTTGCGGCAAGCCCACGCCCGCAAAAACCATTCCTACTTCCTGGTATTCCTGAAACCGGATGGCAAGAAACGCTGGACAGGCTTGGATAATCGTCTCGAGATCGATGGCAATGGATATGACCAGCGGGGCGCCAACGTTACTGACCCGCAACGGACCCTATTTCAGTAAAGAATTCATGGAACGGCTTTATTTTAATGAGCTCGCCAAAATTATTCGTAAGTTCCTGATAACGCACTGGGATGTCAAAATAATAAATGCGTTCCATTTTTGCCAGAAGAGTTTGATAGGCAAGCCACTGGTCAGGAACGCAAATCTCCACAACCTCCCTTTTGCGAGCATCCAGTTTAGTCTCCGAGAACGCCACCATTATGCCTTGATAACTGCCGCTGCCATAGGCAGAGTCCAACAATCGCTGGTGTGACCAAGCCTGTACAACTCGCTCTCTGGTTGACATCTTGACCGGGAGATGGATATTTGGCAAATCTTCCGCAGTTTCAAAGAGGAAGTCCATGGTCATACGCACTGAACGACCGGCGACTGGCAGCGTGGTGCTTCGTACCGGATCGATGTCCAGCGATTTCGCAAAAAGGTGCCCGATCATACACTCGAAGTAAGTTGCCGGGCTTTTCTTATCGTTGCGGTTGAACAGCTCGATAGCCAAGCAAGGGGCAAGCGCTACCGTGTACATCATTCGCTCTATTTGACCGGCGTCCAGGTCGCCGTCGGTAAACCGTCGCCAATCGCGTGCGATGACCTCCGCATCGGCGGTGAAATATGCGCGGTTGGCGGGCCGGGCGACGACGCCATTCTGCGCAAACGAAACATACTCTTTGCCGGGTGTCAGGGATGTCAGGTCGACCCGGTCACAGTCCGTATCCAGGAACTGCAACGCGCTGACAGCCAAGTCTATGATGGCCTGTCCTGCGTCCTCGGAACGCCAGCCGGCCCGGCAAGCTAGCCTGACGGCATCATAAGATCTCCGCAACTGATCTCGGTCCAACATTGGACCCGCTACACTCCAGCCATCAACTCGGCAATCGACATACCCAAACCGGCAGCGATGATCTGTATGTTCCGCAATGCGATGTTGCGCTCTCCGCGTTCGACACCGCTGTAATAGCTGCGGTCGAGCCTGCAATGCGCCGCAAAGGATTCCTGCGAGTACCCATGAGCTACCCGCAGTTCCCTCACTCGCTCGCCAAATCTCATAAGAACATCGTTATCCATAACCTAAATATCTTGGCTTGGGGGCGGCAACGCTACGGGCTATAAGTATCATTTTGTCTGCCCGCCCCTTGCCCCCACCCCCACCCGCCCCTATACTGCCGCCATCAAGTACCAGCACGGATACCGCCGGCCGCCACACCGAGGAGGCTCCTGATGCCTAAAGACAAAGTGGAAGTTTTCTGGTTTTCCGAACAACCCTACGGCCATGTTACCGACGAAGACGTTTCGCAGTACGAATCGGGACGGCTGGACTTCTCCAACTCCCACTTCGACCCGGAGAAGGCCCACGTTCTCTACACCAACTATCACGACCAATACGCCTGGGCCGATGAGAACGGCTTTGATGGCATCATGTCCAACGAGCACCATGCCTCTTACTGGTGCATGAAGCCGGCGGTCAACATCGACGCCGCCGTCATATCCAAGGTGACGCGCAACGCCAAGATCGCCATCCTGGGCAATGTCATCGCCATCAACGACCCCATACGCATGGCTGAGGAAATCGCCATGCTGGACTGCATCTCCGGTGGACGCATCATCTCCGGTTTCGTCCGGGGCACCGCGGTGGAGACCCTGCAAGGCGGCGTCGCTCCGCCGCAAAACCGGGACCGCTTTGAAGAGGCTCACGACCTCATCATCAAGTGCTGGACCGAGCCGGGGCCGTTCCGCTACGAGGGCGAGTATTACCACTATCGCAAGGTGAACCCCTGGGTGCTGCCCATGCAAAAGCCCCACCCGCCCATCTGGTTCCCCGGATTCAGCAGCCCGGAGTCTGTGGTGTGGGCGGCGCGACACGAGCATCCGTACATGAACCTGGGTTCGCTGCTGGACCACACCCACCGCCTGCGGGATGTGTACATCGACACGGCGCGGGAGACCGGGTTCGAGCCGGGGCCGGAGCACTTTGGCTACCTGCTGCGAATCTTCTGCGCCGACACCGACGAAAAGGCCCAGGAGATTGGCCGCGAGTTCCTGTGGACCCAGGAGCATCGCAACCGCGGCCCCCGCGAGCACAACGACCCGCCCGGCTACCAGTCCCGCGAGGCGGTCAACATCCAGCGGACGCTGCCGGGCGCCGGCGGGTTCGGCCGGATGATGACCTACGAAGAGCTGCAAGAGGCCAACAACATCATCGTGGGCAGCCCCGACACCGTGCGGGAAAAGCTGTCCATGATCGTGGAGCGGCTGAATCCCGGCTACCTGCACATCTACGGCAACGAGGGCGCCATGGCTCACGAGGACGTGATGCGTTCCATCGAGCTGATTGGCCGGGAGGTGATACCGGCGCTGCACGAGATTCCGCTGGTGGACCATTATTAAGGAACACAAGAACGCCTTGGGCAAGCGGTTTTTGTGGAGCGTTCTCGCGGCTGCCCTGCTGGCGCTGTTGGGCTGTACGCCGGCGGCTCCGTCGTGCCCGGACGGTTTTGATCGTGTCGCTGAGTACAGCCTCTTTTTCGGGCTGGACGACAGCGCCGGCAACCGCGTGAGCGAAGCCGACTGGCAGGCTTTCCTAGCGGACACTATCACGCCGCGTTTCCCCGCCGGGTTGACGGTCATTGACGCCAAAGGTCAATGGCAGGAACCCGGCGGCAGCATCCGGCGCGAAAACACCAAGCTGGTGACCGGCCTGCTGGAGCCGCCGGGCGGCGACGGGCTGCGTTTGATTAACGAAATATCCGCCGAGTTTGTGCATCGTTTCAACCAGGATCCGGTCTTTCGGGTCATTGAACAAGTTTGCGCCGGAGTATCGGAATGACAAGCGGATCGCGGCAGCAACAGAGTTTCATCGGCGTCGGCGCCATGGGCAGCCTGATGGCCGGCTGCCTGCTGGACGCCGGAGTTGACCTGACGGTTTATGACATCCGACGGGCGGTGGCGGAACCGCTGCTGGCGCGGGGCGCGCGGTGGGCCGACAGCGCCGAGCACGCGGTAGCCGGTTGCGAAATGGTCTGGGTGTCGCTGCCGGGGCCAGCGCAGGTTGCGTCGGTTCTGCTGGGCGACGAGGCCGGCGTGCTGACGGCGATGACGGAGGGGGCGGTTCTGGTGGACACCACCACCAACGACCCCGACGTGGCCCGGCGGGTTGATGCGGCGTGCCGGGCGCGGGGCGTCGCCATGCTGGACGCCCCAGTGAGCGGCCGGCCGCCGACGATGACCATGATGGTCGGCGGCGACCGGACGGTTTTTGAGAACGCTCTGCCGGCCCTGGAAACCGTGGCGGCGCAGGTATTCTACGTCGGGCCGGCCGGCGCCGGCTGCGTCGCCAAGCTGGCCACGCAGTACATGGGCTATACCAACCTGATTGCCGCCATTGAGGGTATGCTGATTGGCAAACTCGGCGGCGTTGACCCGGCGATACTGGCCGAGATTGTGCCCATGAGCGCCGGAGCCAGCCGCGCCTTCAATGCCATCCCCAACGCTATTCTGGACCGGTCGTTTCAAGCCGGTGGCACGCTGGACATCGTAGCCAAAGACGTGGCCCTGGCCTGCGCCCTGGCGGAACGGCTGGGCGCGCCGGCGAATATTGGGGCAGTTGCCAATGCCATCTACCAGGCGGCGCAGTCGCTGGATTGGGGCGACGAAGGCTATCCGATAGTGGCAAAGATATTGGAGGAGATGGCGGGGGTAGAACTGTCCGGCGAGTGATGTCGGCAGCGATTATGAACTGTCGTTGTAATCTTTGCTCAAGCACACCTGAATGCCTATCAATCGTCAGACATTGCCCTGATGGTGTCCTCAACCCTGAGGACGGAGAGTTGGATCTATTTCAGGTCATGCACTACTCTATGTATTAGCTCCAAGTCAGTGTTTCCAATTGCAGCATCCAGCTCCGAAACCTTGGACTCAAATTCCACGAGCATCAGCACAAGCTCTCGTGTGTGCCGGCCCAAGGTGGATTCTCTGCCGAGATGGAACTCGTTGGAAAGATTCCCTGGTGAGTTGGGCTTTTCACTACTGCACTTAGACCGGGATCCGACCGTCTGGCGCACTTGGACTACTTCAGACAGCGTCATATTGGGATTGAGAGCATCAATTGTCTCCAGTCCCTTGCTGACGAATTTGTTAATCTCTATCGATTCTAGACGGTCGCTAAATTCTTGCTGTAAAGAACTGACAATCTCGCCGGGCAAGTCAGTAATGCGCTTGAATTGCAATAACTTATTGGTATCCACTTCACCAGAGACGTCGAATTTAACAGCGATTAGTTGCTTGGTTGGGAAAGTCAGCTCTATCTCGCGCATCTCCCCTGGGCTGAGCGAACCCAATTCACGCGAACCTCCTTCACGGCTCCCCCCCACCCCCACGCTATGCCAGGGATGTCAAGCATTACCGATTTGAAGTGCACGTGAGGCCAATCCTTGCTGTCTGGCGCAGTGTTATGGATTCTCACAATGACGTGAGCATGTGCCGCCTGGTCTGCCATCTCCTCTGGCATAGTAGCCGATTTTTCCCATACGATATATGACTGCGCTTGCCGCCAGAGTTTCCACAGATCACTTTCAGGATCAGAATAGTCAAAGCCATCGTACATATCCTTATGCGGCAGTGCTACCGCCTTGCTATGAGCCGCTATCCAATTGAGTTATCGGCGGAGGCGCCTGATTTTGACCGACGGCACGCACAATAAATGCCCCGAAATCATAGCATAATTGATCAGGGACACCACCGGCGCCACCGGATTGTGGTACTATCCGGCAAAGCGAGCCGCGCCCGGAGGGAGAACATGGCGATTACGTTCCAGCCCAGCGCTTACAGCGGCCTGGTTGACCAGGAAAACGGCATGGTCAGCCGGGAGATCTTCGTCAACCCCGACATCTACGCCGAGGAGCAGGACCGGATTTTCACCCGCGCCTGGCTCTTCGTCGGCCACGAAAGCCAGGTTGCCAAGCCGGGTGATTTCTTCGTCTCCTCCATGGGCGAGGAATCGGTAATCCTCTGCCGCGACCGGCAGGGCGAGATCCACGTCTTTCTGAACTCCTGTATGCACCGGGGGATGAAGGTTTGCCGGTACGATGAGGGCAACACGCCCATCTTCACCTGCCCCTACCACGGCTGGAGCTTCGCCACCGACGGCGCCCTGGTGGGCGTGCCCTTCTACAAGGACGCCTATCACGAGGAGCTGGACAAATCGCAGTGGGGCCTGATCCGCGTGCCCCGGATGATCAACTACAAGGGCGGCATTTGGGCGACCTGGGATCCCAACGCGCCCGACTTTTTAGATTACATCGGTGGCTTCCGCACTTACCTGGACATCCTGTTCGACGGATGGGACGGCGCCGAGGGCGGCACCGAGATCATCGGCGGCATCGAAAAATGGATGGTGCCCAGCAACTGGAAGTTCCCCGCCGAGAACTTCATCGGCGACCGCTACCACAACATCAGCCATCGCTCCGTTGACCTGGTGGGCATCGGCCCCTCCGGCCAGGGACGCCGGGACAACAGCGAGCGTGAGGGAGCCAAATCCCTGGACGTATCCTTCCCGGAACGGGGCCACGGCACCGTCATGTTCCTGCGTCCTCCAGACGCCCAGCCGGTTCCGTCCTACCAGAACGATCCCATCGTCTCCGAGTACTTCTACCAGTGCGAAATCGCGCGCAAGGAACGGCAGGGCCAGCTGTGGCGCATATTGGCCGGGCCGGGGACCATCTTCCCCAATATGTCCTTCCTCCCCCGTCAGCCCCGCAGCATCGCAGTGTGGCATCCCCGCGGCCCGGACCGGACCGAGGTTTGGCGATGGTTCCTGGTGGACCGCGCCGCGCCGCCGGAAGTCAAAGAGTTCCTGCGCCAGTACTACATTCGCTACTCCGGTCCGGCCGGGCTCACCGAGCAGGACGACATGGAGAACTGGAACTACGCCCACGCCGCCAGCCGGGGCGCCATGGCCCGCCGGCACCACTACAACTACCAGATGGGCCTGGGCTACGCGGTCACCGATTTCGAGGACGGCGGGCTGAAGCTGGACGGCACCGTCCTGGACACCACCCGGGCCCGGGCCGGTGAGCAGAACCAGCGCGGGTTCTACAGCCGCTGGCGGGAATTCATGGCCGCGCGGGATTGGGACGAGTTGGCCACCTGGCGCAACAACGGCTCGGCCGGTTAGGTGGCATCATGGCGGTTGCCAATGACCCGCTGGCAACGCTCCTGCTGAAGCAGGATGTGGAAGCGTTCCTGTACCACGAGGCCAACCTGCTGGACGACCGGCGCTACGAGGATTGGCTGGCCCTGCTTACCGACGATGTGCGCTATTGGGTGCCCATGCGCCGTAACGTCAAGTTCGGCGAGCTGGAGCGGGAGTTCACCCGGGAAGGCCAGGACATCAACTGGTTTGACGAGGGCAAACCAACGCTGACCCAGCGGGTCAACCAGATCCTGACCGGCGTCCACTGGGCCGAGGAACCGCTATCCCGCATCTCCCATCTGGTCACCAACGTAGAGATACTGGAAGCCACTCCGACGGCGGCGGACGCGGAGGAAGTATCGCTGCGCTGCCGGTTCATCATCTACCGGAACCGGGTGGAGACGGAAACGGACCTGCTGGTGGGCCGGCGCGAGGACACGCTGCGTCGGATTGACGGCGAATGGCGCATCGCCCAGCGACAGGTACTCCTGGACCAGAACGTGCTGCTGGCGAAGAACCTCACCTTCTTTTTCTGATTACTCCTCCGCACAGTGTCATTGCGCGGAGCGAAGCGACGCGGCAATCCGGTGAAGTGTGTTTGTTGCGCTCACGAGATTGCCACCCTGCGCTCGCAATGACATCAGGCGAGATAGATGGTGCATATATGGCTGACATAGTGAACCTGTTTGAGGTGGAGCCTGGCCAGACGGTGCGGCTCTACGGCGAGGCCACCGCCGAGGTCGTGTCCAACCCCAGGGACGGCGTTTGGCTGTTCGTGCGCTACCTGACCAGCCCGGACGATCCGGCGCAGGTGGGCGAGGAGGACATGGTCTTCGCCCAGGACGTGCTGGAACTGGTGTCCGCCGACTAGCGCTTATGACGGTTCCCAGCCACGACGAAATCCTGGCGGCGCTGCGGGCCGGCTACCGCGCCATCGACGACGGCTACGGATTCTATCCGGGCTTTGACGGCTGGCTGGAGTCGCTGGGCTACCATCGGCGCAGCGACTTGCCCTGCACTTGTCCCGACAACGGACACCGCGGCCACCTGCCGGAGTGCCGGTGGGTGCGAAACTGATTATGGAGTAGCAAACAATGTCCCAGCAAATGGTTGATCTGATGGAAGCGGTGTGGCAGTCCATCGACGCACTCTGCTCCGACCTGTCTCCCGAGCAGTGGGCCACACCCACGGAATGCCCTGGCTGGTCGGTGCAGGACCAGGTTTCACACCTGGTGGGCAGCGAGTGCCGCTTGCTGGGCCGTCCCGCGCCGGCCCACGAGCCGGCGGACACTTCCCACGTGCGCAACGATACCGGGCGGAACAACGAAGTGCTGGTGGACTACCGCCGGCAGTTCAGCGGCGCCGCGGTGCTGGCCGAGTTCCGCGAAATCGCCGCCGCGCGGCTGGACGCGCTGCGGGCCATGACTGAAGCCGACTTCGCCGCCGAAGCCGACAACCCCCTGGGACGCGGCCCCTACACCGATCTGCTGGCCATCCGCATTTATGACGCCTGGGTACATGAGCAGGATATGCGACGCGCGTTGGGCATCCTCGGTCATCTGAGCGGGCCGGTGGCGCAGCACGCCTACGGACGCACCGAGATGGCCATGCCCTTCGTGGTGGGCCGCAAGGTCAGGCCCGACGATGGCACGACGGTGGTGTTCGAAATCACTGGCGACATCGGCGGCGCCATCGCCCTGAACATGGACGGCGGTCGGGCCTACCGGATGGACGCCGCGCCGGAGTCGCCAACGGTGCGTCTGACCATGGGCCTGGAGCCGTTCAACGCCCTGGGCACGGGCCGCTGGACGGCGGAACAGGCGCTGAGCGACGGGTCGGTGACGATTGCCGGCGACCGGGCGCTGGGCGAGCGGATTGTGGGGGAGATGAACTTTATGATCTAGCGGCGCCGGCAGCGTGGCAATATCTCACCGGCGCTTGCGTTTATGCCAAAAGTCAGAGAGGCCATTCGGCTGGTTGAAGGCGATGGCTGGCGGCAAGTTCGGACACGGGACAGCCATCGCCAGTTCAGGCATCCCGCGAAAGCCGGAACAGTTACCATATCCGGTCATCCGAGAGACGACGTGGCGCCGGGAACATGGTTGAGCATTCTGCGGCAGGCCGGGCTCAGGGAGGAAAACCGGTGAAACTTCAATACTCCGTCGTATTCGAGCGAACCCCCAATAACTACTGCGCGTATGTCCCGGACCTGCCGGGCTGTATCAGTACGGCCCACACTTGGGAAGAGATACAGGAAGAGATCCGGAACGCCATCGCGTTCCACATTTCAGGCATGCGGGAGGATGGCGACACTATCCCGGAACCGCAATTGTCGGTGGCGGAAGCAGCAGCCTACCATATCGAAAATGTAACCTCATTGGTCGAATGGTCTGATGAGGCGGAACTGGTTGCCGTCATCGCCGTGGCAGCGCAAATTGGCACTGAGCCAGCGTTGGCAATCGACCGCTAGCGCCATGGTTGGGTTGACGCGCCAGGCCGGGATGCCCCGCGAGCGCTTTGAGAGGCGCTTTACTACTGAGGTGGCCCTGCCAACGGCAAAACAAGACAACGACTTTTACGAAGTCATCCTCATCTACTCCGGCGTCGGCTACCCGGCAATCTGCCCCGGCATCCCCGGCGCCGTATCCCGGGGAACCGCCGGGAGGACGCGCTAGCGATGACTGCCGACGCTATGGCCATGTGCTTGATGTACCCATTGCCCGGCGACGACACGGAACCGCGTCGGACGGAACTGCGCAAGCCGGGAAAGGCCAATATCGCGGAACTGGCGGCGGAATGTGAGCGCAACGTCTGGAAGTATGAAAGTTTGCCGGGTGAAACGTAGTTGATAAGCCCGCCCGCTGCAAGATATATGCAAACACGTCAGTATATTTCTAGCGTGATAAATCTACAGCAATAGGTATAGAACTTACGCAGTTGAGAGCCTTTGCTTCCGTCATTCCGGCGAAAGCCGTAATCCAGTGTCCGAAATCGTTAACTATTGCCTGATTCTTTCATGTCACAACTTCTGTACTCCGGCTTTCGTCGGAGTGACCGGCGTGGGATTTTAAGTGCGTAACTCCTATCTCAATCATAGGCTCGTGCAAAATGTCATTCCGAGTCCGCCGTAGGCGAACGCAGGAATCTCGGTGGGGCAACGCACAAGTTGGCAAACTAACGCCTCCCGACGGAACGAGATTGCCACGCTGTGCTCGCAATGATGTTTTTGCACGGGCCTACTCAATGCTTACCTGCCGCCCCACCACCCCGGTATAATGGCCCCCAGCCACTATCGAGGCGGCGGGGCCGCCTTCATTTTTAAGCAGGGAGGTTCCACCATGGAAATCGGCGTTTCCGTCCCCATCGTCGAAATCGGCGACGACTTTGGCGCGTTGCGCGACTACATCCAGGCCGCCGAGGACTTGGGTTATTCCCACGTCCGCATCCTCGACCACGTCCTGGGCGCCGTGCCGGAGCAGCACCCAGAAGTCCCGCAGTTTCCCTATACCCACGAATCCTACATCCACGAGCCTTTTACGCTGATGGCCTATCTGGCCGCCGTTACCAAGAACATCGGGCTGACTACCGGCATCCTGATTCTGCCCCAGCGGCAAACCGCCCTCGTCGCCAAGCAGGCGGCCGAGGTTGACCTGCTTTCCGGCGGGCGGCTGCGCCTGGGCATCGGCGTGGGCTGGAACTCGGTGGAGTATGAGGCGCTGGGCGTGGACTTCGCCACCCGGGGCAGCCGCTGCGACGAGCAGATTGAAGTGCTGCGCCAGCTGTGGACTGAGGATGTCATCGACTACCACGGCAAGTACCATGACATCACCCATGCCGGCATCAACCCGCTGCCGGCGCAGCGGCCCATCCCCATCTGGATTGGCGCCGGCCGCAGCGCTTCGCCGACCCCGCCCAACGCCGCCATCCGGCGCATCGGCCGGCTGGCCGACGGGTATTTCCCCATGTTCGCTCCCGACGCCGGTGGACAGGCGATCCTGGCCCGCATCCGCGCCCAGGCCGAGGCTGCCGGTCGGGACCCGTCGGAAGTGGGCTTTGAGGGCCGCATCACCATCACCGCCGACAACAATCCCGAGGACTGGCTCACCGAGCTGAAGTCGTGGGAGGAGATTGGCGCGACCCATATGGCCGCCGGGCTGCGTGGCGCCACCTCGCCGGACGCGCATATCGACGCCATTCGCCGTCTAAAGGATGCTATGGGGTAATAGCCATAACCTCAACTTTACCTGGAACGGTTGGGATTTACCCACTGTCATTGCGAGCGCAGCGCGGCAATCTCGTCCCGCGGGTGACCGTGGCTTGCCAACGTGCGCGCTACCCTGCCGGGATTCCTCGCTACGCTCGGAATGACATTTGGTCAGCGTAATCCGTAATTTTGCACGGCCCTGCCAATGACACCCGCCCCTTGCGCAACCGCACATCCGTTCCCTACACTATACCTACCGGTGGGCGGCAAGCCTGAGGCTACGGCCCAACGCCCGGCGCCAACAGCTGAATATCGGGTTCACAGGGGTTCAGGTAACACGGTCAACCGCCGCAACCGTACATTGCGGCACGTCGGATCTTCTGCACCGC
>CAYGAY010000002.1:0-99858 GCA_964347975.1 uncultured Dehalococcoidia bacterium
GGCAACGCTGGTATCAGGGGTAGATTTTACATAACCAGCGCGTGTTGGGAATACCTGCCCCTGCAAAGCATCGTCGATGCGGCAAAAGACTGTTATCATCATGGTGTCCAGGTCCATTATGCGCCTCCCCGGGGTATTGGCTATCCCCAGTAAAAGCGTCCGGGCCTGGATTTGCAACCATCTAAAACTTGCACACCGGGTTAGTTGATAGAGGAAGTAGGGATGCAGTTTTCCGGCAAACTGTTCGTCATTGCCGCGCTGTCGGTTACGGCGTTGCTGGTCAGCAACATCATCGCCGTCAAGCCGGTTACGCTGTTCACACTGCCGTTCAACCTGATTGGCAGCAACCTGTTTGTGGTGTCGGCGGCCATCGTGTGCTTTCCGGTGGGCTACATCATCAGCGACATTCTGACCGAAGTGTACGGGTTCCGGGTGGCGCGAGGTGTCATCTGGCTGGGCTTTGTTTGCAACCTGCTGATGGTGTTTCTTTTTTGGGTGGGCAACATCATCCCCGGCGCCGTGTTCTGGGAAGATGAGGCGTCCTACGAGACCATTCTGGGCGCCACGGGATGGATAATGCTCGGCTCCTTTGTCGCCTATATCGTGGGGGAGTTCGTCAACGCGATGGTGATGGCCGTGCTGAAAAATCGGACGCAGGGGCGGATGCTGTGGTTGCGCACTATCTCCTCGACGATTTTGGGGCAGGGGATAGATTCCATACTGTTTTTCACCATTGCCTTTGGCGTTTCGGGCCTGTGGGTAGTGGACGGCTCGTGGGCGCCAGTGTTCAACGCCGCCGTCTGCGGTTGGATTGCCAAGTCGGTGTACGAGATCGTTGCCACTCCGATCACCTACGCCGTAGTGGGCTGGCTGAAGCGCACCGAGCGGATGGACGCCTATGACGCGCCTCGCTCGCTGAACCCCTTTGGGGTGTTCGGCGGGGCCGACACCAACGCGGCGACGGCGGCCGGCTGATTATGCCGCGCCCGGCCTTTATCGCTAACCTGCGGGGGCACGGTCTGCCGTGGCATCGCGCGCTGGCCGCCGTATTCGCCAACAACTGGCGCAAGCTGCGGAAGGGGCAAAGCTGCTGCGGCAATCACGGGCAGCCGGGGTGTTGACGGAGGTAGCGATGCCGGCGTGGCCGGCGGCGATTGACAGTTGCCCGCTGTAGCATTAGGGTGAAACCGTCGCTAATCATGGGGCGGTCGCGCTTTGCGAAGGGTTCAATGGATGCTGGGCAGGGCGATTGCAGGCAGGTATTGGGTTGTTTATTACCTGGTTTATGTATTCAGCGTCGCAGCGTTGTTGTGGCTTTATTGGGAGCAACTGGATTGGAACCTCGGCCAACAAAAGGAGACGCTGTTTTTGCTGGCCGCCGTTTTCGGCGCGTCCGCCGGATTCGCCTTGCTGGTGGCAATCGTCCCGGAGGTGCTAGGTCATATGGTGCTGCTGATTCCGCAAGCGTGGGAAAAAGCGAAAAGTCGTGGACGGCAGGAGGGGCGCAAAACGGAGCGCGACCGGGTGCAGGACATCATCGCCCGGTATGGGCAGAAAGACCCCGAGTCAGGGGCAATCGTCATTACCCCGGAGGGGGCGGAGCAGTTGCTCAAGGGCTCCGGCGAGACCTCTTGACGCCGCGTCCGTTGCGGGCATGACTGGCACGGGCCGGACTTGACTGACTGCCCCCTGACCATTTTGATTCTCTGCCGCAACGAGGCGGGTTCCATCGCCCACTGCGTCGGCGAAGCGTGCGGGTTTTTGGAGCGCAACGCCATCGCCGGCGAGGTGCTGGTAGTGGACAATGGCAGCAATGACCGCTCGGCGGCACTGGCAACAGCGTCCGGCGCGCGAGTGGTTGCCGAACCAAATCCGGGCTACGGCAATGCCATCCGGGCCGGCATCGCCGCCGCCCGCGGGCAATTCATCATCCTGGGCGACGGCGACGGCGAACACGACCTGAACGCGCTGTAACCCTTCTGGGATAAACTGCAAGCCGGCTATGACTTGGTGATTGGCAACCGCTTTACCGGGGAAATGCCGGCCGGGGCGCAGCCTTTTCTGAACCGTTACGTGGGCGCGCCGCTGCTGTCGAGCATCGGCAAGCTGTTCTCCGGCGCGCCGGTGAGCGACTTTCACTGCGGCCTGCGCGGGTTCAACGCCGACGCCGCGCGCTCGCTGGGGCTGCAAGCGCCGGGGATGGAACTGACCAGCGAGATGGTGGTCAAGGCCATCCGCCGCAACCTGTCCATCGCCGAGGCGTCGGTGACCCAGCGGCCCGCCCTGGATCCCGACCGTTCCTCGCACCTGCGGATTTGGGTCGACGGTTGGCGGCACTTGCGCCTGCTGCTGATGCTGTCGCCCCGCTGGATGTTTTTCTATCCGGCCTGCGTCCTGCTGGCGGCGGGGATATTCTTTATGGCGCTACCCGCGCTGTACCCGGTGGAAGCCGGTGGCCGGTTCGGGGCCTACACGATGCTGTTTGGGGCGGCTTTCGTCATTTGCGGCGCACAGTTGGTGGGCTTTGCTCTGCTGGCGCACGTTTTTTACGAGACCGTCGGCTTGTCCTCGGGAGGATTGGCGGCCAGAGTGCAGCAGTACCGCATCTTGGAAAACGGCCTGATGGCGGGCTTTACGCTGGCGTTGGCCGGGGTGGCCGGCAGCGTGTGGAGTCTGTTCGTGTGGGCCGGCGGTGTTGATGTGGAGACCCGTTTGCGTATCGCCATCCCTTCCGTAACCCTGCTGATTCTGGGCGTGCAGGTGATGTTTGCCGGCTTTCTGCTGGCGCTGCTCGCCACGCAGGGGCAGAGTCGGGGGAGGGGAGTAAAACGTTATGGCGGGGTGGTTTTGGGCAAAGTTGGCGGCGTGGCGCTGGCGCATTGACTGGTTCATCCTGCTGCCGGCGGCGCTGGGCGTGGCGGCGGCTGGCCTCATCCTGTTGCGCGAAGCCACGTATGGCGTGGGCCTGACCGTTGATTCCTCCGCTTACATATCGGTAGCGCGTAATCTGTTGGAAGGAAACGGGTTCCTGCAACGAAATGGGGGCACATACCAGGACGCGGCCCCCTTCTATCCGATGACGCTGGCCTTCGACGGCATATTTGGTCCGGATGCGATAGTCGCCGCCGGGTACGTCAATGCCGCGGCCTTCGGGCTAACCGTTTTTGTAGCAACGCTGTGGCTGCGCTGGCGCGGCGTCTCGCCCTTTCTTGTTGTCTGGGCCGGCGGAGCTTGCGCCCTGTCGCTGACGCTGGCGCAACTCGCAGCTTCCGCCTGGACCGAGCCTTTATTCATTCTGTTTAGCGTACTCTCGCTTTTCGCGCTGGATAGATTCCTTGACAGCGATAAACGGTCATACCTGATTTGGGCGGCGGTATGCGCTGCCCTGTTTTGCTTGACCCGGTATATGGGCGTGGCTTTAACGTGCGGCCCATTGCTATTGCTGCTGTTGCAGAAAGGCGCAAGACTCCCGGCAAAAGCAAGAAACGCCGCCGTCTATGCCGTCATTGCGTTGACCCCCATCGGGGCGTGGATGCTGCGCAACTTTCTGCTTTCGGGGTCGCCGACCGGACAAAGTTATCCGACAGGCTTTTCCTGGTTGGGCAGTTTGCATAGCGCAAGCAGTGAGTTCATCAGGCTGGGCTTTGGCAATATCAGCTTTAATCCTCAACTTGGGATTTGCCAAAATATCCGGCGTCACCATAGACGGAGACCCTACGTTTGCCGGTGTGGGCATTATGATCGGGATTTTGCTGGCAGCAGCAGCCGGCGTCGGATACGGGCTGATATTGCTGCGCCGCCGGGGGCATTCACTGGATTGGGGAGCGTTGGCCGTTCCGGCGGTTTTCCTGTCGGTTTATGCGCTTTTCCTGGCAATCCTCTTTCCGATTACTATATAGCAATCTATTGGAGATTTACGGCGCCGATGTACATGCCTGCGCTGGTGGCAACTACGCTGGTTCTTAACGAGTTCCTCACTTATGCTGTGGCTCGGCGTCCGTCCGTAACGTTGCCATTTTTGCGGAGACGGAGTAGCAGCACGGGCGCAATGGCAACGATAAGTTTGCCGGCGCTTGTCCTGATGGCCGGCCTGTTCCTCTGGCTCTTGCCGCAAGTTTATACAAACTACCACAACATAAAACACTGGCTGGACAACGGTGGGTACGGTTACTCGTCCCGGCAATGGGCCGAGTCCGAGACCGTCCGCTACCTGATTTCACGCCCGCTTGATGGCCGCCTCTGGACCACCGCCGGGCGTGCGCTGTACCTACTGCCCGATGTTCCAGGAGATTATCGTCAACTCCCGCCCAACCTGCCGGATAACTGGCCGCAGTGGGTTGCAGATGCTCACGCAGATGGTAAAGACGCTTATTTCGTCTGGTTCCACGACAATCTGTACTCGTGGTTCTACTTCGTGAACCCACAATACAGCTTTGGCGACATTGGCGCACTGCCGGGAATGGAAATAGTGGCGATTCTGGCAGACGGCATCATACTCAAAAGCAGCAAGGATTCTCCCTCCAATTCCGGAGTTTCTGTTACGGATGCGCTTTTGCAGGACGCCCAACCCGTTATCCAATCCGATTTTGACGTGTACCTGGACGATAATGCCAACCGACTGATTTACGTGCGGTATGAACCATTGGTGCTAGTTAGTGTCAGAGGGTGAAGCGGGCAATAGAGCGGTGGATGCGTCCATTAGCGTCTGGTTCCAATCCATTCCATTGCGCCAGGATGTTGAAAGCCGCAACGGTGTAGGCCAGATGGGCGCTGAAACCCTCCCACACTCGATGGCGCATCTCTTTGGTGTTCCACACTACTGACATCATGGAGAAAGTGGTTTCCACCGCCATCCGCGCGTTCCACTGACCGCGCTTGCAGACCTTGACGTTGGCCGGGTTGCCTTGGGCCCGGTGAAAGCCGGTGTCGGTGAGGATAATCATTTGACCGTCGTAGCCAGCGAGCAGGAACCGAAAAGTCTGGTCGTGGACATTAGCGCCAGCGCAGTCCCAATCGGTGATCAAGCCCCACTGATTCTGTACGATGCAGAGCTTGCCACCGCTGATCCAACGGTGGTTGGACTTGCCTTTCCGGCCGATTTGGTCCGCCCGTCGCCCATCCCGCACGGGATGGCGCAGTTCCACCCCGTAGCTGTCGGCCACGCCCAGGATGGTGGGTTGGGCCAGGAAGTACCCGGTCCAGTCCTGTTGGGCTTGTAAGCGGCGGAAGAGCCGGGTGCGCTCCGGCAGTTTGGGAAAGAGGCCGCCATAGTTGTCTTTGAGCCAATGGTAGAAGGGCCGCTGCTTGACGTTCTTCATGGCCCAGAGGACACCGATGGCGACCAGCTCGCTGAGCGAGAGGATCGCCTGGGAGTGCTGGGGCGTCCGCGGCAAGGCATCGTCTATTTTGCAGTACAGTTCGGTGATAAAATCGGTGATGTTCACGGGGTTCCTCCGCTCTGGAGTGTTGTCAACTCACAGCATAGTGGAACCTCGTGGCATTTTCAAAATCACCTCAAACTAGCACCAATGGTTATGAATGCGGCACTACTGACGTTGCGCCCCGCTTTTTCTTGCACATCATCCCGGTTGATCATGCCGACCTGCCTGGCCACCGCCAGCAGTACGCCTTCGACAACTTGGATTTCCGTTTCGACCGGCACGGCTTTCTGGACGGCGGGCGGTGCGTGGCGATGCGCGCCCTGCCCGGCTACGCCATCGACCGCATCAGGACGGGCCAGTTCACCGCCGCGGGGCAGATTTGGGAAGGGGAGTTTGCGCTCAGCGAGTAGTCGCAGCATCTTACAATTATCGTTGCGGACGTAGCGTAGCAATTCCGCGCGCCAGTTCGCAGAGAGTCAGCCGTCCCGCAGCCGCCAGAGTTCCGCCTCAAGCTCGCGGACACGCGCTTCGGCCTGCCGGCGCGCTTCGCGTTCTTGAATGCGGGCCGCGCGTTCCGAATCGGCGCGGGCGCGCTGGTCATCGTAGGTCAGGATATGCTGCTCAGTCGCCGGGTCGTACCACCCCAGCCGGCCCTGTTCCCATCGGAGGTGCAAATTCAATACCGCACTGTACCCCTGTAAAATGTCCTCCGATAATCGCGCGACGGGGATGGGTTCGTAGCGTCCGTCCACCAGCCGGTCGCCGGCCAACCGCGCGCCGTGATATTCGCCGGTCTCGTCAAACCGCCAGTATTCCAAGATGCCCAACGCGGCGTAGTCGTCCCGCTTTTCTCCGGTGTCAATGCGGGCAGTGCTCTCAGAAGCCACTTCCAGCACGAAGTCGGGCGGTTTGCCCTGCTCCGAGATGATGTAGCCGTTGCTGGCCTCGTAGGCTGCCGGGTTCACGTCGAAGGCAATCAGCAAGTCGGGCCGTCGCCGGCTGATTGTGCGGTCGCCGGGGGCGCGGACAATCCAGCGTTCGGCGGTCACTAGCGTGGTGTCGGGGTTGTCCAGGTGGTGGATGAGGTGGTGGCTGTTGCCGAGCTTGTGCACGTGGTCGTAGCTGGTCATTTCGTCGGGCTCTCGGGGGGGCGGATCCGGTAGTCGGAAACGGCTCCCGGGTTGCGGCGTCTCGGCGGTGGTGTGGGCGGTAGTCATGCTGAACCTCCGGGAGTTAGCCGGAATGTCGGGAACTCCGTGTTGCGGCTGTGAGCAAGATTATACGGCGTTCCTCCGCGGGTATGTTAGGATGACGCCATTCGTTCATCCATCCCCGCCACCAGGAGCGTATCTTATGCACACAGAGCAGCGCCGGGTTTCCGGCGACGGCCTTCACTATCTGGCCATTTTTCCCGACGATTACGACGCCGACGCCGACTATCCCCTGGTGGTGATGCTGCATGGTTTCGGCGCCAATATGCAGGACCTGGCGGGCCTCGCGCCGTCCATAAACCGAAAAGGTTATGTGTACGTGTGTCCCAATGCACCCATTCCCTTTGAGCTGGCGCCGGGGATGATCGGCTACGGTTGGCACCCGCCGCGGGGGCAGGCCACGGAAGAACACTATTCGCAGGCGGAATCCCTCCTTGAAACTTTTTTCACCGAGGCGCTGAGCGAGTTTCGGGCTGAGGGCGGCCGGGCCATTCTCCTGGGTTTTTCCCAGGGTGGAGGGATGACTTATCGCATGGGGTTGGGGCGTCCTGACCAGTTTACGGCGTTGATCGCGCTGAGCGCTTCGCTACCCGATCCGGAGGCGCTGCGTCAGCGGCTGCCGGACCACAGGGATCAGCGAGTGTTTGTAGCTCACGGGCTATATGACCAGATGGTATCAATGGATAGCGCCCGGCGCACCCGGGAATTCCTTGACGCCGAAAACTACAATCTATCGTACAACGAGTACAGCATGGGACACGAAATCCCGGTTGAAGTGCTGCGCGACATGGTTCCCTGGATGGAGGCGCTGCTGCCTCCTCTTGTTGAAGAAACTGACCGGATCTTTTGAGAGAGGTGCCATAATTATGAAAGCCACCACCAAACTGCGCCAAATGCTCGCTTCCGACCAGATGGTTGTAGCCCCGTTCGTCCTTAACGCTCTGCATGCCCGCATCGCTGAAGACGTGGGACACCAGGCCGTTTATATGACCGGCGCCGGCACCGCTGCCGAGCGCGGCTTTCCCGACGTTGGACTGCTTACCATGACTGAGATGGTCGCCAACGCCAAATACATCGCCGACGCGGTGGACATCCCGGTAATCTGCGACGCGGATACCGGCTACGGCAACCCACTCAATGTGCGCCGGACCGTGCGCGAATATGAAGCGGCCGGCGTCGCGGCCATTCACCTGGAGGACCAGGTATTTCCCAAGAAATGCGGCTTCTTCGCCGGGAAGCAGGTGGTTCCCGTGGCGGAGCACACGCAGAAAATCCATGCGGCCCTGGACGCTCGGAACGATCCCGATTTCGTGATCATCGCCCGGTGCGACGCCTACGCCGTTACCGGCTGGGAAGATACCGTGCAGCGTTGCCGGGCTTACGTTGATGCCGGAGCGGACCTGGTGTTCGTTGATGGGATCAAGTCCCAGGAGGACATCCAGCGCTACGCCACAGACCTGGCGGA
This sequence comes from uncultured Dehalococcoidia bacterium, assembly GCA_964347975.1. Taxonomy (GTDB): domain Bacteria; phylum Chloroflexota; class Dehalococcoidia; order Lucifugimonadales; family UBA3495; genus Bin87. Next base: position 8,058 of record CAYGAY010000002.1, read on the forward strand.
TGTGCCGAGGATGTACAACGGCGATCTGGCGACCACCCGGACGATGAACGATCTGGGATACAAGATCATGATCTGCGGCAGCACCATCTGGCTGATTTACAAGCAGGTCCGCGCCGCATATGAAGAGCTCATGAGCGAGGGAAAGGTGAACCCCGACCGCTACGGCACCCGCTGGGATGTGGCTTCGGTGTTGGGGCTGGATGCGATCTACGAGCTGGAGAAGAAGTACGGCGTACAGGACGTGGGCACCGATGTGGCTGCGCTGGCCTCCGCTCAGGCCGCCCAGCAGGCGGCCGACACGGCTGTGCTTACGCCGGCAGACGACTGACCTTGCCGGTTCGGACCGGGCCGCGAGTGGAGGTCTGGCAATGAGCGACCGCTACCGGATGCTGTACGACGGCGCCTGTCCAATGTGCAGCCGCGAAGTGATGAACCTGTATCGCCGCCGGCCCGACGCCATTGAGCCGGTGGACATATCCGACCCCGATTTCGATGCTGCCGTCCTGGGCTTCACCCATGAGCAGGTACAGTCCGCCCTGTACGGCATCCGACCCGACGGCAGCATCACCGTCGGAATGGAGAGCCTGCGCGAGGGGTATCGGCTGGCCGGCGCCGGCTGGCTGATTGGCTGGACCGCCTGGTGGCCGGCCCGCCCGGCCTTTGACGCCCTTTACCGCAACTTCGCCCGCAATCGGATGCGTATCAGCAATTGGCTGGGCCGTTGCGACGGGCACTGCCGGGTGTGAATGCGAAAATAGATGTGGCCCTTACTCGCCCTGGGCAGTTCGCTGGCCTTCTGCTTTGTCAGCGTCTGCGACAAGCGTCTGCTGTCTTTCCATCTGAACGGCGTCCCGCCGCTATGCCTGTGGTGCGGCGCAACCGGCATTCTTTACGGCTGCTCGCTCCTGGCGGTGGTGGGCATTCCGGGCGGTACGGCATGGCAGGTCGCCGTGGCTCCGGTGGGCGCCGGGCTGCTGATGGGCGGTTCGGTGGTGTTGCTGTTCCGCGGTCTGCGACTGATGGAGGCGTCGCGGGCCGTAGCGATCTCGCAGACCAACCCCATTTACGTCGCGCTGCTGGCGATGCTGTTCCTGGATGAACGGATCGCGTTGCCGCAGTGGGGCGGCATCGGCCTGGTAGTGGCCGGGGCGGTCTTGATTTCCATCCGCCTGTTTCAGGAGCAACCCTACGGACGCATTGGCGCCGGGGTGAGCGTGCCCAGCCCGGCGGCCCTTGGTTTGCGCGACCGTGCGACGGGATACGGCCCGGCGCTGCTGTTCGTAAGCGCCATGTGCGCCGCCGGCAGCTTTGTCGCGGCCAAAGCGGCGCTCAACGCCGGATTGCCCGTTCTTACCGTATTCGCGATACAGCAAGCCACCGTCGGCGCGGTTTTCGCTGTGGTCGGGAGCACTGGCGGTCCTCGCTTGTTGGCTGCGGTACGTCAACCACGGGTATTGGCGCTGCTCATTTTCGGTGAATCCCTGATGCCGGCAGTATCCATTCTGTTGGGCGTCTATGCGTACAGCCTCGGTCCGGCTTCCCTGGTGGCCGCAGTGTTGGCGACGCGTCCGTTGTTCGTCTTCATCGCATCCACCCTCCTTTCCCGGATGCGGTGGCAACTGCTGGACGAATCGCTCACTCCGCGGGCGCTGACCGCAAAAGGAGTCTCAATCGTGATGATCGTCGGTGGGGTTGGAGTGCTGAGCATGGCTTGAACGGGGCGCGCTCGGCGGGTGTGAACTCTCACCTTGATTACGTATATGATGCGCCGACACTGCCAAATTGAAGAAGATTCGTCGCAAATGAAGCGAATAATGTTTATTCAAGCCTGTTTGATAGTTGACAACCGACGCCTTAACGAATATCATCAATCCTCGAATATTTGCGCTGCTGGCAGTAGGCTATACCGGCAGATCTCACATGGAGTCAACGCATCAATGGACGAACTTGACCTGAAGATAATCGGCATTCTACAGTCTGATGGACGCGCCTCGAACGCCAAAATAGCCCGGGCAGTGGGAGTAAGCGAGGGAACAGTGCGCCGTCGGCTGCGCCGGCTCATCAAAGAGGACATCGTCCATGTGGTGGCGGTTCCAAACTTGGAGAAGATGGGTTACGGGACCACCGCGTTGATCGGTCTGGAAACGGGCCCGGGGAAATCAGACGCGGTCGCCGAATCGATCGCGAACCTCGACGAAGCCCACTATGTTGTAGTGGCAACGGGCCCTTATGATGTGTTCGTTTGGACTGCCCTGGAATCCGCGGAAAGCTTGGGTGATTTCCTGCGCACCCGCATCGGTGTCATCGACGGCGTGCAGAAGACCCAGACCTTCGTGACGCTGTCCACCAAGAAGCGGTTCACGCGAGTGTAGGCATTACCGCCTCGAAGCAGGAAAAGCACCGGAGATTGACCGCCGCTTGCATCGGTTATTCGCCGTGCTATAATTTTACAATCCGCAAACGGCACATCCGACACCTGCCACCCACCACACCAAAACCGAGGGAAAGCCGCTATGACCTACATCATTACCGAGCCATGCGTGGGCGTGAAAGACGCCGCATGCGTGGACGTATGTCCGGTGGACTGCATCTACACCACGGACGATGACGATATGTACTTCATCAGCCCCGATGAGTGCATCGATTGCGCCGCCTGTGAACCCGTGTGTCCCGTAACGGCCATCTTTGCGGAAGAAGCCGTGCCGGCGATGTACGAGGAATACATCAAGATCAACTACGACTACTTCGAGAAGTAGTCATTGCGCCGCCCATCGAACCCGTGCGCCCGGCCCCGGTAGCCGGGCGCAAATTTAACAGGCAGCGATTCATCCCATGACTATCTCAAACGGCCGGCAAAAAGCGCGTCCCGACCTGCGTATCATCGTCTGTACGGACGAATACGGCTGTGGACGTTGGTATCACAGGGGGCGGGCGGCGGACGAAGTGCTGCGGCAACTCCGGGAAGCGGCGAGCCCCCTGGGCGATTCGCGAGCCCAAGTCACAACCGCTGGGTGTATTCTGGGCTGCACGTTTGGCCCCAGGTTCGATGTGGTACGGCGATGGTCCGGCGAGAAGGTCCTTTACGGGTCCATTTCGGGCGCTGCCACTATCACTCGACGTGGACGAGTCAACTTTGCGCCGATTCCCGCCGACCTGGGGCAGGTGGTGGCGGACAATCTGCCCGAAAGCGCGCCGCTGCTGACGGAACTGAACGCCGTCCGGCCTACGGCGGACATCGACCTGCTGCGCCGGATTCTGCTGGATTGCAGCCGGGGGGTTGGCGACGCCGGCGTTGGTCTCGGCGAGGCCGTGGTCATGGCGCACAACCCGGCGGTCACCGTCTCCATACCCGCGACGCTGGCGAACTTGCAGTTGTTGGACGGCAACGGCCGGCCCGATGACGGCGGCGACATTGCCGTGCTGGTTACGGACGGGGACGGACGCATCGCGTTGCAGTTGAGCCGGATTCGCCAGCTGGAGTTCATGCACCGCACCCTGGGCAACGGGATGCCCAGCTATGCCATCTGGCTCCGCGATGGCGATTTGGAAACCGTGTATCGCATCTACCTGCGGCGTTCAGAGAACGAGGACAGCAATCCTTTGCGCCATGCCATGTTCATGGCATTGGTGGAAAAGTACGGGTCCGTGGTCAACCTTGAGGAGGATTGAAAAACGATGAGCAACGTTGATTCCACGCCGGAATTCGTACGCGAAGCGTACCGGAAGATGGACGAAAAACTGTCGGAGGTCAGAGCCAGGCTGAACCGCCCTTTGACCTTGGCCGAGAAGTTGCTGCTGTCGCATCTTGACGATGTTGGCGAGGCCGACTTGCGACCGGGCGACAGCTACATCAACCTGCGGCCCGACCGGGTGGCCCACCAGGACGTAACCGGACAGATGGCGATCTTGCAGTTCATGCAATCGGGACGCGAACGGGTCGCCGTGCCCACGACGGTGCACTGTGACCATCTTATTCAGGCTCGCGTCGGGGCGTCGTCGGACTTGCAGGACGCTCTGAATGAGAGCAACGAAGTCTATCAGTTCCTGGAGTCGGCCAGCCGCCGCTTTGGCATGGGCTTCTGGAAGCCCGGCTCCGGCATAATTCACCAGGTGGTGCTGGAAAAGTACGCCTTCCCCGGCGCGTTGATTATCGGCACCGACTCTCACACGGTGAACGGCGGCGGATTGGGAGCTCTGGCCATTGGCGTGGGCGGCGCGGACGCCGCAGACGTGATGGCCGGCCTCCCCTGGGAAGTGCGTTACCCACGCATCATTGGCGTGAAGCTCACGGGAGCGATGAACGGTTGGACGGCGCCCAAGGACGTCATCATCAAGCTGGCGTACGAGCTGACCGTGTCCGGTGGCACCAATGCCATCATCGAATACTTCGGACCCGGCGCCGCATCCATCTCTGCCACCGGCAAAGGCACCATCTGCAACATGGGAGCCGAGTTGGGCGCGACGGGAGACGTGTTCCCTTATGACGAGCGAATGGCCACCTATCTGCGCGCCACCGGCCGGGGCGAATTGGTGGACATTGCGGAAGAATACGTCCATCTGCTCCAGTCCGATCCCGAAGTCGAACAGCAGCCGGAACAGTTCTATGACCAGATCGTTGAAATAGACCTGTCCACGCTTGAACCGCACGTCACCGGACCACATTCTCCCGACCGGGCGCGGCCCATTTCACAATTGGCCGCGGAAATGGAAAGCGAAGGCTTCCCGGAAACGGTGTCGGTCGCCCTGGTGGGAAGTTGCACCAACTCCTCCTACGAGGACATGGAACGGTGCGCCGACGTGGCCCGGCAAGCCGCCGCCCGCGGAGTTTCCGCCGCGTCGGGATTGTTGGTAACGCCCGGTTCAGAGCAGGTTCGCGCCACCATCGAGCGAGACGGGCAGCAGGCTGCGCTGGAGTCCATCGGCGCCACCGTGCTGGCCAACGCCTGCGGACCGTGCATTGGTCAGTGGAACCGGCCGGAAGCGCGGGGCACCGACAACAGCATCGTCACCTCCTACAACCGCAACTTCCCCAGCCGGAACGATGGCAACGCCGGCACCATGAACTTCATTGCCAGCCCTGAAATTGCCATCGCCATGGGCTTGGGTGGACGCCTGAGCTTCAACCCGCTTACGGATCCGCTGGTTGACGCTGACGGCAACGAATTCATGCTGCAACCTCCGACGGAAGCCCCCGAAGTGCCGCCCACCGGCTTTGATCCCGGCGCAGACATGTACATCGACCCACCGGAAGACGGAAGCGACGTTGAAGTTCGCGTTGACCCTAGCAGCAATCGTCTTCAGGTTTTGGAGCCCTGGGAGCCGTGGGATGGCAACGACTTCGAAGATATACCCGTCCTGGTGAAAACAGAGGGCAAAACAACCACAGACTCAATTTCGCCGGCCGGGCCGTGGCTGCGTTTCCGAGGGCACCTGAACAACCTGAGCGACAATATGTTCCTCGGCGCCAACAATGCGTACACCGACGAAACCGGCACCGGCAAGAACCAGCTCTCCGGTGAGGAGATCATGCCGATACCGGAGATTGCGCGCGCCTACAGCGCCCAGGGCATTCGGTGGGTCGCCGTCGGCGACGAGAACTATGGCGAGGGTTCCAGCCGGGAACACGCCGCCCTGTCGCCCCGGATGCTGGGAGCCGCGGCCATCATCACCCGCAGTTTTGCCCGGATCCACGAGTCCAACCTGAAGAAGCAGGGCCTCCTGCCGCTCACTTTCGAGGACCCGGCAGACTGGGACCGGGTTCTGGAAGACGACCGCATGAGCCTCACGGGCTTGAACGAGCTGGCCCCCGACCGCCCGGTGCAAGCGGTCCTGAAGCACGCTGACGGCAGTGAGGAGACCCTCAATCTTCGCCACACGCTGAACGATGCCCAGATCGCCTGGTTCAGGGCCGGCAGCGCGATGAACCATATGAAGAACCTGGAGGAGGCGGGAGGATGACCTCCCCGTCGGAGTAGGGCTGTTGCAGGGGCAGGTTTCAAACCTGCCCCTGTTACGTCACGCTGGAGACTGAACCTTCGTCATCTCGTCCAGTTGAGCGGCCAGCACCGGCAGCAGCCGCTCCAGTTGCGCGCGGTTCACCTCACCCATCAGGCAGATTTGCAGCCAGTTGCGCTGGCGCAGGTAACCGCTGGCGTAGGATGTGTAAAAACCCTGAGCTTCGAGGGCCCGGCCCAACTGCCCGGCGTCAATCGTGTCGGACGGCAATGCAATCGTCGTAACGGCTCCCATGCTCTCCGCCGCGGAGGGTAGCAGGGTCAGGCCCATAGCATGGAGCTGCTGACGCACCCAGCGGCCATCGGCGTCAATCTGCGCCCGTAGCGCCTCCGTCTGGCGGGCAAGGCCGGCGGCCAGAGCGGACAGCAGGTTGGACGACAGGGTGAATGGTACCGCGCCGCTATCCTCGCCGGCGCAGTACAGCCCCAAGTCCAGATAGCGGGGCAGATTTCCGTCGGATTGAGGGCGCCGGTCGCAGAACACCAAGCCCAGGCCGGGGTAGGCCGCCAGGGCCTTGCCACTGGCCCCGCTGGCCAGCCACACGCCCCGCAGGTCGACCGGCGTGGCGGCGATGCTGCTGATGCAGTCCAAGGCCAGGCGGGTATTGTGCCGTTGGCACAAGGCTTTGAGCCGGGACAGGTCGGCCAGGGCGCCGGTGGAGGTTTCGCAATGCACCGTCCACAGCCAGCCGCCGGGATGAGTAGCCACTGCCTGCTCTATTCGGGCGTAGTCCAGCGGCGCGCCCCATTCGTGTTGCACCGGCGTATAGCGCAAGCTCATGCGGTTGGCGTGGTCGAGCAGGCGTTCTCCAAATTCGCCGGCGGTAACAATCACTCCTCCGGCATTCAGACGCGACAATTGGCCCGCCACCACGTCGTTGGCCAAAGTGCCGGAACCTACCATGACGGCGCAGTAACTGGCTCCGGTGAGATCGCAAAGCTGCTGCCGCACATTTTGCATCAACCGGGCGAATTCAGGGGACCGGTGGGACAACGGGGGCTGTTGGAAAGCTGCGACCACCTCGGCCGGCATCGCCACCGGCCCTGGGGTAAGGATCACCGGTTCTCCGGCCGGCGCATCAACATTGTCATGAAACAAACCGGCGAACTCAGCCCCTACGTTGCCCACCGGGCGGTACATCGGCTGATAGGGAGCATGGTCATCTCCCACCACCGGGCCGAATGGCACAAACCCGATATGCCGGTACAGGTGTTGCTGGGAGACCCGACCGGACATCACGACGTAATCATAACCGCCATCCTGGCAATGACGCGCCATCATTGTGAGGAGCCCGGTCAAAACCCGCGTCCGCCGCATATCGGGACGGACGGCCAGCAGGCGCACTTCGCAAACCCGCGATCCCTCCGCCTGGGGCAGATACGATTCCAACCGGCCGAGTTTTTCATCGAGGGAGAAAGGTCGCCGGTCGCGGACGCAGATCATGCCGACCAGGTCCTGCTCCCGACGACAAATGAAGTAGGTGTTTTCGGCGTGGAAACGATCAACCAATACTCGATCATCGTTGGACGGATGTTGAGGCACTTCCTCGACGAAGGAAGCGTAATTCAACTGGAAAATCTCTTCAAACTCCCAGGGCTCATCAGCCTGCTTGAACACCAGAGTCGGGTCGCCGGCTCCGTTACGCGCGGGCGACAGGCCGTCGCAAGCCGACGATGCGGCGGCATAGGCGGCGCTGTTTTTTCCTATCATTTCCATGGGCGACGGATGATTACCCGGTTACGGCGACAACGATATTATACTAGGCCAGGTGGACTAGGGGCCGTCAGATTACAAAGCTGGTTTTACCATAAATTGGCGCGATGCACACCATAGTTGATGTGCGATATAATGCGCCTAACGCCAATCTCAACCAACGCATAAGGAGGCAACCCATGGCTTACACCCCAAAGCAGTTGGGCCATCTGGTCATCAAGGTGCGCGACCTGGACCGCAGCGTCGATTTTTACACCAACGTCCTGGGACTCACCGTGATGACGGGCCGTCCCGGCGGAATGACTTTCCTCTCGGCCGATACCACGATGTCCCACGAATTGGCCTTGATCCCCTTGGGCATGGACGCCCCCGGCCCCGAAGACCGACGGGTGGGCATGGCGCACATGGCCTGGCAGATGAACTCTTTCCGCGATCTGAAAGAGTTGTATCAGCGGTGCAAGGATCATGGTGTCCGCATCAAGCGTTTGGGCGACCACGGCATTTCGATGGGCGTGTACATTTATGATCCGGACGACAACGAGATCGAGGTGTACTACGAGTCGCCCGAATCGGAATGGGGCAACAAGGACGGATTCCTGTTTGAAGGGAACTTCCCGTGGCAGCTTGATCCCATCGAAGAGCCGGCGGCAGTTGGCGACGACGATTAACTGACCCAGCAAGAATCCACCAGGTGATGCAGGGGCGAATGATTATTCGCCCCTGCAGGCATATGCCGGTTTGATAACGGATCCAACCCGCGGCGCGAGCCAGACACCGCCGGATCTTAGTCCGCCCAGGACCGGTATTCTCCCAACGGACCGGATCGCAAAAAGAGGACGTGGCACTTTGAGCGCAACGGCAACCCCGGACGACGGCGCCGAATACGATTACATCATCGTCGGCAGCGGCATTGCCGGATTGAATGCTGCCCTTCTGGCTGCCGAGCACGGCAGGGCGCTGGTCGTCACCAAAGGCCGCGTGGACGACTGCAACAGCCGCTACGCCCAGGGAGGCATCGCCGCCGCCGTCGGTCCCGGCGATTCGGCGACACTGCATCAAAGGGATACTCTCGAGGCCGGCGCCGGCCTGTGCGATCCGGAGGCGGTCGCTGTGCTGACCGGGCAGGGGCCGGAAAGTATCGCCGACCTGATACGCTGGGGCGTCCCATTCGACACAATTCATGGGAAGATAGCCCTGGGCCGAGAAGGGGCGCATAGCGTCCCTCGGATTCTCCACGCCGGCGGAGACGCTACGGGTCAGCATATCGAGAATACATTGGCAGACCGGGTACGTTCTTATCACCGGATCACGGTGGCAGAGTACACCCACGTAACGCGCGTCTGCGTTGAAGAAGGCGTCGTCACGGGCGTGGAGGCATTGATCGACGGCCCAAGTCCCGGGCAGAACCGCTTGCTGACGTTTCACAGCCCGGTGGTTGTGATCTGCTCCGGCGGAGCCGGGCAGTTGTACCGGTACACGACCAACCCCAGCGTGGCGACCGGCGACGGAGTTGCGCTGGCCTACCTGGCCGGGGCGGATGTCATGGATATGGAGTTCTACCAGTTCCACCCGACCGCGCTTTGGCTGGATGATGCGCCCACCTTCCTGCTGTCCGAAGCGATGCGCGGCGAGGGCGCGGTTCTGCGCAACGCGGCCGGCCATCCATTCATGGCTGATTATCACCCGATGGCCGACCTGGCGCCCCGGGACGCGGTCTCCCGCGCCATCGCTGCTGAGATGGAAAAAGCCGATGGGCAACCGGCCCTTCTGGATATATCGCACCTTCCGGCGGCGATTGTCGCCAACCGTTTCCCAACGATCTATGCCGAATTGCGCCGCTACGGAATAGACATGACTCGAGAACCGATTCCGGTGGCGCCGGCGGCACATTACATGATGGGCGGCGTGAAGATTGACACATGGGGCCGCACCAACATCAAAGGACTTTTCGCCTGTGGAGAAGTTGCGTGCGCCGGGGCGCACGGCGCCAACCGTCTAGCCAGTAATTCCCTGCTGGATACCCTGGTGTTCTCCCGACGCATGGTGGAAGCGGCAGTCGGAAACGCGCCGATATACGATCAATCCCGCCTGGAGACAAGCGAGACCGAATTTCGGGTGGGCCTGACTGATCGGGCAATGGTGTGCGCCACGGTACCGGAACGAGGGCGGATTAACCTACAGGAATTGATGTGGCGGAACGTGGGGATGGAACGAAACGGGACCCGTCTGCTGCTCTCGGCCCGCATACTGAATCTATGGCAGCGGACGATGCCATCGCCCGAAACTCCCGGAGATTACGAGTTGCGCAATATGCTGGTGGCAGCGCGTTTGATTACTGAGGCCGCCCTGCTGCGCCGGGAGAGTCGGGGAGCGCATTTCCGGTCGGATTTTGCAGAACCGTCTCCGGAGGGACAACGGCATATAGTCCTGGGAACGGTTCAGTGAGGGCCGCTGCCGGGCCGTTTATTCCTCAGGCTGGTAGATCTCCGTATCAGGATGATACTGATACCACCCGAACCAAAAACCGGTCCGGCTGGGCAGGCGGGAAAGGCGTTGCGACGGATCAGCTTCGCTAACGAGAGCCTCTTCGGTCACTCGCCATGTGGTACCGTTGGCATCCACCAGCATGTAAGGCGCCCTGTCATCATCGACGGGAACCGGCAGGTCGAAGATGATGCCCCGGCTTTCGTAGATGCGGCCCGCCCTCGATGTTGGTGAGGCCACGATGACCACATCCAGGCCGCCCACGATGTCGTTGACCAGCCGGGTTTCCCGCAGGTCGCGCACGCCGTAGGCTTTGGCAGCGTCGCCGACGGACAGGCCCAGGATAACATCTTTCGGCTCAAAGGCTGGGTCACGCTTCCAGACCGGGAACATCACCTCATCGGACGTGAAGTAGCGGTAGTAGATGGCCCGCGGATCGTTTTCGGGCACGTAAAACTCGGCCGGATAGACGCCGGTTTCACGAGACAGCACGGTGGTATCGGGATGTTCCGTCAACCACTCCTCCCAAGTCGTCACCACCGAAGGGAAGAAGGGTTGTCGAATTCCCGAGTCGGCGAGAGGGCCTATGATTGGCTCGCCAATGAACTGGTTCCAAAGGGAGCGCGTCGCCCGGTCGTACATCACCTTGTTGCTGCGGTAAAGCATTCCAGACGTGCCGAAAGTGGTGGGCTCGCCGTTGACGATTCCGGAATACACGATCCCGGTACCGCACAAGGTTCAATATACCAGCGAGACCGGCTCGCCGCCGAGGATGTCGTTGACCAGCTCGTGGGCATTCATCACGCGCAGCGGATAAGCTCGGTGGTCGCCATTTATGGATACCCCAAACACCCGGTCATCCGGCCATAGCCAGGTGGCCTGCTCCGCAAGGATGTATGGCGGCTGCTCCAGGGGCGGGATGCCATCCAGCCGGACGCCGCCCCAGACAACCTCGGTCAAGTCAACACGGGAGCGGGTGATTCCCGGCTCCATTATGGCGCCTATGGCCGGGTCGATTACGGCCAGCGAGTCCACCTTCCAACGGGGATAGTCGGACGGCGGGGCGTATTCTGCGCTCCGGGGGCCGACCCACTCCCGCCAGCGGCGGCGGTCGAAGTCAAAGGTTTGGCCGGTGAGAGCGGTGAGGGTTTCCACGCCGCCGCGCGCCGCGTCCAGGCCAAAGAACTTCAGAGCCTCGAGGATGACCGCCACCTGGGATTTGTCATCGTACTTTTCGGCGTCGGCCAGGGCGCTCAGGGTGGTTTCCGGCGGATGGCCCAGACCGTGCCAGATGCGGTACATCGCGCGGTTGGAGTCGTAGGGTTGGTCCCCGGTCTCTATCGTGGGCGGCGCTGCGACGGCGGTTGAATCAAGTGTGGTTGGAGTGACAGCTACCGCCGCGGCGGTCGCCGGCGGCGGTTCGGTCAACGCCGGCAGATAGGGAGTGGGCCCGGCAGGGCCGGCGCAGGCCAGAGCCGCGGCAAGGACGAGCGACACGGTTGCCCACAGCAGCAACTTCCTGCCCGGATACGGCGCCGCAAGCGTAGGGGCAGGTTTGAAACCTGCCCCTACAAATTGTTTGCCGACCAGGGACGGCATCAGTCGGCCGCCGCCGCGGCATACCACTCGGGGCCTTCCTGGCCCGGTTCCGGTAGCACGAAACCGCCTTCCATGGTCCAGGAGGCGGGGTTCTCGGTGATGCGGCCACCGATGATGTCGGGCGAGACGTTGGCGACGTCAGCAAAGGCGCGGGTGAGATCCGCGAGGAGCTGCTGCTTCACTTCCTCCGAGCGGCCGGCTCGGTTGCCGCCGTCCAGATACCAGCCGTTGCCAAGTTCAGGCGTCTCATTCTGGGGGGTCTCGATGAAGGTCACGGACACGAAGCTGCGGGGCGCTCCGGTGGAGCCGCAGTGGATGTCGGTGAAAGCAAGGGCGATTTCCTGACGTTGATCGAAGGTCAACGTGTCTTTGGGGATGATGCAGCGGTAGTGGGGCATGATTTCCTCCTGGTGGGTTCGGCGCCGGTGAGTTGTTGCTGGGGAGCGAGATTGCCACGCTGCGCGCGCAATGACAAGCGGTTAGCGGCGGTCGCGGGCCGATACCACCAGCTCGTCGGTGGTGCAGCCGGTGTGGTCCATCCACATATCCTGGATCGCCTGCATCAATTCAACCCTGGTTTCTTGCTGTAAGCCCGGGGGAATCTCGCCCCTCACGGCGGACGTGGTTGAGATTTTTCCACCACGGAAGCCAAAGCCGTGGGGAATCTCAATCCAGTTCACCGCCACGTCATCGGGGTTCCCACCCACGAAAGAGGTACTGATACGCGCCAGTTCCGACGCCAGCCGCGGACGGATTTCGTGGGGGACTATCCCCTCCTGAATGGTGCAGTTGAAGGTAATCATCTCTCCTTCCAAGGGCCGACAGGTTGACGGCGCGCAGGTTAGCACGACCGGCGTGGTTCCGGCAAACGGGAAATGCCCGGAGGAGCGGGCACGCAGGGTCGCTGCCGGTTCAGGCATTCAATATGCGCACCACTTCATTACCCACTTGCTGGGTGCTGGCGTTGCCGCCCAGGTCGTCGGTGAGCACGTTGCGCTCATTGAGTACCAGGAGGGCGGCCGCATTCAGGCGTCGGGCGGCGTCGGCTTCACCAAGGTGTTCCAGCATCATGGCGACGGCAAAGATGGTGGCCAGCGGGTTAGCCAAATTTTTGCCGGCGATGTCGAAAGCGGCGCCATGCACCGGCTCGAACATGGAAGGGTAAGTCCCATCCGGGTTGATGTTGGCGCTGGGGGCCAGGCCCATGCTCCCCGTCACCACGGCGGCGATGTCGGAAAGGATGTCGGCGAACAGATTGGACGCCACGATGACGTCAAAATCCTCCGGCCAGCGCACCAAGTCCATTGCAGCCCGGTCCACGAGCAGGGACTCAGTTTGAACCTGCGGATATTCGGCGGCCACCTGGTCAAAAACTTCGTCCCAGAACACCATGCTGAACGCCTGGGCATTGGACTTGGTTACAGAGGTGACCTTGTTCTTGCCGCCACGCCGGAGGCTGTGTTCGAACGCCGCGCGGATGATGCGCTCAGTGCCGCGCCGGGTAAAAACGCCGCTCTGGATGACGGTTTCGTGAGGAGTGCCAGGGTAGAGACGGCCACCCACCGGAGCGTACTCTCCCTCCGTATTCTCCCGGAAAATGACCATGTCCACATCGCCGGCGTTCTTTCCGGCGATGGGTGAATCCACTCCGGGATATAGCACCGCCGGGCGGACGCAAATGGCCTGGTCAAACGCGCGGCGCATGGGCAGCAACAGGCCCTGCAGGGTGACGTGATCCGGAATGTTGGGGTCCCCCACCGCGCCGAATAACACAGCGTCGTGAGCCGACAGCTGCTCGAGACCGTCTTCAGGCATCATGCGCCCGGTTTCGCGATAATAGTCACTTCCCCAAGGGAACTCGGTAGCCCGGAAGGAGAGGCCGTCAGTTTGAGCGGCCACCGCGTCCAGCGCTTTACGTCCTTCGGAGATAACCTCCGGCCCGATGCCGTCGCCGGCAATGACGGCCAGGTTGAATTCGGCCATGTCTTCGCCCCTTTCCACTGATATTTGATACTGCTGGCAGTCTAGCCGGGCGATGGCTCAATGTCTATCGGGCGGTTCCCGGCCGACGGTTTGCGGGTCCCGGAAGCCCCGACCTCGACGGCGCGGCGCAGGACCGGGACACTCGCTCACGCGTACGCACCTCGTCATTGCGAGCGCAGCGTGGCAATCTCGTTAACGCAGCAGGAATGGTCGGGGCGCGGTCGTTGAATACTGGAACGAGATTGCCACGAACGCCTGACGGCGTTCTCGCAATGACAGATTATCAAAGTGGGTACGGGTGAGGTACACCCGCGCTTGACAGCATCGCCGCCATTTGGTTACATTCCGGCATCGTTGGAATAAACAGCCCCTACCCATATCCTCAGCGCGCCGCGCTCACCCATTATCTCCACGCTCGGCAGGCTACCAAAATGGGCACCATACCAACCGCTGCTGTAGAGGCTCGACAGTCAAGTCAGCCGGCCGGCGGCGCTGTCCGACCGGATGGGCCCACGCTTCCTGATATGTTTGAGCGGTACCGCGTTCACCTGGAAAATGCCTTAGCTCAAGCGGTGCCACCATTGGACGGTCACGTCGTCAACACTGTGCTGCGTTACCACCTTGGTTGGTCAGATCGGCACGGAGTCCCATCGCCAACCCCCGCGTCCCAGGGCAAAGCGCTACGGCCTACTCTGTGCATGTTCGCCTGCGACGCCTTCCAGGGAGAACCCAGCCACGCGGCGGCCGCCGCCGCCGCGCTTGAGCTAATTCACAACTTCTCACTGGTACACGACGATATCCAGGACCAGGGTCTGGAGCGACGGCACCAACCTACGGTTTGGGCCGTTTGGGGAACCGAGAGAGCCTTGGTGGCCGGCGACGCGATGCAAGCGTTGGGAGACCTGACTACGCTGATGGCCGGCGAGCACATTTCTGCCGACACGGCGGTACGAGTCTCCAAACTGCTCACCCAAAGTTATCTCGAGATGATCGAAGGGCAGTGCCAAGATTTGCAATTCGAGCAGCGCGCCACCATCGGAGCGGAGGAATACCTGGATATGATTGCGCTGAAAACGGGCGCGCTCATCCGCAGCAGCCTGGTGATCGGCGCAACGATTGCCACCGATGATCCGGGTATACTGGCGGGCGTGGCCCGCTTTGGCACCGCCATAGGGCGTTTGTTCCAGATACGCGATGATTACCTGGGGATCTGGGGAGACGAGGCTGTAACCGGCAAATCCACCGACAGCGACATCGTACAACGCAAAAAGAGTTACCCAATCGTGTACGCTTTTCAACAGGTTGGAGGAGCGGATCGAGACGAACTCTTGCGTCTTTACGCTCAGGAAACGCTGGATGAAACCGACGTTGACCGAGTGATGGAAATATTGGATGACATCGGCGCAGCCCGACAAACCGACGAATTGACCGACCGTACTGCACAAGAGGGCCGCGATGCCCTGGCCATGCTGGAGTTGCCTCCCTGGGCCACCGAGGACGCAACGAATCTCATTGATTTCATGGCCTACCGCCGCTTCTGAAACGTCCCGCGTGCCAATGCACGGAGAACGCTCGTATGGCGCAAACGATTAGAGATACTTCCAGCAGCGTCAAACCCGCCAAACGCCCGATGGAGCTCGGCGCGCGGATGGGATGGTACATTCTGAAAAACCGGCTGCGAGGCCGCAAACGGTTCCCGTTGGTGACCATGCTGGAGCCGCTGGAGATGTGCAATCTCGCCTGCATCGGATGCGGCCGAATTCGAGAGTACCGGGGCGTACTGGACCAGATGATGGCGGTGGACGAAGCGTTGGCAGCCGTACGAAATTCTGGAGCGCCCATCGTGTCCATTGCCGGTGGCGAGCCAACGATCCACCCGCAAATAGACGAGATAATCAACACGCTGGTCGAGGAAAAATACTTCGTTTACTGTTGCACCAACGCGCTTCTGCTGCCCCGAATGCTGGACAAAATTCCGCCGTCCAAATACTTCTGCTGGGTGATCCATATGGACGGCATGGAAGAAAAGCACGACGAATCGGTGGCCCGGGCCGGCGTATTCAAGAGGGCGGTGGACGGCATCCGCCTAGCCGTTGGGAGGGGTTACCGGGTTTGCACCAACACTACCGTCTTTCGCAACAGCGACGTGGAAGACCTTCGGGAAATGTTCCGCTACGTCAGCGACCTGGGGGTCGAAGGATCGATGATTTCGCCCGGTTACGACTTTGAGGACGCTCCGGACCAAGATCTTTTCCTGACTCGCCAGGAATCCCGCAACGTTTTCCGCAACCTGCTGGACCCGACGCGGATGGACGGAATGCGCTTTTACAACAACCCGCTTTACCTCAATTTCCTGCGCGGCGAACGCGAGTATCAATGCACCGCCTGGTCAAATCCGACCTACACGGTAATGGGGTGGCGAAAACCCTGTTACCCGTTAGCCGACGAGCACACTTCCCAACTGGATGACCTGTATGAGCCGGAGTTATGGGAAGAAAAATACGGAGTCGGTCGCGACCCCCGGTGCGGCAACTGCATGATGCATTGCGGTTTTGAATCCGCCACTATTTTCAACGCTATAGGAAAACCCCGTGAGTGGGTGACATTTATCAAGTCCGGCGCAGCCCACAAAGGGGGCATCAGCGTGGGCTGATCCCGTCTGGCCACAAGATGCTTGCCATAGTAGCGCCAATGACCACCGAACTCTCCGGCATACGCCGGGAAGTACGTGATGCTGAAGCTCGCGGCGCATCGTTACATGTATCAGGGGTTGGCAAGGACAGGGTCACCGCCAGCTTGAACCGGATCATGGACCAGGCTCCAGACGGGGTGATTATGGTCGGCTTCTGCGGGGCTACCGACCCGGCCCTGAAAACGGGCGATCTACACGTCGCGAACTTATTCCATGCTACCGATGGAGGCAACATCCCGTCGCGCGCAATAGCGGCCAACGAGAGTTTGACTGCAACCTTGACCGATGCGGCCCATGCCAACGGGCGCCGTATCGTGACTGCCCCATCGGCGACAGTCCCCGCGGTCGCGGGTATCGTTACCAAGTCGGCAGTTTACGCCTCTTTGGACGCGGCTTCGGTTAACATGGAGGACTACTGGGCCGCCTGTGCCGCGCGCTCGGTTGGCGTTCCTTTCGCTTCCGTACGCGCGGTCCTTGACACCGCCGACCAAGAGCTTCCTCCCTGGGTCTCTCTCTACGCGAGAAACCCGCGGCGCGCGGCATGGGGCTTGGTCACACATCCCGGTCGCGTCCCGACGCTACTGCATCTGCGGCGACAAGCGGAGCTGGCCCGTCGTCAATTGACGCGATGCCTGCTCGCCGCTGTCGAATCTCTGACTGCCCATCAATCCTCGCACATGGCAGTGTTCCGATGACCACGCTGGTAACCGGAGCCACCGGTTTCATCGGGGGAAATCTGGCGCGAAGGCTTGCTGCGCGCGGTGAGGATGTTCGCGCCCTGGTCCGCCCCGCCGCCAACGATGTGGCTATTCGCGATGTGGCTGTCAAGCAGTTTTCCGGTGACCTGCTTGACGTTGCATCCCTGCGACGGGCGGTGAAAGGCTGCGAAACCGTGTATCACTGCGCGGCCACTTACTCTTTCTGGGCCAAGCGTCCGGGCGATATCTACGACACCAATGTCGCCGGGACGCAGCGTCTGCTGGATGCCGCCCGAAGCGCCAGGGTGCGCCGCGTTGTGTTCACCAGTTCGGTCTCAACGGTGGGGTTGCCGCAAGGCGTTGGGCTTGAGACTGGCGAATTGGGGAACGAGGAAATTCCGGCAAACCCGACTCGCCTGATAGGCCATTACAAGCAATCCAAATACGCCGCAGAGCAGGTGGCGTTGGCGGCGAACAGCGACGGTCTGGAGGTGGTGGTGGTGAACCCATGCGCTCCGGTAGGCAAATGGGACGTCAAGCCGACACCGACCGGACGGATCCCGCTGGACTTTGCCAGGGGTCGCATTCCCGGTTACCTCGACACCGGGATGAATCTGGTTGATGTCAGCGACGTAGCGGAAGGACATATCCTTGCTATGGAACGGGGGCGACCAGGCGAACGCTACATTCTCGGGCACCGGAATTTGACCCTGCGCCAAGTTTTCGGAATGCTGGCCGAAATCACCGGCCGCCAGTCGCCCCGCATTCGTTTCCCATATTGGTTCGTCATGGGCGCAGCTTACTGTGATCAGTGGGTGGAAAGCGGCATAATGCGCCGCCAGCCGGCAATCCCGGTGGAGGGTATCAAAATCGCCCGCCACCCCATGTACGTCAGCTGCCGCAAGGCGGTAACCGAGCTGGGGCTCCCGCAAAGCCCGGTGGAAAACGCTCTGGAGAAAGCAGTTTGCTGGTTCACTGACCATGGGTATCTGCGGGCTCGCCGCTAGTGATGGTTTTAGAGTCATGGCCACAAAGACGCTGACAAAATCATTGAGAGAAGCCGCTGCGGCAACCGCGCCGGCGCGATCCCTGGACGAAGCCATCGGTCGGCTACAGGATCATTTCCGCTGTATCCAGAACGACCTGGGTTATTGGTGGGGCGAACTGGAATCCAACAACACCATGGAAGCGGAGTACGTGATGTTGTCGCGTTTTCTGGGCCACCACAACCCGGAGCGGGAACGGCACATCGTCAATTACATCCTGAGCAAGCAACTGGATGACGGCGGTTGGGCCATCTATTACGGCGCGCCAGGAGATCTGTCCACGTCCGTGGAATGCTATTTCGCCTTGAAACTGTGTGGAGAAGACCCGGACGCCGAGCATATGCGCC
Organism: uncultured Dehalococcoidia bacterium; assembly: GCA_964347975.1. Classification (GTDB taxonomy): domain Bacteria; phylum Chloroflexota; class Dehalococcoidia; order Lucifugimonadales; family UBA3495; genus Bin87. The sequence continues at coordinate 26,635 of CAYGAY010000002.1, forward strand.
GGGCGCGCCACTTCATCCTGGCGCGCGGCGGAATCCCCCAGACGCGCATGTTTACCCGAATCTGGTTGGCGCTCTTTGGTCAGTGGGAATGGGATGGGACTCCACGGTTACCCATGGAAATGATCTTGCTCCCTCATTGGGCTCCGTTCAGCATTTACCGGTTCGCCAGTTGGGCTCGTGGCTGTATCGTGCCATTGTCTATCGTACTGACGCGTCGTCCGGTTCGGCCGATACCGCCGGAACACGCAATTGATGAGCTACTGCCCAATGGACGATCCGGCACGGACTATTCCCTGCCCGCGCCGCCGGGTTTCAACCTGCCGCGGGTGGTGCATCTCGCCGAGAGGACCATCGGCTCGGTGTACAACCGCCTGCGTTTCAATCCTTTCCGCAAACGGGCTGAGCGCAAGGCGATTGAATGGATCCTGGAACACCAGGAAGACGATGGAAGTTGGGGGGGAATCCAACCCCCGTGGGTGTACAGCCTGATCGCCCTCAGCGTGTGCGGATTTGACAACGATCATCCCATAATGGCCCATGGCTTCGGCGGCCTGGACGGTTTCGGCATCCAGAAGGGCGACCGTTGGACGGTCCAGGGCTGTATCTCGCCGGTCTGGGACACGTGCCTCATCGTACAGGGATTGGCGGAAAGCGGCATTCCGGCCGACGATCCCATGCTGGTATCGGCGACACGCTGGTTAGTTGACAAACAGATCCTCGTAGGAGGCGACTGGCAGGTGCAAGCTCCCCAGGTGCAACCCGGCGGTTGGGCCTTCGAATTCCACAACAACTGTTATCCAGACATCGACGATAGCGCTGAAGTAGTTTTGGCCTTGCGGCTGGGGATGTTGCCGGAAAGGGAAGACCATTTGCGACAGCAGGCCATCGCCCGCGCCGCGAGTTGGGTAGCCGGTATGCAGAACCGGGACGGTGGATGGGCTTCCTTCGACAAAAACAACAACCACGGCTACGTAACCGCCCTGACCTTCAGCGACTTCGGCGAGGTGCTCGATCCCTCCAGCGCCGACGTCACGGCTCATGTCCTGGAAATGTACGGCAAGCTGGGGTATCGGCGCGATGAGCATTTCGTGCAACGGGCTTACCGTTACCTGCGTTCGGAGCAAGAGGATGACGGCAGCTGGTTTGGCCGCTGGGGAGTGAACTACATATACGGCCTCGGAGCGGCGCTCCCGGGTTTGGAAGCCGTTGGCGAAGATATGAGCCAACCGTACGTGCGACGCGCTGTGGAATGGCTTTTCTCTCATCAGAACGAAGATGGCGGCTGGGGAGAGTCCTGCGCATCATATGTAGATTTGGCTCAACACGGCGTGGGCGTCAGCACTGCCTCCCAAACTGCTTGGGCTATCATCGCTTTGTTGGCAGCCGGTTGTGTGGACCATCCGGCCACGCACCGCGGCGTCCAGTTTTTACTGCGGACCCAAAAACCTGAAGGCGATTGGGATGAGCCGCATTTCACCGGCGCCGGGTTTCCCGGCTATCTGAAGGGGGAACGCGTCGAAAAGGTTCCGCAGCCCGGACAACGCGGTTTCCAGGGAACCGAGTTATCCGCCGGATTTATGATCAATTACCACCTTTACCGAAACACGTGGCCCCTCATCGCGCTGGCTCGCTATCGTGCCAGGATGAGCCGGCTTGTCGATGGCGGAGGTCCGCATGGCGACGGACGCACAACCTGAATGGATCGTCAACAGTCGAGAAACCAACGCTGTTTCATTCCAACCCCACCCTACCGGCGTGCAGCTTATGAAAACCAAGAATTTCACGTTGAAGGTCAATACCATGGCCGCGCCCGAGTTCATCGACATTACGGACTGGGTTAGAGGCTGTGTGGGAAAATCCCGGGTCATGGACGGCTTCGTCGTCGTGTACTCGCGGCACACCACCGCGGCAGTGAAGATCAATGAAAACGAACCGCTGCTGATTGAGGATATGGCGCGTTTTCTGGAGGAAATGTGCCCCCGCCACGCCGATTATCGGCACAACGATTTTTCGGTGCGAACGGTGAATATGACCGAGGAAGAATCGCCCAACGGTCACGCTCACCTGCAACACCTGATGCTCGGCTGCAGCGAAACCATCCCTCTCATCAACGGACAGATGCCATTCGGGCAGTGGCAGAGCATCTTCTTCATCGAGTTGGACCACCCTCGCCCTCGTGAAGTAATGGTCCAAATCGTCGGCGAATAATCGGCATGGCTGCGCTGAGTGAAGAAAATCGCGCGTCCGTCGCGCCGTCCAGCGACTGGGATGGCGCGGGTCCGGTATCGGCAGGCGACGCCTACCGATACTGCGAGCGGTTAGCCCGCAGCCACTACGAAAACTTCAACGTCGGCGGGTGGATAACTCCCAAACGCAAACTTCCGCACGTTTACGCGATCTATGCCTGGTGCCGCATGGTGGATGACTTGGGCGACGAGGCTGCCCCGCAGGATCACCCCTCCGATTCGGTTCCAACCGGCCAGCCGGACCCCACGGTAATCGCGCACCGCCTGGATCGGTTAGATTGGTGGGAATCCGAGTTGGACGCGATTTATCATGGCCAACCGTCTCATCCCATCGCGGTCGCGGTACAGGATACCGTCGCGAAGTTCGATATTCCCAGGGAGCCATTCGGGCGTTTGATACAAGCCAACCGCATCGACCAGGGGGCCGGACGGTTCGGCGTCCTGGACGAAGTCATTGAATACTGCGCCTACTCAGCCAACCCGGTCGGGCACTTGTACCTTTATCTCTTTGGTTATGACGACCTGGAAAGGCAGAGATTGGCGGATTGTACCTGCACCGCGTTGCAGTTGGCCAATTTTTGGCAGGATGTGGCGAGGGACTATCGCGATCGGGGTCGTATCTATCTCCCGCAGGCTGATATGTTGGCCTTCCGCGTGAGTGAGGAAGACATTGCGTCCGGTTGCGCTAGCGACGAGTTTCGCGCGCTGATTCGTCACGAGTGCGCTGTAGCGATGGGGCTTTTCCGAAAAGGAGTTCCTTTGGTCAAAACTCTCGAACCGGCAGCTCGCCTCGCGGTGGCCCTGTTCACCCGCGGCGGAGTCGCCGTTCTGGACGCGATCCGTCAACGGGATTATGATGTTCTGAGCGAGCGGCCGGCTTTATCCGGCCGTCGCAAGGCGTGGTTGCTCGGTTCGGCGTGGCTCAGTGCCAAATTCGGCATGGGCTACGGTTTGCCCAGCGAGTGAACCGACGCTATGAACACGCCAGTCTCGGGCGCATCGCCGCCGTCACCACAGGTCTTGGCCGCCGCATATGAAGAATGCCGGCGAGTGACCCGTACGGAAGCCCGCAACTTTTATTTCGCCTTTCTGACCCTGCCCGCTCGACAAAGGCGCGCGATCTACGTCGCTTACACGTTCTGCCGTTACTGCGATGACTCCGTGGACGCTGAAGGAACCACGGCCCAGAAACTGGAGCGCGTAAATTATCTCCGGGGGATGCTGAACAAAACGTATGCCGGGCAAGCTACAGAACCGCTTTTCATCGGCCTCGCCGACATCGCCGTTGCGTATGAAATTCCTCAGCATTATTTTGAAGAGGTGCTGAACGGGGTAGAGTCCGATCTCGTTAAAACCCGGTACGCGAATTTTGATGAATTGCGGGAATACTGTTATCGAGTAGCCTCAGCGGTCGGGCTGATTTGTATCCATATTTTCGGCTACAGCGGCGGTGAGGCAGCGCGCCAGGGGGCTATCAGCCTCGGGCTGGCGATGCAACTGACCAATATTTGTCGGGACGTGCGGGAAGACTGGGAATTTGGAAGGGTGTACTTGCCACAAGACGAGATGGCATGGTATGGCGTGACCGAATCGGATCTGGCCAATGGGGTCGCGACGGAGGAGTTCGGCAAACTGATGCAATTCCAGATTGATCGCGCCCGCCGGCATTTCGCCAGCGGCCGGCAACTCCTGCCATACCTGTCCCGTCGTTCCCGCGCTTGTCCGGCCGCATTGGGTCTCATCTATGGCAGCGTTCTGAAAAAAATTGAGAACGCCGGATACGATGTATTCCGGGAGCGTATCGGCCTCAGCAAAGGCGCCAAATTGGGGTTGATGGCGCGGGCATGGGTTACCGGCCCATGGCTAAGGTGACCGTCGCCAACCAGGGGCCGCAATCGGCGTTGGTCATCGGCGGAGGATTGGCTGGCATCGCGGCCGCCGTGAGACTTGCGGAAGCGGGCTGGCGCGTTACCCTGCTGGAAGCCCGCAAGACGCTGGGTGGGCGGGTGTTTTCGTATCGCAAATCGCAAGGTGACCGGGATTTGGACAATGGCCAGCACGTGATCGTAGGGGCCTGCCGCAACTTCATCGCGTTCCTTGAGCGCATCGGCGCTCGCTCGGATTGGTATTTGCAACCTCGTCTTGACGTGGCGGTTCAAGAACGCACCGGTCGCTGCGGTCGCCTTTACGGCATACCCGCCCCCGCTCCGGTACACCTGTTGCCGGCATTCCTGACCTACCCTCATTTGGGTTTGGTGGACAAGATAAGAGCCGTGCGGGGTCTGGTTGCCGCCATGGGCGCCGACCGCCGGCGCGACAACCTGGACGATATGACGTTTTACCAATGGCTGCGGGCGCGCGGCCAATCGGAGCGCAACATCGACAATCTATGGAACGTGCTGATCGAAGGTACTCTCAACGATAATATCCGCGACGTAAGCGCCGCCATGGGCCTCATGATAGTGCAGGACGGCATGCTCAAGGGACGAAACGAGGCCAATGTCGGATATGCCACGTTGTCTCTGGGTGACGCAATTGCGGTTCCCGCCGGTCGCTATCTGCGACGTTTGGGCGTCCGGATATATTCGGGTTGCGCGGTCCATTCCATAAAAACCGACCGGGAGGGGAAAGTGAAGCACGTGACGGACAGCAGCGGGCAGATCCACTCCGCCGCCGTCTATGTGAGCGCTGTCCCGTTCTGGACGTTGGCCAATATTTTGCCTGACGAACTTTCAGGTTTGGAACCGTTTTCGACCCTGGGCCAGTTGCAGACCTCACCCATCGTGAACGTGCATCTTCAGTATGACCGCCAGGTGATGTCCGGCGATTTCCGATATTTTCTGAACAGCCCGCTGCAATGGGTTTTCAACGGATCGCTGATTCGGACCGGCGGCAGTGATGAAGGCGATGGTCAGTCGTTGACCATCTCCATCAGCGCGGCCTGGAATTTCATCGACTCCAGTCGCTCGGAACTGACGGAGATGGTCGTGGGCGAAATGGCGCACGCGTTCCCCGCTGCAAGGGATGCAATATTATTGGATGCAGTGGTGGTGAAACAACGGAACGCGACGTTCCGTTGTGTTCCGGGCGCGCAACGCCTCCGTCCCGGCCCGCGTACAGCTTCGCCCAATTTGTTCCTGGCCGGGGAGTGGACCGATACCGGCTGGCCTTCTACTATGGAGGGCGCGGTGATCAGCGGCTATAATGCAGCCGCGGCGGTTTTGTCAACTTCCCTCGGCGCCGACGGCTCGCCGGAGTAGCGACGTGTCCGACCAATGGGCTGAACAACGCATTGAACTCACCGAAGCCACGCGCGAGATGTATCGCCGTGGGTTGGTGGGAGCGTATTCGGGCAATACGAGCCTGCGGCTGACGTGCTCGGGTGACGAGAGCCTGTTGCTGGTCACGCCAACTCATCATCCATATTACCGTCTTCAGCCTGACGAACTGGTGGTGGTCAACCTCGACGGAGAACCGGTAGCGCCGGCTCCAATGGGCCCCTCGTCGGAAACCCGCCTGCACCTGGAGGTTTATCGCCAGCGCAACGACGTGCAGGCGGTGGTTCATACTCACTCCATCTATGCGTCGGTTGCCGCTGTCATTGGGAGGGATATCCCGCCGCTGATCGATGAGATGCTCCTCACTATTGGCGGGCCGATCAAGGTGAGCAAGTACGCGTTTCCCGGCACGCAGGAGTTAGCGGAGCAGGCCCAAGCGGCCCTGGGCGAACGGAACGCCGCCCTGTTGCGCAACCACGGCGTCGTTGGAGTCGGACCCGATATCTGGGAAGCCTTGGAGGTATGTGACCTGGTGGAGCGGCTGGCCCAGATATTTGTGATGGCGCGCAACTTCGGGCCCCGGGCCGCCTCCCCGCTGCCGGACGACGCCGTGGCTACGGAGCTGCAAATGTTCCAGGATAGCCGGGAAACGGAACCATTGGTTTGATTCAGCGCGCTATCGACGATCCGAAATGACGTTTGCTGAAACCGCCGCTCAGACCCGTTCCAAAGCCGTGGCCGTCGTCGGGGCGTCTTCGGGTTTTGGGGCGCGGATGTTACTGCACCTGGAATCTGAACGCCCGGATTACTGGTTGGTAGCCATTGCTGACCGGCCCATGCGCTGGCCGGTTGAGCGGGTTTCAAGCTACCGATTGGCACAAAATCGGGTGGGAGGAACGTTTACGCTTGCTGATATACCCGACGTGATGCACTCCAAGGCTTGGAATCTGTTTTCGGAACGACATGAACTCACCATGGCGGAGATGTCCGACGTTTTGCAGTTGGAAAATGTTGACTCCATTGTCCATGTTGGAAGCCACTACGACGGCCCCGACCCGGAAGGGTTTCTTGAAGGCACCTCCCGCTGGGTCGATGCAGCCCGCATCGCCGGCGTTCGCCAGGTTGTGTACTTGTCCGACATTCGCGCCTACGGGATCGGAAAGAGCCATCCGATACCGGTTACCGAGCGTTCCGGCGCTAACCCGGCTCCACAACATCGTTACCTGGTTATGGCTGAACCGGCTCTGCCTCCACCAGATGGTCCACCTATCCCGCCGGTCCCTGGCGTCGAAGACGCCAATGCGATGCGCATCGCCATTTTGCGGACCGCGATGTCGGTGGGTTCCGGTTGCTCGAGTCCAGCAGTGGACGAATTGTTCTATCCCGCGATAAACGCCGGCCGGAAGCGCGAGTTCCCAATCCAGTTTCTGCATCATCACGATTTAGCCCGGGCTGTTGAGGCGACCATCAACCGGCAACTCAGCGGGATCTTCAACATAGTCGGCGACGGCGTCGTCTCTTCAAAAGAAATGCTGGGTATGTGCGAAGATACCGTTGCGTCGCGGAGCGGACGGGCCGGGCGGTTGCGACGTTCGGTTGGAGCCGAACTCGCCAAATACCCATTGATCGTCGCCGCCAACAAATTCAAGCAGCAAGCCCAGTTCAGGTTCAAGTATTCCTCGGTTCGCGCGGCGCGAGTATTTTGCCACACCGTACTAATGGAACCGGGCTGAGCTATGGCGGACCGTTCCTACTCGCCCGAACCCGTCATCATCGATACCGACCCGGGGGTCGATGACGCCATCTCACTGCTTATGGCGCTGTCCTGTTCCGAACTGGAGGTGATCGGGTTGACCACCACGGCGGGCAACGTGCCGCTCACGCCCGCTACCAGAAACACGTTAGCCCTGCTCGAATACCTCAACCGCACCGATATTCCGGTATATAAAGGCGCGTCCCGGCCAGTCAGGGGGAGGTTCGCATATGCGCGCCATATCCATACTGTATCCGGCTTGACCTATGGGCTGAACGAACCTGAAATAAAACCTGCGAAAACCGGAGCAGTGCAGTTTATCGGACAAACCTTGCTGGCTGACCCCGGCGCCGTTTCGATAATCGCCCTGGGTCCCTTGACTAATCTCGCTCGCGTCATGAGGCGCTACAAATCCGCGTTGCCGGCGGCTCGGCGGGTTATCGTAATGGGCGGCGCCGTGGCTACTCCAGGGAACGTTACTCCCTACTCGGAGTTCAATTTCTACAGCGATCCTACGGCAGCGCGCATGGTCATAGAGTCCGGGGTTCCCATGGCATTAATCGATCTCGCGCCGTGCCGACAGGTGTTTGTTTCCCGCGCCGAGGCGGAGGAATTGGATAGCTCCAGCCGCGCCGGGCAACTCGCCGCCCGATTGCTCACCGGATGGTTCCGCAGGGATCCGGAACGCGAGCGGTTTAACCTGTATGACCCGCTGACCCTGATCGCTGCCATCGCCCCGGCTGCTTTGACACTGCGACCGGTCACGCTGGCGGTGGACGACTCGGACACCACTGACGAAAGCTCCAAGTGGGGGCAAACACGCGTAGTCAACCCGACGAACGGCCCGGTATCCATCACCGCGCCTGATGGCGTGGATCGACCGGCCGCGCTCGCCGCGATCCGCCGGCTGCTTGATTGGACGTGAGCAAGACCGGGCCGAAAAGGATATTCCCATGCCTCAAAGCAGCAAAGCGCTGATCGTCGTATTCGACGGCTTGCAACCGGCGCAAATCACGCCGGTTTTGATGCCCAACCTCGCGGAATTTGCCCGCTCGGGCGTTACGTTCACCAACCACCATCCGGTCTTTCCCACCGTGACTCGCGTCAACGTATCCAGCCTGGTGACCGGTTGCGCGCCGGGACGGCATGGGCTGGCCGGCAACACGTTCCTCTGCCGAGATTATGATCCGCACCGCGTGATTGCGGCAATGGAGCCGACCCTTCAGGCAATCGCGGACGCCACCGGCCAAGTTCTGCTGGCCCCCACGCTGGCCGACCTCCTGGGGCGCCATGGCCTGGAGTACGTGGCCATCGGAACCGGCACCTCGGGCAACGCGTACCTCCACAACCCCAATGCCGCCGGGTCCGGCGGGGCGACCATCCACCCAGACTTCACGTTGCCCCGCCCACTTTACGCCGAACTGGCGGCGCGCTTCGGCAACTGGCCCGACCCGGACCTGCCCAACACCGCCAGATTGGTTCATGCCAGACGCATCCTCACCGAATACATCCTCCCGGAACTCGACCCGGCGGTGGCGGTCCTCTGGTCATCCGAACCGGACAAAACCCAGCATGAGGACGGTGTAGGGTTGGGACGAGCTCCGCGAGCCCTGGCCGAAGCCGACGCTGAATTTGGCGCGATAATGTCGTATCTTGAACAATCCGGCCGCGCTGAAACCACCGACGTTTTCGTCGTATCGGATCACGGTTATTCCACGATCAGCGAAGTAATCCCAGTTGAGTCGATATTGCGTGACGCGGGCTTTCCCGAAATCGATCAATCCGGCGGGGTGGTGGTGGCCAACAACGGCGGTTCGGCATTGTTGTACGTCCATGAATCCGACCCCACGATAGCCGCTAAACTGACGGGATACCTTACTTCCCTGGCATGGTGCGGGCCGCTATTTGCGTCAGAGCGTGTTGGACAACCGGCGGGAACGCTGCCGATGTCAATCGTCGGGATTGACGGGCCGCGCTCTCCCGACCTGGTTGTGTCGTTCCCGTGGACGAGCGAGAAAAATGATGCCGGTTATCGAGGATACGCGCCGGCGACCGGCGGCGCGGTGGGTCAAGGGCAACATGGCAGCTTGAGCCGCCATGAACTTCGCAACACCGGATTGGCACGAGGCCCTTCACTGCGCAACGGAACGATGATCGCCACGCCAACCGGGAACGTTGATCTGGCGCCTACGATACTCCACGTTCTGGGTGTCCCCATTGACGCGGCAATGGACGGCCGCATCCTGACGGAAGCGCTGAACGAATACGGGGACATCCCGGCTGCTAGATGTCGAACCCACTCCGCCTCAAGCGGCGGATACTCACAGAGAGTCCAAATCAGCGAGGTGGGAACCACCGGATACGTGGATTGGGGGAACCGGGAGTGAACAACCGGCGACGATTGGCGGAGGGAGTGGGATTCGAACCCACGAACCCGCGAGGGTTAACGGTTTTCAAGACCGTCGCATTCGTCCACTCTGCCATCCCTCCATTCCGCCTGATTTACCATTGTAAGCCCAAGGCCGCGAGGTAGTACAGCCTGGCAACACGCTGAATTGTGCGGCAATGCACAATGCGCTATAATTGATATCGTCCAGCAGGGTCGGGAGGGATCGCATAGTGGTCTAGTGCGGGCGCCTGCTAAGCGCTTATCCTGGGAAACTGGGATCGTGGGTTCGAATCCCACTCCCTCCGCCATTTCCATCGATACCCCCTGCGGACACGGGATTAAAGCCGAATGGAGACCTATCACATCTGGACTATTGGCTGCCAGATGAATACCGCCGACTCCGAGCGACTGGGGTCGGCGCTAGAGCAACTGGGCCTTACAGCCGCGCCCCGCCCCGGCGACGCCGACGTGGTGGTGCTGAACTCGTGCGTTGTCCGCCAATCCGCCGAAGACAAGGTTACCGGCACGCTGCACCTCACACAGCCGCTGCGGAAAAAGCGGCCCGACTCCGTGCTGGCCCTTACCGGTTGCATGGTCGGCCCCCGCACTGAGGATTTGCAGCGGCGCTTTCCCCATGTTGATCTGTTCCTTCGCCCACAACAGTTTGAACCACTGCTGGAACTGGTGGGCGAGCGTCGGAGGCTGGACTGGCAAGGGTGTGTCGGTTCGCTCGCGCCCCAGCAGCCGGACGTGACAACCTACGTACCCATCATCCACGGCTGCGACCTGATGTGCACTTTTTGCATCATTCCCTACCGGAGGGGTCGGCAGGCAAGCCGTTCCGTGGACGAAATTGCTCAAGAGGTCGAGCTGCTCGCGGCCCGGGGCGTCAAGGAGGCAACCGTTCTCGGCCAAACTGTGGACGCCTACGGACATGACCGGGAAGACGGACGCGATCTAGCTGACCTGTTCACAAGGCTGAACGACATTGACGGCCTTGACCGTATCCGGTTTCTCACCTCCCATCCCTCTTATATGAGCAGCCGCATCATCCGATCCGTCGCCAACTTGCCAAAGGTGTGCGAACACATCAACCTGCCCGTGCAGTCCGGCGACGACTATGTGCTGCAACAGATGCGCCGCCCCTACACTGTTGCGGAGTACCGTGACATCATCGGGGAGATCCGCGATACGATCCCGGACGTCACTATCAGCACTGACATAATCGTTGGCTTCCCTGGCGAAACCGAGGGGCAATATCAGAACACGCTACAGTTGATTTCCGACTTGCGCTTCGACAAGGTACACGGAGCCGCTTATTCCACTCGGCCCGGGACCATCGCGGCGCGCACCATGGACGACGACGTTCCCCCGGAAGAAAAGCGGCTCCGTCTCAAGAGCCTGGAAACGCTACAGGAAAGCATCCTGACCGAAATCAACTCGATGTACATTGACGCAACCGTGCAGGTGTTGGCGGAAAACCGCAAACGGGGCAGTTGGACCGGCCGCACTCGCGGCAACAAGCTGGTGTATTTTGATACAATCGACAGCATCGACCGCCCCGCTGATACCGACCTGACCGGTCAATTGGTGGACGTTAAGATCACTCGCACCGGGCCATGGTCGTTGGCCGGTGTGACAGCGTAGGACCGCTTTTCTAGTTTAAGGAGGCGGAATTAATGGTCACGCGAACCAGACAACCTACAATTCCCCTTACGGAAATAGAACATGCCGCCTTCTGCAAACCGGAGGACGAGCTTCCCGCAAGGTCATTGGCAGAAGAGTTGGCCATCAACGTCCGCTGGCAGAAAATCCCCGGCGAATACCTGGCGTGCTCTCCGGCCGAGTTGGACCAGCGCATCGGAGCCGCCCGAAGGATCCTGGGCGACTCCGTTACCATCCTGGGCCATCACTACCAGCGCGAAGAGATCATCAAGTACGCGGACTTCCAGGGCGACTCCTTTTTGCTCAGCCAGGAAGCGGCGTCCCGTCCGGAGGCCGACTTCATCATCTTCTGCGGGGTGCATTTCATGGCCGAAACCGCCGGCATCCTGGCCGGAGACCACCAGCAGGTGATTCTGCCGAACATCACGGCCGGGTGTTCCATGGCCGACATGGCTCCCATACAGGATGTTGAGGACGGTTGGGAAGACTTGCAGGACGTCCTGGGCGATCACGGTGGCATTCTTCCCGTAACTTACATGAACTCCGTCGCTGCCATCAAAGCTCTGTGCGGACGCAACGGCGGCGCGGTCTGCACTTCGTCCAACGCCACCGCCGTGCTGGAATGGGCGTTTGGGGAAGCTGACCGGGCGCTGTTCCTGCCCGACCAGCACCTGGGTCGAAACACCGCCCTCAAGCTGGGCATTCCCCTGGACGAAATGGTGGTCTGGAACCCCTTCAAAGCCATGGGCGGCAACACACCGGAGCAGCTGCGGAAAGCCAAGATGGTGCTGTGGCAAGGCCACTGTTCGGTGCATACCCGGTTTACCACCAAGCAGATTGAATCCGCCCGCCAGCGTTACCCCGACGTGACCGTGCTGGTACACCCGGAATGTCCCATGGAAACCGTTGCAGCCGCCGACCTGAACGGCTCCACCGAGTTCATCCGCAAGACCATCAACGAAGCCCCAGCCGGTTCGGTGTGGGCCGTGGGCACTGAAATCAGCCTGGTTAACCGTCTGGCTATGAACAACCCCGATAAGACGGTGTTCTGCCTGGACCCGGTGAGCTGCCCCTGTTCCACCATGTACCGCATCCACCCGGCCTACCTGCTGTGGACGCTGGAAAGCCTGGTGGCCGGCGAGGTGGTGAACCGAATCGCGGTGGACGACGACACGAAACGCGAGTCGATAGTAGCCCTGGAGCGGATGCTGGCGCTGCGGTAGAGCGCCCGGCGATTGAGCAAATAAACGCTCCGGCGATTGTCGGAGCGTTTTGCTATTCCGGGGGCGCCCTCGCCTATTGTTCGGCCACCGGTTGCAGGTCAAAGATCCGCCACCGGACCTCGAACACGAAACCGGGCAACTCCGGCTCGCCGTTGATGGTCTGCGGGTCATCCAGCACTTCCGGCGCCGCCCCGGGGCGATAGATGTGAACCTGGCGCAGGAACGGATCAATCAGCCAACCCAACGCGACGCCGGAGGTAATCCATTCCTCCATTTTGGCCTGTTGCGACTCCAAGGAGTTAGACAGGGAACGGATTTCAGCCACGAACTGAGGGGCAAAAGGGATACCTTGATGACGTTGTCCGGGCGTCAACTCCGCAAGTTGCTCCGGTGTAATCCACCCTGCGTCGGCGGCCCGGCGGCCCGAACCAGGCATCCGCACCGGAGCGTTGCCGATTACCACCATCCCACCGGGACCAGTGCCCATCCAAATCTGTAGATCAAACTGTAGATTGAACTGCCACTGACTGCCATATATTCCTTCCGACGCCATGGCCCACAGTCTCTCCTGCTGGTCGATCTCAAACTGGTAGCCCAGGTCTTCGTTGTCAGCGGTGAAGCGCAGGAACCACTCATCCAGAGCGTCATCATCGGTCAGCAGGGCCAGTATGGAGCATATGTCCAGGGAAAACGGCGCCGGTACGGCGCCATCCGGTGTCGTGGCCGGGGCGGCCGGCTGGGGGGTGGCGACGGTTTGTGCGCTCATCGTGTCGTCTCTCTACATAAAGCCAACGTTTCCGTAGCAAAGGCTTTTCTGGATTCCTGCATCCGCAGGAACGACGGTGTGATGTTCAAAAATGCCAACACGTCTCGGCGCTCAAGGCTATTACTCATGCGTACCTACTTTGTCATTGCGAGCGTAGCGTGGCAATCGCGTTCCCGCAGCGATGGCGGTTCGCTATAGTGTGCGCTGCGGCGACGAGATTCCATCGCCCGCCTACGGCGGTCGTGGAATGACAAAGTGGGTACGTGTGAGAAGGCTATTATGATTGACTGACGCCGATTTTGTAAGAATGTAACTAACGACAACCTGGTGCGGAGGCGCGCAACGAGCATCTACAGCCGAGAGTGCATCAGTCCAGGTCAAAAATGCGGCTGCGGATGTTGAATACGAAACCCGGCAGCTCCGGGGCGCCGTTGACCGTCTCCGGGTCATCCAGTATTTCCGGCGCGGCGTTGGGCCGGTAGATGTGGACTTGGCGCAGGAACGGGTCAATCAGCCAACCCAACGCGACGCCGTATGCTACCCATTCCTCCATTTTGGCCTGCTGATCTGCTACCGAGTTGGAAAGGGAACGGATTTCAGCGATGAACCGGGGCGCGAAAGGAACGCCATGAGGTCGTTGACCTGCCGGCCCCAGGGATGACAATTGCTCCGGGGCAACCCAGCCGGCGTCAGGACCGCGGCGGCCCGGCCAAGGCGCTCGTACCAGCCCGTTCCCAGGCATTACCAATCCGCCCGGCCCGTCATCAGACCAAACCCGGAGAGCCAGGTACAAATTGCCGGCCCGTTGTAATCCGTCCATGCCTTCCGACGCCATTACCCACAATCTCCCGTACTGGTCAATCTCAAACTGGTAGCCTGAATCCTCGTTGTCGGCGGTGAAGCGCAGAAACCACTCATCCAGCGCGTCATCGTCGGGGAGCAGGGCAAGTATGGAGCTAATATCCAGCGAGAAAGGCACGGGCATATCGTCGTCGGCTGAGACGACGACATCGGGCCGGGGCGTAGTAGCGGTTTGCGCGGTCATCGTGTCGTCTCCCTAGGCTGCGTCGTCCAGGCAGTCCCGCAGGGGGCGGCTGATGCACGAGAAGATGGGTGTGTCTTTCAGCGTATAGGGACGGGCCCTGGATTCGCGCAGTTCCATCACGAGATCAAGAAACGTGCCAGGCTCGTCGGTTTCAAACCCCAGGACGAACTCAGGATCGTCCAGGCCGAAGGAGTAGGCGGTGGAAATCTTCACCTGGGGGTACTTGTGCCCAATGACGAAGTGCTCGTTCATCATCTCCTGACGCACTTCTTTCGACAACTGGTACCAGTCGTGGGTTTTCCAGAAGGGATACATGAACAGGTAGCGACGGCCCATCATCCGCATGGAGGACGGGCCCAGAGACGCCGGGTCGCCGGTTCCGTCCTGCCCCGCGTGCCGGTGGTCGTCGATGTAGGGGGAGCGCCGCGTCATGGCCAGATAGGAGTACGGAGTTTCCAGGTAGCCGCCCAATCGGGTCCGGTTGAGTTGGGCCGCCAGTTCGTTGATGGGCTCAAGTTCGGGACAGACGCCCCACAGCATGAAATCAGTGTCGCCCCGGGCGCCCACCAGCGTGTAGGTATTCAGAGCGACCCGGTCAGCGTGTTCAGCAGCTACCGCAACGAACTCGTCCTTGCCGGCCTCTCGCTCACCCTCTGGCAGCCGGCGCCATTCCGGCTGCACCTTGTAGAACGTGTATTTGACGAAGTCGCGGCGCGGGTCGGCCATCTCGAACCTCCTTTACCTGGGTATCCGGGTTAGAGCGTCCCGGCGGGTTGCCCTATTGTAGCACCAGACGAAGGTGAGGCAGACAAGCCCAGCGGGGGCTTCGGCGCCGGTCAGTCATCGCGTAATCTGATCGTGGCTGGCGACGCAACGCACAATTTTCGATGACGGCCAGGCGCAGTTTCACCCCTGGGACGTGGGTTTGGCATTGGAAGTGGACAGGTATCCCTATGCGATGCGGGTGACGCGGGAGGACGGCGGCCCGCCGGTGGCGCGGCGGGTGGGGTGAGGTTTATAATTACGCCACTCTCGTTCTAAGTATCCTCACGTTATGTATAACAACGTTGGGAAGAGTGCCTGTATCGTCTTTCTAGCCGCGCTGGCCGTCATTGGTACGATGGCCGCGTTTATCGCACTGTCTCCCGTCCTTCGCAGCGACGCCCAGGTCGAAGCCCAGGAGCCAAGGCCGACCCGAACTCCCAAACCGCCGATTTGCAAGTTGGTATTGGCTACTACCTCGGGGAACCCAGGCCGGTACTCGGACAATCCGATGCGGTTCGCCGGGACGGTAAACACATCCGATTTCAGACCGGATGTCATCGGGATGGATGGCATATTTGACCTCTCAAACTTGTATGGAGAGGCCGATTGCCACTGGACTGCCCGGACAAACATGGACTGGATAACGATGCGCCAGACCAGCGGAACGATACCAGCCGGGAGAGAGCAGGCGGACATGGAGTTCACCATCAATGACAATGCACGGACCCGGCCCCGCGGCTCGCACCGGGGCCGTATCGATTTCAGCGTCTCCTCCGGTGAGATAAAAGGTTCCAGCACTCTTTACATCGAACTGCTCGTGTTGGAACCTTGTCGCTTTGAAGCGGAAGACACATATCTGCACTTCACTATGAAACAGGGGCAAGACCCCAGGTCGCTGGAGCCGCAGCGTATAACCGTAAGGAACCTTATAAATTCCGGCGACTGCCGCTGGGAGCTGGACCACGACGCCAGATGGCTGAGCGTGGAGCCGCGCAGCGGGAAACTGCGGGGCGGCGAGTCGGACGTATTGGAAGCGCAGGTGAGCGACGGCGCCAGCACTCTGCCGGCGCGAGACGGGCACGGCGTGAACATACGATTTCTCGGTGGCCTGATAAACGACCTGGTCAGCGGCCAGTTGGACATTGAGCCGCCGCCCTGCGAGCTACGGCTGGAACGCACCAGGCCCGAGTTCAATATGGCCGGCCCCATGGGCGGCCCCTTTGAGCCGGACATCATTAACCTGCGGCTCACTAATGTCGGGGGTGAGGTCTGCAACTGGCACACCACGCCGGGCGAGTGGCTGAACATTACTCCGGCTTCCGGGGTGCTGCCACCGGAAGCCGGGGCGCCGGTTGAGGTAGCCGTAAAGAACAGCGCCGGCGCCAAGATACCGGGCCAATACAGTGAAACGTTAACGTTTAACGCCGGCGAATCCGGAGGCGACAACTCCATAACCATAAACCTGGACGTGGCTCCGCTGCCCTGCCAGTTGTCCGCCGGCGCAGTGGATCGCCTGGAATTCAAACGCCTTATCACGGGTGATTTCACCCCCTCAAAAACCGTCGAAATCGCCAACTCCCCACACCGGAAGAGTTGCGACTGGAAAGCCAGCGGCCCGGAATGGCTGACCATCACGCCGGAGAGCGGCACGCTGGCGTCAGGCACCAAGGAAATCGTAAAAGTTGCCGTTGCCGGCGACAACACGAACAGCCTGGCGCCGCAGCGCACTTATGACGGAACTGTGCAATTCATCGGGCCTTCGGAAGGCGCGGACAGTCCAACAATCGGTACATCGCTGGAGCTGCAATGCCTTGACGGCTTGCCCTGCGTAGGACTGCACAGCAACCGCAAAGAGATCATATACGGCGAAGAAGCCGAGCTAACCTTGACTATGAGCACTCCCCTGGCACGTCCCGAGCTGACCGTCAGCCTGTTCCTGCAAATACCCGCCGGCTGGTCTCTGAGGCCCGGCGACTTCGGCTCCAACTGTAGTGGTGGGCACTGCAATGACAGTTACCGGATTTCCCCCGGCGACACCAGAGAAATCAGTATAGTAGCGGCGCCGAGCAAGCCCAGCAGTGAACTGCGAAAATACGAATTCACCGGACGGGTAGAGTACTTCTATAGCAATCGGAGTGATGCACAAAGCTACGAAATCGCCATCCCGATAACGGTAGAAGCAGCCGAGCAGCAGGTCATAGTGAACTTCCGCCAGGACAACCAGCCGGCGAGCGTGACGGCAACGCCGCCGGCGCCGACGCCCACGGCGACGCCGGCTTACATAGCGCCCCCGGAAAGCGACACGCAGGATGATGAGATACCACAATGGGCGTGGCTATTGATAGCGCTGATGGTTTTGATATTGCTGGCGATATTGCTGATTATAGCCTTGGGCGCTGTATTTTTACTGTGGCGTTGGCTGCGCCGCCGCAGGAATCGGCCGACCCGTGCACCACCGCGCGGCCCGGAGCCAACCAACCCCGCCTAGCCTGAGCGGTACATTCCCGCACCGGCAACAGCATCCCCGGAACTTTTCCGAACATGATTGCGGATATTGTGCCGCTCGGAGGCTATGTTAAAATGTCCGCAGCATTGCATAAGCAAAAGGAGCATATAATATGAACGGCATACGCCAGAACAAAATTGCGGGTTTACGATACTCTTGGGCGATATCATTGGCGGTTCTGGTTGCTGTTGCCGCAGTGTTCCTCTGGCATTCCGACGCGGGTACGGCGCTGGCGCAAGACGGGACGCCAGCAGCGATACCGGACACGCCGGTTCCACCCACCCCCACGCCCACGCCGGAACCCACTGCTACGCTGGTACCCACGGCCACACCGGAACCCACCAACACGCCGGAACCCACCTGGACTCCAGTCCCTACGTGGACGCCGGAGCCCACGAACACGCCGCATCCCACCAACACCCCGCTGCCTACCAACACCCCGCCGCCCACCTTCACGCCGGTTCCAGTAAATCCGCAAGTGGCTCCGGGCGGCACCATATTCATCAACTGCGGCCCCGGCGAACCCTGTATTGACCTGCATACCAGCCACACCAACATTTCGGTGGACGAGCGCGCGCTGCTCAGTTTCTCCATCGTCAACTCGCTGGGCAAGCCGGCTATGCTAACCCGGCTGATTCTGGAACTCCCCTCGGGGTGGTCTATGGACGGAGAAGGCTTCGCCGATAAGTGCAGCGGGCTGTGCAGCGCCAACTACAACGTCGCCACTGGCGAGCAGCGTTTCATTGAAGTAACGGCCTATCCGAATCATACCGGCTCTTTCCGATTGGAGGGACGCATCGAATGGAACTACGCGGGAACCAGCGAAATACTGCACCTGGCCCGCGATGTCCAGATTAAAGTCAACCCCGGCTCCGGCGGCAACGAAAGTCGGGTGGAGCCGCTGCCCACCGCCGCTCCACCGCAAGCCGCTCCACCGCAAGCCGCCCCTCCGGCTCCCGCGGCGACGCAACCGCAGGCCCCTCCGCCAGCGGCGACGCAACCGCAGGCCCCTCCGCCAGCGCCGACGCAGCAAGAGCGGCCAACTAATGGAGTCGGAGGCGGGATTTGCAACGTCAACGCATCCCAGGGGCCAACGGCCTTTGACCCCAGCCTGCTGTTGGTGGCCGGATTGCTGATGCCTGCCGGACTTGCCGCTCGGCTGGGCTACCGCCTCCGGCGCCGACGCAGCCGGACGCAAGGGTGACACGATAATGACTAAAACGCCCGGCATGGCATGACCCAATGCTATATTGGCCGCGTTATGCCACTGGGCAAGACACACCGGAAAATCAACCTGTGGTTCCTGCCGGCGGCGGGCCGGCCGCCGTTGCTCAGTACTATCTGCCTGACCCGCCGACCGTCCTCGGCAACATCGGATGGGATAACTTACCCTGGTGGCACGGGGCGCTGGCTTTCGCTCTGGGTTATCTGTTGTCCACCTACGGCGTGTATCCTGACCAGGACGTTCATCGCGTCCGCATCTACCCGGAGCGACGATATCGTATTTGGGGCAGCATTCTGTACTACTGGAGTCTGCCCTACGGTCATTTGTTCAAGCACCGGGGCATCAGCCATGCGCCCATCATCGGCACTTTGACGCGCGTTCTGTTCATGGGCTTATGGGGCATTCCCGTCCTGATGTGGTTCGCCGGGATGCCGTGGTGGGACATCGCGCAGTATTCCGCCTGGGGGTTTGCCGGGCGGCGGTAGCCGACATGGTGCGCATCGCGGCCGAAGCGATCAAACCGGACCGACTGTTCCGCTGAATCCCCGCCGTCATTCCACGGCGGACAGCAGTTGCAGCAGCCTACCCAACAGCAGGACCGTCGCTCCCGCGCCCAGCCCGTCGGCTGGACCCAGTCCGGTATCGCGCGGCCCCACAGCCGGATTAGCGACAGCAACAGCGCACCCTGAATCTGCAACACCAACCCGGCCCCGGTCAGCCACCCGCTGCCGGCGTCCAGACCACCGGTGAGCCGGCGCAGCAACAGGATGCATCCGCCGATGCCGGCGACCGCAGCAGCCTGAAATGCCAGGCCCAGCGCAACGTGGCGATATGCTGAATTCATCGTCCCAATTCTGACAAATACGCTACAATCCCCGGTGCGTACGCTGCCGGCGAGCGAGTTTCGCCGCAATTACAATTACGGAGGGACAACGATGGTTACTATTGGAGAAGGCCAATTCACCTATGAAGTCCAGGAAGGCTGGGGTCAGCTTCCTTCCGGCTATGCCTTCAAGGAGGTTGCTGCCGTGGGCTGCGACGCCGATGACAACGTTTATGCTTTCAATCGCGGCGAGCATCCGATGATTGTCTTCGACAAGGACGGCAACTTCATCACGTCCTGGGGCGAGGGCGTCTTTCCCCGCGCTCACGGCGTAACTATGTCACCCGACGGCGCCATGTTCCTCACTGACGACGGCGACCACACCGTTCGCAAATGTACACTGGAAGGCGATATCCTGCTGACTCTGGGCACCAGCGGGCACCCGGCCGGTTTCATGTCCGGCGACCCCTTTAACCGCTGCACCCACGTCGCCATCGACCCCCGCAACGGAGACTTCTACGTGTCTGACGGCTATGGCAACGCCCGCATCCATAAGTACAGCCCGGATGGACGCCTGCTCTTCTCCTGGGGCGAATCCGGAACCGGTCCCGGCCAGTTCAACATTGCCCACAACATCGGCGCCGACCGCAACGGCGCCGTTTATCTGGCTGACCGAGAAAACCACCGAGTGCAATTGTTCAACTCAGACGGCAAGTTCCTCGGCCAGTGGACCGACATGGCTCGTCCCTGCGGCCTGTACATCGACCAGGACGCCGATCTCGTGTACATCGGCGAGCTGGGCGCGGCCATCGGCCCTAACTCCCAGGCCAACGGTCTCGGTCCCCGCGTCAGCGTGTACGATACCGAAGGCCGCCGTCTGGCCCGCGTCGGCGACGGTCCCGAGAGCGAGAATCCGGGCCACTTCATCGCCCCACACGGCGTCTGCATCGACTCGGTCGGGAACATCTACCTAGGCGAGGTCTCATGGACCCACACCGGTCAGCATCTGGACCCGCCGCGCGAAATCCGCTCCCTCCAAAAGCTGGTTAAAACCGGATAGAAGTCAACAAAGAGTTCCACTTGGGGCGGCGCGCGCGCACCGCCCCAAGTGTGCCAGGGGGACAAATATGGAAATCCGCATCGGCAGCCTCACCCGTGACGCCAACGAGGCCAGCGGCGCGGCGCTCGTCATCGATGTTTTTCGCGCTTTCACCACGGCAGCCATCGCCTTTGATCGTGGGGCGGAGCGTATCACTCTGGTGGCTGAGATCGAGGAAGCGCTGGAAATCAGGCGTAACGATCCCACGATTGCCGACATCTTAATGGGCGAGGTGGACGGGCGCCGGCCCGACGGGTTTGACTACGGCAACTCGCCCTACGAAGCCACGACGGTGGACTTCGCCGGCAAGAATGTCGTGCAATCGACCCGTGCCGGCACCGTGGGCACGGCGGCTGCCGGAGCGGCCGGATGCGATCCCATCTATGTCACTTCATTCGTCGTGGCCGGAGCGACCACACAGGCCTTGCTGACTGAGGACCCGCCGCCGGAACGCGTCACCATCCTCGCCATGGGGGACCAGGGCGTCAACCGGTCCGACGAGGACGAGCACTGCGCCCTGTATTTGCGCAACCGTCTGGAAGGTCGCAACCCCGACCCGGAGGCGCTGCGCAAGCTGATCATGGCCGGCGGCGCAACCCAGAAATTTTTTGACGACGCGCAGCCGCAGTTTCATTCCAGGGATGTCGGGTTAGCGCTGGAAGTGGATCGGTACCCGTTCGCCATGCGGGTCACCCGAGAAGACGGCTTGCTCGTGGCTCGAAAAGTGTCGCGTTTTTAGGCGTCAGGTGCCCCGGCGCCGTTTGTGTTGGCGCAGGATACAGTCGTCCATGATGACTCCCAACCCGGCGGCTCGGGCGCGCTCTGCCGCCACCTCATCCACCACGCCATCTTGCATCCAGACGTACCGAGCGCCGATGCTGACGGCGTCGTCGGACACCGCGCCGGCGAATTCGCTGCGGCGGAAAACGTCCACCAGGTCAATTGCGATGCCCTGGGCCTGGGTCGCAGCAGCAGCGGACGCCAAATCACCGTAAGATTGTTCGCCCAGGACGCGCGCGCCTTTCAGAGCCGGATTGACCGGGATGATCCGGTAGCCCTGAGACTGCATATAAGCCGACACGCCATGGCTATCACGTGCCGGGTTGTCCGACAAGCCTACGACAGCGATGGTTTTTGCGTTGTCCAGGATTTCGTCGATCAGATCCATTTCGTACCCCTCGCCGGGGCGAATCAACATTCGCCCCGGCGCTGCTTGGCAGACAGCTTTTTACCGGCTTGCGGTACTGTCATTGGTGGTAATGGTGATGTGGCCCATATAGCCGTTGGCGGTGGCGCCATGCCAGTGGTTCTCACCGGCTTTGACCTGGACCACGTCTCCAACACCGACGTGGTGCTCTTCGGTTTCCGTAGCGACAATCCCGTTGCCGACGGTTATCACCAAAATCTGGTCACTGCTGTGGCGGTGCCATCCGGTTTGGGCGCCCTTCTCAAAATTGACCACGCTGGCGTTGAAGAAATCGCTTTCGCCCTCCGGGATAATGGGCTGACGGGTGCGATGGACTTCGCCGCCGCTCCAACCGGGGACGGCTTCCGCCGGCCCCAGGGGCACGTGCTCGACGTTGGCGATGCGTACTACGCGCATGGTTTTGCCTCCTTGTATCGGTGCAGGTTGGTTTTGGTAGGTGTCAGGCGGGTACCGATTCACGCAATTGAGCTAACAGTTCGGCGCCGGTATCGAATTTCAGTTCCAACAGCCCGCGCGCCATACGACGAGCTACTCTCTGGTCCTCGTCATTGCCAGTAACTAGCAATTCACGTATGTCTTTTACCATCTCAACGCGCAATTCGGGATTGCGCTTTATCATCTAACCGGGGCCGAAATTGACTCGACGTTCTATTACGCCTTCACCTGCGCCCGGACATCGCCCAAGTTTCCCTCTTCCATACGAGCTAAAACTCGGAAGATGCGACGCTGTACAGGCAGGGAAAGCTCTTCAAGCCACAGATAAAAGAGGTTTCGCCCACGATGGTCAATATAAGCGCGAACTTCCGGCATACCTGCATTCTATCACGCTACCCCGGATGCGGCTGGCCTCCTGGCGCCGGCCGCATCCGCAATGGGACGATAGCGGGTTACTTCACGGGCGCCGGGATACCGGCAATCTTAACCGGTACGCTGCCGATGGTGTTGCGACTGGTGAAATAGAGGGTTTTCCAGTCGGAACCGCCGAAACAGAGGTTGGTGGTGGCCGGTTGCCCGTGGACGACTATTCCCAGCGTCTCCCCGCCAGGGTTCATGATGTGCAAGCCGCCGGAACCGCCGCAATACACGTTCCCTTCCACGTCCACCTTCATGCCGTCGGGCACGCCCTCGCGCTCGCCGCGCAAATCGGCAAACACTCGATCCGAAGCCAGCGCCACGCTACCGTCATCCTGTACGTCAAAAGCGCGGATGACGCCGCGTCGCGAGTCATTGATGTAAAGGATACTCTCGTCGGGAGAGAAAGCCAGACCGTTGGGGACAACGAAGTCGCTGACCAGCAGGGTTAGCGTCCCCAGGTCTGCGGAGAGTCGGAATACTCCGGAAATGGTCTGCTCCCACTGTTCCCGGGGCCGTCGGAAGGTCCAGGGATCAGTGAAATATACGCTGCCGTCGGACTTTACCACCACGTCGTTGGGGCGGTTAAGTTGCCGACCCTGGAACTGGTTGGCAAGGACGGTGGTAGATCCGTCGTGTTCCAGGCGGCTGACGCGCCGACCGTCGTGTTCAGCGGCAATGAGGCGTCCCTGAAGGTCTCTCGTGAGGCCGTTGTGCCGATTTACCGGCTCCGCCTCCACGGTAACGCCGCTGCCGGGGGTGTAGCGCATCCGCCGGTTGTTGTGGATGTCGCTGAAGAGCAAATAGCCGCCATCGCTCCACCATAGCGGCCCCTCGGCCGGTCCTTCGGAACCGCCGAACCCGGAGCCGTGCTCCTGGATAGGGGCGTCGATGTCGATGATGGCATCCAAAGCGGGAGATAGTTTTTCGATGGGCATAGTCTCGCCTCCTGATAATTCCGGTCAATTGCAGCGCAGGCGGCTAGGGTGGGGGCAGCCGCACCGCAATTGTAGGCGGGACAGGCATTGGACGCAAACGGTTCGCCAGTTCATCCACATTGCCAGGCAGGGAGGGCAGGTATCGCCGTCAGACACCAGCGATGTCAACACGTCGAAACCCGCCACGGATGCACTATGCGCAAGGAGGCAAGGTTGTGGCTGAATAGGCGGGGTTCAGGCGATTTCTATGAATTCGACCAATATTCAACCCTGGCTCAATGAGATTCACTGCGAGGACTGCTTGTCCGCCATGGGCAGAATGCCGTCGGCGTCGGTGAATCTGATTGTCACGTCCCCGCCCTACAATCTGCTCAACAGCAGCGGAAACGGAATGAAAAACGGCAACGGTGGGAAATGGTCACGGTCGGAGCTGCTCCGGAGGCAGGGGTACGCGCACTCCGGCGACTGTATGCCGCATCATGACTATGTGGCGTGGCAGCGGCAGTGCCTCCATGAGATGCTGCGGGTTTTGACGCCGGACGGAGCGATTTTTTACAACCACAAGTGGCGGGTACAACGCGGTCTGCTACAGGACCGGGCGGACATCATGGAAGGTTTCCCGTTGCGTCAGATCATTATCTGGCAGCGTTCCGGCGGGTTCAATCATAATCCTGGTTATTTCCTTCCAACCTATGAGGTAATTTATCTGATCGCCAACCCTGAATTCCGTCTGGCCCCCAAGGCCGGCGGCGTTGGCGACGTTTGGCAAATTCGGCAGGACCGCGGCAATCCCCACCCGGCGTCCTTCCCGGTAGAGCTGGCCCGGCGCGCAATTGCTGCTACCACCGCAGAAGTAGTCATGGACCCGTTTATCGGCAGCGGGACAACCGCGGTGGCAGCGCTGCTTGAGGGGCGGCAGTACGTGGGCATCGAGTTGTCCGCAGAATACTGCCGGATGGCCCGCCAGCGGGTGGCTGACGCGGCAGTGGAGCCGGCAAGGATTGCCTCAGGACCGGCGCCGAATGAACCCGTTGTCCCTTCGGCGTTGGAAGTGAAGGCAATGCTGGAAAGAACGAGCGCCCGGGTGAGCGTCCACCAGTAATGGTACAATCAACGGCGGAGGGGACGCTATGGCTACCGCCGTCATCCAGCAAGTCGCAACCACAGGCCCGAAACTGGCGGGTTCGCGGTATTCGGCCACCGTGGCTATTCCGCTGGCCGAGTTTGGCAAGTCGCTGACTGACGCCGACCTGGATGTATGGTTCGAGGCGTTCTCGGAGCGCAACTCCAACGAGGGACAGACTTACGAAATCTCCGGCCAAGGATTCCTGCTGATTATGCCTCCTACCGGAAACCCGGGTTCCCTGCACGAGCGCGAGTTTGCGTTAGCCCTGGGTAATTGGACTGATGCTCACAGTGGGTACTCTTTCCTGCCAACCAGCCGCTTCATACTGCCTGACGGTTCCCGCTTCGGTCCCGACGCCGCTTGGGTCAGAGCAGAACGGATACCGGAACTTCTGAAAGAGCGCAACATACCCTTCCCGCACCTCGTCCCCGATTTCGTAGTCGAGATAAAAGATCCATCCAACAGCAACGCCGAACTGATTGATAAAATCGATCTATTCCTGGAATACGGGACGAGGCTGGCGTGGTTCATCGACGCCGGGACACGCACAGTCATCAAGTTCCGCCCCGGCCAGGAGCCGGAGCTACTGCACGACCCGGAGTTTGTGGACGGCGACGAGGATGCGCTGCCGGGTTTCCGGTTTGCCATCCGCGCCAGGATTTTCGACCGGTTCACCAATCCGCAGCGAGGTAATTCCAGTGCCTGAACAGAACTACGACGTAATCATCATCGGCGGCGGCATGGCTGGTTTGACCGCCGGCATTTACGCTGCCCGCCACGGTTTGAATACCGCTATTGTGGA
Source organism: uncultured Dehalococcoidia bacterium (assembly GCA_964347975.1). Classification (GTDB taxonomy): domain Bacteria; phylum Chloroflexota; class Dehalococcoidia; order Lucifugimonadales; family UBA3495; genus Bin87. The sequence goes on from CAYGAY010000002.1 coordinate 52,343, forward strand.
ACAGATGATGGCGGGCGCCCAGATCATCAACCTGGAACGGATCGAGAACTATCCCGGCTTTCCTCAGGGCATCGCCGGCTATGAACTTGGACCCGCTACCCAGGAACAGGCGATGAACGCCGGCGTAGAGATGTTGATGGACACCGCGATCGGCGTGTCTGTGGACGGTGAATATCTGCGGGTCACCGGAGATGGTGGAGAGAGCTATCTTGGCAAAGCCGTGATAATGGCCGCCGGTTCTTCGTTGCGGACGCTGGGCATTCCGGGCGAGGAGGAATTTTTCGGACGCGGGGTGTCCCACTGCGCCACTTGCGACGGGCCGTTGTACATGGGCCAAACCGTCGCAGTAGTCGGCGGAGGCGACTCGGCGGCGGACGAAGCTCTAACTTTGACCGAATACACCGACCGGGTAATCCTGTTCCATAGAGGCGAGGCCCTGGACGCCCAGCAGGTTCTCCGGGACCGTATAGCCGCGGAGCCGAAGATCGAGGTGCGGCCCAACGCCGAGGTGGTGGAAGTACTGGGCGAGGAAACCGTCACCGGAGTGCGGGTGCGCGGCGCCGACGGCGAGACGGTGGAGCCGGTGGGCGGCCTGTTCGTTTATGTCGGGTTGGAACCCAATTCCGCTTCCGTAGCAGATCTGGTCCCTCTGGACAACGCCGGTCACATTCCCGTAGGGCTGGGCATGGATACCCCGCAACCGGGACTGTTTGCCGCCGGGGACATTCGCCAACAGTCGGCGGCGCAACTGGTAGCTTCCGCCGGGGACGGCGCCACAGCCGCCATTGCCGCTTTTCGCTATATTCGCGGCCGGGAGTGGTGAGGTAAAGCGGATGCAAATTACCGATCACGTGTACAGCACTCATATCCAGGAAGACCCCAACGGCTACGGGGCAATGCACCCCGGCGGCACCCAGATTTACTTCGTCGGGGATCCCGGCGAAAGCATGGTAATGGTGGATTCAGGGGAACCTTACCGCTTCTGGACCAGGCAGATCCTCGACTATTGGGACGAACTGGGCCATCCCCGGATCGACGCCATCCTGGTCACTCATGGCCACGGCGACCATATCGGCGGCCTGGACCGGCTCCAGGAAGCCTATGATTGTCCGGTGCGTTGCCATCCGAAGCTGGCGCCCCGGCTTCAGCACATTCTGGGAGGCGATTCGGTCAAGGCATTGCGAGCCCGGGAAACGGTGGGCGCCGGGGGCGGAGCTACCCTCCGGCCACTGTTCACGCCAGGGCATGAGGACGACCACGTCTGCTACTTCCTGCGCCCCGACCGGGTGTTATTCAGTGGCGATAACCTTCTGGGCAACTCTTCATCCAGCGTGCGCAACCTCAAACAATACATGACCTCCCTGGGTCGAATGGCGAACACAAAGCCGCTGGTAGTGTGTCCAGGACACGGCAATACCATTCTGCGCGGGGAACGCCGCATCCAACAACAAATAGCGCACCGGCAGGACCGAGAGAACCAAGTGCTATCGGCGTTGGCTGAGGGAGCTACCACGGTGGATGAGATTGTTTCGGCGGTTTATCCACGTAATCTGCGCAAATCTCTTCGGGCGGCGGCGGGACGCAACGTAAGTACCCATCTGGCAAAGCTCAGCCAGGAAAACCGGGTTAGCGAGCGGGAAGCCACCTATAACTTGCAAGAATAGACGCCGCAATGCGGCCAACGCCACCCATAATATATCGGGGGGCCGGACCCATCGGAGCCTTGGGCTGCGGCTTGGTGCTGCTGGTCCTTGGCTTGTTCCTGCTGACGCTGTTAGCGGCAATCCTGATAAGGGAGTGGGATGGGCGTTGGCAGCCCTCGGTATCCTGCTTGCGGCAAGGGGATTTTGGGCCTGGTGGAAAACCCGCAATCGTCTTTAGCCGATCTCGTCCGACCAGTTGAGAATGGACGGGTCTTCCCCAGGGGAGTTGCAACATCGATGGTCAAGTTCGGAACGTGACACGGCGAAAGGCTTCGGCGAGGGTAAGTCCGGGGACAGGCTCGATGGGGTGCGCGCTGGCGGCCTGGGCCGCTTCCTCGGCGCGGGAGCGCAGGAACGCCTGCATGACCTGGCGAGTTCGGCGTCGGGCTTGGCTGGCGTGGGCCATCAACGCGTCCAGCTTGGTGTCAAAATCATCGGCGATGTCCACGAAGGCGTTGGGGTTCTCGGAGCCCCAGAACATGATGTTGGCCGTCTTATGCGGTTCGATGCCCTCATTGGCGAAGAGGTCGCCGAAATGGAGATGGTCGCGGGCGTAAGGGAAAACGGCGTCCAGCGCCACCTGGCCGGCGATCCGATGGTCTCGATGCCACTGCATGTTGCGCCGATAAGGTTCGGAAGTCAAAACCACTTCGGGCTTAACAGTACGGATCTGGCGCACCAGGTCCTTCCGAAAATCGGCGGTGTCCTCCAACTCTCCGTCGGGTCTCCCCAACATCACGACTTTAGCGACGCCCAGGATTTCGGCGGCGGCCAGTTGCTCACGACTTCGCGCCGCGGCAATCTCGGCGGGGTCAACTTCGGGGTCGTCGGAGCCTTTGCTGCCGTCGGTGCAGAGCACGCAATGCACCTCGGCGCCGGCGCGCGCCCACCGGGAGATGGTGCCGCCGGCCCAGGCTTCGGCATCGTCGGGATGGGGCGTTATCACCAGGACGCGCTCTGGGGTAAAGTCCATAGCTTTGGTTCCTCCAGGTTATTTGGCGAAAAAGACGGTTGGCGCCAGCGACGGTTGCGCGTATGTTCAGTCCTGGATTTCGGCAGCGACGGGTATCAGTTCCGGATCGCGCGTCGGCTGTATTGGCGTCTTAACAGCGGCGGTCGCGGGATAACTGCCCCAAAGCCAGTGGAGGTTTGGGGTTGTACTCCCTTTGTTGGAGAGGTTGAGGACGCGAGCGGTGAAGACGTCCCCGGCCAGAATGCCCCCGGATATAATCATCCTCATTGCCTCATCAACGGATATGTCCGTCGGCGTTACCTGGCTGGAGGGCGCTATACACAGGTAGCCGGAGGATGGAACCGGCGTCGTGGGCACATAGATGGAAAGGTAGTCCTCAACGCCGTCGAGCTTGCCCAAGTTGGAGGTTATCAAGCCCACGGACAGGACGCCGAGGCGGGGAAATTCCAGCAACACGACACCGCGGAATTGTTGCTGTTGGGTGTCGGATAGGAAATCTATCCCGACGCGGGTGGTGTTGTACACTGGTCCGATCACGGGAATGCGTCCGATCTGGTCGTGTACCCAGTTGATGAGAAGTTTGGTCACGGCCCACCCGATGAGCACTCCCGCGATGTACACGATCACCAGGATAACCGCGATTTCCACCACATCGGCCCAGTCGAAACCCTCACCGTGGGGAATGCTGAGCCAGTTAATGATGGGGTCCAAAAGGGAGGCTATGAAATCATAGAAAAAAGCGAAAATAAAGTAGGTGACGAAAATCGGCAGGAACACCAGAAAACCGGCCATCATGCGGCGTTCCAGGTGTCGCATGATGGTGAAGGGCATTCGCCCCACGCGGCGCTTGCGGGGAGGGCGGCCCTCCGGGGGAGGGAGTTCGCCTTCTTCAGGAGCCTGGCGATTGAGGGTTCCGCGCATCACGGCGCTGTCACTTTTCGGGATTCTAAAGCCGCCGAGCTACGATAAAGTTCAAGCATCCGAGCAGCCACCTGGTCCCAGCTGAGCGTCTCGGCCCGCCGCCGCGCCGCCACCCCCATGCTGTCCTGGAGGCTTCGGTTAGACAGGATCATTTCCAGCGAATGTGCAAAGGCTTCCGGGCAGCGCCAGGATTTGAGGTATCCGGTGCGGCCGTGCTCCACTATGGTAGAAAGACCGCCGACCCGGGATGACACGACCGGCGTGCCGCAGGCCATGCTCTCCAGGGCGGCCAGTCCGAAACTCTCATAAAATGAGGGTATTACGCACACGTCAGCCGCCGAGTAGTACCAGGCCAATTGCTCCTGAGGAACTCTGCCCACGAACTCGACGGATTCGCCCACATCTAGGTCGTCCGCCAGACGACGAAGCCGGTCCAGTTCGCCGCTGCCATCCCCGTCGGAACCAACCACAAGCACCTGCACTTCGGCGTCGGTTTCAAGGTGGGCGGTGGTACGCAGCAACAGGTCCACGCCTTTCAACGCTTCAATGCGGCCCACAAAGAGCAACACTTTGTGGCCGTTGATACCCAGTTGATGGCGAGCCGCGGCGCGTCCCAACGGACGGAATCGCGACAGATCCACGCCACAAGGCACCAGTTCAATTCGACCGGCGTCGGCATCGTAAAGACGTACCATGGAGTCGCGTTCGTGGGGGCTGAAGGCGATGACGCGGTCGGCGGTGGCGATGATTTCCCGTTCGGTTTCCTGACGAACCGGGAGTTCATTTTCGCCGGAGCGGGACTGCATCTTAATCAGCGACAAAGTGTGGAAAGTTGCCAGGTGTGGCGCCGCTATTTCCGCCGCAAAACGGCGACCGGCCCAACCGCTGAGCCAATAGTGGGAATGGACAGCGGAGTAATCGAGGTCATGGGCCGCTCGATAGTCCCGCATCCCGGCGACAAAGTCCGGCAAATACGAAAACTGATCGGCCAATAGGGCGTCAGCAGGGCCGGCCGGAAGATGTATTACTTCCACGCCGTCAGCGATCCCGGGGGCATCCGCTCCAGGATGGTCATGTTCGCGGGTGAATATGTCGACGGCAACGCCGCGTCGCGCCAGGGATCGGGCCAACTCCTTGACGTGGACGTTCATACCGCCGGCTTTCCCTTGGCCTGGCGAAGCCAGCGGACACGCGTGATAGGCGATCAAAGCCACCCGAGATTTGCAATCTGATATCAAGGAATGCCGCTTGGACTGCCAATGGGGCCGATATTGCCCAGGCTGATACTGTAGAGATGGTGGTCGATGCCGCCCAATCGATATTTGTAAGGTTCGTTGCCGCGCAAGAAATCGAAATACCGGTAACCTCGCTCCAGGGCGTCGCGCAGGCAGTAGGAATGAAGCAAAAGGCCGACGCTGTAGTAACGGTATTCGGGATCGTGGCCACTGTTATACAGCATCCGGACCCCGTCATAATCCAAGCAGAGAGACGCGGCGACGGTTTGGTCGTCCATTTCCAGGAAGAACAGGCGCAGCACGTCCTCGCCGGCGGTAGAAGCGATAACGTTCCGGAAAAAAGCCTCACGGTCAGGGGATAAAAATTCCGCTTTGGCCGGGTCGCTGCGGCGCATCAGATCGAGAAACGTATCGGCCCGGATTGCCGCTTCATCAGGGTCGGACACGCAATACCAACGCCAATTTTCGTGTCCTTCCAGACGGCGCAGTTTCCGCCGCAATTCATGCCGGTCCTTCTTGGTCAACCCCGAGAGGTAGTCATCCCAGGTCGGCGGCAGCATGAGGCGAGGAGCAACATCCTCTTCGGATACGGCTACGGTGTAGCCGCGCCGGCGGGCCAGTTCGGGGAGGATGGTTAGCGTCGGGGAATCCTCGCTGATCGAATGCAGGTCGAGCCGGTGCGCTCCGTCGGCGCTAATCGTGTCCAGTAGAGTGGGGTAGAACGTGTCCTCGACACCTGGAGCAACGATGAAGTCGTTGTAGTCAAAGGTTTCGCTGTTGCCCACCAGGGAATAGTGATCTCCGGAACGGGACAGGGAGGCGATAGCCAGGAGGTCGCCGCCGGCGTCGGTGAGATAAAATCCGGCCAGACTGCGGCCATTCTGGAAGAAGTTCCACCACAGCTCCTGCCAGGCTGGCGTTATGTAAAGGTTGTTCACGACGGACCGACCAAGTAATTCCTGCCACTGCGGGCAGATCTGGTCGAATGAGGTAATCGGTGTGGCGGAATGGGTGGCTGACATGAGTGGCCTCGATTGCGTCCGTCAGTTGACCAATAAGTTGATCAGATCGCTGGCGGAATACAACGCCCCGAGCCCGTTTTCCCCGAGGGCCGCACCGCGAAACGCGGTGGTAACCACCTTGTGCCCCGGTTTTTGAACGCCCCGCATGGACATGCACAGGTGTTCGGCCTCAATGCGGCAGGCGACGGCCAGAGGCTGGACACGGACCAGAACGGCGTCGGCCAGCTGGGCGGTCAAGCGTTCCTGCACCTGCAAACGGCGCGCGGCGATGTCCAGCGCGCGAGCGATTTTGCTGATACCGGCGATGTGGCGGTCCGGTATGTACACGAGGCTGGCATGGCCGAAGAAAGGGAGCAGATGGTGTTCGCACATGGAATAAAATGGGAGACCGCTGATGAGCACCGGGTCCTGTGCCACCCCTTCGGAAAAAATCGCGTCAATTTCATCTGCCGCATCGCGCCCGACGCCGGCGAAGAGTTCCGCATACATCTCCGCCACCCGCTCGGGAGTCCGCCAAAGCCCTTCACGTCCGCTGTCTTCGTCAACGTACTTGAGCAGGGTTCCTACGGCCACTTCAAGCGCAGCCAGGTTCATCTTTGGGGCCGTGGTAGCGGTCATCTTGTTGGTAGCGACTCCATAATGGCCGCCTCGATGGCTTCGAGATTGGGGCGGATTTCTACAGTGTCAGCCTGAGCGCTGCTGACTGCCATGTCCGGATCCTTGAGGCCGGTACCCGTAATGATACAGACGACGCGTTTTCCGGTCAGGTTCAGACCGTTGCGAGACATTTTCAGCAAGCCGGCCACGGAAGCGGCGGATGCCGGCTCTCCGAAAATACCTTCCCGAGAAGCCAACAGCCGGTAGGCTTCCAGGATTTCATCGTCGCTGACGGCGTCAATCACTCCTCCGGACTGGTCGCGCGCGCGTTCGGCAGACTTCCAACTAGCCGGGTTGCCGATACGAATGGCTGAGGCGATGGTCTGGGGGAAGGGCACGGGCTCGCCGCGAACTATGGGGGCAGCGCCCTCCGCCTGGAAACCCATCATCCGAGGAAGAGTATCGTTACGGCCCAATTGGTGATACTCGACAAAACCCCGCCAATACGCGGTGATATTTCCGGCGTTGCCCACCGGGATGAAAAGGCAGTCAGGAGCGTCGCCCAGGACGTCGGAGATCTCGAAAGCCGCGGTCTTCTGCCCTTCGATGCGATGAGGGTTGACCGAGTTGACCAGAGTGATGGGATTGGTATCAGTGAATTCTCTGACCAAGGCGAGGGCCGCGTCAAAGTTCCCGTCCACCAACAGAATACGCGCGCCGTAGGCCATCGCCTGCGCAAGTTTGCCCAGGGCGACCTCTCCTTTAGGGATAAGCACCCAGGCGACCAGGTTACAGTACGCTGCATAGGCGGCGGCTGAAGCGCTGGTGTTGCCAGTGGATGCGCACATCACGCCGATGCTGTTTTCCTCGAGGGCTTTCGCGATAGCGACCACCATCCCGCGGTCCTTGAACGATCCGGTAGGGTTGCAGCCTTCCAATTTAAAGAAAAGGTCGGGACAACCGATCTCCGGTCCCAGTTGCCGAGAACGCACCAACGGCGTGTCTCCTTCTCCCATGGAAAAGAGAGGGGTCTCCTCGTTGACTGGCAACAGTTCCCGGTATTGTTGTAGAACGCCGATGCCCATCGTCTGCACCCGGTTACTGTTCGATACGGATCAGGTTGTTGACGCTCACTACCACTCCCAATTCCGCGACGGCGGCAAGGGCGGTTTGCACGTCGGACTCCCGTGAGGGATAGGTGGTGATCACAAGTTGGGCGGTGCCGCTGCCTGGATCAGTGTCCTTTTGGATTACGGTGGCGATAGAGATATTGCCGTCCCCCAGGATGCGAGCGATCTGGGCGAGCACGCCGGCCTGGTCGGCGCAGGTGAGGCGCATATAGTAGGCGCTGGTCAGTTCGTCAATGGGCCGGATGGCCGCTGCCGCGCCGTCGCCGTGGGGCGCCGGCAGCGGCGGGGGTTCGCCGGCGCTGCCCATGGAGCGTACTATATTGAGGATGTCGCCCATCACCGCGCTGGTGGTGGCGTCGCGGCCGGCCCCCTGCCCGTGCAGGATAATCTGGCCGCACAGATTGCCCGTTACCTCAACGGCATTATACACGCCGTCCACCTTGGCGAGCAGGTGGTCTTCAGGAATCAGCGCGGGATGGACGCGGGTCTGCACCGGCCCGTTGGGCTCGGCCACGGCTATCGCCAGCGACTTGATGGCGTAGCCCAGCTCGGCGGCGTAGCGAAAATCTTCGGGGCCAAGGCGACTGATGCCCTCAGTATAGATGGCGTCATGCGGAATGGGCCAGTGAAAGGCCAGGCTGCCGAGGACGGACAGCTTGTAGGCGGCGTCGATGCCCTCGATGTCGTTGGTGGGGTCGGCTTCCGCGTACCCCTGCGCCTGGGCTTCGGCCAAGGCGTCGGCAAAGGGCGTCTGGTGCCGGGCCATTCGGGTCAGGATATAGTTGGTGGTGCCGTTGATGATGGAGCGGATGGAACGCATATCGTTGGCCAGCAACTGCGACATCAAGCAGCCGACGATGGGAATGCCACCGCCGGCGGACGCCTCAAACAGCAAATTGACCCGTTGCGACTGCGCCAGGGCCAGCAGCGCCGGCCCCCGGCGGGACATTACTTCCTTGTTAGCCGTAACCACGTGCTTGCCGGCGGAAAGGGCGCGTTCCAGATACTCCCCGGCGGGCGAGTCGCCGCCCATCATCTCGACCACGATGTGGATGTCCGGGTCGGCCAGAATGTCCTCCGGGTTGGTGGTAAGCGTTCCGGCCGGCGGCTCGGGGTGGCGTGTCCGGGCGGCGTCACGCACCAGCGCCCGGCGCAGTTGCACGGCGCGGCCCGTCTTGCGCCGGATGGCGTCGGCGTTGTCCGCCAGCGCCGCGGCCACGCCGCCGCCGACGGTGCCCAGGCCCATCAGGCCGATGTTGATTACTGCGTTGCCGTTGGTCATGGTTGTCTTTGCGCTTTTACGCCACTAGCCCGGCGGCTTGGAACCGTCCTGTGGTAGGATGGAAGAGAGGCTGGGCAAGGAGATTGACGATGCTGGATCGCTGGTACAAAGTCGCTACTATTGCCATCGCCGTTGTCGCTATTGTATCAGCCATCGTAGGGCCCAGTATCGGGGGCATATACTGGCTGGCGCGACTTGACCACGACGTTACAGAGCTGCAAAAGGACGTTGCGGAGTTGCAAGAAGGGCAGGAGGCAATTTTAGAAATCCTGCGAGAGCTAGCCGATGATATGCCAGAAATCCGGGCTGACCTGAACAATCACACTCACAACAGCGATGGCCAAGCGCAATTCACAGGCAGCTGATTGATGACGGACGGCAACCGGCTTACTGCGGCAGCCCGCCGGGTTGCTGCTGCGGTTGTGGCGTCACCCGTGGCCGCGTCAGCCGCACCTGGTCGGTGACCCAGGCATAACGGTTGCTGTCGAAGTTGATCTTGACCCAGCCTTCGTCCGACCCCTGTTTCAATTGGTCGTCTTTCCATTGATCCACCAACGCGCTTGCCATCTGGAACTGCATGGCGGGTTCGAGTTCACGGGTTTCGGTATCGCCAATGGCCTGGATGATGAAAATGGACTCGTCTTCGTATATCGGCGGTGAGATTTCCCCCGATTCTAAAAGCGGAGGCTTTCGCCTACCGGAATCCGTTTCGACACAATCTGCGCTATCATCGTCAGCTTGGCAGACTTCTCCGAAAAGATAGCGGTCGAATTCGGGGAAAGCACCTTCGGGAACCCAGCCGATGTACCCGTCAGAACCGGAGATTTCGCGAGACACCGCGCCAAAATCCTGACCTAACATGAGACGCTCACGGACCGCCTCCGGCGCTGCTGGAGATTCCAGCCCCAACACCACAGCTTGCAACTCGACCTGCGGAGCCTCTTCAGGCAGGGATGCCAGCATTCGCGCGAAAAGTTCCGTCTGCTGCAATCGCTCCTCGACGATCCGGCGAAACGCGTCGTCGGTCAGATTGACCTGGGTCAGGAAGTTCTTGTAGGTATTGTCGAATTCAGCGTCCAACTGGGTTTCGTCAACTTCCTGGCCCGGTTCAGGTGTGGGACGGAATTGCGCGCGGATTGATTCGTCAATCTGCTCGTCCGTGATGTTTATGCCCAGCCCCGGCGCCGCCTGTCGCAGTATCTCGGCGTGGAGAAGATCGGTCAGCAGCTGGAAGGGTATGCGGCTGAAATCAACCTGTCCCCCCTGGTAGCGATTGATCCCCTGGAGAACGCGAATGCGCTCTACCAGATCGCCCATGGTAAAACGGACGCCGCGTACTTCGCCGGCCATCACGCGAGGTGGGTGAATGAACTGCTGATAGACGCCAACCAGCACCACGGCGACGATGGCCAGAATCAGCGCCGCTCCCACGCCGATGGCAATGCGCTGACGGCGTGATTCCAACCGACGCCGGCTTCGCGCCGCGGCGAGCGCTTCACCGCTCCCGGATCCGACGCGACGGCTGCGCCCACCGCGCCGTCGGACGGGACGACGCCCCGCCGGTTCAGGCGTTTCGTCTTCCACCGTAGCGCTGCGTTTCCAAGGCAGCGAGAGATTCAACATGGGTAAAGGATCGGGGGATTGGGCCGACTAACGACCCGAACGCATACCGATGTTGATGCTGTGTTCGGGGGCGTAGGGCAACAGGGCGAGATAACGGGCTCGTTTGATAGCCGTTGCCAGCAATCGCTGGTTTTTAGCGGAGGTGCCGGTTTTGCGGGTCGGTTCAATTTTGCCCTGTTCGGAGATATAACGTCGCAACCGGTCCACGTCTTTGTAGTCAGGCACGACTCTTTCCACGGTGAAAGCGCAAACGCGCCGGCGCGGGCCGTAGCGTCGGCCGCCCCGGCCGCCGCCCCGCGGGCCGCCTCGCCCAGGCGGACGCCCGCCGGGGCCACCACCAGGCCGTCCTCCCGGCCCTCCGGGTCTGGGGCCACCGGCAAAAGGCGGACGTGCCGGGGCCGGCGCTCCATTGCCGGAACCGGCCGGAGTGGCCGACGGCGCGACGGGCGCGGGCCGAGGCCCGCCAGGTCCGGGTTCCGGCGCGGTAGATGGTACGGGTGCGGGCGTAGTCATTAGCGGCGATTCCTCCGGTATGGGGCGCATCCGCCGGCGGCGGAACTAGAAGGGAAGGTCATCAACGTCGGTCATTGGGTCGGGTGAATTGTTGGGAGCATAGCCACTGTAGCCGCTGCGCCGGTCATCGTAGCCGCCCCGCTGGTCAGCATAGCCGCGGTCCTGCTGGCTGCCATAGCCACTATCGGGCTGGTCATCGCGACGGCCCATGAATTGCACATCGTTAACGGTCACATCCAGAGAGAATCCGGGTGTGCCATCGCGCCGGTCGTACTGGCGTGACCTGAGCCGTCCCTCGACATAGATCTTTTGGCCGCGAGAGAGGTACTGATTACAAACGTCAGCAAGGCGGCCGAAAGCAGTACAGTTGAACCACTCGGTTTCCTCGCGCTGCTCCCCGGCAGCAGTGGTGTAGCGGCGACTGCTAGCCACGCTGAATGACGTCATCGGATTGCCGGATGTGGAGTACCGCATCTCCGGGTCGCGGCCCACATTGCCAACGATGATTATCTTGTTCATGGCAGTTTTACGCTTCGGATGCGGGATCTGGTTCAGGCTGGCTGGCCGGTTCAGCGGCAGGCGTCTCGGCGACTGCGTCGGGCGGCGCTTCGGCGACGACCGCAGGCGCCGGCTCGGCGACCGGACCAGGCGCCGGTTCAGCAACGGGTGCGGCGGCCGCAGCGGGCGCGTCGCCGGAGGCTGGCGATGGCGCTGCCGGAGCTTGGGCCGGCGGAGCGCCGGAACGCCGGTCGCCGAATGAGCCGGGAGCATCTGGTATGGGGCCGCCACCGTCAGGCCGCCGCCCACGTCCCGGCGGGATATAGCGAGAGGGCGCGGTTAGAGGGCCGGGAGCCGGACGATCCGCCAATGGCCCATCACATTTTACGACGAGAGACCGCAGCACTCGTTCATCCAACCTCAGGTAGTTCTCAAGTTCACGATTGATGGGATTGTCCACCGTGAAGGAACTGAGGTAGTAGGATCCCTCGAGGAAATTATAGTTTCCTTTTCGGATCGGGTAGGCCAACCGACGAGTTCCCCAAGCTTGTTCAGCGGTTATCTCGCCTTCCCGGTTGGAAATAAATGCCTTGATTTCGTCCCAAGCAGCCGACGCTTCCTCTTGATTCAACATCGGGCTTAGGATGGTAACGAGTTCGTAGTGACGCAAGTTCAAAAACTCCTGAATTGGTGCAGGGACGATGAGGATTATAGCATTGAGGGCGGAAACTGTCAGTCCCCCATCGCGCTCATACGTACCCACTTTAACCGGTCATTCCACGACCGCCGCCGGCGGGCGATGGAGTCTCGTTCCGGCGGCCGCCGCTTCCTGTTGCGAGAGCCTTGACGGAACGACCATTGCTACGCCGGCGAGATTGCCAACCCCGTATCAAAGCCGTCCCCGTGCCTGACACGGGGTACGGGGGCGCAATGACCAAGTGGGTACGCGTGAGCCCATCGCGGCGCAATCTGCGACTGGCGATAAGAGTTTTTGATATTCCTCATCAACTTATATGTCTTGTGCCCATATTCACCAAAGGCGTAAAATGCGCTGCGTTGCGCAACGGCAATCGTCGTGTTGCGCCGTTTTCCTTACCCGCCATGAGCACCGACGCCGGACCATCCGCCGGGCCACGCCCCCGATTCCGCCGGCCCAACATTTACTACGGTTGGTACATCGTCTTCGCCACCGGCTTCGTGATGACGATAGCCACGGTGCCGTTGTTCCACGCGATGACCCTGTGGGCCGTCGCCCTCGAAAACAGTTTCGGCTGGCCCCGGGGTCAACTGTCGCTGGCCCTCACGTTGACCCGCATCGAAGGTGGCCTCATGGGCCCCATCGAAGGCTACCTGACCGACAAGCTCGGCGCCCGCAAGATGGTGTTCATCGGCTTCATCATCCTGGGGATCGGCTTCCTCATCTTCTGGCAGATCGACGCCGGCTTCTGGCCCGTCGCGCCGCTGTACATGTTCTACGTCGCCTACATGGTCATGGCGGCGGGCCAGGGTATGGGCAGCTGGGTGCCGATGATGACCACCATCAACAACTGGTTCTCCCGCCGGATGGCCTCCGCCATGGGCTGGGCCAACTTCATGAGCCGGGGCGGCGCGCTGCTGGTCATCCCGCTCATCGACCTCGGCATCAACGGCAGCGTAGGCGTGCCCTTCACCGGGCACACATTGTCAATCGCCGGCGTGCTGGGATGGGAGAGCGTAGCCCTCGTCCTGGCCGTCATCATCCTCGCCGCCGCCTTCCCGCTGTCCTACGTGATCCGCAACCGCCCGGAGGATATGGGTCTCCAGGCGGAGGGAACCGAAAGCGCGTCCTCGGCGCGCGGCGGCCGGCGGCCGGCGCCGCCCCAGGGTCTTACCGCTCAGCAGGCGGTGCGCACCTCGGCCTTCTGGCTCATCGCCTTGGGGCACGGCATGACCAGCATGATCATCCTGGCCATCTTCACCCACCTGGGCCTGCTGCTCAAGGATGCCGGACTGGAGGAGTACGCTGGCACCGTGGTGATCCTCTACACCCTGGTGTCCATGTTCGCGCAGCCCCTGGGCGGCTACATCGGCGACCGCTTTCCCAAGCGATATGGGCTGTTCGTTTTCACCACGATACAGGCCGGCGCCGTGCTGCTGCTCACCTTCAGCGCCGAGCTCTGGATGTTCTACACCTTCTCAGTAATCTTCGGTCTGGGGTTCGGCGGACGCAACCCGCTCACCACTTCAATCCGCGGCGAGTACTTCGGCCGGGGCAACTTCGGTAAAATCCTGGGCATCAGCACCATTCCCATGAATGGACTGCTGCTCATCTCCAGCCCCTTTGCCGGCTATATGTACGATTGGCGGGGCTCCTACACCATCGCCTTCCTGGTGCTGGCGGCGTTCAACTTCGCCGGCGGCGTCTGTTTCCTCTTCGCCCGACGCCCTCGGATCCCCACCGCGCCGGCAGCCACGGCCCCCGTCGCCGCTCCGGCCCCCGCCGTCGGAGACTCGTAGAGGTCTCAGGTCCGGCGGGGGACGCAGACGTGCCGCGCAAAAGATTGCGGGCAGGTTGGGAACCCGCCCGCATCGTTCAGTATCCGTACCGTTTACCGGTCAGCCGAGAGCGGTCTCGGTGATCTCGATGTTGTGGATGCCGAGGCGCTCCGTGGGCTGGGAGTTTTCCCCGCTCCGGCTCTGCCGGACCGGGGAGGTGGCGATAGCGTCCAGCACATCGTCGCCGTCGGTCAATCTCCCGAAGATAGTGTAGTTGGGCGCGAGTCCAACGTTGGCGCCGTGCACGATGAACCACTGGCTGCCGTTGGTGTTGGGGCCGGCGTTGGCCATGGCCAGCGTGCCCCGCGTGTAGGGGCGGGTAACTTCCTCGTCCCGGAAGCGGTAGCCCGGGCCGCCGGTGCCGTCGCCTCGGGGACAACCTCCCTGGATCATAAAACCGTTAATGACGCGATGGAACTGATTGTCTTCGTAAAAACCGTCGCGAGCCAGGAACACAAAATTGTTGACGGTCAGCGGCGCCACTTCAGACAGAAGCTCAATTGTCATGTCTCCCTTATCGGTTTTGATGATGGCGTGATATCGCTTGGCGCCTTCAATGACAAGGCCGGGCGGGTTCTCATATTGCTTGGGGGGCATTGGGCGCCTCCTGATCAGTGTCGTGCGGTTTGACTGCGGGGATTATACAGCAACGCAGTGCCTGGAACTGACCGTCGCCGTCGAGTTGGTCGGCGGGCAATCCCAGGGACCGCCAGGAACGTATCGTATAATAGAGACACCGGGAGATGCAGGAGGCGTTGCAATGGATGTGCTGAATACGATGGCAAATCGGGGCCATGAGCAGGTGGCGATGTACAGTGATCCGGCATCGGGCCTGCGCGGAATTATCGCCATTCACGACACCACCCTGGGGCCTTCCTGCGGCGGCGTTCGGATGTGGCCCTACGCCACCGAGGCCGACGCGCTGGCCGATGTTCTGAACCTGTCGCAGGCCATGACCTACAAATCGGCGGTGGCGGGTCTCAACCTGGGCGGCGGCAAGGGCGTGATAATCGGCGACCCGCGCACTGCCAAGACCGAGGCATTGCTGCGCGCCTGGGGGCGATTTGTGGATACCCTGGGCGGCCGGTATTTGACCACCACGGACGTGGGAACCACCGGACGGGATCTGGAGACCATCCACCAGGAAACGGAGCATGTGGTGGGGCTGGATCTGACCCTGGGCGGCAGCGGAGACACCTCGGTCATGACCGGATTGGGCGTGTACATGGGTATGCGGGCCTGCGCCGCCGACGTTTGGGGCGCCGATTCCCTGCGCGGCCGCACGGTGGCGATGCAGGGGTTCGGCAAAGTGGCGACGCATACGGCAGAACACCTGCTGGACGATGATGCGCGAGTAATCGCCACGGACGTGAGCGAGATTGCCCTGGACCGGGCGCGACAAATGGGCGTGAAGGTGGTGGCCGCGGACGACATTTACGACGTGGACTGCGACATTTTCGCTCCCTGCGCCCTAGGTGGCGTCATAAACGCCAGGACGATAGATCGCCTGCGCTGCCGCATCGTGGCCGGGGGAGCCAATAACCAGCTGGCCACGCCGGAAGATGGCGAAGGGCTGCACCGGCGGGGCATCATCTACGCGCCGGACTTTCTCATCAACGCCGGAGGCATAATCAACGCAGCGGCGGAGATCGGCCAGCCGTACAACCCGGAACGCTCGCGGCAGCAGACCGAACGCATTTACGAGCAAATGTCCGCCGTTCTAACCACCGCGCGCAAAAAGGAAATCGCCACGGCCCGGGCGGCCGATATGCTGGCAGAAGCGCGCCTGGCGGAGGTACGGCGGGGCCGCCGGATTTGGCGGGGGAGTCAGAACTCACGCCGGCGCTGAAACTTCCTCGCCTTGCCCACCCACCGCAACTCGAAATACCCTTCTCCCGCGTGTAGTTCGGGTCCGTAGGGAAAGATGTGGAGCCGTCCCGGAGTGTGGAGGTCTGCCGGGTGTTGGCTACTGTCGCGCGGGTCGGGAGGGCCCGGGAGTACGCCAGCGTTCGGGGGTGAAGGGACGCAACGGGCTGCGGTCGGGGCCGAGCGGCATTTGGAGCGACGCCCAGGTTTGACTTTCGGGGTCGAATGGTTCCTACCACTAGTCAACGCCGGATGGCGCACAACCTTTAGGGCCAAGTCGTAGTATGCTCCGGCTTTCCGCAGGGCTAACTCCGACCAGCCCGCGTCCCGGTGTACGTTAGTGAATTCTATGGCTGTAGCCGCCAGCCAGAAGCTCACCTTTGGCTCCGCAAAGCGTTCCAAAGGCAGATGTGGGTTGGCGGACAGGTCAAGGATGAGCGCGCATCCCGCCGGTGATCCAAGCAGGGCTTGGGCTTTCTCTTCATTGGTCATGATTATATGCTCCGGCCCAGGTGAGCGGCTAGTTACCTTTGATACACCATCGTATCCGGTCGATAAACCGCCCATGAGAACCAGAGTTGCCCGCTCCGTCCGGGTACCGCTTCCAACTGCGTTCCTGCCAGCGGGCCGCTCACGGCGCGTCCGAAGATGTCCCATTCGCTGCCCGTCTGTTCGTCGGTGATGCGGCCATCGGCGTCAGCGGCAAAGGTCAGCGTCGCGCCATCCGGCCCAGTGGACGAGAATATGCCGGCGGCGCCCACATCCCGTCCGGCGGCTATGGAACCGGAGTCCAGCGCCGATGCCGTCCCCGGCATCCAGAAGACCACAATGTCCTCGCCGGCCACGGAGGCCGACACCACACGCTCCTCGGCCAGGGTAGTGAAAGACACCGCCCAAGCCTCGCTGCCACGCTCGACGGCGACGACACGCTCGACGGCAGGCAGGCGCGGGTCTTGCTCACCGCTGAATAGGAAGGGTTCACTTCCGGGACGGTCATAGCCGGCATATGGGTTCTGTCCATAGGGGCGACCGGATGCGGGTCGGGAAAGCACCTTTCCATCAGGGTACGCTGTTTTGAAATCATCCCACGACACGATGGACAGGTAAAGTTGTTCCAACCGGCGGCCGGCGTAGTGGCCGATGACGCCCTCGCCGCCGAATTCCTGCCACCAGGATTCGGTCTGACGGTCGTACATCAGCAAGTTGCTGTTACGAAGAGCGCCGGTGGTGCCGAAATCCAGTATCTCGCCGTCAACCGTCCGCCTGAACACGAAGGCGGTATTACAGAGGGGTCAAAACGTAATGACAACCGGTTCGTCCCCAACGGTGTCGTTGACTATCTCATGCCAGACCATGACTTGAACCGGATAGGCGCGAGCATCACCGTTGAGATCAATTACCTGCACCGGTTCCCGTGGGTCCAACCACGCGTCGGCATCGGCCACGGTTTCAAACTCCGGGTTGTCAATGGCGGGGATGCCGTCTTTGGAAGGCCCACCGGTCATGATCTCATCGAACGAGATGGTCGAGCGGGTGAAATCGGTGTCCCAGGATGCCCGGAGTAAGCGTTGGAACCTGGTACGGGCGGCTTCCGCCTCTTCTGCGCCAACCGAATGTACCGCCGCGCCTTCCGGCGATACCGGGATTGTCGTGGCGGCCGGCAAGTTCGTAGCAACCGGGGCTGCCGTTGCCGGCGCAACAACGGTAGCGGATTCGAGCAATGCCGCCGTGGGCAGCGGGGTGGCTGGCGCGCCGGTGGGGAACGCCGCGTCGGTAACAACCGTGGGCAGGATGGCCGGATCGACCCGGTCGGGAACCTGGGCAGTAGCACAGGCCATCGCCAAACTCAACGTCAACAGCGCCAGCGTGACCGTCAGCCGCGCCGGCGCCAGAATTACGCGCCGCCGATCCTTCAACAATGGGCTAACGGCCGCGCAGCCGGGGGTCGAACACGTCGCGCAGGGCGTCGCCCAGCAGGTTGAATATCATCATCACCAAGAATGGGAATGCGGCGCACGGATGATGCCTCGCCGTGAGTATCTGCGCCGATAATCGATTCCCAACGCCACAGGATGCTACTGATACGGCAACAGGTTGTCAAGGCAACTGGCAGGGGCGGTAGCGTTCCGTTTTAGGTGGTTTAGTTATAAGATGGGGCAACAAATGCCGGGAGTTGCGACTGACGGGAGGCCTGGGGCGATGGGACTGCTTTACGATACGGAAACCCGGCTGGAACAGCAAATCCCGATGCAGCTGCCGCAGACCTTGCAGCAGGCGTTGGATGATTACCGCCCCCTTTGCGCCGGCTGCAATCTGGCGATGCACCGGCATCATCACTACGCCCGGACTATCACCACCCGCTACGGCGCCATCGAGTTGCAGATGCCGGTGTTCCGCTGCGGGGAGCGCCGGCAGATGACTAGCGGCATGGCGTTGCTGGGCGCGGCGGAGCGCTATGCCCGGTACTCAAAAAAACCCGTGAGATAGCCATCAAACTGGCGGCGCCGGGGTTGAGTTACGCCCAGAGCGGCCCGTGGTTCGGATGTGTCAAGAGTACCTTGTGCCGCGGGCGGCGGCGGGAGCCGCTGCGGGCGCCGGAGTTTGACGAGACGGCGACGCTGGAAATGGATGGGTTATGGACCAGAACGCGGGCTGGGGCCACGGAATTGCAGGTAATCCGCGATGCAAAGGGCGTGGCCCTGGGGGCCTTTGGGAGTTGGGAAGGCGTGATTGACCAAGCCTGGCAGCAGGGGGCGGTTGACCCGGCGCATCTGGTCAGCGACGGGGACCCGGCCATTGCGGCGGGCTTGGGCATGGTTTATGGCCGTCCGGCGCCGCACCAGTTATGCCAGTTTCACTTGCTGCGGGAGTACCGGCGGAACATTGGCGGGGCGGGCTGGACCGCGGCGCGGCAACTGCTGGCAGCGAAGAGTGTGGCGGAGGCCCAGCATTGGGCGCAGCGGGTGGTGGCCTTGACCGGAGGTCAGGCAAGGTACTGGTGTCGCAAGGCGCTGCGGGAAGGATTGCGGCATTTGACGACCGGGCAAGAGAGGTTCAAGACTACATCGCGGCTGGAACGGCACAATCGGGAGTTGCGCCGACGGGAAAAGATGGGCACGGTATGGTCGCCTCACAACCTGACGGTACTGCTCCAAAATCGGGGGCTGATCAATCAAACCACCTAAAACGGAACGCTACCGGCAGGGGCGACTTCACGCCGGCCCCTTGGATCCCCAATGGCAAGTGGCGCTTATCTTCCCCGAAGCTTGGGATCCAATATGTCGCGCAATGCGTCTCCCAGGACGTTGAAAGCCAGCACGGCGACGAATATGAAGATACCGGGGAATACCAGGAGCCAGATGCCGGTCTCCGGCGTTTCTCGACTGGCGACGGTTAATATGCCGCCCCAGCTGGGCTCGTCTGGCGGTGCGCCGACGCCGAGGAAACTCAACGACGCTTCGATGATGATGGCGAACCCCAAATAGTAGGTTGCCATGATGATGTAGATCGCAAAGCAGTTGGGCATGATGTGTCGGAACACGATTCGCTGCGGTCGGGCGCCAACGGCGCGAGCCGCGGTAACGTAGTCCATTTCCTTTAGCGTCAAAACTTGGGAGCGCACGGTGCGCACCACTGGCGCCAGCATTCCTATGACGATGGCGAGGATGACGTTGTTCAGCGACGATCCCAACACAGCCATGATAGCCAGCGCTAGAATCAAGCCAGGCATCGACATCAGTGCGTCAACCAAACGCTGAAAGAAAAGGTCAACTACGCCGCCTGCGTAAGTGCTCGCAATCCCCAAGACAAACCCGGCGGTAATACCGATTAGCACGCTGCCGATCCCGACGTACAGCGAAATCCACGTGCCATACAGTACTCGGCTCAGCACGTCCCTACCGATCACGTCGGTACCCATTGGGAACTCGCGGCTGGGGTCGAGAAAGATGTCGCCAACGGACGCGTAAGGGTCCGCCACGGGCAGCAGGGCGAGCCTAGAGCCGAGGGCGACTATTATGAAAATCAGTGCCACAATCGCCCCGGCGGCGCCTAGCGGTTTGCGGCGCGCCAGCGCGCCACCCCCCCGCAGCGTCGCTGACACGCCTGACAGTGCATTGCGGATTCTAGGAAGGCCACCCTCTGCAGCCATTTCTTGAGACAACATGACGCGCCCCCAAGTTCACGATGTTGTTATTGATAGCGGATTCTCGGGTCCAGCATTCCGTACACCAAGTCAATCGCCAGATTCAGGAACATGACCACTGCGGCGACCAACACCACGACGGCCTGAATTACGACAAAATCCCGGTGGATAATCGCGTCGATGAGCATGGTGCCGACTCCGGGCACTAGGAAGATGACTTCAACGATGACGACGCCACCGAGCAAGCGACCGAACTGGTAACCTGAAACCGTGATGATGGGGAGAAGCGCGTTTTTCAGCGCGTGGCGACCGATGACCCCCAGCTCGGTAAGGCCTTTAGCCCGAGCGGTACGCACGTAATCGTCGCGCATGGTTTCGAGCATGGATGATCGCGTAACTCTGGCGGTGAACGCCAAGTCATGAAAAGCAATAGCCAAGGCAGGAAATACCATCTGCTGAAGGTTGGTCAATGGTTCCTCCCACAGATTGGCGTAGTCCAGGGGAGGCAACCAGTCGAACACGTAAGCCAGAACATAGGTGACGACGATGGCAATCAGGAATGTTGGCATGGCGATGCCCAACAAGGCAAAGAGGCGGCTGATGTAGTCCAGCTTAGTGTCCTGCTTGACTGCCGAAATCACACCAAGCGGAACCGCCACCACAAAAGCCATCAAGATACCCATGATGGCCAACTGCATAGTAGTCACGAACCGCCCGCCCAACTCGTCGATCACCGGGGTTTGATACCAGAGGGAATCCCCGAGGTCGCCGCGAATCATATCCCAGATCCAGTCGCCGTACTGAACATGGACTGGACGGTCAAGGCCCAGTTTGGCGCGCAATCTCTCGATATCTTCGAGGTTGACGCGCCCACCCTCGTTGGGATCATTGCCCGTAAGGATGAGCATGGCAGTGTCGCCAGGGACGATCCACATCAGCAAGAAGATGATGATGGTGACGATGAGGATGGTGGGTATGAAGAGGAGCAGCCTCCTCAAGATGTAGGTGGTCATCATCCCTCCCAGAAGCGGGTTCGGCGAGTTTGGAGACCTTTATTATGATGCGAAAGTTCGCCAGCCTAAGGGCGATAGCCCGTCCCTATGGGCGGCATCTCCGCGTTCTCGTCCCACCACATATGGTCCAACTTGTGGATCATCTGGATAGTGCGCGGCACATGGTAATTCCGGATCCGATAGTCCAGTGCGCCGCCGGCGTGCATCCAACCTGTGGGCAGATAGTGCGGCACTTCATCGCGCAGCAAGTCCACCATTTGCGCAAAAAGCACCTTGCGCCTTTCCGGATCAAGTTCCCTAGCTTGCGCTTCCTTGAGTTGCTCGAATTCGGGGGTGGTCCAATTTCCGGAATTGCGCATCGTGTCGATGCCGTACCACTGGTTCAGGATGTCCGACGGGTCTGGGAGAATGATGCCGCTGCCACACCCGACAATTACGCCATAGTCGTTGCTCCGCCATTTAGAATAGAGCGTCGCAACGTCGCTGGACTCGATTTCCATGTCCAGGCCGAGCTCGCGTTTCCAAATCTGGCTGACCAACTGCGCAGAAGTGGCGGTGCATCCCGTGAGGATGGAAGTGATGGTTCCGTCAAATCCGTCGGGATAACCGGCCTCGGCCAACAAGCGGCGGGCTTCGTCCAAGTCGGTCTGGGACTTGCTGCCGTCAGAGTCCCGTCGATAACCGGGAAGTTGGTACAGCGCGTCGATGCTCTCGTTAGGAGCGAAACCGACGTGGAAGTGGGTTCCCACGGTGCCATTACCCCGCAGGATTTTCTCCACGATTTCCTCTTGGTCGATCACCAGCCACAAGGCGGTGCGCACCCGCGGGTCATCGTAAGGTTCCACCAGCCAGTTGAAGTTTATTCCGGCGCGCTGGACGTTTTCCATGAAGAGGTACCGCATCCGACCGTCGGTATCGTGTTCTAATTGCTCGACGAATTCCGTGTACGTGGAAAGCACCGGATAGTAGGTTCCGTCGGCCTGCCCGACCTTCAAAGTGGCGATTGACCGCGCCACGTCCTGGATAAGGAACACCTTGAAACCGTCGAAATAGGGCCGTGGAGCCTTGAAGTAATCCGGGTTCCGGTCGTACTCGTAAGACTCCTGCTTTTGCCAACTACCCGCCTTGTAGATGTATGGGCCAGAGCCAATCATGTTCTCAGGGCAACAATTGGCGTCTTCCTGGGTCAGCTTGCCAGCGACATGCTCCGGGTACATTTTCATGTAGTCGGAGGCCAGGTTCACCATAAACGTGGCAGCTGGAAACTTGATGGGCACCCGTACCGTCTTGTCGTCTATCGCTTCTGCGGTTTGGTGTTCGTAAAAATCGCGGAGACTGTTGGTGCGGCCCCGGAAAGCGTCAGGCAAGGTGATCCGATCCAAGCTGTACACAATGTCGCTTGCCTTGACAGGCTCGCCATCGCTCCAGTTGGCTTCAGCGAGATAGAAAGTGTACACGGTGCCGTCGTCACTGACGTCCCAACTTCTCGCCAGGTCCCCGATAATTTCCTCGGGGTTGACCGGGTTGTACTCAACCAATTGATTGAACCGAGGCCCTGACGGGGTGAGGGTAGTGGTCAAACTAGCTCCGTAATGAACGTCCCAGAAACCCGGGTTATTCCGCGCCACCCACTTCATGGTCCGGCCATGCTTGCCTCGGTGCACCCAATCCGTATAGGGTGCCTGTACCTCAACAGGGATTGGAGTGGGTGTCGGGTTGGCAGCTTGGGCCGGTTTTCCCGAGGATGTGGTCGGTGGGACGGGTTGGGCTTGCGCCGCCGGTGCTGCGGTGGGATCCTGGGCTTGATTCTGAGGTTGGGCGCCGGATTGAGGGGCAGTAGTCTGGGACTCCGGCGCGGCCGTTGCAGCGGTGGCGGATCTCGGCTCAGCAGCCTCTTGCGTTGCAGCGCCGCCACAAGCAACAACGAAGATCAAAGCCAATACGCACAGGGCACTTACGGTCTTGGGACCAGGATACAAACGACGTATCATGATGCTCGCCTCCTATTGCCGTCGGCATCGCGGCAATTTTCGCATGGCGATGATTCTAAATCGTAATACCCACGAATGTATAGGCATATTTCGTTATATTAGTGCTGAGATATTATCATGAAACGGCGTATATCAAATTTGGTTGACGAATATACGCCGGTTGCCGTTCCATAGTTGCGCAATTGTGGTCTTGACGATTTCCAGCAAGCCGGAGCGTCCGACGACAACAAAAAGCGCCCTTGCAACAAGGGCGCTGGAAGGTGAAAGGGCGAATACGGCGATTAGGGACTGCCCGTCATTGCAACAAGCGTTCCCCCATCGGCGCTGGTTGCAGCCAGCAAAAGGCCACCAGAGGCCATGGGCCGGACCGTGATGGCGCCGCCGAGGGTTACGGACCACCGCTCCGACCCGTTGGACACGGATAGCGCGGTCAATCGTCCGCGTTCGTCCCCGATCAGCGCCACCGGGCCGGCGGTCGTAGCTCCGGCGGTGATATCCGCCTCCAGGTCTGTTTCCCAGAGGATTTCGCCGGCGGTCGTATCTATGCCGGTCACCATCCCCTTGGCGTCGGCCACAATCGCCATACCGCCGGAAAGGGCCGGGGGATAGGGCTGCTCACCGGCCGTCCAAGCCGACCACACCAGGCCTTGCTGAACCGGGCCTTGCTTCGCGTATCCCCACACCCAGAGAATTGTGCGTACGTACAGGATCTGCCGTTCGAGCGGATAGCGGTGTCCTTGGTAGTCTATTCCCCATACCTTGCCGCCAAAACTGCTAAAATGCAAGAGGTTGTCCGTCGCCACCGGACCCCCCCGCACCCAACGGGAACTGCCGGCGTCATAAATCATACGGCGCCGGCCGGTATTGACATCTATGATGTGAATTTTTGCGTCGGTGGCGGTGGCGATCACCTTTCCGTCAATGATCGCAGGGGGAGCGACAACCCAATCGCCCAGCCGGTATTCCCAAAGGGTCTTTCCGTTGGAGGCATCCAACGCCAAGAGACGATCTTGGTCAGTTTCAGCTACAAACAAACGACCGTCCGCTACCGTTGGTGATGGCAAAGACGCCACGCGCAACCGCTTGGACCAAACCATTGCGCCGGTGTCGGCGTCCAGGGCCGCTACCAGGCCGGGTTGGAAGACCACGAAGACCAATCCATCGGCCACGGCCGGCGTGACCGCCGCCGTCAGGCCGGAATCGTACCGCCACACCAGTTCGCCGGTGTCCTTCCGGATGGCAGCCACGCTGCCATCCTCGGCGGTCAAGTACACCCGGTCCTCCACCGTCGCGGGAGTGGCAATGATGGGGGCGCCGGCAACGTAGCGCCAAACCGGGTCGGGAGGAGCTTCTCCGGCAAACGTTGTGTCGGCCGATGCCGACAAGTTGGTCACTCCGCCACCGGCCTGGGGCCAGTCGCCGGCGGCCGGCGAGACGGACGTATCGCCAATATCGCTGGACGGAGCCGGCGGGTCCGGGGGCAAGCCGGTGTAGGTCCACAGCACCCATATCGTCAGGCCGAGGACCGGGAGGACCATCATGGCCAAACGGACGATGCGGTTGCGAAGAAAACCCAGCCGCAGTCGGCGGGAGCGTTGGCGGGCCTCGGGTTCGGCGACTGCTTCAAGGCCCGAGAACGAGCCACAGTTGGCGCACCGGGAGCCGGTGCGCTCCGGGTCGTCGCCGTCCGTCAGCGGGTTGACGTGTCCGCAGAACCGGCAAAGCAGTACCGGACTTTCCCCGGATTGGGTTGGCTGGGCATTCACAGGTCAAGCAACCCGGTTAATCAGATAATCAGAAGGCGGGTCGCTGCAACACCGCCGGATCAATGCGTCGGCGCACCCGTTGGCCGTCGGAAGGCGACCCCAACAGTTCCCCGTTGTCCACCATAATCTTGCCGCGCAGGATCACGGTGGTGGGCCAGCCGAATATCTCCCAGCCTTCCCAGGGGCTGTAATCACGCAAGTGGAGGTCGTCCATAGTGAGCCGCTTGTGGACGGCGGGATCGATGATGGCGAAATCGGCATCGCTGCCCGGAGCGATAACGCCTTTTTGAGGGTACATACCCAGCAAGCGGGCCGCGTTGGTGGCGGTGATATTGGCGAATTGGGTCAGTGGCATCCCACGCCGGACCACCGCTTCCGTGTAGTTGACGCCCATGCGGATCTCGATACCGATGTTGCCGCCCCGCATATCCTGCACGTTGCGTCCGGCCGTCTTGTCCAGGTACGTTGTAAAACTGCTGTCCGTGGCGGTGAAGGTCAGGTTGTTGCCCAACAGGCCGGACCACAGATCGCTGCCGTCTTCCGGATACTTGAGAGACGGATAGGTGTGGTACTTCATCCCGTCGGGCTCACGGTACTGGAAGGCGTTGAATGACAGCGCCAGCGTGAGCACCTCTCCGTACACCGCCTGGCCGCGACTGCGCGCCGCCGCCACGGCGTTCACGCCGTCGTTGCCGGTTACGTGGACGAAGTACATGCCAGCGCCCTTCTGTTCCGCGATCCGGATCACGTCTCGGAAAGCCAGGTCCTCGACCTCTTTGGAATGAATGAGGTGGGCGTTGTACCAGTCCCACATATTCCGCTGCCGGGCCATGAGATAGTTGTACATCACTATCTCGTCATCCTCGGCGTGAACCGCCAGGACTCCATCGTGTCGGGCCAGTTGGGCGGTGAGGTCGGTCAGGCGGCCGTTGTCGATCCGACCCGTGGGCGTCAGGGTCAAGGGAGGGTCCTGCGGCGGTCGGATGTTGGTGGTGAAGATTTTGACGCTGGGGAAATCGTTGTTGATAAGCTCGCCGACCCGCGCGATGCTGTCGGCGGTGTTGTTGCTTCTATAGATAACGTGGGCGGAGTAGTCCGCGTAAGTGTTTCCTTCCCAAACGGACAGGAAGTCAAGGACACCGCCCACCAACTCACCCTCGTTGGGAGCCGGCGCGAAATCGACCACCGTGGTGGTGCCGCCCCATATCGCGCCCAGGGAATGCTCCAGAGGACCGGCGTTGGGCACGCCCTGGACCTGCTGGTGCACGCCGGGTTGCACGTTGGCGGCGGCGTGGATATGAGGTTCAATCCCGCCGGGCGTCACGATGCGCCCGGCGGCGTCAACAGTCTGGACAGCTTCGTCGATAAGGGAGCCGGGAGCGCCGATGGCGACGATGCGTCCGCCCTGAACTCCGATATCCACCTGAGCCGCTTCGCTGGGCATGACAACGGTGCCACCGGTAATCAGCAGGTCAAACATTTCTGGCCCTCCGTACAGCGCGCGCTGGGGCGCCGGGTTGGAGCATGTTAGCACAAACTGCGAAGGGTGCGGATTGAGTTTTATTCAAGGGCCTGGCTCAGGTCGTCAATCAAGTCATCGACGCTCTCCAGTCCTACTGACACGCGCAGCAAGTCGTCAGGCGTGTTCGTGTCGGGGCCTTCGATGGACGCTCTATGCTCGATGAGGCTCTGTGTGCCGCCCAGGCTGGTGGCGCGGATGAACCGGCGGACCCGGGCCGCAACGCGCATCGCGGCGTCTTTTCCGCCGCTGACCTGGAAGGACAACATCCCGCCAAAGTCCGCCATTTGCCTGGCAGCGACGTCATGTCCGGGATGACCGGACAGGCCAGGGTAATGCACCGCGGCAACACGCGGGTGGTCTTGCAAGAATCGGGCGATGCGTCCAGCGTTAGCGCAGTGCGCCGGCATTCGCACGTGCAGCGTCCGAATGCCTCTAAGAGTCAGCCAGCAGTCGAAGGGAGACGGCACGGCGCCGGCCACGTTTTGGATTAGCCGGATTCGTTGGAAAAGCGCATCGTCGTGGGCGCTCACGACCACTCCGCCGGTAACGTCCTCGTGACCGCTGATGTACTTGGTAGTGGAGTGCGCCACCAAATCGGCGCCCAGGCTCAAGGGCCGTTGGAGCATGGGCGTAGCCCAGGTATTGTCGCAAACGCAGCGGGCGCCGGCGAGCCGCGCTATGGAGGCCATCTCATTTATGTCGGTGATTTTCAGCAGCGGATTAGATGGGGTCTCGACCCAGATGAGTCGTGTTTCGGGCCGGACTTCCCGGCGCACGGCTGCGGGGTCGGTCGTATCTACGAAGGTGGTCCGCAACCCCCAAGGCTCAAAAATCTCCCGCAGGAGACGGGCCGTACCGTGATAACAGTCGTCCGGGGCGATGACGTGGTCGCCGGGCGACAGGGCTTGAAACACCGCGGCGGTGGCTGCTGAGCCGGAGGCGAAGGCCGCGGCGGCGGCCCCACCCTCCAGCATCATCAAGCATTCCTCCAGAGCGCGCCGGTTGGGGTTGTCAGAGCGGGAATACACAAAACCGCGGGAGTATTCCCCGTCGGCATCCCTCTCGAAGGTGGTGGACAGGTAGATGGGCGGCGCGACGGCGCCGGTGGCGGGGTCCGCTTGGTGCGCCGCCTGGGCGGCGATGGTCTCGGGGCGCATCATGTAAAGCATGGTAGCAGATATGATGGTTAGCGTTTTGGATGCTCTCACGCGTACTCAACTTTCCGCAAACTGTCATTGTGAGCGCAGCGTGGCAATCTCGCCGGCTGAGCGAGGGATACTTCGACGACGAGATTGCCACGTCGCGTCGCGCGCTTCTCGCAATGACAAAGTGGGGACGCGTGAGGTGGCTTACGCGGCGATTCCAGGGCAAGGGTTATGCTAGAATGGAAATTGCCCCCGTAGCTCAGTGGATAGAGTGCTGGCCTCCGGAGCCAGAGACCGGAGTTCGAGTCTCCGCGGGGGTACTTGCTTTGATTGAACGGGCCGGATTGACGGCCCCAAGCCCAAGCGTCGGGGTGTGGCCTAGCGGCAAGGCGCCTGCTTTGGGAGCAGGAGATCGGCAGTTCGAATCTGCCCACCCCGACCAAGCGCGCCCCGCCTGGTCACTTCCGCGAAAGCCGGAATGACGAACCTGGAAACTACACCGGCCAGTCCTCAAGCGTCCAGCCCATTTCCCAGAACGCCTGCTCGTAGCGAGTGCAGGTGACGTAGGCTTCCTTCATGGCGGCAATTTCGGCGGGGCCGGCGACGGCGGCGATGCGGTCGCAAATCGCCCGGCACTCTTCGGCCACGGCCTTTTGCTCCGGACCGGCGTACATTTCAATCCATTGCGCGTAACCCGGATGGTCGGGCAATCCCTGGTCGGCCAACCGCTCGCCGACCCGCCAATAACCCCAGATGCACGGAAGCACCGCGGCGACCAACTCCCCAAAGGTTCCCTGGTGGGCGACGCGCAGCAGGTAGCTGGTGTATGAGTAGCAGGTTGGCGCGTGCCGGGTAGCGTCCAGCTCGGCCTCGGTAATGCCAAATTGGGCGCAGTAGGAGCGATGCAGGTCCATCTCGGTATTGAGGATGTAGTCCACAGCGCGGGCGAACCATGACATCGCCGGCAGGTCCGGCGCCTTGGCGGCAGCCAGGGCCAGACAGCGCGCAAAATCGATCAGATAGACGTAGTCCTGGGTGATGAAGTGCTTGAAACGATCCAGGGGCAATGTCCCTTCGCCTATTCCTTGCACGAAGGGGTGGAAGGCCATGGCGTCGCGTTGCGCCTGGGATTCGCGTTCGATGTCATCGCAGAAGGACATGCCGGGCACCTCCGACGGGCGGCAGCGGGTGTAAGTTCACGCCCAAAGAGTAGGCGCAGCAAGAACCGTAGTCAACTGGAAAGCTCCCCCACGCGCACCCACTTTCCGCGAACTGTCATAGGAGTTACGCACTTAAAATCCCACGCCGGTCGCTCCGGCGAAAGCCGGAGTCCAGAAAACGCTACCGTCGCTCCGGCGAAAGCCGGAATGACGGTAGCGGGAGAAGGTCGAAAGGCGACTTTGCAATCGTCCTGCATGAGTGACCGCGGGCCGTATCGCCGGCGTGAGCGCATCGTCTATAATGTCCCCACCGATTGCGCCATTTCGACATTTCGGCGCCCGGCTGGCCAAATCTCCGGGGCAAGTCGGTTTGAACTGAGAGGATTTTCTCATGATGATGTTGTTTTTGCGGGACGTTCCCGACCAGGCTCGCGCCGGTGAGGTGAGGCGGGTGTCCCGGGGTTACGCCCGCAATTACCTGCTGCCCAAGGGCCTGGCTGAAATAGCCACCGAGGAGACGCTCAAGCGCCTGGAAAAAGTTAAGAACGAAGGCGACCAACAGCGCGCGCGGGAAACCCAGGTCGTCGAAGAATTAGCGGAAGCGCTGGACAATCTGACCGTGACGATCCCGGGTCGGGTCACCCCTACCGGCCGGTACTACGGCGCCATCAGCGGCGCGCGCATCTCTGATGCGTTGGGGGAGTTGCTGGATCGGGAAATAGACCGGCGCATCACCAACGCCGTTGAACCCATCCGCGAACCGGGCGAGTACGAGGTCGTGCTTAACCTGTCCAGCGAGATCCGCGCCACCGTGAACGTTATTGCGGCAATCGAGGAATAATTCCCGTGGTTGTCGCCCAGTACAGTGAACGGCAACTGCCTTACGACCACGAGGCGGAGGCCGCAGTACTCGGCGCATTGCTGATCGACAGCGACGCGCTGTTGCGAGTCACGCCGATTATCAATCCGGAGGATTTCCACCGGGCCCGCAACCAGTTCTGCTTTGCCGCCTGCGTCGCCGTGTTCGGGCGACAGGAAGCCCTCGACCAGATCACTGTAGCCCGTGAGTTGCAGCGGCAGGATCGGTTGGAGCAGGTGGGCGGCCTGGCATATCTCGGCCAGTTGATTTCGGGTACGCCGACGTCGGTAAATGTTGAGCACTACGCCGGCATCGTCGCGGACACGGCGGCCAAACGAAGGCTGATCGATGCCGGAAACCGCATCGCCGAGCTGGGGTTTGAGGACAGCCAGGACGCCGACGACACCATGCGGCAGGCGGTGGAAGTGCTGTTCCGGGTGCAGCCCACCAACAACGACCGGGGGTTTGTGCCGCTGAGCTCCGTTCTGGACGTGTACCTGCAAGGCGACATCGGCGACGTGTCGCTGACCGACGAGCCGCCGTTGCAGAGCGGCTACGGTGATTTGGACAGCCTGCTGGGCGGGATGCAGCGGTCGGACCTGCTGATCGTGGGAGCGCGGCCCGGTTTGGGCAAGAGCAGCCTGGCCCTGAATATCTGCGCCAACGCGGCCAAGTCTGGGCAAGTATGCGGGATATTCAGCCTGGAAATGAGCCGGGAGCAGGTGGCGATGCGGATGCTGGTGGCAGAGTCCGGCGTGGATTCGCATCGCCTGCGCCTGGGTCTGCTTTCCGAGAACGAACAGAACGTGATTTCAGACGCCGTGGGTGTGTTGTCCGGTCTGCCCATTTTCATCGATGACACGCCTTTCCAGTCCACTATGGAAATGCGAAGCAAAGCCCAGCGGCTGCAACTGGAACACGGTTTGGATTTCCTGGTGGTGGACTACCTGCAACTGATACAAGGCAGCAACCGAAGGCAGGGCTACGGCGAAAACCGAGTCCAGGAGATCAGCGAGATTTCCCGTTCGCTGAAAGGGATGGCGCGGGATCTGAACGTGCCGGTCTTCACCTGCTCGCAGTTGAGCCGCGTGGTGGAAACCCGCCCCGGTCATCGCCCCCAACTGTCGGACCTGCGGGACAGTGGCAGCATCGAGCAGGATGCGGACGTAGTTACTTTCCTCTATCGCGAGGACCGGAACTTTACCGAAGAAGAGTGGGAGCAACACAATCCCGGACGGCCGTATCCCCGCAACCTGGTGGAGTTGATTGTCGCCAAGCACCGGCATGGGCCAACCGGCAGCTTCCACCTGTATTTCAGGGACACGCTGATGCGATTCGACGAACTGCAACGGTACGAGGAGTCGGTAGCGTAGATGAAGGAGGCGGCGGGCCAGGCTCACCTGCCGGCCGGCGCGCGCTGGATACCGATACCGGCGGCGGCGCTCAGTTCGTGGCTCGCGGATATTGCAGACCCGGCGGAGCTGAAAGTTACGCTGCGCGCGGTTGCTCTGCTGGCCGAGGGAACCAATCGCCGGGGCGTTCCGCCGTCGGTGTCGCTGGACGACCTGCTGTGTGATACCTTTCTGACGCGAGGATGCGACGGCGAAAGTATCCGCCCGGGACTGGCGGCCGCGCTGGAGCGGGGAACGTTATTGGCGGCCCAGGCCGGGGGCGAGGTTCGTGTTTTCCTCAATGACGATGCGGGCCGGCGGCACCTGGAAAACGCCGGTTTAAGGCGGTTGTCTCCCGGGGACGCGCTGCAACCGTCCCCGGAATCTCCCTCAATCCATTGGCTGCCCAAGGAGCGGGCTGGCGCGCCGCGTGTTAGCATATTCGCGCTCTACGAAGAGCATATCGGCCCATATGGGCACAGCGCAGCCGAGCAATTGAAGGCGGCCGAGGCGGAATACCCGATCAATTGGATAGAGGACGCTTTCGCGGTAGCGGCGGAACGGAACGCGCTCAGCTGGAGCTACGTCCACGCCATACTCCGGCGATGGCTGCAAGAAGGGCGGTATGCCGGCATCGCGCCGACAACCGGGCAGCAACGGAACCAATACAATGAGCATGGAAAGCCTGGGCACGATACTGCGCCGGATCGCCGCACGGGATACCTGGAGAGTTATCGACGGCGACATGGAAGACTACCCTGGGAATCGGGAGAGCCAACCGCCGGGTGAGCAGTGCCACTCGTGTGGCGGCGCCGGTTGGGTTACCCGGCGCGTGGGCATAACGCATCCCGATTTCGGCAGGGTTTTTCCCTGCGAGTGCCAGCAACTGGATGTGGACCGGGAGCGTCGGACCGAGGCGCTGGAACGGTACAGCAATCTGGGTTCGCTGCGGCTTGCCACCTTCGACAACGCCAATCCTGACGGCCCCGGCAACGATGCCGCCAGCCGTAAAGCCTACACCGGCGCCCGCCATGCCGCTGCCGAATACGCTGAGGAACCTGAAGGTTGGCTCACCTTCGCCGGCCCCAGCGGGAGCGGCAAGACCTACCTGGCCGCCGCCGTAGCCAACCGGCGCATCGAGTTGGGCAACCCGGCTCTGTTTATCACCGCCGCCGACCTGCTGGATTACTTGCGCAGCGGATTTGACGACGATGCCGAAATGCCCTTCGCAGACCTCTTTGAGCAGGTTCGCAGCGCGCCACTGCTGGTTCTGGACGACTTGCCGACACGCCCAGCCACACCGTGGACCCAGGAACGGCTCTTCCAGTTGCTGGCCGGGCGTCATTCGGCGCGGCTCCCTACCATCATCACGCTGCGGGGAGATCCCAATCGGCTTGACGAGTTCCTGCTGACACGGGTGGAGTCGCCCGACGGATTCGGGCGGCTCTACCGGCTGGGGCGCGTTGGCGTCGGCGCTGGCCGCATGGTGGGCGCCATTCCCGCCAATATGCGGGAGCGCATGACATTCGACGCATTCAATCCCGCCGGCAACGGAGAGCTGACCGAGTACGAAATACGAAGTTTGGGCTCTGCAAAGTCCTACGTGCAGCGCTGGGCGAACAGTCCCAACGGATGGCTGGGGCTGCACGGGCCCTACGGCGTGGGCAAAACTCACTTGGCGGTGGCAGCGGCGGCGGAACGGGAGAACCGGGGCGACGAGGTTTTTTTCGCCACCGTTGCGGATTTGCTGGATTATCTGCGCGCCACCTTCGCGCCGGACAGTCCGGTCAACCACGATGACCTGCTGGATCGCATCAGGACGGCGGACGTACTGGTGCTGGACGATATGGGAGCGGAACGCAGCACCCCCTTTGCCGAGGACAAGCTGTTCCAGATTGTCGGGTATCGCTACGAGGAACGGCTACCGACCATAATCACCACCTCACACCAGATTGAGGACATTGCCGCGGCGCGCCCGCGCATCGCTTCGCGCCTGCAAGACCCACTGGTGGTCACCGAATTGCCGATAGAAGCGCCCGATTACCGGCAGGGCGGGGCAAGATGGTGAGAAAATTGGGAATCTTTTCAAATTGATGACAGCCAGCTCCTTACGGTATGTAACCAGATGGTCAATAATAGGCGCCGGCCGGCCGCAAAATCTCGACTGTGCGGCGCAAATGGCCTGAGAAAGCACAAGGAACGTATAGTCTTATGCCAAGCACGAATCCCGTTGTCCACTTTGAGATCCAGAGCGCCAACCCTGAGGCGCAACAGCAGTTCTATACCCAGCTATTCGGCTGGAACATCAACGCCGACAACGCTATGAACTACGGTCTCGTCCAGCACGGCGAGGGCGCGAACGGCATCGGTGGCGGCATTGGGTCTTCGATAGATCAAACCAACCGGGTGACTTTCTACGTGTACGTTGACGATTTGCAGGCGTCGCTGGCCCAGGCTGTCAGCCTGGGCGGCAGCGTCGCCGTGCCGCCGATGGATTTGGATCTCGAGGGCGAGAAGTTCGCCATCGCCGCCTTCACCGACCCGGAGGGCAACTTCATCGGCCTGTTCCACCAGTAAACCGACAACCCGACAACCCGATAGCAGTGGGGCATAGCCGCACAACGGAGGCCGACGGTATGCAGTTTGACGATTGGAACGCAGCGCAAGACTATTTCTTCGCCAATGGGTTGACCGACGGCCTGCCCGTCATTCCGCCGACTCCGGAACGGGTTCAGGCGATGCTGGATTACGCCGGCGTGGACGCCGAGCACGAACTTGGGACCGAGATAATTCGGCAAAAACGGTTCACCGCCGGCAAGGCTGCGGTCAACGCGGTGATGGCCGGGTGTTTGCCGGAGCATTTTCCGGTGGTGCTGGCGTCGCTGTCGGCCATTGCGGAGCGATCCTTCAATCTGCACGCCAGTAGTACGTCCACCAACGGCGTTACCGTGCTGACGGTGGTGAGCGGGCCTTACGCCGACGCCATCGGCATGAGCGGCGGCGTGGAAATGATGGGCAACGGGAACCGGGCCAACCTCTCCATCGGACGGGCGGTCAATCTGTTCAAGGCGAACTTCTACGGCTCGGTTTCCGTGGTTATGGACAACAGCACCTTCGGTCACCCGGGAAAGATCAGTTTCTGTTTCCCGGAGAATTTGTCGATCAGCCCCTGGCCGTCGCTGGCATCGGAGAAAGGTTACGGCGCTGACGCCACCATCGCGACGGCCTACGCGACGCTGGCCCCGCTGCAAGTCACGCTGCACGGCGACCGGAACCCGGCAGACCTGCTGACCACCGTGGCTCATGCCATGCTGGCCTTCGGCCCGGGTATGCCGGAGGTAGTCTGCGTCATCAGCCCTGAAGCAATGGGGCACGTGGCCGCCGCCGGTTGGAGCCGGCAACAGGTGGCCGAGTTCCTGCACGAAAAGGCCCGCCTTCCGGCATCGGAGTGGATGCGCTGGCATCGCATGGGTCATGAGTTGGACCACGACCGCATGGTTCCGGTTGTGCCCGACGCTGACCGCATCACCGTGCTGCCCGGAGGCGGGATGGCGGGCGGGTTCGTCAGCCTGATCAGCACGTGGGGCAGCAGCCGGTCGGTGACGCGATTAGTGACCGTTCCCAGCAGGTAGTGGGGATTGCCATGGGATACAATTACCAGCATCCGCAGTACCGGGCCACGCGGGCTGAGGCGTTCGTGCGTTCCGGCGGAGTTTGCCAGCTTTAAGATAGGTTATCGCAGTGCAAGGCGCAGCCGGTTCTGGGTGAAGTCGTATTCCATCCCCAGGCGGTTCAATATATCGCGCCCCAGCAGCGACTCCAGCTCGTCCGCTGCCGGGTGCGGCTTCGCGATGAAAATGTCGGTGCGGAAGTCTTGGCGTTCCTCGCCGTCGTAAAGCGAAACTACGGCCGGCTCCGTATAGTAGGTTTGCGTTCCTCTGACACTGGTGATGGTGGTGGGGTTTTCCAGTTAGTCAAATGGACAGTTGAGGCGGTTCCCGTCGTCGGAGTGCCGGATGGTGGTATCCGAGCCGGTGTCGACGAGAAAGTACACATCATTGACAACGCCGAGCCGGGGCAAAGATACGCGCACCCGCACCATAGGGTGGCCGTCCGGGGTGAAATAGCCGGCAATCACAGAATCACCAGGCGGGGTTTGGTACGCAGTAACTGGTGCGCGGACTGGCCGGGGCGCTCACCCCGCGCGTCGATTTTGGCAACGAGTTCCGCCATGGAATCGGCGACTACCAGTGTCCAGCTCTCAGTCAACGCGACATACTTGTCCGGGTACTTTTCCAGCAGTTCCGGGTGCATATCGATATGGAGCTTTTCGCAGCGCGCCGCAAAGTCGCGGTGTTCAGCCAGTTCCTCCGGCGTGGCCTGGTGCCGCTCCACCGTCACCTCGGGCGTCTTATTGCCGCTTCTAATCATATCTGGCCTCCTTAGCCATCCGCAATTTCGTTGCGCCCAAATTAGCATTCCGCCCTGTTATCCACAATGCGCCCATGCCAGCTGTCCTTATCCTTTGGGCAATCCTGGCATATAATCTCCATCATCCGAATTAAGGAGTCGGCATTATGACAACGCAAACCACGCCCATCATCACCCTTGACCCGCGGGACGACGCTCCGCCGGCTCCGTCACGGTTGGCCCAGCGGCCGGCCACCCTGGACGGCAAGGTGATCGGCCTGTTTTCCAACAACAAGCCGCATTCGGAGGATTTGCTGCGTCGCATCGCCGCCATCATCGGCGAGCGGTACGACATCGCCGGCACGGTGGAGCACAACAAGGGTGGCTGGCAGTGGCCGGCGCGGATTGAGGACTTGCAGCGGACGGCACAGAGCATCGACGTGGCGATACACGCTACGGCGGAATGAGGGTCCTGCACCGCGTGCAGTGTGCACGACGCAATGGAAACTGAACTCCTGGGCATCCCCTCCACGGTGCTAACGACCCGGCCATTCATCAGCCAGGCCCACGCCATGTCGCGGATGCGGGGCGACCCGGACTACGGGCTGGCGATTATTGAGCATCCGATAGTTACGCTGACGGAGGCGGAACTGTCGGAACGGGCGGCGACGGCCGCCCCGCAGGTGACTGCCTGCTTGGTGGACCGGTAGGCGGCAAAGCTGCGCAAGGATATTACGATTGCCGATTGCGCTTCTTTTCCGGCGTCAACTTGGCGTAGCATAGCGGGAAGCGCGCCGCCGTTTTCAACCACGGCAGAAATCAGAGCTGAAGCCCGGCGGGAGGGTATGCGTACTGGCGCAATGAAGAACAGGCCCGCTTCAAACGCCGTTTTGAAGAAGCGGAGCGGCGGGCGCGGCGTGAGGCCGCCACAAGGGCGGCCCCTGCGGTGTGCTGCGGCGATTGGCAGGTTGTTACATCGGGAGGTGAACCGCCTCGCCGGTTTGGGCGCTTACCGTTACCGCCTCGGTGAACTCCATGTAGTGGACGCCAATGTTGAAGGGGGTGCGCATCACCGGCGCGCCGTCGCGGATGGAGGCGATGAACTCCTGTTCGACGGACCAGGAGTAGCGGCTTTCCGGCGGATTAGCGATTTCCTGAAGCTCGGAGTCGCCGCGCTTGCCGCCGAAGACGCGCATCTGGTTGTCAACGTGGATGGTGCCGTCGGTGCCGTAGAGCCACACGTCGTTGCCTGGAGACAGGCCGGCGCAGGCGCTGAAGCGCAGGTGGGCGTTGGCGCCGTTGGCCAGTCGGCAGAGGATGTCCACGGTGTCGGGGATGGTTATGGAGCGCCAGTTGCCATCGTCATCCTTGCGGTGGGGTACGGTTATCTGGCTCATCGCCATTACTTGAGTGGCCCGACCTACCCAGCGAATCATTGCCTCGTACCAGATGCCCATGTTGAGAATGTTGAAACCGCTCAGATCCCGGTCTTGCCGCCAGTGCATGGTGGAATCGCGGTCGGCGAATCCGGTGAGGGACTGGATTTCTACGGATACCAACTGGCCCAGGAACCCTTCGGAAATCAGCCGGATGAGCAGGTCGTCGATGCCGAAGGTCATGGGGGAGGGCACAATCTGGGTCACTAAACCGGGCAGCGCCTGGGACGCGGCCAACATCTCGTGGGCTTCGGAGGCGCTCATGGCCATGCGGGCTTCGCAGAGGACGTGCTTGCCGGCGGCCAGAGATGCCATGGTCAGGGTGCGATGCATGTAGGGCCAGGTTCCAATGCAAACGGCGTCCAAACTTTCGTCTTCCAGTAGTTCTTCCCAGCTGTCATAAACGGTGGGAATGTTGAAGGCGTCGGCGACTCGTTGACCCGACTCGCGGGAACGGTTGGCGACGGCGCCGATTTCAACGCCAGGCGTGCTGTTGAAGCCCGGAATGTGCCGGTCGCGGGTATTACGGCCGGCACCTATTAGCCCGACGCGGACGGATTCGATGGCCACAGTTGAACCTCCTTGGGTTTGCTTCGAGGGAGCGCCGGCGGTATATGGAGAGACGGCGCAGCGCGCGAAATTATAGGGTAAGGCCACCACTGGGTCAAAACGGAACACCTGGCGCGGGGGGCGCCAAGAGCCGTGGTAAGCGGATTACCAAGTCTCGGTCTTTTTGACCTCGTATATCCTGGTTCCGCGGTTGGCATAGGCCAGACCGAGAGTTCCGTTGCCCACCATCAAGTCAAACTTGGCGATGCCGTCAGGCAGGTAATATAAATGCTCCAGGTCGCCTACTACGATGTAGGCGACGTCGTAATCATCAAGCAAGTCCAGCGCAGTCCGTTGGCTGCGCGAATTGTAGATGGCGGCAACGTCTCTGCCGCGCTGGCGCACCGCGTCGCCGTCGTTGCGTTGCTGGGTTTGGTGCCAGGGCCATCCGATGACGGTGGGCAGGCCAGTGTATTGGGAAAAGCGGCTATTCCAGCAATACTGGCTGCCGTGGGCCTCCAAAATGACCGGAGTCCCGACTGCATTGTCCTGCAGCCACCGGATGGCGTCGTAGTCCCATTGCAGATTGATTGGGGCGCCAGGTTTGTCGGCGCACCAGTCGGGTGGGTGATATTCGGCACGGGACATCCACGCCTCGCCGTCCAATGTTAGCGGAGTTGAGTTGAAACGGTCTGCGATGCGAACGGGTGTAGCCAGAACCGGATAGACGAGGACGCCCAAGGCCACGAGTCCGACGATTGCGAGGGCAAACCAGCGCAACTTACGCCTCGATGGGATGTCGCTGCCGGATAGAGCAGCCCAACCGCGCCAGAAACCGTAGGACCCGGATGTGGCAAACAGGAGCCACGCCACCAGGTAGTATTTGAAAAGGGTGTTCATACGGGCGATGTCGCCTTCGACACGGATGAATTCCACGCCGATGCCGATGGCCAGGGCTAATGCCAGCATGGCCAGGGCCATCAGGTCGGGCCGGCGGGTTGGGTATTCGGATGATATTAGCGCCGCCGCCAAGGCCCACCCGGTCAGCGTCAGCAGGACGGCCAGGAATCCGGCGGTGGCGTAGCCGGCGGACAGGAAGTAGCCGGCCAGCAGGATTCCGCAGGCTGCGGCGGTCAGTATCCATTGGTGCGCCGCCGGCATTGGAACGCCGTCTTGCAGCCGGGCGAGCAATGGCGCGGCGGCGCGAGGCAATGTCGCGGCCAATAGCGCCGCCGCCGCCAGCAGGGGCAAAGCGTGTATCAGCAGGTAATTGGACAGCGGGGTGCGCCAGCGGGCGGGTTCGATGCCGGCGCCGAAGGTTTCGGTGGCGGCGTGGAAGGGTTGGAAGGCAGCGTAGCTGACCAGCAGGGCCAGCGCGGATAATGCGCCGGCAGTGAGCAGGCGGGTTCGCAGGGGGCCGGGCAGCATCAAGGCGGCGGCGGCGGTTATGCCGACCATCAGCAGGGCGTATGCGGGGTATTCCCATGAGTTGATTGCCCACAGGCTGCCTGCTGCCAGGCCGAGTAGGGCGACAATGGCCCATGGCCACAGGCTACGCAATCCCGATGTGGTTAATCCTGCCAACAGGGTGAAGGCCAGCGCCAATGCCAGCAACGCGAAAGGCATGGTCATCATGTGGGCATGGAGATCTGCGAACAGGAAAGTAAAGAAAGGGAATTCGGTAATGTGAAAAGCGGTCTCGACGTGGTCCCTCGCCTCCAACCATGGCGTCAACCAGGAAGGCTCGAAGTCCTCAATTTCGGGAATGGCGCGGCTGCTACGCCAGAAGCTAAAACTGGAGAGAGGGGCGGGTATGCCTTGCACCTTGGCCTGGGCCATTTGGAGGAGTTGGGTTACGCCGTCGAGGTTGGCGGCTACCGTCGCCATGATGGCGGCGATCAGGCCGGCGACGGAGGCGCTGCCGGGCAAACGGGGCAACCACCGTATACCCCGCCTGGATTCAGGCCCCGTATCAGAGTACGGGGTGACGTTCTTTCGCGGGAATGATGGTAGGGGGTTACGATTGCGGGCCAGAGCGACCATGTTGTACACCAGCGACCCCGCCCCGGTGGCGGTGAGGGCGAACAGCAGCGGCACGGCCAGGTTGAAAACGGTAGTAGGTGGGATTCCGGTTAGCCGCATGGGGGCAGACAGGATGTAGTAACCCCAATAGTAATAGTTGAGATAGCCGCCGCTGAACCAGGGATCGTAAGGCGGCAGGACAGAAGAACGGGCGACGGCGGTGAAGTAAGCCAATTCCATGGGTTTTTCGCCGCCACGCCACGGATGCCAGAGATCGGGGTTGGCGGCGCGGATTAGCAAGAATGCGAAATAGGCCAGCAGGAATAATGCCTCGGCGGTGAGTATCAGCTGCCATTTGCTGCGTAGCCAGTCCAGCATTTGCCGCCATTGCCGCCATACGATGACGGCGGACGGTATCGTAACTATGAGCATCGCTAGCCAAACGGTGCCCG
Organism: uncultured Dehalococcoidia bacterium; assembly: GCA_964347975.1. Taxonomy (GTDB): domain Bacteria; phylum Chloroflexota; class Dehalococcoidia; order Lucifugimonadales; family UBA3495; genus Bin87. The sequence continues at coordinate 92,101 of CAYGAY010000002.1, forward strand.
CCGAGTAGCGCATTACGCCGGCGTTGACCAGCATCCAGGCGACCCAGGCCACCAGCAACAGGCCAGCGACGCGGGCGAACAGCAGGCCCCGGTCGGGCAGGGGGCGCAACAGCCACCAAGTCAGGGGGAAGGCGACCAGGCAAATCAGCTCGATGACCAGCAGCCAGGCCAGCCAGGGGATATGGCTGGCCCACCCGGCGCGGTGAAACAATTCCGACCAGGTTCCGCCGAATTGCTGGGCTTGCCGGGCGGACGGGGACAGCATCAGGGGCGGGGCATCGGGCGTGAGAGCGACGGCGTTGTTGATGCGCTCATGCAGCGCTCCGGCGGGAAGCCGCTCCACATTGCGGAACACCAGGGCCTGGGGGTGGTCGTAGCCGATGACGTTTTCATCGGCATAGCCCAGGTTGATTACGATGCCGGCGGGTTGGCCGTCCTCGCCGTCCGGGGCGAGCTCCGGCTTGGGAAGGTTGGCGCGTCCGTAGGGGTTATCACGCAGCGCCAGGCCGACCAGCGACGGATAGGAGGTGAAGGCGCGTTCCAGACGGTAGCCCAAGTCGCCGGCGAACAGCTGTCGGTAGAATGTCGCGCTGCGCGGGTATTCTTGCGGCAGTCGGGCCACCGCGCCGTAGGCCCGGTTTGAGTAGAAAATCAGGTAGTCGGCGCCGGCGAGTTGGCCGGTCAGCTCGGCAATCTTGCGGTCATCGTCTGGCCGGTGATAGGCGGGGAAATCCCATACAGCGTACCGCCCCAAATCGGGAATGCGCTCGTCCCACAGGGAGCCGGCGTTGATGATGGACGCGCCGGGCGGGGCATTGGCGTTCAGCCATTGCGATGCGGTAACGGCGGTATGGGGGCGGCTGTAAATGCCGGCGAAAGCGATGGCGTAGAGGACAGTGGCGGCAAGGACGATGCCCAATGCCGCTATACTGGCGGGATAGGCGCAACGGGCGGCCTGGCGGCGCACTGTGCGCCAACGGGATTGCCACGCTGAGCTCGCAATGACGGGGGGGAGCGGTGCAATAGTCGCTACGGATGTTCCAGCCAGCGGCGGCGTGGCGTGCCATTCCTCGGAAAATGGCGCGTCGCCGACCAGTGGTTCGTCGAAAATCACGTCGTCGCTGACGGTGGGCGGCGTGGCGTGCCATTCCTCGGAAAATGGCGCGTCCTGCGGTTCCGGCCTGGCGGTGGCGGCAGTACGGGCGCGGCGCACTCTTGACCAAGCTATTGTTGCCGTAAGCATCCGCGCCGCCATCAGGATGTAGAAGGGCAGCAGGGGGAAAACGTAGCGCAGGAACTTGACCTCGAACAGCTCCAGAAAGACGAAGGCGGGGACGGCCCACGCCAGCAGCAGCAAATCCGCCCGCTGCAAACACCCGCCGCGCCAGGCCAGCCAGGCGGTGAACGGCGCGGCTACCCATACCACTATGCCCAGCGGCAGGCCCAATCCCCACACGGCGGACTGGCGGATTTGATACCAGAAAGCCGGGGTGTCGGCGTACTGCCAGGTAAAGGGCCAATGTCCGGCTTCCCTCGCCATTTCGCTCTGGGCGCGGATGTCGGCGACAAAGGTTGACCAGTCCAGGAAGGCGTAGGGTGTGGTGATGAAAAAGACGGTCAACGCGGTTACGCCGGCCAGCAATGCGGCGGGGGCAAGGCGCAGCGCTGCCGGGGGCGTGAGGTCGCTCCAACGCCCGCCGGCCCGGTCTTTGCAGACCCACAGGAAGGTCAGGGCCAGCGGGGCCAGGATGGGGGCGACAGATATTTTGGTGGCCAGGGCCAGGCCGACCATCGCGCCTAGCAGGGCGGAATCGCGGCTGCGTCCGGTGTCGATGAACCGCAACATCGCCCACAGGGCGGCCAGCGAGGCCAGGACGGTGAACGGCTCCGGGCGGTAATAATGCGCGTGCTGGATGTGGACGACGGCGAAAGCGGTCAACGCGGCGGCCAGCCAACCCGTCCCGCGTCCGTACATCCGCCGGCCGATGACGTACATCAGCCACACGGATGTCGTGTCGGCCAGCGCGGCCAGCGTGCGCCCGGCGAACCGCAGATCCAGCGCGCCCCAGTCGGTGAACAACTCGGCTATGGAGCGGATGAGCACCAGGGCGTAGATTAGGACGCTGCCCAGGGGGAACCAGTGGGGATTGAGCGGGCTACGCTCGGCGGACAGCGCGGTCCAGAAATCGGGGATGCCGGCCTCCATGCCCGGCCATTCCGCCAGCCAACGCTCGTGGCCGGGGGCCAGGGTGAGCGCGCGGAACATATCGTCGGCGCGCAGGTAGAAGGAGCGCTCGTCGGGATGGAACCCGTGGCCGTCGTCCCAATTCAGGCCATAGAGACGCAGGACCAACGCCGCAATGAGCAGCGACAGTAACAGAAAATTTGGCCCCCATGTCTGACGCAGCAAGCGACGCAGGGGGGCGGGAATCCGAAGGAGCAGTATGTCCAGGCGCATCAACCGCCCACGATGCAACAGAGGTCGGCGGTGCGGCAGGAGTAGCCCCACTCGTTGTCGTACCAGCCCATTACTTTGACCATGCTGTTATCAAGCACCATAGTGCTCAGCCCGTCAAAGATGCAGCTGTGGGTGTTGCCGCGGATGTCGGAGCTGACGATGGGGTCTTCGGTGTATTCCAGGATGCCCTGCATCGGGCCGGCAGCGGCCGCCCGGAAGGCGGCGTTCACGTCGTCTTTGGTGACATCCTGATTCAGGTCGGCCACGAAGTCGGTTACGGAGCCGATGGAGGTGGGGATACGGTAGGCGATGCCGTGGAGCTTGCCTTCCAGTTCGGGCAGCACCACTCCCACGGACCGGGCGGCCCCGGTGCTGGTGGGGATGATGTTCTGGGCCGCGGCCCGGGCCCGGCGCAAGTCCCGGTGGTTCCGGTCCAGAATGCTCTGGTCGTTGGTGTAGGCGTGGATGGTGGACATCAGCCCGCGCTCCACGCCAAAGGCGTCGTGCAGCACCTTGACCATGGGAGCGAAGCAGTTGGTGGTGCAGGAGGCATTGGAAATGACGCGATGCTTGTCGCTATACGCTTCGTCGTTAACGCCGAGGACAATGGTGGCGTCGGCGCCCCGGGCCGGCGCGGAGATGATGACCTTGCCGGCGCCGCCGCGGTCGATGTGGGCGGCGGCCTTGGCGGCGTCGGTGAAGCGGCCGGTGCATTCCACCACGATGTCCACGTCCATCTCCGACCAGGGGATGTTGGCCGGTTCGGTTTCCTGGAACATACGGATGGTCTTGCCGTCGATGACTAGGTTGCCGTTGTCGGACGCTACGCTGCCGGCGTAGGGGCCGTAGGTGCTGTCGTATTTGAACAGGTGGGCGGCGGTGGCCGTCTCACCCAAGCCATTGACGGCAACCAGGTCAAGCCGGTCGTGATAGGCGGGTGAAAGGGCGGCGCGGGCCACCAGACGCCCAATGCGACCAAAGCCGTTGATACCGATGCGCGTGGGATTGGTCGAGGGTCGTGTCATCGGTGTGCCTCCCGTCAGTTCAGTAGTGGCCAATATGAGCATGGACAGGCGAGGCTAGCGTGCCTGGCGGGGGCGATTATACCACCGAAAAGGCGGGGCGGGGCGGGGCGGTTTGTCAGAGCGCACTGTTCGCTGGTATAGTCGGGATAGAGGAGAATGGCAACTATGGCTACGCCGGAAACGCAGCAGGGGCAAATGCCGGATGCCTACCGTGTGGCAGCTGATTTGACCGTGCCGGCGACGGAGGGGCGGCATGATGCCGGTGGCAACGCGGGCAAAACCTGGTTCAATGATTTTGAGCGGATTGAGAAGGTCTTTTTCGTTCTCCTCGGCTTGTCTCTGGCTGCCGCATTGGTGGCGTATGTGGGATTCTGGACTGAGCGGAACGCTGTCATTTTAGCGGGGACGCTGGTATTGGGAGCTATGCTATTCGGCATGGCAGTTCTGTTCGTTGTCCTCAATTGGGTTCTGGCCAAGGCGTTTCTAGCCTGGCGTCGTCACCGTGCTGCCGAACGTCGCCAGTAGATATAGCGCTGCACCAGCGGCAAGCATCACAAAGGCGAGCAGCGTGGCCGCCCAAATTGCCGCGATGCGTAGCCAGCGGGTAGCGGGTTCGTTACCGATAAGCCCCAGATATAGCCGTGTCACTGTATAGACGGCGATTGCCCATACGATGCTGGACAGCAGTGGGTCGGGCAGTATCCGTAGCAAATCCGGCGGCAGCGTTATTCCCATGTCCCTACATCCTCTGGAGGGGTTCTACGCCCATTATGAGAAAGCACATGGGAATTAACCATCCCGAGCTCTTGCCAACTTCTATCTCCGCATACCCAATCCCCGGTAAACTTCCATCCCAGCGTACCGCGCGGCATCTCCCAGCTCCGCTTCGATACGCAGCAGGCGGTTGTATTTCGCCACCCGCTCGGAACGGGCCGGCGCGCCCGTCTTGATCTGGGCGGCGTTCCAGGCTACGGCAAGGTCGGCGATGGTGGTGTCCTCGGTTTCGCCGGAGCGATGGCTCATCACGGTGGCCCAGCCGGCGTTGCGGGCCATTTGCAGGGCGGCGTGGGTTTCCGACAGGGTGCCTATCTGGTTGGGTTTGAGCAGGATGGCGTTGCCGGCGGATTCGGCGATGCCCCGTTGCAGGCGGCTGATGTTGGTTACTAGCAGGTCGTCGCCGACCAGTTGCACGGTGTTGCCCAGGCGTTGGGTCATGGCGGTCCAGCCATCCCAATCATCTTCAAACAGGCCATCCTCAATGCTGATGATGGGGTATTGCTGGCACCATTGGGCGTATAAATCCACCAGTTCGGCGGCGGTGAGCGATACTCCCTCGCGCTCCAAGTCATACTGGCCGGTTTCGGCGTTCCAGAGCTCAGAGGCGGCCACGTCCAGGGCGATGTACACCTGTTCGCCGGGGCGGTAGCCGGCGGTTTCAATGGCCTGCAAGACTACTTCGATGGCGTCGCGGTTGGACGGCAGGGTGGGCGCAAAGCCGCCCTCGTCGCCCACGTTCAGGTTGTGGCCGCCGGCGCGCAGGATGGCTTTAAGAGCCTGGTAAATCTCGACGCCGGCGCGAAGGGCGTCGGAGAAACGGTCGAAGCCGACGGGGGCGACCATGAACTCCTGCACGTCAGCGGAGTTGGAAGCGTGGCGGCCGCCGTTGAGGATATTCAGCAGGGGCGCCGGCAGGCTCACGTCGCCACCATCGGAGAGCTGTCGCCATAGCGAACCGCCGGTTGCCGACACCGCGGCCGCCCGGGCCGATGCCATGGATACGGCCAGGATGGCATTTGCGCCCAGGCCGCTCTTGTCTTCAGCGCCGTCCAGTTCGTTCAGGAGCCGGTCAACGTTAGTCTGGTCAAAGGGAGCAACGCCGGCCAGGGCCGGGGCGATACGATCATTGACGTTGGCGACGGCGGTGAGAGTTCCGCTGCCGCCGAAGCGGGCCGGGTCGCCGTCGCGCAGTTCCAGGGCTTCGTAGCTGCCGGTGCTGGCGCCGGAGGGGACCAGGGCCAGGCCAATGCTGCCGTCGGTAAGCGCGACTTCCGCCTCGACGGTGGGATTGCCGCGGGAGTCCAGGGCTTCGCGGGCGGTAATGGATGCGATGGTGGTTTCAGGCATCAGGCTTCTCCGCTGATTGGTTCCGAGAATGCGACGGTTCCCGTGGGTTCGGTGCGGGCTTCGGCGGCGGCGATGGCTTTCTCCACCGCGTCAACCGGGTCGTCGGCCAGGATGTAGCCGTCGCCCACGGGCTGCCCGTCGCCGCGCGCCGTCAGCGGCCAACTGTGCAGCGACACCACCGGAATGCCGTAGCTCAGCGCGTAAGCGATTTCCGACAGCGTGCCGAACGCGCCGCCCACGGCGATGGCCGCGCGCCCCGTGCTGACCACCGCCACGTTCCGCGCGTATCCCATGTTGGTGGCCACCGGAATGTCCACGTACTCGTTGGCCGTGTGCGGCGACCCGCTGGGCAGAATGCCGATGGTGGTGCCGCTCTCCGACTTGGCTCCCTTGCAAACCGCCTCCATAACCCCGGTCAGCCCCCCGCAAACCACCGTAACTCCCCGCCGCGCCAACTCCTTGCCCACCTGTTCCGCCAGCGCGTACACGTGCGGCGGCGGGTCAAAATTGCCAATAACTGCGATAATCATGGAGCGTCTCCCCTCGATGAATGGAAATGGTAGCTGCAAACAAAGAGCCATCATTCCGGCGAAAGAACGTCACACCGTACTTGATACGGGGCCGGAATCCAGACCGGCACGCATATCCGCGTGGCGTTTAGCGTACTACGATACTGACTGGAGAAATCAACGGTCGTCGCGCACTATCGCCGCGGCCACGGTGGCGGATGCCAAGCGTCAACCGGCGGCCGACCTGGCGGCGCAACGGCGTCTTCTGCTGCTCCGGTCAACCGGCGAAACCACGCCGGCGCCCCGGTTGCAGGAAAACTTCCTGATGCTGAGCGACCTGTTGGAACCGCGTGCCTAGTTGTCAGCGGGGGCGGGCGTAGTCTCCATTTCCGGCGGCAGGGTGAACACCGCCTGGCCGTCCTCGCGGTGTGAGTGGTTCACCAGCGCCAGCATAATCTGCTGGTGGCTGCGGCGGAAATCCGCGCGGAGTTGGGCCATATCCTCCCTCATGTCCGCGCGGAGTTGGGCCATATCCTCCCTCATGTCCGCGCGGAGTTGGGCCATATCCTCCCTCATGTCCGCGCGGAGTTGGGCATTGTCCGCCTTGAGTTCTTCACGAAGTTGAACCGAGTCTCCCTTGAACTCACTACGGAGCTCGTTGTGCTCCTGTCGTGTCGGCAAACGGCCCACCCGTAGCGCCAGATACATCACGACGGCCACCAAGGCAACTCCCGCGCCGCTGTTAATCGCAGCCAGCGCGATGATAAATGAGAACGGCACTTCAACAGTCATTGCCCTATCAACTCCCGGTTTCCGCGATTATACCACCCAGCAAGTTGTAGGGGTGAATGATCATTCGACCCTAACCGCCTCCATCACGCCGGTCAGTCCACCGCAAACCAGGGTGATGCCGCGCCGGGCCAGTTCCCTGCCGACGCCTTCCGCCAGCGCGTACACGTGAGGCGGCGGGTCGTAGTTGCCGATGACTGCAATGATCATGCTGGCGCTACCTCGTGTTCATTCCCCTGCACGGCCGATCTTTTATCGCGGGTTACTCCGAACGAACAATCTGGTACTCAAAATTGCCATCCGTTCTCGCTCGTTTTTCAGTTCACGCAGTCCAATCGCCGGTGATTAAGTTCGAACCCAGCGACTTCGAATGACGCCACAACAGTGGCATGTTTCGACGAAGCACCTATGTGCAGTGGCTGTTCCCGCCGCTCCGCGTCAGCGACAACCGATATGATGGCTTCGCTGTCCCTAGAATCGAACCAAACCGATTTGATTGAACCCCGTTCGCTGTTGAACCAAGTCCTTTGGTCATTGCCAACCCTCACGCTTAAGGTCGTTTCGCCAAACCCTATCCACGGTCCGCCGCCATCAAACGTGAAACCGGCGTCGCCGCCGATACAGTCCAATCTGATGCTGGGGTCATCGTAATCACTCTCATTAGTGTGGTCATAAGAGTCCAACGAAATGAACTGGGAATCAGATGCGAACGAGGCACAGTTTGAATATGCACTCGGGCATTCGGGACCAAAGTAAGTCCAATCTCCTGGGTCACTGGATGCAGTGGGCGGGGAAATTGCGGTAGGCAACGGCGTGGGCGTGGCGGTAGGCAACGGCGTGGGCGTGGCGGTAG
>CAYGAY010000002.1:99958-150788 GCA_964347975.1 uncultured Dehalococcoidia bacterium
ACGGCGTGGGCGTGGCGGTAGGCAACGGCGTGGGCGTGGCGGTAGGCAACGGCGTCGGCGTGGCGGTAGGCAACGGCGTCGGCGTGGCGGTAGGCAACGGCGTCGGCGTGATGGGAGTGCTGCTAGGTTCACAAGCAGTGCCATCCCCATCCGGGTCAAGGCTGGTCCGGTAAATTGGACTGCCCCGCCTCACTCCGCCGGGATGATGTTCTCGCACCGTGTCGCAATTCGGGTATTGCCTGGAGTAATCAACCGGAGGCGCTGGGGTCAACGTTAGTAGGTTGGACCAATCGCCGTATTGCGGAACGCCGTTCCGGTTGTCGTTGCTGGCGACGATGAAATAATACTCTACTCCCGGCGAAAGCCGGGTCAGCGTCCATTGTGTTTGGCCGGTGTTGGCCGCATCCAGATCCAGGAAATGGAAGGCTTCCAGCCAGTCTCTCTCGGCAGCCACCGTCGCATCATAGTCCGGGCGGGCCACCCAACCGATGCGGTAGAACGCGGCATCAGGTACTGCATTCCACGACACGATCACTTGACCGGTCTCGCTCCCGTTCACCGCTGACGTTCCGGCGGGAGCGGCCGGAGCGGCGGTTTGGGCGTTGGCGTTGCCGGCGGTGAACGCCGCAAGCAGCATCAGCGTAGCCATCACAATAGCCATCTTGATTTTCATGTTCGCTCCTTTGAGCATCCGCGTGATTCGGGTAGATGGGCATTTGGTGGTAGGGCGAGCCGCCGCGAGATTGCCACGCTTCGCTCGCACGGTCATCGTCCACCGCATCCCCGCGCTCGTCAACAAAGCAGCAGCGGGTCGCGCCGTCGGGTACGATTTCGATTTCCAGGTACAGCTCGCCCAACTCCCAATCCGCCTGCACGCCGCCGTCCCACGTCGGGCTGATTACGGGCGCCGGACCGTCCGGGGGCAGGAAGTCCTGCAAGAGAAGCAGCAATTCTATCACCGCCCCAGCCGCCAGCGGCCTGGCGCTTTCGCTGCTCCACACATCCGCTCCCCAGGGCAAGCGGGCCAGGTTTTCCCTGACCGCCGGAGACCATGCCAAGTAGGGCCGCGGGGCGGCGGCAATCTCACCTCTGTCGGCCGCTTCCGTAACCATGTCCATAACCTCCGCGTAACTGTCAGAATAATCCTGACTGTTCTGTTTCTGACCTTATAGCGCCCTCACCCCAGCGGCACTATCGCCGCGCTGGCCGCCTCAATCAGACTCAGCAGGGGCTTCGGATAGATACCCAGCCATATCACCACGAGGAGGCCAATGCCCATAGTCCCGGTCAGCAGCCACGATGGGCGTTGCAGCGGCGGTACGGGAGGTTCGGGTTCGTCGTGACCGACGTGGTAGTCGGCATCGGCGTGGGCATCGGGTTCGTCGGAGCCAGGGTTGCCGACGGCGTGAGCCGGCTGGATATACATTTGTCTGAGAACCTGGAGGTAATAGTATAGAGAGATGAGGCTGGTGAAGATGGCTACGCCGGCCAGCCACAGCATCCCGCCGTCGGCAACCGCCGCAAAGAGGTAGAACTTGGCGGTGAACCCGGCGAATATGGGCAATCCCGCCAGCGAAAACAGGCCGATGGCGATGGTTGCCGCCACGAAAGGCTGGCGGTCAGCCAGCCCCGCCAAATCGGCGATGTCGTCCTCGCCGGTGCGATTGTAGTAAGCCGTGATGCCGGCGAAGACCACCAGGTTGGTTACGGCGTACACCACCAGGTAGAAAATCACCGCTTTGGCGGCCAGGGCGAAATCGCTGCCCAACACGGCCACGCCGGCCAGGGCGTAGCCCACGTGTCCGATGCTGCTGTAGGCCATCAGGCGCTTCAGGTTGCGCTGGGCCAGCGCCACCAGATTTCCCACCAGCATGGTCAAGGCGGCCAGAACGGCGATGACCAATTGCCATTCGTCCCAGCGGTTGACTGCCGGCGCGATGGCCTCGGCGAACAGGCGCAGGGTCAGGGCAAAGGCAGCGGCCTTGGAACCGATGGCAAGGTACGCCGTGACCGGCAAGGGCGCGCCCTCGTAGGCGTCGGGCGCCCACATATGGAAGGGCGCCGCCGACAGTTTGAAACCCAGGCCCACCACCAGCAGGGCGACGCCGACCCACAGCACCGGACTGCCGGCTCCCGATGAAATCAGGGCCGGCGACGCCAATTCCTCGGCGATGCCGGCGAAGTAGGTCGTGCCCAGGGCAGCGTAGATGTTGCTGAGGCCGTAGAGCATGATGGCCGACGACAGCGCGCCGATGATGATGTACTTGATGCCCGCCTCGTTGGAGCGCGCCTCGCGCAGTCCGTAGGCCACCATTACGTACAGGCTGAAGGACAGCAGCTCCAGGGCGATGTAGGCGGTGAGCAACTCCCGGGACATTGCCATCAGGTTCATGCCCAGGATGGAGAACAGCAGCAGGCCGTAGAACTCGCCGCGATGCTCTAGCCGCTCCCGTCCGTACTCCACCGACAAGGCGATGATGCCGACGCCGATGGCGAGGAAGAATATCTTGAAGAAGAGACCGAAACCGTCCACCACGATGAGGCCGCCGTAGAGCGAAACGCTTTCCGCCGGCTGCATCAGCAAGGCGATGACCATTACGACCACCAAGCTGATCACTGACAGGCCGGCCAGCCATTCCTTACTGCGCTCGGGCAGGAACAGGTCAACCGTGAACACCAGGAAGGCCAGCGCCGTGAGGACGAACTCCGGCGTCAGCAGGTGGAGGTTGGCGGTGTAGTCGGTCACCATGCGGCACGATACCTAGAACACAGACAATGCACTGGCAACGCCGGTGTTTATGACGTTCAGCAGCGGTGCCGGCCAGACGCCTACGGCGATGAGGATGAGGACAAAAGCCGCTCCCACGCCCTTCTCCACCGGGCTGGCGTCGGTGAGGTGTTCCCATTGCGGGTCGCCCTCGCCGAAGAAGGAACGGGCCAGCAGGCGCAGGATGTACACCGCCGTAATCGCCGCCCCGATGACGCCCAATACCGCCAGCGGCAGGTAGGTGCGGAAGGCTCCCACAAATACCATGAACTCGGCGATGAACCCGCTCAGGCCGGGCAGGCCCAGGGAAGCCAGACCGGCGATGGCGAAGAAGAAGGTGGTCGTGCCCATCCGTTTGATCAGGCCGTTGAGAATCATGGAGTCGCGGATGTGCGCCCGCTCGTAGATGGCCCCGACCATGGCGAACATGAGGGCCGTCATTATGCCGTGGGAGAACATTTGCAGCACCGCGCCGGCCAGTCCGACGGGGTGCAGCGTGGCAATTCCCATTAACACGTAACCCATATGGCTGACGCTGGAATAGCCGATGACGTACTTCAAGTCGTTTTGCGACAGGGCGGAGATTGCGCCGTAAATGACGTTGACGGTGCCCAGGCCGATGAGTACCGGCATCCAGACCTCCGCGCCCTGGGGCGTCAGCAGCATACCGACCTGAATGATGCCGAAAGCGCCCAGCTTCATCAGCACGCCGGCGTGGAGCATACTGACGCCGGTGGGGGCGGCTACGTGACCGTCGGGCGACCAGGTATGAAAGGGCCAGAGGCCGGCCAGCGCGCCAAAGCCCACGGCGAACAGGGGGAACACCCACAGTTCGGTTGCGCGCGGAATCGCGCCGCTCTGTTGCAGGGTCGCCAGTTCGTCCATGTTGAACGTCGGATTGCCGGCCGAAGATGACGCGATATAGAGGGCCAGAATGCCAATCCAGATAAGTACGCTGCCGGCGACCAGCATCAGCATCAGCTTCATCGCCCCATATTCTTTGGTGCGCAGGAAGGAGCCGAAGTCGGTGCTGCTGCCCCACACGCCGATAAGCAGGTACATCGGCAGCACGGCCAACTCGTAAAAGAAGAACAGGAAGAAGAGGTCGCGGACGATGAACACGCCGTACACGCCGGCGCCCAACGCCAGCAGCAGGACGAAGAAATCCCGCGTGCGCCGGGTGATGGTCTGGCTGATGAGCACCGCGCCCAGCAGCACTATGCCGTTGAGCAGCACCAGTGGCGCGCCTATTCCATTAACGCCAAGATGCAGGGTGATATTGACCGGGTGACCTATCCAGTCATACGCCCGTTGCAGTTGCACGCCGCCGGCTCCGTAGTCGTAGCGCAGGAACACGATGACTGACAGCACAAAAGACACCACGGCGACGAAGATGGCAAACTGCCAGGCGTCTCGGGGACGATCCTTGGGCAGGAACATCGCTAATACCGCCCCTGCCAGCGGTATCAAAACCAGCAGCAGCAGCGACACCTGGTCGAAGTTTGCCATCATCAAAATCGCTCACGCCGCCGGCTAAACCGAGCGCAGCCACCAGAAAATCGCCAGCCCGATGACGCCGAGCGCCACCGCCAGAGCGTAGGAATAGACATGGCCGGTTACGTGGAGGCGCAAGGCTACGCCGGCTTTGCGTACCACATCCGCCGGGCCGTTGACGCCGACATCGTTGACCACGGCCCGGTCGAAAAAGGCCAGGGCGGCGGATACGGTCAGCACGACGCGGTCGATGACCCACTGGTACGATTCATCCACATAGTAACGGTTCTCCACCACCCGGACTATCGGGGCGAGCCGGGCGCGCCAGGCTTCATGGGACAGGGAACGGCGCGCGTAAATCAGCCACGCCAGCGCAAACGCGCCTACCGCCAGCAGGATGGACAGGACGCCCAGCACAATGTCGAAGTGGAAACCCTCAGCGTGGTCGTAGAAAACAAAACTGCCAAAGCCGCCAAACGCGCCCGGCCAATCGAACGCAATCCAACCGAAGCCCACCGCCAGCGCCGCCAGCACGGATAGCACGCTGGTCATCAGCAGAGGCGACTCGTGGGCGTGGCGGCTGTCCTCGCCCTCCGGGCCGAAGAAGACGATGAACATGGCGCGGGCCATGTAGAGGGCGCTTAGGAAAGCCGTTAGCATGGCCAGGACGATGAATATGGCCGGCAGGTTGTGGGACACGGCCAGCAGGATTTCATCCTTGCTCCAGAAACCGGACAGGATGGGGATGCCGCCCAGGGAAAGCGCGCCGATGGAGAACACGGTCGCCGTCAGCGGCATGGCGCGGCGCAGGCCACCGACGCGGCGGATGTCAACGTCGCCGTGGGCGCCCACGCCGTGCATCACGCTGCCGGCCCCCAGAAACAGCAGGGCCTTGGCGAAGCCATGGGCCATCAGGTGGAACACCGCCGCGGTCCACCCGAACGCGCCAAGCGACAGCATCATGAGGCCCAAGTGGGACACGGTAGAGTAGGCAAGAATACGTTTCAAGTCGGTGGACACCAGGGCAATGGTGGCTGATCCCAGGGCGGTTATCATGCCGATGCAGGCGACAACCATCATGGCTTCCGGCGAAGCGGCGAAAATGGGATACGCCCGGGCAACCAGATAAACGCCGGCGATGACCATGGTAGCGGCATGTATCAACGCGCTAACGGGAGTGGGACCTTCCATAGCGTCGGGCAGCCAGACGTGGAACGGGAACTGCGCGGACTTCCCCATCGCGCCCAGCAGGAGCAGGATAGCGGAGGCGGTGATGACACCGTCGCTCAACTCCCCGGCAGCTACGGCATTGAAGGCATCGGTCATGCTGAAGCTGCCCACGTTCACCCAGAGCAACAGGATGCCCACCAGCAGGCCCACGTCGCCAATGCGCGTTACCACGAAGGCTTTTTTGGCCGCCTCCCTGGGACCGGGGTTCTCGAACCAAAAGCCGATCAGCAGATACGAACAGAGGCCCACCAACTCCCAGGCTATGTAGAGCAACAGGAAGTTGTCGGCCAGCGCGAGGGTAAGCATGGCAGCTACGAAAAGGGCTTGCCAAGCGAAATACCAACCGAAACGAGGGTCGCCCTTCATGTACTCCAGTGAGTACAGTTGCACCCCCAGCGCGACGAAGGTGATCAGACCCAGCAGAACCAGAGTCAGCGGGTCGATCAAAATACCCCAGTTCAGATGGATCGCCTGGTCAACCGTTGCCATCGCGCCCGGCAGGCCGGCCTCGAACCAGGCCGTCGTAAAATGGCAGGTCAACGCCCCGGTGACGCCACTCACTTCACAGGCAGGGTCGGCGGCCGACGCGTTCAGGAAACCCAGGGTGGCGATGATCCACACAACGAACCCGCCGGCTATGGCCAGGATCGCCAGGGATGCGCCGCGCAGGGGCAGCCAACGCTGAAACAAGATGATCAGCGGGCAGGCGACGAAGGAAAGTACCGGTATCAGGAAGGCCAGCGGCATATCACCACTTCAGCAGGTTGATTTCGTCCACGTTGACGGTGCCCCGGTTGCGGTACATGCGCAGGATAATAGCAAAGGCCAAGCCGACCTCTGCCGCTGCGACCGTAATGACAAAAATGGCAATAATTTGACCGTCAAAGGCCACAAAACGTCCGGAGCCATTTAAATAGGAGGCTGCCGCGATGAGGTTGATGTTCACTGCGTTAAGCATCAACTCAATGGATAGCACGATCAGCACAGCGCTGCGGCGGGCCAACACTCCGTAAAACCCAATGCCGAACAACGCGGCGCCAAGCAGCTGGAAGTACAACAAAGGAACCATCGGGGGACTAATCCTCACCTTCGGGCTGCGATACCCCGTCGGCGGGTTCAATCGGCTGGCCCACGTTCTGCTGGCGCGCGATGATGATGGCTCCAATGAGAGCCACTAACAGGACCAGCGAAGCTATCTCGAAGGGCAGCGCCCACTTGGTGAACAGGGATTGGCCCAAATCGGTGAACGCGGGCGCCTGCGGTTGCATGGTAGTTTCGGGAGCCAGCCAGAAAGCAGCGCCGAGCACTACCGCTAAAATCGTTGCGGTCAAAAGGCCCAGCGGCCATTGAGAGTTATCGGTGATCCGCGGATATTCGGAAGAGCGCGTCAACATTACCGCGAATAAGACTACGATGGTCACCGCCCCGCCGTAGATGAGGACTTGAACTAACGCCAGGAATTCCGCGAACAGCAGCAAGTACGCGCCCGCTGCGCCCAAGAGGGACAATAACAGGAACAGCGCCGCGTGGACGACATTTCGGGTTGCCACCACGCCGAGCGCGCCACCCAGGGTGAAAATGGCTACGATGACAAACAGAGCCAGGTGCACGGGTCAGTCATCCTCCCGCCTGAGCGAGCCGGCGCTGACTGCCGACGAAGCGGTTGCAAAGGATGAGCCGCCCGGTTGGCGGCTCCTACAGCGGCAGTTTGAATATTCCGTTGACATTGCGGGGCAAACGATATTCCTGGACTTTAGCGGTCGCTGGCCCACTAGATGGATTTGAGCAGAGTGCAGGTGGCGCACTCACAATCCGCTTTGTGCTTCTTCACTGGTTCGCCGATGGCCTTGGAGCGACCCTTTGCCTTCCCCGAGGCGCCGGCCTTGCCACGCCGTTTGCCCTTGCCGATTTTCCCCGCCTTGGCCGCTTTGCCGGCCAGTTTGCCAACCAGACCACCCACCCTGCCGGCGGCGGAGGGGTCCGAGCCCTGTGTCCTACGCTCCACACACTCGACACAGGTACAGTATTGTGGATGCCTGGGCGAAAGATTGCGAAAGCGTTCGTCTTCTCGGGGCACGGTGTTCCTCGGCTTTTAGTCGGTTTCGTCTGCGGACGCAGCGGCAGCGGCTTTTGCGGCGTCGGCCTTTTGTTTCGCCAGGACGGTAGGGGGTATCCAACTGGTGTCGCCCTGGTATTTCTTGCCAATCTCCAGGAGAGCGGGGAGGTCAACCCGGTCGCCGTTGCGCCCGTAGGTGCTCATTTCGTGCTCGTGGCTCATAACAATGGCGTCGAAATTGCAGTACTCGACGCAGATGCCGCACAATATACAACGGTTGAGGTTGATTTCAAAGTAATCGACAATCTTCCGGCGGCTGCTTTCGCCCTCAGCGTGCTTGGGGTTGTCCATCATGCTCGCGGACATACACTGGGTGGGACAGTTGCGGATACAGACCATGCAGCCGGTGCAATAGGGTTCGCTGATGTCGCCGTCCCACGTCAGAGCCGGGAATCCCATGAAGCGGGGGCGCACCGGTGTGGCCTGTTTGGGGTACTGCTGAGTTACCGGGCGGCGCAGCCCGGAGACGGTGGAGGCGAGAGTGAGCATCATTCCTTTGAGGCTTTCCAGCATAGCTATACATCCTCCGTTCCCAATGCTGCCATCCGGTCCAGGTCGGAAAAAACGTCGGCTACCGGGCAGGAAAACCCGGGTAGTACTGGGTTCAGCGTCAGCATATCATCCGTCGTCAGAACGTGAATTTCGCCAGTTGACTGCCGGGCAGTAACTTCGCGATGGTACAAATCAATCAGCAGGACGATGGCCACGCCGCGCTCCAAGTAGAGCCGAGCCTTGCCGATTACCTCCACATAGGTATCGGTGGGCGAAATGACCTCAACGGCGATGTCCGGGAACCCGCCCCATATACCGGGTTCAGCGTCAAGGGATGCGGGAACTCTTTGCAACGCGGTTACATGCAGGTCAGGGACCCTGAAGTTGGCGCCGGATAGCCCCAAGCGAAAGGCGGCGCCTTGACCAACTAAAAAAGGCAACCCTTCGCTTTCAACGTGCTGGCCGAACAGGCGGTCAATTTTGCTGACGACCGCCGAGTGGGACATTCTCATCGGTGGCAGCTCCTTCAGCTCGCCGTCAACAAGTTCATACCGCTTGCCGTCGTCGGGCAGAATGAGCAAGTCGCTGTCGATGTAAGCCGTTTCCAGCATTGTTGACATCATTGCCTCCCGCCGCCGGCGGAGTCGGTTTCTGCGGCCGCTCTTCGCTCAAAGGCTTCCAGCACGGCGAAAATATCGGCGACGGCGCAGGCAAAGCCGGGTATTTCCGGGTCTCCCGAAAGCATATCATCAGGGCCGAAAAACTGCTCCGGCATTCCGGGGCGGCGGATTGCCACCGTGCGCGGGTTGGGGTCGGCAATCCACACTGCCCGAGTACCCCCGGCGAAATATTCTTCGGTCTTGCGGGCCAGGGCCGACGGGGTGTTGCTGGTAGATACTACCTCGATTGCCACGTCGGGGGCGAAAATTGGGAAACTGCCGGCGTCCTCATCATACGCTGCCATCCGTTCCCAAGGGGTTACATGAACATCGGGAAACCGAGTGGTGCGCGGGTCAAGCGTGAAACCCGTGTTGACACCTACGTCCAGCGGCAAGCTTTCCGCAGCAATGTGGTCGCTGACCAGCTTATAAATGTGCCCGGTCGTTCTACCGTGTCTGGGCGTGCCGTCCATATCTACCAGCTCTCCGTCAACCAGTTCGTAGCGATGGCTGGGGTCATCGGGCATCGTCCAGAACTCGGCGGCGGTGATTTTGCGGGTGCGGGTGGTCATGTTGGAGTGGCTCCGTAGGTTGCCAATATGATACCAGCATCGGCGGCTACGTGCCCCGTTCCGCCGCGGCGCGCTGGCGGACAGCGATGCGTTGCTGCACCTGGGCCACCCGGCGGGCCGGGGCCGCCATGCGCCGGTAGATTACCCATCCGGCTACGGCTAGTCCGACTGCGGACATCATGGTGAGGCTCCACCAGGGGAGTCCGTAGAAGCGGTACACGGCGGCGATGACGACGGTGTAGAACGACAGCGGCACCATCACCTTCCACGCGAACGCCATCAGTTGGTCGATGCGCAGGCGGGGGAAGGTTCCCCGCACCCAGAACACTACCAGCACTACCGCGTAGGTCTTGAGCAGGAACCACACCACGTCGGGCAGCGCGGGGCCGCCCCAGCCTCCGAGGAAAAGCAGCGTAGTCAGGGCGGCTATTGCGAAGGTGTTAATGTACTCGGCCAAGAAGAACACCGACCAGTGGGCGCCGCTATATTCCACAAAGGGGCCGCCCACCACTTCGCTCTCAGCGTGATATATATCGAAGGGAGTCCGGCCAACTTCGGCGAGGCCGGCGATGAAAAAGACAACGAACCCCAAAGGGAGGACGACCAGGTAGGGGTACGTTGTCTGCTGGGAGACGATTTCTCTCATCTCCAGCGACTGGGCCAGAATGGCTACCGCCGCGGCTACCAGGACAACGGGAATCTCATAGGAAATCAACTGCGCCGCTGACCGCAACCCGCCCATGATTCCGTACTTGTTGGCAGAACCCCAGCCGGCCAACACCAAACCCAGTATGCCGATCACCGCAAAGGCAATTATGTAAAACAACCCCAGCGGCAGGTGGCGGATCACGGCTCCGTCCCCGCCGGGGATAGTCACCCAGATGATGAACGCTGACACCACCACAATCACCGGCGCAATCCAGAAGATTGCTTTCTCCGAATCGTCGGGGATGATGTCCTCCTTGATTATGAGCTTGACGGCGTCGGCGATGGGCTGCATGAGTCCGAAGGGTCCGGTGCGGGTGGGGCCGTAACGGAGCTGCAGGCGGCCCAAAGCTTTGCGTTCCAACCAAACCATGGACAACACGACAAATGAGAGCGCCGCGAACATTATCGCCAGGCCGAGCGCGCTCCAACCGATGTCGATGAGGAAACTCACCGGTCCACTTCTCCTAACACGATATCCAGGGAACCGAGCACAACCACGCTGTCGGCGAGCCAGGTGTCCACCAGTAAGCGGCGCAGAGCGGAGAGATTGCAGAAAGACGGTGGTCGAACTTTGACGCGGTAAGGTCGGTCGGTACCGTCGCTGACCAGGTACACGCCGATCTCGCCGCGCGGGTTTTCAGCGCGAACGTAGGATTCGCCGGCCGGGGGCCGGATGAGACGCCGGCCCAGAGAGGACACCACAGGTCCTTCCGGCAACTGCTCCATAGCCTGCTCCACGATGCGCAGCGACTGGTACATTTCCTGCACGCGCACCCAGTGGCGGTCCCAGCAGTCTCCGTCGAGGCCCACGGGAACATCGAACTCAAAACGATTATAGACCGAATAGGGTTGGGCCTTGCGCACGTCGTACTCATATCCGCAGGCTCGCAACAACGGCCCGGTAAGTCCCAGCGCGATTGCTTCTTCGGCGCCGATGGGGCTGATGTCCTTCAGACGCGACAGAAAAATTTCGTTGAACGTAAGGATCCGGTCGCTTTGTTCCACATCCTCGCGCAGCACCGGCATCAGATCATTCACCATCTGCCGGAAGTTGTCGGGCACATCTTCCTTTAGGCCACCGATGCGGAAATAGTTGTGCATCATGCGGGCGCCTGAAACGGCTTCGAACAACGCCTGCACCCGCTCGCGGCCCCGGAAGGAGAACATCACCGGCGTCATGGCGCCGGCATCCAGCCCCATTGTCCCCACGTAGAGCAGGTGACTGGCAACACGGTTCAGTTCACACAGGATGACGCGGATGTATTCAGCCCGTTCGGGCACTTGCAGGCCCATCAGTTTTTCCACCGCCATGCAGTACGCCAACTCGTTGTTGAAGTTGCCGATGTAGTCCAGGCGGTCGAACAAGGTCACGACCTGGTGGTACTGCTCGCCCTCGCACAGTTTTTCAGAGCCCCGATGCAAATAACCGATGTGCGGCTCAACGTCAACGATCTTCTCGCCATCCACCCACATCACCATGCGAAAAACGCCGTGGGTGGAGGGATGCTGCGGACCCATGTTGAGGAGCATCTCCACCGGCTGGGAGCCGGCGCGGGCAACCGCTGACGGTGTAGTTGTTTCAAGCATAGTCAATAGTATAGCGACCGCCCGACCGGTCTGCCAGACGGTGGACTTTACGGCCGGCCGGTGGCAAGTTCCGCGTTCGTAAAGCCTTCCGCCAGCAAGTAGCGATGGATGCGCGTGCGGAACGCCGCCGCATTGCGGTAAGCGTCCATCGTTTTGCGGTCGTTAAATTGAGCCAACGGGTTGTAATCCGCCTCCATCCGGCCATACATTGCGTTCTGGAAGGTATCCAGCCATTGCCGTTCCATATCGCCTTGGTAAATTAGATAGCGGTTGAGCAAGTCCCTGGCGCCTTGGTGGTTAGTAGGCGTTATATTCTGCGTCAACAAGGCCGCCTTGGTAGCGTGCAGAATAGCATAGTAAGCTCTGGAGACGGTATCCGCCGCCAAGCCGGCCTGGCTCAAAATCAAGGCCGACTGCAAAGCCTCTCCGCTGCGTCGCCATTCCGCAACAACGCGAGTGCGGTTCACCGTAACCATACGCCATCCTGCTCCATCATTTCCAGGAATGGCGACTTATGCTTCTTATGCCGTTCCCAATCCTTTTCCGTCCACACCGTAACTGATGGGGACGTCCGTGGCGGGTCGGACAAGCTGTATCCCAGCATTGCCAGCGGCGAATCCAAATTTTCATCCTCCTCCCGCGTAACCAGCAACACGTTCAGTTCATTATCGTCAAACAGGTAGCCTCGGGCCGTGGCTCCATACACCAGCATTCGCAGCACCTTCCCCGGATACCGTTCGGCAATAGCCTGCCGGTAGGCTTCCAGCCATTCCAGCTCGGCAGCGTTGATTTGCAGCGCCATTGCAATACTCCCTTGATACACTGTAGCGCGATGATTGTCGCCAAGTGTACCCGGCGCCGGAACAGGCGAAAATCTCAAAATCCCGTCCTCAAACCGCCCCGTCGTCAGCAACATTCCCAAAGGGCGAGCCGATGAACCGGATGCTGGGTTCGGGCGGCTCGACGCGGCTGCTCATCCAGGATTCTCCGTTGTCGTAAAAGCCGGCTTCGATCAACACATCTTCCAAAACACCCATTTCATCGCAGTCTTCCAGGTAGTCGGAAACCTGGCGGCGCAAGGACGCCTGCGCTTCTTCCTGGGAGTCACCGAAAGCCGTCACCTCCAGTTCGGGGCAATGTGCTACCCAACCACCGCCGGCCCGCGAGGTTTCGATTTGATACACAATGCGATCCATCGGCTTACCCGCGGAAGGCCTTTATGCTGACGCTGGCCGCCTCATCCCATTCAACTTGTTGAACTTCGGCGGGCGGGCGCCTGGCCACCCCATGGGTGTGGCGCGCATCAGCCTCGGCAGTGTCAATGAACTGCAAAACCACCTCGGCTGCCTCGTCCAGATATTCGATGCCCAGGGATTCGGCCAGTTTGCCGGCGGTATCCTGCCGTTCCAGCCAGCCGCGCATCGCCTGGATGAGGGCGTCCTGGGCGGCGGCCGGCGTGCCGCCGCTGCCTTCCAGCAGCAGGCCGTCCACCATGGCGGTAAAGGGGTTGCCGTCGGCGTCCTCCAGCCCCAGACCGTCCACGACGGCGAGGAACCGGCCATCGTCCGGGATGACGCGGGCGGTGAGCTTTACGGGAGGGTTGTTGACGGCGACAAACCATTTATCGCCGGCGACGATATGGGTCGTGAACTGCGCGGGGGCGGTGTTCTGCTGCTTTGCCATAACTGCGTGCGATAGAGTGTGTTGGCAATTGGTTCGGGTCAAGCGACGACGGGCGCGACTGCCTGCGACGCCGGCGATAATTCGTCGCGCGCTGGTTTTTGCGGTTCAGTTTGCCGAAATCTGTTCGATGGTCACAGTCCAGTTGCCTCTAGCCTCGACCTGCAACAAGTAGTTGCCGGCTTTAGCCCCAGAGGATGCTTCAGCAGGACGGATGTGGAGCGTATCTATTACCAGCGATGCAGATTGCACCGATACAGCGGGTATGTATGCGAGCCTTACAGACCGCCCCTCTTCCATTGCCAGAAGCTCTACGTGAAAGGAGCGTCTAGCCTCATGCATACTGGTAGTCTCATGCGTACTGGTAGCCCGGTACAGCCCGGCGTCCAGCCTTACAATATTGCTGGCATTGGAGCCAGTCCCTTTGAAAGTGCCGAGGTTTTTAATCGGTAGGCAGGCGCCTGCCGCGACGCAGTCCGTTGGCCTATCTGTCTCAGGAGCCGCGGGCATCTCAGTAGTGGTGACATCTGCCCAGCTGCTCCAGGCGTCACCGGCATCACCAAACCGGCCGCGTAGCGAGCCCACGATGAAATAGTACCTTTCGCCCGGCGCGAGGTTCTGAACCGTGTAGCTGGTGTCCGGCCCGGCCCGGTCAACGAAGTTGAAGTTGTTGAGCCAGTCTGCGCCCGGTGTCCGGTCAACATCCGCATCGGCAATCCAGCCGACGCGGTAATGTGTTGCGCCCGGTACGCTGTCCCAGGTCAGGTCGACCCGCCCGGGGGCTGTTCCGTTGGCTGCGGTCAGGCCGGCAGGCGCCGCCAAAGGCGCATCGTCCGTCGCGGCAATGCTGCCCAATACTATGCACGCCAACAGCATTGCCGGTGTGATGATGCGGGTGATGGCGCTCTTGCTTTGACTCATAATAGTTCCTGCGCCTCCCAAGGTGTGTTGACAAACTCCGTCATTCCGGCGGAAGCCGGAATCCACAGGCTGTTAGGTGACTGATTTCCCGACGGTGACAGCGAATTGCGCTACTGGATTCCCGACCCGTATCAAGTACGGGGTGACGTTCTTTCGCAGGAATGACGATAATTCGCCAACGCAGCCTAGAACTCCCGGTATTCGTAGAACGGGAATTCCTTCCGACCAGGGAAACCCTCAAACTCGGGATAAAGGAGAAGCGGTGACAGGTCGGGATGGCCTTCAAATGACACGCCAAAAAGATCGTGGGCTTCACGCTCGTACCAGTCGGCGGCCGGCCAGACGCCGGACACAGACGGCAGCTCCGGGTTATCGTAAGGCACCGCCGTCTTGATGACCAGCGTGCGCTCTTTGGCCAGGGATTGCAGGAAATAGACCAGCTCGAACCGCTCCTGGTAGTCAACGCAGGCCAGGCAGAGCAGCATGTGGCAGTTCAGTTCGGCGTCGTCGCGGCAGGCGGCGCAAATTTCTGTGATGTGGGCCGGAGGCACCGTTACCTGGGGCAAGTCGCCCAGGGCGCCGGGGGTTGGCATCCAGGGGGACAGGGCGGCGATAGCCCGTTCCAGCGTGGCCCGGCGCGAGGGCGACAGCAGTTCAACCGGGTCGGGCGGCGGCTCCGCCTCCTCCGCCGGGCGGCGGCTACGGGGACGGGGCGGCACCGGAGTCACCTGCGTCGGCCATGATCTTTTCCTGCAACTTCAGGATGCCGTAGAGCAGAGCCTCCGGGCGCGGCGGGCAGCCCGGAACGTACACGTCCACCGGAATGATGTGGTCAACGCCCATAACTACCGAGTAGGAGCGGTAATAGGGGCCGCCGTTGGTGGCGCAACTGCCCATGGCGATGACCCACTTCGGCTCCGGCATCTGTTCATAAAGCAGGCGAATGGGTTCGGCCATCTTTTTGACCACCGTGCCCGCGACTATCATCACGTCGGATTGCCGGGGGGACGGCCAGGTTACGACGCCGAAACGGTCAAAGTCGTGGTGCGCCATATAGGTGGAAATCATCTCGATGGCGCAACAGGCCAGGCCAAAACTCAGCGTCCACAATGACGACTTGCGGGCCATGGCAAAGAGCTGGTCGGTTGTGGTGGTGATGACGCCGGGCACCCGCCCCTCGGTGGCCTGGTTGAGCAGGCTCGGGCCGGGGCGGTTCCCCGAACCGAGGATGATCTGGGTCGGTTGGGGGGGCAGAGCCAACGGAGATGCGGCGTCGTCGCCGGGCTGCGGGGTCACTTCTGCCAATCCAGCACCCCCTTGCGCCAGCCGTATATCACGGCGAAGAACAGCATAGCCAGGAACAGCAGCATGGCGTAGAACGGTATCGGATTACCGGCCGCCTGCTCCTTGACGAACACTACCGCCCAAGGGAAGAGGAACACCGCCTCAACGTCGAAGATCAGGAACAGGATGGCGAATATGTAGAAGCGGATGTTGATGTTGGACCAGGCGTAGGGGGTGGGCGGTATGCCGCATTCGTAGGTGGTCAGCTTGACGGCAGAACGCCGGCGGGCGGACAAGAGTTGCGAGCCGGCGAACATGGCGCCGATGGCGCCCAGGGCGATGACGACGGCGATGACCACCGCCAGCCAGTTGCCGGCGTAGGCGGCGAGGTTGAAGGTTTGGAGCAGGGGATATGTTGATTCCATGATGGTTAGAGCGGGTTGAACCACTATGCCGGCTGGCGGGCCAAGTCGTCAACCGTTTCCTGAATCGCCAGGCCATCAACGAAATTGCGAAGTATCTCCAAGTCAATGCCAAAAGCATCGACGGAACCGTGGTCGAGACCCGACCGACGATGGGTTTCCAGTCCAACCTCCGCTCCCGATTTCATGGTGAAACAGGAGAGGTGCTCAATCTCCAGTCCTACCGCTACGCCGTTGCCGTCGATATCGACTACCAAGCCATCGCAGACCTCGTAAGACTCTACGCTGACGGCATCTTTCAGATCAATGTAAAGGCTGTCAGTCTCAAGATAATAGCGCACTTTCATCGTATGCTCCGTCGGCCAAAGCCACTGTCGATAAACGCGGTATGCACGGTTTCGCCATCCTCAAGTAAAACCACACGCAAAACGCGCTGCCTCAACTCGTCGGGTATTGTAACCGTGCCCCAGATACGAATTCGACCGTCTTTCTGCTCTTCTCGATGGATCTGATTATTCAGCGCCTCAATACAGAGTTCCAAGCTCATATACGGTCGATCCCGCAACGTGTCATTATCGAAGTGGAATGTGGTTTTCATGCTTCGTGGAACCACGACACATATCCTAGCAATCGCCCGATGCGGCGTCAATTGCCCCTGCCCCTCCGCAACGCCGTTGAGGACACGTCGGCCCGGAAGGCGCTCTCGGGGATATCCACAAACAGCGGCCAGAACCCGCCCGGCAGGTTCACGTCGGCCAGGGTGCGGAACGCGCTGCCGTCATCCATCCGGCCGCCAACGGCAAAGCGGCATCCGGATGCCCACATTTCTGCCAATGCGGTGAGCATGGCGGATTCGGAATCTCCGTAATAGCGCGGTTCGATGAGGCGGGTGGCGGTGTCCCAGCCAATGGCGAAGCCGCAACCGGGGAACAGTTGCGCTTTCTTCTGGAACGTCTCGGCCCGCGTTAACACGACGGGTCCGATGCCGCGAAACTGCTCGACCCGGCCCCGGATTTCCTCCGCCCTCATTGGCGGCTTGTCCACGTTGATCACGGACAATTCGTAGGTTACCGGTGCGCCCAGGGTATGCTCCGCCGCCGCTGCCAACTCAGCGTGTCCCCGGTGCATTGGGTTGAAGGATCCGGGTAGTAAGGTGCGGGGCGGCTCGCCTTCGACCTCCATGTGGCCGTCCCTGTCCACTGTGACCCAACCGGCTTCCCCGTCCAACAGCCTGAGAATTGGATCGCCATGGTGGGATGTTTCCGTCAGAAGCCTCTCTCGTGGGGACAGTCGCAAGTCGAGTTCCGCCGCCAGCCCGCAGGCCCGGGCCAGGGCGGCGATAACCAACCGGCTCACTACGTCCTCTTCCCCGGCACGTTCTCGGAGGCCCTTTTCCAAGGTTACGGCGTCAGTGGTCACCCCGGTGTCGTCCCAGGTGGCGATAAAGACCCGGTGGTCGCCGCGCTTGGCGCGGTCGGTGGCGATGGTGGCGGTACAGCCCAGCCCGACGATTGGCGCGTCGGTTTCGCGCAGCGACATACCGCGCTGCCAGGCGGAGCGGGCCATGCGGCGCGCGGTGTCGGCGGATACGGTTTGTTCAGGAGCGTAGCCGCCGAGGAAATCAGTCATCGCCAGATAGCCGTAAGGGACGCGGGTTTCCAACACGGTGCGCGATGCGCCGCCTACGCCCAATAGCCACGCCAGAGCGTAGTTGCCGGCTCCGGCTACCGCAACGACAGCTTGCTCCGGAGTACCGTGGATCTTGGTGACCACCTCCGCGATGGAGTCGTCCATAAGGGTGTCAATGTGCTGAACGCTCATACCAACTCACCAGCGATGCCCCCGGCCCGTTTAACCACCGGCCAGTGTGCCGGAATTCTATCATCTGCTCCGATTGTGGTGCAGGTCCGCCCAGGCAGCGGGGTCGATTTTGGCCATGGTCTCCAGCGAAATGTTCACTTCGCCGGCGATTTTGCTGTCCCATTCGTCAGCCCAGCGTTGGGGCAACCGGGGACGGGCCTCTCGCCAGGTCATTCGTTGGCCCCCGTTGGTTTTTCCGGCCAGAACTTCGACGAGGAACGCGGTCATGTCGCCGCCGTCCATAGCGTTGATCACCCTGCAATCAAGATACCCAAAGCTACCCTCCAGCAATGGGCAACCCGTCAAACCGGAAGTGTAGGCGACATCCGCCAATTTGTCGCAATCACGGCCCGACCGCATTCCCAACCCCCAGATCAGGGGAAGTTGATCATGGTTGAGGAAGTTGACCGCCAGCGCGCCGCTTTCTGAAATCAGATCGTGAGTGTAGTTGGTGTGATAAATCTGGACGATGAGGCGCGGGCGATGCAGGACTATCGACGCGGAGGTGATGGCGACGGCGATTTGCGCGTTGACCACATCGCCAACACGGACCGACACAGCAGCCAAAGGCGAACTGAGGCCAGCGAGAAGCCCGCCCACGTCGGAAGGATTGACGTCCGGTGTCAATGGGGGCATAGCGGACTACTCACGCCAAACGGGCAACGGTAGGATTACCAGTCGGGCTGCGCGTCCATCGCGTCGTTTACAGTGAGCCGCATCTGCTCGGATCCATCGCCGTTCATGTATAAGATTTCGGCGTTCCCATAGGCGTAGGAGACGAAAGCTATCTTGTCGCCGGTTTCGGACCAAACGGGCATCAAGTCATCTGCTGTGTTTTGCGTCAGTCGTTCGCGCTTGGACCCGTCCACATTGACTGTGAAGATTTCCGTCTGATCATCATAATGCACTACGAAAGCCAAACGGCGACCACTGGCAGACCAGGCCGGGGCGGATTCATCATGATCGACGTCGGAGACGGCGACCTCGTCAGTGTCATCGGTCCAATCGTTCGAGTTGGTCGGCCGGAGGACATACACGTCCCGCCGTCCATCGTCAGATTGGCGGAGGAAGGCGATGCGATCCCCCTTGGGGGACCAGGCGGGATCGGAATCCGGGCCGTCGGTCAATTCGATGCGATTCACTCCGTTGGGGTTACGCAACAGCAGCCCGTCGTGTCCCGATTCGGTGAACACTAACCATTCACCGTCCGGCGACCAGTCGCCGATTCGCTCACTCGCGGGATTGAACGTCAAGCGAGTCTTTTGCCCGCTGGATAGTTCCACCATATAAATGTCAGGGTCGCCGTCTGCATCGGATACGTAAGCTATTCGGTCGGATCCAGGCGCCCAGACTGGCGGTTGCGTTTCCGCAACACCGGGAACTATCGTATCGGTCTCGCCGGTCTCAGCATCGTAGATCATCAACTCTGTGATTGCTCCACGAGAGATCCAAGCCAGATAGCGCTGCCCAGGCGACCAACGCGGGAAATTCGCGTCCGCGTTTCCAGGCGATATAGGGACGGGATCATCGCTTCGGGGTTCCCGCACCCAAATCTGGCCATCGCCGCTGTCCCACACGCCGTAGGCAACCGCTGGCAAGCCGCTCCCAAACCAATTGCCTAGAAAGCACCCGGATAAACCCATGACCAGGACCGGCAGCAACAGAATGGACATTGAATATGGCTTCAATTTCTTTGCGGAGAAAACCATGGCATGGAGACAGCTGTAGGGAGGTGTTCCTTTGTGTTCAGCAGGATTATAGCGCAGCCGCCCCGGCGAACCTCCAGACAAACTATTACCAAGTTCCGTTCGTTTCAAGGCAAAACGTCACCGCGCCGGAGCAGCCAATCGGAACATAAGTGCGGCGAGCGCCGTCGTTCCTATCCGCCGGAAGGTGCCTATTACCGTCCGGGGCTGGCCCTGTTATTGGGAAGGTTACCGCAGCCAGGGTCTTTCAGTTTTCAGGAAAAGCCTTAAACTAGGGGTATGAACACGACAGAACTGGCGCAAAGCCTGCCCGCCGTCTTGGCTTCGGTGCCGGACCCACGGGGATTGCGAGGACGGCGTCATCCTCTGCCGGCCATCCTGACTCTGGCCGTCTGCGCCATGCTCTCCGGAGCCCGCAGCCTCTATGCGATTCATCAATGGGGCCGCCAGCAAGATGCCGCCACGGTGAAGGCCATGGGTTTCACCCGGCCCAAGACGCCAGCCGTGGGCAGTCTTCATACCGTATTCCGGCGGCTGGATGCGGCTGCCTTCGAGACCGTCCCGGCCCGGTGGAGCCGGGCGGGACTGCCGGAGGGGAGCGCCATTGGAGGGGAGCGCCATTGCGGTGGATGGCAAAGCCCTGCGGGGGATTCACGGCGAAGAGTTGCCTGGGGTGCGCCTGGTCTCCGGCTACGCCCACGAACCCAGCATAGTAGTGGGGCAAAAGGGGGTCCGGCCTGGAGAGGGGGAATTGAGGACCGTCGGGGAACTGACGGCGGAACTGCTGCCGGTGGCGGGCAATGTGATTACCGGGGATGCCTTATATTGTCAGTGGGAAATTGCTGGAGCATGTGCGGGGCCACTGGGGGATTGAGAACCGGCTGCACTACGTCCGGGATGTGACCTTGGGAGAGGATGCATCCCAGGTGAGGAGCGGGGCGGCGCCTCAGGTTATGGCGGCGTTGCGCAACGTGGTCTTGGGGCTGTTGCGGAGTGGCGGGGAGACCAACATCGCGGCGGCAATACGGCGCATCGGCTGGACACCGGGCCAAGCCTTAGCCATCCTTGGTTTGACTAATCCTTGAAAACTGAAAGACCCTGGCCGCGGGACGGGCGTCATCTCCCCATACGGCCGGCAAAAAAACGGGGAGCGAGGTCAGATCTCGCTCCCCGTTCGCAGCAGCGGGATTGCCGCAGTATTCGCCGGCCCGCTCCGGTCAGGGGCGGACTTCGACCCGTTTGAGCGCCCTTCTGCTCTCTCCGATTTTGTTAACCGCCTTCACCCGGACCACGTAGCGGTCAGGTTCCAAGCCGGTTATCTCAACGCTGGTGACGTCGGCGTTGGATAGGACGCTAACCCACCGGTTCCCGCCGCCGGCGAAGCGGTAGTCAACGTTGTAGCCGGAGGCCGCGCCGCCGCTGACCGGGGGATCCCAGGTGACGGTCAGGCTGCCGGAGCCGGGGGCGACGGACAGATTCTGCGGCCTTCCCGGCGCCTCCGCAGGCTCAGGCGGAGCCGGCTTGGACGTGCGTTGGCGCGCCCAACCGCTGGCGCCGATTTCGTTGATCGCCCGCACCCGAACCAAGTAGACGCCGGGTTCCAGACCGGTGAGCTCAATGCTGGTGGCGGCGTGGTTATACACTACCCTGCTCCACCGGTTGCCGCCGCCGGCCGGGCGATAGTCAACCGTGTAGCCGGAGGCCGTGCCGCCGTCGGCCGGGGGATCCCAGGTCGCGGTCAGGCTGCCATCGCCGGGGACGAGGGACAGATTCTGCGGCTCGCCGGGCTTCTGCGCAATCCCCGGCTCGGACGTGCGTTGGCGTGCCCAACTGCTGGCGCCGATTTCGTTGACCGCCTGCACCCGAACTAAGTAGCCGCTGCGTTCCAGGCCGGTGATCTCAACGCCGGTGGCGCCGCCGTTAGATATTATCCTGACCCACTCGTTGCCAGCTCCGGCGGCGCGGTACTCAACATTGTAGCCGGAGGCCGCCCCGCCGTCGGCAGGGGAATCCCAGGTGGCGGTCAGGCTGCCGTCGCCGGGAACGACGGACAGATTCTGCGGCTCTCCGGGCTTCTCCGTCGGCGTCGGCTCAGGTTGCTCTTTCACGATAACCGTATAATAGACGGTATGATCATAGACGAACCCATTATGACGCTCAAACCGGGCGACGAACGTGAACTCGAGGATCTTGTCGTCCTCATCCTCAAAGTCAAAGACCCGCGAGTTGTAGATATCGCCGAAGTAAGTGCCGTTGCCGTGGTATTGGTGAATGTAGAAGTCATCGGCGTCCTCCCCGGCGAGCGAGTATTCGAACTGATCATGGACGCCGCCGGGGGCGGGCGTATACCTAAATCCGTGGATTTTGGCAAGGGTGTTCTCGTTGATGGTAACCGTCTGATAATCGACAAACTGATTGCCGCCGCCCTCATTGAAGGAGACGGCGGCTTCCGGCGCGCTCTTGGCGAAGCCCAAGGAAGGTAAAGATACGGCCAACGCCGCTAACAGCAGCGTCAGCGCCGCGAAAACCATGGCCACGCGAGGTATGTTGCGCAAGATTCCTGGCATTGAGTTCCTCCACTTCAACGATGATTGCGAATCGCGCCTGCTTCGGGCGTTCCTGCGCTGGCGGCGCGGCCTTTGCCTGCGTTTCCACCGTCATTGCCCTAACGCGCACAAACGGGCCGTTATTTTAGCACATTTCGTTAATTGTCAACCGGATTCCGCTGCGGGGCGGGCGTATCTCCCCAACCGCGCCAGCAAGAAGGGGAGCGAGGCCAAGTCCCTCGCTCCCCTTTCGCAGCAGCGGGATTGCCGCAGTATTCGCCGGCCCGCTCCGGTCAGGGGCCGACGTTGACCCGTTTGAGCGCCCTTCTGCTCTCTCCGATTTCGTTAACCGCCCTCACTCTGACCACGTAGCGGTCAGGTTTCAGGCCGGTGATCTCGACGCTGGTTGCGGCGGCGTTGGACAGGACGCTAACCCACCGGTTCCCGCCGCCGGCGAAGCGATAGTCAACGTTGTAGCCGGAGGCCGCGCCGCCGCTGACCGGGGGATCCCAGGTGACGGTCAGGCTGCCGGAGCCGGGGGCGACGGACAGATTCTGCGGCCTTCCCGGCGCCTCCGCAGGCTCAGGCGGAGCCGGCTTGGACGTGCGTTGGCGCGCCCAACCGCTGGCGCCGATTTCGTTGATCGCCCGCACCCGAACCAAGTAGACGCCGGGTTCCAGACCGGTGAGCTCAATGCTGGTGGCGGCGTGGTTATACACTACCCTGCTCCACCGGTTGCCGCCGCCGGCCGGGCGATAGTCAACCGTGTAGCCGGAGGCCGTGCCGCCGTCGGCCGGGGGATCCCAGGTCGCGGTCAGGCTGCCAGAGCCGGCGGCGACGGACAGATTCTGCGGCTCGCCGGGCTTCTCTGTTGGGGTCGGCTCAGGCTCAGGCTCAGGCGGGGCCGTCCCGGACGCGCGTTGGCGCACCCAACCGCTGGCGCCGATTTCGTTGACGGCCTGCACCCGGACCCAGTAGCTGTAAGGTTTCAGGTGGTGGATACTAGTGCTGGTGAAGGCGCAGTTAGCCATTACCCTAACCCACTCGTAGCCAGCGCGGGCGGCACGATACTCAAGATTGTAGCCGGAGGCCGCGCCGCCATCGGCCGGGGGATCCCAGGTCACGGTCAGGTTGCCGACGCCGGGGACGACGGACAGATTCTGCGGCTCTCCGGGCTTCTCCGTCGGGGTCGGCTCAGTAGACGGCCCACAAACGACAAGGGGGCTGCCGCCGCCCTCATTGAAGGAGACGACGGCTTCCGGCGCGCTCTTTGCGAAGCCCGGGGATGGTAAAGATACGGCCAGCGCCGCCAGCAGCAGCGTCAGCGCCGCGAAAACCATGGCCACGCGAGGTATGTTGCGCAAGATTCCCGGCATTGAGCTCCTCCACTTCAACGATGATTGCGAATTGCGCCTGCTTCGGGCGTTCCTGCGCTGGCGGCGCGGCCTTTGCCTGCGTTTCTGCCATCATTGCCCTAACGTGCACAAACGGGCTGTTATTTTAGCACATTTCGTTAATTGTCAACCGGATTCCGCTGCGGGGCAGGGTCTTTCAGTTTTCAGGAAAAGCCTTAAACTAGGGGTATGAACACGACAGAACTGGCGCAAAGCCTGCCCGCCGTCTTGGCTTCGGTGCCGGACCCACGGGGATTGCGAGGACGGCGTCATCCTCTGCCGGCCATCCTGACTCTGGCCGTCTGCGCCATGCTCTCCGGAGCCCGCAGCCTCTATGCGATTCATCAATGGGGCCGCCAGCAAGATGCCGCCACGGTGAAGGCCATGGGTTTCACCCGGCCCAAGACGCCAGCCGTGGGCAGTCTCCATACCGTATTCCGGCGGCTGGATGCGGCTGCCTTCGAGACCGTCCTGGCCCGGTGGAGCCGGGCGGGACTGCCGGAGGGGAGCGCCATTGCGGTGGATGGCAAAGCCCTGCGGGGGGATTCACGGCGAAGAGTTGCCTGGGGTGCGCCTGGTCTCCGGCTAGGCCCACGAACCCAGCATAGTAGTGGGGCAAAAGGGGGGTCAGGCCTGGAGAGGGGGAATTGAGGACCGTCGGGGAACTGACGGCGGAACTGCGGCCGGTGGCGGGTAATGTGATTACCGGGGATGCCTGATGGGGATGCCTTATATTCTCAGCGAGACTATTGCCAACAGTTGCTGGACGCTGGGGGCAACTACTTGGTCATCGTGAAAAAGAACCGGCGGGAACTGTATGAAGCCATCAGTCTGGCCTTTGCGGAGCCGGTGTGGGGAGCCAAGTACCGGAAGGCCCGGCGGTGGGGCCGTCATGGGGACCGCGGGGAGACGCGGCAGTTGCGGACCACGGAGGCGCTGAATGAATACCTGGACTGGCCCGGGGTGCGGCAGGTCTGCCAGGTGTGGCGGCGGGTGAAACACCAGGGGAGGGTGTCTATGGAGACGCGCTACGCCATCACCAGTTTGGGTACGGAGACCGGGCCTGGGAAATTGCTGGAGCATGTGCGGGGCCACTGGGGGATTGAGAACCGGCTGCACTACGTCCGGGATGTGACCTTGGGAGAGGATGCATCCCAGGTGAGGAGCGGGGCGGCGCCTCAGGTTATGGCGGCGTTGCGCAACGTGGTCTTGGGGCTGTTGCGGAGTGGCGGGGAGACCAACATCGCGGCGGCAATACGGCGCATCGGCTGGACACCGGGCCAAGCCTTAGCCATCCTTGGTTTGACTAATCCTTGAAAACTGAAAGACCCTGTTACCGCAGCGGCGGTTGATTGACAATGGTGATACCACGCCGTTAGTATGCCCCGCACTGTGCGGAGCGGCTTGATGCTCCGCTCCATTTAACACTGTCCGCCAAGGAGGGACATATCGCCATGAGATCTTTTCACTTACCGCGATTGCGGTTCTATCAGCTGCTGATACCGGCGGCTGTAATCGCAATGATCGTCGGCGTAGCCTGCGGCGGCGCTGAAGCCCCGGCTCCCGCCAGCAGCAGCCCCAGCGCAGCCGACACGTCCGCCGCGCCCACCGCGCCGCCGGCTGCCCCGGCCCAGGTTGGCGCAACTGCCACGCCATTGCCCACCCAAGCGCCACCGTCGGCTGAAGTCACCGGCGAGGGTCGCAAACTTGTCGTGCTCACCGAGTCCTTTGGCAACGAGGTGTGGGACCCCAAGTTCGAGAGCGGCGACAAGCACGTCTGGCACTTCCCGCTTCACTCCCACATGATCACCACCGACGACGAGCTGAACTACACCAAGGACGGCCTGGCCACTGACTGGTCGGTGTCGGATGATGGGAACAGCATCTCCTGGACGATCCGGGAAGACGCTGTATTCCACAACGGCGACCCGGTCACCGCGGAAGATGCCGCCTGGTATCTCCGGTACATCCAGGACGACGGCGCGCGTTCCGTGGTGCGCATTCGCATCTGGCGTCTGGTCGCTGCCGACGAGCCCAACGAGGCCTACGAAGGCGACAACACTGCCCGGGAGAAAGAGGGACACGCCCGCGTCACCGGCCCCAATGAGGTCACCATGACCTTCGTGCGGCCCACCCTCAACTTCATGGCCGACGTCAGCGAAGTTGGCGGCGGCACCGCCGGCTCCATCATGTCGAAGTCCTACTTCGAGAGCCTGGGCGCCACCGAGCAGGAACGCTCCGACGGCCTGATCGCCAACCCGAATCCCGGCGCCTCCGGGCCCTTCGACCTGGTGAATTTCGTCTCCGGCACCCAGATTGTTTATGAGAAGCGGGACGAGCACTTCATCCTGGACAAGCGCCCCTACCCCTTTGACACGCTGGAAATCAACCTGGTAGCCGAGGCCGCGACCCGCAAGGCCGCCCTCCTCAGCGGCGAGGCTGACATTTCTCCCATTGACGTGGACTCCCGCGAGGAACTGGAAGCCGCCGGCCTGCAGTACCGCTTCGGCCCGGAATCCACCGTCATCTGGATTAACGCTTGGAACTGCAGCAAAGACGCCCCGCAGAACCTGGGACATGACCGATCTCGTGAACAGGATGACCAGGGCAACTACATCGGCGACCCGTTGGGCACCGAGCTGATGTGCCAGGACAAGCGCATCCGCCACGCCCTGGACTACGCCATCGACAAGGAAGCCATCCAGGACCTGGTGGGCGGCCCCGACATCTTCCACATCGCCGGCACCGCCGCCTCCGCGCCCTCCGGCATCGGCTACCGGGCCGACGGCACCCTGGACCCCTTCCCCTTCGACCCCGTCAAGGCCCGCGAACTCTTCGTCGAGGCCGGCTACAACGTTCCAGAGGTCAACACCGACGCCCTCACGGCCCCCGCCGTGACCGGTCTCAAGGACCCGATCATGCCCGGCGGTGGCGACGAGTGGAACGTCTGGACCTGGGAAGCCGGCGCCACCGTACCCAAGATGCTGCAAATCGTCGAGTTCGTCTGCGACGACTGGAGCACTTACCTGGGCCTCAACTGCAAGGTCAACGTCGGTGAAGAAGCCGCCATCAAAGACCGGCAGTACGGCGGCGAGATCCCCGGCCAGTACCTGGTGCGTTCCAACGAGCACTCTTACGATACCGGCTCCAAGCTGATTGGCCGCTTTGGAGACCCCGCAGGTTCTTACATCAGCTACGACCCGCTGACCGAACCGCTGATCGCGACCGCAGTGTCGTCCACCACTCCCGAAGCCCAGGAGGAGAACTACTACCAGGCGCTCCGCCAGGCTCACGAGGGCCACTGGGACTTCGCGCCCGGCTACCTGGACGCGCCCTATGCCATCAGCGCTCGCATCGACGACTGGCGGCCGCGCCCCCTGCGCCCGTCCCCCAGCGCGCTGTGGACGGTCCGTTGGGCCAACTAATCGCCGGCTGACGGGTACGCCGTTGCCTTGCAGGGGCGTCCGCCGCGGCGGACGCCCCTGCGTTTATCCGAAAATGCAGTACAATTACTGCCGATTTCCTGGATTCCCGCCTTCGCGGGAACGACGGGGTGACTTTTACTTCTAAAGGACGGGCAATCATGTTCAAGAGTTTTAGCGCATCCTACGCCGGCCACGTGGTGGACGATAACCTGGGACTGGAGGGTACGCCGGCCAACGACCGCTGGTATTCTAACGAGCGGCTGGCCGAAGCTTTCGATTGGGCGTTGGACATATCCAGACATTTGGAAACCAACGGCTACGATGAGTTCTGGATGGCCGAGCACCACTTCCAGCCCGAAGGCTACGAGTGCATACCCAACCTGATCATGCTGGGGCTGTACCTGGCCTGCAACACCCAGCGGCTCAAGTACGGTTGCGGTTTCAACATTACCCCCATGTGGCATCCCCTGCGGCTGGCCGAGGACTTCGCCATGGCCGACATCCTCTCCGGCGGGCGCATCATCTTCGGCGTGGGGCGCGGCTATCACTCTCGGGAGGTCGAGACCTTCGGCTCCCCCATGTTCGACGGCGACGCCAACCGCGAGCTGTTCGAGGAGCAGGTGGAGGTCATGGTCAAGGCTTTCAACGAGGAAGCCTTCTCCCACGAGGGCAAGCACTACCAGATACCGGCCCGCGTACCCTACCGGGGCTATACCCTGGAAAAGCTGAGCCTCGTCCCTCGTCCGTTGCAGAATCCGGTGGAGATCTGGCAACCCCTGGTTTCTGGCAACCCCAAGGGCGTTGACTTCATGGCCCGCATGGGCATCAAGGCCATGGTGGCCAACACGCCGGAACCGGCCCGACACGAGCGGCTGACCATGTACCAACAGGCCGCCGCCAACCACGGACGCGAACTGGCCCTGGGCGAGGACATCGCTTTCGGCTACCGCTTCTTCATCGGCCAGAACCGGGAGGAGGCGATCAAGGAAGCCAAGCCCTACTTCGAGGAGGCCATGAAGTTCGCCGCTCCCCTAGGCCTGATGCGCCTGGAACCGGAGCAGATTGACGCGGTGGCCAATCCGTCCCTGCGCCGCGGCGTGGAACTGCCCACCCTGGAGGGCGCAGTGGAGAGCGGCGCGTGGCTGGCCGGCTCCCCCGACGACATCATCAACGCCCTGAAGGAGGACGAGGCCCGCTATCCCGGCGTAGAGCGAATCAATCTGGGCTCGGTGATGGGAATGCCCCGCGAAGTGTTCAAGGAACAGCTTTCCCGCTTCGCCCAGGACGTCATGCCGGCGTTCAACGGCGGCTGACCGAGGTAGCGTTCCGTGCCACGCTATCGGACAACTGCGGACATTTCACGCCCGGCAGCGCGTGTGCTACAATGCGGCCACCGGGCTGGACGGTTGCGGTCGGTCCGGCAACAAATGACAGGGAGGTTCCATCATGGCCGAAAATGATTTCACCGTCTATTACGACTTTCGTTGACCCTTCGTGTACAACGCTGCCATGTGGTGGGCGAAAGTACGCGAGAACACCGACCACGAAATCAACGTGGATCTCAAGCCGTTCTCGCTGGTTCAGGTAAATCACGACAACAACAACGACGACGGGTTCAAGTACTGGGAGCAGGATGACTCCGACAACACCCTGCTGGAACTCCGGGCCGGCATCGCCGCCCAGCGCCAGGGTGAGGAGATCTTCGACCGGTTCTTCATCAACTTGCTGAAGGCTCGCCACGAAGACCGGATCGACCTAACCGACGCCGATGCCATCAACGCGGTGGCCGAAGCTTCCGGCGTGGACATGGGCCAGTTCGCGGAAGACCTGGCCGACCCGGACGTGTTGCGGGAGATCGGCGAGAGCCACACCGAGGCCGTCGAGGTTCACGGCGCCTTCGGCGTCCCCCTGTACGTCTTCCCCAACGGCAACTCCGCCTTCGTCAAGATGTTCATTCCCTCCGACGACGAATCCGGCGCCGTCTATGACAACCTCGTCGAGATGATGGCCGACCACCGGCACGTCGGTGAGGTCAAGCGGCCCTCCCCACCGTGGCCATACGAGGGGGTGCGCGGATAATCGTATCCCCACCGCAATGAGTTCGCCCGGCGGACATCAAGCCGTCGCAGAACTGGAACAAGCCCTGGGCCTGAGCTTTCAGGATCGGGGCTTGTTAGTTCAGGCGCTGACCCACCGTTCCTACGTGAACGATACCGGCGGAAGGGAAAGCGATTCTTACGAGCGACTGGAGTTCCTGGGCGATGTGGTGGTTCGCCTGATTGTCAGCGACGAGCTGTACCGTCGTCTTCCGGAATGCAACGAAGGCGACTTGACCCGACGGTTGGCCGCGCTGGTCAGCCAGCGCTCTTTAGCCGCCGTCGCTGCTGAGAAGGGTTTCGCCGAGTACGTTCTCCTGGGACGCGGGGCCGAATCCACCGGCGACCGGTACAGCGAGGGCGTTCGGGGCGACGTGATGGAATCCGTGGTCGCCGCCGTGTACCTGGACGCCGGTTACCACGCGGCCCGGCGTTTCACCTTGGCCGCTCTCTCCGAGCGGATTGACGCGGCTTGTCAACCGGGCTGGCGTCCGGATAACCCGAAAGCCGAATTGCAGGAACTGTTGCAGGGTCTGGGCAAACCGACGCCGACGTATCGGGTGGTTGCGTCTTCCGGGCCGGCCCATCAGCCCGAATTCACCGTCGAAGTGACGACCGACAGCGCCGTCCTGGGCGCCGGCGCCGGCCGGAGCAAAAACGCCGCTGAAACCGCAGCAGCCCGGAGCGCATTGGCCTCAATGACGAGGCGGTGAACGCCCGGCGCGCCGTGGCGGGCCAAATGATCGGAACCGGCTCACTTGCCGACGACCCGCTCCCCTGATAACCTTCTTTCGCCATGTTTTCAATCTTCAAGCGCAACCGGGCGGAGACGAACCGCCAGCAGACCGACGCCGGCGTGAAGCGCAGCCGCGACAGCTGGTTTGGGCGAATCCGTAACCTGTTTGCCTCCCGCGAGTTGGACGATGCGGTCTGGGATGAGATTGAGGAGATCCTCATATCCGCCGATGTTAGCGTCGATACCACCACGGCGGTGCTGGACGACATACGGGCCGACGTTCACGGAAGGCGCATTGCCGATGGCGAGGCCGCCTTCTCCCGGCTCAAGGAACTGCTGGCGGCGGAACTGGCTGCTGAAGATGACCCCGACGTGTGGCTTGATGATGACAGCATCGCCGCGCCTTACGTGATACTGGTGTGCGGAGTGAACGGCGTGGGCAAAACCACCAGCATCGCCAAGCTGGCGCACCACTTCACCGCATCCGGCAAGAAGGTAATGTTGGGCGCTGCCGATACCTTCCGCGCTGCCGCCGAGGAGCAGTTGGAGATTCTTGGCGAAAGGGCCGGTGTGGACGTGATCAGCCACCAGCACGGCGCCGACCCCGGTGCGGTGGCCTATGACGCCTGGCAAGCTGCCCGGGCCCGTGGCGCCGATATCCTCATCGTGGACACCGCCGGTCGCCTGCATACTCGCAACAACCTGATGGCGGAGCTGCGGAAGGTGCGACGGGTCATCAGCGGCTTGGACGCCGCCGCTCCTCACCAGGTGCTGTTGACGCTGGACGCCACCACCGGCCACAACGGGCTGACCCAGGCCCAAGCCTTCACCGATGCTGTGGGGTGTACCGGCATTTTCCTGGCCAAGCTGGACGGGACCGCCCGGGGAGGCATCGTACTGTCCATTCGGCGGGAGTTGGGAGTGCCCATCCTGTTCATTGGCACCGGCGAGGGTTTGGACGACATCGCGCCTTTCGACGCTCGTGAATTCGTCGATGCCATGCTTGCGCCGGCGTCCTGACCGGATTTCCATACCCTAACCGTGCCGGACATCATTGCCTGGATCGCCGTCCTGTGGGCGCTGTCCCTGGTGGCGTTTCCATTTGCGTCGGGCGTATGTGGATTGGGACGCCTGGCCGACCGGGGGTGGGCGGTATCCCGGGTACTGGGCCTCCTGGCGTTGGGTTGGCTGACCTGGATCGGCGGCGCCTTGGGCGTCATACCCAACTCGGCCGGCGGCATCGCCGGGGTGCTGGGGCTGTTAGTCATCGCAGCGGTGTGGCTGGCCTATCGACGGCAGGTGGAACTGGCTGATTTCTTCCGCCGACGCTGGACGGTGGTGGCGACCACCGAGTTGCTGTTCCTGGCGGTGTTCGCTTTCTGGGTACTGGCGATCAGCGAAGTCCCGGCCATTAATCACACCGAGAAACCCATGGACTTCGGCATCATGAATGCCGTCGCCAATGCGGACGGGTTCCCGCCGGAGGACCAGTGGCTTTCCGGTCACAGCATCGCCTACTACTACGGCGGGCACCACATGGCCGCGACGCTGGCGACGCTGACGGGAGTCGACACCGACAAGGCGTACAACCTGGCGATGGCGACCGTACCAGCGATGCTGGCCGCCGGACTGCTGGGGCTGGTGTACAATCTGCTGCGCTTTTCCGGCGCGCGGGTGGCTCCTTCGCTGGCGGCCGGCGCGCTGGCGGCCCTGGGCGTGGTGATGCTGGGCAACCTGTCCGGGGTACTGGAGCTGGCCTACGTGCGAGGAGTGGGCGGCGACTGGTTCTGGCAGTGGGCGGGCATCAAGGGACTGGAACCGCCGGCCGGCGGTGACGGTTGGCTGCCGGACGGTTTCTGGTGGTGGTGGCGCGGCACACGGGTCATCGATACGCTGGCGGAAGGGGGAGCCTCGCTGGATTACACCATCACCGAAGTTCCCTTCTTCAGCTTCCTTCTGGGGGATCTGCACGCCCACGTTACGTCTTTGCCCTTCACGGCGCTGGCCCTATCCCTGGCGTTGGCTATGTTGGTGGCGGCGGAACCGCCGGGGTTGGATTGGTTGCGCCGGCGTCCGGGCGAAGCCGTCGTGTTGGCGCTGACCCTTGGGGCCCTGGCATTCATCAATGCCTGGGACTTCCCGCTCTACGCCGCGATTGTGGCAATGGTCGCCACCGCGCATTGGTTGTCCTTTGGTCGGAGACCACGGCCTCAGGCTACTTTTGATCTCTCAACCAACGAAAGCTTATCAATCGTCAGCGTCTTGACGCAAGGGCTGGGTCGCGCGGCGTTATTGGCCATCGCATTGGCCGCAGCCGGGGTAGTGCTTTACCTGCCGTTTTACGCATCCTTCGACAGCCAGGCCGGGGGTATCCTGCCCGTAACCGGTCCGGCGACGCGCCATTTCCAGTTCCTTGTAGTGATGGGGGCGCCGGCGGCGCTGGCGTCGGGTCTGGTGGCCCGGTCCGTGCTGGAAATGGGTTGGCCGACGGCGGAGTTGCGGAAACTGGGCTGGCCGGTGTTGGCCGTGAGCCTCGCGCCTTTTTTCGTCTGGCTCATGGGGGTTGCCGTGTTGGTATCGGTTTCGACCGGCGACGTGAACTTGGCGGAAGGGTTGGTGTGGCGGCGTCTCACCCTGGCGGCGCCCCTGCTGCTGGCGGGAGGGCTGGCGACGTATTGCGCTCTCGTGTTGTCCGCAGGACGCCGGCCAATGCAATGGCTCGTTTTCGCCCTGATCCTGGCGGCGGCCGGGTTCTACCTGCTGGCTGGGGCCGAGCTTTTTCGCATTTCCGACCTGTTCGGAAATCGGATGAACACCGTCTTCAAAGTGTATTACCAGGCTTGGATACTGTTGGGTATCGCCGGCGCCGTGGGATTTTATTACATCGTGGCCGCTCCCATCCGGCGGCGGTGGACGGATTACCGGGCCGGACTATTGAGGGCCGTTGGACTGGGATGGGCAGTCGTGGTTATGGCGCTGGTCCTTGCATCCGCCTACTATCCCGTCGCGGCGGCGCTGGAACGGACGGGGTGGTTTCAGGATGGAGAAAGTTGGGCGGACAATGCGCTCTCGGGCCTGGAATACCTGAAGCGCGCCGAACCTGACGAATACGACGCAATCATGTGGCTGAACACGCAGGCGGAACCCGGCCGTATCGTTGAAGCGGTTGGCGACGGGTACAGCGATTACGGAAGGATCTCCAGCGCCACGGGCCGGGCCACCGTGCTGGGGTGGGAAGGCCACCAACGGCAATGGCGCGGCGAAGACCAGGGCAACTTGCTGGCCGGCCGGCGGCACGATGTAGCAACCATCTATGAGAATGAGGACGGCATCGAAGTGTTACGATTGCTCAGGCTCTACGACGTGCGTTGGCTGGTGGT
The DNA here is from genome assembly GCA_964347975.1 of uncultured Dehalococcoidia bacterium. Classification (GTDB taxonomy): domain Bacteria; phylum Chloroflexota; class Dehalococcoidia; order Lucifugimonadales; family UBA3495; genus Bin87. The sequence continues at coordinate 133,034 of CAYGAY010000002.1, forward strand.
CGGCCCCCGGGAACGGGAAACCTACGGCGACGATGTTGGTCAACGGATGGAGCAATGGGCTACGGAGGGATGGCTCACGCCGGAATTCTCATCCGGAGATATGGTCATCTACGAAGTCAGAAATCAATGATACCCGGTACACACCGGCAACCAGGAGGCGAACATGGAATTCAACGACGTAAGGCAGTTCTTTGCCAGCAACCACCGGGGCGTGATCAACACCTTCCGCCGGGATGGTTCGGCGCAGACCAGCATTGTAGTCTGCGGCGTGTCCCCCTTTGAGGGTGACGACGGGCCGATCTTTGTCACCGTCCGGGGCACATCCTACAAGGTACGCAATCTGCGCCGGGATAACCGCTGCAACGTGATGGCCGTGGCCGAGGACTGGCGGCAATTCGCGGTGGTGGAGGGCACGGTGACACTGAACGACTACCAGAACACCGACGCCGAGGAAATGCGCCAGATGTTGCGCACGGCCTTCATGGCCTGCGGCGACCACGAGCATCCCGATTGGGAGGAATACGACCGCGCCATGGTGCAGCAGGACGCCGTGATTGTGAGGCTGACGCCGGAGCGGGTGTATGGCCTGATACGGTAGCGCCGGGAAAGAACTGCCCGCCCCGTGCGGTTTGACAGCCGTTGCGGAGCTGTTCCGGCCCTATTTTTCCAACACCAACCCCGGCTGTGAGCTGGCCACTTGCCCGTTGCCCCGGTCATCCGCGACGAGCGAACCGGGGTTGTCCAGCAGGCGCAACAACGCATCCTCGTCCAGCACGGGCACGCCCAGCCGTTCCGCCGTTGTCAGCTTGCTGCCGGCCGATGCGCCGGCTACCAGCCAGTTGGTCTTGCGACTCACCGACGACGTGGTGGCCGCGCCCAGGGCTTTCACCTTGCCCTCGGCCTCCCGACGGGTCATGGACGAAAGCGTGCCGGTGATGACGAAGGTCTGGCCCTGCCAGGGCTGGGCGGATTCGTCGATTGGCGTCAGTTCATGCCACATCTGGACGCCGGCCGCTTTCAAGCCGGCGATGGTCTGCTGGTTCCGCTCAGTGGCGAAATAGTTGACGATGCTCTCGGCAATGCGAGGGCCGATGCCGTCAATCCTGGTGAGTTCGTCAATGTCGGCGGCGGCTATATCGTCGCTGCTGGCGTAATGACCGGCCAGCAATTCGGCCACCTCCGCCCCTACGTGCAGGATACCCAGGGCGAACAGAAGGCGCGCCAGCGGTCGTTGCTTGCTGGCTGCAACGTTGCTCAAAATGCGGATGGCGAGTTTTTCGCCCATGCGGTCCAGTTCAACCAGTTGCTCTTGGGTCAGCGAGTATAAGTCCGAGGCGTCGGAGACCAGCCCCCGGTCAATGAGGATGCGGCACCACCGCTCGCCAAGTCCATCGATGTCCATGGCGCCCCGACTGACGAAATGCTTGAGGGACTCGAAGAACTGAGCTGGACAAGCGGAGTTGGGGCAGCGGTGCATAGCGTCGCCCACTTCCTTGATGACGGCCGTATCGCATTCGGGACAGCGTTCCGGCATCCGGAATATTGGGCCACGCTCTTCGCCGGGCATTTCGACTGGCCCAATCACGTGGGGGATAACGTCGCCGGCCCGCTCGATCTCCACCAGGTCGCCGATGCGAATGTCCTTGCGGTGAATGTCCTCCGCGTTGTGCAGCGAAGCGTGTTGTACCGTCGCGCCGCTGACCACCACCGGCTCCAGGATGGCCTGGGGGTTCAGGCTGCCGGTGCGCCCCACGTTGATGATGATCTCCCGCAGCCGGGTCACCGCGCGCTCGGAGGGGAACTTGTAGGCGATGGCCCAGCGGGGTTCCCGTCCGGCCACGCCCAGGGCATTCTGCCAGGCAATGCTGTCCACTTTGAGCACCAGGCCGTCAGCTTCGTAGTTCCAGTCGTGCCGGTGGCGCAGCATCTCGTCGTAGAAGTCGCAGACCTCATCTAGGGTGTCAAAAGTGCGGTTGAGGGGGTTGACGCGGAGGCCGTAGGAGTCCAGCCGTTCCAACGCCTCCCAGTGTCCGGCCGGCATGGGCGCGGCGCCGGTGTCGTTAAGGCTGTACACCCAGATCTCCATGTTCCGGTCGCGCACCACCTGAGGGTCCAGCTGGCGGATGGTGCCGGCTCCGGTGTTGCGTGGGTTGGCGTACAACTGCTCGCCGTTGCGCGCTTTCTCCTCGTTCATCCGGCGGAAGCTGTCCAGGGGCAGATACACCTCGCCGCGCACTTCCAGTTCGGACGGGAAATCACCAACCAGTTGGCGCGGAATGCTCCGCACTTCCCGCAGGTTGCGCGTAACATCCTCGCCGGTTTGCCCGTTGCCCCGGGTCGCCCCCAGCACCAGTTCGCCAGCGCGATAGACCAGGCGCACCGCCAGCCCGTCGATTTTCAGCTCGGCCACCATGCGAAAGGGCTGCCCGTCCAGCAGGTCGGTCACCCGGCGGCGCCACGCCTCCAGGTCCTCGCGGCTGAAGGCGTTGGCCAGGCTGAACATGGGGATGGGGTGCTGCACTTGGGGGAAGCGGTCAGAGGCGCTGCCTCCGATGAGTTGGGTCGGGGAGCTGGCGGAGCGGAGCCCCGGGTACGCGGCTTCCAGCTCGCGCAACTCCTGCATCAGCGCGTCGTACTGCCCGTCGCTGATGACCGGCGCGTCGTCATTGTAGTACCGCTCGTTGTGGAACCAAAGCTCGTCGCGCAGCTGTTTGGCGCGTTCCGCCGGGTCGCCGGCGTGGTCGGATTGGGAGGATAAAGTGGTCATCTGCGGCTTCCTGAATTGAAGGTGAACAGTGTGGATAGTATAGTCCCGACCGAGCAAACGATGCACCAACGACGGCTTGCCTGGTATATGATATTCATAAATAAGCACGACGCCCCATAGCACGACACCGGGAGGGTTCAGTTATGCCCGCTGCCGCCGACGGCCTTATCTCCGCCCTGGAGAACAACTTCACCACCATAGATCTCGCGCTGCGGGACCTTACCGACGAGGAATTTGCCCGCATCCCGGCGGCCGACTGCAATTCGGTGGCCTGGATTCTCTGGCATCTGTCCCGTGTGATCGACTCGTTCATCCACACCAGGCTCCGGGACCTGCCCCAGCTGTGGGACACCAACAACTGGGAGAGGCATTTCACCATGCCGGCCGATGGTGAAAATCGCGGTCTGGGTTGGACGCACCAGATGGTGTGCGACTGGCGCCCCCCGGCCCGCAGCTTGCAGATGGACTATTTCGAGCAGGTGCGTTCCGCCCTGCGGGAGTATCTGCCGGCTCTGACCGAACCCCAGATGCAACAGACGAAGGTTATACCGCCGGTGTCGGAACCGCGTACTGTGGCGGCGGCGCTGGGCCAGATGACCTGGGACTGCGTATCCCACGGCGGCCAGATCGCCTACCTGCGCGGAATGTACAAGGGCATGGGCTGGCACCGCTAGGAACCGGCCGCCGGCTCATTGCGCCGGCGTCAAAGCGTCTCTGAGGATCCCGGCACACGCCTCCCACGAAAACTTCCGGGCGTATTCCCGAACCTGCTCGCGGTCGCACTCCATTGCCCGCCGGGCGGCCGCGGCAAGGTCGTCATCCAACGCGCCGGAAATGCCGTCGGCGACCACATCCCGGGGCCCGGTGACCGGGTAGGCCGCCACCGGCGTCCCACAAACCATGCTCTCAGTGATGACGTTGCCGAGGTATCGGTGCGGCTGGGAAACACCATCACGTCGGCGGATGCGTAGAACTGCGCCAACTCATGCCCGCGTTTGAAACCGACAAAGGCGACCCGGTCGCCGTAGCGCTGTTCCAGCTCTCCCCGGTAGGGGCCGTCTCCAACCACCCAGCTACGGTGGCCGGGGATTGACGCCAGTTCGCAGAACTCGTCCACGCTCTTTTCCCGACTGACTCGTCCAACGTACACGAGGACAGTAACATACAAGTGACGAGGGAAGAATTTGATGGTGATGATGGCTGGCTATAGGCCCAATTGCTCGGCGGCCATCTGGCGGAGAAGATACTTCTGAACCTTGCCGCTGGAGGTCATGGGGTAGTCATCCATGATGACCAGGTGGCGGGGGATTTTGAAGCTGGCCATCTTGCCGCGACAGAAAGCGTCCAAATCCGCGTCGCTGATGGCCTGTCCCGGCTCCACCACGATGCAGGCGCAGGCGACTTCGGCCAGGCGCGGGTCGGGCACGCCGATGACCTGCGCCTTGTTGACGGCGGGATGCTCCAGCAGGAACGCCTCCACCTCGGTGGGGTCAACGTTCTCGCCGCCGACCTTGAGCATATCCTTGTAGCGGCCCATGAAGCGGATGCTGCCGTCGTCGCGCATGGTGGCAACGTCGCCGGTGTGGAACCAGCCATCGTCGTCGATGGCCTCCGCCGTGGCCTCGGGGCGCTTGTAGTAGCCCTGCATCAGGGCGTAGCCGCGTACGCACAGCTCGCCCATGGTGGACGGGGGCAGCGGGTCGCCGGTGTCGGGGTCAATAACCTTGAACTCATAGCCGGGCAGCGGATGGCCGCTTTCAATGCAGCGGTCGTCGATAGGCGCATCGAGGAACGTGCGCGTCGCCCCCACGCCCACCTCGGTCATCCCCCATGCCGACAGGGAGGGGCACAACTTCTCTTGCGTCAGGCGCGCCGTGGGTTCGCTGCTGGCCATCCCCACGGCCAGCAGGATGGTGCGCAGGCAGCTTTTGTCGATGCGGTCAACGTCGGGATGGTGGGTGAGGTCAAAAAAGTGAGTGTCGAAGCCGTCCATCACGGTGGCCCGCTCCGATTCCAGCAAACTCAGAACCTCACCGGCGTCGAACATGGTGGTCAGCACGACCCGCGCGCCCGTGACCCAGGACATCAGCGGCCCCTCGTACAGCCCAAAGCAATGGAACAGGGGCAGGTACATCAGGATAACGTCCCGCGACGACATACCCATGCGGTTAGCGGCGTCAACGACGGTGCGGATGGGGTTGTGGCAGTGCATCACGCCCTTGGGAAAGCCGGTGGTGCCCGACGTGTACATCAGCAGGAACGTATCGTCGGGGCTGACGGCGGCCTCCCGCTGGGCCAGCTCGGCGGCGGGCGCTTCATCCGCGCCGGCGAGCATAGCATCCCAGCCGATGACGCCGGGAGGCCGGCTCTCGCCCAGCCGTTCATCGTCCAGGATAATGACATTACGCAACGCCGGAAAAGCCGCCGGCCGCAGGTCGGCGGCATCTCCCGAATCAATCTCGGGCGCAACCTGCCGCAGCATGTCCAGGTAGTCAACCGGACCGGAACGGTCCATCAAAATCAGCGCGGTAGAGTCGGAATGATTGACCAGGTACTCCATATCGCTGGTGCGAAAGCGGGTGTTGATGGGGACGATGACCGCGCCGATTTTAGCGATTGCGCCAAACAGAAACAGCCACTCCGCCCGGTTGGGCATCCAAAGCGACACCTTATCGCCGGGCTGGACGCCCAGATTGATCAGGGCGCGGGCCACACGGCCAACCTCGTCGCGGAACTGAGCGAAGGTCCAGCGCCGGCCTTCGTACATCAGGGCTTCGCGGGGGCCGAACTTCTCAGCGGCCTGGTTGATTAGCGCGCCAACGGTCTGCTTATGGAACCAGTCAGACATCGGTTGCAACCTCCGGAGCGCCGGGTATTCCGCAATGACTGTACCGGGTCACCGGCCTTCCTGCAACCGGCTCAGCTGTTCCCGGAGCCGCTGGACTTCGGCTTCGGCGGCTTCGGCCCGGGCTTGGGCCTCTTCCCGCGCCGCGCGCTCCTCATCGTAGCTTTTCAGCCATTCGCCCGTTGCCGGGTCGTAAAAGCGGAGCTGGCCGTCTCCCAGACCAAATCCAGGCCCAGGGTGGGGCTGTAGCCCCGGGGACGGCCCTCGGCATCGGGTTCCACCGGCAGGCGTTGGTATTCGCCGTTGACCAGATGCTCGCCGACCAGCGGCTCGCCGTAGTGCCGGCTATCCTCGGTGGGGTCATAGCGCCAGTATTCCCCGATGCCGATGATGGCGTAGAGTTCGCGCTTCGGAACCAGGTCGTTATGGGCCGTGTGCGTGGAGGCGATTTCAAGGGCGAAGTCCGGCGGCTTGCCCACGGCCCAGATACGATATTTATCGTCGCGCTCGATGATGCCAACGTCCACGTCGAAAGCGACGTAGCAGTCTGGGGAGATATGGTGTCTCCGGTCGCCCTTATCATAGTAGATGAAGGTGTTGCCGCTGACCACGGTGCGGGGTTGGTCGGCGTAGCGGCCGTTCAGCACCGTGTTCACGTGCAGAAACTCACGGCCTTGTTCAAACGCGTCGGGCAAGGGCATACCGTCCGTTTCGGGGTAAAAAACGCCGTCTTCGTAGAGGTGAGGGGCCTCTTCGAGGGTAGGATACGTGACCGGGGAAACCTCCGGCTCGAAACCGGGTATGGCGGCGGACGGGTAATAAACACCGTTCTCATATAGGTGTGGCGCCTCGGTGATGGAAGGTTGTTCAATCCGGGGCGGGTCGGGCATCGGCTTGGGTTTGACGGGTTTGGCGGTCATAATCAAGCATCCTCAAAGAGCGCACGCGGGACTCTGCCGTCAAAGTCAGGCGGATTCACCGGAGCTTTGGCGTCGGACATATTCCCGCAACGCGGGGTTGATGAGTGCCTGATAGCTTGGCCCGCCTTGGGCGCCGGCGTCCAAGTCTTCCAGCCACAGCGTAATCTGACGCTTGACCGGCCCGTAGAATACGCCGCGTTTGGCATTGGCCCAGTCCGTGGGAATTTCCGGTATGTCGCTGGTGTCAATCTCATCGTCCGGCATCGCGGCCAAGGCGGCGAGTTCGGCTTTTTGCTGGTCGGTAATATCGGGTATTTCCTCTTCGTCACACGGACATGATACGCAGTCCCGAAAGCCGCTCGAAATGGCGGCGGTTGTTGGTAAGCAGCGTCAGATTGTAGCGTAACGCAGTGGCCCCAATTAGCAGGTCAAAGTCTGGAATGAGCATCCCCGCAGCCCTGAGACGGCCCCGTTCCCGGGCAAATATTCGGCAAATTTCGGCGTCGATGTCCACGGTCTCTATGCCGGCGGCGAGCAAATCGCGCAAGTTACGCTCGTCGCTTTCCTGGTCCTGAGAGCGCAGAATACCATCGTAAAGCTCAGCCAGCGAGATGATGCTCATACCAATACCGTCAGCCAAAAGGCTGGTCAGGCGATGCGTGACCATCTCGAAGCCACGCTGGTGGCTGATAACCCAATCCGTATCGACCAGATAGCGCATTTGGCTATTGCTCCGCAGGGATCCGAGAGCCGGCGCGACGGGATTCATAAATTTCCTGCTGCACCTGCTCCCAATACCTGTCGTTTTTTCGCCAAGCGCCGGCAGTGGAACGCAACAACCGCTGCCTTTCCTCGTCGGACAGCGGCGGCCGAGCGTCGAAGGATATCAGATATTCGTCGCCCTCGCTCAGCTCAACCTGCTCCAACGGAACCAGCGCGCCATTTACGCAGCGGGCTTTTATGGTTTTGAGCATGGTGGGCCTCCTCAGACTTGGGCGCTATGGACTATGCACATTCTGATTGTAGCGTATCCGCCGAGTCACCCACTACGGGAAGTAGTGTCTAAAAGTGATGCCGCCGGCGTCTTTCAGACGATCCTTTGCACCCGCAGCACCAGTATTTCCCAATATGACGCCAGCGGCGGCAGAGCACGAGGTGAATTCATGGTCCTTCACAAATTTGTACAGTTCACCTTCGTCGGTCATTGTTCCTGTTGCAATTAAGTGATCCTTACGATTCTGTAGATTCGGAAAGATATTGCCAATTTTCCGTTTGGTAGCAGTGGAACCTGCCAAAACGATAACCTTGTTTTCGCCGTACACGTCGCATTCCGCGAATATACCGTTTCGTTTTGAGACGATATAAAAGCGTTTGGGACTTTTTGCGGAGATTTGAGCTGTTTGCAAAGCGTCGCTTTGAGCGTTTGGTACATCAGGCTCGGTAGCGAAGCAATGCATTGCACGGGAAACATCCGCACTGTCCGGCAACAACTCAGCATCTTCGGCGACACGGCGCAACAAGTATATCGCCTTGTTCCGCGCGCTTTCGAAAATTTCTTGACCGTTGTATGGCTGGTTATCCAATTCGGAAAGATCGCCGTTGAAAAGCAGCAATTTCACCTTGAGATTGTTTTCCCAAGCGACGAACATACGGCTCTCCTGTGCCGGATTTGCCGGACGCTCCGCTTTCGGTAAGCCGTCGATATGGGCGCGGAACAGGGCGTACAATTCATCATTGTCGTTCAACGCGGGCTCATACTGCTCGATAAACTGGCGCTGTTCGTTGCGCCGCGCGTCGTCGGCTCCAACGACGACTTGCCGCTCCGATTCCAGCAACTCTCTGAACAGGGCCGACAGCCGGTTGGCGAGGTCATCATCAATCTCAAAATCGTCAACGGGCAGCATTGTGTCCTCCGGGTCATATTGGTCAACCAACTCGCCCGGGGGCGGGGCGACGGGCAGGTGGGACTGTATATGAGCGTCGATGTGGCAAAGGTCGCAGACCAGTTGGTGAGCGTCGCCGCAGTGCTTTTCGTGATGCCAACGTCGCCAGGAACGCCATTTGCCGCAGCGGTCGCAGTCTTTGCCGAAGGCATAGCCGCAGCCCCGGCAGTTATGGCTCGATGCTGGCGAGGCTGCGCCGCACTCAGGGCATACTGCAACCGGCGCTTCGCCAGCCTTCTGCGCACCGCACGGTTCCAACGACCATCCCCGGTAATCCTCCGGCAGCCCGTGCGTTGCCGAGTTGGCGGCCAGGTCCAGTATCACGCCGCCGCCGCCGTCGTCTTTCGGGCGCAGGCCGCGCCCCACCATCTGCAAGTACAGCGCCAGGCTCATGGTCGGGCGGGCGATGATGATGCAGGATGCGTCGGGCAGGTCAAACCCCTCGGTGGCGACGGCTACGTTGACCAGCACTTTGATTGCGCCGTTTCGGAAACCGGCGATGGCCCGGTCCCGTTCCTCGGGTTTGGTGTCGCCGAGCAGTACCGCCGCCGGGATGCCAGCGTCGTTGAACATTGCCGCCAGATTATGAGCGTGGTTCACGGACACGGCGTAGGCGATGGTGGGCCGGCCACCGGCGTGCTTCTGCCAGAACTCCAACGCGGCGGCGGTCATTATGTCCGGGCGGTCCCGGTTGGCCTGTTCAATGCCGGCTTCGGTGTAGTCGCCCGTGCGGTCAACCGCGCCGCCGGCGATGCGCCGCTCCGGCGGGGGTATAAACACCTGCGCCCCGCACAGCGAACCCAGGGCCTGCAAATCGGCAACCTGGGGGCCGCAGCACAATTCGCCAAACAGGTGGTCGAACCCTTCTTTTTCAGATAGACGCCAGGGAGTAGCGGTCATGCCGACGATGGGGCCGGGCCACTGGCGCATGGCCCGCGCCCAGCCATCGGCAGCGGCGTGGTGGGCTTCGTCAATCACCAGCAGGTCGTTGGCGTTGTAGCGGTTCCAGACTTCCCGGCTGGCGGTGCGGCGGCTTACCGTCTGCGCCATCAGGATGACTGCGCCGCCGCTCATTGCCGGGGCGTCCTCGCCGGGAGTCCAGTTCACATTGGCAATCGCCGGCACCTGAGCATCGGCCAGCATCCCCCGCGTCTGCTCGGCCAGTTCCTTGCGGTGGGTCAGCCACACCGCCTTGCGGCCATCGGTGAGCCATTCGGACAGCAACGCGCCGGCGATAACGGTCTTGCCGCCGCCGGTGGGCAGTTGCAGCATTGCCCGCGCTTTGGCGTCGGCGGCCAGCGCATCCTGCGTTTGGCTGAGCAGGGTTTGCTGGTAGGGGCGGAGTTGAGGCATAGCGGTCACATCGTACCAGATATGGCGATTGCCGGCCCTGTATCGAGTACAGGGCCGGGCCGCGCTCGCAGTGGCAGATTAGCAAAGGGATACGCACAAGCGGCACAGCCCTTGCCGGCTGTGTATGCTGCCTGCTTTACTGCAAGAGCCCCGCCATTATGACGGGGCGCGTTGGCCCCAGGAGGCGGGGCACTATGAGCAAACAATTCAGGCTGGCGTTGGCGGTGTGCGGCGCCGTGACGCTGGCGCTGGCGACGACGCTAACGGCTTGCGCCTACCAGCAGTCCGGGGCGGCGCCGGAGCAGATTGAGATTCCCCCGCCGCCGATGACCGAACTGGCCGACGGGGTGTATCACTACTTCGGATTCTTCTCCAGCAGCCTGGTGGTGATTGCCGACGACCAAGTATTGACCACCGACCCGTCCAAACCCCGTGCGGGCGCAATCCCTCAAGGACGAGATTGCCAAACTGACCGACACCCCGGCGACCACCATCGGGCTGACCCACGAGCATTACGACCACGTGGGCGGCACCGGCCTGTTCCCGGACGCCGCCATCGTCTGCCATCGCAACTGCCAGCCGGTCTTCAACCTGAGCTCGCTGGGCGACGGTGCCGGAAGTGGACGAAACCTTTGACTTCTTCAAAGAGATCCGGGTCGGCGACAAGGTGGTGCAGCTGCACTATATGGGCCCCGACGACGGCAGCGCCACCACCGTCATCTATATGCCCGAGGAGCAGATTGTCGTTACCTCCGATATGTACGAACCGCGTATGCTCACCTTTGCCCTGACATTCTGATTATCGCCTTTTGCACCATGCTCTGCGGCGGCCAGACCTGCACCGACATGGAACTCTTTGGCCACGCCAAGGGGGAACTCTTGCAATCCTTTCTCGATGTGGAAAACGGCATCCCCAGCCACGATACCTTACTAAGGTGGTTACTGGCCGACGCCATGCACTGTCAGTGTCAGATTGCCCAGCAAGTGATTGAGCAGGATGGAGACTACGCCCAGGCCCGGAAAGGCAATCAGGGCAGTTTGCGGGACGACGTTCAACTGTTTCTGGAAGACCCGGCCCCGCCTTTGGCCCCGGCGACCCAGGTCAACAAGGGGCACGGGCGCATTGAAACCCGCATCGCCAGCATCAGCGACGATGTGTGACATGGTTGCAGGAATTGCATGACTGGCTGGGCCTGCAAGCGGTGGGCAATGTAACGGCAACCCGCCGTCAGGACGGCGACGTTAGCGAGCAAACCCGTTACTACCTGCTGAGCCAAGGGTTCTCAGCGGAGCGGTTCGCCGACATGGTGCGGAGGCATTGGGGGATTGCAAATCGGCTGCATTGGGTGTTGGATGTAACCTGCAATGAAGACCAGGCGCGGAAGCGGGAGGGGAATTGCGCCGCGAACCTGGCCTTGCTGCGCAAGCTGGCATTGAACCTGGCGCGGCTGGAACCCAGCAAAGGTTCCATGCGAGGCAAACTGAAACGGGCTGGTTGGGACGACAGTTTCCTCGTCAGCATCCGGTCCCAATTCACCAAAATCCATATGCGATAGCCTTGTACCGATACCGCCCTTGTATTGACGGATAAGGGAGGTTCGTATAGAGTTGCGACGGTTAACACTTATCCTACAAGGATCTCATGATCAAATCTTGCTTATCTTGGGGAACTATGGCATTTTGTTGCCAACGCCGTGAACAATCCAGGTGAGGAGGGAGTATGCCAACTCTCAGAATATCATCAGGCCGCAATATCATTCTCTGCGCGTTACTCGTCACTGCATTGATTTTTTTCATAGGATGCGCCGGCTCCAGCCCTGAAGCGCCCGCAGCGCCGGCGGCCCCGGTCGCCACTACTGCACCGGCTGCGCAGGACACCGGCGTCCCCACGGCTGTGCCCGCCCAGGCGGGGTCAGCGCCAGCAGCGCCGGAGGAAGTCTCAGGGATGGTCACGATGATGGTGGCCGACTGGGGCACCCAGGCCTTTGAACCCCGGGACGCCTCCGGTCAGATAATGACGCAACATCGTATGTTGCACGGCTGGCTGATTGCGGGCAATGAGAATACCGAAATGATTCCTGGTATTGCCGAAAGTTGGGAACTATCGGAGGACGGCCTGCAGTGGACTTGGACCATCCGCGATGGCGTGAAGTTCCACAACGGCGACGATCTGACTATTGACGATATTCAATTCACCTTGGACCGGCACCACGGGCCCGAGGCGGCCGACAACGCCATCCACGGGATTTTCATCCAGCAGTCCAAGCGGACGGTGAGCCAGGAGATTACCGGCGCCAACACCATAGTAGTAACCCAGACCGAACCCAACGCAACTTATCCCTTCCTGATGTCGCAGCTTCATTCATCCGACTCCCACGGCGCCGTCCTGCCGAAGAATTACTGGGAGTCGGTAGGAGGCAAGGAGGGATGGGAGGCCAAGCCGGTGGCGGCCGGCCCCTTCAAGCTGGTTGACTACAAGCCCTCGGAGCAGATGCTCTGGGAGCGATTCGATGACTATTATTTCACCCCTGAAAACGGCTTCCACGAAGACCGCCGGATGAAGTTCCACACCATGGACGCGCGTTTAGTGACCGAGGAATCTACTAGGGTTTCCGCGATCCGGGCCGGTCAGTCGGATATGGCTGAAGCCAGCCTGAACGCCCGCAGCCAGGTGGAGTCCGGGGGAGGCCGCCTGGTCTTCATCCCCGAGGCCTCCTACTCCCAGGTCAGGCCAATGGGCTGCTGGAAGCCGGAACTTCCCTGCAGCGACAAGCGGGTGCGATACGCTCTGGACTATGCGGTGGATAAGGAATCGATCCGCGACAATCTCTACGGCGGCACCGATGTCGCCCAGGTTGGAGGGTTTGAAGCCGCTACCCCCAACGCCCTGGGCTACAGTCCCGAGCTGGACTCCCTCCCATTCGATCCGGACCGGGCCAGAGAACTTCTGGCCGAGGCCGGTTACCCTGGCGGCGAGGGTTTCCCTCCGTTCAAGATCCATACTTGGAATGGTGGCGACGTGCCGCTACAACCCGAGCAGGCCGAGTTGATTGCCGAGATGTGGAAAGACAACCTGGGACTGGAAGTGACTGTGGTTGTCGGTGACCCCACCGCCGTCCGGCAGCAGGCCAGGAATCGGGAACTGGACGGCGACGTTTACTTCCGCAGCAACGAGGCCAGGTTTGACGGCGGCAGCCTGATGCGCAGCGCCACCGATCCGGAGAACCCCAACCGGCTGATGGATTCGCCGGAGCTGTTCGCCATCGTCAACGAGGCTTTGGCGGAACTGGACCCGGCGAAGCGGCACGATGCCTACAACCAGGCCTACCGTGCCATTTGGGAAGAGCACTACTACTGGAGCCCCATATACGTCAACCTGCCCTGGGCGGTCAGCGAACGCATCGCCACCTGGGAACCGTGGCCGTTGGGTCCCTATGCCAGCGCTCTCTGGACGGTGACACTGAAGTAGCCCACAATCCCGGCTTTCGTCGCTGCCGCATAGCCGCCGTTTGGTGGTTTTGCGGCGGCCTGTCCAGTCGCACCGGGGCGACCTGCCAGTAATCGGTCACCGGGAAAGGCGACGTTTCATGTACCAGCCAATTTGAAACAGGCCGGCGACTGCGATGCCGCCTACTACTCCAATTGGTATGAATAACAAAGCCAGGCCGAAGGCGAAGAGTAGCAGTCCTAAATCGACAAAGGCTCCAGGCACGGCTAGGTAACGGTGGTCCAGGTAAACCCAGGCAACCGGTATCACTGCCCCCAGCAGCGCAAAGGCGACGTATAGCCACTTCATGCCAAAGTGCCTTGATCCTTCAAACTCGACTGAGTGGAGGAACCGTCATGTACATTCGGAAGGGGTTTCATTCCAAAATCTGGTTGGTTGCCCTCTTGGCAATCTCTGCTTTGATTATATCGGCTTGTGGCGGCGGGGCAACACCCGCGGCTCCAGCGGCCACTACGGCTCCGGCGGCGCCAGCGCCTGTTGCTACCAGCGCTCCGGCCGCCACCGCCATGCCCGCGGCTACCGAAGCGCCGGCGGCTCCCCCCGCGGCAGCGGAAGTGTCCGGCAAAGTGACCATAATGCAGACGGTGTTCGGCACCGAGGCTTTTGAGCCAAGGTACACGCTGGGCCTGGGGGAAACCACCTACCAGCGCGCGCTGCACGCCCTGTTGGTTGAGGGCAACCACGATACCCAGATGGTCCCGGGGATAGCGTCGGCCTGGGAAGTTTCTGAGGATGGGTTCACCTGGATCATGACCATACCCGCCGATCACCCGGCCTCCTTCCACAACGGGGACCAGGTAACCATCAACGACGTTGAATTCAGCTTCCAGCGTTACTTCGGCAAGGAGGCTGAGGAAGGGGCCACCAGCACCGGGGCCATTAACTGGTCCCGCCTGACGGATCGAATCGAAATCACCGGGCCTGAGACGATTGAGGTCACCCACAATAAGCTCTCGTCGTCCTTCCCCTTCACTTTTTCCGCTTTGCAGTCCTCCTCCGACGGCGGCTCGATCCTGCCCCAGAAATACCATGAAGAGGTGGGCGAGGATGCCTACTCCAACGCTCCCATCGGCGCTGGTCCTTTCCGGCTGGTTGACTTCAAGCGATCCGAGCAGTTGCTGTTCGAGCAATTCCCGGACTACTACTACAACCCGGACAACGGTTACCCCGAAGACCGGCGGATGAAGTTCAAGACTCTGGATATGCGGCTGGTGCCCGAGGAGTCCACCAGGGTTTCCGCCCTGCTGGCCGGAGAGGCCGACATTGTTGAAGTGACGCTCCAATCAAGGGAGAGGGTGGAGGCCGCCGGTGGTCGGTACGTTTGGATTGAGGAAGCGTCCTACACTCAGGTACGCCCCATTGGATGTTGGATACCGGACCTCCCCTGCAACGACAAACTGGTGCGCTATGCCCTGGACTACGCCATCGACAAGGAGCTAATACGGGACAATCTCTACGGCGGCACCGAAGGGGCCGGTCTGGCCGGATTTGAGGCGGTGACTCCCAGCACCCTGGGCTACAGTCCCGAACTGGACGCCACCCCCTACGACCCGGGGAAGGCACGGGAACTCCTGGCCGAAGCCGGTTACCCCAATGGTGAGGGCTATCCTCCCTTCACCCTCTATACCTGGCAGGCCAGCGATACACCGTTCATGGTGGAACACGCTGAGCTGATCGCCCAGATGTGGCAGGACAATCTGGGGCTCGACGTGACGGTGGAAGCGGGCCAGAACGTCAGCATCCGGGAGCGGGTGCGCAACCGGGAACTGGATGGCCACGTTTACTTCCGCAGCAACGAGGGGCGCTGGGACGGCGGCAGCCTGGTACGCAGTATGCACTATCTGGACTCCAGCCTGCGCCAGTCGGAAGATCCCAAGTTGGTCGAGATAGCGGACGAAGGGCTGTCGGTGATGGACCCGGCCCTGCGCCACGACGCCTACAACAAGATGTACCGGGCCTCTTGGGAGGAACACTATTCCTTCAGCACCATCTACACCAACCTGCCTTTCGGCTTGAGCTCGCGCATCAAGACCTATCAACCCTGGCCCCTGGGCCCGTACCCCACGGCCCTGTGGACGGTGACCTTGAATCAGTAGGACAGATACCTCTAACAGGCATCGGCGGCAAGGTTGTTGGCGACTCCGATGGTCCCGGGATGCGCCATCATACATCCCGGGAGAATTAGATCGACCAGCAGGGGGCCCATGCCGGTGGTTGACACACTCAGATCGTTCCCTGAGTGCCGGCCCGGCCCGACGCAAAGTGGACCGGGCGAAGGATTGGGTGAACCACAAAGGTAAGAGAAGCCGATGCAGCGTTACATACTGTCCAGAGTACTCCAGGGGCTGATCGCTCTGCTTGCCCTCAGCCTGATTATCTTTATGAGTGTTCACCTATCCGGTGATCCGGCCTTGCTGCTGTTGCCGCCGGAAGCGACCACTGCCGACTACGAGCAGCTTCGGGAGAACCTGGGCTTAGACCGGCCTATCCTCGTCCAGTACGGCACCTTTCTCCTGAATGCGGTGCAGGGCGACTTTGGCAACTCCATCACCACCCGGCGTCCGGCCCGGGACGTGCTGCTGGAGCGGATCCCCGCCACCCTCCAGTTGGCGGCAGTGGGAATGCTCCTGGCGATACTGATGGGGGTGCCCCTGGGCATCCTGTCCGCAGTCAAGCGGGACTCTATTCTGGACAAAGCCTGCAAGCTCTTTGCCATCGCCGGCATCGGCGCCCCACAATTCTGGGTAGCCATCATGCTCATCCTGCTGTTTGGCGCCATCCTCCAGTGGTTGCCGACCTACGGCCGGGGCGGGCCATCCCACTTCGTGCTGCCGGCCTTCGTGCTGGCTTGGTCCATCATGGCCGGCATGATGCGCCTGGCGCGCTCGAGTATGTTGGAGGTGCTGGACAGCGAGTTTGTCAAATTCGCCCGGGTCAAGGGGCTGACGGAGAAGCTGGTCATCTGGAAACACGCCCTCCGAAACGCACTGATTCCCCTGATAACCTTCGGCGGCATCAGTCTGGCGGGGTTGCTCAACGGGGCTATTGTGGTGGAGGTAGTGTTCGCCTGGCCCGGCGTAGGCCGCTTAATGCTGGAGGGAGTAGCCCAACGCAATTTCCCCATCGTAGAAGCCACCGTGCTGACCTCGGGTTTCTTCTACATAGTCACATCCCTTTTGGTGGACATCCTCTATGTGTACGTGGACCCGAGAATCAGGATCGAGTAAAGCGAGAGAGAACTGGCTATGGCGCAAACGGCAGTAACCGGAGAAAGTCGACTCGGTCAACTACAAAGGCGGATCAGCGGGACCAAGCTGCCCTGGATACCCATAGCGATCCTGTCCATTCTGCTGATTTGTGCTGCGTTAGCGCCGCAGTTGTCCCCTCACGACCCCACCGACAAGGACGTCATCAACAGCCGTATCGCCCCGGGTCAGACCAGCGAGTATCCGCTGGGTACCGACATCCTGGGCCGGGACATGTTGAGTCGGCTAATCTTCGGCGCCCGTACCACCGTTTACATCAGCCTGGTAGCCCTGGCTACCGGGGCCATCGTGGGCACTGTTCTGGGACTGATTGCCGGATACCTGGGGGGCCTCATTGGTGCAGCAATCATGCGGATCGCCGACGCCGTAATGGGATTCCCTACTATTTTGGTAGCCCTGGTCATCGTGGTACTGCTGGGTCAGGGCACGGAGAATATCATCATCGCGGTGGCGGTCACCGTATGGGCCAGGTTTGCGCGGATGATACGGGGCGATACCCTGAGTATCAGGGAACGAGACTACGTGATTCTGGCCAAAATCGCCGGGGTCAGCTCTCCGGCAATCATCATCCGGCACATCTTCCCCAACGTGGTCAATACCCTAATGGTGCTGACCAGCCTTCAGGTGGGGCAGGTGATTCTGCTGGAAGCCTCTCTGAGCTTCCTGGGGTTGGGATTGGCGCCGGGGTCGCCGGCCTGGGGCATCATGGTAGCCGAGGGGCGTAACGTCATCCTGGATATGTGGTGGCTGTCCCTTTTCCCCGGGGTGGCGATAACCATAGTGGTGATGGCCTTCAACTTCTTCGGCGACTGGCTGCGCGACTACCTGGACCCGAAGCTCCGTCGGGTCTGACCTCTGGCAGGTGACTGCGACGCAACCCGTCAAGAGCCGTCGTCGGAACCTGAGAAAGCGTGCAACGTGCTTACCCCCGGGGTGGCGGCACGGGTGAAACCCATGGTCGCCACGGCCCGCTGGGTCCTGCTGACGACCCCACTGGCAGATGGCGTAGAGGCTGCGCGTCCCAGACAGCATAGCGCAGACGGCCAAGGTTAGACCAGATTAGCCGATTTTTTGGAACACCGAAAGACCCTGCATCGGAGCCCAGGACGATTGCAAAGTCAGGGTAGATGTCCGGCTAGGTAGGCGATGGTCT
>CAYGAY010000003.1:0-145801 GCA_964347975.1 uncultured Dehalococcoidia bacterium
TCCGGCCTTTTCGACAACGAGGCTCTGGCTGGCTGTATCCGGGAACATATCGGCCGGCGCCGGGACAATGGCCCCCTGCTCTATAAACTGCTCAACCTGGCCCTGTGGCGACAGGCGTACCAACCCAGCTTTTGAGGGCGCGGCTGCCAAATCGGTGTTCCTGACCCTGGGAGCCACCGGGCGCGGGAGGCTCCCCCATCACCGGCTGGCCGACCGGTCGCCAACAAGGCGCGATACCGTCCTGGCCAACGTGGGCTGCCTGGTTGCCATCGATGAACGATTCGGCCAGGGTGAGGACGACCCGCCCCGCTCCACCACCGGCCAGGCTGGGGAGCACGAACCCGACGTGCAGTTTATCCGCCGCAGCGGTCACGAAACTTTTAGTTTCTCGACCGCAAGCGGTGCAGTTCTTCCCGGAGCCGTTGGTTTTCGGCCTCGGCGGCCAGCCAGGCGGATTCAGCGGCCAGCCAGGCGGATTCAGCAGTCAGCCGGGCAGCTCGCTCCTGTCGCCAGTTCTCCAGGTAAGCCCCGGTTTCGGGGTCGTAAAACCGGGGCCAGCCCTGGTCCCAGCACAGGCTGAGTTCCAGAACTTCGCTGTACCCCTTCAGGATGCCGTCGGGTTCGGTGGTCAGTTCTATGCTCTGGTACGCGCCGTTGACCAGCCGGCCCCCGGCCATCGGCTGCCCGTGGTAATTGCCGCCGCTGGGGTCGAACCGCCAGTACTCCGGCACGCCGATCAGCGCGTAGATGGCCGGTTTCCGGGCGACATCCACCCGACTGGTACTTTCCGAGGCCACTTCCAGCGCCCAATCCGGCGGCTTGCCCACCTCCCAGGGCAGGTAGAGCTTCCGCGGGCGGATGGCTTCGGCGTCCACCCCCAAGGCCAAGTACACGTCGGGAATGATTCGGACGTTCAGGTTGCGCCGGTCGTAGCAGATGTTGGTCTCCCGGTCCAGGAAGATGTCGGGCCGGCGGTCGAAGTCGGTGAGGCGGGCCCGGAGAAGGTTGATGATTTCGTCTATTTCCCGGTTCTGTTGCATGGAGTCGGGAGGCGGCTCCTTCTCTTCGGGGCTGAAGTCCAGGCTGGCGTAGTCAATTTCGCCCTGCCGATGGTAGGGCAGCATGGTTATCCGGGTGGTGTCGGTAGTCATCGTTGGCCTGCTCTTTCGCAACCGGCGTGGGGCAGTTGCCTCAGCAGTGGATTAAGGCACCGGGTTTATTGGAACACCGGGGTCTTCTTGGTTCACAAGCTACTATATCCGGCGGCTCTACCGCAAGATGGAGATTACGAACGGCATCAAGACCACGACAAAGGCGATGAAGCAGGCCGTGTTGGCCCAAGCCGCTCCCACCGCGCCATACCGGGGTGCCAGCCATGCGGCGGCGGCGAACTCGTCTCCCAGGATAAGCTCGGCTATAGGCCGGTGCAGGATGGCAAGCAGTCCGTACACTGCGGCGTCCAGCGCGAATGACACCAGAACTAAACGGAACGACGTCCGGCGCAACGCTTTTCCCCGGTGGGAATACCATTGCCGGCTGTATTCGGGCTATGCTGCATCCATCAGCGGCTGGAAGGAGTATCGCGTAGCGTCGATAATCCGCCGCGCCCCCCGGTACAGGCCGACGTTCGCGGCGCCGGTGAACTGCGCCAACCGGACAGCGCAGTTGTCCGAGTCAAGCGCGATGATGTTGTCATTATGGACATGAACGCCGGGGGGGCGGCAACTGTCGCCAAGCCAACTCGCCGCAATCCTGAACGCCGTGCCGGATGCCCCCTGGACAACGCCAGGTTTGTCGTTCCATGGCACAAGAAAAGTACCCCTGGAGGGACTCGAACCCCCGACGCGCGACTTAGGACGCCGCCGCTCTGTCCAACTGAGCTACAGGGGCAGAAGCGAATTGGTGGAGATAGCGGGGCTCGAACCCGCAACCTCGGCATTGCGAACGCCGCGCTCTCCCAGTTGAGCTATATCCCCACGAGTGAGGCCGGCGGGCCGGTTCCTGCCGTACCGTACACACTTCCATCGTAGCCAACGGAAACGGTTGGTGTCAAGAAAGGCGACCGCCTCATGCGTACCCACTTTAACTTGTCATTCCACGCTCGCCGTAGGCGGGCAATGGACTCTCCGAGATTCTTGCCGGGACGGCCATTGCTACGCCGATGAGATTGCCACCCCCGTATCAAGTACGGGGTGACGTTCTTTCGCCGGAATGACGCGAAAGTTCGACCAGCTAAATTGCAGCGCTACCAACCACGCCGACGTAGCTTCACTCTGCAAGGATGATGACGGTAACCGCGGACTGCCGAGCTCGCTCAACATCGGGAGCATCGATGCGTTCGCCGGCGACGACCGGCAAAGATGGTTCGTTGAACAGAGTTTGCAGGGCCTCAGCGGAGCGAAGGGCGCGGTTAATATCGTCCTCATCGATGCGAGCGGCGATTTCTACGGCGACCCAAGTGGGTTCAGCATCGCCGGAACGGCGGCACTGGACGATAACATCGGTGTCCAAAAGCCGTTGGACTTGTTCGGGAGTTATCAGCCCATCATCCCGCGCGTCCGCAATCGCATCAAGAAACTCCTCTCCATAGCGCTGGAAAACGCCGGCTTTGCCATGGACCACACGGTTGCGTAAAAATCCAAACTCCCGGTTCAGCCACGAACTGGCGCGGTGAGCAAAATCCTGTTCCAGCACCTTTCCTTTCACACTGCCCATGTCGTCTTTCAACGTCTTGACGTCGTCTTTCAACGTCGTGACATCGTCTTTCAACGTCTTGATGGCACCCTCAACCCGGGCCAGACGAACCGGCATCTGGAGAAATTCCTCGGTCAGCAGCGCGCGCAACAGAGGCTCTCGCAAGTCGGGGTTGGCGTCGACCGCGGTGATTACGTATTGGATGAACTCACGCAGGTCGGAGGATGTTGGCACGGTCATACCGTTTATTGTACCACCCGCACCCGGTGGTTGTTGCTGTCGGCGATGTAGATACTGCCGTTGGCGGCGATGCCGCAGCCGTGGGGACGGTCCAGGCCGGCGTCAGTGGCGGGGCCGCCGTCGCCGTGGCCTCCCAGCTGCCCGCCGGCGATGGTGGCAACGATGCCGGTGTTGGCGTCGATGCGCCGGATGGCGTGATTTTCAGTGTCCACCACGATGATGTGGCCGGCGGCGTCGCAGCGAATGGCCTTGGGCGCGCCCCAGGTGGCGGCCAGGGCCGGGCCGCCGTCGCCGGTGTAGCCGCGCTCCGCGTCCGCTCCGGCCACGGTGCCCATGATGCCGCCGGCCGTGACGATGCGCACGCCGTTGCCCTCCCGCTCGGCGATGTAGGTGTTGCCGTGGCCGTCCATGCACACGGCGCGGGCGCCCAGGATGCTGGCCTGCCGGGCCGGCATACCGTCGCCGCCGCGCACTTTCTCGCCGTTGCCGGCGAAGGTGTCGATGATGCCGGAGGCCAGGTCGAGGCGGCGGATGCGCTGGTCCTGGATGTCCGCGATGAGCAGGCCGCCCCTGCCGTCGAGGAAGCAGTCGTTGGGTTCGCGCAGTTGGGCCAGCGGGCCAGGACCGCCATCGCCGGAATAGCCGGGTTCGCCGGTGCCGACTACAGTGGTGATGATGCCGGTTGCGCCATCGACACGACGGACGGCGGCGTTAAGGCGGTCAACAATATAGATGCTGCCGTCGGTATCTACTTCCAGCGAGTAGGGTTCGTAGAGGGTGGCCTCCGTGGCGGGGCCGCCGTCGCCGGTGTAACCTTGCTCTCCGGTGCCGGCCATGGTGGTTACGATGCCGGTGACCGCGTCCACGCGACGGACGACGTGGTTCCTGGCCTCGCAGAAGAACAGGTTGCCGGCGGAGTCGAAGCAGCACATGAATGGCTCGCGGAGGGTGGCCTCGGTAGCCGGGCCGCCGTCGCCGGTATAGCCGGCCTCGCCGGTGCCGACGACGGTGCGGATGGCAGATACATTGGTCGATGTCATGGGGCCTCCAAAGGGTAGGCTATTTCGCACGCGGAAGCGGGTTTCAAACCCGCCTCTACACCTATACCACAAGGAAAGTACGCTAGGCGAACAGAGCGTCCTTGATGGCGTTGACGGCGTGGCGGAGGCGGTCATCAGTGGCAAGGGCGTCGCGGATTTTGCTGACGCCGTGGATGACGGTGCTGTGGTTCCGCCCGCCCAGGGCGCGGCCCGTGTCGGTGGGCGTCATACCTAGTTCGGTAGCCAGCAGATACATCGCAACCTGGCGGGCCTCGGCTACGGCCGCGGTGCGGCCACGTCCCCGGATCTGCTCATCGGCAATGCGGTAATGGCGGGCGACCGCTTTCAGCAGCTGCTCCGGAGTGGTCTCGGCGCGGGCGTCGGGGCCGACGATGGCGTCCAATTGCTGCGATACGGTTTCCGGCGTCAGAGGCGTATTGATAAGCTGCGCCATGGCGACGACGCGGTTGAAGGCGCCCTGCAACTGCCGAACGTTGTGGCTGACTCGCTGGGCGACAAGGTCCAGCACGGTCTCGGGAACCGGCGTACCCCGGTCGTCAGCCCAGGCGTGGAGCATGGCCAGACGGGTTTCGAGCGATGGGGGCTGGATGTCGGCCACCAACCCCCACAGGAACCGGGAGCGCAGCCGGTCTTCCAGCGGTGAAATGGACTGGGGGGGCCGGTCGCAGGTGAGTACGATCTGCGATCCGGCCTGGTGGAGGTCGTTGAAGGTGTGGAACAGGCTCTCTTGCGTCTGCTCTTTGCCGGCGAGGAACTGCACGTCGTCCAGCAGCAGCAAGCCGACGCCCCGGTAGCGGTCACGGAATTCGCGCATGGCGCGGCGCCCGTTCCCCTGACCAGTGGCGGCGGAGACGAACTCGTTGGTGAACTGTTCGGAAGTTACGTAGAGGACACTCCGCCCCTGCTGCAAGGCGGCGTTGCCGATGGCGTGGAGCAGGTGGGTTTTACCCAACCCGGAGCCGGCATACAGCAGCAGGGGGTTGTATCCAGCGGGGGCCCGCTCCCGGTTATCCCGATTTTTGACCGAGACTATGGCGCGGGCGGCCTGGCCGGCCAGCCGGTTGCTATCGCCCACGATGAAGTTGTCGAAACTGTAGCGCGGATCGCAGGTGGCCGAGTTGACGGCGGCCCAATCGTAGCCGTCGCCGCCGCCCCTGCCCAGGTCATAATCGTCGGGAACCGGCGCGCGCTGGCGGCGGCGGCGCGACTCCAGACCGGTCGCCGGCGGCGGGCTGACGGCGTGTACCGTGGCGCGGCCGCGGTTCGCGGCGTCGCTCTGGAGCGCGGTAGGCATCGCCTCATAGCGGATGGCGGCTCCCTTTGATGAAGTGCCCGGTGATGAAGAGTCCGGGCCCAGGGCGCCGGCCAGGGCCTCCTGGGCCATGGTGAGATGCAGGGGAAGTTCCAGCCAGGAAATGGCGAAGGAGCTGGCGGCGGCCACCACCAGGCAGTCGCCATCCCAGCTTTGCCCGACGCAAGGGCGCAGAAAGGTGTTGAAATGCTCTTTCGGCATTTCCAGCTGCAGCCGACCGAGAACGGCTTGCCAAACGGAAGCAGGGTCGGAAAGGTTCGGCATTGTCGTCAGTGCCCCCTGTAGAACTGGCGACAATGTTAGGGCGGGTTCAGAAGGGCCGCTAGGCGGATTGGCAGAAACATTGTTCCGCCGTAAATTTGAAAACAGGCCAATTACATGCGCAGTTTGAGAAAAGGGATTTAATGCAATCTTGCGGCTATGGGTATGGACCGCCGGCTCGAAAATCGTCGCCAACCGCCGGGGGCGGCAAGCGGCAATTCCACCCGACCGCCGGGAAGCGGCGATAACAACATCTGGTAGATAGCCGAGCCGGGCAAAACCGGGCCGCCGTTTGGGGGTAGATTGCCGGGTAGGTATAGGGGCCGCGTCAGGGCTTGACTGCGCCGATGATGTATTCGGTGTGCATCCGGCGCTCGATGCCGGATGCTGCGTCGCTGCGATTGCCATTGCGGGCCGGCATCATGCGGCGGTCGCGGTCGAGGTTGCGGGGCGCCACTCCCACGACATCAAGGCCGACGCCGGATGCCAGGTCGGCCAGGCAATGGTGGGTGGGTATCAGCATACCGCGCATGGTGGAGGGGCCAACTACGATTACGGCCGCCGCGCCGGGCCGCAGCACGCGCGCCATCTCACCAATGGCGACGAACATATCGGCGAAGTAGCGTTGCAGGACGCGGGACTTGGGCGCGTCTTTGGCGGACAGTTGATCAACCACGGCCCGAAGGGATGCGGGCAGTTCGGTGGCGGATTGGCCGGCCTGGCTGCCCGCGGACTCCGAGCCGATGTACTGCCCGCGCAGGCCGGTTAGACTGGGTATCGGATCACCGAGCCAGGCCAGCGAAAACTTGTGGGCGCGCATATAGTCCAGGGCATTGGCGTAGGGTGGCGACGTTACGATAAGGTCCACGCTGCCGTCGGGCAGAGGCAAGTCGCGGGCATCGCCGGCGATGATGCGGCGGTCGCCTACGGTGTCGGGATCGACAGCGGCGCAGGCGTCAGCAGCGCGGTCGAGCAGATTGGCGAAAAGGCGGATGGGGCGTCGCGGCGTCTTGTCGGCAACGCGGTGAGGGCGAGTGTGGGCCAAATCCCGGGCGCGGGAGACGCCGCCGGACTTGGTGACAATGGTGGAGGAAAAGATAACTTCCAGCAGGTTGCGCAGATCCGGGTTAGACTCGCTGCGAATGGCCAGAACCAGGGCGGCCAACTCCTGCTGGGTTTCCTCGAAGAACCAGTAATTCAGGAACTCCCGCGTGGCGTTGTCCATGCCATCTCGGACTGCCGCCAGCGGGTCGGCGGGGCGGCCGATGCCGGCGTAGAGGCGGGCGGCCTGTTCCAGCATGGCGTCGCCGGCCTCGCGGACGGCCTGGGGGTCAAGGGAGGTCGTGCGGGCGGCGCTTTGGCGGCGGGCCAGCGGGTCGAGGTCAATTCCGATGACGGAACGGCCGGCCAGCCAGCCCTCCAGCAGGGTGATGCCGGAGCCGCACATGGGGTCAAGCACGGTATCGCCGGGTTGGGTGAGGGCGTTGATGAAGTAGCCGGCCAGGCCGTGGGGAAAGCGGGCGGCGAAGGGGTGCAGAGCGTGCAGTGGATGCGCCTCCCGGGCCGGGGCCTGGAAAGCCAGACTGGCGGCGAGGAAGGCGGCAACTCGCTGGCGTATGGCGGAGTAAATATTAGAAGATGCCATGAACTGGCTTTGTCCGTCGCATATACCGGGTTTCCATCAACTTTTCGCTAATCTACAGCGTTGCGCGCTGCGAGATTGAGAATGGCTACCCAGCCATCAAAGATGGTAGCACCACCTTGAGAGCGTTGGTTTACCAGCTGACTCGGGGCGAGGCCTTGATAGCCTAGGACTAAGGCCACTTGCTCATATCGCCCACGCGTATGTTGGTTGGGGTGAACTATGAAATTCCTTACCGCCTTTAGGTTAGCGCAGTCGGTGGCTGCTATGCCTAAGCCCAATGATATATTACCGAAGTTCGCCACCCGCAATTTTTGAGCTTGTTGAATTGCGTACGTCGGTTCTTCCCACCTCGCTCCGAAGCCGCTGTATTTGCCTTTGGGAGATTGCGTTTCCACAATGTCCTGAACGTTCTTGACGATTTTTACGTTCATCGCCTCCGGCAAGGACTGGACGGTTCTAGTAGCGCAGCCTCCGATAGCGGATCGCACGATCAGTTCGCGGCAAAACTCTGCCCACAGCGATTGCAACCTCACAACCAAAAACGCCACTCCATCTTGATGAATCGGTACGCACGATTCTCTTTCAGCCGGGGCGGCGGGAAATGGAGCTCCCCGCCTAGTTGCCAACGATGAGCTGCGCCAGCTAAACGATCCGTATAGATGGGTGAGTGGTTTGATTTGCATTCGCTCAGAGTTGCTCGGACAGCAACGCCCGGTACGACATGATGAACCTTACGCGCCTGCTCCGAATACGTTGGGTGGAACCGACGGAAGCGAGTTGAAATTGGTGAAACCTACTTGGGACTTCAGATTGGTCCATTTCCAAAACGTCAGAAAGCGCAGTGAGATTTTGCACCGCTAGATCCACGTCCTCAAGAGCATGGGCGTCTTTTTCTGGCATCTCTTCGCCCAAGTCTCCGCAGGGAATCCCGTCCAGTGCATGAGCTACCGCAGCGAACAACATAAGCAAATGAGGCGACCTTGCGAGGTTGGTTTCCAGTATCGGTGCAAAGTTCTTAACCATGTAACCTAGAACTTTCCCGACCTGTCCGCTTACGCCGTCCGGCATATTTGCGTCGTACTTATCGTAGAGTCTTGTGATCTTGGGTTGCCCGCCGTCAGTCACACCTTCAAGAATGATGCCAAAAAATTGAGCCATCAATTCGTCGTCAGCCATCCTTATTCTTGCCCGCTTCCCCAGAACATTGTACTTGTCCCAAATGAACGCCCAGCGCCGGGACGCTGATACAACGGCATTCCGGAAATGTCCGTGAAATCGCCCATGGCGTAGTTCTTGGGGTGATAGGTTATAGTTGTAAGTGTTCAATCTCTGGAACACGTCGAACACAACCCCATCGGGGACGTTGAGCAGTTGCTCCACTGGGACTTGATACCCCAAGAATTTTTGTTTGAACTCCTCGTCCATCTCGGAGTAATGCCGACCCTCCATACCTAATGTGTCGTCGCCGCTAGGTCTCAATGGGAACTGGTCCTTAGCGAATGCTTGTATCGCCATTAATCGCTGTTGGCCATCGACGACCTCGCGATAGCTTCGTTGTGTCTTAACGTCGATTTGCGTCCTAAGATAGATTTTGGGCATCGGCATTTCCCGCAGGATGGTATCGATAAGATAACTCTGCGCGGCAGGTGGCCAAACTTTTTCCGAACGCTGATATTCTCTGTTGACGATGAGGGTCTTGTCGTCCAGCCAAGTCAAAATGTCCGCGATCGTGTATTGCTCTAGCATGATTTCCTCCAAGAACGCACGGGCTCCGGCGAATTCATCGTATAGTGGCATTACTGGTTGGTCAACTGAGCGGAACGTCGCGGGCGACCCTATCCACCGTTTGCGCAAACCGACGGGTTAGGGTCTCATTCTGCTATACACACCGCACGTTTCGTTGGGTCAATGGTCGGTACGATCGTCTCTTGGTTGCGGAGCGTTAGCCGGGTGCGCGTCCGTGTCGGACGGTCGA
This sequence comes from uncultured Dehalococcoidia bacterium, assembly GCA_964347975.1. Lineage (GTDB taxonomy): Bacteria > Chloroflexota > Dehalococcoidia > Lucifugimonadales > UBA3495 > Bin87. The sequence continues at coordinate 9,189 of CAYGAY010000003.1, forward strand.
TAAGTTCATGACGGTTGAATCACCTGATGTTCCTTGTTGCAATCATGGTTACACGGACTCGGGGTGTAGCAAATGGATTAGCTGGTCTTTGGCGTTGCCACATGCTTTTGGCTGTAAGCACGAGCCTCGGACGGTCTTCGGAATCAGGTTATAACCCCCTGCTCGGCCAGTCTCGCCATTTCCGGTTCGGAGATGCCCAGCAGGTCTCCGTAGATTTCCCGGTTGTGCTCGCCGTACCTGGGGATGGGGCCGGCGGTGGTGGGCGTCTTCGAGAACTTGATGATGGTGGGGCCGGGAACCAGCACTTTCTGGCCGGGAGGTTCGTGGGCGTCGGCTTCCATCATCACCTCGCGCTCCCACATATGGCGGTCGGCCAGGACCTCGGGGATGGACTTGACCGCTCCCACCGGGATGTCGGCGGCGACCAGGGCCTCTTCCACTTCCTGGACGGTGCGTTCCTCGCACCACATCCGCAGCAGCTCCATGCGGATCTGGGCCATGTCGGTGGCGAACATGGGCGCGGCGAATTCGGGGTCCTCGGCCAACTCGTCGTAGTCCATGACCTTGAGCATCCGCTCCCACATGCCGGCGCGGGCCGCTCCGGTGGTGACCCAGCCGTCGGTGCACTTGAGGAAGGTGCCGACCCGCACGAAGTCGTTGGTGTTGGTCTCGTAGCACATGGCCAGGGCGACTTCCTCCAGGGTGATGCCGCCGTCCAGCATGGCTACCTCCAGCCACTGGCCCTCGCCGGTGCGGTCGCGGTGACGCAGCGCGCCCAGGATGCCGATGACGGCGTGGAGCGCGGCGGTGCGGTCCATCACCGGGCCATTGCCCATGATTGGCTCGCCGAAGCCCCGCCCGGTCTGGTCGCCGAAGCCGCTCATGGCCTGGATGATGGGGTCGAAGCACTGGCGGTCGCGGTAGGGGCCGTACTGCCCGAAGCCGGACACCGAGGCCAGGATGATGCCGGGGTTGACCTTGCGCAGCTCCTCGTAGCCGAAGCCCATGGCCGCCATGGTGCCGGGGCGGAAGTTTTCCAGCACCACGTCGGATACTTCCAGCAGGCGGAAGAAGAGTTCTTTGCCCTTGGCATGGCGGGCATTCAGGGTGACGCTCTTCTTGCCCCGGTTGTAGGCGGCGAACTGGACGCTCATTTCCCCGACGAATGGGCCGGAGTTACGCAGGTCGGCGCCCTTGCGCCATTCCAGCTTGATGACCTCCGCGCCCATGTCCTGCAGGATCAGGCCGCCGCGGGGGGCCGCCTGCCAACGGGCCAACTCCAGGATCCGCACGCCGTCCAGCGTCTTTGCCGCGCCGTTGATTGCCATAGTGATGCTCCAATAGGCCCCGTTGGAAAACCGCCCGCGGGGCTGCCATCGGTATTTGCCGAATATGATTGCAGTGAGTATAACCCGATTGCCCTGATTAGTGACCGAACTTGGTTGGCACCTGGTTCACCTCCGACGCATAATAGAACAAATATACAATATCGTACATTGTAGTAAACTCAACTCAAGGAGGTCACATGGCAGAGCTACTGGAACTGGAAGGGGAACAGGTCGTCAAGTCCAAGCGGTAACGCAAATACCCCATCGAAAACGCGGTTCGGCATATCGAAAAGGGCCAGCGGGTCGGCGATCAGGTGAAGTTCCGCACCCACTTTGATATGGCTCCCGGCGAAGGCCCCAAGGTGTACCGCACCCTGGCCTACAACCCGGACACGGATGAGCGCCTGGTCGAGGTCGGCCATCTGACGGAGGAGGGCAAGCGAATGCTCGCCGAAGACGAAGCCGCCAAAGGCCGGTCGTCAGCTACGACGGTCCTCGCCGCCGGCAACAGGGCCTAAAGCCGATCATTGCGGAGGAGACAATTATCCATGGCATTTCAAAACCAAACCCTCTGGGTCAAGTCCAATGTTGAGGACCCGATCAACCTGGATGTCAACACGGTCAAGCTGACCCTCAATTTCGAGTACGATGAGGACGCCGACCTGGTCCGTTACCAAAGCGGCAAATGCGAATCCAAGTGGCTATCCCTCTCCGGCTGGGAGCGCGACGAGGATTACGCCTCCTGCGAGTGGAGCTACAGCCACGACCAGTCCCGGGTCAGCATCGTCGCCAGCGAGCATTTCACCAACGATGATTTCTGCAACGCGAACCCCTTGACGGGATCCGGTGTGGATCACTGCTATCACGACGACTTGACCGCGACGGGCTATTCCCACGGTTACTGTACCGGGGACGTGGACATGACCATCTCCGGTCCGTGCGAAAGCTGGCTCGACGACGAGCTAATCGTCACTTGGTGGTGGTGATCACGCTCACCGGCGCTCACCAGGGATAAAGACCGGAGGGCGGCCCTTGTTGGCCGCCTTCCTGCTTTTTTTGGGTACTCTGCGTCCGTGCTGAATATCACAATTTGGAGGCGGCTCATGAATTGGTTCACCCTGCGCGGAGTTCTATATGGCACTCTCATTGTGGTCGGCGGCGTTGCGGCATCGTTGGTCCTGTTCATCTGCGCGTATGTTGCGGTCCTCACTATCACCGTCAATCACGGCAAGGGGGCCGTGGTCCGGTGGGATAACGCGGTTCCCCCTTCTCTGGGTGGAAGTAACGCCCCGCGGATTTATCAGGAGGGCGTCATCACTGAAAAAGGGTGCAGTTTCAGTTTGCGACTGACGAGCAATCCCTGGGGTTACCAAACTAAGGCGCGAACGATTTGGTCAGACCGGGACAAGTGCGAGCGGGTGGTTGAAGTCTTCAACGCGCGCTAGAACGGCCTATTATGAAGATAACCTTTCTGATCAGGCGTTCAATGACATGGGCTTTCAGCTGTAGAAAACCGCCCGCCACCTGTTCCGTTGGTACGTCAAGGACGAAAACGTCCAGACGTGAATGCAGTAGCCCACCGGCTACCGGAGCGAAACCGAGGCGCGTAAGGCATTCGACTACGGCATCCACCTGCTGCGCAAGAGCTGCGACATAATAGTCAGTGGGGGCGGCCATGTTGGTCCCCCCACTGACTGATACGCTCCCACTGACGGTTTCGCCAAAGGAGGTGTCGCATGAGGGAGTGGTTCGGGTCCTGGCCTCCGGCCGGGGTCGCTATCGTGATCTTTCTGGGCATCATGGCGTGTATCGGCCTGGCCCCCATCGTGTACATCGTGCTGGTGCTGATTATCGTGAGCTTTCGATGAGATGCGGGCGCCGACATCGACTACAAACTACGCTGATGCCGGCGCAACCGGCAAATCTCCCAGGTGGCGACGATGCCGGCGACGGCGATGGACACGGACAGGATCGGGACGAACGCCCACGACAAATCAACCCCGAATTGCGCTTCCGCCCATCGCAGGGAGTCGGCCCTGAAGTACATCAGGACCATCACCGCCATGGCGCAGGCGCCCCCGGTCAGCAGGCCGAAGGTACGGGAGACCCATGGATCCGACGAGCGCACGCCAGGCCGGTTGCCACTGACAGGAGCGGCAGTACCAGGAAGGTGCCGGGCAGGATCAACAGCAGATCAGTAGCGGGCTCATCACTACTTTACTACTTTGCCTCAGCTATCACGACAACGTGTACACAATAGGTAAGGAAGAGCGCGAAACAGTGCGCGCTTTTCATGAAGTCACGGCGTGAGCAGTATCTTCCCCGTGGTCTCCCGCCCTTCCAGGCGGCGGTGGGCTTCGGCGGCTTCGGACAGGGGCAGGTTCAGGCTGACGTTGAGCTTGATTTCGCCCGACTGCACCCAGGACAGGCACTCTTCGGCCCGCTGCAGCAGCTCGGGGCGCGTGGCGGTGTAGTCGCCCAGGGTTGGGCGCGTCAGGAACAGGGAGCCGTTGCGGAGCATACCGGAGTCCACCGGGCCCACCGGGCCGCCGGCCTGCCCGTAGAGGCACATGCAGCCCCGCCGGCCCAGGACGCGCAGGCCCTTCTCAAAAGTGGTCGCGCCCACGGCGTCGTAGATGATCTGGACGCCCTCGCCGTTGGTCATCCGGCGTATCGCCTCCTCGAAGTCCTGCTGCGTGTACCGGATTACGTCGTCGGCGCCGGCGCCCCGGGCCAGCTCCGCCTTCTGGTCGGTGGACACGGTGGTGTACACGTGGAGGCCCCGGCGCTTGAGCATCTGGATGAGCAGCAGGCCCATGCCGCCGGCTCCGGCGTGGACCAGGGCGCGCTGGCCGGCCCGCAAGGGGGCGATGTCGTTGACCAGGAAGTGGGCGGTCATGGCTTGCAACAGGGTGGCCGCGCCGGTTGCATAGTCCATGTCGTCGGGAATGGGCACCAGCAGACGGGCGGGGACGGCTTGCTGCTCGGCGTAGGAGCCGGTGTGCATGGCGTAGGCCACCCGGTCGCCCACGGATACCTCAGTGACGCCATCGCCCACGGCGATGACCTCGCCGGAGGCTTCACGGCCGGGGGTCCACGGAAACGCGGCCGGCGGGTTGGTTCCCTTGCGGCTGGACACGTCGGTGTAGTTGACGCCGATGTTGCGGATTGCCACCACCGCCGCGCCGGGGCCGGCGGCGGGTTCGGGCATATCCTCATATTTGAGTACATCAGGGCCGCCGATTTCGTAGGCGCGGATGCCTTTCATGGTCTCTAACCTCCCAGGACGGATGCCATTCCGGTTACGTTTTCGATTTCAGCGATGCCGCGGAAGCTGCCGATGGCCTCTGCGATGTGGTCGGCCGGCAGGATGTAGCGGGTGCAGTAGAGGAACTTGGCCTCCAGCTCCTCGGCGTCCAGGGGCATGGCCGGGGAGCCGCGAGGATGATCGATGCGATGCCGCAGGGTTCTGCCGTCGGCGAGGCTCACCGCCACTTCGGCCGGATGGAGCGATAACGGCGATGCCGGAAGCGTCGCTTCCACCGACACACGTTCCATCATCGCTCGCACCCCCTCATCCCGCACCGCCACGTCGGAAAAGAAGTTGATGAGGGGCGGCCCGTGGCAAAGGGTGGCGGCGGCGATGAAAGCCAGGCAGCCCCGAGCCTGCCAGCCGTTCTCCGGCAGCACGCAGGGAAGGCTCCGCAGGGTGTCGGCGGTCACGCCAATGTGGACAGCGGCGATCTCCGATGGCTCGAAGCGGTGCAGCTGGGTCAAACCCAGGGCGGCGTCAATGACGCAGTGGCTGGCCGGATGGCAGGGGTAGAGGCGGATGGTGACGCCAGGATTGATCAAGCGCCAATGGCGTCCCAGGTCGGCAAGGACGCGCGGATCTGGCGCGTCGGCATCCAGGGGGGCAGCGACCTCCTCCCGCGCCAGCAACGCGGCCAGGACGCCCTGCATAGCCGCCCGGCCTCCGGCCAAGGCCGACGCTCCGGGGGCCGCATAGCCGACGCCGGTATTGCCGGCGCCGGCGGCCAGGGCGACGGCGTTAGCCAACCCGCTTTCATCCAGGCCCATGAGCATGGCCGTGGCCGTGGCCGCTCCGGCCGCGCCGGCGAAGGCGCGGGTCTCCGGCGCGACGGACAGGCAGAGAGAAATCTCGCATCCGGCGGAGAAGGCGCGCAGGGCTGCGTCACCGGGGTAGCCGTGCATCTCGCCCAGCGCCATCACGGCCGGAAATACCGCCGCCGTGGGACGGGCGCCGGTGTCCAGGGCGTTGTCGTCATAGTCCAGCAAGCGCACCAGGGCGCCATTGACCAGGGCGGCGTACACCGGAGAGGTGCGCTGTCCCATGCCGATGATGGTGCTGCGCCCGTTGCCGCCCATCTCGCGGACCACGCGGGCGATGGCGATGGCGTCGGGATGGGCCGCGCCGGCCAGGGCGGCGGCGGCGGCGTTGAGCATCATGTCGATGCTGAGATCGCTCACCGATGGCGGGATGGCTGTTTCAGCCCGCGCTATGCCGGCGGCGAACCGGGCGATTTGGGCGACCAGGGACGGTGGCAAATCAGTCATGGCGCCGAGTATCAGGCCGGCTGGAGCCGTTGCCGTTCTGGATCCGTTCGTTCAGCTGGGCGACCTGGCCGGTGAGTTCGGTTACGGCCTGTTGCAAGTTGGCGATGGCCTGGGAGTGGTCAGGAGCGGGCTGGCGGTCGCCGGCCAATGCGGCGATAAGACCACTGATGATGGCGATGGTCTCCTGGTGGCGACGCTCGCTTTCGGCCAGGCTCTCCCGGTGGCGACGTTCTTCTTCAGCCCGGCTCTCCCGATGGCGACGTTCTTCTTCTGCCCGGCTTTCCCGATGGCGACGTTCTTCTTCAGTCCGGCTTTCCTGATAGCGACGATCTGCCTCGGCCCGGTTTTCGCCCTGGTCGCGGCGGCGGTCGCGGCGTTCAAGATAGTAGGTGAGCATTTGTGGCACTCCCAGGACGGCAAGCATGATGGCAATGTAGGCGCCGGCTTGCAGGTACAGCAGGATAATGCAGAATGAGGATGTGCAGACTGTCATATAAAGTAAGGATAACGGCGGGCATCGGATGGCGCAACGCAGAGATTGTCAGAAGCAGGATTTAAAGATTAGGGGATTTCCGTGTGGATTGGGATGACGGGGAGGTTCGCAATCGCGCCCGCTTGTATCGTGACCGCCGTGACTTTATCATCCAACCCGGCGATACCCGACGGCGGGAGGACAGTCCGGTTGACCCGCCGCATACGCGGGAATCCCCGTGACACGCATAAGGAGCAAACGCGATGACGACCACTGACCAGCAGACCGGCCTCAAGCCCTACGTGGTGCACACGGTGGGCGACGCCTCGGAAACCATCCAGACTCCCGGCATGGTGCGCCAGCCGGCCGTCGTGCCCGGCAAGGGCGACACCACCAAGATCTGGATGGGCAAGGTTACCGCCGCGCCCCGGGAAAAAGGGCCGCCGCACACCCATCTTGAAGCCGAAACCGCCGCCTACGTGCTGCGGGGACACGTGCGGGTCTATTTCGGCGAGAACTTCGAGGAGTGGATCGAAGCCGGCCCCGGCGATTTCATCTTCGTGCCGGCCAATACCCCGCACATCGAGGAGAACCCCTATGACGAGGAGCAGGAGGGCATCCTCTGCCGCGCGCCGGACAACCTGGTGGTGAACCTGTAACGGTCCCCCTCACCCTGGCCCTCTCCCGCCGGGGGAGAGGGAACTTTTGCATTTGACCACCGTTGCGATTTGTTGAATAATCGTCCCGCCGCCGGCCTGGGCCGCTAACGATGGCAGACGGCGGACGCATCAATTAGAACCACGAGGAGGAACCCCCTAATGGCAGACGTGAAAGTGGAAATCCGCGAAAACGGCCCCCTGCGGGTCACCGGTGAGATTGAAATTGTTGACCAAGACGGCAACAATTACGCCATCCCCGAAGGCCGGTGGGTTACTTTCTGCCGCTGCGGACAGTCCAGCAACAAACCCTTCTGCGACGGCACGCACCGGGAATGCGGGTTTGAGGCGACCAGCGAGGCTCGCTAATCCAAACTCAGTGATGGCGGTTCATGGAACCGCCGTCTCCAGACCCCATACTGTGCCGGGGCGGGTTTGAAACCCGCCCCTATTGATGTTGCCGTGGGAACATACCACCACATGGCACCAAAACGGCTATAATCTGACCGCAACACGCGCCAATGACAAGGAGCCGCACCATGGTAACCACCACACCGGCCCGCGCGGCCGCCGAGCTGATCTTCCAGCAGTACCGCACGGTGCAGCCATTCGAGCGGCTGCCGGCCGACCTGTTCCCCAGGACGCTGGACGAGGCTTATGCCATCCAGCTGGAACTCCACTGTATGCTGTCCTCCCTGTGGGGGCCTTTGTCCGGGTACAAACTGGCCTACACCACGCCGATCATGCAGGAACGGGCCGGCTTGGACCACCCGGCGCTGGGCGGCGTATTCCAGAAGACGATCCACCGTTCGCCGGTGGTGCTGAACTTCACTGAGTACGTGAACCTGGGCGTGGAGCTCGAGGTCGGCGTTACGCTGGGGAAAGACCTGCCGGCGTCCGGCGCGCCCTACACCCGGGAGACCGTCGCCGATGCGGTGGCGGAGGTTGCCACCGCCTTTGAGATCGTGGACATCCGCGCGCCCGATGACCTGACCACCGAAGAGCGGACGCTGATGAGCGTGGCAGTGAACATTCTCAACTCCGGCGTGGTGCTGGGCGATCCGGTTGCCGACTGGCAGAGCCTGGACCTGGTGAACTGCCACGGGGTGATGCGGATCAACCACGAGCAGGTCGGCGAGGGCTACGGGCGGGACGTGATGGGCCATCCCTTCGAGCCGCTGGTGTGGCTGGCCAACGAGCTGTCGGCCCGGAACCATCCGCTGAAGGCAGGAGATACCGTCATCACGGGCAGCCTGGTGCCGCCCACGCCGCTGGGCTTCGCTTCAGAGGCTCGCATCTCAATCGAGGGGCTGGGCGAGGCAATAGTGGTGTGCGCCTAATCCTTTCGCGATGGGCCGGCCATTTCAATCCAGAGGCCATAGACGACGCGGCGCGGCAGCCGGGTTGCGGCTACCACCTCGGCCACTGCGTCGCGGCCGCGCATCCCGACGGCGCGGCGTTCCGCCAGAGTTTGGCGGGCGGTCTCTATGATGTCTTCCGCGCTGGCATCGTCACCGGTTTGTGGAGTGGCTGGGCCGATTACGATGGTGAATTCGCCGCGTGGCTCGGTGAAATAATCCAGCGCGTCGGACGCCGTTCCCCGCCAGACTTCCTCGTGGAGTTTGGTAAGTTCCCGACATATGGCGAGCGGCGGGTCGTTGAGGGCGCCGGCGATGTCGGCAAGGGTGGCCCGGAGACGGTGTGGCGCCTCGAACAACGCCAGCGTCTGCCCCAGCCGGGCCGCCTGGGTCAGCGTCGCAACGCGGTCTGACCGACGACGGGGCAGAAAACCCAGGAAGACAAAACGGTCGGCAGGAAAGCCGGCCACCGACAGCGCGGCGGTTACGGCCGATACTCCGGGAATGGCAACCAACTTATGACCGGCGCCGGCGACGGCGGCTACCAAACCGGCCCCCGGGTCGCTGATGGCGGGGGAACCGGCGTCGGTCAGCAACGCAACGTCGCCTTCCGCCAGCGCGTCGAGCAGGCGGGGCAGTTGACGCTCCCAGTTGTGTTCGTGGCAGCTGACCAGCCGGGGTTTGGCGTCCAGACGCGCCAGCAGGCGTCGGGTAACGCGGGTATCCTCAGCGGCCACCAGCGGCACGGACGACAGTATCCGCGCCGCCCGGTAGGTGATGTCCTCCAGGTTGCCGATGGGGGTGCCGATTACGTAGAGGAGGCCCATGAGGGGAGTATAGCGCGCCTTGATGCTGGATCAGGGGCGTCGGTACGCCTGGCGGCAACTTGCCCGGTTTGGCGCGGGCAACGGCAGCGGCGAGGGCGAAAAGGGCAGCGGGGACGATGGGGGCGGTGGCGATGGGCATAACGCGCGCCAGCGTCTTCCGGGCCGTGGTTGGCGTCAATGAGCGGGGCGTCAGTCGCTTACTTTTCGCTTTGCAGAATGTGGCGGGCGGCGGCGCGGATACGGAGGGAGTTAAAAACTCCGTTACTGGCGCGCCGGAACGGAGCAGGGATGGATTCATTACGCTGTCACAGCGCGCTATACGACCGCCGGCGTTTCCGCGCCGGGTGGTATCCGAAACACGGCGTGGCCGTTTTCGTCGTGACTGTGGTTGGCCAGGGCGACGAGGATTTGCTGGTTGCCGCGGCGCATCTCTTCAAGGAGTTCGGCGCGCATTTCGCGCATTTCGTTGCGCATTTCCTCACGAACCTCGCGAATCTCCTTGCGAACCTCGCTTATCGCCTCTCCTTGCTGTTCAACCTGCTTGCCCAGCCGTCCCAGCCGGTACAACCCGCTGCCGGCGATTATCAGCAACCCAACTATGCCGACTATCGCCGCAATGGTTGGCGCATCAAAGGTAATCATGGGTAGTTCCTCCTGTCGTGCCATACTAGCAGGCCGGTCGGTGATTTGCCAGCATAGCGACATTCAGCGACCGGACCTTTTCAAAGTCATTGCGAGGAGCGGTGACGTGGCAATCCCGCCGGAGGTTGGCTCGTCTTGCCGGTACGAACCCAGCTTCCGGCACGAGATTGCCGGCCCCGCATCAAAGCCGGGCCCGCATCAAAGCCGGGCCCGTGACTGACACGGGGTACGGGGTCGCAATGACAAAGTGGGTAGGCGTGAGCAGCTGAGCGGTTGTTGTCCGATTGCAGCATGGGGCTGTGATAAGATGGCTTGGCCCTTTGCCGGGGCGATGCTTTTTGAGGAGTTGGGTTTATGCCGGAGTTGAACGGGGGGCATCTGTTTATTCGCTGCCTGAAGCAGGAAGGGGTGCAGAAGGTCTTTACGATTGTGGGGGATACCATTCTGCCCCTGGTGGATGCCGCTGCCGACGAGGGTATTGAGTTTATCGATACTCGGCATGAAGGGGCGGCGATGCACATGGCCGACGGGTACGCGCGCATTACCGGCCAGCCGGCGGTGGCTCTGTTCACCGGCGGGCCCGGCTTTGCCAACGCCATCTCCGGCCTGCCCGCCATCTACACTTCGGAAAGCCCGGTGATTTTCGTTGCCGGCTGCGCCGAGCTGCCAGAGAAAGGTCAGGCTACTTTTCAGGAAATCGACCAGGTGGCCATGGCGGCGCCAGTGTCCAAGGGGTCGTGGCTGATCCACGAGAAGCATCGGATACCGGAGTTCGTCGCCACGGCCTTCCGCACCGCCATGAGCGGACGGCCCGGGCCGGTGCATCTGACCCTGCCCATCGACCTCCAGGAAGCGCCGATCAGCGAGGAGGACCTGCCGCCCTACCTGCCCCAGGAATATCGCAACATGGGCCGCCCCCAGGGAGACCCCAAGCTGGTTGAGCAGGCGGCCAGCCTCATCACCAATGCCCAGCGTCCCGTTATCATCGTGGGCAATCCGGCCCGCTATTCGGTGGAGCCGGCCCAGCTGGAGGCGCTGGTCGAGGCCACCGGCGCGCCCATCTTCACCGTGGAGCAGGCGCGCGGCCTGATCGACGACCTGCATCCCCTGTGCTTCGGCTATGCCGACGGCGCGTTGAACCGCACGGCGCGCAAGTTCCGGGAGGCGGACGTGGTTTTGCTGCTGGGCAAACGGCTGGACCATCGTTACCGCTACGGCGGCGTCTTTTCCGCCGACGCCAGGCTGATCCAGGCTGACCCCGCGGAGGCGGAGATTGGCCGCAACCGGGGCGTGGCCGTGGGACTGCTGGGCGACCTGGGCGCCATCGTGGACCAGCTCACGGCGGCGGCCAAACCCAACCGCAGCGTCGGGCCGTGGCTGGAGGCTCTCAAGCAGGAACGGAGCGCCTGGCTGGACAGCCTGCGGAGCAACGCCACCGGCGACGCGCCCATGCACCCGCTGGACGTGTACACCCGTATTGAGCATCTGGTGGACGAGGATACCTTCATCGTACTGGACGGCGGCGACTACGTGCAGTGGGGCCGCTGCTACCTGCCGGCCCGCAAACCGGGACACTTTATGCGTCTGGGGCCGTTGAGCCACCTGGGGGGCGCGATACCCTACGCCATGGCGGCCAAGCTGGCCTACCCCGACCGCAAGGTGCTGGCCTTCATGGGCGACGGATCCTTCGGTTTCTACACCATGGAGTATGATACCTGCATTCGGCACAACCTGCCCATTACGGGGATCATGGGCAACGACGGCAACTGGGGCATTGATCGCACCTTCCAGTTCGCCTACTTCGGGCGCGACGTGGGCACGGCCCTGCGTCCCGGCGTCCGATATGACCAGGTGGTGGCGGGCATCGGCGGCTACGCGGAGCTGGTGGAAGAGCCGGAGGAGGTAGCGCCGGCGGTGGAACGGGCCATCAACTCGGGCCGTCCGTCGCTGGTGAACATAGCGGTCAAGTCGGGGGCCAGCCCGCTGGCCGACGCTATGATCGCCCGCCGGACGGGCGGTTAGGTTTGACGTACCTACTTTGACGACCCGCCCTAAGGGTCGGGGCCGGGCGGGTGGCGGGGCCAGCGGATGAGGTTGAAGTCGATGGGGTGGGGGCTGCCGGCGTTGCGACGGGTCAGGTAGTCGGCGTAACGGGCGATGAAGGTGTCCAGGGCAGCGGCATCGCGCCGGTCGATGAAGAGGGTTCCGGCGGGAGCGCGATGGGCGACTTTTTCCCGTTCCTGGGGGTTGAGGGCGTTGCCGTTGCAGTCGTGGCGGCGGTCTTCGCAGACGCAGGGGTAAGGGTAGATTTCGTAGTACACCGGGCCGTGGATGCTGAACTCGATGTCTTCCTGAAGGCGGCGCTGGGCCTGGAGTTCGGCCGGGTCGGGAGCGGGTTCGGCGGGGGCAGGGACGGCCTGGCGGGGGTGCGGCGTCTGGGGGGCGTAGTCGAAGCCGCGACGGAGCAGTTCTTTGGCGGCGTCGAGGCGGTGGCCGGGTTTGAAGTCGGGGAGTTCACCCTGCATGACGGAGACCAGGAAGCGGACGACGGCGCGGCCCTGGTCAGTGGCGTCGCGGACGATCTGGGCGAGTTGGGAGCCGATGGGGCGGTCCGGGTCGCCGGAGGGGGGTTCGGGCGGGGAGTGGGGGTGGACGGGGCGCTGACGCTGACGCTGGGCGGGAACGTCGGGGCGGTGGGGCGGCGGGGATTGCGCCGTGGGGCAGCCGAGTTTGACCAGGAGTCGGGCGGCGTCGAGACGGTGGGAGGGTTGGAAGTCGGGGAGTTGTCCGTCCATGGCGGAGAGGAGGAAGCGGACGATGCGGCGGCCGTCCTGGGTTTCCTGGGCGACGATGTGGGCGAGATTGGACATACGTTCTATTTTAGGTTGGGACGGCCGGGGGCGTCAAAGGGGAACTGTCAGCTGATGCGTACCCGCTTTGGCGCAGGAGGTAGGCGGTGTGGCCCTGACCAAGGATTTAACGCATAGACGCAGAGGCGCGAAGACGCAAAGGGCCACCTGGTTCAACTCAGAGGATGAGAGTCTGGAATGACGGGAATAACCGGAAGGCCCGGCGTGAGAGCGCAGGGCCTGTTGACAATTTGAAAGTCACACTGTGGTTCCTGCTTTCGCAGGAACCCAGAAAAGTCTCCGGGATAGGGACGTTATCCCACTTTCGCGCTCGCTGGATTCCCGCTTTCGCGGGAATGACGGTTAAGATGGCGGTGATTGCTACCGGAAGGTACTCGGGCAAACAACCGGCCTCACCGCGTTGGTCGCCACCTTCGCCACGGTGGGCCGCCCGCCGCGGGGCGATATGTCCCCCGCCGACCGACTCCAAGGCCGCCCACCCGAGGCATTGACGAAAGCCCGCACCCGCTGGGTGGCAGGCGGGATGATGGGGAGGCCGTCGGTCCATCCGGCCTCGTAAGTTAAAGCAAGGGCTTCGTCGTAACGGGCGTCCTCAGCAAGCGTTATGATCGTCATCCCACATCAGCAGACCGACCTCGGGGATTAATTGCCGGTTTATCGGATCTACAATCAGCAGCAAAGTCTCTAGTGTAGTCGCTCCCAGCAGGTGGATGTTTTCGGGTCCAAAGACGACCATGGCTTCGCCGTCAGCACCGGCTACTTCAAAGAGAGCCATTCCGGTTTGACGCTCCTCGACTTGGCCGTTGGCAAGTCGTAGCCGTCGGGTTCGCGTCGGTTCGATTCCGAGTCGGCGCAACAAGCCGGCCGGCATGACCGAAAAGGTGGAACCCGTATCCACCAACGCCTCGGCCGATTCCCGGGCCGCGGAATTCGGGTTGCCCAATATCACTTCAACTCTGAAAGTACCCATAAAGGCTCCCGCTATGAAGCGTTACGGGCCGATGATTTCCACCGACTGGATCGCCGCCGGGTTCACCGGAGAGGAGCCTTCGCCGTCGGGGCGGGTGGGGGCGGTGGCGATGGCGTCGATGGCTTCGATCCCGGATATGGTCTGACCGAAAATGGTGTAGTTGGGCGGCAGTGAGTAGTCAGCGTGCATCAGGAAGAACTGGCTGCCGTTGGTGTTGGGGCCGGCGTTGGCCATGGCCATGACGCCGCGGGCGTAGGGCCGGCGCACCGGCTCGTCTGCGAAACGATAACCCGGGCCGCCGGCGCCGGTGCCGGTGGGATCGCCGCCCTGGATCATGAATTCCGGTATGGTGCGGTGGAAGATCACGTTGTCGTAGAAACCCTCGCGGGCCAGGAAGACGAAGTTGTTCACCGTGTTGGGCGCATCGCCGGTCAGCAGTTCCACGGTGATGGGCCCAGCCGTGGTGTTGAGTACGGCAGTGTAGGACGCGGAGGTGTCGATGGTCAGGGGGGGCGGGGCGGACCACTGCTTTATGGAGCGACCACCCCTTACCACGACAGTCGGCGCGGTTGCTCCGGATGCGGCCGAAGCTCCCGGTTGCACCGCGGTCGCCGGCACGATTGCGGTGGCGGGCGGCGGCGGCGTACTCGTGCCGGGCGGCTCGGTCGGAGCGGCGTCGCCATCTCCCGGCCCTCCCACCGGGGGAGTGGTTATGAAGTTGCAGGCCGCCAGCGTCAGGATTGCGGCAAGGGTCAAGACAAGGGTGGCGAGCAGTCTGGTAGGCGTAATCATGCCGGGCTTTTCACCTTTTGAATATCATATCGTCGTTGCTGCGAAAGGGGGAATCCAGGAAAGCCTTTGCAACAGTGACGTTGGCCGGATTTTGTGTTCGCTGGATTCCCGTCCCGTATCAAGTACGGGGTGACCCCGTGTCAAGCACGGGGCAGGCGGTTCTTTCGCGGGAATGACGGGGGATGCGGGATTGGTCAACGGGGTCTAGTAGGGCCGTGTGATCTTGGCGACTTCCTTCAGGGCGTCCAGGGAGAAGTCGGGAGACTGGCACAGGCTGATGGTTTTCTGCTCGTAGTCGGCGATGTCGCTGACCATGCCGGGAATGCGGTCGGCGATGTCGAAGGGGATGTTGGTCACGCCGTGCTTGTCGCCGTGGAGCAGGTCGCCGGTGTGAACGGTCAGGCCGCCCACCTCCACCGGAATGCCCAGATCAACCATGTGAACGTAGGCGTGGGAAACCGAAACCTCTTTGGCGAAGAACTGGAACCCCAGGGCACGTACCTCGTCCAGGTCGCGCACGGTGCCGTCGGTGGCTACGGCCAAGGCGCCCAGGGCTTTGTGGATGTTGGACTGGACTTCTCCCCAATAGGCTCCCAGCGGCGGGTTGTCGATGTCGTGGAGGACGATAAACCGGGGTTCGGGCACTGAGACGATGAGATCCCACCAATCATCCCGGGCTACGCTGCGTCCCTCAGGGCGGTTGGCGGATATGACGCCGGTGACGGCGTACCCAACTATCGGGGGAAAATCCTGGAATACCGTTTTTATCTCCGGCAGCATGAAGCCTGTGTTCTTGGGACGAACATTGAACCCCTCGATGGCGTTGCAGATGCTCGGGGAATCAATCTGAGACAGGGCTTGCAGCGTGGCGTCGCTCACGGTTTGATACAAGGCGGGACCTCCAGAGAGTAACGGTTGCGGTTGAGCGCGCCCCGAAAGATCGGGGCATACTGAATTCGAGCCGTCAGGGAGCATATCATAATCGGTCGCGGGGCTGAAAGTTGGCGCATGGCAATCTGAACTCCGGCATACTACAATTCCGGCAAACGTCCCTTTTCTTTCCTTCCGCAAATCTTTCCAGGGTGAACCGATATGCCCCAGCACAAAGCTCTCGTTACCCGAACCCTGCTCCCGCCGGCGCTGGACATTATCCGCGAAGCCGCCGATGTAACGGTCTGGCCGGAGGAAGCGCCGCCCTCGGCGGAGGAGCTGCGCCGCCTGGCCGCCGACGCTGACGGCATTCTCACCACCATCATGGACCGGGTGGACGCCACGCTGCTGGACGCCGCGCCCAAGCTGCGGGTCATCAGCCAGTTGGCGGTGGGACTGGACAACGTTGACGTTGCCGAGGCCACGCGCCGGGGCATTCCGGTGGGCTACACGCCGGGGGTGCTGGCGAAATCGACGGCCGACCTGGCCTTTGCGCTGCTGCTGGGGGCGGCGCGACGTACTGCGGAGAGCGAGCGCTGGGTTCGCGCCGGCGGCTGGGAGATCCAGTTTCACCCCACCCACTGGCTGGGGCAGGACGTTCATGGAGCCTGCCTGGGCATCGTTGGCCTGGGCCAGATCGGACGGGAGATAGTCCGCCGGGCCCGGGGCTTTGACATGGACATCATCTATCACTCGCGGACGCGCTACCCCGACGCCGAAGCGGAGTATGGCGTCCGATATGTGGAGTTCGAGGAGTTGCTGGCCGAGGCCGATTTCGTCATGTTGAGCGTGCCCTTGACCCCGGCAACGCATCACCTGATCAGCGCGCGTCAGCTGGCGATGATGAAGCCGTCGGGCATCCTCATCAACGTCTCGCGGGGGCCGGTGGTGGACCCGACGGCGCTTTACGAAGCCCTGCGCGACGGCCGGATCGCCCGCGCCGCCCTGGACGTAACCGCTCCGGAACCCATCGCCCCCGATGACCCTCTGCTCACCCTGGACAACCTGGTCATAACCCCGCACATAGGCAGCGCGGCGCTGCCGACGCGGTTGAATACGATGAAGCTGGCGGCGCGGAACCTGGTGGCCGGGTTGCGGGGGGAGCCGATGGAGGCTTGCGCCAACGGGGAGGCAACCCAATTATGAAAGTAGTCAGCTGGAACATTGCCAAGAGGCTCCAGACGGTACAGGAATTGCTGGCAATGGGCGCGGATGTGGCGCTGCTGCAGGAGGCAGGGCCCGGCGCGCGCGATTTGCTGAACGCCGCCGGCGGCGCGGTTGCGATCAGCCCGCACGACCCATGGGAACCGTCGCCGAAGGAAGATTATGACCGTTGGCCGCTGGTGGTGAAGTTGTCCGACCGGGTGAAAATTGAGTGGTTCAAGCAGGTCCGGGCCACCATTCCGAGGGAGAAAGATGACGAGATGGCGGTCAGTTGCGGTGGAACGGTCGCCGCCGCCAGGATTATCCCGGCAGACGGTGGAGAGCCGTTCATCGCCGTGTCAATGTACGCCCGCTGGTTCACGCCGCATCCCACAATAGGCAACGGCTGGATTTATCCCGACGCCGCGGCGCATCACATCATCTCGGACTTGTCCGCCTTCGTCCCTGACCATAAGGCTGACTCGCCCAACCATCGTATCCTGGCTGCCGGCGACCTCAACGTTTCCTTTTTCAGCGCGGATGCGTTCAATGGCCGGGCGCAAACCATTGTTGACCGGATGGGGTCCCTCGGTCTGGAGTACATCGGGCCACAATACCCTGACGGACGGCGCGCTGACCCCGTACCGGCGCATCTGACGGAAGATTCCCGGGACGTTCCGACCTACCACACGGTGCGGAACTCTCCGGCAACTGCCCACATCCAAATTGACCACGTTTTCGCCTCCCGCGGCTTCCACGAGAGCATCCGCGCCAGCGCAATGAACGGAGCGGACGAATGGGGTTCCAGCGACCATTGCCGGATATTGATTGAAGTTGGGGAGTGAGAAACCGGGACCGTACTGCTTCCCGTCATCGGGAAACGCTTATACCGTTCCCGAAGCCACTGTGAAATTGCGCGGGTTTTTCAACACATGCTGGCGGCCTTCACGGTGAATATCACCGTCAAAGCTGACTTCGATACTATCGCGAAAAGCGCGCAACACTTCATCGCGGTCATCCATACCAAACTGAACCTGCAACCCAACCGGGCGTCCGTCCAGCTGGTATAGCACCACTGCTCTGCCGTCAAACTCTTCCTGAGATTGCCGGTCCAGCCGCACAATCTCACCAGTCACGTGGGCGTCGGGGAACGGACTGTGTTGACGCAGCAGTTCGGCTCCTTCTGCGAACACGTCGGCGGCGCTCTCAGTGAATACGAAATCGCTGTCGTATGCCTCAGCGGGCCGCACCGCTGCCCAGGACAGATTGATTCCTATGCCGTGGCCGCGGCGCGCCAAAGCTGCCACCGCTTCACATAGGTTGGCGCTGACGCCTTGCGACGTTGCTTCTGCAAAGACATCCGAGATTTCCCCTCTGCTAATCACCACTTCCGCTGTCCTGCCGGCCTCGCGCAGCCCTGTATTCAGCGCGATGGTGGCGCGTCGTGGGAAGGGCGCCCTGAAAGCGTCGCCCAAATCTTCCTGTACTCCGTAACCGGCCGGCACCTGCGAATGCAAAGTCAGTTCAGGCCCGGTTTCGTATCCCGGCAGCGGCCTAACGCTCCTAACGTAGTCCGCAACCTCGTCGCTGGCCCGCCCACGATATACCGGCTGTCCGGGACGCTCCGCCGCGCGGGCCGCTGACAGTACCAGGTCCCGAGCCCGATTGAGAAAGTCCACGCTGTCGCCAAGTGTCCAATCCGATTGGCTGACTCCGTTCAAAGGCCGCAACCGGATAACATCCGATCCAGCGCCAATCAGGTCGTAATAGACGTCCAGCTGAGAACGGCTCTCCAGCTCGGAGAGCAACGCCACTGTCTCGGAGATACGAACAGCGTAAGTGTCGGACCGCTCACGCAACGGAGCCAGAATCTCGTGCGTTTGACCTTCATACGAACTTGACCACACCAAAATCCGGTTGCGCCACGTTGCTTCGTGAACCCATCCGTGAGCTTCAAGGTAAGCGCGCAGTATGGTCGGCGACACCCGGCGCAGCGCCTGGGCGTCCCTGATTTGCACTTCCATGCAAGCCTCCGTTAAACAGTCAGCCGCCGGAACATGTCCAACAGACCATTCTGGTCAAATACGTTGGTAACCGGCACCTCAACCCGCACGGTTGATGAGTTGCGCGAACGGGGCATCCCCATCAATGAGACCCAATATGCGCACTTCCGCAAGCATAGTTCGTCCAGGCTTTGGGAAAGCCATTGGCTATCGTCGCCGGGCATAATAAATAATATCAGAACTCGAGGCACGTCATCGTCTATGATCAGACGGTTATAGTCCGCAACCCGCAGGTCATAGATGATGGTATCGTCCCTGATTTCCCACTGCGTAGTGGCTTTGATCTGAAAATCCACCCGATTCACACGTCGGCGGTCGGGGTCAACTATCGTCCCGTCAATGCCATGGTCATCAACCTCCGGGCTGGACAAGCGGAAACCGGCGCGAAATATCACCGCCCTCGTGTAAGCCCGAGACAATTGTTCCTGAATGAAATTGGGCGACATGACGCTGTTGCACCGTTCGACCGGATGGCGATTGTTACCATATTCCCGCCAGCTATATCAAATCGTACATAGGTTCTGTCTTTTGTCAACCTTGCGTTATGCTATGATATGCGCTCACAGCGCGGGTGAACCCCGCTGTCCATCCGTTTCCAGGAGTTCCGAATTACCATGACTACCCCGGCGGCTTCCGTCCAGCTTGAAACGCGCACCACTTTGGGCAAGAAGGTCAAGGCTTTGCGTCGGGCCGGTATTGTGCCGGTTCATCTCTATGGGCGGGGTGTGGAATCCCGCGCTTTGCAGTGCGACGCCCGCACCCTGCTCCAGGCCATCAGCCGCGCCGGCGGCGAGTACGGCCAGCCCCTGCGCGTTACCATCGCCGGCGAACCCGACGAGTACACGGCGGCGGCGTCGGAAATCCAGTGGGAACCGCGCACCGGCGATGTCCTCCACGTGGATCTCCGCACCGTCTGACTCATAGTTGCCGCCGCTTTGCGGTCCGTACCGTCCGGCAAACGGCCCAGGAGGCTAATATGTATCTGGTTTTCCTCAGCGAATCCGGCCTGACCGGCCTCAGCGCCGATGACCCGAGCCAGCCACACCACGTCCACGCCGGACTGCTGGTGCAAGAGAACCAGTACATATCGATGACCGGCGAGTACGACGCCCTGATGCGACGGCACTTTGGCGCGCCTCCCGGCGCCGACGGCGCGCCGTCGCAGCTGCGCCCCGGCGACCTTTACCAGGGCCGGGGGGACTTCCGCTCCTGGCGTCCGGAACGACGCGGCGAGCTGATCCAGGACTGCCTGAGCATCCTGATCCGCCGGGAAACGCCGTTGCTGGTGTCGTATATCAACAAGGGAGAGTACTTGCAGGCCCGCGCCACCGAGGGCAATTCCCTGCACGGCGACACCGATCCCTCGCGGCTGGCTTTCAGCCGTTTGCTCCTGGCCCTGACCATGTTCCTGGATGAGAACGTGATGGCCCAGATGAACCCCGACGACATCATGCAGTCGATGTGGGATGTTCGCGACTACGCCATGCTGATGGCCGGCTCCGACACGCCTTCGATACCGCTGGCGTTGGCCGAATTTCTCAGCGATGAGAACGACTCGGTCAACCCGAACATATACGACGACTTGCTGATTGCGCCGGCGGCCACCAGCGTGGGCGGTCAACTGGCGTCGCTGTGCGCCTACATTATCCGGCGCTGGCTCCAGCAGCCGGCGGCGGCACATGGCTACTTCGACGCCCTGCGCGACGGCCGCGTAGTCCAGGTTATCTATCCATACCAGTTTGATTAGGCGGCTCCCTGGGGCCGAGGCGTCGCTACCTGGGGGGCGAATGTTTATTCGCCCCTTATAAATTAAATCCATCCGGGCCGTAACCGAGATTTCAGGCGATGCCGGCAGTGCATTTGCTGGACATTTAGCCTATAATACTCCCTCGATTATCGCCCCAACTATATTGAGATAGGCGATAATCATGGTTCACTAACGCAAAGTGCTATCAGGAGGAAAAAGTGCTGAAGCCCACCATCGCCCTGTCCGTCGCTGCATCGTTGCTTCTGGTGGTCGGGATTGCCTGTGGCGGAGCCGCTGAGGAACCGGCGCCGGCCGCCACTGCCGTCCCGGCCGCGCCGGCCCAACAGCCGGCTGCTGAGACTCAAGCTCAGCCGGCACAACCGGCAACCCCCGTCCCAACGGTGATCGCTACCGCCACCCCGTCGCCTACCAACACGCCTACCGTAGCCCAGGAGACCGCCGCACTGGGTGGCCGGCTGCGTATTGCGACCATCCCGCCGGTGCAGCAGCTCACCGGCTCCTGGCTCGGGACCACCACGTCGGCCAACACCCAGGTCAGGCCATTCACCGACCCGCTGGTGCACACCGACCGCTTTGACGGCTCCCTGGTGCCGGGTCTGGCAACCAGTTGGGAAGCCAACGATGACGGCACTCAGTGGACCTTTCACCTGCGGGACGACGTGAATTTCCACGGCGACTGGGGCCAGTTCACGGCGCATGATGTTCCGACCAGCGCGGCGTTTATCGTCAGAGAGGACGCTATCGCTACGGACACCGGGTTGTTTCGCGGGCTGTTCGGGGACAATGAGGCCGAGCTTATGACGAATATAGTTGCGCTGGACGACAACACCGTGCAGTTCAACTTGAAGACGCCCAACTCGCTCGTTGACTTTTTTGCCACCGCGCAGCAGGGCAACTTGTTCATCTACTCCAAGGCGCAGTATGAAGCCGAAGGCATCGAACAGTTGCAGCAGAAGCCGGCCGGCGTGGGGCCCTGGGTTTTTGAGGAACGCACCATTGACGTGAATCTCCTTTACTCGCGGAATCCGGACCACTATCGCCGGTCGCCGTTCTTTGAGGAGATGGAGTATGTGCTGATCCCGGAGGAAACGACCCGTCTGGCCCAGCTCCAGACCCAGCAAGTGCAGATTGGCGAAATAAGCCGGGAGCTGCACATTGACGCGCAGGGAGCGGGTCTTGAGGTGCTGCAAAGCGAGCTTCCGTCCATACAGGTGGCGTTCATCATCGGCGGCGTGTACAACCCCGAGGAAGCCGGCGCCTGTCAGACGGAGGAGTTCCAGAACTGTTTCTATCAGGCCGACGAACCCCACCTGGACCCGAAGGTCCGGGAAGCGATCAACCGGGCGATTAACCGTGAAGAAATCAACGAGCAACTTTTTGGCGGTATCGGTCGCCAGCATACTGTGTGGGGCTACCATCCGGCGCTGCCCGGTTACAACCCGCGCTGGACGGAAGAGTTCGACGAAAAGTACGGGTTCGACCCGGAACGGGCCAGAGAACTGTTGCAGGAATCGGGTTACGAGGGCTATGAGCTGACCCTGTTGTTGACGCAGTTGCCCGGAGTGCCCGAAATGATTCCCATGGGTGAAGCGGCTTTCACCTACCTGAGCAATGTGGGCATCAACGTCACCACCGAGGCGATCCAGTGGTCTGACTACCGGGCCAAGTACTACCGCCCCGGCAAGACCCACGGCACCATTGCGGCTACTCGTGGAACCTATCGTCCGGCTGAAATCACCCTGCGCTTCTACAATCGCAGCGGCGACGCCGGTTTCTGGCGCACGTCGGTGGATCCCAGGACCGACGCGCTCTACGACACGGCTACCCAGAGCGTTGACCCGGCAGTCAAGGCGAAGGCATTGAGCGATTTGGGAGACCTCAAGTTCGATCTCTACTCCGAGGTTCCCATCGTATGGCTGCCGGCCCAGATCGTCGTGGATCCCAAGGCAGTGGGGGAAATGGTGTGGCCCGGCAACATCAACGCCAGCTTCACGCACACCGAATACATCACTCCGGCTGCGCAATAAAGCGTCAGTCAGAGAACGGATCGAACCGCAAGGGCAACTGTTGGTTGCCCTTGCCTGCTGATTACTCAAGGAAGTTCTCGTGCAGCGTTATATCTTATTCCGGGTGGGGCAATCCATCCTCACCCTTCTGGTGTTGACGGTTATTGTGTTCTCGCTGGCGCGTTTGTCCGGCGATCCCCTGGATGTGCTCCTGCCGCTGGAGGCAACAAATGAGGACGCAGAGCGCTTGCGCGCGGCGTGGGGTCTGGATCGGCCTCTGCATATCCAGTATCTGACGTTCATAGGCAACGCTCTTACCGGCGATTTTGGCGACTCGCTGCGCGTGCGTGGGCGCACCGCGATGAGCCTGGTGCTGGAGCGGTTGCCGAACACCGCCGCGCTGGCCGGCGTGGCGGTGCTGGTCGCCATCATAATCGCAGTGCCGATTGGAGTGCTTTCCGCCGTTAAGAAAGACACGGCTTTTGACTACGGGGGCAAGCTCATTGCCCTGTTCGGGCAGTCTTTGCCGGCCTTCTGGCTGGGGCTGATGCTGATGTGGGTCTTTGCGGCCCAGTTGGGTTGGTTCCCGGTATCGGGCAAAGAGGCAGGAGCGCTTTCGTACATCCTTCCCGCCATCGCCATCGGATGGTTCCAGGTGGCGGCATTGATGCGGCTGGTGCGCTCATCCATGCTTGACGTCCTTGATACTGAATACGTCAAGTTGGCCCGGATCAAGGGCGTGCCGGAGTGGAAAGTAGTGTGGAAGCACTGCCTGCGCAACGCAGCCATCGCGCCGTTCACCTACTTTGCCCTGATCATCGGGTCGCTGATGGTTGGCTCGGTTTCCATTGAGTTCGTCTTCGCCTGGCCGGGAGTAGGCCGTCTGGCGGTGGACGCGGCGGTTACCAAGGACTTCCCGGTGGTTCAGGCAGTGGTCATCACCTTCTGCCTGGTGTACATCATCGCCAACCTGCTGGTTGACATTGCCTATGCCTATGTTGATCCCAGGATACGCTACAACTAGGAGCATCGTAATATGGCTGCGGAAAACCGCACCGTAGAACCGCAAATGGTTGCTGAACCGATCAGCGCGCCGGACGCGACCCGCGGGGGTCGCGCCGGCAGATTCTGGGCAGAAGTGCGGCGGTACCCGCTGTTCGCCATCGCGCTTTTGCTGATTGTGCTGGTGATACCGGCGATATTTGCCGACGTGATCGCGCCCCACGATCCGAAACTGGGCACGCTGAGCACGCGCCTGCTGCCGCCGGCCTGGATGGAAGGCGGCAGCAGTGAGTATCTGCTGGGGACGGACCGGGTGGGGCGCGACATCCTTTCGCGCATCATGCACGGCGCGCGGGTGTCGGTTATCATTGCCGCCGTCGCCATATTCATCGCCGGTTTGCTGGGAATTACCCTCGGCATCGCCGCGGGATACTGGGGCGGCTGGGTCGATTCGGTGGTGATGCGCCTGGTGGATATATCATTATCAATACCCATCATACTGCTGGCGCTGGTTATAGTTGCCGCAACCAAGCCCAGCATCACCAACGTGATACTGGTGCTGGTGCTGCTGCTATGGTCGCGCTACGCCCGGCTGGTGCGCGGCGAAACGCTGGCGGTTCGGGTGCAGGATTTCATCTCCCGGGCCCGGGTTTCCGGAGCATCCCACCGCCGGATCATGTTCAAGCACGTCTTCCCCAACGTCTTTAACAGCGTGATAGTGCTGGCTACCCTCAATGTTGGATTTGTCATCATTCTGGAAGCCACGTTGAGCTTCCTGGCCGTGGGCATCCCGCCCCCACAGCCGGCCTGGGGCCTGATGGTGGCGGATGGCCGCGTCCTGATTGCCTCCGCCCAGGGCTGGTGGGTTTCCCTGTTCCCCGGAATGGCGATCATGCTGGTGGTGTTGAGCATGAACCTGCTGGGGGATTGGCTGCGGGACCGGCTGGACCCGAAGCAGCGGCAGGTGTAGCCGCCTCTAAAATACCGGCGGTTGGCGAGAGGGCGGCGGACTGTTTCGCCGCCCTCTCCCTTCAGGATCCCTGATGCCATTTCCCGCCCGGTATCTTACGAGGGTGTGTGACAAATGTCTTATGGTCATGTAAAGGGCGGGACAGGGCAGTACCCGGCGTACTTGCGCAAGCAGGGGGAGACGCCCTCGCCCTAACCCTCTCCCGGAGGGAGAGGGGATTTGTCACATACCCTCTAGGGGAGTATGACCGAGCCATAGCCGATTTCAGCGCGGCCATCCGCATTGACCTCACATTCGGCGCCGCCTACGAAAATCGCGCCCGCATCCATATCAAGACCGGCGACTACGATGCGGCAAAGACGTTCTGGATTCCCGCTTGCGCGGGAATGACGAAATGGTTTTGCAATCGTTCTGGCAGCTGGCCCGGCAGGTGTAGCGGTAACGGTGCGGGTAATCTACAATAGCCACACATTGCACTGCATTGCCAGCGTCAAGGAGGGAACCGTTTTGAAGGTAAAAGCTGCTGTTTTGTGGGAAGTGGGCCAGCCCCTTGATATTCGTGAGGTTGACCTGGACGAGCCGAAGGCCGGCGAGGTGCTGGTGAAAGTCGGTTCGGCCGGCATCTGCCGCAGCGACCGGCACTTTATGCACGGCGACGCGCCTATCGCCATTCCGGTGGTGCTGGGACACGAGGGCGCGGGCACCGTGGTCCAGACCGGCCCCGGGGTTACGCTGGCCAGCGAGGGGGACCAGGTCATCCTGTCCTTCGTGCCGGCCTGCGGACGCTGCCGCTCCTGCCTGGAAGGGCACAGCAACCTCTGCGACCTGCACGGGGCAACGGGCGCCAATATGCTGGACGGCACGACCCGGCTGCACGCCGACGGCAGGGACATCCACCACATGGGCAAGGTGGCCTGCTTTGCCGAGTACGCGGTACTGCCCGAAACGGGCGTGGTTCCGGTCGACAGTCCCCTGCCCATGGACAAGGCGGCGATGATTGGGTGCTCGGTTACAACCGGAGTGGGCGCGGCCCTGTACAGCGCCGAAATCAAAGCCGGCAGCACGGTGGCCGTCATCGGCTGCGGGGGCGTGGGTCTCAACGTGATTATGGGCGCCGCCCTGGCCAGCGCCGGTCGGATTATCGCCGTGGACATCCGGGAGGCGCAGCTGGAGTTCGCCATGCGGTTCGGGGCGACGCATAGCGTCAACGCGGCTGACCAGGACCCGGTGGCGCAGGTTAGGGAACTCACCGGCGGACGGGGCGCGGATTACACCTTCGAGGTGTTCGGCAGCGCGGATACTACCAAAGCCGCGTATGAGATGGCCGCCAAGCGGGGCATCGTAACGGTGGTGGGCATTGCCCCCTGGGGCCAGGAAGCCGGCATCAACGCCGTTGACCTGGTGCGCAACGAAAAGACGCTACGGGGCAGCTACTACGGCTCGGCCCGCTCCCGCACCGATATGCCGGTGATGGTGGACCTATACCAGTCGGGCAAGCTGAACCTGGACGACCTGGTGGTGCGTCACTACACCCTGGACCAGATTAACGAGGCTTACGACGACCTGGACCGGGGCGAGATTGGGCGCGGGGCGATCATGTTCGACTGAGCCGGGGCGCGTTAGGGCTGCCGAAACAGCGTCTTTGACGGCGCAGGACCACGTTGAAGCGGCATGGGAATGCTGGCCGAGTCGGATCGCAGGTTTGCGGCTCGCAAACATTTGCGGGCTTCCGACCTCTATTATCTGGAAAGCAACCGCTCAGGCGGTGATGGCGGTGGCCGTTCATCGTGGTTGGGCCGGCGACGGAGCCAAAGCCCGCGATTATATTCGCGGCCTTGTGGCGACGATATGCTGACGGAAGACCACGCCATAACGGCGCGGTCTTTCCTGGCCGCGTTAGATCGAGCGTCGGTCTGATGAGCATAACGGCCCATCAATGGAGTACGGGTTCGCTCATGCCGAAAGGTTTCACCGCAACTTTTACCACGACGACATGACGGGACACGAGATGGAAGTCCTGCGTCCCAAGGTTCACGATTTTGTCAACCGAGCGCTGGAGCTGCTTGGTCAAGAGAGGTAGTTATGCCGCGTCTATCAGTCCTGTCCGAAGTCCAGCGCCAGATGCTGCAATTCTTTCCTTGCATGGAATCCGACGGCGTACCGTGGACGCGGCTGGCGAAACCGTTGGCCGAGTGCACCGCCGCCATAGTGACCACCGCCGGGTTGCACCTGCGGGACGACCTGCCATTCAATCGGGACCATCCGGGCGGCGAATCGACCTACCGAGTCATCCCCGGCGATACCGACCCCGCTGACATTGTGCAGAGTCACTTCAGCATCGGCTTCGACCGCACGGCCATCTACCGGGACATCAACGTCACTTTCCCCATGGACCGGATGCGGGAGTTGGCGGAGCGGGGCGTTATCGGCAAGACGGCCCACAACCACTATTCCTTCATGGGCGCGCTGCGCGACTGCACTGCCATCGCCGAGCAGACCGGCCCGGAGGTGGCGCAACGGCTCAAAGCCGAGGGGGTTGACGTCGTTTTGCTGACCCCTACTTGACCGCTGTGCACGCACGCCGTGAGCGTGCTGGCCAGGGTTTTCGAGGCGGCGGGCATCGCCACGGTGGCCGTGGCGCTAGTGCGGGAACACGCGGAGCGGGTGCGTCCGCCGCGGGCCCTGTGGGTGCCCTTTTACTTTGGCTACGCTCTGGGCAAACCCGATGACCCGGCCTTTCAGCATGAAGTCATCGCCGCCGCGCTGGACTTGTTCGACGCGGAAGTTGGCCCGGCGCTGACCGATTTCCCCGAGGAAGCCGGCCCCATCGGGATGCCCCAGGCGTCGCAAGTGGCCGCTGACAACGGGAAGGGCGACGGCGCCCGCCCGCTGAACGCGGCCGATGAGCTGACTGCCCTGCGTCCCTACTACGAGCGCTGGCAGGGACAGCGCGGCCGCACCGCCGTGGGCATTACGGGCATACCCCAGCGGCGTTTCCGCGGCATCATCCGGTTCCTGGAAGCTTATGCCCAAAGCGACGCCGCCGATATGGACGAGCGGCCGGCTGACGTGTCGGTGCCCCAGTTCGTCCGCTACTGCGCCGACGACCTCAAGGCGTTCTGCTACGAGGCGCGGATGGCCCAGCGTCCCGGCGACGGCGAGGAGGACATCCACCGCTGGTTCTGGGGCGAAACCGCCGTGGGCGCGCTGATCGACAGTATAACCCAGCGGCTGAACGCCACCGGCGACGCCGGGTTGCAGGCGACAGCTTATGGGCTGTCGCGGTAAGTGAAGCGGCTACAATAACAGGGCGATGGCATAGTGAGACGGTCAACGCCCGAGGGAGCGGCAATGTTGCAGAACGTTCTCAAAGGAAACTGCCGGCTGCCACTCTATTTACATTTACGCTGTTGGCAGGCGGCGTTCCGCCTCTGGCCCTTGCCGTCGCCGGGCTGGTTGCCGGCGTGATATGCTGGGGTTGGCCAGGCTAAACATCCGGCCCGCCGGCGCTGCCGGGCGTGTCGGCGGGGAGCGGCGCATGGGGGCGGGATATTGCGGTTCGCTGGGCCGGAGGCGGGCCGGTCGGCAGCCCATTGTCCGGCTTCCAGTCGTCGGGAAAATGCAGCGTCCGCACCGGGTAGTTGATGGTGATGCCCTCGGCGGTGAGGCGGGCATGCAGCTGCTTGATCAGCTCGGCGCGCACCTCAAAGCTGGCGAGGCGGTCTTTGGCCTGGACGAACAGCCAGAAGTCGATGTTGCTTTCGCCAAAGGCGTCATAGCCGAAATAGGCTCCGTATTCCCGGACTGCGCCGGGATGCTGGTCCAGCACCTGCTCCATCACCTGTCGGCTGACCATTTCGACGCGCTGCAAGTCACTCTCATAGGCTACGCCGCAGGTGAGGAAAACGTTGACGTGCGCGTCGGGCTTGCTGTAATTGGTGATGATGGTCTCGGCGAAGCGGGAGTTAGGCACCACAACCAGGTTGTTGCCCCAGGTGCGCAGGCGCGTACTGCGCCAGTTGACGTCCACCACGTAGCCGCTGACGCCGCCCTCCATGTCGATGTAGTCGCCCGGGCTGACCACGCCTTCGGTGATGACGTAGGTTCCGGCGAACAAGTTGCTCAGGGTGGGCTGGATCGCCAGGGCTACCGCCAGCCCGCCGATGCCCAGGCCGGCGATGAGGGGGCTGATGTTCACGCCCAGGACATCCAGCGAGACCATGACGGCCATCACAGCAACCACGATGAGCAGGCCACGGCGGGCCAGCGGCAGGGCCCAGCTGCCGGTGTTGGTGGCCGGCGTGCTGCCCAGGTACCCCTGGAGCCAGGTGAGCGCGCTGCGGCCAAGGGCGTTGATGAGTACGGCGCCGATGATGATGGCGGCCACCGCCGCCGCCCGGTTGGCCGCCGCGTCCACATCGGCGGGCAGCGTCAGCGGGACCTCGATGGCGAGGTACAGGCCCAGCAGGACAATGTAGGCGATTACCGGCGTCCGGGCCGCCGTAACCAGGTGGTCGTCCAGTTCGCCGGGGAACAGGCGCGCCGCCCGCAGGATCAGGCGGAAGAGCAGTCGGCTGAACAGAAAAGCGCAGAGGACAGCGCCGGCCACGATGGCCAGACTGACCAGCAGGTCAACCCAAGTGATGTCGGCGGCGACCGCCGCGTCGTTCAGCGCGCGGAGCCAGTTGGTGAAGGTTTGTCCCATGGGAAACTTCGCTGTATCAATACGCGCTGCGCAAACTCCGGATTGCCGGCGCCATTTGCGGCAGCATTTCCCCAGCGGGGCCGTCGATGACGATGTGAGCGGTGGGGGTCAGTTGGGTAGGCTCCGGGTTGACCTCGATGATCCGCGCTCCCCGTTCGCGGGCCAGCAGGGGCAGCCGGGCCGCCGGGTTGACCGTCCCGGAGGTGCCCACCAGCAGCATGGCGTCGCAGCGCTGCGTCTCGGCGAAGCAGGCTTCCAGGGTGGCGGCGGGTATGGGTTCGCCGAACATTACGGTGTCCAGCTTGATGACGCCGCCGCACTCCCGGCAAACGGGCGGCACGTCGGTGATGGCGTATTCGGCGCGGGGATGCCGCCAGCCGCAACCGATGCAACGCAGGTAATTTCGGTTGCCGTGGATTTCCAGGAGGTTGACGCTACCGGCCCGGCGGTGCAGATCGTCCACGTTCTGCGTAATGACCGCTTTGAGGATGCCGGCGCGCTCCAGTTTCGCCGTAGCGACGTGGCCGGGGTTGGGCAAAGCGTTGTCCACGGCGTCTTTCAAGTCGTAGGTGGGATTGCCCGGCGTAACCTCGTCGCGGAGACGACGTTCCCACCAGTCCTGGGGATCGCGCAAGAACACCTGGTAGGACAAGTTGCCGGGTTGGCCGTACTTGGTCCATAAGCCATCCGGACCGCGAAAGGATGGGATGCCGCTTGCTACGGAAAGGCCGGCGCCGGTAAGAGCGATGGCGTAGTGGGCGTCGGCGAGGATGCGGGCAGCGTCGTTGATGGTGTCCATACTCATCAGCCCTCGCACATACCTGCTTTATCCGGTCATGCCATGCCTGCCGCAGGCGGGCGATGGAATCTCGCTCCGGCAGTGAAACTCCGTTGCCGGGGAGTACCGGGCAAGGGAGTGCGTTTGCGACAGCAACAAGATTGCCACGCCAGGCGCGCAATGACAAGGGACAAGCGCATAAGCCCTATGGGTTTTCTGGATTCCCGCTTTCGCGGGGATGACGGTGACGGTCAGGGGGGGCGGTTTCACGGGATACCGTGCCGTCGGCGACACGGAAGTAGGCGGCGGTATCGCCCAAAATGGCGCGCAACGGCTCGGCGTCGGTGGTGGTCAGCAGAGTCTGGCGATATTGAGAAACCTTTTGCAAGACCCGGCCGCGGCGGCGGTCGTCCATTTCGGAGAACACGTCATCCAACAGAATGATGGGATCATCCTGGCGGGCCTGCGCCAGATAGTCGGCCTCCGCAAGGCGTAGTGACAGGGCGATGGTGCGGGCCTCGCCGCGGGAGGCAAAGGAGTTGGCATCCAGTCCGTTCATGAATATGGCGAAGTTATCGCGGTGCGGCCCGACGGCGGTGGCCGCGGTGGCTTGCTCGCGGGCAGCGTGGCGTCGCAGTTGCTCGCGAAAGACCGCAACCGTGTCGTCGTCGGTCTCCTGGGGCGCGACGCTGGGGCGATATTCCAGGGTGAGGATCTGGTTGGGCTCGGCCATGTTCCGGTGATGGCAGCGAGCCGAGTGGGACAACCGCCGGACGGCATCCGCCCGGCCTATCGTTACTGCCGTTCCCGATTGAAGCAGTTGTTCGTCCCAGTAATCAAATTCCTCAGGCGCGATGCGCGCTTCCCGGCGCCGGCGCAGGAGGGCGTTGCGGCGCCGCAGGGCGGCCTGATAGCGTTGCAGGGCGTCCAGGTAAGGCCGGCGGGCCTGGCAGATCAGAATGTCAAGGAAGCGCCGCCGATTTGAAGGGGAGCCGAGAACCAGTTCCAGGTCATCGACGGAGAACAGGGTAGCGCCGATGCGGCCCACCAGGCCGGAGGCGGTGCTGCGTTGGCGATTGACTCGTATCTCCTTGGCGACCGGCGGCAAGGCGGTTGTGTTTGACGATGCGCCGGCCCCGGGTTCGGTCGCTGGGGTCTCCCGGGCCGACGGCAAGTAACCAACCACTGCGGTCATCTGCTGCTCATCCCGGCAGGCGATCCCGGTGATGTAAGCGGCATCGCCGGCGCGGGCGGCGTCGAAGTTGAGCACCTGCCGTTCCCGTTCAGCGCGGAAGGAACGGCCCACCGCCAGGGTGTACGCGGCCTCCAGCAAAGCCGTCTTACCTTGCGCATTAGAGCCGTAGAACACGGACACGCCCACGGGCAGGGCAACATCCGCCTGGCGGAAATTGCGGTAGTTGGTGAGGCTGAGCCGGGAAAGGTAAGCCAATTGAGGTTTAGCTGTTGGGTTGTCCGGTTAGATCCGGCGGGGGTTCGTCGAAATTTTCGCCCCGGGCCAGCGCGGCGTTGCGGCGTTCCAGCCACCGGCGCCACAGACTGTTCACTTCGGCGCGGCCTTCAGCGTGGCCTTGGGAACGACCTTCGGCGCGGATTTCGGCGGCAGTTTCGGCGCGGATTTCAGCAACAGTTTCGGCGCGGATTTCGGCAATGGCTTCGGCGCGGATTTCGGCGGCAGTTTCGGCGCGGATTTTGGCAATGGCTTCGGCGCGGCTTTTGGCAGCAGCTTCGTCGATTTCGGCCAACTTTCGGTTAAGGTGGGGTTCGACAATCTTGTTGACGCGGGGCACGAGCAGTTTTTCGTTGATGAATTTGGCAATGGCCATAAGGCACCTCCCGGTTGTAGTCAGGATTGGCGTCAGAAACATTGCGGCGGCGACAAGGCCGACAACAGTTTTACCGAACCGCTCTACCAGAGTATATACCGTCGGAGTTTCTCCGTTGGCCAGCGGCGGCGCTATTTGCCATAGCAATTCCGGAGCATCGGGCTGGTATTGGACATAGGCCAGGGCACCGGCCGCTATGGCCCAGAATGCGAAGGTCATGGTGAAGAAGAGCTGCGCGTCCCGTCTGCGGACGCTCCAGATTGATGTTCTTTCTCCCTCGTCGGGCCGGTAGAGGATGCCGCCAATGAACCTCAGTGCGGCGGCGATGGCGGCGCCGGCTACCATCAGCAGATTCAGGCCCATTGGGAACTAACTCCTTTTGCCTGGCGGCGCAGCCGTTCCCCGGCCGGGATACGCAGGATTTTGCCGGTTGCGCTTTACGGCATTCGGGCGCAATCGGAGATGACGGCGGGCCGGCGAAGCCGGAAAATGGGAACTTTGCAAAGGCGCTGGTTATGTAGCCGTTACAGCGGGTTAGCCGCCGTCGGCGCAGGGTAGCGGCGAGAGTTGCCAGCAGGACGCGCTGAGGGAAACGACGGGACGACTTATCGTCACCAGGCAAGCAAGATAGCAGGCAGCCCTACTGCAACCCCGGCGCGGCGCTCTGAATCGCCCGGCGGGGGTCTGGCGCTAACGCTCCGCGTATATGTACTGGCCGTCGGTGGCCTCGGCCAGCAACTTCAGGGACACGTGATCAGCCGCCGCGCCCAGGCCGATGGTGTGCACCTTCACCGCAACGTCGCTGTTCACCAGTTTGGCCAGCAGTTCGTCGCGGCTGATTTCGCTGTTGGATTCGATACAGGCACTGCCGGGGGGATGGTCAAAGCCGGCCGGGCAAGCCTGCACCTCAGCAGGATTAACGGGCAGGTAGGAGACGGTAATGTCGCCGCAATAATTGGTTTCACCACCCAACTCCGGAGGACAAACCCGCAGTTCGTTGGGGTCAATCGGATGGTAGGCGGTGATGTTTTCGCCGGCGGAGGCTATCTCCACCGGATTGCACACTTCGCCGGGGGCGGCTGCCATATTTTGAGGACAAGGGGCCAGTTTGTTGATGTCAATAGCGATGGTTTGCAGCACCGGGCTGCAGACCGTGCCGGCCTCGTCTGCAACACCCGGCGGGCAGAGCGCCAACTTGCTGGGATAAACTACGCTGAATCCGCCATCCCCTCCGTCGGTCAGCAGCACTATCGCGTTATCGCGGCTGTCGTCGTTGAGGTCGTGGAGCTCCTGGTGCGCGGCAGCCACCGCGTCGTAAATATACGCCGCGCGGTCGGTCGTCGCCAGATCTTCCACTTGGCTGAACCATAGCCGGACCGCTTCCGGCGATTCCTCCAGATCCAGTGAGGTCGGTTGCGGTAGCTCGGGAATCTCGGTGAACGGGACCAGCGCCGCCCGGCTGTTTCGGGGCGCGCTTCCCGGGTCTTCCAAGTAGGGGAGCGCTACGGCTAACAGGGCCTCTCTGACTGCTGGCAGATTGCCACCGTCCTCAATGCTTTTGCTGGTGTCAACCAGAAAGATGGTATTGGTGTTGTCGCCATAGAGGGGCATTACCGACCCGGCCAGCGGGATGGATTCGGCGTTGTCGGCGGCGGCAACGCCGGGGCCGTCATCCTCGCCGGTCACCAGAGTAAAAATGCCGTAGGCTATGCCGGCCAGGATGGACAGGGCCAACAGGCCCAGCAGGATCAGCAGAACAATTCTCCAGTTGAACCCGGACCCGGGCTCCCCATAGCTAATGTAGTATGTTGTCACTGCAAACTACCTCGCGGTTGTCGGGGTCGGTCAATTGCGCCGGGCGCAACCTTCACAGTAACCGTAGAAATCGACACGCTGGGAGGAGACGTGGAAATCGGTATTCCGGCCGATGGCCTGTTGCAGTTCGGCGACGCTTTCCTGTCCCACGTCGGCATCAACTACCGCGCCGCAACCCAGGCACACCAGATTGGCGTGGGGGGAAAGGTTGGCGTCGTAGCGAGACTGTTTCTGGAAGGGCAATTCACGGACGATGCCGGCCTGTTCCAGCACGCCAAGGGTAGAATATACCGTGGCCAGGGTGACGTAGGGGAAGAAATCGCGCACCCGCTCAAAGATCTCCCGCACGGTGGGGTGGTCAGCGGAGTTGACCACCACCTCGGCGATAGCCAGGCGCTGAGGAGTGAGCCGAATGCCCAAGGGCTTCAATCGAGCGACGAGATGTTCCTGGGTAGTCATGACGGGCATCTCTCAAACCGTTATCCGAGGGACAGTATAACATCACGGACAAAGGGGTGTTACAGGCTTGCCGAATCTCAGCAAGGCGCTTTGGGGCGACTGTTCCGGCGGCCACGGGAGCGCCGCCTTGCCGGTCAAGGTATTCCATCGACTTGGAGGGGTTTCCCGTACTCAGGGCTATCGCATATGAAATCACACACCGGTCACTCCGGCTTTCGCCGGAGTCCAGAAACCGCGGAACTCAGGCGTGACCGCTTTGTCATTGCGAGCGCAGCGTGGCAATCTCGTTCCGTTGGCCGGCGTTAGTTTGCCTACTTGCGCGCTACCCCCGCCGAGATTCCGGCGTCCGCCTACGGTGGGATCGGAATGACATTTTGCACGAGCCTGCCCGTATGAAGCCGGTAATCCGGTTGACCAATTTGCATAACGCAATGGTTGTGATAAGGTAGACCACCTTTTTTTGCGCGCCTGACGCGCCGGGCCAGCCCAACGGCGGCAGAAACGCCGGCGGAAGGCATGGCGCCAACGCGGGGACACGCATAGAATGGACAATTCGCAATCATATTTGATATGGAGGAACTCGATGCTGAGAACATTGCCTAACAGACCTCTTGCCGTCTTGATTTTCGCGGCGCTGGCGCTGCTGATAGTGGCGCTGGCCGTGTCTTTGCCCCCTCCCGGCTTCACCCAGACCACGCCGCCGGAGGTCATCGTCACGTTCGATCCGGACGTCTCCGGCGGTGCGGTCTCCGTGGATGAAAACTTCATAGGCCATGTCGGCCGATGGTCGGCGACTGCCGATAACGGGGCCGATATTGCCTATACCCTCACCGGGGACGACGCCGCCGACTTCATCATCCACTCAGATGGCGTCGTTTTCAATGTGCGGGCCTTTGACTTTGAAAATGCGGAAGACAAGGAACTCGAATTCACGGTCGAGGCCGCCGCCGGCGCAGTCTCCGCGAGCTATGACGTTGCGGTTACGGTGGTCAACAAAAACGACCCTCCGCAATTCATCGCACAGGAGATTGAATGCCGGGTTGACGCGTGGGCTCCGGCGGGCAAGAAGTTGTTGTGCGGGGATGAGGATGGGGATAGGGATTTCGCCACGGACCAGGACGGCGATGCCTTGCGCTACTCCTTGTCCGGCAATTCCAACTTTCGCATACACCCGGCTACGGGATCGATTCTGGTCACCGAATCCGGCGCCGATGGGCTGAGTCCCGACCAGGACGTTGGCGATATGGTGTTCCAGGTCACCGACGGGAAAGACGACAACGGGGCCGCCGACACCGAGAATGACGACACGGCAACCCTCCGCGTTTTGGTGCTCCCAGGGATGTACGATTCTCCTAACAGAAAGATCACTCCCTGGCCGGTGCACCGGGAGGGGGATAAGCACGAGCGTATGCACGTCCTGTGGGACCACTCCGTGACCAACGCGCCGGAGTACCAGTTGCAGTACCGCGCCGTGGGTGATGCGGACTGGCAGGCCCATGACCTGACGGCGGCGGGCGCCCTGGGTAAAGATGGCGGCAAATACACCTACACCATTATCAGCGGGCTGTATGCCGACACGGAGTACGAGATCCAATGGCGTATTGGCAACACAGGCGATTGGGGACCCGGCCGGAACCGGCTGAGAACCCATGCGTATGAGAACTCCGAGCCCAGGATTAAAAAGGTATCCGCCGTCTCCGGCAAGGCGGGCTCACCGCTGACCATCGCCGAGAACGCCGACGTGGGGACCCTTGTCGGGTATGTATACGGCCACCCCGGGCCGGCTCCTATCACCGGCCAGGACCAGATGATATATTGGCTGGAAGGCGCCGGTTCCGAAAAGTTCACGGTAGTGAGGAGTGACGCTGGCTGGTGGCATGGCTTGATTGTAACCACAGAGGTCCTCGACTACGACGGAGCCGACCCCACTTCGTACAGCCTGACACTGAAAGTGTCCGACGGCAAAAGCGCCAGCGGCGCCAAGGATGAGTCAGCAGACGACTCTAGACAAATCACCATCATGGTGCTCGATGTCGCTGAGCTTGCCGACGCGCCCAGCTTGCGGGCCACCGCGATAGGCCGCAACAGTGTCCGGCTGGAGTGGGATACACTCCCAATTCATGATCGAGGCAACGTAAGCTACCGGATCCAGTGGAACGAAAAAGGCGGGCCGCGGCTGGGCTACTCGCCCTACGTCACCGGCAATTCCGTGCTTATCGAGAAGAACATCGAGCCGGGAACAACCTACGAGTTCAGCGGCATAAGGGGGTTGGCGCTCACGACGCAACGCCACGTAAAGTGGGGTATCTGGGGGAATATCCTGGAAGTCACCACCGTAGGGTTGCCGACGCCGACGCCGGCGCCCACGTCGACCCCGGCGCCGACCGCCACGCCGAGGCCGACCGCCACGCCGACGCCGACCGCGACGCCCACGCCGATGCCAACCCCCACGCCCAGGCCGACGCCGACCCCGGCGCCGACCCCTACCCCGGCACCGACGTTGGCGCCCACGCCGACGCCTGAGCCGACGCCCCCGGGGCTGACGACGCAGAAGCCCGGAGAGCCAAGGAATTTCTCTTCAACCGACGGCCCCCGCAGCCTGACACTCACTTGGGATGCCCCGGCCAGCGGCGGTGCGGTTGAGAGTTACGTTGTTCGCTATCGCCTTCAGGGAGGCGGCAATCCGTGGACAACGTTGCCCAGCACCCAAGCCACCAGCCTGGAGATCACGGATCTTTCCCCCGGCAATTACGTAATCAGAGTGCGCGCCGTTAACGCGCTCGGCGAGAGTAAAGCGGCTACCACTCGGGACACCGTCCGTTAACGAAATGGGCAACAGCGGCTGGACCAGCGGTCGGATCAATGTCGGCTCTTAGCTCCTGACCGGAGCAGGCGGTCGAACGCTGCCGCAACCCGTTGCCGCTGAGGGGGAGCGAGGTCTTGACCTCGCTCCCCTTTCTTGTATTGGGTTGGCTTGCTGAGGTGGCAGGGCGGGGTTATACTGCGGCATCATGGCGATTAATCCTGATGATTTCCCTCCGGGTTCGTATCACGAGTTGCCGTTGTTCCCCCTGAACAACGTGGTGCTGTTCCCCGGAATGCCGTTGCCGCTGCATATTTTTGAGGAGCGGTACAAGGCTATGATCGGCTCCTGCGTCGACCAGGACGCGCCCTTCGGCGTGCTGCTGATCAGGGAGGGCAACGAAGTCGGCGACCCGGCGGAACCGCATTCGGTGGGCACCACCGCTCGCGTCTCGCAAGTGCAGCGGCTCCAGGAAGGGCGCCTCAACATACTGACCAGAGGCGAGAACCGTTTCGAGTTGCTGGAAACGGTGCAGACAACACCCCATCTGGTGGGTTTGGTGCGATATATTGAGGACGCGGAAGGCGAGGTATCGTCAACCACCGTGGCCGGCGTACGCGAACAGTATATCCAGCTCCAGCGCAAGCTGACTGCTATCGCCGGTGGTTGGGACCGTGAGGTTTCGGTTCCCGATGAAGCCATAGCGCTGGCGCGCATCGCCTGCGCGACCCTGGCGGTAAGCCTGCCCCTCCCTCCCGACGTGCGCCAGTCGCTGCTGGAAACACCGACTGCCGGCGGCCAGCTGGAGAAGCTGCTGACCCTGATGCGGCAAGCCAACCGCATCGTCGCCGAGCAGGTAGAGCAAAACACCCCGTTCAAGGGGCCGCGGCTGAATTAAGGGGCGGTGGCCTGGTTCAGGATTTACGGGTACGGGGCGCGATTTCCGCGCCCCGTATAAATTTGCCATGGGCTGGGCCGCCTTACGTATCCACTTTGCGC
Source organism: uncultured Dehalococcoidia bacterium (assembly GCA_964347975.1). Lineage (GTDB taxonomy): Bacteria > Chloroflexota > Dehalococcoidia > Lucifugimonadales > UBA3495 > Bin87. The sequence goes on from CAYGAY010000003.1 coordinate 46,967, forward strand.
GCCGGTCATTGCGAGAATGCCGTCCGGCAATACGCAGTAATCTCGGTTTGCGGGAAGTGGGTACGCGGGAGGCTGGGTCGCAGTGGTCACGCCGCAGTCGTCCGGCTTGCGGTGTAGACGCGCCGGGCCCCAGCCTCGGGAATCAGGCCCGAGAAAAGTTCGGGGTGGATCATCTCGCCCAGTATCTCCAGGCCGGTGACCAGTCGCGGCCCCGACCGGCTGGTGTAGTTGCTGGCGTCGATGACGAAGACGCGGTCGTTCTGCACTGCGGGCAGCGACTGCCAGCCTTCTTTGGCGGCAAGCAGGGGGATGTCCTCCATCCCCCTTGGTACCTCAAATCCGCAGGGCATCACCACGATGACCTCCGGCTGGCTGGCCAGGACCTCGTCCCATTGCAACGGGAATGATCCCATCTCCTTGTCGCCGAAGCAGTTGGAGCCGCCGGCCAGTTCCACCATTTCCGGAACCCAGTGACCACCGCACATCAGGGGGTCGGTCCATTCCAGGTGGAGGACCCTGGGCCGGGCGTCAGCGAATTCGGCGCGTTGGGTCACGGCGTCGATGCGCTCCTGCATACGGGCGGTTACCTGCTCGGCAATCGTTTCGGCTCCGGTGGCGCGCCCGACCCGGCGCACATCCTCCAGCACGTCTCCCAGATACTGGGGGTCCAGGGAGAGGACTTCCGGCTGCGTGGTCATATTCGCGGTGGACTCGGCAACCTGCCGAGAGGAAACCGCTCAAACTTCGCAGATGGCCTGGGTCAGCAGGAGGTCCGGGTTGGCGGCGTCCAGTATGTCCTGGTCGATGTGGTAGATGCCCAGACCTTGGGCCAAGCGCTCGGATATGACCCGGCTGATCTCGCCGCTGGTGGGCTGTGTGCCTTCAAAAACGCTGCGAACTACCCAGGGCTTCTCGCGGGCCTGGGCCGGGTAGTCACATTCGTGGGTTACGCCGTAAAGCTGGTCCTCCAGCCCCAGGGCGTACACGATTTCGGTGGCGGAGGGCAGAAAAGAGCAAATGCGCATCGTATGACCTGCCTGATGAGAACTGGAGGCATTGTACACTGCGCCGGGCTAGTCTGCTTCCCTTTGGACGGTGCGACGGGCGTCGTCCGCGGACCGGCTGGTCGATGGGTTGAACCCTTCGATCCGATCTTCCAGGAAGCGCCACAGGTCATCGGTGGAGTCGTCGTCGGCTGACGAGGACGTGGTAGGTCGGGCGGGCGGGCTTGGCGGCCGGGCCGGTTCCGCGCGGTGCCGGTCGGTGGGGGTCTCGGCGTCGACGGTTTCCGCCACGGCGTGGCCGGATGCTTCGGGGCGAGCTGATGCCGGCGGGGCGATGAAGGTGTGGCGGAATATGGGTTCCAGGACCCGGTGCACATGATAGCCGGCGAACACCAAAGCTCCCGCCGAGGCCACCAGCAGGAAGATGGAAAGCGGAGCGGAAAGGCTCCCCAACTCAAAGAGGCGGATGATCAGGGGCACCAGCAACAGCACGCCCAACAGCAGGAGGGCGGTGGCCAAGCCGTCCCGGATCAGGGTGCGGAGGGTGAAGCGGGCCGGTTCGCCGGCGGTGTCGCGCACGTGGGCCCGGACGGTGAGATTGGCCAAGGCCCGGAGTTCTCGCCAGATGGCCACGGCCGCGGGTATGTTTATGCCCAGGGCGGCGCCGGCCAGGATGAGAGCCAGCAGCGCGTTGGAGGCCGAATCCTTTTCGGTAAGCAGGTCGGGCAGGGTGTATACGGCGGCGGTTCCGATGGCCGTCAGCACGGCGATGATGCACACGTTAATCAGGATGCGGCGCACCAGGTTCTTCAGCACCTGACCGGTGTAGCCGGGCAATGAGAACGCGGACCAGAAAGACTGCACTCCCAGATAGATGACCAGGTTGATGGCAAGTACCGCAGGAGGGGAATGTCGTTCGATCCAGTCGTACATTGGGGTGGCGGCCCGGGAGGTCAGGGGGGCGAGGAGGGAGGTTACGGCGGTGGAGACGGCGAGGACGGGCCCGATGATGGGGCCGGCGACGGCATCGGCGGCGCTGACTCTTCCGATTGCCAGCGAGAACTCTCCCATTTGCGGCATGGTCATGCCCACCTGCACCGCAGTCCGGGAACGCCGGCCGGCCAGTATCGAGCCGACGGTGTTCGCCATGATTTTGCCGCCCATGAATACTCCCACCACCGCCAGGGCCGGCAGGATGACGTCGTCCAGGGTGCGATAGTCGATGAGCATTCCAATGGAGAGGAAGAACAGGGAGCCGAACATGTCCCGCACCGGACTGACCAGCCGGGTTACGCGGCCGGCGGCGTCGGTGTCGCCGATTACCACGCCGATCAGGAACGCGCCGGCGGCGGCGGACAACCCCAGGAACTCGGCTCCCAGGGCCAGTCCGAAGCAGCATCCCAATGACGCCACCAGCAGGGTTTCATCGGACTGCATTCGAGACAGGATGCGCATCAGCCGGGGGGCAAGCACCGCGCCGAAGGCAAGGGCCGCGATGCAGAAGATCGCCAATTTGGCGGCCAGCCAGCCGACATCGCCCAGACTGGCCGAGCCGGTGGTGGCAACGCCGGCCAGGACGGTGAGCAGGATCACCGCCGCGAAGTCCTCGACCAAGAGGATGCCAACGATGGTTTGGCCCCAACCGGAACGCAGGTTGCCGCCGTCACGCAATCCCTTCAGCAGGATGGCCGAGCTGCTGATGGCCATGGCGCCACCGAGATAGAGGCTGCTGGGGCCGGTTATTCCCAGCCAATGGCTGGCGATAAGCATGCCCAGGAACGTCAGAGCGCTGATCTCAATTACGCCGATCACCAGCACCCGCAGGCCGATTTCCTGGATTCGTCTCCAACCCAACTCCAGACCGATGCCGAACAGGAGGAGCACCAGCCCCAGTTCCGCCAGGAGTTCGATGGTGTCCAGGTTGTCGATTAGGGGATGGGGCAGCGTGTAGGGGCCGATGATGAGGCCGGCGATGAGGTAGCCAAGGACCGGCGGCTGCCATACCAGACGCGCCAGGGCCAGCCCGCCGGCGGCAATCGCCATGGCGATGGCGAAATCTTTGAGCAGGCCGCCACTTCCGTCGGAAAGGCCGGCCGCGAATATGGCCAACGGAAACTCTATGACGGGCCTCCTGGTCGGTATCCCGGACGGGGTTTGCCGACAGTCATGCAATCATGCCCCGGTCGCCCAGTCGCATTGGCGGCGGACGACCGGGGCCATTGCAATGCCGAAGAACGGCGGGCTGCGTCAACAAGCCCGGGCGGGCCTAACCGTCGTGCTTCCGGTGAGGCTCGGCGACGAATTCGGCGGTTACCGATGTGCTGGGGGTCGCCACGGCGACCGAACCGTACAGCGGTCAACGCTTTTTCCAGGTGTCCACCAGATGGTTGCCCTGGTCGTCGTCCACGCCCCAGATTTTGAAGTGGATCCGCACGTCCGCGTAGAGGGAAATGTCGCCGGGCACGGCGTCGGGGTCCCGGTAAGCTTCGGCGGAGACCTCCATGAAGTCCACCGGAGCGTCATCGGTGACGGCGATGCGCTCCACCATGTTGACGGCGCAGGCCGTAATGCCGGAGAGGAAGAGTTCGCCGGCGCCCACCGCGTCGCCTCCGCCATCATCGGCGACCCAATGGTGGGCGCGCGCGTTGCAGATTGCCCTGCCGTGGGTTCCGGAACTGTACGTCTGTACGCGGTAGGCCAAGTCCAATGCAGCCATGTTGTCACCTCTGGTCCGTGGTGTGTCGTCTTGACGGTTGCGCTACGTTACAGTCTGATATTGATATGTCCAAATCATAAACGATATGAGACACTACGCCAACTGTCGTGTCATAATTAGGTAGGCCCGTGCAAAATTAGGCAGGCCCGTGCAAAAATGGCATCGCGAGCGCGGCGTGGCGATCCGGTTGTCGAAGGATGCGTCGCTCAGCCGGCGAGATTACCAGATTTGTGAAAAATCGGGCTTCGCTCCGCGCAATGGCAAAGTGGGTACGCGATAGCACTCCGTTTCAGGTGGTAATGACATTTTGCCAGCGTAATCCGTAATTTGGCACGGGCCTACATAATATGCAGGAAGGCATGGCGTGATGGTCAGATGCGCTAATCAAACGGCCGCTGAAGGAGACGACCGCTTGGGCGTCGTGGTAGTGGCGGCCGGCCGCAGCGCCCGCATGGGCGGAACTGACAAGACTTTCACCGAAGTTCAGGGCGCTCCACTGATCGTCCACACGCTGCGCCGTCTGGCGGCGTCGGAAGCCGTGGAGGCTATTGTACTGGTGGTTGCCGCCGCAGCGGTGTCGGAAGCGGAGACGCTGGCGGGCCGGTTCGGTATCGGCAAGATTACGTCCATTTGCGCCGGCGGGGCTCGGCGGCAAGATTCGGTTTACGCCGGCCTGCTGGCCTTGGGTCAACGGCGATGGGTGGCCATCCACGATGGCGCGCGTCCCGGCGTCGCCGCCGACGTGTTGACCCGGGGGCTGGAGGCGGTACGCCGGTGCAATGCGGCGATTGCAGCCGTTCCGGTCAAAGACACGATCAAGGTGGTGGGCGCGGAGGGCCTGATTACCCATACGCCGGAGCGCGCCGTTTTGTGGGCCGCGCAAACGCCACAGGTGTTTGAGTACCGGCTGCTGCTGGAGGCGCACCGAAACGCGCCGGGCGATTTTACGGATGACGCTGCGATGGTGGAAGCCATGGGCCATCCGGTACGGGTATTCCGGGGGAACTACGACAACCTGAAGGTAACGACTCCCGAGGACCTCGCCATGGTGGAACGGGTTATCTTGGGACAGGCCGACTGAAATTGCGATAACCGGCAACGGAAGTGGATTGCAACGGCATCGTGAGCGCGGATACTATGGCAAGGATTGCCTTGGGCCCGGCCCCGGCGAGATGCGCGCGATGGCCCCGTTGAGCGACGATATACTTACAGGCGAAGGGGATAGGCATGGCTGCGAGCAGCGTCAATAGGACGCGCTATAGGGAATACGCTCGGTACCTGCGCGTGGCCGCCGACCAACTGGACATGGCGGTGGCTCCCGCTCGCCTGGAACATCTGCGGTCCAAGGTGAACTCGGAACGCAATATGTTCCTCGCCTGGGTGACGGTTTGGATGCTCATCGCGATGGCGTCCCTGCTGCCGCTGCTGATGGTGACGGCATTCCATTTTGGTTGGCCCGTTCCGGAGCCGGTTGCAGCTCAGTCCGAGGCTTTGTACTCCCAACTGGACGCAATGAGAAGCGCCACCGCGAATATGGCAGTTATTATGTTGGGCGCCATGTTTTGCGCCGCCATCGCCATCGCCTATGCGCCAATCGCAGCGTACCGCGGCGCCGTGAATGATCTTGAATACGCCCATCGGATACTGCGAGACATCGAGAGAAGTTAGGAACGGGGCTCTTGCCGTGGCGACCGGGAGGTTCGGTGCAGTATCGGGTAGGAACCGGAGCGGATGCGCATGCCCTGGCGGAGGGCCGCGCCCTGATCCTCGGCGGGGTGAGGGTTGCGCATACCACCGGGCTGGCCGGCCACAGCGACGGCGACGCGCTGAGCCACGCCATTATCGATGCTTTGCTGGGCGGGGCCGGGGCCGGCGACATCGGGATGCACTTTCCCCCGGGCGAGCCGACGTTGGAAGGCATCAGCAGCCTGACGCTGCTGGAGCGCACCGCCGGGTTGATCGCCGCCGCCGGTTGGTGCATCGTCAACGTTGATGCTACAATGCTGGCGCAGCGGCCCCGGCTGGCGCCCCACGTGGGGTCGATGCGGCGCAACATCGCAGCCGCTCTTTCCGTTGAGGATCAGCAGATCAGCGTGAAAGCCACCACCACCGACTACCTGGGGTTCACCGGTCGGGAGGAAGGTATCGCGGCGACCGCCGTTGCCCTGCTGTGCCGACCTTGAAACCAGGTTACAGCCCGGATGTAAAACTAACTAAACGGCAAGCATGTCACTCCGGCGAAAGCCGGAATCCAGAAAACGCCCCTGGATTCCGGCCCCGTATCAAGTACGTGGTGATCCCGTGTCAAGCACGGGGCAGGCTGTTCTTTCGCCGGAATGACGGTACGGTGTTCGGTTTCTATGAAGCTCTACAATACTTTAAGTGGAAGGGTCGAGGAATTCGTTCCCGCCGACGGCAACCAGGTCAAGATGTATGTGTGCGGCGTGACGCCGTATTCCTCCACCCACGTGGGGCATGCGTTGAGCTACGTTGTATTCGACACCTTGCGACGCTACCTGGAGCACAAGGGCTACGAGGTACGGCACGTCCAGAACTTCACCGACGTTGACGACAAGATAATTCAGCGGGCCCAGGAGGCCGGCGTTTCCGAGGTGGAACTGGTTGAGGAGTTCATCGGCGACTACTTCCACAGTATGGACGCTCTCAACATCCAGCGGGCGTCCGAATACCCTCGCGCCACGCGGGAGATACCCCGCATAATCGACGCCATCGCCGGCCTGATTGACCGGGGGCACGCCTATCCGGCCGCCGGCGACGTCTATTTTCGCGTCACCAGCAAGGATGACTACGGCAAGCTGAGCCATCGCTCCCTGGACAACATGATCGCCGGCGCTCGCATCCAGGTGGACGAGAACAAGGAACACCCCATGGACTTTGTCCTGTGGAAAGGCGCCAAGCCCGGCGAACCCTCCTGGGAAAGCCCCTGGGGGCCGGGCCGCCCCGGCTGGCACATCGAATGCACCGCAATGTCGCTGGAATACCTGGGCGAGCAGTTGGACATTCACGGCGGCGGGCAGGACCTGGTGTTCCCCCACCACGAAAACGAGATCGCCCAGAGCGAGTGCTACACCGGCGCAAAACCCTTCTCCCGATACTGGATGCACAACGGTCTGCTGCAGCTGGGCTCCGACAAGATGAGCAAGTCCCTGGGCAACCTGGTATCGGTTGTGGAGGCGCTGGAACGCTACAGCCCCGATGCAATGCGGTTGTACTTCCTGAGCAGCCACTACCGCAGCCCTCTGGCCTACAGCGACGAAGGCGCGGCGGCGGTGGAGCGCAGCCTGGACCGGGTGCGTCACGCGTTGACGCCGGGCAACGGCTCCGGGCCGCCGGTGGACGCATCGCCCCATCGCGCCCGTTTTGCCGCGGCCATGGATGACGATTTGAACACGCCCCAAGCGATAGCGGCGCTGTTCGACCTGGCCCGCGACATCAACCGGGGCCGCGACGACGGCCAAAGCATTGACGACGGCCAGGCTGCGCTACGGGAATTAGGGGGCGTGCTGGGCCTCACCTTTGCGGAGCGGGCCGGCAGCGACGCCGATTTGGCGGCAACTCCGTTCATCGACCTGCTGGTATCAGTGCGCTCCGAGCTGCGGGCGGCGCGTCAGTTTGCCCTGGCCGACCAAATCCGCGACGGACTGGCCGAGCAGGGCGTCGCGCTGGAAGATGGGCCGCAAGGGACCCAGTGGCAGCGACCGAACATGGGATGATGGTGCATCCGTGTCAGAAGCCCCGCGTTCAACCCCGGCGGTGGATTGGCCCGCTGTCATCGCCAGGCTTTCCCAAATCGTCGGCCCCGAGTGCGTCCTGACCGACGCGGCGGCTCTTGACCGTTACTCCGCCGATGCCCTGACCCCCTACCGCGCCTACTATGCCGACGCCGCCTTTGACCGGCTGGCCGACGTGATAGCGCGGCCGGCTGACGCTGACCAGGTTTCCCGCATCGTTGCGATGGCTCAACAGCGTGGCATCCCGGTAATTCCCTACGGCGGCGGCACCGGCGTCATGGGCGGGATCCTGCCGGTGCACGGCGGGATCATTGTGGACTTGGGACGGCTCAATCGCATCCTGCGCATAGACGCCGCCGCGCTGACCGCCGAGGTCGAGGCGGGGGTGATTTTGCAGGACCTGTACGATGCCCTGGAACCCTACGGCCTGATGCCGGGGCATGACCCCTACAGCGTGCCCATCGCCAGCGTGGCCGGCGCCATCTCCACCAACGGCGTCGGCTACCGGGCGGCCGCCTACGGGCCCATGGGCGATCAGGTAGTGGCGCTGGAAGTGGCGCTTCCCGACGGGCGGATTATCGAAACCCGCGGGGTTCCCAAGCAGTCCAGCGGCCCCGATCTGAACCACCTGTTCATCGGCGCTGAGGGCACCTTCGGAATCATCACCAAGGCTACCGTCAGGGTGTTTCGCCAGCCGGAAGCCGCCTCTTTCGCCACGATGGAGTTCGCTGAGTTCGAGGACGGATTCGCCGCCGTGTTGGAGATGGCGGCGTTGGGGATTCGGCCCACGCTGCTGGACCTGACCGAGGACAGCGAGGGCGTCCTGCTGCACCTGCTGTTTGAGGGATACCGGGAGGGCGTGGACGCCGCCCTGGAGCGCACGCTGGCCGTATGCGACGCCGCCGGCGGCTGGAACGTGGGGCCGGAGCCGACCCGGGTATACTGGAGGCACCGCCACGACTCGGCGCTGAACTACCGCAAAACGGCCCTGGGCCGGCCGCGCGCCGAGAAATGGCAACGGCAATGGGGGCGCACCTTTGACTACCTGCACATGAGCCTGCCGGCTGACCGGGTGCTGGAGTACCGCCGCCGGGCCGACGAATTGCTGGAAGCTCGCAAAATCAGGGTTGTGGAATACTGCCTCTGGAGCCGGCCCGAGTTCTTCTCCATGCTGGTCGTGCCCGACGGCGACCGGCGGGTGGAGGGCCGGGACGGCTACGACGCCAACACGCGCGCCAACCTGGCGGCCGGCGTGGATGAGGTGCTGACGCTGGCCCAGGACATGGGCGGGATCATGGAATACTGTCACGGAGTGGGCATCAAGCTGCACCACCTGCTGGCGCGGGAGTTGGGGGTCAACCGTGATGCCCTGTTGAGCATCAAGCGGTCGCTGGACCCGGCGGGCATTATGAATCCGGGCAAGCTGGCCGGGTAATCCGGCGGCGGCCGGAACGGCTCATGGCGCAAAGGGCGGGTCGGCGACCCGCCCTTTTAATATTGCGGACAGGAATACAGGCTATGCCATAGCATCTATTGACAGAATATCAGGCGAAGGGTATCATATTTATAGATGAAAGCAGGGAAACAATATCAACCTGCTGGAGGAACAAAATGGTTACCGCACTGAAACACGAAAACGAGACCACCGCCGCGGTTGCCGAAAACGCCGCTGCCCCAGCCGCGACCATTGCGCCGGCCGCCGCCGTTGACGTTTCTCGCATCCCGGAAACTCCCGCCGTTCTGCTCAAGGAGTGGGACGCATCCCGCAAGCCGCTGCTGCACACGGTTGTCGCCGTCACCCTCGTCCGCGCCTGGAACTTCCTGACCGGCCCGGGCATGACCCAGCGCGAGCGGCTGAACCGGGAAATCGCCGAAGCCAAAGGGCTGACCAACGGCTTGACGAAATTGTTCTAGGCCAACGCCCATCGAGGATGGACGGCGCTTCCCTCCCCGCGTGGTCCGTTCGTTAATCAGGGTCGTCGCAGCAATGCGGCGGCCCTTTTGTCACGGCCCTTTTGTCATGGTTGGGCCGCCAGCGCCGGGATGATCCGCTCGCCGAAGGCCAGGACTTCGGCCTCCGGCGGCGCGAAGGTCAGGCAGGGCATCAGGTACAGCTGGTTGACGCCGCGCTGCGCCATTTCCCGGATGCGTTGGGTGCAATGTTCCGGGGTACCGATGAGGCCCAGGGCGTCGCAAAGCTGCGTGTTCACCTCGTCGCTGACGAATTGCGTAAGTTCGATGGCCTCGTCCCAGTTCGGCGCGTGGCCAAGGTCGGGATAGACCTCCCGCACGGCCTGGGGGATTTCGTAGTCGGGCAGGTCGATGTCGGAGTAGGGCAGCCAGTTGGGGCCACCCCAGAGCAGGCCCCAATGCACCGCGACAGGTCGGGCCAAGCGGCGGGCCTCGTCGTTGGAGCCGGCGACGCAGGTGCGGACGGCGAACACGATGTCCAGATCATCCAGCGCGCGTCCGCTGCGTTTGGCCCCGGTTTCCAGATGCTCCAGCGCCTGGTCAACGATGCCGGGCGTGTAGCCCACCAGGGCCAACGCGCCATCGGCCACCTCGCCGGCCAGCTCCAGGGAGCGCGGCCCGGACGCTGCCATCAGCACGGGCACACCCGCGCCGCCGTCGCTGCCGGCGAAATCCAGACGGTTGGACATCCCGTTGTAATCGACGGTCTGGCCGGCCAGCAGGGCCTTGACCTCGGTGATGCAGCGGCGCATCTGGCGCAGGGTGGCCGGGCGGCGGCCAATGGTGCTGGCCGATGTGTAGCCGGTGCCGATGATGAATTTGGTGCGGCCCGGCGCGATCTCGGCCACGGTCTGGGCGGCGCCGGCCAGGACGGACGGGATGCGTCCGAAGGGGTTGGTGACGGCCGGGAACAGGCGCAGGGTACTGGTGGCGCTGGCGGCCAGGCCCATGGTCACGAAGGTATCGCGGCATATCATCTGGCTGTCGAGGATGCCGGCGCCGTCGAAACCTAGTTCTTCGATCTGCCGCAGCATTTTCAAGAGCTCGGGCATTGGGGACGTGCCGGGAACTCGCATGGATATTCTGATTTGATCGGACATCAGGATCGCCTCCCCTAATAGCCTTAATAACCTTTCCGTCGTTGGTATGTCGCGGCTGCCGCGTCGCGGAACGGGCGGTTAGTATAACAACATTGACTTCCTTGCCACTGCCCGCCATCGACTATTACACTGGCACCATCAAACGAACGCTGGAGGGGCCGCTATGGCAGCCGTGAAATATGCTTTGGACGATTTTGTTCACGAGATGGGAGGACTGCTGGCCGGCCAGCCCAGCAACGAGAAAATCTTTGACCGGGGTTCCGATTATCTGTCGCGCCTGATCGCCAATCCGGACGCCATTCCGGAGCGGTTCCGGCAACCCGCCGGCGCGGGGGGACGGGCCAATCATGGCTCGTGGCTGCTGCACCACAGCCCCGACAGCGGCCTGCTGGTAACCGCCGTGGTGTGGGGGCCGGGCGACCACGCCGCGCCCCACGACCACCGGACCTGGGGCATGATTGGCGTGATGGACAACGCCCTCACCGAAACCCGCTTCCGCCGCGTTGACGACCGCCAGCGTGACGATTGGGCGCAACTGGAACGGGAGCGCTCCGCCGTGGTCAAACCCGGCGAAATCAGCCTGCTCATCCCCGAAGTGGGCGAAATCCACCAGATGGACAACTTCACCGACCGCCCTACCGTGGAGATTCACGTGTACGGCCAGGACCTGCGGGGGCTGCCGCGGGTGCGCTACGACCTGGAAACCGGCGTCATACGCCAGATGATGACCGAAAAGTATGATAACTGCTAACCAATCAACCGTCCGGGGCGGAGAATGTCAGCCCCGGCGCGGTCGGGTACGGAGGTGTTCCCATGGCCGAGTCAATCACGTCTGCCCAACTGGACGAGCTGTTCAAGGGAAGTACCCAGTTCGCCCTGGTGGATGTGCGCGAACCTGGGGAGTACAACGCCAGCCACATACCGGGCAGCAGCCTCATCCCCCGACGGATGCTGGAATTCAACCTGCCGACGGCGGCGCCCCATCCCCGCACGCTGTTGGTGCTGTGCGACGATGATGGCCGCCGGGTGGCCCGGGCCGTGGAGACCGTGGAGGCGATGGGGTTCTCCAACGTGGGATGGCTGGAAGGGGGCGTCAACCGGTGGATGAGCCTGGATTATCCCACCGAATGGGGCGTCAACGTTCCCAGCAAGGATTTCGGCGAAAAGGTGGAAGTGGTTCACCATGTGCCGGAAATCGACGCCATCGAGTTAAAAACCCGCATGGACCGGGGGGACAAGATGGTTATTCTCGATACCCGCACGCCGGAGGAATACCGTCGTTTCTGCATTCCCGGCGGACGCAGCCTTCCCGGAGGGGAGTTAGCCCTGCGCATCACCGACGTTACCGCCGACCTGGACCCGGAGACTACCGTGGTGGTCAATTGCGCCGGACGCACTCGCAGCATTATCGGAACCCGGATTTTGCAGCGCATGGGGCTGGCCCGCGAGGTGGTGGGCCTGAAAAACGGAACTTCGGGTTGGGTATTGGCGGGCTATGATCTGGAGGCCGGCGCCGACCGGGACATCCTCCCCCAGGTCAGCCCGGAAGGGCTCGCCGCCGCGGAAGCCTACGCCGACCGTTGCGCTGCCGAGGATGGCGTCCGTTTTCTGGATATTGAAGGACTGGACCAACTCGCCGGCCGCAGCATTAGCGAAAGCGTTTATTTCATCGACGTTCGAACTTCCGAGGAGTACGACCGCGGGAGGATTCCAGGGTTCCGGTGGTTCCCCGGAGGCCAATGCGTCCAGCGTAGCGACGACGTTGCGGTGGTGAAGAACGCGCCGGTGGTATTCTGTTGCGACGGCAAAGCGCGGGCGGCGCTTACGGCGTCCTGGTATCGGCAGTTAGGCTATGAGGAAGTGTACGCGCTGGACGGCGGCACCGCCGCCTGGGTTGCCGCCGGGCGGCCTCTGGAAACCGGCTTCAGCCTGAGCGCCCTCAGTGACGGCTCCATCAGCGGCGACACCGAATCGGAGCTTCTCGTGAACGCTCGCAAGTCCGTGCCTGCGGTAACCGCTCTTGAACTGCACAACGACCCGTCGGATGTGGTCATCTTCGTGGATACCAGCCAGGACTTCGCCCGCGGCCACGTTCCGGGCAGCCGCTGGGTTCCCCGCGGCTGGCTGGAGTGGCAGGTGAGCGAACACGTTTCCGACCCGGGCGCCAGGGTGGTGGCGACTTGCGTGGACGGCCGGCAATCTCTGCTGGCGGCGGCGACGCTGCTCCAAATGGGCTATGCCAGGGCCGCCGCGTTGGCCGGCGGGATGACGGCGTGGCGGGCGGCCGGTTTGCCGGTGGAAGAGGGTCTCACCGGGGTGATGCGCACCCCCGCCGACGCGGTGTTCAGCGGGCCGGATCGCACCTACGCCGATATGCAACACTACCTGCGCTGGGAAACGGCGCTGGGCGAAAAATACGCTCCGGGCGCATGATAGCCTTCGCTGCAAAGAAGGTGGCATTATGACGACACAGGCCCCAAAATCGCCCGTTGTTCCGGCGACGGATGATGCCGAGGACTTTCCGCTCTTCCCGCTGGTCGGCCAGTTGCGGTTGAATCTGGCCGCGTTGGGCGTTGACCATCTGGCGCCGGACTTCAACGAACGTTTTTTCCGGCTTGCCAATGACAACCACCGGTACAAGTTGGAATACTCAGCCCAGGGAGAACTGGTTGTTATGCCTCCTACCGGAGCCGAAGGGAGCCACGGCGAGCAGGGCATCAATGCCCCACTTTTCTTTTGGGGCTTGGACAACCCCGGTCGCACCTTTCCTCAAACTGCGCTGTTCCGTTTGCCTGGTGGCGCTCAATACATGGCGGATGCGTCCTGGATTAACGAGGAGCGGTACGCCAGCCTGACGCCGGCGGAGCGGCAAGGAACCATCAATGGAGCGCCGGATTTCGTGATTGAACTGCATTCGCATTCCGATAGCCGGCGGGCCGGTCTGGCGAAGATGCAGGATTGGGTGGATGCCGGCGCGCTGCTGGGCTGGTATATTGACCCTTACCGGCGGCGTGTCCATGTGTACCGGGCTGGGCGGGAGGTTGAAATACTGGACGACCCGGAAACCCTTTCCGGTGAGGACGTGTTGCCCGGTTTTGTGTTTGCGGTCAGGCGGCTGGTTTTTGACCGTTACGAGACCCGCGAAGTCTAGCCGCCGGCATCCCGGGGGATCTCCACCAGGTCGCTTTCCTCCGGGTTGGGCTCGATACGCAGGGTCTGGACGATGCGGTTGTAGGCGGTTTCGCTGGCGTGGGCGTCGCCGACGTGTTGGGTGGCGGCGTCCTCGGCCCGGCGGCGGTCGTCATAGATGTCGTACCAGCCGCATTGGGCGCAGTCCAAGCGCCATTCGGTGCGCCCCGTGGGAATCTGCTCGGCAATCTCGACTATGATGTGCAACGTCGTCATCAGCGTCTCCTGGCCTGGTTGGCTTCCCAGGCGGAACCGATTGTTGCGGCTTCGCGCCACCATGTCAAACGGCTGGTTTGCCGGGTCTTGCCGCCATGCCGCCGGCGTGGGAAACTGGCACGGCGTCGGCGCCAGGCCGGCCCGCACTCTTGATTGACGACATTCGCGGAGGCGCTAACCCGATGACCACTCAGCAAAACCCGTCAGACACCCAGGCCGGGGACGCGGCACGGCCCGACTTCCTGCAAATGGACGGCGCCGACGCGTCGGATGCCGACGAGAACTCCGACAATTGGTACGGCTGGCCGCACAAGAAGGTCGAGCCGGTTACGCTACAGCGCCCGGACGGAAAAACGGAGCGGGTTCGCACTCCCGTGATGGAGCTGGAGGGTCTGATTACGCCCACCGAGCTGCATTACGTCGTGCAACACTTCGGCGTGCCGGAGACGATGGCGGCAAAGGACTGGTTCCTGTCGGTTGACGGCGAGGTCAAGAAGCCGCTGCGTCTGACCTATGACGACGTGCGCCGGTTTCCGTCCCGCTCGGTGCGTACAGTTATGGAGTGTTCCGGCAGCGACGCCACCTATTTTGAGTATTTCAGGGGCGAGGGGCCAAAGCCGTCGCGTACCCAGGAGCGCATGATTCTCTCGGGCAGCGAGTGGACAGGCGTGCCGCTGGCGGCCATTCTCAACGAAGCCGGCTTGACCGGGCGGGCTACCCACGTCCGGGCCGAGGGCTGGGACGAAGGAGTGCCGGCCACCGCCGACGAGGGCACGGCCCCCTTCTTCTACGACAAGGGCCTGCCTTTGCAGAAAGCCCTGCATCCCGATACCATCCTGGCCTACGCTCAGAACGGGCAGGTGCTGGAGCACTTGCACGGCGCGCCCATCCGCTTGCTGGCGCCGGGCTGGTCGGGCAACTGGTCGGTCAAGTGGCTGCGACGCCTGGAAGCATTGGACCACGAGCCGGATTGCTGGTACCACTATAACTTTTACTACTACGGGAATTCTCCCGACGACCCGAACAAGGAACTCATCACCACAATAGGCGTCAAGTCGCTGGTGTCGCAACCCAACGACGACACGACGACGCTGCCCGCCGGCAAGCACGCGGTGCGGGGGTACGCCTGGAGCGGCAGCGGGGCGATTACCCAGGTGGACGTAAGCGTGGACGGCGGCAAAAGTTGGCAGCCGGCCCGACTGGAAGAACCGTCGGAGCGCTGGATGTGGCGTCGCTGGTCGTGGGTGTGGGAGGCCACACCCGGCCAGTACAACGTGATGTCCCGGGCCACGGACAGCGTGGGGCAAGTCCAGTCTCACGAACCGCGTTACAACAATATGCGAAAGAACTTCAGCGCCATCGTGGGGTACGACATAACGGTGGCGTAGCCATGACGACTACCGCGAAGCATTCTGCCCCGACCACTGCCACTGCGGATGACGGCGCCGCGGCAGCGATGCCGTTGGCGGCCCCGTTGCGGCTGAACTTGTCGGCGTTGGGGATTGACGCCGGCGCGCCCGACTTTGCCGAGCGGCTATGTCTGCTATCCCGAGACAACGAACCCTACGAATTTGAATACTCGGCGGAAGGAGCATTGATCGTAATGCCGCCAACCAGTCCCGACAGCAGCAGGGGTGAGCAGGGAATCAACTACGGCCTCTTGGGATGGGGTTTGGAGAACCCCGGAGAAACCTTCCCGCAGACGGTCATGTTCCACCTGCCCAGCGGGGCCAGATATATGCCTGATGCCTCCTGGATCAACCAGGAGCGTTACGACAGCCTTACCGACGGGGAAAGACGCGGCACAATCGACGGCGCGCCCGACTTCGTAGTCGAGGTTCGCCCCTGGTCGGACAGCCGGCGCGACGGGCTGGCCAAGATGCAAGAATGGATGGACGGCGGCGTGAAGCTGGGCTGGTACATCGACCCTTATGCGCGGCGCGCGTACATCTACCGGGCCGGTCAGGGAGTTGAGGTTTTGGAGAACCCCCAGACGCTATCCGGCGAGGACGTGCTGTCCGGCTTCGTTTTCGAGGTCGGCCGGCTGGTGTTCGACCGTTACCCGGTCTAGGCGATGAAGGCTCGCGAGGCATTGCCGGGGGCCAGCATGGCAACCGCCAAACCACAGCCGATGCCGGTTGCCGGCCCAGAATCGGGTGACGCGGCTACACCACCGGGTTTGCCGCTGGCGGCCCCGTTGCGGCTGAACCGGTTGGCGCTGGACATTTTTCGTCCAGGGCAACCCGTTGAAATTCTGAACAACCCGGAAATACTGTCCGGTGAGGATGTTCGGCCCGGCTTCGGGTTCGAGGCGAAGCGGCTCAGATTCGCCGGCCACGGCCAGTTGTCCGGCAATGGAGACTAGAAGCATGACGAGCATTGCATCCATCCTGGAGCAGGCCCCGGTGGTGGCGGCCGAGTGGGCGGAGGAGCGGGCCGACCGGCAGCAGCGCACCAAGGCCGACCCGGCGGACTATTCGCGGCTGGCGCAAATCGGCGTGCCGCTGATGGCGACGCCCACGGACCTGGGCGGCACCTGGGAGAGTATTGAGCAGTCGGCGCGGCCCATCTGCTCCATGCTACGGACGCTGGCTACCGGCGACCCGTCGATCACCCTGGCCAGCGCGATGCACCACCTGGTTCTATCGTCCTGGCGGCTGCCCACCGTTCCGGAGCCGTTCACGGCCGGCTGGATAAAGCAGCGGAAGGAAGTGTTCGACAGTGTGCACAGCGGCTGCTGGTGGGGCACTATTGTCAGTGAGCCGGGCTCAGGAGGCGACACCGCCCGGACCGCCAGCGTCTGCGAACCGGACGGCGTGAGCGATTTCGGCTATCGGATATCGGGACAGAAGCATTTCGGCAGCGGTTCCGGCCTCACTTCCTTTATGACCACCCGGGCGCTGGCCGCCGGGGAAGCCGCGCCGGACCTGTTCTTCATGGAAGTTCGCGATCATCCGTGGGACGGCTCTACCGGATTGAAACTGACTGCCGAGTGGCGCGGCCACGGCATGAAGTCCACCAACAGCCATGCTTTTGAGTTTTCCAACTTTCCGGCCACCCGCGTGGCCTGGCCGAACCACCAAGCGGAGCTGATGGGAGCCAACGGCGGGCTGGGCGCAGCGGCGTTCACGTCGGTGGTGGTTGGCGTGGTTGACGCGGCAATGGACTATGTGCGCCCGCGTATCAAGAACGGCATGGCGTCGGACCCGGGCCTGCGGGCCTACCAGCAAGTGGAATGGGCCCACGCCGAGCAGGAAGCCTGGCTCATCGGGCAGGCCTGGGAAGGGGCGCTGCGCTGCCTGGAAACCAACACGGGCCGGCGCGAGCTACTGTTGGCGAAGGAAAGCGTGGCACGGCTCTCCGAAGACTGTCTCGGCCGATTGTGCAAACTCACCGGCGGCAGCGCGTACACTCGCTATTCGCCCCTGTCCGTGTGGTACGACGACGTGCGGGCATTGGGTTACCTCCGGCCGCCGTGGGCGCTGGCCTGGGACCAGGTTTTTCAGCAAAGCCTGGCGGAATGACGAAAGTCGTGGTCCTGGATTCCCGCTTGCGCGGGAATCACCCCGTGTCAGGCACGGGGCAGGCGGGGAGAGCGTGAGGGCGACCCTCGCGCAGCGGTGGTGACACCCGCCGTACTGGTCTATGCGGTACCGGGGAATGAACCGGCCTTTGCGATAGCCAGCGGTGCAGAAGATCCGACGTGCCGCCATGTACGGTTGCGACGGTTGGCCGTGTTGCCTGAACCCCGGTGAACCCGATATTCAGCTGTGATTTGGGCAGCTGGGCCGTGGCCTTGGGCTTGCTACCTTACGCGTGGGGTATAGTGCAGGGAACGGATGTGCGGTTGCGCAAGGGGCGGGGTGTCATCATCAGGGCCTTTTCAGAGTCATTGCGAGGAGCAGTGACGCGGCAATCCCGCTGGAGGTTGGCTCGTCTTGACGATACTAGCCCAGCTTCCGGCACGAGATTACCACCCCCGTATCAAGTACGGGGTCGCAATGACAAAGTGGGTACGCGTGCGGCAGGAAATGGAAAGATGATTAACGACTTCGGTCACTGGATTCCCGCTTTCGCGGGAATGACGGCGGTGAGGCGGGAATGACGGTTGTGCGGTACTATATGCGCAATTGTTACCGGGGACTGAGACCGCCATGCAGACCGTTGGGCCCCAGTGAGGAGATGATTAGATGGCCGATAAACAGATCTTGTGCGCTTTCGGAGTCGATCTGGACGCCGTGGGCGGCTGGCTCGGATCCTACGGCGGCGAGGACTCTCCCGACGATATATCCCGTGGATTGTTTGCGGGCGAAGTGGGCACGCCAAGGCTTTTGAAACTGTTCGAGGGGCTGGACGTCAAGACCAGTTGGTTCATTCCCGGCCATTCCATTGAGACTTTCCCTGATGAGTGCCGGATGATCGTGGAGCAGGGTCACGAAGTGGGCATGCACGGGTATTCTCACGAGAACCCTATCGCAATGTCGCCGGAGCAGGAAGAGGCCGTGTTATTGCGTTGCATCGACCTGATCACAGAGTTGTCCGGGCAGCGTCCCCGGGGTTACGTCGCGCCGTGGTGGGAGTTCAGTCACGTGACCAACGAACTGCTGCTGAAACACGGCATCAAGTACGACCACAGCCTGATGCACAAGGATTTTGAGTGCTATTACGTGCGCGTCGGCGACCGGTGGACCAAGATCGATTACGCCATGCCGGCGGACTACTGGATGCACGCTCTGGAGCGGGGCGAGGAAACGGACCTGGTGGAGATCCCGGCCAACTGGTATCTGGACGATTTGCCGCCGATGATGTTCATCAAGAAATCGCCCAACAGTCACGGGTTCGTCAATCCTCGCGATATTGAATCCATGTGGCGGGACCAGTTTGACTGGGTGTACCGGGAGTACGACGAGGCGGTCTTTCCCATGACCATCCACCCGGACGTCAGCGGCCGTCCCCAGGTGTTGCTGATGCTGGAGCGTATCACGGAATATATCCGGTCCCACGATGGCGCGCGATTTGTGACTTTCGAGGAGATCGCGGACGATTTCCTGGCCAAACACCCCAGGCAGAATGTGTAGGATCCGGGGGACGGCGTCCCCGGCACAATCGGCAGGAGCAATTTATGCGCAGCATTGATTTCCACGCTCACCTGACGCCGCAAGGTTTTTGGCGCGCCACGGCAGAAAACGGCGATTGGCATGGCCTGAAAAGGGAGCGGGACGCGCGGGGACGCGAGATATTGGTTGCCGGGGATCGCCGAGGACAGCTGCCTCCCAAATCCAGTTGGACGCCGGAACAACGCCTGTCCGATATGGACTCCCTGGGGGTTGACGTGCACGTGGTTTCGCCCTACTCCGGGTTTTACAACTACGAAATGGACACGGAGCGGGCCACGGCCACCTCCCGGGAGTCCAACGACGAAATCAGCCAAATGATGCAGTCGTGGCCCGACCGGTTCCAAGGTCTGGCAACTTTGCCCATGCAAGACGTGCCGGCCGCCGTAGCGGAGCTGGAGCGAGTGATGGTCCAGTTGGGTTTCAAAGGGGCGGTAATTGACGACAAGATAAACGGCAAGCTGCCGGATGAGGCGGAGTTCAGGCCTTTCTGGAAAGCCGCGGAGCAGTTGGGCGCGGTGATCATGTTCCACCAGGGCGGCGATACCATCGTGGACCAACGCATCAAGCGTTACCACCTGCCCAATTCGGTGGGGAACCTGGCCGACCGGACATTGACGTTCGCATCGCTGGTGATGGGCGGCGTGATGGATGCCTGCCCGGAGCTCCGGGTCTGCCTGTCCCACGGCGGCGGTTTCGCCTGCTACGGCGCCGGGCGCATGGACCGGGGTTGGCAGAGGATTCCCCCGCAGGAAAGGTTGGCGGCGCATCCGCCCAGCGCGTACTTGAACCGTTTTTACTACGACTGCATCGTGTACACCGAACAGGCGCTGCGGTTTCTGATTGACTCGGTGGGAATCGACCGGGTGGTGTTCGGGAGCGACTGGCCTTACGACATGGCGCAGGACTGGCCGGTGTCCTGGATTTTGAGCATGGAGAGCCTAACGCAGGAGGAGAAAGACGCCATTCTGTGGAAAAATTTGGAGACGCTTTTAGGCATCTAACGGCGGCGGCGGCCAGACCAGCGTTGGGGAGGTTTATTCTTGAGACATATTGACGTTCATGCCCATTTGGCTCCGCAAATCCTGTGGCAAGCCCTCGACAACGGCCGGGATTGGCATGGCATGGAGCACGATGTTCAAGGCGACGCGGAGTTCATCGTCGGCCACGGCAAGCGGATCTTGATCAACTCGCCAAAGATTCGGTACACGCCGGAGGAACGGCTGGCGGACATGGACGCCGAGGGCACCGACGTTCAGGTTGTATCCATCCACACTCCCCTGTTCCCTTACCATTGGGAAACTACCGAGGCGATACCGGCGTCGCGAGAGGTGAACGACGAAATCGCCGGCATGACCAACAAGTGGCCCGACCGATTTGCGGGACTGGCCACGCTGCCGGTACAGGACGTTGACGCCGCTATCGACGAACTGGAACGGGCGGTGAAAGTCCTGGGACTCAAAGGCGCGGAGCTGGATATGGCGGTCAACGGCCGGAACTGGGACGAACCGCAATTCCGGCCGCTGTTCAAGGCAGCCGAGTCGCTGGGGGCCTTGCTGTTCTTCCATCCGCAGCCGCAGGACAACATTGTGGCGGTGGAGCGAACGCTGCGCTACGGCCTGCCCAACAGTGTGGGCGTGGTGATGGAGGACGCGCTGGTGGTGGCGACGCTGATTTGCGGGGGCATCCTGGAAGAATGTCCCAACCTGAAGGTGTGCGTCGCCCACGGCGGAGGCGGCGCCTGTTTCGCCATGGGGCGGGTGGACCACGGCTGGCAAGTGCGCTCGGAAGCCCGGGTCAATATCCGCAAGCCGCCCAGCGCCTATCAGAGCCGGATTTACTACGACTTCCTGACCAGCAGTGAAGCCGGCCTGCGTTTCCTTATCGACACCGTGGGCGCGGATCGGGTCGTCATGGGCAGCGACTGGCCGTTTGTGGGTTGGGATCCTTCACCCGGCGGATGGCTTGAGGGGTTGCCGAGTCTTTCCACCGAGGAGAAGGAAAAGATCGCCTGGAAGAATCTGGAAGCGCTGCTGGGGATTTGACGTATGGCGGGTGCGACCAAGCATCCATCCAACGCCGATACCACCGGGAGCGGGTTTGTAGTACATTAGCCTCATCGCAAGATCTACTTACATCTCAACCAGAGGAAACTGACATGAACGCAAGGGGAAAACCGGTCGCCGTGGTGATCGGGGCGACATCCAAGTGGCAGGCAGACGGGCGCAACACGCATCTGGTACACGGTGGAGACATCGACGACAGCCACCTGCCGGTGGGGGTACGGTGGGGCGTGGGCGGAGCGGTCTCCCAGAAATTTGCCCAGGAGGGATTTTTGACGGCGCTGACCACCCGGAACGCGGCCAACGCCGCTCCGCTACAGGCGGCGATAAATGAGCAGGGCGGCGACAGCATAATCGTGGAACTTGACCTCTCAATCCCGCAATCCATCACCGACGCTTTCGCCCAGATTCGCGAAGAGGCCGGCGACCCGGACGTGCTGGTCTATAACGCGGGTTACATCGACGGGCGCGACCTTCCGCCGGAAATGGAACTGCTGGAACATACTCCCATCGAAGTGTTTGAGACGGCCCAGCACATTTCCAGCAGCGGACCGTTCCTGGTGGCAAAGGAAGTGCTTCCGGCGATGCGGGAACGGGGAGAAGGCACCATCCTGATTTCCAACAACCCGTCCTCGCTGCGGGGCCGGAAACGGTACACCGGGCAGTCGCTGTATTATCCGCGGGTGATGATGCGGACGTTGGCGCAGGTGTTGACTGAGGAATATTCGGAGTATGGCATCCACGTTGCCAACGTGATTATCGACGGGACGATTGATTCGCCGGGCACACGCGCGACGCCGCGGGCCCAGCAACACCCGGAACTGATCATCAATCCGGTGAAGATAGCGGAAGCGTTCTACTATCTGCACACCCAGGACAAGTCCTGCTGGACACACGAACTGCAATTGACGCCCTACGCTGCCAAGCCCGCGTTTTGACGGCACCGGCCGCCGGCGCAAGGGCATCGCGAAGTACCGGAAGGAGTAATCGAAAGGAGTAATCGAATGGATGTTGGATTGATGATGGTCTTCTCAAGCTACGGCTGGGAAGATGGGTCGGACGCCCAGATGTGGGAGGAGGAACTGAGGCTGGCCGAAATCGCCGCGGACGCGGGCTTCGATAGCCTCTGGTCGGCGGAACACCACTTCAATGATTACTCCTTCGTACCGGACAATATCCAGTTGATGACCCACCTGGCGGCCAAGCATCCCAACATCGACGTTGGGACGGCGGCGGTCATTCTGCCCTGGCATAATCCCCTGCGGGTGGCGGAGAACGCGGCGGTGCTCGATATGTTGAGCGGCGGGCGACTCCGGCTGGGGTTCGGACGGGGTCTGGCGCGCCGGGAATTTGAAACTTTCGGCGTGAGCATGGACGAATCGCGGGAGCGCTTCGACGAGGCGGCTCCGATGATCGTTCGAGCGCTGAATACGGGCGTTATCGAGGGTGACGGCAAGTATTACAAACAACCTCGGACTGAGATACGGCCCCGTCCCCAGCATTCCTTCGACGGGCGCATATACGCGGTTGCCGCCAGCGAGGAATCGGTGCGGTCGGCGGCCAAACTGGGCGCGCACATCGTCATGTTCGCTGATCGACCGTGGGAGATGCGGATGGAGGGCATTGAGCTGGGGCGCGCGTTGCACCGGGAGTTTCACGGCGCCGAGCCGCCCAGCCTGATGCTCACCGAGTTTGTGGTGTGCGGCACAGATCTCGAACAAACCGAGGGGGAGGCCCGCCAGTATCAGGGCAAGTTCGTCGAGAGCAATTTCTATCACTATGAATTTCTGGGGGATCACTTCAGGACAGTGAAGGGCTACGACGCCTACCAACAGAAAGCGGAAATCGCGCGTTCTGCGGGCCTGGACGGGGCCATCGAAGGTTTCATGAAGGCGGCCAGCTGGGGCACGCCGGAGAAGATCCTGCGGGGGATTGAGGAGCGGCGAAGGCTGCTGGGCGATTTCGAGTGGAACGTAGCTTTCCGGTTCGGAGGCATCCCTTACGATGTTGCTGAGCGCAGTCTGAGGCTTTTTGCCGAAGAAGTGCTGCCGGTGATCAAATCCTGGTAGCGTCAGGAGTCTCCGGTATGAGCCAGCTTCAGGGCACGGGCGCCATCCCCTGGCGGAATTGGGGCGGGGACGCCTTTGAGGCGGCCCGGGCCGAGGAAAAGTTGGCGCTGCTGACGCTGGGCGCCACGTGGCGCCAGTGGCGCCATGTCATGGACGAAACGTCCTACGCTGACCCGCGGGTAATTGAACTGGTCTTCGATTGCCGGAGAGATTCACAATCACGGTAATAGCACAACGACTAGATTGGGTGACCACTACCCGGGTGCCGTTAATGCTGTTGTCCAGGCAATTTCACCTCAAGTCCGTACCGGTTCCGGGTCCTATTTTTCGGTCAACTTTCTCGTTACGAATCCTCATACCAGCGTAGCGGCGGTGCGTAGGTTTGGTTCTCCAAACACGTTTATCCAATATCGGGACCCTCGCTGCACCAGTTAAGAGATTGGTCCAAAAGTAGGATAAGATGCGACGTAAGTCCTTCAGCAGATTAGCATGGGTCGGCATTGTAGCTGCTCTGTTAATAGCATCAGGAACTGGGGTTCTTTGGCTGGAGAGAGCCTCAGCGACACAGGCAAGCTCCGCTGGAACAATCTCCCAGCAGACTCATCCCTTACCGGAGCATCCCTTCGAGCACATGGGCGTCGCCGGCCTTACTCCAAGCCCGGGCCTCCCCGAAAACGCAATGTCTGAGGCGAAGGCCACAGACTTGGTCGTAGAGCGTACTTGGGGACCGTATCGGAAAGAGTATGAGGATAAATACCCTGCCAACGCAATTCCAGCGATTTACAATGCTAAGGAACATTCGATGGGGCCGGCGGCAAATGAAACGCCAGTGTGGCTGGTTATCCTGAAAGGTTGGGGGCCGCCGGCTCGTTGTGGACTTGGTAGCTTTCCATTAGGCGCGGTTGATCCACAGGCAGAGCGCCCCGACAAAGATACTCCCCAAGGCCAGAGTAAATGCACACCTGGACAGAGTAATGCCTACGTCATTGTGGATGCCGTAACTGGCCAAGTCCTTGGGAGTTGGCATTTCGGAAAGCCGGTATGGGAGTAAGATAGGCTTTCGATCTACTCTTGGACGCTGGAGATGCAGACCCAGCGGAGGTGTTCCTCGATTTGGGTTTTCCGCGGCGCGCGGAGGCGGCACTGTACGCTTGCATGGGGGACCGGCGCCTGGCTCCGGTCTCGACACCTGCGGAGGTTTTGGGAATTGGCCCGCTCACGGCCTGGACAGACTTGTGACCGTTCATCACAAGCCTAACGGAAATACCGCTTAACAAAGTAAAGGGGGAAGGGTGATGACAGAACAAAAACGTATGACCACGAGGCTGAAGGAGCTGTTCGAGCGTCCCGAGATATTCGTGCTGGCCGGGGGGATGAACGCCATTGGGGCGAAGATGGCGGAGGCGCTGGGGTACGAAGCGTTTTACATGTCGGGGGGCAACACGTCGGCGCAACTCATGGGTTTGACCGAAGGCGGCACGAGTATGCGCGACATGGTGGACAATGCCCGGCGGATCGTCAACACGATAAACATTCCGGCGTTTGTCGATATGGATACCGGCTACGGGGATGCGATACAGGTTTATGAAACGGTGCGGGAGTACATCCGGGCCGGCATCGCCGGCACGCATTTGGAGGACCAAACCTACCCACCCAAGAGCGGCCCGCGCCGCCGGTGCGTGTCTATCGAAGAGATGGTGGGGAAGCTCAGGGCGGCCATGGACGCCAAGATGGAGCTGGACCCGGACTTCGTGATCGTGGCCCGATGCGACTACGCCGGCGTACCCGGCGCGACTTTTGAAGAAGTGATGGAACGATGTCTGGCTTACAAGAGCCAAGCCAACGTGGACGTGGTTTGCCCCGCGGTGGCGTCCTGGGAGGACAACAAGGAAGCCATCCGACGCATCCCGGGCCCGGTGCTACCGCTTTTCACTCACGGCAGCCAGACTCACCCCACACTGGAAGAGTTGCAGGAGGCTGGGGCCGCCGCGGCCTGGTATCCCGCACTGACCACAATGGCGGGCCTCCAGGCGTCCTGGGATTTCCTGAACGAGTTCCAGGAACGCGGCACTCATGCCATCGACGATTTCCTGGCCAGGGCCGCCCAGAGCCGGTGGGGAGTAGCCAGCAACGGCGGGATTCTCGGCGCGGAACGCATACGGGAGATGGAAGACAAGTACCTGCCATAAGGCGGACGGCGCCAGGAACACCGGATGACAAACGGCCTTTGTGAGCGCCGGAAAGCCCGCTTATAATCAAGTTATCTGCCCTGTCAACCATTGCCGGAGACGCTAAATGGCCGCCACCAGAATCATCACCAATGCCTGGAAGGTACGAACTCTGCCGGACATCTTCTACGAAGAACCGGAGCGAATTGAGGACAACATGGAGCAGTGGCCGACCGTGTTCCGAATATCCGGGTTGCTCTACGAGCGTTATCAGGATCGCCTTGACGTGTTCGTGAATGGCGGCGCCTTTGTCTCCTACGACATAACCGACGGCAACCGGCGGGTGGCCCCGGACTTGTTCATCGCTTTTGACGTGGATGTGGCGGGCATCTACGAGAACCTGCCGAACTTCTGGATTTGGGAAATCGGCAAGGCGCCGGACTTCGTGATGGAAGTGGCGTCGCCGAGCACGGCGGCGAACGATTTGGGCTGGAAGCGGGAACTGTATCAGCAGTTGGGAGTACAGGAGTACTGGCGGTTTGACCCCACGGGGGGCCGGCTATACGGCAAGCCGATTGCGGGGGATCGATTGGTGGCGGGCCGGTATGAGGAGTATGAGTTGCAGTATGGCGACGACGGTTCGGTACGGGGACACAGCGAATTGCTGGACGTGGCGTTCTACTGGAATGGCGAGGAGTTCGACGCGCTGGACCCGGCAACGGGCCTGACGATAGACAAGCGCACCGCCGCCGAGGCTCGCGCCGAGGCCGCCGAGGCTCGCGCCGAGGCCGCCGAGGCCAAAGTTGCCCACCTCAGAGCACAACTCCGACAGCAGCAATGCTAACCGGTCCGACCCGCAGGATAGCCGGAATGACGAATAAAATTCAAAACGTCAACAGAATCCAGGAGGCTCCAGGTGTACAAGATCGGGATAGACGTTGGCGGCACTTTTACCGACTTCGTAGTGGCCGACGAGAAGGGTCAACCACGTTTTTTCAAGACCCATTCAACTCCTGACGATCCTTCCGTGGGCGTCATCACCGGGTTGCGGGAAGCTGCCGCCGAGTACGGGCTTGCGCTGGAGCAGTTGCTTGGCGATACCGATATGGTGATCCATGGGTCAACAGTGGCGACCAACACTCTGGTGGAAAGGAAAGGGGCAAGGGTCGGCCTCATCACCACCGACGGCTTCCGCGACCTGCTGGAAATGCGGGAGGGACTGAAGGAGGACCGTTACAACCTGCGCATGACCCCGGCGGAGCCGCTGGCGGCCCGTTATCTGCGGGTGGGCGTCCCGGAGCGAATTCGCGCCAATGGTTTGGTAGAGCGGGCGTTGGACGAGGCGGCTCTGGTGGAGAACCTGGAATACCTGATCCAAGAGGGCGCCGAAGCGTTGGCAGTATGTTTCCTGTTCTCATATCTGAACCCCTCCCACGAACAAGAGGCTGGGGAAAAGATACGCCGCCGGTTTCCCGAGGTGTACACATCCCTTTCCCACGAGGTGATTCCTCAGATCAAGGAGTTCGACCGCTTAAGCACGACGGTGATCAACTCCTACGTGGGTCCGGTTTTCAACCGTTATCTTGCTCATCTGGCCGAGCGGTTCGCGGCATACCCGCAACTGCGGGACGTGCTGATCATGCAGTCCAACGGCGGGGTCGCGCCCATAGAGGACTCCGGCCGCATGGCGGTTCGGGCGATCCTTTCCGGGCCGGCGGGAGGGGTCAGCGCCGCCGCGTACATCGGTCAATTGCGGGACGAGGCGAAAATCATTGCGTTCGACATGGGCGGCACCAGCACCGACATCTCGCTGATCGAGAATGGAGTTCCCCACATCGCCAACGAGAAGTTCGAGGCGGGGTGGAAGATCGCCGCCCCCATGATCGACATTCACACCCTGGGCGCCGGCGGCGGGAGCATCGCCCGGGTGGACGAAGGAGGCATTCTCCACGTTGGCCCGGACAGCGCCGGCGCGGAACCCGGCCCGGCCTGCTACGGCAAGGGCGGAGTCAATCCCACCGTTACCGACGCCAGCCTGGTGTTGGGCTACCTGGACGCGTCCAATTTCCTGGGCGGGAGAGCCAGCCTGGACCCGGCGGCGGCCGAGCAGTCCCTGGCCGAGAAGGTGGGCACGCCGCTCAACCTTTCCAACGTTGAGGCTGCCTTCGGCGCGTACAAGGTGGTCTGCACCACCATCGCGGAGGGCATCAGGCTGATGTCCGTGCAGCGCGGCGTGGATCCGCGGGAATTCACCATGATGGGATTCGGCGGCGCGTCGGGCCTCCACGCTGCGGAGGTCGCCCGACAGCTACAGGTCGAAAGGGTGTACATACCCGCCACTGCGCCGGTGCTGTCGGCCTACGGGATGTTGAACACCGACATCAAGTACGATTTCTTCCGCTCGTATCCGGTAAGCCTGGACCGCCTGAACCTGAAGGAGCTCCGGGCCGTCCTGGAGGAACTGGCCGCCCAAGGACGGGACAAGCTGCTCGATCAAGGGGTGTCCCCCGACGTGGTGGAGATCACCTGCTCCGCCGACATGCGCTACCTGGACCAGATTTACGAGGTCACCGTGCCTCTTCCCGATCCAACGGGGCCGGACTCTGAATTCGTCGCCCGATTGACGGCCAATTTCCACCGCCGATACGAGGAGCTGTACTCCTACAACCAGCAGGATCAGGAGGTGCGGCTGGTCACACTTCGGGTGACCGCCACCGGCAAACTCGCCCGGGTCGCCCCGCTCGACCGCTCTGCCGAGGGAACCACGGCCCACCCCATGGCCAACCGCCGCGTCTATCTGGGCGAGTGGCAGGACGCTCCAATCTATGCGGCCGACTCCCTCCCCGCCGGCGCGGAAATCGGCGGGCCAGCTATCCTCGAAACGGACTTCACCACCATTCTCGTGTGGCCCGACGACACCGCCACCGTCGATGCCATGGGCGGCGTCGAGCTGCGCGTGACTCAACAAACTACGCGGACGACCGGGGACGATTCCGCCGGAGCGGACGACCCCATCACCCTGGCCGTGGTGGAGCATCGACTGGAGTCAATCGCCCAGGAGATGACCGAGGCGATGCTGCGCACGGCCATGTCCCAGATCCTCAACTCCAGCCGGGACTTTTCCACGGCCATCCTGGATGGTGATTGTCAACTGGTGGCCCAGGGCGAGGGCATTCCGGTACACATCAGCGCCCTGCCGGTGGCCGGCGCCGCCGTCCGGGATTACTTCGGCGACGACATCCACGACGGCGACCTGTTCATCCTGAACGACCCCTACTTCGGCGGCAGCCACCTGCCCGACATCACCATTATCCGGCCGGTTTTTCACGATGGTCGGTTGTTGTTTTATGGGGTGAACCGGGCCCATCACAGCGACGTGGGCGGGGGAACTCACGGCGGCTACAACCCCGGCGCCAACGAGATATTTCAGGAGGGTCTCCGCATTCCGCCGTTGAAGCTGTACGACCGGGGGGCGCCCCGCAATGACCTGTTGCAGATGCTTTCGGCTAACGTGCGGCAGTCAGAGAACTTCCTGGGGGATCTCAACGCGCAGATTGGTTCGGTGATGCTGGCGGGACGGCGGATAGAGGACCTGCTAGCCGAGTACGGGCCGGGCCGCCTGATGGCAGTGGTGGCCGAAATACTGAACGCCACTGAGCGGCAGGTGCGTCGATTCATTGCCGAGTGGCCCGACGGCGTGTATCACGGGGAGTCGCTGGTGGACGATGATGGTTTTGACAGCAAGCTGGTTCCGATTCGCGCGAAGGTCACCATCGCCGGGGACGCAATGGCCATAGACCTCAGCGAGTCCAGCCGGCAGGTCGAGGGGTTCATCAACAGCGCCTACGCCAACACCCGCTCTCTGGCCCACGCGGCCATCATGTACCTGGCGCCCATGGACGTGTCGCGCAACGAGGGTTCCATGCGGCCGGTGCAGATCATCGCGCCGCGGGGTCTGGTGGTCAACGCCAACCCGCCGGCGCCGGTGTGCATGAGTACCAATCACTGCGCCGAGGAGGTGGTGGAGGCGGTGTTCAAGGCGCTGGCGCCGGCTATCCCCGGCGCGGTGTCCGCCGGTTTCTCACGACGGCTGCGGTACGCCATCACCGGGAAGGATCCGCGGACGGGGCGGCAGTTCATCTGGCACTTCTTCCTGGCCCGGGGCGGCGGCGGAGCCGCTGAGGGATACGACGGGTGGTCCAACGTTGGCGAGATTAACGTGGCCGGCGGCATTCGCTCGCCCAGCATCGAGGTAACGGAGGAGCGTTTCCCGTTCTTCGTCCGGCGCCACGAGCTGCGGCCCGATTCCGGAGGCGCCGGCGCGTGGCGCGGCGGCCTGGGAGCGGTATGCGACCTGGTGTACGAGGGTGAAGGCGCGGCCCTGCTGAACACGGCGGGCGATGGCATAGTCGTGTCGCCCTTCGGGCTGTTCGGGGGGGATGACGGCCTGCCGCACCGCTACAAGATTGTCTCCAATGGGGCCGAGCGGGCGCTAGGCTCGAAGGAAGTCGGCGTGGTCGTCAACCCCGGCGACCACATCATCTGCCTTTCCTCCGGCGGCGGCGGTTACGGACCGCGGCAAGAGCGGGACAAGGCAGCGGCGGCCTGGGACTTGAAGAACGGGTATGTCACCCGGTAAAGAATCAGAATATAACTAAGCTGTCCAAACTTGCCGCCCGACGCCGGAGGCTTCCCCATGGCCGCCACCCAAATCATCACCAACGCCTGGAAAGTGCGCACCCTGCCCGACATTTTCTACGAAGAGCCGGAGCCGCCTGAGGACAGTATGCAGCAAGACCTGCCCATACGCCGCATCGCACATCTTCTTGACGAGCGCTATGAAGACCGCCCGGACGTGTTCATATCGGGCCGGATATTCGTTTCCTACGATATAACCAACGGGAACCGGCGGGTCGAGCCTGACCTGTTCATCGCCTTTGACGTGGACAGCGCGGGGATCAGGGCGAACCTGCCGAACTTCTGGATTTGGGAAACCGGCAAGGCGCCGGACTTCGTGATGGAAGTGGCGTCGCCGAGCACAGCGGCGAACGATTTGGGCTGGAAGCGGGAACTGTATCAGCAGTTGGGAGTACAGGAGTACTGGCGGTTTGACCCCACGGGGGGCCGGCTATACGGCAAGCCGATTGCGGGGGATCGATTGGTGGCGGGCCGGTATGAGGAGTATGAGTTGCAGTATGGCGACGACGGTTCGCTACGGGGGCACAGTGAGTTGCTGGGGGTGGCGTTTTGCTGGAATGGCGAGGAGTTTGACGCGCTGGACCCGGCAACGGGGGTGACGATAGACAAGCGCATTGCAGCCGAAGCCCGGGCCGACCGGGAGCGGGAAGCGCGCGCCGTCGTTGAAGCCGAGCTGAACCTCGAACAGACCGCCCGCAGCCAGGCCGAAACCCGCGCTAACGCCGCGGAAGTCGAACTGGCCCGCCTCAGGGCACAACTGCGTGATCAGGAACCGTAGCCTGACGAGAGGGTGAGGCGTCCATGACGGCGGCCCGGGAGAGGAGCAAGAGGCTAACCCAGCCCCTACTCCTCGGCGACCACGTAGTTGCGGAGGGCGCCGATGCCGCTGACTTCGACTTCGATGGTGTCGCCGGGGACCATGTCGCCGTCGGCCCCTTCGGTGCCCATCCAGAGGACATCGCCGGGGTATAGGGTCGCGTACTTGCTGAGTTCGTGGATCCAGGTGGCGGTGTCCCAGATCTGGTCGGCTGACGAGAAATCCTCCCAGACCTCGCCGTTGTGCCGAACGATGATGCGGAAGCCTCTGGGATCCAGATCGGTGACGATCCAGGGGCCCATGGGTTTCCAGGTGTCGCAGTTCTTGCCGCGGAACATGGTGCGGTCGGCCTGCTGCCAGGGTCGCTGGCTGACGTCGTTGCCGATGGTGTAGCCGAAGACGCAGTCCAAAGCCTCGCTCAGGGGCACGTTGCGAGCCTTCTTGCCGATGACCACCGCCAGTTGCCCCTCGGGCTGGACGGCGCCGGAGCAGTCGGCGGGAACGATGATGTTCTCCTCGGTCCCGATAACGGCGTGGACGGAGCGGTAGTTAGGCGACGGACGGTCGGGATACACGGGCGCGGCCCCGCGTCGCGCCGCCATGCCCGCAACGTGCCCCCGGTAGTTCGGCCCGGCGGCGTACAGCATCAACGGCTTGATGGGCGCCAGCAACTTCACCTGGTCCAGGGCATACGAATGGTTGGTGACGGCATAGTCGTCCAGCGGGTCGCCCCAAACCTCGGTGACTCTTCCGCCCTGGATAATGCCGAAACTGGCCTTTTCTCCCAACTGATAGCGGCACCAAATCATGGAAAACCTCCTTTCGAGGTTGTCTTCCGGCGCTATTCGGGCGTAACCAGGGACTCCGCTTCCGCTCCGCCGAGTACCCGAAGGATGTTGCCGTAGGCGAAAATGGCTGCGCGGAGCGCAGTTTCCTGGCTCTGCCCCGCCATGTGCGGCGTGATGATAACGTTGTCCAGGTCGAACAGCGGGTTGTCCGCGGGCGTGGGCTCCACCTCCAGGACATCCAGACCGGCGCCGGCGATCTTGCCCTCGGTGAGCGCCCGATACAGCGCCGCTTCGTCCACCACCGGGCCTCGACACAGGTTGATGAGGAAAGCGGTTTCCTTCATCATGTCAAATTCGCGGTCGGAAATCATCCCGCGAGTGCGCCGGGTCAAGGGCACGTGCATGGTGACGATATCAGAGGTTTCCAACAACTCGTCGAATCCCACGGGTTGCGCCTTGACCTCCTGGCAGACTTCGTTGGGAATATCCTCGATGTCGTAGAAGATGGTGCGGGTGTCAAACCCGGTGAGGCGTTTGGCGACCTGCCGGCCGATGCGTCCAAGTCCTACGATACCTACCGTTTTGTCCGTCACCTCCGACAGGTCGGTCTGGTACAGGCTGCCCCGCCAGTTACGCTGCCGGGTAGTGGTGTCCCACTGGGCCATCAGGTTCCGGCTGATGCCGATCATCAGGGCGATAGTCTGCTCGGACACCGAGATCGCGTTGGCTCCACCGTTGTTAGCCACCGGAATGCCCATTTCCAGTATGGTTTCCAAATCCAGCCGATCATAACCTGCGCTGAGGGTCTGGATCAGCTTGACGTTGGGGCATTGCCGGAGCACGTTGACCGTGACGTCGCTGGATATGATAGCGTCGGCATCCTTGCAGAGCTCGATCTTTTCCTCTTCCGAGAGGGACTGGTTCACCACGATGAGTTCCAGTTCCTCGGGGGCCTGATCCAGCATCACCTGGGGGCGGGCGCCCACTCCGCTGTAATACGCAACTTTCCAATTGGGCATATGGCTGTCTCCTTGGCGTGTGATGTACGAGCGCGCTGATGTACGAGAGGGCACTGTTCAATCGCAATTATAGATATGACGCGCGGCGTGTCAAAATGTCGCGCGGCTGCGGGGCGGTCGGGCAGCGAACCGCCGGACCCGGTACAGCATCGGCGAGGGGATGAAAATGGCGGCGTTGCAATGACGCCGCCATTGGATGCGATATCGGGGTGGTGGAGCTGGCGGGAATCGAACCCGCTACCTCTTCAATGCCATTGAAGCGCTCTCCCAAATGAGCTACAGCCCCGCGTGACGCGCCGCCACACCAACCACAGGCGACGCAGATTGATTGTAGCAAAGGCTCAGTGAAATCCGCAACCGCGATGGCTCCGGATCATTTGCGGGTGTATTTGACCACGGTGCGGCCACTGCTGCCCTCGTAAGGTTCCACGACGTAGAGGTCTTTCCGGCTGTCAACCCAGACGCCGTGGCAACTGCGGTGCGTCAGGTCGCCCCACTGCGTCAATCGCTCGCCGTTGGCGTCCAGGATGCTCAACATGCCGCCGTTGTGCTCGGCCACATAGGCCACGTCGTCGTCATCGATGCAGATGACGGCCGGGCCGATGAGCTTGCTGGGCCAGTCGGTGACGTGAGTGCCATCCTGTTGGAATACCTGCACCCGGTCGTTCTCGCGGTCGGCGATGAGCAGGTTGCCCTGGCGATTGATCCAGGCGCCGTGGGGGAGGTTGAACTGGCCGGGGCCGGAACCCGGTTCTCCCCAGGAGAAGATGTGGTCGCCGGTGGGCGTGAACTTGTGGACGCGGGCGTTGGCGTAACCGTCGGCGATGTAGATCTCGCCGGCATCGTTCAGCGCGATCCCGGCAGGCATGTTGAAGGGGTCGGCGCCGCGCACTACCTGATGCCACGAGTTGGAGTCGAAGGCCGTATTGTCCGCGCCGGTATCGGAACGGTAACCGTAGTCGCCAATGGTCAGCACCACCTCGCCGTCCTTGGTGAGCTTGAAGATCTGACCCATGTTGCGGTCCACCAGCCATACGTATCCCCACTGGTCGATGATGATGGCATGGGGAAACTCGAACATACCGGCGCCCCAGGATTTAATGAATTTACCGTCCTGGTCAAAGATCATGATGGGATGTTCGGGGTTGCGGTTGAAACAGTACACCCGGTCCTCGTCATCGCCGAACACGGCGGCAGCAGGCATGGGCACGCCGTCGGGCGCCTGGGCCCAGTTGCGGTCGAACTCATAAGTGAATGCGCCGTTGCCGACGACGTTGGTTGCGGTGGTCATCAGAGCCTCCTTATCAGGTCGGGACTGCGTGTCATTCCGAGGGCAGCGAGGAATCCGCTACGATAGCGAACTCCCGGCCACAGAATACCATAACCGACACCCGCTAACCGTTACGCACGGATTTCGCCAGAAAAATACCGGGCTTGCCAATGCCGTTGGCGTCGGGCAGCGCCGCGTCCAGTGAGAAGCACACGTTGCGGCGGAGTCCAGATCAGGCCAGGTATCCGGCCAATACTCGGCAAAACCCGTCATCAGCAGGGGGCAGCCTGGCGGCGTGTTGCTTGGTTGGCGTCCTCCAGGTTCGTTATTCTCATCGTCAATAGTGCTACAATCGGCCTATGGACTGGCAGCGGCTGGGCCGATGGGCAACCATTGCAACGATTACCCTGTACGTGGCAGCCGCGGCCAGCCTGGTGGTAATGCTCGGTGAAAGCCTGCTGCCGGAAGGATCGCCGGCGCAACAGACTTTTCGCGCCGTAGCTGATTATCTGAACCGGTTGGGCGACATCGGCGGTGGGGCGATCATAGCGGTCATCCTGTTCATTTTGGTAGGAGGTGGAACCGGAATGTTGCTTTTTGATGCCTACGACAAGTTCCAGGAAATCCGCAGACGGCGAGCAGAGGAAAGAGCGGAAGCGTTGGCCGAGGGACGCGCTGAGGGCCTTGCTGAGGGCCTTGCTGAAGGATTGGCTCAAGGTCGCGCCGAGGGATTAGCTCAAGGTCGCGCTGAGATACTCAACGAACTCCGAGAACGGGGTGTCAATCCGGACGACTTTCTGTCATCCAATGAAACCGACGCGGAGCCGCCGGAAACCGGGTGACTGCTTTTCGGGCGGTCAGAATGCTCCAATCCCGGGCGTGGTCACTCGGATGCTGTAGAGCGAATGTCCCGAGGTGAGGAACAACGTGCGCATGTCATCGCCGCCGAAGCAGATGTTGCGGGTCACTTCCGGCGTTTCCAGTACGCCGAGCCGTGCTCCCTCCGGCGACACGATCCAGACGCCGCCGGAACCGGTGCACCAGACGCGGCCCAGAGTGTCAACTTTCATCCCATCGGGCACCCCGGGCGCATCGGAACCCATCTCGATGAGAACACGGTTCCCGCTGAGGGTTCCATCGGCGGATACGTCAAAGGCCCGGATCCGGCGGTTCGGACAAAACTCACCTCGCTCTTCCCGGTCGAAGTCAGCCGGCTCGGCTCGGCTGATGGCGACATACAAAACCGACTCGTCCGGGGACAAAGCCAGACCGTTGGCATACTCACACTCGTCCGTGGCCAAATGGACGTTTCCTGAGGGGTCAATTCGATAGACGCCGGCAAAGGGGATTTCACGGAGTTCTTCGGGAAAACGCAAGTGGGGGTCGGTGAAGTAAACCGTGCCATCAGTACGGCAAATCACATCGTTGGGCTTGTTGAACCGCTTTCCGTCCCACCGATCTGCAATCGTGGCGATGTTGCCGGCGGCGTCCATGCTGGTGACGCAGCGGTGGTCGGCTCCCTCGCACATGAGAAGGCTGCCATTGCGATCAAGGGTGCAACCGTTGCCCTCACCGGTATTCTCGCGGACCACGGTGGTTTCTCCCGTGTGCGGATCCCATTTCAAGAGTTGTTCACGGGCCAAATCGACGAAGGTCAAATACCCGCCCGGATGCCACAAAGGGCCCTCGGTACGTTCCAGGGCGCCATCGAGCAGTGTCAGTTCGGTTTCGGCCAACAGGCCAGTCAGATCTTCTGCCATCATCAACCTCCTAGTGTGGTGCATGGAAACGAGAGGATTATAGCAAGCGGCCACCGATGAAGTCGGCTGGACACTGCCCATGCGGTGGGCTATCATTTTGCCGCTTTACACCCCGTCGCCACGGCTCCCGACGCCGCAGGCTCCGTGCCGGATTGGTCAAGAGGTCGCATGACGGGGTTTTCGCGTGTTTGGCTCCCGAAAGGCGTTATCTCCGACGAGATTGATCCATGTTGATTGCAGTCGCGTTCATATTGATGGCGGTCATGTTCTTCGCCGGGATGTACGTGGCCGGGGCGTTGGGTTCGTTGGCGCTGATACTGCTCAATCTGTTCTCAGACAACCCGGTCTGGAACATCATGGGCAACCGCGCCTGGGAGACCAACACCAACGTCAACCTAGTCGCCATTCCCCTGTTCATATTGATGGGGGAAATTGTGTTGCGCGGGGGTTTTGCGGACTTGATGTACCGGGCGCTGTCGCGGTGGGTGGACTTCATACCGGGCGGTTTGATGCACACCAACATCGCTTCCTGCGCCGTGTTCGCGGCCTGCGCCGGTTCCAGCATCGCCACGGCGGCCACAGTAAGCCGGGTAGCTCTGCCCTCTTTCCGCGCGCAGGGTTATCAGGAGCGATTGGTAGTGGGTTCACTGGCGGCGGGCGGCACCCTGGGCATTTTGATCCCGCCCAGCATCCTGTTGGTGCTGTACGGATTGACCGTTGGGGAGTCCATCGGTCGGCTGTTCCTGGCCGGCTTCATCCCCGGCCTCCTGTTGGCCGGGGTGTTCATGTTTATGATTGGACTGGCGTCGGTGATCTGGCCGGCCATCGCGCCCCGGCAATCGCAGGTCAGGTTCTGGACCTGGGAAGGTTGGACGGAACGGCTTCTGTTCACCGTGCTGATGGTACCGGTGCTGGCGTTAATTTTCATAGTGCTGGGCAGCATCTATTTCGGGTGGGCGACGCCGTCGGAGGCGGCGGGTTTCGGCGTCAGCGGGGCGCTGGCGTTGGCGATCATCTACAACTTCGTGCGGCTGTTCGCCGGCAACATCGCCGGATTCCTGCTCGATTCCGGCATCGCCAACCATGTGTCGCCAGTGATTCGCCAGGTACTGCAAGACTGGCGCGCGCAGTATCGGTTTAACCGCGCATATTTATCGGACTACTGCCGTTTCATTTTCTTTATGACCATGGAAGCCTGCGTGTCGGCGGCCCGTTCCTCTGCGATGATACTGTTCATCCTGATGGCGGCGTTCACGTTGCAGTTCGCTTTCGCCTATCTGCGGATATCGGTCACAATGGCGGAGTGGGTGGCCAGCTTTGAGCTAACCACCGTCCAATTGGTCCTGTTCCTGGTAGTGTTTTACCTGCTCCTGGGAACGTTTATGGAAGCCTATTCGATGATGCTGACCACGCTGCCCATCATCGCCCCGGTGCTGCGCGCCGCCGAGGTGGATCTGCTGTGGTTCGGCATCATAATGATCATTCTGCTGGAAGCCGCACAAATCAGTCCGCCGCAGGGTTTGAGCCTGTACGTGCTGCAAGGGGCGCGGCGCGACGTAGCGCGCCAGGAAATGACCATTACCGGCCGCCAGGTTCAAAGCGGCACCATCAACGATGTGTACATCGGGGTGTTGCCGTTCATGGCCTGTATGGCGGTGGTCATCGGCTTGATTATCGCGTTTCCCGAGCTGGCTCTCTGGCTGCCCGATCAGATCAAAGGGCCGCGCTGATCCGGCGAACAGAGATGGCGTCGCGGTACGACCTGATAATTATCGGCGCCGGTTCTGCCGGGCTGACGGCGGCGCGTTTCGCGGCCCGGTTGGGGAAAAGGGTGGCGCTGATTGAAGCCAACCGCGTGGGCGGGGATTGTACGTGGACGGGGTGTGTCCCCAGCAAAGCGCTGCTGCACGCGGCCAAGGTGGCTCATACAATCCGCACCGCCAGCCGCTACGGGATTGTCACGGGTGAGCCGACGATGGATTTCCCGGCAGTGATGGCCCGCATCCGCGCTGTCATTGAGCAGATTTACGCCCGGGAATCGCCGGAAACGCTACGCGCCGAGGGTATTGACGTAATCGAAAGTCGCGCCGAGTTTCAGGACGCTCATACCGTCGTTGCCGGCCCGCGCCGAATCACCGCCAGATTCTTTCTGATTTGCGCCGGCGCAACGCCCTTCATACCGCCGATACCCGGCCTGGCCGACACGCCCTATCTGACCTACGAAACCTTCTGGCGGCTGACCACGCTACCGTCGCGCCTGACCGTCATCGGCGGCGGGCCAATTGGGTGCGAACTGGCGCAGGCGTGCCAAAGGCTGGGGGCGCAGGTGACGCTGATAGAGGCGTTAGACCGTATCCTGCCCAACGATGAACCGGAGGCGGCGACGGCGGTAGCGGAGTCGCTGCGGCGCGATGGCGTTGACCTGCGCTTGTCGGCCCCGGCGCAATCGGCGGAGTCTATCGCCGGCGACGCGGACGCCGGCGCCATTCTGGTTGCCGTGGGACGCCGCGCCAACGTGGCCGACCTGGACTTGGACGCCGCCGGAATCGCTCACGACGGCCGGGGCATCGCCGTTGACGACTACCTTCGCACCAGCGTGAGGAACATCTACGCGGCCGGCGACTGCGCGGGCGGCTACCAGTTCACCCACTACGCCGGCTATCAGGGCGCGATGGCCGTCCGCAACGCCCTACTGCCCGGACGCAGCCGCGCCCGCCCGGAGCGCATCCCCTGGGCCACCTTTACCGACCCGGAGGTGGCCCACGCCGGCTACACCGAGGAACAAGCGCGCCGCCGGCTCGGAGGCAAAGCGCGCGTGGCAACGCTGCCCATGTCGCAGGTTGACCGGGCCGTAACCGATGGCGCGACGGAGGGATTTATCAAGGTTGTGCATCGCCCCAATGGGGCCGTTCTGGGGGCGACGGTTGTAGGGCAGCGCGCCGCCGAAGTTATCCAGGAATGGGCCATCGCCGTTGACCGGGGGCTGAAGTTCGGCGATTTGGTGAAAACGCTGCATACTTACCCGTCGCTGGCTACCGGCAGCCAGCAGTTGGCCTGGGAGACATCTCTGGCCGGGCTGACCGGCGGGTTCAGGGGGCGATTGGTGCGGTGGCTGAGCCGTTAGCCATCGTATTCCGTCTGTCGCAGTACCCGCACTGTCTCCAGCGGAATATCGGCGCGAATGTCTTGCGGCAAAGAATCGTAGCCGTCAAGCAATCGCTGAGCCAGTTCCTCCGGCCCCCACAGCCGTATCTCAAAGAACGACTGCTCGTTGCGGTCGTGAACCGGCCTGGTGAATCCCCCAAGACTGACCAGCAAACCGTGCTGGGCACGGAAGGTGGCGATATTACCACGCAAGCGGTCGTATTCGGCCAGGTCAACCGGGCTGGTGCGCCCTTTCACCTGTACGCACAAGCGCGGCTCTCCGAAACCCATATCCCCTTTGCCGGCCAGAACATCGATGCCGCCGTCCGCCCCTTGCCGGGTTTGCAGCACGACATACCCGGATGTTTTCAAGATGCTGGCTACCAGATGCTCCAGCCGTACGCCGGCAAATTTCTGCCGTAGTCGAGCTATGATGCGGTCTCTGATTTCCCGGTCAAGGTCAATTTCTTCGCTGGGGTCGGGGCTGAATGCGCTTTCATCGCCGGCGATTCCCGCCGGGGGAATTTCCGCAAGTTCGGGCTCGCCAACAGGGAGAATCCCCAAGTAAGCCTTGGCAATCCGGTCAATGCGCGCTTCCGCATTGGGCGCGCCGGGTTGCGAAAGGGTCAGTTGCGCCCCCATTGAATTCAGCAAATCCCGGTCAAAATGAGCGCGTGGAATGTCGGCGGCCTGCCATTCCACGCTGCGAGCGTGCGGCGCGCCGCCCAACTCCGGCCGGTAGGCATAGGGGCCGGCAATCCGGCCAACGGCGACTTCGCGAGTCCGCTTGAGGGGCAGCGCCACTATGTCGCCATCGTTGATTTCCCGGTAGAAACGCCACAGTTGGTCGGCTCCGGCGCGATTGTCGATATGGTTGCGCAAGGCGTCCCGGTCTGCGAAGTCGGCGATGCTTTGCCGCAAGCCGTAACCGAGACCCACGACGCCCTTATTGAGGAAGGCATCCTCGTGTTCGCCGCTGCTGCCGCCTTTTATCACCCAAACCGCCATTGCTGTGTCTCCCGGCTTTCGCCTGCCGCCAGTTTAGCACGGGCCGGAGCAACGATAGCGCTCCGGGCTGGTCATGCCAGCGTGCCGCATCGGCAGACGGATGGATTGGCTATGCCGACGGCGTGGCACCGATGCGGAATTTCTTGGTGCCGCAGTCTACGCATATGGCCTGAGTGGCCGGCCGGCCGTTCTTCATGGTGACACCCACCACATCCCGCGAATCAGTTTTCGCCTTGCATTTGACACAGTAAATCTGTATTTGCGTGGTCATCGTTTGAGATTCCTCCTGATGTTGCCAGTATTCCTTCCGGGGGATTGACCCGTCACACTTTATCCGCTCGCCCGGTGTCAATGGCACTGGCCGGCCCGTTACGCCGTATTCGCGGTCGTCTCTGCCCAATGCGGACTAGAAAACCGCTACCGGATTGACCGGGGAACCCGTCGTGTTCTGCAACCGCAGTGGGTTGATGGTTACCATGAAGGTCCAACGATTGCGCTCCCGGCAGGCGACGGCGAGCTCTTCCAGATTGGCGTTATCCAGGATCCAAAGGCCCATAGCGGTGATGGCAACTTGATGTACCGGATTGGTGAGCTGTCCAGGATATTGGGGCGGACTGACGTCGTTGCCGGTGTCCGAACCCAGCACGGCGATGTCGCGCTCCTTAAACAATGGCAAGCAGGCGGCCTGGCAAGCGGTGGAGCCGGCCTCGCGGGGCACGGGGCCTTCCAGCATTCGCCGGCGCAACTGACCGGTGCGAACCAGCAGGACATCGCCGGGTTCGACGCGGAAACCGCAGCGTTCCTCAGCGGCCAGAATGTCCTCCGGCATTACGCCTTCTCCCCGTTCAACCCAATCGATGCCGCGGACCAGGGGGACGTCTACCAACACCCCGCGGGTGATGAACCCGTTTCGAGCCTCCTCCACAGAGCACACAGTGGCGCCCAGGCTGGTGGAAACCATATGCGCGGGTTTCCCATTATAGGTCTTGCCGTTCCAGAAAAAGTGCGCCAGGCTGTCAACGTGGGTGACGGAAACGCCATGGAAGATCATACCGATGTAATCCATGGCCACCGCCGACGGCCTGGAAGACACCTTATCGCCAGTGGCCCAGCCTTCGCCACTTTCGATCATGTAATGCACCGGAGGAGCGGGGACATCCACGGAGGGATCCCAGGTTATGTCGCGTGACAATGAAACGCAGTGGCCTTCCGCAACGGTGGCCAGAGCGGTTCGGGTTTTTTCCGCCGTGATCAGGTTTGGCGTTCCCAACTCATCGTCGTCTCCCCATCGCCCCCAGTTGGACAGGCTGTCGAACCAACCCAGGACATCCTGTTCGGACGGAATGCCGGCTTGCGCCATTGCGTTGGCCTCCTTGTGAATAGTGGGGCACCCCACAGAACGTTGCGCAATTATGCCGTAGCCTGACCCAGGCGCGCAACCGGTTCGTTAGCGTTCAACGAGTACGTGGGCGCGACACGGAACCTGCGGCGAGTCCCGAGATCCCGCTGAGCGGGAAAGGGTTATGCTATAATGCCGGCACTAGGATCTCAGGAAGACGCTTATGCAGTGCCAAGTGTGCGGAAAAGCCGGGATGTACGGCAATAACGTGAGCCACTCCAACCGCAAGACCAAGACGCGGTGGAAGGCCAATGTCCACAAGCAGACGCTCGCTATCGACGGCAAGCCGAAGAGGGTGAAGATTTGCTCCCGATGTCTCCGAACTATGTACAAGCCGCCGCGAGGGCCGAAGGCGCGGACGCGGGCCCGGGCAACGGCAACCACATAGCGAGCGCTGGCGTTCGGTCAGCATAACGGTAGCTCCAGGACCGGGAGATGGCGATATGAGCGCCGTTCCCGCTTCGCTCGCGCCGCTTACGTCAGTCCGGGGTTTTGCCTGCCACCAGCCCCGCCACACTCCCTCGCAGCGCCGCCATCGCTTCGGCTATCGACTGCTCCCGGTTGAATATGGCGGTTCCGGCCACCAGTATGCCGGCGCCGGCCGATACCGAATCCCGCGCCGTAGCGTCCGCCTTCACGCCCCCGTCCACCTCCAGCTGCGCGGCATAACCGTTCTCCTCGATGACGCGATACAGACGCCGCAGCTTGCCCAGGGCTGACGGGATGAACGATTGGCCGCCGAATCCGGGGTTCACCGTCATTACCAGAACGATGTCCAGATCCGGCAAAACCTCTGCAACGGCGGAAACGGGAGTGGCCGGGTTGATGGCGACGCCCGCCTGGCAACCCTGCTCTTTGATGTAACCGATGGTGCGATGCAGGTGCGTACAAGCTTCGGCGTGCACCAGCACTTGATCGCTGAGATTTTTCACCAACCCGGGAAGGAGCCGGTCCGGTTCATGGACCATCAGGTGGAGATTCAGGGGAAGGTCAGTTGCATTGCGTATGGCATCGACGATGACTTCGCCGAAGGAGATATTGGGCACGAACCGCCCGTCCATCACGTCCACATGGATCAGATCGGCTCCGGCCGCCTGAGCATCTTGCACCTGCTGGGCCAGCCGGCCGAAATCCGCGGCCAGCACCGACGGCGCGATTTGCACGTGAGCGGCGGCAGTTGTCATAGGGGATTTCCTTGCGGATTGGGCGGATTGGCTGGTTTAGCCGGCGAGATTGCCACGCTGCGCTCGCAATGACAGAACTATGTTGCCAGAATCTTTTGCGCCCGCGCCAGACCTTCGGCGACGCGGCCGGGCGCGGTGCCCCCCGGATTGTCCCGGGCGGCCACCGACGCGGCGGCGGTGATGTCGTACACGTCAGCGGCAAAATGGGGGGAGAATTTCCGATATTGAGCCAAAGTCAGATCGGCCAATCCCACGGCTTCGGCTTCGCAGTGCCGGCAGAGTCGGCGCATGATGCCGTGAGCCTCCCGGAAGGGGACGCCTTTGCCTACCAGATAATCGGCCAAGTCGGTAGCCAGCATGTAACTTTCGCCGGCGAGAGACTCGACCCGCGCGGCGTTCAATTCCAGCCCAGGCAACAGATCCGCGAACACCGACAGCGTTGCGAGCAAAGTATCGACGGTGTCGAAGAAACCCTCCTTGTCCTCCTGGAGGTCTCGATTGTAGGTAAGGGGCAATCCTTTCAGGACGGTGAGAATGCTCATCAGACCGCCGTACACCCGCCCCGTTTTGCCGCGGGCGATTTCGGCAAAATCGGGATTGCGTTTCTGGGGCATGATGCTGCTGCCCGTGGTGAACTCGTCGGGCAAACGAATGAAGTCGAATTCCCTGGAGCACCAGATGACGATTTCCTCCGAAAGGCGGGACAGGTGCATCATCGCAATTGCGGCGGCGGCGTGGTATTCAACTAGAAAGTCCCGGTCGGCCACGGCATCCATGCTGTTGGCGCTGACGGCGTCGAAACCCAGGG
This sequence comes from uncultured Dehalococcoidia bacterium, assembly GCA_964347975.1. Classification (GTDB taxonomy): domain Bacteria; phylum Chloroflexota; class Dehalococcoidia; order Lucifugimonadales; family UBA3495; genus Bin87. Next base: position 90,224 of record CAYGAY010000003.1, read on the forward strand.
CATCCGCGACGGCGCGACGGTCGGTGGGATACGGCACACCCGCCAACGCTCCGCTACCGAGGGGCAAAACGTTCAGGCGGGCGGCACAATCGTTAAATCGCCCCACGTCGCGCTCCAGCATCTCGAAATAGGCCAGCATGTGATGGGCGAACAACACGGGTTGAGCCCGCTGCAGGTGGGTATAGCCGGGCATCACCACATCACGGTATCGTTCCCCCAGGCCGACCAGCGCGCGCTGCACGCTACGCAATCCCGCCACGGTGTCGGCTATGGCAGCACGGGTGTACAAACGCAGATCCAAGGCGATTTGATCGTTGCGAGAGCGGCCGGTATGCAGGCGTCCACCGGCCGGGCCGATGAGGTCGGTCAGCCGCCGCTCGATGTTCATGTGCAGGTCTTCGAGGTCAGGGTCCCAGGCAAATTCGCCTTGTTCAATCTCTTCCTGTACACGGTCCAAACCGGCGATGATGGCGTCAGCGTCTTCCTGGGGGATAATGCCCTGTTTGGCGAGCATGGCCGCATGGGCCTTGGAGCCGGCAATATCTTCCCGATATAACCGGCGGTCGTAGTGAATAGAGACGGTGTAATCGCTGTGGTCAGTCATACGGCGAACCGCGGATAAGGTTTTCACCCTCACCCCAACCCTCTCCCATCAAGGGAGAGGGAGTATCAAGATTCCAGGTAGGCGAAGCTGGCGGCCAAGTTGTCGAAAACGTCATCGGCCGGGGGAATTTCCATTACGGCAGGGCCGGCGTAGGCTTTGCCTTCGAGGATACGGCGCATGGCCCGGCAGTCCAGGTCGCCATCGTTGACGCTGCCGCTGGCGACGCCGTCGCGAGCCTGCTTGAAATGGACTATTTTGATGTAATCCGCCGGCAGGCCGGCCAGTTCGTCCAGTGGGTGGCTGTCGGGATGGCGGCGCAACTGGTTGGCGGGGTCCGGGCACAAACCGAGGTATTGCCCTTCTTCTTCCGTAAGTTCGGCCCGCGCCTCCTTAACCAGGAGGGCCATGGAGCGCAGGGGCTGGCCGGAGTTTTCCATGGAGAAGATGACGCCCTGCCGCGCCGCCTCACGCGCGAGGGGCACGATGCGGGCCGCCGGTTCCGCCACGTCAGCCGGTGTGTCCCAGGGCTGGGCATCGGCGGCCGGGTCCACGGTGCGCAAATGGGGCGCAGCGCCTCCCACCAAACGGGCCGCTTCCAGTTGCGACTGGAAAAGGCCGCCATTGGGATCAACCTCGGCCGTGATGCAGGGCAGGGCGACGGCGAGGTCAAAGGTGAGATCCGGGAAACGCACCACGATGTTAGCCAAAGCTTCGAGGTTGGGCCGCCATTCGGGGCCGTCGCCGGTTTCAGCGGCAGCCAGGCAGGTTTGCCGCAACTCGATGTGTCGGGCGCCGCGTTGGCGCGCTTCTGCGATCAAGTCTCCGAGATCGGCGTCATCCAGCTGGTTGCGCCAGGAATTGGTTATTGCCCCGTAGATCATCGCGTACCTCCCGCCGCTGGGCGGCATAGGGTCGATTAGTCGCAAAATCCGTTAGTCGCAAAATCCGTATCGTCGGCAACTATACATTAGCCGCCAGCCGCGCTCAACTTTGGAGGGTGATTCGCAGGGCAATTACCAGCCAACAGCAATGCTACGTCGGACGAAGCAGCCGGCAGAGGCCGGGGCTAGTGTGGTGGGGAAGGCGGGACTTGAACCCGCACGCCCAAGGGCACATGATCCTAAGTCATGCTCGTCTGCCAATTCCGACACTTCCCCAGGGACCGCCGGCCCACATCCGACCTGGCAAAAAGGAAAGTCTCCCGGCTTAGATGAGTTGGTGACCCGCCTCGGGGTCGAACCGAGAACCTGCTGATTAAGAGTCAGCTGCTCTGCCAGTTGAGCTAGCGGGCCATCGTACCGCGCGGGGAGCGCATAGTCAGGCTACCAACAAGCGATATGGGTGTCAACATTGATGGTGTCGGTGGCTTATGCTATTGTGCGGCGGAAAATTTTGGAGCGCAATTCGGGCAGGGTTGTTTTGGGTTCGACTTCTTGGCCAGGCAGGGCGTTATCGCGGGCAGCGGCGCTGGTCGCGGTTACGGCGGGATTCCTAATTGCCACGATTGGGGCGGGGATGGCCGAGGCTAACGGGGCCTCCACCACGATCATGGACCGCACCCAGGGACCGTACCGAGTGGTCGTAGGCATCATACCGGCTCGGCCGGTGATACCCCAAACTCACTTGGCTATCCAGGTGTTTGACGCCAGCGATGAAAGTCTGTTGCGCGATACCGACGTCCGGCTATCGGTTTCCGCCAGCGGGCCGCCGGGTTCGCCGGAGTTCGGTCCGCAATTGGTGTCGAACGAACAAACCCTGCGTTATTTCGAGGTGGATGTACCATTCGACGCGGTGGGCTCGTGGGACGTGTCGGTCACGGTGGCTTCCGAGCGAGGTGAAGAACGGTTCATCCTGCCTCTCCAGGTGATGGAACCGGGGGCGCAAATCCAATGGGTTTGGATTGCTGGCGTAATGGCGCTCATCGTGGCGGTGGGGGTCTGGACCTGGCTCATCATGCAAAGGCGGCGAGCCGGGTGACCATGACACGCTGGCGGGGGCTGGGGATACTTGGCGCATTTGGCGCGTCAGGGGCGTGCGCCGCGGCGGCGGCGCTTCCGGCCGAGGCGCACGGGTTCGGCGAACGTTACGATCTGCCGTTGCCCCTGTCCTTGTTCGTAATCGCCGGGGCAGCGGCGGTGGCCCTGTCCTTCGTCATAACGGCGGTGTTCCTCCGAGGCGATGCCGGAGGACGAGGTTACCCCCGGTTAAACCTGCTGGACTTCGCTGCGACGCGTTGGATGGCGTCGCCCTGGTTCACCGGCCCTTTGAAAGCAATCTCGGTGGCCCTGACGATATACGTCATTCTGGGGGCGCTGATTGGCACCGAGCGGGCGCCATTGAATCCGGCGCCGGCGGCGGTTTACGTCGCTTTCTGGGTCGGGCTGAGCTTTTTCACCGCGTTGTTTGGGAATTTATGGGCGCTGGTCAACCCATGGAAAGTCGCCTGGGAATATGCTGAGACGTTGACTCGCGCGCTCGCGCCGGGTCAGCGCCTGAGCTTGCGAAAACGGTACCCGGCCCGCTGGGGAGCCTGGCCGGCCGTGCTGGTGTTCGCGGCATTCGCCATACTGGAGACGGTTGCCGCGGATGCGGCGGGGCCCCGGGCGTTGGGGTGGATCCTGACGCTATACACAGCATACAACTTCATCGGGATGTACCGGTACGGCAGGGACGTTTGGTTGCGCAACGCCGAAGGATTCACCGTAGTGTACGGATTCATGGCCCGGTTTTCAGTGACGGAAGTCCGCGCTCCCAAGAGGGGTTGCGCCCAATGTTCCAGCGCGGGACGTTGTTCGTCAAACGAAGATGACTGCGTGGACTGCTACGAATGCTACTCGGCCGCATCTCCTGGCAAAGGGTTCGGTGAGCGGCGGGAATTCAATCTGCGCCCGCCATGCGTGGGATTGAATCGCCTGGGGGCGGTAACGCTCACGGTCGTCGCCCACGTCATCCTATTGTTGTCCACAGTGTCGTTTGATGGGCTGTCGGCGACGCCGGAGTGGTTGCTGTTCAGTACACAGTTTCTGCTGTATTTCCCGACTTACGGCGGGTACATCGCCAATCTGATCGGGGCGCTGGGCTTGTCCCTGGCGTTCGGCATTCTATTCGCTGCGACCTGCGCGATGATGGCGGCTTTATCCGGACAGTCTGAACCTGACGCCGGCCAACTATTGCGCCGATTCACATTTTCATTGCTGCCCATTGCATTGGCGTATCATTTCGCCCACTTTCTGGGGTTCCTGCTCATCAATGGCCAGCGGTTCATCGTGCTGGCGTCGGACCCTTTCGGCTGGGGCTGGGATTTATTCGGCACAGCGGGGGCTGCCATCAACATTGGGATCCTGTCGCCGGTGTTCATCTGGTATTTCTCCATTGCCGCAATCGTCGTCGGACATATCGCAGGGGTGTACCTGGCTCACGTACAGGCCACGCGGATTTATCCCGACCGACGGGCGGCGCTATTGAGCCAGGCGCCGATGCTGGCGCTGATGGTGTGCTACACTTGCGCCAGTTTATGGATAATTTCGCGGCCCATCGCCGAGTGAGATGGCGGCGCTTTATCAGACCCAACGGAGGAGGATTACGACGTGCCTGAACGCAGCCCGCGATTGGAAGGGAAGGTGGCGATTGTCACCGGCGCCGGTTCAAGCGGTCCCGGCATCGGAAACGGCCGGGCCACGGCCACGCTGTTCGCCCGTGAAGGGGCCAAAGTCCTGCTGGCCGACGTGACCGAGGAACGGGCCGCGGAAACGCTGGCGATGATCCAGGCCGAGGGCGGCGTGGCGTCCACGATTCAGGCCGACGTTACCAACGCGGCCGACTGTGAGCGGATGGTGGAGGTTTGCGTCGAGCGTTACGGACGGCTGGACATCCTGGATAATAACGTGGGCATTTCCCGTCGTGGAACGGTGGTCGAGGTATCGGAAGAGGATTGGGACCACATCATGGCGGTGAACGTCAAGAGCATCGTCCTGGCGAGCAAGTTCGCCGTCCCCCGTATGATGGAATCCGGCGGGGGATCCATCATCAACATATCGTCCATCGCGGGGTTGCGCGCCCACAGCAGCACGCCCTACACGGCGTCGAAAGCCGCGGTCATTGGCCTGACCATTTCCATGGCCGCCGACCACGGGCCGGACGGGATCCGAACTAATTGCATCGCTCCGGGACTGGTGTTCACGCCGATGGTGGCGCCCCGCATGGATGATGATCTCCGGCAGATTCGCAGTACGGCCGCGCCACTGCGTACGGAAGGGACAGCGTGGGATATTGGAAACGCGGCGCTGTTCCTGGCCAGCGACGAGGCACGCTGGATAAACGGCGTTGTGCTGCCGGTTGACGCGGGCCTGGTAGCCACCTCGCCGGTTACGTACCAGACGCTGGCGCAGCAGGTGCGGTTGTAGTTTGGTATAGTGAAAGCGCCGGAGAGATTACCATGGCTACGCCGGATGCACCATCTACCCTGGAATCGGAAAAACTACCCGACACCCCGGTTGCAGCAAAGCCTTTCAACGTCGTCAACCGGATTAGCCTGTTCCTTCTTTTGGGGGCTTGCCTCGGTTTTGCTGTAGCGATCGTTGGATATATCACAGATTCGTTCTGGATAGCGGTAGCCGGCAGTTGCACAGTGCTGGCTATGGCCTTAGGCTGGACTGCCGCGGCTTCATACGCCTTGGCAACCATAGCGCCCCATGTATTCAAGGCGGTCCTGATCCTGAAGAACCGCCGACCCGGTTCAAAAAATAGAGAACCATGAGCGCTACTATGAACGACACGGTCAAGATGCCAACAATGAACTCGGCGTAGAGGATCGCCTTCAACAGGCCCGTTACTGTGGGCTCCAAAGTAGGATCATCCCCAGCCGTACCTTTGACCACGAACGACACGAGAATCAAAAACGCCTCGCAAAGCGCCCCTGCGATACAGGTATAACCCAAGTCGGCAGGAGCAACTCGAAGGAGCGAGAGGAATAGTCGTGTCGTTTGTTGTGGCTCGTCCATGGCAAGATCATTTGCCGAACGGTTTTAACCCTCTATCGACACCAGCGTCAGCTCAAAGGTCAGGTCCTTGCCCGCCAGCGGGTGGTTGGCGTCCAGCGTGACTTCTTCATCGGTGACGGCGATGATGGTGAAGGTAACTTGCCGGCCGCTCTGCTGCTGGCCCTGCACTGAGGTTCCGACTTCCAAGGGCAGATCCGGCGGAAACTCATCCCGGGGCACCTGCATCAGGCCCGCGTCCTGGCGTTCTCCGTAGGCATCCGCGCAGGGAATGTTGACGGTTTTGGCGTCGCCCGGCGACATCCCGACGACTCCGTTCTCAAACCCCGGTATAACCTGGCCGCTGCCGATGGTGAATGCCAAAGGAGTGCCGCCTTCCGATGAGTCGAACACTTGCCCATCGTCAAGGCGGCCGGTGTAGTGAACGCGAACCCTGTTGCCGATTTGTGCTGTAGTCAACTTGACCTCCTCGCTATAGTTGGATGGGGCACTATAACACGGGCGGCAACCGGTCCTGAATTGTGATATGGTACGGTCAAAACCTGCTTTAGAAGGTCGGCGAAGGTCGAGGGAGGAGCCATGAAGTACGGATTGTTTATGATGCCGTCGCATCCGCCGGAACGGAACATCTACGACTCTCACCAGTGGGACCTGGAATACCTGACGCTGTGCGACGAACTGGGCTTTGATGAAGCCTGGATCGGTGAGCATTTCACCTCGCCCTGGGAACCCATCCCGGCTCCTGACCTGTTGATCGCCCAGGCCCTGATGAAGACCAAGCGCATTAAGCTCGGTTCGGGAGCGCATCTGCTCCCCTTCCATCATCCGGCGGAGCTGGCGCACCGTGTAGCGTATCTGGATCACTTGTCCCAGGGGCGGTTTTTGTTCGGAGTGGGGGCGAGCGGACTGCCCAGCGACTGGGCGTTGTTTGACGTGGACGGCAATAACGGCGAGCACCGGGACATGACCCGCGAATCGCTGGACATCATCCTGAAAATCTGGCAGAACGAGGGTCCGTTCGAATACAAGGGCAAGTACTGGAACGTCAGCATCCCGGAGCCGATGTACGGCACCCTGGAGTTTTTCCTGCGCCCCTATCAGCAACCCCACCCGCCGATTGGCGTGGCGTCGGTCAGCTATAAATCGCCCACGCTGATGATCGCCGGGGAACGGGGTTTCATCCCCATGAGCCTGGCGCTGAACGCCGACTACTGTCGCAGCCACTGGGAGGCTATCGAAGAAGGCGCTCAGCGAACCGGCCGCACTCCCTCGCGATGCGACTGGCGTCTGGTTCGGGACGTGTATGTTGCGGACAGCGACGAAGAGGCCCGGGATTTGGCGCTGAACGGGATGTTGGGCCGCGTCTGGACTGACTACCTCTTGCCCCTGTTCCGCGAATTCGATCTGATGAAGGTCTTCAAGCACGACGACGAAGTGCCCGACGAGGCGGTCAATATCGAGTACATGGCAGAGCACTTATGGTTGATTGGTTCCCCGGATACCGTAGCCGGGAAGATCAGGCGGCTCTACGAAGACGTCGGCGGGTTCGGCGGGCTACTGATGCTGGTGTACGACCAATCGGAGAACCAAGCCGGATGGGAACATTCAACCAAGCTCCTGGCCGAAAAGGTCATGCCCCAGGTGGCGGACCTGACCGGGGCGGCGGCGTAGAAATCGGCAAGAGGGCGTAGCCTTTGGCGGTGATTGGCTACGTCCCGACAGGCGATCTATCTGCGTTTTTTGGGAAATTTTTAAAAATACTGACAGTTCGCGTCCAATCGGCAGTGTGGCGACTGAGGGCGATGGTGTAACATCACAGTATCGATTGCATATCGCTCCGGCATCACGCCGGGAACGCCGAATAACCACCACAAGAGGGGATATGGCAACTCAACGAATCAGAAAGACCAAGTTGATGCGTAGTGTGGAAGAGAAGCACGGACGGCCGCTGGAAAACCTGGTGCCGGAATTGGTCAACGAAATGGGCATGAGCCGGGCGGCGGCCCATTTAGGCGTCAGCCCCGCAACGTTGGGCTATTGGATGTTGAAAATGGGGATCCAGTACCGCAGGGTTGCGTTGGCGGACGGCGAGACCATTGAGGTGCGCCGGCAAGGGTAAAGGTGGCTGCCGGAAAGGCAGTCAGGGCGGAGCAAGGGTCGGCGGACCAAGCCCGCCTTCCGTTACCGTCTCGGCCTCATCCATACCCGGCCATGCCGGTATGGTCACGCAGATAAATCGAAACCCGACGCGACTGCCCGCCTTGAACTGAAAGGACCAGCCGGTGGGTATGGTCAACGCATCGCCGGGCAGGACCGAAACCGGCGCAACCGCAGAGGGCGGCGTGTCGGGCGGACAGCGCCAAACCTCTCCTTCCCCGTTCAGGACGTACCAAACCTCTTCAACGGTACGATGGCGCACCGGCCGGCTCACGGCTCCGGCCGGGATGGCAACCTCAACGACGCTACAGCGGGTGGCGCCGTGCTCCCGGGTGAGCAGAAGGCGCACCAACGAGCCGTCGGGGGCGGTTATGGTATCGTCAGATCGACGCCCGACCATGGGAGGCACGGCAACGGCTTGGCTGTCGTCCGCCATGACGGTTGCAATCAGGCTGAGCGTGGTTTGCGGCCCTTGCGGGCGAGGAAATCGGAGAAGCCTTCTTCGACGGATAGGCCCTGGAACCGCCCGGTGCGTCCTTCGATTTCGTTCCGATATTGTTCTTCGATGGGCCGGCCGGAGTGTTCCAGGAGCAGCTGCTTGATGTTGGCGAGGCCCTCGACCCGGTTGCGAGCGATGCCGGCCGCGATGTCCAGCGTCCGGTCCATCAGCTCTTCGGAAGGCACCAGGTGGTTGATGAGTCCGATGTGGTACGCCTCGTCCGCAAAGACTTCGCGGCCACTGAGCAGCAGCTCTTTGGCCCGGTGGATACCCACCAATTGGGGCAAGCTCCAGGTAGCGTTCATCTGCCCATAGTTCACCGCCAGAAAGCGGAAGCTGGTTTTTTCGCAGCCCACCAGGAAGTCCAGGCTGGTAGCCAATACGGTGCCGCCGCCGTAGCACAGGCCGTTGACGGCGCCGATAATAGGTTTGCTGCTGGTGTGGAGATGCCAGGTGTATTCAGCCCGCTCTGCCTGGCCAGCCGCCCGCTCCTCATCTGAAAGCTCACGGTTCTCGTGGATATCGGCGCCGGCCGAGAAGGCTCTTTCGCCGGCGCCGGTGATGATTACCGCGCCCACGCTATCGTCGGCTTCGTAGTCGGTGATGGCCTGGTCCAATTCACGCACCAACTGGAGGTTGAGGGCGTTCAGGACTTCCGGGCGGTTCAGCGTGACCACGCCGATGTGGGTCTCCACTTCGTTGCGGCCCATCATCGAGGGGCGCGTCACGGTTCCGGTGTTGATGCATGAGTAGGTGGTAACCATGTTTCCGTCCTTGTAGTCCTGGAAGAGAGTAGAGGCATAACCGATTGCCGGCGCAGCCATTATAGCGAGATTGCCGGGAGGCGGGATAGGGGGCAGGTCGGAATTGCCAGGCGCTCCCGGCGTGTGGTAGCGTTTCGTTCCAGGGAGTTGAAACACGAAGCGCAAAGGAGCCGTACAATGGCAGAACTGGTATTGGGCCTGGCCTCTTCCCACAGCCCGCAATTGAGCACTCCCGCCGACGGATGGGCCGGCCGAGGGGAGCGGGACAAGGGACACGCCGAATTGATCGGCGCCGACGGCATCACCTCCAACTATGAGGACCTGCTGGCCCGCGCGGACACCGAGCGGATTGCCAAAGAAATCACCCCGGCCAAGTTCGAGCAGCGCCACCAGCAGAACCAGAAGGCCATTGCCCACCTGTCGAAAAAACTGTACGAAGCCAACCTGGACGTGCTGGTGATGGTGGGCGACGATCAGCACGAGTACCTGCTGGACGACAATATGCCGGCCTTCTGCGTCTATTGGGGCGACCAGGTGAAGGTTTCCGGGCACGAAGCCGGGCCTTCCACCGGCGGACAACTTCTAATCGGCTATAACACGGAGGATCAGCAGGCGCCCACCGATTCCACGCTGGGGCTGCACATCATCAACAGCTTGATGGACGCCGAGTTCGACGTGGGCAGTTCCAAATACCTGGATCCCAGCCGGGGACGGGGGGAGCGGGGCGGCATCGGCCATGCCTTCGGGTATGTGTACAACCGCCTGATGACCGACGGCATCATCCCGACGGTGCCGGTGATGCTCAACACCTACTACCCGCCCAACCAACCCACGCCCAAGCGGTGCTACAACCTGGGCCAGGCGCTGCGATCCGCCATCGAGTCGTGGCCCAGGGACATCCGGGTGGGCATCCTGGCGTCCGGCGGCCTGAGCCACTTCGTGGTGGACGAGGAGCTGGACCAGCAGGCGCTGGCGGGGATGCAGGCCAAGAGCGTTGAGCAGTTGATGGCTCTGCCGCGGGGGAAGATCAACTCCGGCAGCTCGGAAATCCGCAACTGGATCGTGGTGACCGGCGCCACCGAGCGCTTGGACATGGAGGTGGTGGATTACGTGCCTTGCTACCGCTCGCCGGCCGGCACGGGCTGCGCCATGGGGTTTGCTACCTGGGGGTAAGCTAGGACCGCAGCGGTTCTGCTATTAACGCCTTGATTCGCTCGGTGATGCCCGTCTGGTCGTAGTTGCGCAGGAGGTTGATACGGTTGCGATTGGGGTCGCCGCCGTGCCAGTACTCGTAGATTTCCTGGCGCATGCCGAAGGATGACGCGGCGAGGTCGTGGGCCAGGCGGAAGAGGCGGGACTTGTACTCCACGCCGACCCCCCGGCCCGTCATGTAACGGTCCAGGTAGGGGCGGAACTCCGGGTTGGCCAGGTCGGCTTCGCTGGGCTGCATGATCATGCCGGAGCCGGAGATTTCCCGCAGCAGTTCCACCATCCGCTGGGACGTTTGGGCAAAGTAAATATTCATCCCGGACGTTGACCCCAGGGACATGAGGCCATTGTCGGCGGGATAGGCGTTGTGTTCCACGCCGTCCATGGCGTGGCGCCACATCTCGGTGTGCATCGCCATCTCGCCGAGCTTGGCCGAAACCTCCCGGTACTCGATCACGCCGATGGCCTCGGCGATGAGCGTAGCGACGGCGGTCATCAGCTTCATCCGCTGGTGGATGCGGCACAGGTTCCCCCAACCCCGGAAGTTGGCCTCGGAACCCAGCCGTTGCAGCAGCGGGGCCGAATCGTAGAGCATGAAAATGCGATCCCATGGCACCAGCACATGGTCGAAGAACAGCATGGCGTCCTGTTCGTCGTACACTGCTCCGAGGGGATGGCCGTAGCTGCCCGGCCACTGGGAGACCGGCTCCCGGCAGAGTATTTTCAGGCCCGGCGTGTCGGTGGGTATTGAAAAGGCCAGTATGAAACGAGGGTCGGAGCGGCGCATGAAGGTGGCAGACAAGGACACGTAGGTCTCGTTGCTGATGGGGGCGGCGGTAGCGAGTTGCTTGGCGCCGTGGACGATGACGCCATGGTTGGTTTCTTCCACCACGCGCAACGCAACTTCCGTTTCGCCATCAGCGCGAGTTTCGTTCTGCGGCTGCTGACTGCGGTCAACCTGCGGGTCGCCCAGGGCGTGGGTCAGGAACAGGTCGTTCTCCATGCAGTAGCGATGGTATTTGACGATGTTCTCGGCGAAGTCGCACTTGGGGTGTTTCACCCGTCCCAGGGCGTCGCTGATGGCTACCAGGCTGATGATGTGGGGCGCGAGGATGTCGGGGCTGCGGCCGAGCTGTCCCCAGGACTCCTCGTTCCAGATTTCGCTGTTGCGCCGCTGTCTTTTCAGGTCTTCATGGCGGCGCGGCAAAAGCCACGACAGGCTGCAACGGTTGCCGGTTTCCGAAGAGACGAAGGTCATCTCATCGCGGTAGGGTTCCGAGTGTTGCAGGTCGTAGATGCGGGCCAGCTCGTGAACCATGCCGGTCAGGGCCGGGTGGGTGGTCACATCGGCGACTTTCGCGCCGTCCAGCCATACTTCGCGGTTGTCGCGGAGACTCTCGATGTAACGGGCGCCGGTCATGGCGCCGGTGGCGGTTTCAACTTTCAAGGCCATGGAACCCTCCATGCCCGCGTCAGGTCCGGCTGTTGTACACGTAGTGGGGCGTTCCCATGGCCGGGGGACGGCTGCGGTAGAATTGCTCGACGTAGGGGGAAAGCCGGCTCGCCATGTGGCGAGTAGCGAGGGTTTCCGGCGCGATGGGTCGGGCCAGTTGCTCGCGGAGTTCCCGGGCCACGTCGGTCTTGCTGGCCCGGGTGTGCGCGCCATCCTGGAGCAGCACTTCCCCGTCCACGATTACGGCGGCGATGTCCCTGGACTTGGCCCGGCCCAGGACGACCTCCGCCGGAGGGGTGTCGGGTTCCAGGTAGGGATCTTCCAGGGCGTCCAGGCGTATCAGAACCATATCGGCCCGGCGGCCCGGCTCCAACGTTCCGATTTCGCCTCCGAACCCGGTGGGCGCGGCGGCGTTGGCCGTGGCCATGGTCAGCACGTTCGCCACGGTGATGGCAGGTTCGCCGATGACGGGCGGCCGGTGCAGCTTGCTGACCAGGCGCATTTCCTGGAGCAGGTCATCGTCGTCGTTGATGGCGGTGCTGTCGGTGCCCATGGCTACGTTGACGCCCCGGGCCAGCATGGGGTTGACCGGGGCGATGCCGTTCTTGAGGCGCAGGTTGGAGCTGGCGTTGTGGCAAACCGTCGCCCCGGCGTCGGCCAGCAGGTCGATATCGTGGTCGGTAAGCCAAACAGCGTGGGCGAAAGACACCTCCGGCCCCAGAAACTCCAGGTCCAGCAAGTGCTCCACCGGGGTCTTGCCCCAGGCGCGGATGCCGTAGTCCTTCTGGTAGGGGCTTTCCACCAGGTGCATGTGGATGCCGGTTTGATGGTTGGCCGCCTGTTCCTTGCAGCGCAGCAGGAATTCGTCCGAGTTCCATTGCACGTTGGCGGGACTCAGCAGCACCCGAACCTTGCCCGATTCGTGGTTGTGGTACTGGCGGTAGGCTTCATCAAAGAAAGCAAAGTAGTCGTCATCGCTCATGTGAGCAACGGACAGGTAGCGGCGCACATCGTCGGCCAGGTCGGCCGGGAGGCCGGCCAGGAATTGATCATCGCCGGCATAGACCACCCGGTTCCGGTTGCGCAGGTAGCTGGAGAAGGCCACCCGCATTCCGGCGTCCAGGAAGCCGCGCAGCACGGCGTCCACATCCTCTTGCAAAGTAGCCGCCGCCGTCTGCGGATGGTTGTACATGACGGTGGTGGTACCGGACTCCAGCATATTCAGGGCGGTGTACAGGGTCATCAGGTAGTGGTCGTAAGGGCGGCGGCCCCAGCCGGCGAGGATCCATACCTCCAGGCAGTCGTCGCAGGTGCCCATCTGGAGCGTCGTAACGCCGCGCCCATGGTGGTGGGAGTTGACGAGACCAGGAATGATGGCGTAATCGATACCGCCGAGTTGCGTGTCGGGGGCGTATTTCTCCCGGAGCGCCTGGTACGGGCCAACTGCCTTGATGACGCCATCTTCCTGATACACCGCTGCATCGTAATGGCTGGCCATGGAGCCGGAGCCGTCGGCGGTGAGGACATGCTTGCCGCGAATCAGTGAGGAAGCCATGGATTCACCCCGTCAATCGGTTTGGGATTGGTACCAATCAATAATTTCCGACCCGGTGGCCGGCCAGACGCCGCCCTGCTCCATCATGTACGCCAGCGCGTCGTCCACTGCGCCGACGCGGAAGGGTTGCCCCACCAGCCAGGGATGCCAGTTCAAGGCCATCAATCGCCCGTTGGCCTCCCCATCCTGACGCAGGACGTCGAAGGACTCCATCAACCGGCGCTGGTAATCGTCCACGGTAACCTTGCGCTGGGCCAGGGACGCTACGTCGTCTAGCTCGTATAGCAATGGCAATGCGAAGAAAGGCTCATTCCCGGCGGTCATGGGGAAGGGCTGCTCGTCGTTGGCCCAGTCGCAGACGTAACGCAGGCCGGCCTCGGCGAGCAGTTGCGGGGTGCGTTCCGACTCTCCGTATTCCGGCCCCAACCAACCTTGCGGGGACACCCCGGTCGCCTGAGTCAGGGCGTCGATAGACGCGCGGATGTACTCCCGTTCTTCATTCTCTGACATATTGCCGGAAATCATCCGGCTGACGGAGATGCCGTGGCCGATGATTTCGCAACCCCGGTCCAAGCAGTGCCGCACCAGGAACGGGTAGTTCTCAGCGGTGATGGCGTCCATGGCGATGGTCGCGGTGATGCCGTGCTTCTCCAGCGTGTCCAGCAGGCGAAAGATGCCCACCCGGTGCCCGTATTCCCGGTGGGACAAGCGGGCATAGTCGGGGAAGGCCCGGGGCGCGGAAGCGCCGGCCAAGTTCGCCACCACGAAACTTCCCTCGGGCGCCTGCCATTCCATGTGCTCCAACACCAGGATTACGCATAGGGCCACCCGCGCGTCATTGGGCCAGCGCAAGGCGGGGCGGCTAATGATGGGCGACCAGTCGTGATGGGGGTGGTCCATGCCGAAGGCGCGTTGGGCGGGCATATTGCTAATGCTCCTGAGCGGTTGGGCGAGTTGATTACGAGCCAGCTAAGGGGTGAATCTCTGGGCGTGGGCCATCGCCTGGTCGTAGTAGTTGGCGATGTAATACTCGGCGATTTCGTCGGCGGTGGTCTGCCAGACGCCGTCGTGGGCCATGATATAGCCGAGCACGTCGTCCAGGCGCCTGATGCGGTGCGGCTGACCAATCAGGAACGGATGCAGGGCGATGCACATGACGCGGCCGCTCTCGGCTCCTTCTGCATAGAGGCGGTCGAACTGGCGCTTGCAGATGTCGGCGAAGTATTCGGCGGTGTAGTGATTGTCGCGCAGCACTGACGAGTCGTTCAGCTCGATGGAGTAGGGCACGGACACCAGTTTGCCGCCCTTGGTAACCTTGATGGGAGTGGGCTGGTCATCGTGGAACCAGTCGGTGTGATAGATCAAGCCGGCTTCGGCCATGAGGTCGGGAGTGCTGACGCTGCCGGAAATGGCCGGGCCAAGCATCCCCTTGAGCTGCTTGCCGGTGTGCCGTTTCAGGGTGTCGATGCAGTCCCGGTAGAACTCGCGCTCCTCATCCTCGGTGCAGGTGTACAGGTAGCGGGTGTTGTAGATGCCGTGGCTCATGAAGTCGTAGTCCCGCTCCACCATGGCCTCGGCAATTTCCGGGAAGTGTTCCAGCACTGCCAGGTTCAGCGAGATGCAGCAGCGGATGCCGTGCTTGTCCAGCGGTTCGAGCATCCGCCAAAATCCGACGCGGTTGCCGTAGTCCCGGTAGGTGTACTGCTGCACGTCGGGATACGGAGTTCGCGGCCAGGGGTCGCGCACGCCCTCGTTGACAGGCAGGTATTCATAGTGTTCGACGTTGGGCGAGATCCAGAGGGCCACCCGGGCGTCGTTGGGCCACTTGATCACCGGGCGGTCGATGATGGGCAGGTAGTCGATGCGGTCGGGCGGCAGCGCCATGATGCTTCGCTCCTTCGGCTTTCTGGATTCCCGCTTTCGCGGGAGTGACGGAATGAAATGCTGGCTGCGGCTAATCCAGGAACCCTGATTCGCGCCGCCATTGCACGTAGTCGGTCAGGCCGGCGGCCAGGTCGTACTGGGGCGTCCATCCCAAATCGTGCCACAATCGGTAGCCGGATAGCGGCCCACGGGTCGGTCCGAGGGATGAGATGGCCGGCTGCGCCCTGGCGGGTTCCACCAGCCGGGTTTCGGGGAACAGCTCCGCCAGCGTTCGCTGTATCTCGGCGCCGGTTACGGATACGCCGTTGGTGATGTTGTAGAGGTCGTGGGGCAACTCCGGCGCGTCAACAACCGTTGCAATCGCCAATCCGGTGTCCACAACGTAGGTGTAGTCCCGGCCGTAGTCGGTGGTGTCGATCTCAATGGGTTCGCCGCGGAGCAGCTGACCGGTCCATTGGCAGGGTGTGGACATGTTGTCGCGGTGGCCGGTGACCCGCTCCATGGGGCCGTAGGGAGTGCTGACGCGCAAGCTGGCGGCGCTGAACCCGTGCAGTTCACCGTAGCGGCGCGTCAACTGCTCGCTGGCCAGCTTGGTGATGCCGTACAGGTTGCCCGGGCGGGGATGGTCGTCCTCGTTATAGGTTTGGTCGGGGTCGCGGGACAAGCCGTAGGCAGCGCCGGAGCTGATGTACACGAACCGCTCCACGCCGGCCAGCCGGGCGAACTCCAGCAGGTTGCCAGTTCCGGCGAGGTTAATGTCCAGGATGTCCTTGCTGCGGGCGGTTTCACGGTCGGTCCGGTTGACGGTGAACACGGCGGCGTGGACCACCTTGTCGATGGAGTGGGCCTTCCGCAGCGCGTTCAAACCGGCAACGTCCAGAATGTCGCCGGTGACGAACGTTACGCGGGAAGTCAGTTCGCCCAGAAATCCCGTCACCAGAGCGTCGGCAGGCAGCACGTCCAGGCTCACCACCTCGTGCCCCCGCGCCGCCAGTTCTTTCACGATGTTGGCGCCGACAAAGCCAACGCCGCCAGTTACCAGCGTTGCCATTCCGTACGTTCCTCCCTGAGATGATGTTCAACCCAAGCGGCGCCAGTATGCGCCCGTTAACGGGTGAATTCAACCCGGCGCGCGCGGGTGCGTTCTCTCCCGGAAAATCGCCGGAAACGGGATTTTCAAGATTACGAGATTTGCAGGGTTATGGAACAATCCTGCAAATCCTAAAATCCTCCGAATCCCGATAGGACTTACGCAGTTGAGAGCCTTTGCTTCCGTCATTGTACGGAATGGGCGCGTATTGTACGGAATGGGCGCGTGAGGAACGTCATTTGCTTGCGCGGCCCCGGAACCCCGTATATCATTGCGCTGAATCCATTGCCATGGGCCCCCTTGCCATGGGCCCCTTCTCACGGGGCGTCAGCAAAAGGAGCGTTGCTAATATGAAGTATGATTATATCGTGATTGGCGCCGGTTCGGCCGGCTCCATTATCGCCAGTCGGCTCACCGAGGACCACAGCAAGCACGTGCTGCTCATCGAGGCTGGCCCGGACTATCCGGAGTTTGAGCACCTGCCGGAAGAGGTCAAGTTCGGCTACAACACCGAAATCGACATCATGGTCAGCGACCACAACTGGCAGTTCGTCGGCAAGGGCACGGACACCTCGCCGGAGATGATGGTGCCCCGGGGCAAGGTAACGGGCGGTTCCAGCGCGATCAACGGACAGGTGTTCCTGCGCGGCGTGCCCGAGGACTACGACGGCTGGGCGGCTGAGGGCAACGATGAATGGTCCTACACCAAGCTGCTGCCCATCTTCCGCCGCATCGAGACCGACACGGACTACGGCAATGACGACTTCCACGGCGGCGATGGCCCTATTGTAATGCACCGCTTCGCCCGGGAGACCTGGCTGCCCGCCCAGAACGCCTTCAGCGCGGCCTGCGTGGCCGCCGGCTTCCCCGAAACCTGGGACCATAATCATCCCGATTCTTACGGCGTTGGCCCAACTCCTTTCAATAACCCCAACGGCATCCGGATGAGCACCAACCTGGGTTACCTCTCGGAATCGCGGCACCGGCTGAACCTGACGATCAAGGCCAACTGCCACGTTCATCGCATCCTGTTCGACGGCAACAAGGCGGTGGGCGTTCAGCTGGAATCGGGCGGCGAGACCTTCGTGGCCGAAGCCGATGAGATTGTCCTGAGCAGCGGAGCCATCGGTTCGCCCCACATTCTGATGCTGTCGGGCGTCGGTCCGGCGGACCACCTGCGCGAGATGGGCATTCCCGTGGTGCACGACTCTCCCGGCGTCGGGCAGAACCTGCGCGACCATCCCACCGTCTGGTGCACCTGGCGCACCAAGCCTGAGGTTGAGCTGGACGGGCTGGCCCCGCGCTCCCAGCTTTGCTTGCGTTACACCGCGCCCGGTTCGGACCTGCGCAACGACATGAAGATCAGCATGCAGTCCTTCGCCACCGAGCGCATCAACCGGGGCGGCGACCGCATGGAGCCCCTGGGTGTACGCATGAGCACCGGTATCCAACTGGCCGCCGGCGCCGGGCATATGCGATTGCAGTCCACCGACCCCTACCAGCAGCCCTTCCTGGACTACAACTACCTCCAGGAAGAGTTCGACCTGGTGCGGCTGCGGGATTCCGTGCGCTTGTGCCTGGAATTGGCAGAGCATCCTGAATTCCAGGCCCTGATCCAGGAACGCATCGAGCCGCCGGCCGAATCGGAGACCGACGACGCCGTGCTGGACGCCTGGATCGCCCGGGAGGTGACCACATCCCAGCACATATCGGGCACATGCAAGATGGGGCCGGACAGCGACCCGATGGCGGTGGTGGACCAATTCGGCAGGGTCAAAGGCATCCAAAACCTGCGCGTCGCCGACGCCAGCGTGATGCCGGACTGCATCCGCGCCAACACCAACGTATCGTCCATGACTATCGGCGAAAAGGTCGCCGAGTTCATCAAGGAAGGACGCTAGCATCAGTGCCGGGGCGGGTTTGAAACCCGCCCCGACGCTCTTCAAACAGGACTTTACGATGCCTCCTGCCCGCAAATGGACCCGGCTGGAAGACCTGGCGGTGCTGCACCTCTACCGCGGCAAGGTGGCCCACGACAGCCGTGAGGTGGCGGCGTTGGCCGCCGCTTTGGAACGCAGTCCCAAGTCGATCGCCACGCGGATGCAGGCTTTCGCCGGGCTTGACCCGCGGCATCCCCACAAACCGGCAGGTAAAGCAACGGCGCTCACGCAATCCGTTTGGGCCGAGTACCTGGCTGACCGCCCGGCAATTGCCACCGAGGGGCAGCGGGCGTACCTGGGGATATTGAACCGCTATTCGATGGGGAGGCCATAGGCCGTTTCTCTAATCCAATCCGGGTAATGCTGGTGTGTGGATCACCTCGGCTAGTCTGGCGTTGCGGAGGTGCTGACGTTGACCCACTCGCTCCAGGTCGCCTTCAAGACAAACCAACGCCCGCCTATCGCACGCCTCAATCGCCCTCGTATAATCCCGCTGACTTAACACCGCGGTAACATACCGTTCAATTCCACCGGTGGAGGTTCTCAGCGACACCGTTCCGTCGATATCTCTTTGAGGGTGGGTAAGCCGATAAATGAACCCGTAAATGCGTTGGTCGTATTCCGGTTCGTTACGTCGAAAACTTCGGGCTGCTTCCCGCAGCAGCGGGACATCGCCGCTGGCAAATGCTACCGGGCCGCGCTGCCTTGTCGTGGGCCGGGTCATCGCCCAACTGAACGAAACGTCAAAGGCGGCGACATCCTCTACGAGTCCGGCCACTGCTTCGCAAAGGTTAGCGCTGACCCCGGAAGCAACGACCTGTGCGAATGCCATTGTATCTCCGCCAACGGCACGTTCTGACGCTGACCGAGTCGCTGACAACGATTGGGCCAGCCTTTGCGCCACTTGCCGCTCCTTCGGCTCCGCTTCATCCGCGTCATCCGGCAATAAAGTTTGCAACCGGGGGGCTACCGCCGGTGAAACCAAAACTAATGCGAAACTGCCGCGCTCAGTATGACCCAGACGCACACGTTGCAGATAGTGGGCAACCTGCCTACTCGCAGCAGGCCGATATACCGGCCGGTCGTCGTCCAGCGAGTTCGCTGCTGCTACCAGCATCCCCCGGGTATAAGCGAGCATCGCATGGCTGCTCTCAAATGGCAAACCTTCCGGGTCGACGTCAATAGCGCGAATCCGCATCACGTCCCGGTCGGCAAGAGTCAGGTCCCGATAGACGACAATCTCGTCTCGCCCTGAAGTCCTGGCAAAAACGGCGATGAGGTCCGAAACCGCCATTGCGTAATCGTCGATTACGTCCGTGCGCGGCACAATAATCTCGGGCTTTCCCGCGCCGGCATAGACGTCCGAATATTCCCAGTAGGTACCTACCTTGTCCCAACCCTCGGAGCGGGCATAGTAAGACAGGGCAACGGGCGTAATGGCGCGCAATGGGTAGCGCTCATCAAATCTTATCGTTGCCATCGTCAAGCCTCCCCGGGCCGTCGCGCCAGTCTTCTCGACCGGTTCAACAGCTGACGCAAGTTGTCGGGGTCAAATCGGTTGTCGGTCGGAATGCTGACCCTGACGCTGGCTTGATTGTTGCTTTCCGACCTCCCCAGCAGAGAAACCCAATATGCGCAGCGACGCATGACCAACTCGTCGGCGGAGACGGTCAGCCAATCGGTTGCATCAATTGGCAACTCCAAGACAACCAGATACCTCGGCACCTGAAAGGGCTTGATAAGACGGTCATAGTTTTTTACCGGCACATCGTAGCGGTAACAGCCATCGGACTGGACGTTGCCCAAATTTACCGTAGCTTTCAACTGTAGTCCTATCGACGGGCCCAGGTCGCCGCCGGCATGGATTCTCAGATCAATGCCATCCCGGTCAAAGTCCTCTTCCGAGACGGTATAGCCAGCGAATCCCGCAACGGCTCTGACGTAAGCGCGCGACAAGGCCGCCTCGCGGTCGGCGTCGGTCAACAGCGTATCCGCAGTCATGGCGAGGAAGCCTTGTCCTGGACGCCAGCCGAGCCTATACCAGTACGCCGAACCCCGACTTGGTGCAAATTTCCAACCGGTTGTGGTCGGGGTCGTGGAAGTAGAAGGCTTGCTGCCCGTCGTGGCGGGTCTGGATGTCGGTGCATTCCACGCCGATGTTCTGCAACTCGTCGCGGGCCGCTGATATGTCATCCACCTCAAAGGCGGTGTGGTGGGACGGGGCGGAGGGGGCGTCGGGGTTTTCTATGATGTGGACCATCGCGCCGCTGGGAAGCTGCAGCCAGTAGAGGTTGTCGCTGTCCACCATCTTGGGAATCTGCTTGACGCCCAGGACTTCCTGATACCACTTCAGGGCGATATCCTTGTCCCGCACGTTGTAAGTGATGTGGTTGATGGCCTTGAGGCGGATGTTGTCGGCGTTGAGACCCATGGTTTTCCTCCGTTTGAGTTACTCCCGTCATTCCGGCTTTCGCCGGAATGACGTTCAAATTTGGGCTAGATACCCAGCAGACGCTCCAGGTTTGCGAAGAGAATGGCGTCCTTTTCATCGCGGGACAGGCTTTCCAAACCCAGCAACCAGGAAACCGGCCAATCGGCGCACATATCGAAAGGCCAATCGGTGCCGAAAACCACCCGGTCAATGCCCACCATGTCGATGAGCATCCGCAGACCTTCCTCGCTGTGGGTCAGGCAATCGTAGTAGAAACGGTTGAGGTAAGCGCTGGGCGGCTGGTCAATGTTGGCCCGGGCTTCCGGGCGAACCTGCCAGCCACGATCCATGCGTCCAATGCCGTAACAGGCGTAGCCCCCGCCGTGACAAAGGCATACTTTGAGGTTGGGGTACCGGTCCATGACGCCACCGAATACGAAGGAGGCGAAGGTCACGGCCCGGTCGGCCAGGTTGCCAATGGTATTGGGCAGGTGGTAGCGGTCCAGACGGGGCGAGACCACCGTTCCGCCGCCCTGATGGATGAGGAACAGAGCGCCCAAACGTTCTGCGGTGGCCCACAAGGGGTTGAAGTAGGGATCGTCGAAGGTACGTCCATTGACGTGGTCGCCGATCATGGCGCCCTTCAGGCCAAGTTCCTCGACGGATCGGGTCAACTCTTCGATAGCCGCGCCCACATCCTGCATGGGAAGGTGAGCCAGGCCGGCGAAACGGTCCGGGTATTCCTCGGCAAGTCGCGCCACGTAGCCGTTGCACTCTCGATGCATGTCAATGGTTTGTTCAACGCCCAAATCGTAAAAGTACATATTGGCGTTGGTGGAAAGCACGTGGACGTCCACCCCGAGAGAATCCATGTCGGCGAGACGCTGCACGGGCGTCCAGAAGGTGCGGGGATTGTAGCGGTGCTGGTTGTACAACGCCGGCGCGCTGACCCCGAACCAGTTTTCTCCGCTCTGCATCGCCCGCAACGCGCTCTCCGGCGTGATATGAGCATGGACGTCCAGGACTCGTACTGCCATATGCGCCTGTCTCCTGCCGTTCCTTTTTTGAGCGGCGGCAGGGCCCGTTCGGCCCGCCGCGTTTCAGGATTATAGCCCGTTTTGGGCAGCGCCGTCAGATTTACCGAATCTATAGCCGGGAGCGCCGCTTTTCGATTGCGACTCGCGCCAAGCCGTTGTTAAGATTGGTGGCGTACAATCAGTCCCACCGACCCAGGAGCCGGTACATGCGTTTTCCTCCGCTGGTAGAAGGGCGGTTCATCAAGCGGCTCAACCGGTTTGCCGCGTTGGTCGATGTTGACCGCCAGGAGCATCTCGCCCACGTGCCAAACTCCGGGCGGATGGGGGAACTGCTGGTTTCGGGCTATCGCGTGCTGTTGGCGCCGGCTCCGGCGTCGGCGTCCCGGAAAACCGCATACGACCTGGCGTTGGTTGACATTGGCGATGCCCTGTCCTCCGCCGACGCTCGCCTTCCCAATAAATTGCTCGCCGAGGCCATCGCCGAAGATCGTTTGCCGCAATTTGGCGGTTACCCGGTGGTTCGCCCGGAGCAGGTTTTCGGCGAGAGCCGGCTGGATTTCCTGCTGGAAGGACCGGACGGTTCGTGCTACGTGGAGACCAAATCGGTTACCCTGGTTCAGAATGGAGTGGGCCTTTTCCCCGATGCGCCGACGCTGCGCGGGGTGAAGCATTTGCATAGCCTGATGGCGGCCCGTGAAGCTGGACATGAAGCGGCGGTGATTTTCGTGATTCAGCGGGCCGACGCCGTCGCTTTCGCTCCCCATGACGTTGCGGATCCGTTGCTGGGGACCACGCTTCGGGAGGCCGTAGCGGCCGGCGTAAAAACGTGGGCTTACCGGTGCCGGGTCGATGAACAGAGTATCGTTCTCGCCGACGAGGTTCCGGTGCGATTGTGATGTTCCCACGGATGTTTGCGCTATGCGGGCCGGTTTGCTGAAAGAGATCTACCGTCGCCTGAGCGAGGCTTATGGCCCGCAGGGTTGGTGGCCCGGCGACAGTCGTTTCGAGATGATCTGCGGCGCGATTTTGACCCAGGCAACGGCATGGAGAAACGTGGAACCGGCGTTGGCCAACCTGCGCGAAGCTGGCATCGACGATTGGTTGGCCCTCTACGAAATCTGTCATGAAACGCTGGCAAAATTGGTGCGCCCGTCGGGATACTATAATGCCAAGGCACGCAAGCTCAAGGCTTTCGCCGCACACGTGTGCCGGCATTACGGTGGCGATCTTGACGCGATGTTTGCGGCAGATACCGTCGCTTTGCGGCAGGAACTGCTGAGCATCTACGGGATTGGCCCGGAGACCGCGGACGACATCCTGTTGTATGCCGCCGGCAAGCCTTCCTTCGTCATCGATGCTTACACTATTCGCATCATGCGTCGGATCGGGCTTACGCCGTCCGGCCGGGATGACTATGCTGGCTGGCAAGCGATGTTCCAGGCGGGCGTGCCAGCGGACGCTCAAGTGTATAATGAATACCATGCGCTGCTGGACCGCCACCACAAAGCCGCCTGCACCAAGAACAAGCCACGTTGCGAAGGATGCTGCCTGGCGGACATTTGCGCCACCGGGCAGGCCAACGTCGCCGTCTAACAGAGAGTTGCACTATGACCACTACCAAACCGCGAAGCGGACTCCGCCTGACCGTCGAAGAGTTCATGGATCTGGATGACACCTGGGACCGGCGCAAAATGGAACTGGACGATGGAGCGCTTTACATCATGCCCCGACCGAGGATTGTCCACAACTTTGCACAGTCAGAGTTTTACGTCCATTTCGCCGGTTACCGCAATCGCGCCGAAGGGCCGTCGATCCGAGTCTATACCGACGTGATTGTCGCCCTGTCTCTCGATGATCGCCGGCTGTACGCCCCGGACGTGACGGTGATTTTGCCGGACAATCCCGGCGCGGTGCGCGACCGGATGGTTGAAGGGGCGCCGGACATTGTGATCGAAATTCTATCTTCGGACCGGAACCGGGATCTGGTGCGGAAGCGGCAAGTGTACGCCGAGGCCGGCATCCCCCATTACTGGATCGGCGACCTGCGGCAGGACACGCTCACGCTGCTGGAACTACAGGATGGCGTTTATGTGGAGCGGGATATTCTGACCGCGGACGATACCCTTACCACGTCGGTATTGCCCGGGTTCGCCATCCAACTGGCGGATATTTTTCGCCATCCTCACCGTCCGCCGCACGAAGGGGAATGATGGCGTGGGCTAGAGGGCTAATGCGTAACAGGCGCGGCGTGGGTCTGCCCCGGTGCTGAGCGATCCGGTCTCCGGGTTTCGCGCCGATACGGTCGCGCCGAGGCCGCAGTTGGCCGTGCGGTGAATCTTGTGGCCCAGGGCCCGCAGCGTATCCGCAGTGGACTCCGGTATCCCCGGTTCCAGGTCAAGTTGACCGGGGTAATAGACGTGGGGATAGAAGGAATTGACGTTGCTGGCGGTGGCGAACCTGGGCGCTTCCACGGCTTGCTGGGAGTCCATGCCGAAGACCAATGAGTTGAGGATCAGTTGCACATTGGCCTGCACCTGGTTGTCGCCGCCCGGACACCCAAAAGTCATCACCGGCTGTCCGTCCTTTGACACAATGTAATTCACCAGGGTAGTGCGAGGCCGTTTGCCGGGCTCCACGACGTTAGGATGCCCGGGTTGGCAATTGAACATCTCGATACGCGTGCTCAAGCAGCAGCCCACTTCGGGGAAGAACACCGACTTGGAGAACGAACCACCGCTGATGGTTCCGCAGACCATGTTGCCATCCCGGTCCAGCACCGAGACATGGGTAGTGCCGTCATCCGCCGACGCATCGGGACTCACGGTGGGAGCGGACATCACGGGAGCGGCCGTCTTTCCGTTGCGGCGGGAGTACCGCCATGGGTCTCCGGGTTCCGGTTGAGCGGGATAGGCTCCTTCGGGGTCGATTAACTGGGAGCGTTCGGCGGCGTATTCTTTGGACAAGAGACCGTCCAGCGGCACATCGACAAAGTCCGGGTCGCCGTAAAAAGCCTCGCGGTCGCCAAATGACAACTTGAGGGCTTCTGCGACGGTGTGGATGTAGGCCGGGCTGTTATGTCCCATGGATGCGAGGTCGAAGTTCTCCAGGATGTTCAGGGTTTGCATCAACATGGGCGCCTGGGTCCAGGTGTTCTGGCCCCGGATGTCATGCCCGCTGAAGCTGGCGCCGACCGGATCGGCGAACCGGCTGCGGTAATTGGCCAGATCGGCCACGGTCAGAATGCCGCCGACCTTCTCCACCGATTTTACGATGCGGTCGGCGATGGGGCCGCGGTAGAATGCGTCGCGGGCCGCCTGTAGTCCTGCCTTGCCTGAACCGGCGGCCACGGATGCGTCGCGCATGATCTGCAACGTGTCAGCCAGTCCCGGCTGGACCATCAGCGCGCCGGGTTGCGGAACGCGCCGGTCGTGGTAAAACACTTCCCAACCGCCGGGCGGGAAGTTGTCAAACTGTTCCTGGCCCGACGCGGACTTCAGTCGCTCCACCATGTACTCATAATGGGGGATCCCATCTTTCGCGTAGGTTATGGCCGGTTCAAGGACCTGTTCCAACGACATGGCGCCGTAGCGTTCCAGCATGGAGATGAACGCATCGACGATGCCGGGCTGGGTGAAGGAGAGCGGAGCGTCCATACCTGGCCCGGTGGGGATCCGTTGATGACCCCGAGAGAGGTAGAAATCAGCAGTGGCGGCCGCCGGCGCCCCGCCCTGACCGCTGAGGGACAACAGGTCGCCGCTTGCCGAATCGTACAACATGAACACGCCTTCAGCGGCGAGGGAATAGGACGCGATTGGCTCCACTACCGCGGCGGCAAACCCGGCCGCCACCAGGGCGTCGAAAGCGTTGCCGCCGGCCAACAGCATCCGCATACCGGCCATAGACGTCAGGTAATGGCCTGACGAAATGACTCCCTGCCTGGAGCGTATGACGGGGCGGCCGGTTTCAGGCAAGGCGACGTCGCCCTGTTCGAGATTCTGGGTCACCTGCTGGAAAACCATATCAACTCCTTGTCGATCCGGGCGCAATTCGTGAGAACGGGTTTCACCGTCGATTTCGTTTATGATCCTACAGCCGTTGTCGCCCGCTGAAACCCGTATCGGTAGGGTGCCACCAGTCGATGGAAGGCTCGCCGCGCTGCCAGCAGAGGTACACTATATTACCGCCCTGATGGGAAGGGAAATCCACCAAACCACGGCCGATGTCCCGTACCAGGATTCCACGACCGGTTATCTCGGACACCGCATCCTGCAACCGTTGGGTGAGTTGCGAGACGATGCGTTGCGTCTCCGAAATTTCCTCCTCGCTGCTGGAGTGGCCGTTGCTGCGGCGACGGCGAAGGAGGGAGAGCAGGCTCTCTTGCTGGCGCATCAGCTCGGCGCGCAGCGGAGCCATGGCCTGGAAGCGCTCTTCGAGCCACGGCACCAAGTCGTTGGCTTCAGCCAGTGTGAAAGTTCTCTCTTGCATAACGGCTGTATAATACACCAATGAACGCACTCGCCAATGACGCCAACAGCGACGGCGCCGACCGGGACGGCGGCGCAAACCATAGTCTTTTCCGCGCTGGCGAACTCGCGCTCTTCCTGGATCGCAAGGGACGAACCTACCAGGAGGCGCTGACTCCGGGCGGGGAATTCCATTGCCATTTGGGGTGGCTCGCTCACGACGCGGTGATCGGCCAGCCGGCGGGAGGATGGTACACCACCAGTCGCGGACACGTGCTGCTGGGGATACGGCCGACGCTGGGCGACTACGTGCGTCTAATGCCGCGAGGTCCCCAGGTCATTTATGCCAAGGATTTGGGCAACATCGTAGCAATGGCGGACATTTTCCCCGGGGCCACCGTTGCGGAGGCGGGTTTTGGCTCCGGCGCCCTTACGACGGCCCTGCTGCGCGCGGTTGGCCCGGCCGGGCGCGTTCTCACTTACGAAATCAACGAAGCCGTCATTCCCAAAGCCTTGGCTAACGTGAAATCCGTGATCCCGGACATCTCCCGGCTGGAGGTGACGGCCGGGGACATCGGCGACGGTATCGCGGGAACCCCAGTGGACCGGGTGATACTTGACCTTCCCGAGCCGTGGCAGGCACTGACGGCGGCGGCGGAAGCGCTGGTCACCGGAGGCATTCTGCTGTCGTTCCTTCCCACCATCGTTCAGGTGCAGGAGCTGGTTCTGGCATTGCACGCCGACGGACGCTTCAGCCGGGTGGAGACGGCCGAGACGCTGCAAAGGGGCTGGAACGTTTCCCGGCGCAGCGTCCGCCCGGCCCATCGCATGGTGGGGCACAGCGGTTTCATCACCACCGCGGTGCGTTGTTTGCCGCCCAGCCGCCAGGGCTACACGTCCAGGCCGTGAACCGGGAACACTGCGTCCCTAATCGCCGCAACGCTCTCCGCAGCCAGCGCCCGCGCATCGGCGCGGATGTGCTCCGGTATCTCGGGTATTTCCGTATCCCGCAGGTTGGCGCGGCCCAGCCGCTCCACGGCCGCCGGGGGAATGCGGTCGGGCCACTCCGCGCCGCACATAACACCGTAGGCCAGGCTCCAACAGCGGGCCACCGCGCCGATGTCGTACCCTCCACCCCCGGTAGCCAGCCAGGGATAACCCAAACCGCCCAGGCGCGTCACCGCCGCGATGAAACCCCGGCTGGTCACCTGCAGGTGGGTCAGTGGGTCCGTGTGATACGAATCGATTCCCAATTGGGTGAGCAGGATGTCGGGTCCGAATGCCTGCAACAGAGGCGGCACGACGGCTTCAAATGCGTCCAGATAGATCTCGTCGTCCGTATAGGGATAGAGAGGAAGGTTAACAGCGTAACCGACGCCCTCGCCGGCGCCAATTTCGCCGGCGAAGCCGGTGCCGGGAAATAGAAAGCGGCCCGACTCGTGCACCGAAATGGTCAATACCCTGGGGTCGGTATAGAAGGCGTCCTGAACACCGTCGCCATGGTGGGCATCGATGTCAACGTAAGCGACCCGCAACCCCCGATCAAGCAGGTACATTATGGCAACTACCGGATCGTTGAACACGCAGAAACCGCTGGCGCGCCGGGCCGCCGCGTGGTGGAGACCGCCACTGATGTTGAATGCTGCCGGGACTTCGCCATCTGCCACCATTCGGGCAGCGGTCAGGGTTGCCCCGGCGCTGAGCATGGCCGCTTCGTACATGCCCGGGTAGGTGGGGTTGTCTCCGCCCTGGGCGAAACCGAACCGTTGGGCCTGGTAGCCGGTCAGACCCAAGCTGAAAGTTCGCACAGCGGCCATGTAATCCCGAGAGTGGAATGCTCCGACGCTGGTTTCGTCGGCCAGGGTCGGGGAGACCAGCAGTGAGTCTACTCCATCGAATGCGCCGTAAGCGTCCAGCAGTTCGTAGGTGTGGCGCAGGCGGATCGGACGCATGGGGTGGTCGGCGCGCAGCACGTGCTGGCTCATGGCATCATCGTAGATAAAAGCGGCGCGGGGCATGATCACTCTCCGGAACGCCGGTGGCGAGTTGCCGCAGGGTAACACAGGCGCATCCGCAAGGCAGGCTGCTGTGCTAAACTGCGAATTGATATCGAAGGAGCGACAAGTTGGCGCAATGGAACATGCACCCAACCGGCAATTGGCTGCGACTACATCAAAAAAACCTGCATGGGAGAAGCGCCATGACCAGGGACAAGCGGATACACAAAGGCATGGCCTTGATGCGGGACATATGGCGGGTGAATTGGCATGAGCAACGAGGGTGGACTTTGTTCGCTTGGGGGCTTTGTGCTTGGGCGTCCATCATCATGTGGTTTCAAAGTCGGAATCTGTGGGAGGATTTTGAGACTTGGGAACGGCTGGCACTCAGACTAATCGCCCCGGTGACTGTCTTCGCCATCCCATGCCTCTTTTACATGGTTTACTCCTGGTGGTGGACCCAACGTCGGTAAGGGCAACCG
This sequence comes from uncultured Dehalococcoidia bacterium, assembly GCA_964347975.1. Classification (GTDB taxonomy): domain Bacteria; phylum Chloroflexota; class Dehalococcoidia; order Lucifugimonadales; family UBA3495; genus Bin87. The sequence goes on from CAYGAY010000003.1 coordinate 118,786, forward strand.
ACCGCTGGCCCCATGCGCCCGGCAATTGACATCTCGAAGGCCCAAGTATGAACCCGGACTGGGAAAGACAGTGGATCACCATCTGCATTGGCATCGTAACCATCGCAACCGCGGCCGTCGGTGTTGCGCTTTTCTCCGCCAGACTAGCCGATCTAGCGGTCTCGGCAACAAGCCCGGAAGCCTTGATATGGTTATACTGCCGGTTCATCACCAGTTTATTCGTTGCATTAATCTACTTGACTCTGATCCGTAATGCAGAAGCGGCGATTTTCGCTACCGACTTTGAACTAGCGCGCGTTGGAACCAACCGAAGAGAGGCGACTCGGCAGATCTATCAAGGTTTGTTCCCGGTACTGTCAGGTCTTCTGCTACTTCTTGCCCTGAACGTGGCGCAAGACCTGACAAGTTCGTTGAATACCGTAGCCATGCCTCAAACGGGGACGACTAATAAACCGGCCACTTCGCAAATGATCATACCCGTAGGTCATCACGAATGAACCACGATCTACAGGCAAACATCACCGCCGTAGTCCTCGCCGGCGGATTGAGCCGCCGCATGGGGCGGGACAAGGCGGTTGAACCTTTTGACGGGGAGCCGCTGATACGCCGGGTGATCAAACGGGCGGCGGCCGCCGTCAGCGCCGGCGAAGTAGTGGTCGTGGTGGCTAATGCGGAACGGGCCGCCGCCCTGCCTTTGGACGCAAAGCACCGCACCGCTGTGGACGTGTTTCCCGATTGCGGATCGCTGGGCGGGATCTACACCGGACTTGACGCCGCGCGAACTAACTGGGTACTGGTGACGGCTTGCGATATGCCGTTCCTTTCGGCCCCGCTTCTGGAGCACATGGCGGGTTTACGCGCCGGAGTGGATGCGGTGGTACCGGAGATAGATGGCCGGCCTGAACCAACTCACGCGTTCTATTCGCGGGAATGTCGCCGGGCCATCGAGAAGAAGCTACGCGCCGGCCAACTCAAAATCTCCGGTTTTTTTGAAGACGTAACCGTGCGCTACGTACCCGAAGCTGAGGTCAGGCAGTTTGACCCGGAGCTGTTGAGTTTTTTCAACATCAACCGGCCTGAGGACCTGGCTCGCGCGTTGGAGTTGGCCCGATGACCGCCAACGCCTCAAGCACCAAAGCATCCGTCCGCGTCGAAGTGGAGCTATTTGGCCTGGCACGCATGAAGGCGGGGGTGAATGCGGTAACGCTTTCTCTGGATGCGGCTGCGACAGTTGCGGACCTGGTCGGCGAATTGATCCAGGCGTGCCCTGATCTGGTCGGCATTGTTCTTTTTGAGGATGGGGCCATCGCCGATGGCTACGTATTGAATCGGAACGGATTGGCGTTCTTGCCGGCGGAACCCGGGGGCCTCCTCCAATTGGCAGACGGCGACACGTTGCTGCTGCTGTCCAACCAGGCCGGCGGTTGATTCGAGATGGATACCCTTTTCGGCTACCGGGGTTTTGCGCTGGTTGTGGACCTGGCGTCCGGGGATTACCGCCAGGATGCCATCCCGGCCCGGGTTCTGCGCGCCACCATCGGCGGTATCGGTTTGGGGACATGGCTGCTGCATCGATATGGGGGGCCGGCGTCGGATCTTGACGGTGAGACGCTGACCGATTCAGCGCGCCGCCAGCTGCTGGACACCGCGCTGGAGCCGGACAACCCGCTCATTTTCGTCACGAGCCCCCTCGTCGGCACCGGCCTGACGACGTCCAGCAAATTCGCCGTGATGACCCGGTCGCCGCTTACCGGGTTTATCGCCGATGGGTTATCGTCCAGCCACCTGGCCGTGGAACTCAAACGGGCCTGCGGCGACGCATTGGTCATCACCGGTCGCGCCCCGGAGCCGTGCCTGCTGTACATCGATATCGACGGCAGGCCGCGCATCCGGCCAGCCGGGCAGCTCATGGGCTTGTCGACCATGGATACGGAGTTGGCCGTAAAGGCCCAATTAGACGACGGCAACCGAAAACCGGTGCGGGTCGCCGGCATCGGCCCGGCCGGGGAGAACCTGGTCCGTTTCGCCAGCATTGCCAACGACGGGGGCCGGCAGGCCGGCAGATGCGGGCCCGGGGCCGTCATGGGCAGTAAGCGTCTCAAAGCCATCGCGGTACGCGGCAGCGCGGACGCGGACCCGCCCGTGGCCGACCCGGAGAGCTTGCGACGATATGCCCGCGACCTCAGCCGGCGCAGCCTGGGCTCGGCCACCGCCAAGTATCGGGAGCTGGGCACCATTGCCAACGTGTCCGTGTTCAACCGCCTGGGCACGTTGCCCACGCGGAATTTCCAACAATCCACCTTCATCGATGCGGAGGCGGTGAGCGGAGAGGTGTTGCATCAGACTAAAAAAACGCGGTCGGCGCATTGCGCCAACTGCACCATCGGGTGCGAAAAAATCTTCTCCGTATCGCCAAAAGACGGTGACGGAAAACCGGAAAAATCCGCCAACGCACGGCTGGAATACGAAAGTTTATTTGCCCTGGGGCCATTGGTGGGCGTGGGTGATCCGGACGCCGTTATTCGAGCGGTGCGCCGTTGCGACGAGTTGGGTGTCGATACCATCTCCGCCGGAGGCGTGGTGGCCTGGGCCATTGAAACGGCGGAGCGAGGGTTGCTGCCCGGTGGGAACGTGACATCATCGGCCGGTTCGGAGGAACGGTTGCAGTTCGGAAACGGGGACGCCATCATCGACTTGCTGGAGGACATCGGGCGCCGACGTGGCTATTTGGGGAATCTGCTGGCCGACGGCACCCGGCTGGCAGCAGAAAAGATCGGGGCCGGTTCGTCGGATTGGGCCATGCAGGTGAAGGGACTGGAGATGCCGGGTTACGAGCCGCGCAGCCTGAAGACGCTTGCTTTGGGACTGGCAACGACCCCGCGTGGCGCGTGTCACAACCGGACGTCTGCTTATGATGCCGACTTCTCGCCCGAGGTGGACCGGCTGACCGTTGACGAAAGGCGGGGGCGCATTGCGGTGGACAGCGAAGATTTTGCCGCCGCGCTGGATTCGCTGATCTGGTGCAAGTTCCTGCGACGGGCGTTTTCTGATTTTTGGGAAGAGTCCGCGGCAGTGTACCGGATGGTGACGGGCTGGGAAGACTTCGATGCCGTCGAATTGCGCAAAACTGCCGCTCGGGTCGCCGATCTCAAGAAAGCCTACAACCAGCGGTGGGGCTGGAGACGCTCCGACGACACGCTGCCGCCGCGCACGCTTACGGAACCCCTGCCGGATGGAGTGGCGGCCGGCATCGGGTTGACGGTTCACGAACTGGACGGGATGATCGCCGACTACTACGCGGCGCGGGGTTGGGATGCCGATGGCCGTATCGATCCGTCCGTTGCGTTCTCATAACGGCTGTTTCGCCGGAATACCCACTCGCCGGGGGTAACGGCCAGGAGTGCGACGCACCTTCTCTACGCAGACCAGCCAGCGGTCGGACGGCAGCGGCGGCGACAGAGAAGCCACCGGATACACTTCGGCAATCTTGCCCCCAAGTTCGGCCAGAGCGTTGGCCGACGCCCGGGCCTCCGCCGGGCCGTCCTTTCCCTTCCAAGCCAGCAACCGGCCGTGTCCCTTGCACAGGGGCAGGGCGTACTCGATCAGCGTCGGCATCGCGGCAACTCCCCTGGCGAGGGCAACGTCGAACTGGCCGCGGTAGCCTTCAACACGGGCTAATTCCTCGGCGCGGGTGGTTAGCACTTCGACGTCAGCAATGCCCAACCGTTTTACCGCATCCCGGAGAAAAGCGGTCTTTTTGCCCACGGATTCCACCAGCGTCAGGCGTATGCCGGGAAAAGCGATTTTAAGCGGCACTCCGGGGAATCCGGCGCCGGCTCCGAGGTCAACGACCCTCAAACCTTTCCGCCATTCCGGTATAGCCAGAAGCGCCGTCAGCGAGTCTAAATGATGCCGCACCTGAACTTCCACCGGATCGGTGATAGCGGTAAGGTTGGCCCGACGGTTCCCCTCGGCCAGTAGCCGCGTGTACTCGGCGAATTGCGCTAACTGGCAGCCTGACAGGTGCAGACCCAGGCGTTCCGCCTGTTCCGCCAGAACCTGCATTCCGAGAGCGGCCGCAGTCGTCATCAGTTCAGGAACCGCGCGAACACGTCCCGGCCGGCGAACCGGGCCCGTTCCCCCAACTCCTCTTCGATCCGGAGCAGACGGTTATATTTGGCAAGGCGTTCGGATCGGGTGATGGAGCCGATTTTAATTTGGCCGGCGCCGGTCGCTACTGCCAAGTCAGCGATGGTGGTGTCTTCCGTCTCACCGGACCGGGCCGAAATGACCGGCAGATATCCGCGCTCGTGGGCGAGGCGCACGGTTTCCAGCGTTTCGGTGAGGGTGCCAATTTGGTTCGGTTTGACCAGCACTGCGTTGGCGATTCCCAGCTCGGCGCCCCGGGCCAACCGTGTCGGGTTAGTAGTGAACAGATCGTCGCCAATCAGCTGTGTTGCAGGGCCCATCTTATCGGTTAGATACTGCCAGCCTTCCCAATCGTCTTCGGAAAGACCGTCCTCGATGGAAATGATCGGATATGTTAGTTGCCAGTGGGCCAGCAGGTCAGCCAGTTCGATGGATGTGAAGGAGCGGCCTTCAGCTTGCAGGATGTAATGCCCGTCGCCGGCGTCAAACTCAGTGGCGGCGACGTCCAGGCCGATGGCGATGTCGCCGTCCCGGGCGCAGCGGTAACCGGCCAACCGGGTGGCATCGTAGAGTAGGCCCAAGGCATCCTCGTGACAGGGCAACGGCGGTCCGTAGCCTCCCTCATCGGCTACCCCGTAGGCGTAGGTTCCGGTCTGTGCCAGAACCCGGCCCACGGCGCGGTACACCGCCACCACCATCCGCAACGCCTCACGATAGGTCTCGGCGCCGACGGGAATGGCGAGGAAGTCCTGCATGTCCAACCCGGCGGCAGCGTGTCGGCCGCCGCTGATGATATTGACCATGGGCATAGGCAACGTAGCGGCGTTCGGCCCGCCCAAATACCGGTACAAGGGCTGGCCCGTGGCGGTGGCGGCGGCGTGGGCGGCCGCCAAAGACACTCCCAGGATGGCGTTGGCTCCGAGGTTAGCCTTGTTAGCGGTTCCGTCAAGCTCCCGCAAACGGGCGTCCAGCGCCAGCTGGTCAGCGGCGTCGATGTGGCCGGCGATGGACGGGCCAATGGTGTCGTTGACCGCCGCCACCGCGCGCAGGACGCCGTTGCCCTCGTAGCGCGTGGGGTCGCCGTCGCGCAGTTCAACCGCCTCGTGGCGACCGGTGGACGCCCCGGAAGGCACAATGGCCCGGCCCATCACGCCACTGTCCAGACGGACGTCCACCTCTACAGTGGGGTTACCGCGGGAATCCAGCACCTCGCGGGCGCGGACGGCGGCGATTTGAGTGGAATCGGTCATACTAAAAAGTGTGGATGGTTGCAGGCGGAGGGGCCTGCTCACCGAGGCAGACTCGCCGGCCCATAACCACCGTAGGATGGTCGAACAACGAATCGCTGAACAGCTCGGTTTTGGGCAGTGCGGCGCTGTATTCGTCACTGGCGTAGGACGTTGTAATTGCACTATAGCCGTCAAAACAGGAATACCAGTAACGGTCCTCCATAAGAGTTCCACCCCCACCAACGGTAAGAGTTCCGTCATCCGATAGTATTACTGCATACCCGCCGGCAGTAGGGTAGTTGCTGATCGTAATCGTTAGCCGGCCGCCAGCAGTGATGGCAATATGTGTTGCTGCAATGTAACCGTCAACGTCGGAAGGGGTAATAGCAGCAGGTTCCTCGCCGGGCGGTAGCGGCGGCGGCAGGTTAATGGGAAGTGGCATCGCTCTTGCGGAGGGCGGCGCGTTGCCGGCCTCCGCAAGAGTCCGTGTTGCGATGTGGGCGTCCAGCGCCTGCTCCGCTATTGCTTCCCGCCCGGCCTGCGGAAGGTTGTACTGGGCAGTTTCGTCGTAAGCCGCGGGCCAGACCGCGCTGTATTCCTGAACCAGCGAAGGTATCCAGTCGTTCTGGGCCAGAGCAATGCCAACCGGCACACCCGCGCCGACCGCCGACCCAGTGCCCGCAGCCGGCAACTTTTTCATTGTGAACGCTCCTCCGGTTCTACTGCCAGCGCATAGCGCGCAACAGATCTGACCGGCCTTAACCGTGCCCTTCGAACTACCTGGGCGTCGGCGGGGTGAACAGGATTCTTCCGTCGGTATCGTGGGTGTGGTTCGCCAGGGCAGCCAGCATCTGGTTGTTCTGCTGGACTTCGCCGCGCAATGAGTCGATGGCTTCCGCCAGTTTCTCAAACCCGGCAACCATTTCAGCCCGCAGTTGCTCGTTGTCCCGCCGGACTTCAGCCCGCAGACTTTGGTAATCTTGCCGGACTTCGGCCCGCAGTTGATCGTTGTCTTGCCGGACTTCAGCCCGCAGACTTTGATAATCTTGCCGGGCTTCGGCCCGCGCTTCCCTGACTTCGTTCCGCAACAGCTCGACCGTCTGGCCCAGGCTTTCAACTTGGGCAGTGTTCCGGCCCAACGCGAAGCTACCCTTGATCAGCAGGACAACGATGGTAATGCCGATGCTGACGACGGCTACTCCAACGCCAACGACCGCGGCAATGGCGGCAATGTCCATAAGTGTCTCCTTTACCAGGGGATTGCAGCCGGCGCGATGGCCGCTGCGCTAACCGTGCCCCTCTGACACAATGTCGTTGAAAGTCACGCGGAGCATGGGGGCATCGGTTTCGTTCTTCCATTGATGGTGTTCCCCGGGAGGCACGAGGACGGCGTCGCCCGCGGTTACGGTATATTCCTTGCCTGAGACCACCAAGGTGCCGGAACCTTCCAGGATGAATACGGTGTGGTCCCAGGCGTGGTTGTGGCCCCCGGTTTCGGGGTGGCTTACCGCGCCGGGCTGCATCGCGCCGTTGTAAAGCATCAGGTAATTGGGGCACCCGTCGCGGCCACCGAGCATGGTGTGGCCGGTTTCAGCGTTCAAATCGGCGTGGTTGCGGATTACCGGGGGAGCGCCGGAGCCCGGCTCGGAACCGCCGGGTCGGGCGTTGCCGCTGGCCGCCGAGATGGGGTTGATTTCGATGCGCCGGATGTCGCTGTCGCCGTCATTGCGTGTAACGTGGTCGACCATGGGCGGAATGAACATGGCGTCGCCGGCCTTGACCGGATATTCCTTGCCGTCGGCCACCAGGGTGCCGCTGCCCTCAATGATATAGACCTCGTGCTCCCACTCATGGATGTGGTGGGCGCTGGTTCCGCTCGGCGCAATGACGGAGTAAGCTAAGGTAACCAGGGCCGGGTTGTCGTCGGCGCCGATGAGCCGCGCCGGGGAGCCCGCCGGATAGTCCTTGATGTTACGGATGATAGGTTCCATGAAGGTTTCTCCTTATCGTCGGGGTCTGCGTTCCGTTCAGATTATACGGCGCAGGGCGGGCGGGATAAAGCCCACACGAATATAGTCACGGACGGCGAAGCAGGTGGAACGGCGACCGGGGATGAAACCGTTCCTGTTGCCCTTGCATTACCACTTTATAATGGTTATCAAGTTTGATCCGTAAGCCGTTTTTGGTTGACAGGGGGTTGCGTCTAAATTAAACTACGGCAAATCGTCGTAGGTCGGTCCGGCGCGGATCGGCTATTAACAACGGCATCAAATTGCAGAAGGAGGCACAGAATGTCATACAAGGATGACCTGGCATTGATGGCCCACCTGATGCGGCGCGCCGGCTTTGGCGCCAACCGCGCAGAGTTGGAGCGATGCGTTGCTCAGGGTTACGAAGCCACTGTGGAAGAGCTGATCAATCCGCCGGTCGAAAACGAGGGCGGCAAGATGGCGCTGCTGCTGCGCTATCACCCCAGCTTCCTGCTCCCGGGCGGTGTTCCCTATTCCGGTCAGGCCAACTGGATGTACAACATGGTTTCCAGCGACCGGCCCCTGGAAGAGAAGATGACCCTCTTCTGGCACCACGTCTTCGCTACCGGCAACTCCAAGGTTGACAACTGCGACCAGTTGCTTGAGCAGATTGACATGCTCCGGGAACACGGCATGGGCAACTATCGGGACATTCTCATTGAGCTGTCCAAGAACCCGGCCATGATCTTCTGGCTGGACAACAACGAGAACCACCGGGACGCCGTGAACGAGAACTGGGGCCGGGAGCTCCTGGAACTCTTCTCCATGGGCGTTTCCAACTACACCGAGGTTGACGTTCGCGAGTGCTCGCGCGCCTTCACCGGCTGGACGATCCAAGCCAAGCTGCCGCGGGCTCCCTACGGCCGCTATCCCTGGAAGTTCACCTATAACGAGGCCGACCACGACTTCGGTGAAAAGACCTTCCTGGGTCGCACCGGCAACTTCGACGGTGAGGACATCATCGACATCATCCTCGAAGAGCCGGCGACCTCCCGCTTTATCTGCCGCCACCTCTACAACTTCTTCGTCGCCGACGAGCCGCAGGTTCCCGCCTGGACCATCGAGCCGGCCCGTGACGAGGACGCCCTGGAAGAGATGTGCCAAGTGTTCGAGGACTCCAACTTCGACATGAGGGCCGTTCTCCGCCATATGTTCAACTCGCAGTGGTTCAAGGACGCCCGCTACCAGAAGATCAAGAGCCCTGCCGAAGTCGTCGCCGGCACCCTCCGCATGGTCGGCCTCTTCGAGAATCCTGACCCCGGGATCCTGAACATCGGCAAGGAGCCCACCTACATGGGTCAGTCGATCCTGGACCCGCCGTCGGTGGAAGGCTGGCACACCGGTCTCGAGTGGATCAACTCCGGCGCGCTGCTGGCCCGCATCAACTTCGTGGCCGACCGAGTTTCCGACCCCGAGCTTCCGGGCATGCGCGACATCATTGACCGCATGCACACCGAGGGTGTCGAGACCCCCGATCACATGCTGGATGCCTGCACCGAGTACATGGGCTTCATCGAGCTTAGCGAAGAGACGCGCGGCCAACTGGCCGAGCACGTCCGCGCCGGCGGCAATGTTGACTGGAACGACCGCGTTGCCACGGCTACCCGCATCGGTGAGACCATGGCTCTGATCAGCGCCACCACCGAGTACCAGTTCGGCTAAACTTGGAGACAGTGGAGCAGGGCGCGTGGCTGTGTCCTGCTCCAATCCTCCTCCAGACGAACCAAGCCACGCACATTACGACAAGGAGATACGCAATGACCTCCACCAAGAAAGATCCGGTGATTGTGGTCCTGCAGCTCACCGGCGGCAACGACTACTTCAACACGGTTATCCCCTACAACGACTCGTTGTACTATGACAACCGCCCCGCGGTCCGCTACGAGCGCGAGAGCATCATCCCCGTCAACGACGAGCTCGGTTTCGCCCCCACCATGGGCCCGATGAAAGAGCTGTTTGATCAGGGCAAGGTCGCCGTCATCCACGGCATCGGCTACGCCGACAGCCCCCGCTCGCACTTCCGCAGCATGGACATCTGGCACACCTGCGAGCCCGACAAGGTCGGAACCGAGGGCTGGGCCGGCCGCGTGGCTCGCGAGATGGACCCCGACAAAGAGAACGTGCTGACGGCCATCAACTTCGGTCACGGCCTGCCCCGGGCGCTGGCCGTTCCCGGCGTTCCCGTAGCCGCCATCGCCGATCTGAGCACCTACGGCCTGCTGACCGGCATCGCCGACGTCGACCAGCGCTCCAAGGCTTTGGACCTGTTCTCCAAGATGTATTCCCCCACCGTGGGCGGGAGCTACGTCAACGACTACCTGCGCTCCACGGGCACCGACGCCATGATCGGCGCCGACATCGTGAAGGTGGCGCCGGAACGGTACTCCAGCGACGTGGAATATCCCAACAGCCCCATCGCCATGCACCTCCGCGACATCGCCCAGGTGTACATGGCTGATCTGGGCACGAAGGTTTTCTACACCCAGCACGGCAGCTTCGACACCCACGCCGGCGAGGCCGCGGCCCATCCGGTGCTGTGGAAGGAAGTCTCCGAGGGCATCAACGCTTTCTTCGAGGATATGAAGGAGCACAACACCGGCGAAAACATTGTCATGTACCTGTTCTCCGAGTTCGGCCGCCGCGTCCGGGACAACGGTTCCGGCACCGACCACGGCGCAGCCGGCGTTGCGTTCGCCATCGGCGACTCGGTCAAGGGCGGCTTCTACGGCGAGTATCCGTCCCGGAAGAACGAGGACCTGGAACAGGGTGACCTGGTTCCCAACTACGACTTCCGCGGTGCCTACTCCAGCATTGTTGAAGACTGGCTCGGCATGGACGCCAACCCCATCGTCAACGGCGCCTTCCCCAAGCTGGACTTCATCCGGAAGTAAGCTCATCGTCCCAACAAAAACGGCGGCGGCGCCAGTTCAAAACGCCGCCGCCCTGACCAACGCAGAGCAAGTGGAGGAATAACTATGGCCCAGAATACCGTAGCAAGCGGTCGGGCATGGCTGTACGTCAAGAACGTTGGCCGCCAGGGTCAGGTGGGAATGGGCTTCAGCCAGCCTGTCGGAGTAGTAGCCCTTGACGACGGGACGATGTACATCGCCAACCGTGGCGGCGAGCAGAACCCCAGCGCGCGAATCACCAAGTGCACTATCGGCAACACCGATGGGAAGGGCGGCGAGGAGTTCCTGGGCGAGTTCGGCCGGGAAGGAATCGCTTATCAGGCCAGTTCCAGGGGACTGTTCGAGTGGATCACCGGGATCGCTGCCGACTCCGCCGGCAATGTGTATGCTTCCGACGAGTGGAAGAACATGATCGCCGTGTTCGACGCCGACGGGGACCTGCAGACGCATTGGGGCGAGGTTGGCGACGGTGAAGGCCAGCTCAGCGGCGCCGCCGGATTGGCCTTCGACGCCGATGACAACCTTTGGGTGGTTTCGTCCCGATCCAGCCGAATTCAGAAGTTCAGCAAGGACGGCGAGTATCTCGGCGGCTTTGGCACCAAGGGGAATGGCCCGGAGGACCTGGAAATGCCCTCCGGCATAGCCATTGATGCTGCCGGCGACCTGTACATTGCCGACTGGGGCAATCATCGGGTGCAGAAATACACCCCCGGCGGCACGCACCTGCGCACTTTCGGAAGCCGCGGCACCCGCTCCGGCGAGTTGAACCATCCCCTGGACGTCACGATTGACAACGAAGGCGACGTTTATGTGGCGGACTGGCTCAACGAGCGCGTGGTGATCTACGACGCGGACGCCCGTCCCATGGCCTACCTGGAAGGCGACGCTACCGAGGTGTCGGAATGGGGCGACCTGTCCCTGAACGCCAACCCCGACATGGTGAAGGCCCGCCGCCGCGTTCCAGACCTGGAGCAGCAGCAGCGGACTTTCCGGATGCCGATGGGCGTAACGTTCGACCGCGCCAACAATCGGCTCCTGGTGTGCGACACCCTGCGTTCACGCCTCCAGGTGTACCAGAAGGACGACGATTACCTGGACCCGCAGTTCAACCTGTAAGCTTGATCATATTGTCGAGCAAAACCGGCGCCGGCGTCGATCCGACGCCGGTTTGTTTTACAGACCCAGAGCGACCGGAGGCCGTTCAAAGTTCGTGGGTGTGGCTATCGTCGCCGCCACCACGGTTCGCAGCCCCGGGTGGCAGCGTGATGATGGCACGGCGGTGGGTTCCGACGCCGATGGTGCGGTCGCCGTCGAAAGCCTCGACCCTGAAATAGAGCCAACGCCCATCGACGCGCTCCAGCTCGGCTACGGCGACAACGGTGGCGCCGATGTCGGCCCCGGCGACGTGGCGGATGTTTACCTCGAAACCCACCGTTGACTGTTCGGCGGGCAAGTGATCAAGTATCGCCCGCTGCGACGCCTGCTCCATGGCGCGAATCATCGACGGCGTGCTGAGCTTGGCGACGTGGGGCGCCACATTGTGTTCGCAAACCAGCAGGTTGCGGCGGCCAGTGAGGCCGAGGGGCAGCCTATTATCTGCACTGTTGCTTTGTTCGCTCATCCTTGCTGTTATCCTCACGACGATTTTCGGCTCCGGTCAAGCCGTATGCTATTATAGTGGCACGTAGCGCAACAGCGTGTACGCCCCGCCAATACGCTGGCTGCCAGAGCTATGCAATACGCCCGGAGGCTAACCAATCATGGTTAGAAAATGCCGACGCTTCAATTACGCCCGGCCGTCTTTTATCGAAGGGATGGCGCGCATTTTTGACTTCGCCGGCGCATTGGACGTGTACGATATTCCCAAAACCGACGCCGCCAAGCGCCGGGCGGATGTTATCGCGCTCCGGCGGAGCTGGGTAACTGTAGGCGATCACATACGCAATGCCATGGGGAAATTCGAGATAGTCAAAAAGAGAAACCCTGATGTCGACTAATCCGACGAGCGAGGAGGACGAAGCCCACCGGATCAGTTCCTCTGTTCAGCCTTCGCTGCCGCAGGGCGCTGACGCGGGACAGATGTTGGACATAGCTCTTGTTGAGGCGGTTTGGAATGGTCCTCTTCCTCCTCCAAACGTGCTGCGAAGTTACGAAGAAATCGTTCCCGGTTCTGCGCAGCGAATCATGGAGATGGCCGAAAAGGAACAAGAGCATAGCCGCAACATGGTGAGTACCGTTATCGTCGGAGATTCCAGAAGAGCCTATCTTGGTCTCATAGCTGGTTTCATCATCTCCGTCCTCGGTATCGGCGGGGGTATCTACCTGATTGCCACCGGACACGATTGGGCCGGGTTGTCACTGGCTGGCATCAACCTCACCGGCTTGGTCGGCGTTTTCGTGTATGGCGCCAAAACCCGCCATGACGACCGCAACCGTAACCTTGAAGCTGACGCTGACTGAACCTATTATTCCACCAGGACGCCAATCCATGCCTGCGAAAAGGGATTTCCTCTCCATAACCGATATCTCCCCGGAAGAGACCCGGCAGCTAATCGTCCGGGCCCAGGAACTGAAAGCCGCGGAACCGGGCAGCCATCGACCCATGGCCGGCAAGCGCGTGGCGCTGCTGTTTGAAAAGCCATCCCTCCGGACCCGCGTCAGTTTCCAGATCGGGATTGCCGAGCTTGGCGGGTTCAGCCTTTACATGGGACAAGAGGAGGTAGGGTTGGGAAGGCGGGAACCGGTATCAGACGTTGCCCGGGTGCTGAGCGGCTACGTGGACTGCATCGTAGCCCGCGTCAATTCTCACGAATCCCTGGTCGATTTGGCACGGTACGGAAATGTTCCGGTTGTAAATGCGCTATCCGATGTTGAACACCCCTGCCAAACTATGGCTGACCTGTTGACCATCGCGGAGACACACGGCCGGACCGACGGGTTGAACCTCGCGTACATCGGCGACGGCAACAACGTGGCGCGGAGCCTGTGCCTGGGCTCTCCTGCGGTAGGCATGAATTTCGCCATTGCCGCGCCGCACGGCTATCAACTGGAGGAGTCCGTATTCGCCGACGCCAGCGAGCGCGGCCGCCGGGCCGACGGCGGCCGGCGGCCGACGGTGCATCCCCTGGTGCGTCCCTCCGACGCCGTGGCCGACGCGGACGTGGTGTACACCGACGTTTGGACCAGCATGGGCGACGAGTCGGAAACCGAGCAGCGTCTCCGCGCTTTCCAGGGCTACACGGTGGACGACGCTATGATGAAACGCGCCGCTCCCGGCGCATGTTTCATGCACGATATGCCGGCGCACTACGGTGAAGAGGTCCCCCCTGGGATGCTCGAACACCCGCAATCGGTGGCCTACCAACAGGCACACAACCGCCTGCATGCCCAGAAGGCCGTATTGGAGTTTTTGCTGGGATGACGACGCCCGACGCACCAGACGATACAAGCAGACTGCAAATGACCGCTGAAAACGCCGCTGGCGTCGCCGGGGTTTCGAGTAGCCCACAACCACCGACACCGGTGATTGCCGCGGATCCGATGGTTGCGATCATCGGCCGGCCCAACGTGGGCAAGTCGTTTCTATTCAACCGGATACTGTCCCGCCGCCATGCCATCGTGTCCGAGGTGGCCGGCACTACGCGGGACCGTCTTATTGCGCGCGCTACCTGGAAAGGTCGGGCTTTCCTGCTGGTGGACACCGGGGGGCTTGAAGATGACCCTGAGGGTCATATCCCCCAGCGGGTCCAGCAGCAGGCCGACATGGCCATGGGCGCCGCCGACGTCATCGTGTTCCTGACCGACGCAATCCAGGGGGTTACCGCCACCGACGAGGCCGTGGCCCAAAGGCTCCGACGCACGGACAAGCCCATCCTGCTCGCTGTCAACAAAGTGGACAACGACAACCGCGAAATGGCGGCAGTAGAGTTTTACGGGCTGGGGTTGACCGAGACGGCATTCATCTCGGCCTATCACAACTATGGCATCTACGACCTGCTGGAACGGATTGTCGATTTGCTCCCGCAACCGGAATTGGCCGACCTGTGGAATGATGAAGATGCTACGGCCGTTGGCGAAGCTGACTGGTGGGAGGACAACGCGCCAGACGGCGCCGCCGATGAGGCGTCATATGAGGCGCCCACCGAACTCCGTTTGGCTATCGTGGGCCGAACCAATGTGGGCAAATCCCTGCTGACCAACCGCATCATTGGGGAAGAGCGAAGCATCGTCAGTCCGGTGGCCGGCACCACCCGGGACGCATTGGATACCTCGGTGTCGTATCGCGACCATACCATCACGTTGGTGGACACCGCCGGCATTCGCCGGCCGGGGCAAGTAGAACGGGGTATTGAGAGATACAGCGTTCTGCGCGCCGTCAATGCCGTGCACCGCAGCGACATTACGCTGCTGATAACCGACGCCACCGAGTTGGCCACGGCCCAGGACGCGCATATCGCGGGACTGGCCTGGGACACCAACCGGGGCCTCATCGTCGTGGTCAACAAGTGGGATCTGGTCAACCAGAACCGTTTTCGCATGGAGCGGAGCTTGCACCGGGTTCAGGAACGGCTGCATTTCATGCCCTATGTGCCGGTATGTTTCACGTCGGCTTTGACCGGGGATGGGATTGACGACCTGCTGGATACGGCGCTATCGCTTTGGCAAGAGCGGCAAAAGCGAGTACCATTCCGGGAGCTTCAGTACCTCCTTGCCGACGCAGTATCGACCCACTCTCCACCTTCGCAACGGGGCAATATCAGAAACCGACTGCGCATCCGGAGGGTGCGTCAAGTGGGGGTGAATCCTCCCACGTTCGTTTTCTCGGTCAACGACCCCAAGCTGCTGCATTTCTCCTACCAACGCTATCTGGAAAACCAGATCCGCAACCGCTTCGGGTTTGATCGCACCCACCTGCGGCTGATTTTCCGGCCAGAGCGGACGGAATTGAAATCGAGGTCGGGAATTCGCAGCGGCAGGCGCTGATTGTCTCACTTGCAGTAGCTATGCGGCGCCCGACACCGGCAACCTGGGCCATGTTACTCACGGCGCTATTTCTGGCGGCCGTTGGAGTCGCGCTGTTGGAGACCGCTCAGCAAGTTGCCCTGCCCGCGCGGTATGCAATGGTATGCGCCGCGGCTTACCTGACCGGGTCGATTTCCTGGGGGTACATATTCGTCAACCTGACCATGGGAGAAGACATTCGAGACTTCGGCAGCGGGCGCACGGGAATGTCCAACATCCTCCGCACGGCCGGCGGCAAGGCGGCGGCGCTGGTGTTCGCGCTGGACGCCGGCAAGGGTGTCCTGGCGGCGCTGCTGGCCCGCTGGGCAATCGGGCAGGGAGAACCGGAGGTAGTTGCAGCTTTGTTGGCGCTATGCGGACACAACTGGCCGATTTTCTTGAGATTCCGAGGCGGTCGCGGCATCCTGCCGGGGTTGGGGGGCTTGTCGGTGATGGCGCCATGGGTGGCGTTGGCCGGCGGCCTGCTGTTTCTGGTAGTCACGCTGTCCAGCCGCTACCTGTCGCTGGGGAGCATCGTGGGTACGATGGCGGTGGCGGTGATGAGCCTGGCGTTGACGCTCCTGGCCGAACACCATCAGCTGTACACCCTGTACGCCTTCATCGGAGGCGCCGTCATTATCTGGCAACACCGGGACAACATCCGGCGGATTGCCAACGGCACCGAGCGGCGCATCGGAATGCCGGCGCTTCGGAACCGCTAGCGTCCGTGATATGTTATCGTCAGATATTACGTAATGGCACAAGATCAATTGGAAGCCGCCCTACGCTCCCTGGTTTCGGAGCACGGCTTTGAACAGGTAAAACAATCTCTGCATGAAATCGGGAACACCGATCTGCAATTGGAGCCAGGACGGTGGGGCAGAAATCCCCCGGCAGCAACGGTTGCAAAGCAATCCAGCAAAAGCAGGGCCAAACCTACTGCGCCAGAATACGTTGCTAAAATGGATTTACCGTCGGGGAAGCTGTCCTTAATCAGTGAGCTTGCGGCACGGTTTCACGGCAAATCTTTCCTTCCCACCTTTGGCGACATTGCCAATTTCTGCCACGCACACCAAATGGACGTGCCATCCTCCAAAACCCGTGCCAATGCCGTTCCGAGAGTGTTCAGGTGTCTTTCCCGAATGGAAGATGGCGACCTGCGTCGAATTATCGACGATGAGATGTTCTCGGGCCCGTCGCGTCTTGGCCCCATCTCAGATGCGATTCGTAGGAACGGTAGAGTCAGGACTAACGTCAACAGGGGAGACCACCAGTAGTTAGCAATCCGGATGTGGTTTTCGTCAGAATGACGAAATCGAGGCCACCGCGGAAAACCAAACACCTTGACCGGAGCCAGGCTCGCGCTTGACGGTAATTCGGTCTATCGGGTAAATTGCGAGTACAATTCCGTCATTCTGGCGAAGAAGGGATGCTCATGGCTACTTTGCAAGATCGCAGCACCGTGGAGATGGAACAGGCGCTACAGAATGGTTTCAGCCTGTCCTGGCTCCAACAGATCAAGGACCAGGTTCCCGGATCGGCGGAGGAGTTGGAACGGGACCCGACCCTGGCTGAAAATACCCCTGATTTGCTGGACGAATCTCCCAACCAAACGCAGCGCATGCGCGGGGCGGTGCCTCGGGAGGGCGTTCCGCAGTTTTCCGCATATACCTTTCGGGACAAGAAGGAAGTTTGGGGCTTCAACTTGACCAAGCTTTACCAGGAAGCCGTATCGCGCCAGTGGTCCTCGGCCACCGATATTCCCTGGGAAACGCTGCGGCCTTTGCCCGATGACATCGAGGCGGCGCAGTGCCAGCTGGCGACCTTTTTTGCCCAGGTGGAATTCGTGGCCGCCGACGTGCCGGGCCGGTTCATCTCGCAGATGTCGCCCGACTACCACGAAGTGCGGATGTTCCTGCTGACCCAGGTGATGGACGAATCCCGCCACATGGAAGTGTTCCGCAAGCGCGCGCTAGCCAACGGCGGCGGCCTGATGCGGATGATTGACTCGGTGAGCGACGTCACGGGCGGCAGCACCGACAATGCCCGGGAGTTCACCGAACTTTCCAGCCGATTGCACATCGTGGGCGAGGGGAACGTGTTGACCCTGTTCCGCCTGGGCGAACTGATGGCTTACAACGACGCCGAGAAAGCCATCTACCGGCGCGCTGCTCAAGACGAAGCGCGCCACGTGGCCTTTGGCGTGCTGCACGCGCGGTACATGAACGAATGCACCCCCGAGCGCCGGGAAGAAATGCACTATTACCTGGACGAAGCTGAGGACCGGCAGGCTACCGGCAACGGCGGCGAGAACCCGGCGGCCCGCAGCGCGAACCTCACCGCCGAATCGCTGGCCATCCTCCTGGGCGGCGGGGCTGATAAAGCAGAGGAAGGACAGAAGATACTGGCCGCCATCCGCCAGCGGCAGGTCAAAGAATACTTCCAGCGGCTCAAGTCCTGTGGGTTCGACGACCGCATCGAAAACGGTCGCGTCAACCCCGCTTTGCTGGAGGCGTACAAGGCGGCGGCCTAATGCGGGAAAATCGGCTATGACAATGCCGACGGCCCGCCGCCTTGGGGCGACGGGCCGTTAGACGTATCGTGAGGAATTATGATCACCAATAACGATGCTCCCGACAACCCAACCGTTGACGACAGCGATCCCACCGGTCGCTACCACTCCTCTGCCGCCGGGCGTGTCCAACAGGACATAGCGGAGGGCGTCGAAGCCGAAACGACGCCAACGGAGCAACCGGATCAAATTCCAGCCGAACCCATGGCGCCCCAATCGCCTTCGGAACGTTTCCCCTGGATGAACGATACTCGCCAATGGGGTACGCGGGCGCGATTGACCCCTCACGGACTGACGGTAGCGTCCATCATGACCGGCCTCTACGGTGAGATCCCGGAGGAAAGCCGCGAAATGACCCGGATGCCGCGGGGTTCCTTCGCCACGCCAGGCATTCCGCGCCTGGACAACTACTCGGTCAACCGCAAGGACGAGTTGTGGGCCGACAATGCCGCAGCGCTTTATGAAGAAGCTATCCAGCGGCGGTGGAACGCCATGCAGGACATTGCCTGGGATGATCTGCCGGACCAACCGGAAGCCCTGGAGCTGGCCTGGTGTCAGCTATGCACCGAATTGGGCCATCACGCTACCGCCGAGATCGACACCATCGGTCTTTGGCTGCATCGGATGAACTACGCTTACATCGAACCCAAGATGTTCCTGGCGACGCAAGAGTTCGATGCGGCGCGGCATTTTGAGGCGATGCGACACCGCGCCTTGTGCAACGGCGGCGCGCTGGGGCTGGAATCAGCCGGCTTTATGAACCGTCGCATGGTGGAAACCCGCGCCGGCTGGCCGGAAGTTTCCGTTTCGCTGTATCTGGCGCGCGGTACGTTATCGCTGCTGCTGTACCGATTCGGAACCCACTTCGCCACCAATCCGGTTGATCGCAAACTGTTCGCGCTGTGCCTACAGGACAAAGCGCGTCACATGGGTTATGGAATGGCGATGCTCAAGTCAACCGTAGCGGTCAAGGGCGTGGACTTCGGCGTTTCTCTGCGGCGCATCCTCGGCTCCATAGAGAAGGATATGGCCGGTGAGCTGAGAGATCCAGTCCTTTGGGAAGCGATGGCTATCATCGCTGGCGGCTCCCTAGCCGGAATGGCGAATGGAATGGCAGCGGTGGAACGGCTGCGCGCGGATTACGTCAGGCAGTACTTGACACGACTGCGCTACGCCGGGATAAACAAGGAGGAGCGCGCCCTGCACCCGGATCTCGCCGCACTTTTGCAGTAAAGCGCCGCCGATTTTTCCAGGTTTGAAGGCTTTAGCCCTCGTCAGTTGTCAGCGACGAGGGCTTCTTTCTTCGCCTTCTCCTTGAAGTGCGGGATGATGTACTTTCCGAAGAGGCGGAGGGACTCCATCACTTCTTCGTGGGTGACGGGCCCGACCTGGAACAAGGGCATGATCTCATCCACGCCCATTCGCTCGTAATCCTCGATGTATTTGATGCAGTCGTCGGGGTTTCCGATGCAGAAGCGACCGCCGTCGTCGATGAGCGCCCGCGATGTGACCTCGTCGGCCCGGGCCGTGTCGGCTTGCACGGCCCGCTGGTAGTGCCATTGGTAGTCTTCCGGCACCTTGGCAGGATCGTAACCCTGCCAGACGTATGAGTCGCGGATACGCTGCTGCTCCCGGTACCAGTCGATGATGGTTTCGGCCCGTTGGAAAGCTTTCTGCCGGTCCTCCATGCAGAGCCCCACCGTATTGCCGGCCACCCTTGGATACACCAATTTCGTCGCGGGTTCGGGGTTCTTGATGGCGTCACGATATATTTGGATAAGCCCCTCGGCCCGGTCCAGTCCAACGCTGGTTTGCGCCAGGCAGCCCAGGCCCTGCCTGCCGACCTTCTCGGCCGTGAACTCTTGACTCACGGCCTGCCAGATCGGCGGGTGGGGTTTCTGCACCGGTTTCGGGATGACTTCCCGGGGCGGAATGTTGTAGTGCTTCCCCGCATAGGAGAACGTCTCTTCAGTCCACGCTCCGGGAATGATCTTCAGGTACTCTTCCACCATCTCAGAGACGTCGGCCAGGTCGGAGCCGTAGGGCAACATCTGGTAGGGATAACCGGACCGGCCGATGCCCAGGTTAACTCGCCCACCGGAAATTACGTCCAGGGTAGCCATCCGGGACGCGATGTTGAGCGGGTGATGCAATGGCGCCAGCACGACGGCTATTCCCAAGCGCATGTTGACGGTCCGCTGACTCAAAGCAGCCAGGGTGATGTCGGGAGCGCTGGAATGGGACCATTCCGAGCGGAAATGGTGCTCCACGAACCACACGGAAGTCATCCCGATCTCTTCGGCAAAAGTCACCTGCTCCATCATTTCCTGGAACTTGCGGGTTTCGCTCAGGTCGTCCCAGGGCTTGGGCACCTGGATTTGGTAGAAAAGGCCAAGGTCCATAGTGGCGACTCCTGTCGAGGGCGGCTTTGAGGACGTTGGGGGCATTGTAGCAGACGCGGAAAGGGGTTGCCGGCCGCAGGGGGCACAGGTTAACGGCATGTAACAAATTTGTAACAAATCCGTCATTAGTCCGTAACAAGGGAAAATTAGAATTGCCCGGTAGTTTTGCCGGTAACCGGACGTGATCGCATCGTGCGCGGCATGGCCATCCGCTGTTCCAGCGGACCGCAGCGGTGAAGGGGAACCGGCGGCAACGTCAACACCAAAACAGTGGGGAGAAAACCTATGGAGTTCACAGAACTGGAGGTGCTCTCGTTCCTGATTTCGGCTGCGCTGGTCTTCCTCATGGTGCCCGGCCTGGCCCTGTTCTACGGCGGATTGGTACGCCACAAGAACGTGATTGGAACGATGATGCACTCCATCACGGCGATCGGCGTGGTCAGCGTGCTATGGGTATTGTGGGGCTACAGCCTGGCGTTCGGCAACAGCGTGGGCGGCTTGGGCTTCGTTGGCGACCTTACCAAGTTCGGCATGGTCGGCGTCGGGCTGCAAGAGCAGGCATTCATGGTGTTCCAGGGAATGTTCGCCATCATCACCGTCGCCCTCATCGCCGGAGGTTTCGCCGAGCGGTTCAAGTTTGTGTCCTACATAATTTTCGCGGCCCTGTGGGTGACCATTGTGTACGCCCCGCTCTGCCATTGGGTTTGGGGGGGCGGTTGGCTGGGCAACCTGGGCAGCGTGTTGGGAATGAGCGAGGGCGGATTCGCGCTGGACTTCGCCGGCGGAACCGTAGTGCACATCGCTTCCGGCACGGCGGCGTTAGCTGCTGCGCTGATAGTGGGACGGCGGAGCGGCTTTGGCACGGTGAACCTGGCGCCCGACAACGTGCCGCTGGTCCTGCTGGGCGCGGGCATCCTGTGGTTCGGGTGGTTTGGCTTCAACGCCGGGAGCAGCTTTGACCTGTCAACGGAGACTGCGGCCAACGCCTTCGTGGTAACGAACGTAGCCGCGGCCACCGCCATGTCTTCATGGTCGATCATCTCCTGGTTCGTCACCCGCCGACCATCGGCCAGCGGAGCCGCGGCGGGGGCCGTGGCCGGGTTGGTGGCGATAACGCCGGCAGCCGGATTCGTGGGCGTGATGCCGGCTATCATCATCGGCGCCGGGGCCGGCGGAGCCTGCTTCATTGCGGTCGAATTGATCCACAAATTCCGCATCGACGACTCTCTGGACGTGTTCGGCATACACGGAATTGGCGGAATGTGGGGAGCGCTGGCGACCGGCGTATTCGTGGGCATCGGCTTTGGCGCAGATTACCTGCTTGCCGACGTGTCGCGCATCGAGCAAATCCTCTATCAGATCATCGGCATCGCCGCCGCGTTCGCCTGGTCTTTTGTTGTGTCCGCAATCATCCTGCTGGCCTTGAAGTACACCATCGGTCTCCGGGTTTCCGATGAAGAGGAAGAGATCGGCGTTGACCTGACACAACACGGGGAGGGGATGAACTGATCCGTTGAAATTACTCGTCAGGGCCTCCTGGCGCCGCTTACTCACCTCACACCCTAAACTCCCCAAAGGAGGGACACGATATGAGCCCATCGGAAGTCATTGACTTTTGCAAAGCCAACAACATAGGCATCATTGACCTGCGTTTCACCGACCTTCCGGGCACGTTCCAGCACGTTTCGATACCGTTGAGCGAGCTGACCGAGGACAACATGGCCGAAGGCTACGGGTTCGACGGTTCCAGCATTCGCGGTTTCAAGTCCATCGATGAGAGCGATATGCTGCTCATACCGGACGCCAGCACCGCCAAGGTTGACCCGTTCTTTGGAATCCCCACGCTGCACATGATCTGCGACATCCTGGACCCGGTGACCCGGGAATCCTATACCCGCGATCCTCGCCACGTGGCGCAGAAAGCCGAGGCGTACCTGAAGGAAAGCGGGATCGCCGACACCAGCTACTGGGGCCCGGAACCTGAGTTCTTCGTGTTCGACTCCGCCCGGTTCGACCAGACCATCAACTCCGGTTACTACGTAATCGACTCTGACGAAGGCTTCTGGAACACGGGCAGCACGGCCACGGTCGATGGCGGCCGGAACCTGGCCTACCGTCCGCGCAACAAGGAAGGTTACTTCCCGGCGCCGCCATTTGACACTTTCCAGGACATCCGCTCCGAGATGGTGCAGAAGATTGAGCACTTCGGCATCATCGTCGAAAAGCATCACCATGAGGTCGCCACCGCCGGACAGGCTGAGATCGACGTGCGTTACAACACCCTGACCCGGATGGCCGACACCGTGACGATTCTGAAGTACGTGGTGAAGAACGTCGCCAAGTCGCACGGCAAAGTGGCTACCTTCATGCCCAAGCCGCTGTTTGGCGACAACGGCACCGGGATGCACACCCACCAGAGCCTGTGGAGGGACGGGTCGAACCTGTTCTACGACGCCAACGGGTACGCCATGCTGTCGGCCACCTGCCGGCATTACATTGGCGGCCTGCTCCAGCACGCGCCGGCGCTGCTGGCCTTCGCCGCTCCCACCACCAACAGCTACAAGCGTCTGGTGCCGGGCTTTGAGGCTCCGGTCAACCTGGTGTACTCGGTGCGCAACCGTTCGGCCTGCATCCGCATTCCGACTTACTCCAGCAGCCCGTCGGCGCGCCGCCTGGAGTTCCGCGCGCCGGACCCGTCCTGCAACCCCTACATTGCCTTTGCCGCGATGTTGATGGCCGGACTGGACGGCGTCATCAACGAGATCGAGCCGCCCGATCCGGTGGACCAGAACCTCTACGAAATGTCGGCCGCCGACCTGGCTATGATTCGGCAGGTTCCCGGGTCGCTGGACGAAGCCCTGGCCGCCCTGGAGCGGGACAACGAGTTCCTGATGCGCGGCGGCGTCTTCACCGACGACCTCATTGAGACCTGGCTGGACTACAAGAAGAACGACGTGGACGACCTGCGCTTGCGCCCGCATCCCATCGAATTCTTCAAGTACTTCGACGCCTAGGGCAGGGTGGTACAATTATCGAACACTGCACAGACTAGAGTAGGGGCGAATGATTATTCGCCCCTACAACGCTGGTGAGCGGGAGGTCGATGATGGCCGCCGAAAAAGGCGAAAGCATCCGCGAAAAGGCGTGGGGCATGTACAACGCGGACCTCAAGCATCTGGTGGAGCCGGAGCACAAGAACAAGTATCTGGTGCTGAACGTGGAAACCGGGGATTACGAAATCGACGCCCGCCTGGGCCAGGCCAGCGCGCGGATGCTGGAGCGGTTTCAGATACCGAAGGGGGAAAATCCGCCTTTCTTCGCCTTCCGCATCGGCCACCCGGCGACTTTCGACCGGCGGCCCCGGATCAAAGGGACGCCGATCCCGCCCGAAGAATGGCCGAACAGCCTGCCGGGACGGGCCCATGCCATTTACGACGCCGAAATCAAGCATCTGGTGGAACCGGAGCACCACGGCAAGTACCTGGTGATGCACATGGAAACCCACGAGTACGAGATTGACGCCCGGCTGGCACTGGCCGGTGTGCGGATGCTGGAGCGGTTCCAGATACCGAAGGGGGAAAATCCACCCTTCTTTGCCTTCCGCATCGGCTATCCGACCACGTTTGACGCGCGGGTGTAGGAGAAAAGGCGATGCCGATTACGGGGCGGGCCAACGGCGACACCCAGCGAATTACGATACGGGTCAGCGTGTCCAACGGCGAGCGCCCGTATCGGGTGATTGAGTTTGAGGTGGATACCACCAGTGGTGAAGAATTGGCTATGCCCGCTCAGGACATTGCTGAGATCGGCCTTACCCGGTTAAGTTCTACCGATTACAGACACAACGGCGCGTCCGGCGGCACGCCAACCTACGTTGCCCAAGTGGAATGGCATGATGGTCCGATAACCGTTAGCGTCGTGGAAACGGATCGTCCGCCTTACGTGGGGATGGGCCTGCTGTGGGACAGTTACCTATCAGCATACCTGCTCCCTAATGGCGCCGTTGATGTTAATCGAATGGCGCATTAGGACGAACTCAAGCGAGAGGCTAACAAGGGGGGAGCAGCGATGGCAAAGTATGAAGTGATATTGGTCAAATACCCGAACGCCGACTACCCGGATAACCTGTGGTGGACAGCGGTCTGTCCCGCCATGCGCGGCTGCGTCTCCGATGGGCAAACCCGCGAGGAGGCGCTGATGATGATTGCCGACGCCATGGCGTCGCATCTGGAAGAGGTACCGGGCTGGAAAGGCGTTGTTTTCGACGAAGAGCAGGCTCAGGCGGAGAAAGACATAACACTTGCCGAGCACCGGGAAGAAGGGGGAATCAACGAATTGCACTGGGTTGAACCGCGGCTTATGACGGAGGATGAAATCCGCAACAATCCGCGCTTTGCGGACATTTACGACCCGGTTGTCTGATGCCCTCGTATTTCCGCAATCTGAACACAGCGGAAGTTCTGTCCGCCTTCCTCCACTTGGGGTTCAGGCCCGTTGGCAGAGGACGCTCGTCGCACAACAGGCTGCAACACAGCAATCTTGGATTGACGGCGTTCATTCCCCGGCACCGGGGCATCATACCGCAGGGCACAGTAACCGACATGGTTCGCAGGTCGGGCGTCACCGATGAAGAGTTTCTAATGGCGTTGGACGGCAGAATACCAGAACGATTTCGGACATGACGCTTACCGCAAGATAAAGAGAGAAACATTATTGTGGAAACTCAAATGGAAAACTTTTGGACGGTAGTTGGCTGCCTGTTTGCAGCATTTGCGGCTTTGATAGTTGGCAATGCAATCATTGCATGGCTCATCTAGTGGGAGATCTCGCAGATGATCGACATGGCTTTCCTAGGGTTTTCTGGCACGCCTGTACCTACGGAGCGGGGCGTTTCGTCGGCAACCATAGGCGTAGTAGTGTCGGTTATCACATACGGACTAGCCGGATACTTTTTCGTGAAAGCACTCTACGTTACTTTGAATAGCCACGCCGAATATCTGGCCTTCTTGCAGGCACAGTACACGGCGGACTTTATTGAAGAGGCCAACTCAACCGCTAACCCCGAGTCAATGTGACGACTGGCAAATTTCTGCCATCAGGAGACCACCCGTGTTAACTGACCACCATGCCGCCGAGCGCGAATACGTGCTGCGCAGCGCCCGCGACTTTGACGTTAAATTCGTGCGCCTGTGGTTCACCGACATCCTCGGCAACCTGAAAGGCTTTGCCATTACCGTGGACGATTTGGAGGACGCCCTGGAGTTGGGAGTGGGGTTTGATGGCGCGGCCATCGAGGGGTACACGACAGACGCGGAAAGCGATATGCGGGCGTTCCCGGACCCTACCACGTTCACGCTATTGCCCTGGCGTCCCCGGCGCAACGCGGTGGCTCGGATCTTCTGCGACGTGCGCACTCCTCGGGGCGAACCGTTTATCGGAGACCCTCGCCACGTGCTCAAGCGCAACCTGGAGCGGCTGGCCAGCCTGGGGTACATCTACTACGTTGGACCGGAGCTGGAATATTTCTACCTCAAGGACGCCGAGGCCCCGGAACCGCTGGACACCTACGGTTACTACGACCAACTGTCCAGCAATCCCGCCTCGGACCTGCGCCGAGATACCGTGCTGAACTTGGCCGAGATGGGTATTCCGGTCAAATATTCCCACCACGAGGGCGCGCCCAGCCAGCACGAGATCGATCTCCAGTACACCGACGCGCTGACCATGGCCGACAACGTGATGACGGCGCGGTTGGTCATCAAGGAACTGGCGCAACAGCAGGGCGTATATGCGTCCTTCATGCCCAAACCCTTTACCACCTCGAACGGAAGCGGCATGCACACTCACCAATCGCTGTTCCGGGGAAACAGCAACGCTTTTTACGACCCGGACGACGACCTGCGCCTGTCGGTTATCGGGAAACGGTTTATCGCCGGACTGCTGCGTCACGCACCGGAGATCACCCTGGTGACCAATCAATGGGTCAATTCATACAAACGGTTGGTCCCGGGATACGAGGCTCCGGTGCACGTATCCTGGACGGTGTCCAACCGGCTGGATTTGATTCGGGTGCCTTCCTACAAGACGGGCTATGACACCTCGCTGCGCGTTGAGTACCGGGCCCCCGACCCGGCGTGCAACCCGTACCTCGCATTCAGCGTGCTTCTCGCGGCAGGTTTGAAGGGGATTGAAGATGAGTATCCATTGCCGTCTCCAATCACGGGGGACGTGATGAGCATGTCGGCCGACGAACGCGCCGCGCGCGGGATAAGCCGTCTGCCTACCAGCATGGGCGAAGCGATAGGGTTGGCCGAAGACAGCGAATTGCTGCGTAAAACCCTGGGAGATTTCGTGTACGAAACTCTGATTCGCAACAAGAAGCAGGAGTGGGAGCAGTATCGTTCTACGGTCACCGATTACGAGATTTCACGATACCTGCCGCTACTGTAATGGGGCGGCCCGCACCCCGGCCTGCTCCCGGAGAGAAGGGATTTATCGTCCCGGTTAGTTAACCCGGCGTGCAAGTTTCAGCATGATAGCAGCAATCGCGCGCAGATGCCAGCTGTCCATGACCCGAACCCGCCTGAATGGATGCGGAAACCGTAAAACGGCCCACCATCGCCAGGGTCGGGTCATGCGGGAGGGCATCCAGGGGCATCTGCCAGACCGGTTCCTTGACCCGCCAGAGATTGGCGGCCTGGCGCGCGAAGGTGGTGCGGCGAAC
>CAYGAY010000004.1:0-142445 GCA_964347975.1 uncultured Dehalococcoidia bacterium
ACTTGGAACAGCTGGACCTCGGTGGGAACGAGTTGAGCGGGGCGATACCGCCGGAGCTGGGCAGCCTCGCCAACTTGGAACAGCTGGACCTCGGTGGGAACGAGTTGAGCGGGGCGATACCGCCGGAACTGGGCAACCTCGCCAACTTGGTAAGGCTGCACCTCTATGGCAACCAGTTGAGCGGGTGCATCCCCCAGGGATTGCGTGATGTGCTAATAAATGACTTTTTCGAACTTGCCCTGCCATTCTGTGCCCCGTAAGTCCCAATCGGGCACCGCCGAATACTACGTCCAGATTGGAAAACGGCGGCATCGTACCAAAGAGGTGGGAGCCAAAGGCTCCCACCTCTCCGCTCCGGCAAATGTGGCGGCGCTTTTGGGAACGCGGGTTTGACGGCGGGCTTCCGCCGACCAGCGGGACCCGCATAATGGGCAGCCCCGCCCGTAGAGAGTCTCCGTCCGGAATGAAAGATCGCTCCGGAAATAGTCAAGAAACGGCTTGATCTCAGACGCGGGCCAGAGAACCCCGGAGTTGTGGAGTTCCCTTTACCGGTCTGGGTGGCGGGGACGTGGACGCCCGGCCGGACGAGGCGGTCCCTCACGGCTTTAGTCATCTTCGCCGTGGGCGCTTGGATGTAGGTGAATTACGGCGCTTTGCGGCGTCCGGCGCTGTACTGACCTGCCTGATATCGTGGGCCGCTCTGAGTTTGTCCCACAATTGTCCCGCGTCGGAGCGTAGGGGCGGGCGGCCCGCTGCTTGTTGATGCCGTAACCAGGCCTGGGCCGCCCGCCTATTGAGAGATTGGTGCCGAGGGAGGGACTCGAACCCACACACCTCCGGGAGGTAGCGGATTTTAAGTCCGCCGCGTCTGCCGTTTCGCCACCTCGGCACTCGCCTGGTAAAAGCGCACAGCGCCGTTGGTTACACAGCGCTGCGCGTATCCGCTGCATTGGTCAGATAAATGGCGATCTGTTGGCTGGCTCAAGAGCAAATTAATGGAGGCGACGGGCGGATTCGAACCGCCGAATAGAGGTTTTGCAGACCTCCGCCTTAGTCCACTTGGCTACGTCGCCCCGTTACTGCCCCAATGCCAATTCAGATCCGGATTGCATTCTCGGATACGTCGCAGAACGTTACATGGTGCCGAGGGCGGGACTTGAACCCACACGAGCGAAAGCCCACGGCCCCCTCAAGACCGCGTGTCTACCTATTCCACCACCTCGGCCGGATCATGTGCGAAGTATATCACAGAGTGGGAATCCACTGTCAAACGCGGCGAAAGGCGATTGGCAAAGCGTGCTATAGTTTCCAGGACCGGGTTGATCCAATCCGGCGCATTTCGGCGCCAAATGGCTAATTGACCTGGTGCTCGCGGTTCAACAAATCTTTGGCAATCTCGCCAATATTGGCTTCCATGCAATCTCGCAGGGCCGAGTAGATGGATCGCTTGATGGCGTCCATTTTCCACGCTTCGTAATCGGTAGCGGTCTGGTACTCGTTCTTCACAACGATCAGCTGGCGTAGTGTTTCCAGGTAATGAGCCTGCAAGGGTGTCAAGGATTCGGCTTCGTAATCCTCAACCTCGGGGCCAGCCTGCTGCTCTACCCCAATTGGCGCAGCGCTCACTACCGGCTGTTCGTTTTCGAATCCGCTGACTTCGGTATCGTCTTTTGGTGATGCGCTCATGGCGTTTCTCCCGATTTCCGGCGGGGCGGCACTCGCCGGGGATGGTGAGCTCAAGGGCATTATAGCACTTCAGGACTGCATCCGGCACGGCGTTGCCGTTAGTTTACAAACGTTTTGCCTTCTTGCAGCTTGGTTGCCCTCACGTTGCGTAAGGATCTAATCCAAGCGATATCGGTGGAACACCCCCGCGCGGATCGGCTTCTCCGGTGCAGGGTCGCCCCTAAACCTCCCGGAACTCGCCTTCCACGGTGTCGTCGGCGTCGGGCCCGGTGGTTCGGTCACCGGAGCCGCCGGCGCCCGGCTGGGAGTACACTGCCTGGCCAACCCGCTCCAACGCCGCGTTCAGCTCGGTCATGGCGGTCTGCATCTGGGCGACGTTGTTGGCGGCGATAGCGTTGCGCAAATTCGCCAGTTTAGCCTCGGCGTCGGCCTTGAGCTCGGCGGGCAGGGTTTCGGCGTGCTCGTTCAACAAGCGTTCAGCTGAGTACGCCAGACTGTCGGCCTGGTTGCGCGTCTCTACTTCCGCGCGACGCTGCCGGTCGGCCTCTTCGTTGGCCTGGGCTTCCGTCATCATCCGGTCGATGTCCTCTTGCGAGAGGCCACTGCTGGTTTGGATGACGATGCGCTGCTCCTTGCCGGTGCCCTTATCCTGGGCGGAAACACTGAGGATGCCGTTGGAGTCGATGTCGAAAGTGACGTCGATCTGGGGCACGCCCCGGGGAGCGGGCAGGATGCCGTCCAGCATGAACCGGCCGATGGTCTTGTTGTCGGCGGACATGGGACGCTCGCCCTGGAGCACGTGGATGTCCACGCTGGGCTGGCCGTCGGCAGCCGTGGTGAAGGTTTCCGTCTTCCGGGTTGGAATGGTGGTATTCCGCGAGATCAGAGCTGTGGTCACGTTGCCCAGCGTCTCGATGCCCAGGGTCAGGGGAGTAACGTCAAGCAGCACGATGTCGCCGACTTCCCCGCCCAAGACACCGGCCTGAATGGCCGCCCCCATCGCCACGGCCTCGTCTGGGTTCACCGTGCGGGATGGCTCCTTGGCGAATATCTGCTGTACTTTGGCCTGCACCGCCGGCATACGGGTCATGCCGCCGACCAGAATAACGTCGTTGATACTGCCGGACGAGATACCGGCGTCGGTCAGCGCCTGACGGCAAGGGCCTTCAGTGCGGTCGATCAAATTGCCTGCCAGTTGCTCAAGGCGGGAGCGGCTGAGTGGCTTTACCAGGTGCTGCGGCCCGCTGGCAT
This sequence comes from uncultured Dehalococcoidia bacterium, assembly GCA_964347975.1. Classification (GTDB taxonomy): domain Bacteria; phylum Chloroflexota; class Dehalococcoidia; order Lucifugimonadales; family UBA3495; genus Bin87. The sequence continues at coordinate 2,938 of CAYGAY010000004.1, forward strand.
CGGCGGTAATGAATGGCAGGTTGATCTCCGTTTCCAAAGTGCTGGAAAGTTCGATCTTGGCGCGCTCGGCAGCATCCCGCAGTCTCTGGAGGGCCATGCGATCCTGGCCCAGGTCGATGCCGGTCTCCGCGCGAAACTCAGTTACCAGCCAGTTGAGGATGGCTTCGTCGAAGTCGTCACCGCCGAGGTAGGTGTCCCCATTGGTAGAAAGCACCTCAAACACCCCGTCGCCCAGGTCCAATATTGTGATGTCGAAGGTGCCGCCGCCCAGATCGAACACGGCGATCTTGGAGTCGGTGTTCTGGCGGTCCATGCCATATGCCAGCGCCGCGGCGGTGGGTTCGTTGATAATGCGTTTGACGTCCAGGCCCGCAACCTTTCCGGCGTCCACGGTGGCCTGCCGTTGGGAATCGTTGAAATAGGCTGGCACGGTGATAACGGCTTCAGTAATGCGCTCGCCCAGCTTGGCCTCGGCGTCCTGGCGGATTTTCTGCAAGATCATGCTGGAGATCTGAGGCGGAGCGTAGGATTGGCCGGCCATCTCAACGTTAGCGTCACCGTTGTCGCCCGCCACGATCTTGTAGGGCAGACGACGGGCAGCGTCCTGAACTTCAGGCTCGTCGAAACGGCGACCCATCAGGCGCTTGACGGAAAAGACGGTGTTGTCGGGGTTGGTTACGGCCTGCCTCTTGGCAGTCTGGCCCACGTACCGCTCCCCGCTGCGCGCGTTCACGGCCACCACCGACGGCGTGACGCGGTTCCCCTCGGCGCTCTCCACCACCTCGGCCTCGCCGGCTTCGATTACCGCAGCCACCGAGTTGGTGGTGCCGAGGTCTATGCCCAGGATCTTTGCCATTGTCGTAACTCCTCAAACTAGTTTTGTCAGCACATCCGTCATTCCGACGAAAGCCGGAATCCGGCCTCTCTCGGTAAGGGCGAATAATCGTTCGCCCCTACTGGTTCACCACCACTTGCGCTACCTGGACCACCCGGTCATGGAGGAGATAGCCCTGCCGCAGTACCTCTACGATGGAACCGGAGTCGGCGTCTCCGACCTGGGCGATGCCCACCGCTTCATGCAGTTCCGGGTTGAATGGTTCGCCCAGTGATACGATGCGGGTAACGCCTTCTGATTCGAGAAAAACGGCCAGTTTGCGCTGGATCAGTCGTACGCCTTCCACCCAGGAATCGGCTACGTTTTCGTCAGAGCCTACGCCGTTTTTTTCCAGATGGCTCACTGCAAGATCCAGCTCATCGACGATGGGCAAGAGATGCACCAGCAGACGGCTGTTGGCCCGTCGTTGAATGTTCAAGCGTTCCTCGTCATGGCGCCGCCGAGCATTGGCGAGATCGGCCTGCCCGCGCTGAGCGGCGTCGGCCTGCCGGGCGATTTCCTCATTGGCTTCGGCCAACGCCGCCCGGAGCATGGTGGCCTCCTGTTCCGGCGTCAACGGTGGCTCGTTGGCCGGCGCAGGGTCAGGGTCCCCGGCCCGGTCCGGAGCAGCGTAGAATTCGGACGCCAGCATCTCCCGGCTTTCTTCGTCGGGGGCGTTCTCGTTGGGCAAGTGGGTTTGCTCGTTTTCCATTTAATGATTTCCCATACCACTGCAATTCCCGCGCAAGCGGGCATCCAGCGTAGAAATTTTAGTTGCGGGTCAGTCTGGCGCGGGCAGGCTGAGACTGGCACAGAGTTGGGAGACCTCCTCCCGGATGGCAGCGATGCTATCAGGGTCCCTGGTGGAGCGGGCCAACCGGCGGGAGAAAACGCTGAGATTGTTGACTAACTTCAGCGCGAATTCAACCCCGGCAAGGTTCAGCCCTAAATTATCCATCAAATGCCGGATGAGCATAACCTTGCGCAGATCCTCCTGGGAGTACAGGCGTAACATCCCGACGGTTCGTACGGGTTGGATCAGTCCCAGACGTTCATACTTGCGTAGCGTTTGGGGGTGCATCTCCAGGAGGCGAGCCGCCACTGAAATAATATACACCCCCTCCAATTCCAGGTTCGTCGCAGCATCGTCGTCCGACGCGCCGGGGGTTGTGCTTGAAGGGGCGGCGGCGGCGGAGCTGCGGGCAAAGGCCGGGGACAGACCTTCTGGCCAGTCCGGCGGGCCGCTGGTGATGGGGTCGGGATAAGTTTCCAGGCGACCCCTCCTGCCGCGTGTCCATTGTTGTTGCATCGCAGGAAGCCCCCTCCGTGAATTTAATCACATTGCTACCCGCTCAATATAGCAGTTGACACGGTATGTGTCAACTTGTATTATTCTAATGAAAGCCAAATTGCCGGACACGGCCGGAATGAAGTTAACAAAGGCCGGCCCGGCCGTCGAAAACTGAAATCCAGTCAACGGCTTGCCACGTATACCAAGTGAATCGGGAGGGCCAGGGCAAATAGAAAGCGCATTGGATAACGAAGTCCTTCACAGTCCAAACCGGGAGGAATTCATCATGCTGCATACCGAGCAGTTTCACCGCTGCAACCGCTACACGTGCGGGTATCAGCACCGTACCCGCCGTCGCCCCGGTTTCTTGCGGCGCGTCGTCGCCGCCATATTCGGAAGGAGGTAACCATGAAACTGAAGTTCAACGCTTGCCCCAAATGCCGCAGCGACCTGGAGATCCGCCGGGACGTTTACGGTATGTTCGTCAGCTGCCTCCAGTGCGGACTCCAGCGAGACCTGGACGCGCCGAACCAGGCCATTGAGCTCGCCAGGCCGGAACCGGCCAAGGCTGCCGCGCCCGCGTTTGACGCCCACGAGGGGTTGCTCAAGGTCGCCTGACCTACTTCCACCCACGTGCCCCATTTCCAATCGGCGGGCCAAGTTGCAGGGGCGGGTCTGGAACCCGCCCCTGTTTGGTTCTCGTTGGCGCGCCCGCGCAGTCAGCGCGTCAATTCCGGCCAAAAACGTTCTTCCAGCCAGGGATCCGCGTTATTGTTGTAACCCCGTTCCTCCCAGAAACCGGGAGCGTCCTCCGCCATCACCTCTATCCCGTTCACCCACTTGGCCGACTTCCACCCGTAGCGGCTGGGAATGACCAGGCGCAGCGGCCAGCCGTGATCCTTGCCGAGTTCCGCGCCGTTCTGCCGGTGGACCAGCAGGCCCTCGGATAGAGCGAGATCCAGCGGTACGTTGGTGGTGTAGTCGCCGTAGCAGTGGGCCATGATGTGTCGGCCCTCCGGCAAAATGCCCGCTTGCTCCAGCAGCGTTGCAACCGGCACGCCGCCCCAGGACTGATCCAGAGCGGACCATTGGGTCACGCAGTGAAAATCCGCGTCCATGTTCACCTGCGGCAGGGCGCTGAATTGCTGCCAATCCAGCGTGATCTCGCGCTCTACCAGTCCCCAGACCCGGATTCGCCAAGTTGCCAAGTCGATTTCCGGGGTATCCCCGTAAGTGAGCACCGGGAAACTTTTGGCGATGAATTGTCCCGGCGGAACCCTCTCGCCGGCCGGCGGGGCGATCTTGATCTGGTCGGGCCGTTTCAGGCCGAACTCCGGTTGCGCGGGGGCGGACTGCTGCTGTTGCTGGTCAGAAGTGGTCATAGGGATGCTCCAATGGGATTTACGGTGTGGCGGTTATGGCGCCGGCCGGCCCGTCGGTGACGCGGCCCACCACGGCGGCGCAGGGCGCGCCCTCTTCCTGAAGGGCTGCTGCCAGGGCGTCCGCCCTATTGGCCGGCACTGACATCAGCAGGCCGCCGGAGGTTTGAGCGTCGCAGAGCAACAGTCGGTCCTCGTCAGTTAGCGCAGCGTCCCAGGTCACCGCGTCGTTGACGCTGCTCACGTTGCGGTGCGTGCCGCCGGGGGCGACGCCCTTTTCCAGCAATTCCCGCGCGCCGGGCAGCGCCGGCACGGCCGCCAGGCTTATTTCGGCGGCGACGCCGCTGCCTTTCACCATACTCTTGAGGTGGCCCAACAATCCAAACCCGGTGATGTCCGTCGCGGCGTTGACGCCCACTCGCTGCATCGCCAAGGCGCCGGGCTTGTTCAGAGCGGCCATGGTTTCGACCGCGCCAGCCATCACATCGGGGTCAACTACGCCCTGCTTGCCGGCAGTGGTGATGATGCCGGTGCCGATGGGCTTGCTTAGCACTAAGATGTCGCCGGGTTTCGCTCCGGCGTTGCTGACCTGCTGGCCCGGCTCGACCACTCCGATAACGGACAAGCCGTACTTGGGTTCCGGGTCGTCCACGGTGTGGCCGCCGACGATGAGGCATTCGGCCTCGGCCGCCTTGGCATAACCACCCTGCAGGGTGCGTCCCAGGATCTCCTTGTCCAGTGAGGCGGGAAACCCCACAACATTCAGCGCGATGAGCGGCTTGCCGCCCATCGCGTACACGTCCGAGAGGGAGTTCGCCGCGGCGATTGCCCCGAACTCGTAAGGATCGTCGGTGATCGGCGGGAAGAAGTCCACCGTCACGATAAGAGCCGTCTCGTCGTTCAGGCGATAGACGGCGGCATCGTCGCCGGTCTCCGTTCCCACCAGCAGGTCAGGGTGCGACAGCAGCGGAACATAACTCAGAACCTGGCCCAGGTCCTCAAGGCTCAGCTTGGCTGCTCAACCGGCGCAGTGGGACAGCTCGGTAAGGCGGATGGGGGTGTCAAGTTGGGTCATTTAGTATCCTCTGCGTTGTTGTAGAATCCGGGCCGCGCTCTCGAATCGTACCTTGAGCCGGTCAAACTTCCGGTCGTACCGGCCATGGGGGTAACGTTGCGGGTTCCGTTCAGCCCAGGCTATGGTCAAATCTTTGATCAGCGCGTTGGTGATCGGCTGCCCCGGTGCCTGCTCAATAATGAACGCCCGTATCTCCCGGCGCTCTTTTAACCCGCGCGCCAAGGAGAAGGGCATCCAGAAGGGCAGCGTGATAAGCTTGAACAGGAGCTTGGCGGCGTGAACCTGCTGGTTCGAGTACTCCCGGGCAACCCCGGCTTCCGCTCTGCCGGCAGCGGATTGTCGGTCTGATGGTGGTTTGTGGGACATGAGTATCACGTCATACGATATTGTCAGCTCCCACTTGCGATATGGGGGAAGTCTGAACGTGGGATTTCACCGATGATACTACAATCGGCGGCCTGTTTGCTTGTCAAACAGCGGCTGATTATAATCGCCGACCAAAGGATCACCATACCGAGTTCGGATGGAAGATGAGCTCCAGTGATGAGAATTATCTGCAATCTATTCTGGATTGCCTGAGTGTTTCCGCTGCGTACAGACCCAAGTTCGGCCAGCGACGCAGCCAAGGTCTGACGCTGCCCGAATTTCAGGGCTTGTATCGGGGCGATACATTTTACAATTGGTTCGGCCTGGATAATCCAGCGATTTACGCTGCGCATAAAGCTGCCGGCGGCATAACCAGCGTGTACCGTCAAATCGGGATTGGCTGTGAGCGGGTTTTTCGGCAGATTTTGCAAGATACGCTCAACCTGTCGGAATCCGATGTAGTCTGGTCATACGAAACGGAGGGAACGGATGGCAGGAAACGCCGGCTTTCACTAGATGGCCGAATACCCTTGGCCAGCGTCCGCGACACGGAGGCAAGAGGCCGAGTCCAGGAGTGGATGGAAAGGACTGCAGAAGATTTGGATATCGAAACCGGAATGTTCACTTCGCTGACCGGCACTGTATTTGAGGTTCGTCAAGGATATAAAAGCAAGGACAGCAAACGTCAAAATGCCGACATCGAAAATGCCGTTACTGCATTTACCAGGTCATACTTGCCATGCGTGGTAGTGCTTTCAAACCAAATCGACGGTGATGTACTGGCCCGTTACCGTTCCGCAAAGTGGACGGTCATAACCGGCGTAATGGGATTAAACGATGCTACCAAGTCAACCTACGACTTTATGCGGGATGTAGTTGGCTACGACTTGGCAGCCTTCTTTGAGCGCAATGGGAACGCTATTCGCGACGAAGTGGAGAAAGTGGTCAACACCCTGCTTCTGTCGGATGGGGAATGATGCGCCACCGTAGCGAAAACGTCAGGCAACGTGCTGACTACACCCAAAAATACAACGCTGGGAATGGCCGTCATGGCTGGTTGCGGTTAACGCCCGCATATTCCGTTAAGGTGGTGGAAGAAGTTATGGCTCGTTACTCGGAGCCTGTTTCTGTCCTGGACCCTTTTTGCGGAACAGGGACCACTGCCCTCTGCGCGGTCAATCGTGGCAACGTTGCGACCACCATCGACATAAATCCCTTTCTGGCTTGGTTTGCCGGCGCGAAAACGGCAGTTTATTCCTTGACTACTTTAGAGAATGCCGTGCAAGCGGCACGGCGAGCAGTGGATACCATGCGGGCGTACGCGGTGCCGCCGGCTCCGTACCCACCAATCCACAACATCCATCGCTGGTGGGCTCAAGATAATCTGGAACAGCTACGCTATTTAAAGTCTGCTATAGCGGAGGTGTTCAGCGGTGATGGTAGAGCAACCGACCTGCTCCACGTAGCTTTCTGCCGCACCCTGATTCAGATGTCCAACGCCCGCTTCAACCATCAGTCAATGTCGTTCCGAAGCACGGAAGAAAATCAGCCCGGCCTTTTCAGTGATGTAGGTTCAGTGTTCTTGGAGGACGTGGACCATATCATCAATACGGCGGAGCAAAACCCTATTGGTGATGCTACGGTCGTGCTAGGAGATGCGAAGAACCCTGCTTCGGTAATCGCCGGAAAATACGATACCGTAATTACCTCCCCTCCTTATGCCAACCGTATGTCGTACATTCGGGAATTGCGTCCGTACATGTATTGGCTTGGTTACTTGGCGAACGGCAGGGACGCCGGCGAACTGGATTGGAGCGCCATCGGAGGGACTTGGGGCATAGCAACTAGCCGTTTGGCAGAATGGTCATCGTGTGGCGGCTGGTGGGTTCCGAGCGAACTGAATGAGCTGGTTTCTACCATTTCCGATACCAATGGTACGAACAGCAATTTGCTTGCTGCTTATGTTGGCAAGTATTTCCATGATGTATCACAACACATTTCTGGGTTGCGAGACGTACTCATTCGAGGGGCAGATATTTACTACGTCATTGGAAACTCATCATTTTATGGCATACTGGTGCCCACAGAGCAATTTTACGCCGAGATCATGCGCCAGTACGGCTTTCAAAACATAAATGTTCACACAATTAGGAAGCGCAATTCAAAGAAAGAGTTGCTGGAGTTCATCGTCTCTGCGAAATGGCTTGAGTAAGCGTATGCCGTCGTTCAACATACCCTTGTAACGGCCACAATAGAACTACTACGAGCTACAGCTGATACTCCGGCCGCCTCAACAGTTGCCTGGCGATCACCAGCCGCATTATCTCGTTGGTGCCTTCGCCAATTATCATCAGCGGCGCGTCCCGGTAGTACCGCTCCACCGGGAAGTCCTTAGTGTAGCCGTAGCCGCCGTGGATGCGCATCGCCTCCATGGACACCTCGCCGCAGACCTCGCTGGCGAAGAGCTTGGCCATGCCGGACTCCAGGTCGATGCGCTCGCCGCTGTCTTTCTTGGCGGCGGCGTCGTACACCAGCAGCCGCGCGGCCTGGATCTTGGTGGCCATATCAGCGATTTTCAGCTGGATGGCCTGGTGCTGGCTGATGGGGACGCCGAAGGACTCCCGCTGTTGGATGTACCGCATCGAGGCGTCCAGGGCAGCTTGGGCGACGCCCACGGCCCGGGCGCCCACGTTGATGCGCCCGGTTTCCAGCCCGCTCATCACGTGGCCGAAGCCGACGTTCTCCACTCCGCCAATAAGATTCTCCGCGGGGATGCGGAAGTCCTCGAAGAAGAGCTCGCAGGTATCCAAACCCCGGTAGCCCAGCTTGTCCAGATGGCGGCCCACCTTGAAACCGGGGCTGCCGTCTTTTTCTATCACAAAGGCCGACAATCCTCGGTGCTTTAGGGACGGATCGGGGTCGGTTCGGGCCAGCAGGCAAAAGGCGTCGCCTGAGTCAGCGTTGGTAATGAACATCTTGGAGCCGTTGACGACATATTCCTCGCCGTCTTTCACGGCGCGGGTTTGCAGCGCGCCTACGTCGCTGCCGCCGCCGGGTTCGGTGAGGGCCAGGCCGCCGCGGATTTGTCCGCTCGCCAGGCGCGGCAGAAACCGGTCCCGTTGTTCCTGGTTTCCATAATGAGTCAGCACGTAGGTCAGGATGTGGTGCGTCCCCAACGCGCCGGTCAAGGCCATGTAGCCCTTGCTGATTTCCTCGAAGATCATCGCAAAGGTGGTATAGTCCAGGCCCATGCCGCCGTATTCTTCGGGCACGTTGATGCCGAACAGGCCCAGTTCCTTCATGCGGTCGATGAGAGCATAGGGAACAGTGTCCTCAGCATCGTGCTCCGCAGCGGCCGGCTCAACCTCCCGCCGTACGAAATCGCGCACCATGCTGACGATTTGGGAGCGGGCTTCTTCGGGCGTTTTGGTAATCGTGGTCACGAGGGCTCCTGTTCTTTACGACTTCAATGATCGCAAATCAGTCTATCCCAGCCTCCGCGCCCACGCAATCCCGGCCCTCTGTCATTGGAGCGTACAATATAGGTGGTTTAGTTTTCCCGTGCTTCCCGCGAAAGAACAGCCTGCCCCGTGCTTAACACGGGGGCACCCTGTACTTGATAGGGGGCGGGAAGCCAGTAGCGTTTTCTGGACTCCGGATTTCGCCGGAGCGACCGATTATCAATCAAACCACCTGAAACGGAACGCTGCCGGCAAGTTGATTGACGCTGCGCGCCGGGCCGGGTATCGTTGGCCGCAATCAGCCGTTATAAGCCGGCTCGCCAACGGAGGTGTCCTCCATGACCGCCCAGCGACAGCAGTACCAGGTTGTCCGCGAACCCAACGTGATGGTGCCCATGCGCGACGGGACGCGGCTGGCCACCGACGTCGTTCGTCCGGACGCTCCGGGCCGGTTTCCGGTTCTGATCAACCGGGGGCCTTACAGCAAAGACAGTTATCTGAATAACCCGGACCACTCCATCTGGTTTTTCCCGCGAAACGGTTACGTGCTGCTCAGCCAGGACGTGCGCGGACGTTTCGAATCAGAGGGTGAATACAACCCCCTGTTTCAAGAAGCGCTGGACGGCTATGACACCGTGGAATGGGCGGCGCGACAGTCCTGGTCCAGTGGCCGCATTGCTACGACCGGGCAGAGCTACCTGGGCGCGACCCAATACACCCTGGCCGGCAAGCATCCGCTGCCCCCGCATCTGGCCACCATGGCCGTGGTCTCCGCATCCTCGGACTTCCACCAGTCCTGGGTGTATCACACCGGCGGCGCGATGGAGTGGGGTTGGACGGTCCCCTACGCCATTCTGAAAGGACGCAACACGCTGGCGCGGGGCGGCCACGAAGCTCTCCTGGCCAAGATGGATGAATATGTCATCGAGCCGGGAAACTTCGGCCAGCCCTTGTCCGACGAGTGGTATCGCCACCTGCCCCTGCGTGACTGGATTGATCGGCTCAAGGAAGCCGCGCCGTACTTCCATGAATACTTTGACGAAGAGCTGGACGGCCCTTACTGGTGGGGCATCAACCTGATGCGCCAGGCTCGGAACGTAACCATCCCGATGTTTCACGTCAGTTCGTGGTATGACATCTTCCTGGAGGGCGCGCTGAACGCTTACCAGACCATCCAAAAACACGGCGGCAGCGAACGGGCGCGCCGCAACCAGAAATTACTCGTCGGCCCCTGGGCGCATCTGCGTCCTTACACCGAACCGACCACCGGCGGCGCCGGCAATATTGACTTCGGCTCCGAGGCGGCCATCGAGTTGCACGACTACCTGCTCCGCTGGTACGGGTATTGGCTCAAGGGCGAGGAAACCGGGATCATGGAGGACCCTCCGGTGCGCCTCTTCGTCATGGGTGACAACCGCTGGCGAAACGAAAACGAGTGGCCCCTGGCCCGTACCCAGTACACCGACTGGCACTTCCATTCCGGCGGCAGCGCCAACACCCGCAACGGCGACGGAACTCTGTCCACCGTGCCGCCGGAACCGGACGAGCCGCCGGACCAGTTCACCTACGATCCCGCCGACCCGGTCCCCACCTTTGGCGGCAACACGCTGATCATCGAATACGGGGTGTTCGACCAGGGTTCGGCGGAAGACCGCCCCGATGTGTTGTCTTACACATCCGAAGCGCTACCGGCTGACCTGGAAATCACCGGCCCCATCTCGGTGACCCTCTACGCTGCCACCACCGCTGTGGACACTGACTTCACCGCCAAGCTGGTTGACGTGCGGCCCGACGGTTTCGCGCACAACTTGCAGGACGGCATCATCCGCGCCCGCTATCGCACTTCAGTCCGCGAACCCTCTTTTGTAAATCCTGGAGAAGTTCACCGCTACACCATCGACCTATGGGCCACCAGCCACGTCATCAAGGCCGGCCACCGCATCCGAGTGGACGTATCCAGCAGCAACTTCCCGCGGTTCGACCGGAACCCCAACACCGGCGCCGCCCTGGGCGTCGATACGCGGTTGGAAACGGCGCGCCAGACCGTGTATCACTCGGCCCGATATCCGTCGCGCATTACTCTGCCAGTCATCCCGCGTTGACGTGTTCGTTCTATTTGGCTTGCTCACTTCCCCACTGGAGGGTTCAGCATGGAAATCGACAGTCTCGTATTCGACCGCCCCGATTTGGGCAAGTTCAGGGTTCATCGTTCCAGCATGACGTCTCCTGAAATCTACGAGTTGGAACGTCGGCGGGTTTTTGACCGGTGCTGGCTGTACTTGGGGCACGAGTCCGAGATTCCAAACCCGGGGGATTACGCTCGTCGGGTCGTCGCTGAGCGGGCTCTGTTCTTCGTGCGGGACCGGAACGGCGAGTTGCGGGTTTTCCACAACACCTGCCCGCATCGTGGCGCCCTGATCTGCCGTACCGACCACGGCAACGCCCAGGTCCTGCAATGCTTCTATCACGCCTGGAGTTTTAACACGTCCGGCGAGTTAATCGGGATGCCCGACGTTGAGGGCTACGGTCCTGATTTCAACCGCTCCGAAATGAGCCTGCATTCGCCCCGTTTCGACAGTTACAAGGGGTTCATATTCGTCTGTTTCGATCCCGATGTTGAACCCTTGGTGGATTACCTGGCCGGAGCCGCCGAATACCTGGATCTGGTGGCCGACCAGGCCCCGGACGGGATGCGTGTGATACCCGGCTCCAACCGCTACACCATCAAGGCCAACTGGAAGCTGCTGGCCGAAAACAGCATCGATGGCTACCACGCGCTGCCCACCCATCAGACCTACTTTGATTACATGGCCAACGAAGCGGGCGGAGAGGTGCGGTCAATCAACAACCGCCGGGGATTTGGGCGCTCTCTGGGCAACGGCCATGGCGTTATGGAAAACGACGCCATATACGGCCGCCCGATAGCCATGTGGCATCCTTACTTCGGGGAAGAGGCACGCGAGGAAATCCAGGGCATCAAGGATGAACTCATCGCCAGACACGGACGCGCCAAGGCGCTGCGGATGTGCGAAAAAAGCCGGAACATGGTGATTTTCCCTAACCTGGTCGTCAACGATGTCATGGCGGTCACGATCAGAGTCTTCCAACCCACCGGCCCGGACAGCATGGACGTTACCGCATGGCAAGTGGTTCCCTCCGGGGAGACCGGGATGCGACTGAGCCGGCGGCTGGATTCTTTCCTGTCGTTCCTGGGACCCGGCGGGCTGGCAACGCCGGATGACACCGAGGCGCTGGAATCCTGCCAACAAGGGGTCCGTTCCGGCGGGGTCGAGTGGTCGGACCTCTCCCGGGGCTTCTACCGGGAACCGCGGGGCAACGACGAATTGCAGATCCGTTCCTTCTGGCGGCGGTGGCAATCTCTGGTCGCGGACCAGCCGTACGTAGAGCAGTACGAAAGAGGTTTGACTCCGGGCGAAATTCCGGAGGTCGCACCATCGCCGGAGCTGACCGTTGCGGCGGACGATTAGGAGTGGGAGGTTGAAAATATGGCGATACAAATGGCGCCGGCATCGCCCGCCATCGGAGGGCTGCCGCCAACGACCGAGTTCCTGTTGCTACAGCATGAGGTGGAACAGTTTCTGTATCTGGAAGCCAAGTTGCTGGACGACTGGAACTTGGACGCCTGGCTGGAGCTGTACACCCCTGACGCCCGGTACGTAGTCCCCACTACCGACTTGCCCGAAGGTGATCCGGCGTCAGACCTGGTGTTTATTGACGATGACTACAGGCGCATGGTCGGCCGGGTCGGCCGACTGAAAAGCCGCCACGCGCACCGGGAATATCCCTGGTCGCGTACCCGCCGCTTCATCGGCAACGTAATGGTGACCGGGGTGAACGGGGACGAGATTGAGGCTACCGCTTCCGTGGCAGTGTGGCGGTTCCGCGCTGGCGAATCGGCTCCGTACGTCGGCCGTTACGATGTGCGCCTTCGCAGAGTGGGCGGTCAGCTGCGCCTGAGCTACAAAAGGGCGATCCTGGATCAGGAGGAACTGTCCGACCACGGAGCGTTGAGCATCATCTTCTAGGACTGGTTCGGGTTAATCAGTCCTTTGGCGATGAGTTGCTGCAAGGCTACGTCGCCAGGGATCAGATTGCCCGCATCAGCCTCGGCTTTCGACTGGCGCAAGGCGGCGATGGCGTCAGAGTCGGTAGCGATCTCCAGTGTCTCCATTGTGGCGGCTTGGTCCTCGGTATCCTCCCAAGACTCCCATGGAAGCAAGGCCATCACCGGCTTACCCTGACAGGTGATGGCAACTACCGCGTCAGGGTTAGCAGCGAGGGTTCTTTGCAAGCTGGGGAGTTGCTCCGCCAGCTTGTCCAGGGGCACCAACCGTGCCACGCGCCTGATGTCAGTGCTGCCAATCATTGTAAATCCTTTGCAAGGTCAAAGACCACTCTCTGTTAGCAAACGCCGGAACGCCGCATAAGCATCTTGCTCATTACCCGGAATCCTCATCCCAATGAATTCGATTTTAACCGTAGCGTTATCCTCGGCAATCCTGAAGAGAATACGGTAGCGTCCACCAGCCGCTTTAGCCCTGCGATATAATGCTCTCTCGTACTCGGGTGCTCTGGTATGGTACGGATTAATTGCTAATTCAGCCACCCGGCGAACAATTGCGTTACGGTCGTCGTCCGATGCTACGTTAGTTAACTGTTGCAAGGCTAACGGCGTGTAGCCAATTTGGTACATAATAACTCCTTAAATGTCTGGTGTTTCCAGTCTGGCTCAATGATGCCAAATCCAGCGACTATGGTACCATGGGGCCGGCACATTGTAAATTGCATCGAGCGAGGTTCTCCCAATGGCCATCACCAACACTATCTTAGATGAAACCCAACGCTCTTTGTTGGGCGCAACTTTGAACCGCATCATCCCGGCCCAGGGCGATATGCCCGCTGCCGGCGACTTGGGCATCGCCGCCTTCGTGGAATCGGTGGCGGCGGGATCCGCCGCCAAACGCCGCCTGCTCATGGACGGGTTGGTTCAAATTGAACTGGCGGCTCAAGAACGAGGCGGCTCGTTCGCGACCCGGTCGGAAACGGCGCAGAACGATGCGCTCAAATTGGTCGAGGAAACCAACTCGGCGTTTTTCCAGGAATTGGTCACCCAGGCATATCGCGGTTACTACACCGATGAAACGGTGTGTTCCCTCCTTAGTTACCGCGCTCCCAACCGGGCAGACTACGACCCGCTGCCTTTCGACGAGTCGTTGCTTGAACCGGTACGCCAGCGCGGACAGATCTGGACGGCGACAGCGTGATCAAGCCGCCAAGGGCAACGCGAGTTGGGTGGGCGCCTCCGTCTCTCCGGGCCGGCTCGGGAATTTTTGCTCATCGTTCTCGTTCAAGGGAAACAGCCGTGCGGGTTGCAATCCCTTGACTGACGGCATCCGCGGCAATTCCCAGCGCATACGGGCGTCGTTCACCAGGCCCAACACAGCGTTGGTGTAGTCCCGGGGAGTATACTCGGTCCGAAACAGGCGAGCGTAACCCGGCGCAAGATGGGGATAAGCCTCACGGATAAGGGGCATGAACCATTCGCGGCTGCCGGGTCGTAGAAACAGCAGGTTGCCGGACAGGAACTGGGCTCGGTGCTCTGCAACGGCAGCGACCAGAGCATCGATACTGGCGGCGCTGTCGGACAAACCGGGCAGCAACGGCGCTGCTAAAACGCCGGCCGGTACGCCGTGCTCGACCAGGTATTGCATGGCCTCCAGGCGCGCCATGGGATGCGGCGCCCCGGGTTCCGTCTGACGCCATACTGTCTCGTCCACCGTTCCTACGCTGAAAACAACCTGAGCTCCGGCGACTTCGTTCAATTGGCGCAGAACGTCGACGTCCCGTTTGACCAGGGTGCCCTTGGTGGTGACGGAGGCCGGGTTGCGAAACTCGACCAGCGCTTCCAGTATCTGACGGGTCAGGCCATACTGTGCTTCAGCCGGCTCGTAAGGGTCCGACGCGGTGCCAACGGCTATGGGTTCGCGCTCCCACTTGGGACTGGAGAGTTCGGCGCGAAGGACTTGAGGCGCGTTGATTTTCGCGAAAATCTGGCGTTCGAAGTCCACCCCCGCGTCCATGCCCCAAAACTCATGTGTAGAACGGGCGTAGCAATAGCGGCAGGCGTGACGGCAACCTCGGTACGGGTTGATCGTCCAACGGAAATGAAAATCGGGAGCGTTGACGTGGTTGATGAGGGACTTACAGCGGATTTCGGTGACTTCGGCGGCAACCATGGGCGCTCCTTCGCAAACATGTGTTCTGTAACTGTTTTGGATTTTAGAGCTCATGTTCGCTATTGTCAATGGCCTCCGTGTCCTGGCATTCTCAACGTCGGTAGATATTGAATTTTTCTTCCGGTCGCCTCGCCAGCAGACCGGGGCCAGGGAGTACACCAGCATCGCCACGCTCTTGGTGTACCCTTTGGTACGCCGCATCAGCCGCTTCAACTTCCCCCGCCACACCGAATGCAGCCCCTAGTTCCACTTCACCGCCCCGCCCTGGCCCACCACGTGACGGTCCGGCGGAAACCACCCCAGGTACACCGAGCAGACGTCGCTGCGGTACAAACCAGCCTCGGGCAGCCTTTCGTATCAGCGCAGGAAAGGCGCGGCACTGCGGTTCCCCACTTCAAATCCACCCAGCGACTACCGTCCGCATCCCGCAGCACCGCCGTCCAAACCCAGCCGTCCTCCCGCTTTGCCCCTCGTCTGACCCTTCGATAGGTCGACATCTCATCACAGGACACCACCATTGCCGGCTGGCGGCCCGCCACCCCCTCGCTACGTCGCCGGCTGCGCTCCCGCAGTCGGCTCAGTGCCTGCTGCCCCCCTGTTTCACCCGCTGGCTCACCGCTTGGACGCTAACGCCACAGTGCGGGAGCAGGTGGGCGGCTTTTGCAGCGCTCTGGCCCACCGACGGGATGCAGTCCGGCGCCGCTGCCGGACTGTGCTACAGGCACGCGCCGCCGAACTGAACGGCGCCGCCCATGCCGATGTTTCCGGCCCGGCAAGTATAGATTGCACTTTGGCTTCGGTTTAGGTTTGTTGGCGAAGGCCCCTGCCTTTGAGCGATTCCATCAGCAGGCTTCCGAGACCGGGCAGAAGCAGGAAACAGAGCAACATCCCGGCAGGAAACCAAAGTCTCGCCGGATAAAACACGTAGAACGAGTAAAATGCCCAGAGTGAGAGCAGCGCTCCGATTGCGCTGGCGACGATCATCTTGCGGTCTTTGGCAACTCCGGCGCCGATCATACCACCCACAAACCCGCCCAGGGCGCTACCCAGCAAGACCAGCAGCAATCCATTTCGCTCCGCCGTTTCCACTCGCTGCGCCGTAGCCTCAGGGGTTTGCGGATTCATCAGCTCCGGCGGTGTTGGGTACAGATAGTCAGCCACCATGCTTACCAGAAAAAAGACAACGTTGGCGACAAATGCGCCCAGGAGCACGGCGATAACCTTTCGCCACATACCCTTACCCATGATGACCTCCATCGCTCCTTGGCTAGGGAACGGCGATCACCACCCGGTTGCTCTCGCCGCCTTTGTCGTTGGACTTCAGCCCCTTGACCCGGTAAATGTAGCTTTTGCCGGATTCAACCGTGGTGTCGGTGTAGGTGTCAGCCGAAGCGTCAAGCTCGAAGTCCGTCCAGACGGCGGGCTGAACCCCGGGTTCGCGCCGCTTGACCGCCTGATTGACGTAGTTCGGGTTCGTCCCTGGCATCCAGAACAGGGTGACTGCGCCGTTCTCAACCACAGCCGTCAGCCCGCTGGGGTTGTTCTGGGCCGGCGGCGGTGGGGTCGGCGTCGGCGCGTTTTGACCGGGCGCGCTGCCTTGCCCGGTTGCATTGCCGGAATCAGGAGCCGGCGTCGGTTCTGCCTGGCCGCTTGCGCCGCCCGCGTCAGAGTGCCAAGCAGCAGCGCCGTGGGCAACGGCGCCGCCAGTGCGAGTAGGCGTCGCCGATGGGACTGCGGCAGCGCCGGTGGCGCCTTGACCTTCCCCTGATGACCCGCTGGGCGGAGAAGAGGGCGTTGCCGACGGATACCGCGCCGGGATACGCATACGCTCCGGTACAGGATAGATTTCCGGTCTGATGTCAAAGACGCCGGGCTTCTCGTCAAGCTCCGCAAACAACTTTACCGGTACATAGGCGACCAGCATACCGATGGGTTTGTATGCGTCCTCCATCTCGTGGTCCCCGTAAGCCATTACGGCGCCGCCATTGTCTAGGAAACGCCTGATAGCATCGTAATTGTCGTTGCCCTCAATAAGAATGACCAATCGCACGAATGTGGGCTCCGTATCCTCGTCAGGCAACAACCCGGCCGCGTACTTCACGGCCAAGCCACTGAGGTCTGGGCCCAAGTTCTGATATGGCAAAGGGTCTGCTTCAATCTTGTTTATATCAGTGCGCGTCGCCAAGACAGCCAGCAGGGATGCCGGCACGTCGGCGAAGATTTGCGCGTTGCCGGTAGTTCTTGGCGAGGTTACTCCGTGCTCTGCAAGGAAGCTCAATATTTCACGCCTGCTCTCGCTGCTAGCCGCGGAAATATGAATGCCAACCATCTTCGGCGTTGTAGCCGGTCCGCTGACGCCTCGAGCTGCTTGCGTTGCCTCGTACTCGGCCACACGGGCCCGCAACAGGCCGTCCAGCAGTGAGAGGTCCCTGGCAGCGCCGGCTTCCGGCGTCGGTGTCGGCGTCGGTGTCGCCCCCCTTTCGGCCGGTGGCACATTGTCCTGGCCGGTGGCGCCTCGACCTTCCCCTGATGACCCGCTTGACGGAGAAGAGGGCGTTGCCGACGGATACCGCTCCGGGATACGCATACGCTCCGGTACAGGATAGATTTCCGGTCTGATGTCAAAGACGCCGGGCTTCTCGTCAAGCTCCGCAAACAACTTTACCGGTACATAGGCGACCAGCATACCGATGGGTTTGTATGCGTCCTCCATCTCGTGGTCCCCGTAAGCCATTACGGCGCCGCCATTGTCTAGGAAACGCCTGATAGCATCGTAATTGTCGTTGCCCTCAATAAGAATGACCAATCGCACGAATGTGGGCTCCGTATCCTCGTCAGGCAACAACCCGGCCGCGTACTTCACGGCCAAGCCACTGAGGTCTGGGCCCAAGTTCTGATATGGCAAAGGGTCTGCTTCAATCTTGTTTATATCAGTGCGCGTCGCCAAGACAGCCAGCAGGGATGCCGGCACGTCGGCGAAGATTTGCGCGTTGCCGGTAGTTCTTGGCGAGGTTACTCCGTGCTCTGCAAGGAAGCTCAATATTTCACGCCTGCTCTCGCTGCTAGCCGCGGAAATATGAATGCCAACCATCTTCGGCGTTGTAGCCGGTCCGCTGACGCCTCGAGCTGCTTGCGTTGCCTCGTACTCGGCCACACGGGCCCGCAACAGGCCGTCCAGCAGTGAGAGGTCCCTGGCAGCGCCGGCTTCCGGCGTCGGCGTCGCCCTGCTTTCGGCCGGCGGCACATTGTCCTGTGCCGATGGAGTGGCCGGCCCGCAGGCCAACGCCGCCAGAATAATTAGCGTCAAAACTATCGTCAGCAACACAATGGTCGGGGCAAATTTGCGGGCTGGCATTCTTCCGGCGGCATCCTGGCCCGCATTGATGGCTCCTACGGCCCCATCCTCCTGCTGACAAAAAGGCTACTGCAATTGTGGAACTCCGGCAATAGCTGGCAGGAGGGTATGAGCCGACCCGTTCCGGATGAAAGCTGCGGATTCCCGCGGCGGCGGGAATGACGGTGCGGGCAACGCCGGCGCATTTTCAGAATACCGGGCCGTTCAAGTATTGCCCCGGGCCCGCCAGTCCGTTACAATTTGGCCCGAAGTTGCCGGGGCAAGTCCGCCCCGGCAACAAAATCCTCTACACAGGAGTCTTGCTATGCGGTTGAATGGAGGAATGAAAAACGAAATGCGAATCGCAGCGAAGGGGCGCAACACGGCCCTGATCTATCTGCTCGGAATCTGCGCTATAGCCCTGTTGGTGGTGTTCGGAACAATCAGCGGCGCCTCAGCGCAGGACGACGGGCCCACGATTGACTTTGATATGGGCGGCTGGGCCGCAGAAACCGTCACGGACACAGACCCCGGCGGCAGTGACCGGGCGACCTGGGAGGCTCTCAGAAGTACATATCTCTCTGTGCAAGACCGCGCTCCCGGGTCCCATGCCACTGGAAGCGGCCAATGGGGTTGCGAAGACCTGCGTTGCTACTATGGCACCCTCTCGTGGAGCAACGTCACCCCGAACCAGGAGCACGGAAAAGCAGCCTACACCATCACCCTTGAGCGGAACGCTCCTTCGGCGGACCAAATCGGGATTCCCGATGGTTCTTTCGCAAGTAGTGTAGTGCCGACGGTCGTGTTCTTGGCTGTGCCGGATGCCAGTACCAGCGAACTAATCTTGCCCATACCTTGGGCGGCCGGCATCGTTACGATCACCGGAGAGCCTGGTTCGCAAGCATCCTTCACTCACTCCAACCCCGGGTTGCGGCCTCTCCTCGGAGATGCTTTCGGCACCAGAGATACCCGGTCCGCCTCTACGTTGGCGACGGACGAGGAGAGCAGCCTGCCCATGATAGTTTCCGTGTGGCCCAGAGCCGAAGGGGCCACCCACTATGAAGTGGGGTACACTTTCCGGACCCGTTCCGACGATCCCGCACAACGGCTCACGAAGGTGACCCGCATCGTGTCTGTCAGCCAAATCGCCTACACCTACGAAGACTTTAACGCCAACTGGTCTCAGGCAAGGAATAGCGCGGAGCTGGAAGCTCTGACCAACAGCGACTTCGCCAGTGGCGGCGGCTGGATCGGTGTGGTGACCACCCTGCCCAAGCTGCTGGCCGGCGCGGAAGGCTGGCCTTCGAAGGAGGCAGCCGCTGCGACCGAAGCTTTTGACGCCCTGGGCGAGGGCCGGAACGCGGTTGGGATACGCATTAAGCCCGTGCTGGCCTGCGCCACTGCCGAAGATACTGACGACCTGAGTGATATCTGCTCGAAGGGCATCAATAAGATGGCCCCTCAGGCGGAGTACGGAAGGCAGGGCAAAATATCCTACGTGCGGTTCGAGGGTGACACCATGGAGGAATGGGTCAGCTCCGCTGGCACGGCTCGCTAACTGCCCCCGCAGCGCCGGCAAGCCCGGCGCCCACAGGAACCAGAGGCACGACGGCGGCCCCGGGAAATCCGGGGCCGCCGATTTTGGGCATTCGCGATCTGTGTCGGCGATGCTTGACGGGCCGCGCCATAGGCGCCGGAACGCGGCCCGTTAGCTGACCGCCGCGGCCGCCTGCCCCAGCAGCCGCATCGTCCGGTCTACCGAGGCCGCCCATCGCCGCCGGCGGCGATGGGCGAGGCCAGCACTTCCGTTACGCCGAGGTGGAAGAGGCGGGGACGCCCTCGGCGCACTTCTCCTTGTCGCCCCAGATGACCGCACCGTCGATCATGGCGTCGCTACAAAGGCCCTCGGCGGACTCGGGATAACCGGCGGCCATCAGCATGCGCTGATAATAGGGCAGGCGGGGGTTCACAACCTGCTGGCGCACTGTGCCCCGAACCTCCCCGGCGTCGTCATGGACGCAGACCGGGGCGCCGCCCACCACATCGCCATCGCCAAGCAGCTGATGGAAAAGTGGTACATCAACCTGCCCGACGCCGACCTGTCCTACCTGGTGGAGGACACTCCCAAGTTCGACAATTACATGACCGATCTGGACTGGGCGCAGGAATTCGCCTTCCTCAACCGCGAAGAGATGATGGAGCGCATCATCAAGATTCTCCAGCGCCGCTGCGGCGATTTTGAGGAAGTGGAGCGCATCCAGTGCCACCACAACTTCACCAAGCGCGAGCGCCATTTCGGGAAAAACATCCTGGTCTCCCGCAAGGGCGCAATCGAAGCCCGCGAAGGGCAGCTCGGCCTGATCCCCGGCTCCATGGGCGCGCGCAGCTACGTCGTGCGCGGCAAGGGCAACGGCGCGTCTTTCAACACCGCGCCCCACGGCGCCGGCCGGCGGCTCAGTCGCAACCGCGCCCGCAAGTCCTTCACCATGGACGACTTCGACCGCGACATGGCCGGCATCGAGGTCAACCGCTCCGAAGCCTTCCTCGACGAACTCCCCGGCGCTTACAAGGACATCAACCTGGTGATGGAACAGTCTGCCGACCTCGTCGAAATCCTCCACACCTTCCGCCAGATCGTCAACGTCAAAGGGGCGTAAACCGTGGGTTGTCATTGCGAGCGCAGCGTGGCAATATCGCCGCGACAGCCCGCGCATCACACCCGGAGAGAACCTATGTCCGACGCAGAACAACACCAGGAACCAAAGCCCCGTCCCTACGCACAGCTGACCGTCGATGAGTTGCGCCAGGTCGAAAACCTCACCAACGAGGAATGGTTCGACGAACCGGACAGCCTGGCGGTCTCCCGGCGGCTGTCGGGGTTCCCGCGCCTGGTATCGTCGAAAATGCCCGGTCTCGCCTGCATAACCTTGGACCACAGGCAGCAGGCCGTCGCGGCACGCTTGGGCTTTTCGGTATGAAACCAACATCCCTTTACGTCTCCGCGTCTTCGCGCCGCTGCGTTAAAATGCGTCCTGCATGGCCCACCACCCGATCCGTGACAAGGTGACCAAAATGCCCACCATCGCCGAATACGTCTCCAATTACTCCGCCAACCTCCACTATCGCGACCTCCCCGCCGACACCGTCCACCTGCTCAAGCGCATGATGATCGACACCATCGGCTGCGCCATCGGCGGCTATGCCTCCGAGCCGGCCAAGATCGCCCGGGAACTGGCCGGCGATGTGACCGGGCACCGCCGGCCCGTCACCATCATCGGCAGCGGGATCACCAGCAGCCCGGAACTGGCCACATTCGCCAACGGCGTCATGATCCGCTACCTGGACTTCAATGACGGCTACACCACGCTGGAGTCCGGGCATCCCAGCGACAGCATCGCCGCCACCCTGGCCGGCGCGGAGCTGGCCGAAGCCGGCGGGCGTCGCCTGCTCACCGCCACCGCCGTGGCCTACGAGGCTTTCTGCCGCTTCGGCGACGCCTTCAACATCCGGTCCCTGGGCTTCGACCACGTCACCAACGGCGCCATCGCCAGCTCCCTGGGCGTGGCCCGCGCCATGGGCCTGTCCGCCGCCCAGACCGAACAGGCCGTGAATCTGGGCACCGCCCCCAACTTGGCTCTGGGCCAGACCCGCGTCGGCGAGTTGTCCCACTGGAAGGGCTGCGCCTATGCCAACGCCAGCCGCAACGCCGTCTTCGCCGCCCTGCTGGCCGAGCGCGGGCTAACCGGCCCCGATCCCGTATTCGAGGGCGAGCTGGGCTTCTTCAACGCCGTCACCAGGCAACCCTACCGGCTGGAACCCTTCGGCGGCGACCGGGGCCAGCCCTTCAAGGTCCACGAGTGCAACATCAAGCAGTTCGCCCTGGGCCTATACTCCCAGACGGTGGTGGAAGCCGCTCTTGCCGCCCGCAGCCAGGTGCCCGATTTCAACGTCCGCGACGTTGCGGACGTCCACATCCGCACCCTGCAAAAGGCCATCGACATCATGGCCGGCGACGCGGAGAAGTACCATCCCCAGACCCGCGAATCCGCCGACCACAGTATGCCCTACGCCACCGCCATCGCCCTCACCTACAACACCCTCAACCAGGGCCACTTCTCCGACGAGCACATCAACGACCCCGGCATCGCCACCCTGATCGGCCGCACTCGCATCGAGGCGTCCGAGGAGGCCGACCGCCGCTTCCCGGAAGCCATGCTCTGCAACTTCGATCTGCGAATGAGCAGCGGCCAGACCTACAGCGCAGAGGTCGCCCAATTCCGCGGCCACCACCTCAACCCCATGACCGACGCCGAGGTCGAGAGCAAGTTCCGCTCCCTCTGCGAAAATCTCCTTACCCCAGACCAGATAGAAGAACTCCTCGCCCGTCTATGGCGTCTGGAGGAAGAGGAAGACATCGGCGCCCTCCTCCGCCTCACCCGCATCTGAACATCCATCGACACGGAGTCGAAGAGTAGGAAGTTGAGTATGGCTAACTCCCCGGTTCGCATCCTCATCACCGATTTCGTCTGGCCTTCGACCGCGCCGGAGCGGGAGGTCTTGGTGGCCGGCCTGGGGGACGAGGTTGTGGTGGTAGAAGCGCCGGACGGCTCGGAAGAGACCCTGGCGGCGCTGGCCCTGGACTGCGACGGGATCATGACGTGCTTCGCCCAGGTCACGCCGGCGGTGGTGCGGGCGGCGGAGCGATGCCGGGTCATCAGCCGCTACGGCGTGGGCGTGGACAACATCGCGGTGGACGTTGCGACAGAGTTGGGGATCCCGGTGACCTACGTCCCCGACTACTGCGTTGATGAGGTCAGTGACCACGTGATGGCGCTGCTGCTGACGTGGAACCGGCAGGTGGGCTTCTATGACGGTGTGGCGAAAGCGGGCCGGTGGGAGGGAACGCCGTCGCCGCATCCGCTGTCGCGACTCAGGGGCCAGACCATCGGCATCGTAGGATTCGGGCGCATCGGTCGGACGGTAGCGGACAAGGCGCGAGCTTTCGGGTTGGCCGTGGCGGCATACGATCCCTACCTGCCGGCAGACGCTACGCTGCCCGACGGGGTGACCGCCGCATCGCTGGACGATCTGCTGGCGTCAGCCGACTACGTGACGGTGCATACGCCGCTGAACGAGGAGACGAGGGGGCTGATTGGGGCGCGGGCGTTTGAACTAATGAAGCCGTCGGCATACCTCATCAACTGTGCGCGTGGCCCGATTGTGGACGAGCCGGCCCTGTGCGACGCATTGCGGAGCGGGCAGATCGCCGGAGCCGGGCTGGACGTTATGGAGTCGGCGTCGCCGCCGGCGGATCATCCGCTGTTTGGGATGGACAACGTGATTGTCACGCCCCACGTAGCCTTTCTGTCGCAGCAGTCGGTACTGGAGCTGGAAGTGCGAACGGCGCGGGCAACGGTGGACGTGCTGCAAGGGAGGATGCCGGAGTTCCTGGTGAACCCGGCAGCGCTGGGACATTCCTGGATGGCGTTACAGTAGTATTCGGCTTGTCATTGCTAGAATGCCGTCAGGCGTTCGTGGCAATCTCGCTCGGATACTGACCGACCATGCCCCAGCGGCCTGGCTACCGCAACGAGATTGCTGCGCTTCGCTGGCAATGACACTTTAGAGACTGGAGGGACGGTAGATTGGCAACGGCAGGTTTTATCATCAGCTACCTGGGCACCGGGGCGGGGGGCTGTATCATGCGGAACCACACCGCCATCGTGGTGGAGTGTCCCGGCGGGGAGCGGATATTGCTGGATGCGGCGTCTGGAAATACGGTGTTGCGCCACGGGCAGCGGCTTGGAATGTCGCCCACGGAATTTGATCATTGCCTGCTGAGCCACAGCCATCCGGACCATTCGGAAGGTCTGCCTCACGTCGAGATGCAGCGGAGCCGGAGGAACCCGCAGGAGCGGCCCATACAGGTGTACGGCTCGCAGCGGGCGCTGGCTGATATCGCCGTGCTGCTATCCTACCCAACTCGCGGTCTTGCGGTGGACGCGGACGGCGCCCTGCGGCGGGACGGGCGACGGTGCATCTCGTTCCGACCCACCGAGCCGGACCGGTGGATACGGCTCACTCCGGAAGTGCGGGCCAAGTGCGCCCCGGTTGACCACATCGACGGGGCGTTGGCCTGGCGATTGGAGTCCCGAGGAAACGCCATCGTGTTTTCGGGGGACACCCGATGGTGTCCCTCCCTGGCCGAACTGGCGGAGGGCGCGACCCTGCTGATTCATGAGGCCATTTGCACCGAGGCGGATCGCAGCCGGGCCGACAATGCAGCGCACGCGACGGCAGCGGAGGCGGCCCGCATTGCGCAATTGGCGGGGGTGCAGTCGCTGACGCTGACGCACATTGACAACGCCTTTCACGATGACACGGAGTTGTTGGCGGCGGAGGCGCGAACGGTGTATAACGGGCCGGTGGCAGTGGCGTCGGACTGCTGGCAGCAGCGGGTTTAGGGACGGGCCCCCAAAGCGACGCCCACTCCCGTAAAGTTTCTGGACTCCCGCTTTCGCGGGAACGACAGAGTGAGAGCGGGAAAGACGGAATGAAGGCGGGAATAGTGGTAAAATTGCCGCCGCCGCAATCCACTGAACACCCTTCAACCAATAGCACTCTATGCGCGCGCAACCCGCCGAACATTTGAACCCGGCGATACGGGCAATCGACTTCCTGCAGGAATTTTCCCTGCCGCTGATTGCCGGCGTTGCGCTGGGGCTGGTCGCGGCCAACGTGAACCAACACTGGTACGAGGGGCTGGTGCATTTCCGTCCCTTCGGGGACGATGCCTACGTCTTCGGGCACAAACTCGACTTGCACTTTATCATCAACGGAATGTTCATGTGCCTGTTCTTTGGCATCGCCGCCAAGGAAATTGCAGAGTCGACGCTGCCGGGCGGCGTGTTGAATCCGCTGCGGCGGGCCATCAATCCCCTGATCGGCACGCTGGGCGGCGTGTTCGGCCCGGCCGGCCTGTACCTGGCGCTGGCTTGGGTTATCTACGGTGGGACGGCCGATTTCGGCGCGGTGGCCAACGGTTGGGCGATACCCACGGCCACCGACATCGCGCTGGCCTGGCTGGTGGCGCGCGTGGTGTTCGGGCCGCTGCATCCGGCGGTGAACTTCCTGCTGCTGCTGGCGGTGGTGGACGACGCCATCGGGCTGGTCATCATCGCCGTTTTCTATCCCGATCCGCATCATCCGGTGGAACCGATCTGGCTGCTGCTGGTGGTCGGAGGCATGGCGGCGGCCTACGCGCTGCGGCGGCTGCACGTCCGCTGGTGGCCGGCGTACATCCTGGTAGGCGGCGCGCTTTCCTGGAGCGGAATGGCGAAAGCGGGAGTGGAGCCGGCGTTGGCGTTGGCGCCCATCGTGCCGTTCCTGCCCCATTCGAGCCACCATGCCAACCGACGCGACGAAGAGACCCATTCCCACGAAATAGCCGGCGCGCCGCATCCTCACGCCGCCGCCGTTGCCGAGCATCACGGACACAGCGTGCTGGAACAGTTCGAACACCAGCTGAAGCTGTTTGTTGACTTCGGGCTGTTCTTCTTTGCCTTTGCCAACGCGGGGGTGGCTTTCTCCAACATCGGCTGGGTTACGTTTATGGTCCTGCTGTCGCTGATTGTGGGCAAGGCCGTGGGCGTTACGCTGTTTTCGTGGGCTGCGGAGCGGTTGGGATTCCCACTGCCGGAAGGAATGTCGCTGCGGCATCTGCCGGTAATCGGCATAATCGCCGGGTTGGGCCTGACGGTGGCGCTGTTCGTGGCGGGCAAAGCATTCCCGGACGGGTCGCCCTTCGAGGAACCGGGCAAGATGGGAGCGGTGTTCAGCATCGGCGCGGCGCTGGTGGCCTACGTGATGGGCAAGGCGCTGCACGTGCGGCCGAGTGGCCTGCGGTTCCGGCTGATGCCCCCGTGGCTTCGGCACCAAAGAGAGGTTCCCAGCAACACGGACGACTGAATATCACCGGATAAGGAGGACACTGGCATGGCGTTGATTGGAGTGCTGACGCACCATTGGGCCAAAGCGGACAAGGTGGAAGAGGCGAAAGCCCTGCTGGACCGCAACGGCGAAGCCCAGAGCAAGGCCCCGGGCTTCGGCGCGCGGCAGACCTTCATATCGCTGTCCGACCCGACCAAGATTTCCACCCTGGTGACGTGGGACAGCAACGAAATCTATGACGCCTGGCGGGCCAGCCCCGAGCGGGCGGCGGCAATGGCGGGCGCGGAGGAGCTGTGGTCGCAGCCGCCGGAGTCCGAGCGGTTCGAGATGCAGGACTGACGGCGGAGGTTCGGTCAGACAACCGCAAGCAGTGTCGCCAGATCCACGCGGCCTTCCAGCAAGTCGGCCATTCGCTCCGCCTTGTGCGGCTGGTGAGGCACGGCGATTTCCAGCAGGCCGCCTACAGCGTCGGCGGTGGCTACCGTGCCCTGGTCGACCAAGAGTACGGGAACGTCGCGCTTCCTGGCTTCCACTCGGATGTACTCGGTGGGTCGGGACCCGCCGGTCAGGACGAGGCAGCGGGTGTCCTGCATGAGTGAAGCCATCTGGATGTCGGGACGCTCGGCTCGGGTGATCACGGCCTGATGAGAGTAGCGACCGAAGTAGCCGGCGCCGGAGTCCATGATGTTGCCGCCGATGAGGAAACGGTCAACCCACTCGTCGGCGTCGGCGGGTTCCAGTTCCCAGTGTCCGTCCAGTTCCTGAGCCAACTGGGTCATGGTGAGGGACAGCATGGGTCGATCTTCGGGCAAGGCCGCGATCACCGGGACACCGGCAGCAGCGACCTCGGCAAGAATATCGCTCACCTGTTGCGTGCGGTAGCGGGGCGCCTGGTTGACGATCACCCCGGCCAGATGGTCGCCCAGGGTCGCTACACTGCTGGAAATAGAGACTCCCGATAAGCCGGCATCGTACCCGAAAACGGCGATGACCCGGGCGGGCAACCGTTCTGCCAGGCCCTGCGTCGCCGGCGACGCGATACCCTGGCCAGCGGAAGGGGTCGGGACCTCCGCAACGACGTGTTCGCTGATGCCGGCAAGGGAGCGCACGGCGCTGGCGGCGGCGGCGAGGCCGGCGTCATCCTCCTGGGAAGTGACCGCTACACCGCCCCGAAAGTTCCCCGCGAAATAAACGCTGTCGGGGTCGGCGCGTCCGACCTGGGACAGTGGTTTGCAAGCGGAGACGGAAGCGCCGGCGCGGGCGATGAGGGTAGCCAACCCCGCCGCAATGGAGGTCTTGCCGGCGCCGGGCTGTTGGGATGCTACGAGAAGGATGGGCATAGGATACTGGCGCTGTTATAATCGGGGCCTACTCCGCGCTGACCGGTACGCGGAATATCGGCTGGCCATCGGCATCGTGACTGTGATTTGCCAATGCTAGCAACAGCTGCTGGTTGCCGCGGCGCATCTCCTCCCGCATTTCTTCCTGCGAGCGGCGCATCTCCTCCCGGACGTCTTGGAACCCTTTCCGCACTTCTTCGGTCAGCTGGTCAACCTTCTTGTCCAGCTGGTCGACCTTCTTGTCCAGATTGTCAACCCGATTGCTGAGCTTGCCCAGCCAATAGACGAAGCCGCCAATGGCCACGAGCAGGGTTATGGCGCCGATTATCGCCACAACAACATCAGGGTCTGCGCTAATCATTGTCAATCCCTCCAATTCGGCAATCCCCGTCGGCTAGTAGTCGTCCACCCGGTTCTCGATAAATGTCGGGTCGAAGCCGGGCGGGAAGTTGGTGGTGTCGTCCCATTTGCCCATGGTCATGTCGCAGCGGTGAAGGCTGGCCTTGTCGAAGTTGGCTCCCCGCATATCGGTCATAATCCACATGGAGTCGCGGATCTTGGCGTTGGTGAAATCGGCGCCCAGCATGGTGGCGCGGCTGACGTCGGCGCCGTTCAGATTGGCGCCCTGCCAGTTGGAATTGGTCAGGTTGGCCGAGCGCAGGTCAACCTCGATGGCGGTGGTCTGGCTGGCGTCCGCGCCGGTGAGGTCGGCGTTGAGGAAGGATGCGCGGTTGAAGCGGGACCACTGCAAGATGGCTTCTTGCATATTGGACTGCTTGAGGTCGGCCCAGAACAGATTGACGTTGCGCAGAATGGTGGTGGCCAGCTGCGCCGAGGCGAGGGTCGCCCCGTACATATCGGCTCCGGTGAAGTCGGCGGAGCGCAGATCGGCCCGAGCGAAGTTGGCCTTGGTCAGCCTGGCGTCGGACAACACCGCTCCGCGCAGGTCGGAGCCGCGCAAGTCAATGCCAGCCAAGTCCAATCCGCGCAGGTCGGCGATGCGCAAATCGAGTTGGGTTTCGGGATTTTCGGCGCGCCAGGCGACCAGGGCAGCCGGGCCGTCCCGGACGACGGCGAGGTGTTCGGAATTAGCCATCTAGCTGCTGCCCTCGGCCATCATCTCGTCTTCGACATCGAAGACCCGTTCGGCAACGACCATCTTGAGTTCGTTGACCTTCTGGTAACTGGGATATTCGGCCTCTTCCTCAAAGCGGTCGAATATCTTTTCGCCGTCCAGATAAATCTCGAAACGGCCCCGGTCGGACGGGGTCAGTTTGACCGCGACGTCTCCCACGTTTTGAGAGCGCCAGAACTCTATCGCCAGCCACGTGGCGAGGCCGTGGTAGCCTCAAGGCACGCAATAGACGATATCGACTTCAACTTTTCCGAACTCGGACCTGGTCATAGCCATTCGTGTTTCTCCCGTTAGTCGGTCGTTGAGCAGGGGAATCCGCTTTCTCACAGCGCTTCCCCGCATTTTACAGCGTTGCGATGGAAAAGGGTTGTTTACTCGGGGTCACAGGCTTTCGAGCATACGGATGAAGTTAGCCATTTCCCCTTTGCCGAGGCGGATTTCACCGACGCCAGGCGGCCAGCCGTAAAACCTGGAGTGGAAAGAACTCGCCGACGAGTAGTACGTGTACAGTATCGGTGGGGTGCCCTCGTCGTCGATCAACCGCATCACGGTATCCGCCAAGGCGTTGTGCGATCCATGAAACCACCCCCTGCGCTCGGCGACGGCTTCGATGGCGTGGGCGGCCGCTCCCCATAGCTTGTTGCTGGCCTCTTCCAGCTCGCCGCGCTCAACTTCCTCGTCCACCAGATCGAGGAAATGCCAACTCCGCTCAGAGTGGTAATCGACAACCGTAGTCATTGTACGTTCCCGCGCTTCACGAAATAGATGGAGGGGCCGGCAGGGGCGCTTGCACTTACACCCGGGCGCTCGCCTGTCCGACGGCGGTCTTGTCGCCGTTCTGGTTTTCGCAGTACACGTCAACGGTGACCAGCGTGCTGCCGTCGTCCTGGGGCTCCCGGCTGTTGACCTGCCCGTGGACGGTTACGGTGTCGCCGTGCTTGACCGGGCGCAGGAACTTGAGGTTGACGTTGCCGGAGCGGTGAAAGGCGTCGGCGCCGATGAACTTGCGCATGGCCTCGGTGCAGAAGGCAATGCTCATGCGGCCGGAGGCAATGGCATAAGTGGTGCCCAGGCGTTTGGATGCCAGCTCCGGGTCGTTGTGGATGTTGGCCCGGTTCAGGATGCCGCAGGCTTCAAACTGGTTGATGACGTCCTGGGTTATGTGCTTGCTGATGACGGGGAGCGTTTCGCTGTCTAGCCTTGGGGATGCCATTTTTTGCCCAACTCCTCGGGTTTCTTGATCTGGTAGGTGCGCATTTTCTCGATGACACGCCCGTCCTCGTCGGTGGCGGTGGCCTCGATGACCAGGTAGGGCTTTTCCCGACGGACGTACTTGTCGTGGATCCGGCCGGTGACCCGGATTTTCTTGCCGGGAATGGGCGGGTTGAACAAGTCGATCTCGTTGCCGGCGTTGATACTGCCGGTCTGGTCGTCGTAGGCAAGGGCCAGGGAGGTAGCGTCGTGCTTCACGGCAATGGTGGGAAACACGGCGTCGGGGTCGTCCACGGCGCGGCGGTAGAGGTCAACCATTTCCTGGGTGAGCAGGTACTCGTAGGAGCCCAACTCCTCACCAATCCGGACCGCGTTGTAATCGAAGAGAGGAAGTTCCTGTTCTGCCATAATGGGACACTCCCGGTATCGGTTGCGTGAGCGGCACTAACGATACCGCAGCAGTGGTCAGGCGTCAATTGGGGCGCTGGCATCGCAAAATTGACCCGGTCCGCATGGGTTACTATAATCGGCAGATGCCACGGCAGCAGCGGGTCTTTGCCCAGGCAACGGAAACCGTGCCTGCTGGGTTCACTGCGTACACAAGGAGGAATTTCATGGTTGAACAGCAGGCAGCGGTGCTGAGCCCGGAAGCTCTGGTTGAGGAGTTCCAGAAGAACGGCGTCACCCATGTGGTGACCATTCCCGACAGCGAGACCAACTACCTGTACGAGTTGATGAAGGACGAGCCCTGGCTGGACATCGTCCCCGCCTCCCGGGAAGGCGAGACCTTCGCCATCTCCCTGGGGCTGCTGATCGCCGGCAAGACGCCGGTGGTCCTGATCCAGAACACGGGCATGATGGAATCGGGCGACTCCATCCGGGGCATGGCCCTGGACTCCGGGTTCCCGCTGGTCATGGTGGTGGGCTATCGCGGCTGGAACCGCCACGGCGTTATAGCCGACTCGGCGGCCCGCTATACCGAGCCCTTCCTGAACGCCTTTCGCATCAACTACTATCTGGTGGAGCAGGATGCCGACAGTCCGCGCATTTCCACGGCTTTCGAGGAGGCCCGGGCCACCAAGCGGCCGGTTGCTATTCTCGTGGGCGACGAATACCACGGGTTCAACCGCTAGACGGATAACCCTTCGCCAAAAATTACGGAGGCAAAGCAAGAATGATTCATGCCGAGGACGTATTCCGAGTATTCCAGGAGCACCGGGGCGATGCCATCGTCATTCCCACCGGCACTTCCGGACGCCACTGGCGGGAATTCACTACCAACGAGAACCGGGACCTGAACCTGGGCGGCGCCATGGGCCAGACCACTTCGGCGGCCCTGGGACTGGCCCTGGGACTGCCGGATGAAAAGGTGGTGCTGTTCGATTCCGAGGGCGCGCTGCTGATGAACATGGGGATACTGGCTACCATCGCCGGCAAGAAGCCGCAAAACCTCTGCCACATCCTGCTGGACAACGAGTGCTACGCCACCACCGGCGGGCAGCCGGTTCCCAACGCGCAAGAGATCAACTACGCGGGCGTAGCCAAGGAATCCGGTTATTCCGCTGCCTACAGCTTCGAGGACCTGGAAGAGTTTGCCACCAATGTGGAGCAAATAATGCAGGAAACCGGCCCGGTATTCGTCGCCATCAAAGTGGTGCCGGAGGTGGAGAACGAGCCAATCGGCATGAGGGTGCGCGTCCCGACCCGCAGCCGCGCCGAAACCATCCGGGACTTGCAGACGGAGTTGGGCATTAGCGCCGATTAGCGTCCGGGGCTGTCGACGTTCAAGGGAAATGTCGCGTGTCCCTGCCGTTCCTGGCCACCGTGGTCCTCCTTAATCGGGTTGGCAGTTGTTCCGATAAGGATGACGCGGTGGCTTTCTTCTTGCCACCGGATTCCCGTTACGCCACGGTCCGGCGCTCTATGGGCGCCCATTGTTGGAGATAAGTAATGCCGAAGCTAATCCCGGTACCCGATGAACTCAGCCAGCCCTTCTGGGACGCGGTGAACGAACAACGCCTGGTCCTCCAGAACTGTACCGGCTGCGAAAAGCTCCAGTACCCGCCCGACACAGACTGCCGGGTGTGCGGCTCCGCAGATGGTCTGGAGTGGAAAGAGGTGGAAGGCAAGGGTCACGTCGCCACCTACATCGTCATCGAAGACGGTCGCCTCAACCGTCGGATGCCCGACCAGCCCTACAATCTTGCCCTGGTGACGCTGGACCAGGACCCCACCGTGAACTTTTACTCCAACCTGCCGGGCGTCCCGCCCTACGAGGTGCCGGTGGGCGCCGCCGTGGAGGTTACTTTTGAGGAAGTGGCCCCCGGCCAATTGATACACGAGTGGCGAGTGGCGGAATAACCACCATTCATTGAAAATTCGCGCTTATTCGTGGATAAGCGCAGCGGAGGGACTATGACCAGCGGCAACAACTTCCAGTGGCGCCGGGACCGGGACGGCCTGGGCGTGTGGGAACACCGGGGCCAGGTGGCCGTCGTCGGCTACGGCCATTCGCCGGTGGACCGGCGGTGGGACGGCGAGAACCTGGATACCTCCCTGGGCGCTTACACCATCATGGCCTGTGAAAAGGCCATGGCCCAGGCCGGCGTCACCATTGACCAAGTGGACGGCATCGTATGCTGTGACAGCCACATCGCCGGCGGCAGCGGCGGGTCTGCCTCCCAGTGGGCGCCCCGGCCCTACTTCGATCCGCCCTACGACACAGAGTATGGCCTGACTCTGATCAACGCCCAGTGGCTCATCAACACCATGGGCTTCCAGAACGTCAAATTCGCACCCACCGGGGTGCCGACCATCGGCGAGATGGTGGGCATGGCCGCCCAGGCCGTGGGCGACGGTGTTTGCTCCACCTGCCTGGTCATCTATCCCACCGGCAACATGGAAGGCCGCTACCGGCGGGGCGGCGAGAATGCCGACGACTACGCCCGGGGGCCGCGCCAGTGGACCGTGCCCTGGGGCAACCACGGCGGCAACGACTTCATCAACATCTTTCCCCACCGCCAGTACTTGATGCGATATGGCGGCGAACATGAGGACCTGGCCCCCTTTGTCATCAACCAGCACAAGAACGGGATGCTCACGCCCTGGGGCTACAACGCCACCCACAACATCCAGCCCATATCGGTGGAAGACTACATCGGCTCCCGGCCCATCTTGAATCCCCTGCGCATCTGGGATTGCGACCGTCCCGTCAACGCCTCGGCCGCCTACCTGTTCACCACGTCCGAGCGGGCGCGGGATCTGAAATCCCAGCCCGTGTACGTGCTCAACCACTCCCAGCACAACTTCCGGTTCCGGACCACCCAGCCCGACCTCGACGAAGTGGAGATGTGGACCGACCGGCAGGCCGCCCGCATGTACGAAGGCGCCGGCCTCGGCCCCGCCGACGTGGACATCTTCAACCCCTACGACGGCTACTCGATAATGACCCAGTTCTTCCTGGAGGGCTTCCAGTGGCACGGGGTCAAGCGAGGCGATGCCCTTGCCTTCTACGCCGGGGACATCAGCGTAAAGGGCCCCCACCCTTTCAGTTCCAGCGGCGGCAACCTGGGCAACGGGCGCACCCGCACCGCCATGTACACCGACAGCATTGAGCAACTGCGCTGCGACGCCGGCGACCGCCAGGTAACGGTGCGGGCCGAGACCGCACTGTGCGCCTTCACCACCCCCAGCAGCGGCGGCTGGCTTATGCTGGGCAAGCACCCTTCGTGATGATTCCGGCGGCTGAGCTGGCGACGCATGAACGTTGTCACCGGGCGGTTTGAACGACTGGGCGCCGGGCGCGCCGGGGACGCGCCGTTGGAAACTCCCGCATTCATCTACGACGAGGCGGGCATTTTCCGGCTGTTGCGGAAGGCCGCCGCAATCCGGGACAACAGCGGTTGTCGGCTGCTTTTCGCAGTAAAATCCTTCTGCTTCCGCGACGCGCTGGAGCTGATGGCTCCCCATTTGGATGGCTTCGCCGTCAGTTCACTCTTCGAGGCGAAGCTGGCGCGGTCAGTCCTGCGCGACCAGGGCACGGTGCATTTCACCACCCCGGGACTGCGGCCCCAGGATGCGGCCGATTCGGGCGTGCTCTGCGACTACATCGCCTTCAACTCCGTCAACCAATTGCGATCCCATCGCGACCTATTGCATCCGGCGGTCCAGGTCGGCCTGCGGGTGAACCCGGAGCTGTCTTTCATCGGTGATGCGCGGTACGACCCATGCCGGCCGGCGTCCCGGTTGGGTGAGCCGCTGTCCACGGTGGCGCAAATTCTGGACGAGGGCGATTCCGTGTCCGGTCTGTTGCTCCACACCAACTGCGATGCCACCGACTTCGGCCAGCTTGAAGCCACCGTGAATAAAATCCGTCGCGGTTTGGCTCACCGGTTGGAAGACGGCCGGCTGCGGTGGATTAACCTGGGCGGCGGATACCTGTTTGAAGACGAATATGGCGGCGACGCCCTCGAAATGACGTCCCTGTACCGCACGATAGATTTTCTGCAGCGCGGCTGTAGTCTGGAGACGATCATAGAACCGGGCGCCGCGCTGATACGGACGGCGTGCTGCCTGGTATCCACCGTGTTGGAGATCCAAACGCGGAGCGGCGGAAGAACGGCGATCCTGGATACGACAGTGAACCATATGCCGGAGGTGTTCGAGTATCAGTATGAACCGGACGTTCTGGGCCACCAGGATGACGCCGATTGGGTCTGTACGCTGGCGGGATGCACCTGCCTCGCCGGGGACGTCTTTGGGGAGTACAGTTTTGACCATCCCCTGGCGGTGGGCGACCGGGTGGTGTTTCTCAACATGGGCGCCTATACCCTTGTCAAGGCCCATATGTTCAACGGCGTCAATCTTCCGACGATTTACGCCCTCACCTCGGGTGGTGAACTGCTGGCGAAACGCCGCTATACGTACGACGATTTCGCAGCGCGATGGGGAGCCTGAGCAACGTCATGGCGACTGCTGAACTGTACGAACGGGAGCTGACAGTCCCCGCCGCCGGGTCGAAAACAACCCTGCGCGAGAGCCTTTGCCAGGCCGTGGCCCGTCAACTGCAACCGGGCGAAGTTCCCATCAGGCTGGCGGTCACGGGCCGGGTCCGGATCCCGGCTTCCGATCACCCGGCTTCCGATCACCCGGCTTCCGATCAAGAGGGCCATCATTGTGAAGTTGGCCTGCTGCGCGGGTTGGAGGGCCATCGGCGCGCGGCGTCCATATTCCGCCTGGACCGCCGACCCGTGGAAAACTCCGAGAGGTTCAACGCGGTCCTGCTGGTTCCCACCGGGGTGGGAGCGGAGATCGGCGGCCACGCCGGGGACGCCATGCCGGTAGCCGCCCTGCTGGCCGCGGTCTGCGACACGCTGATTACCCATCCCAACGTGGTGAACGCATCGGACGTCATTGAGATGCCGGCCAACTCCCTTTATGTGGAGGGCAGCGTGATCGCCCGGCTGATGCAGGGTCAGTTGGGTTTGCAGCGGGTTCGCAACAATCGTTTGCTGGTGGTGATCGGCCCCCATGACGACGAACTTTTCGTCCATGCGGCCATCAATTCGATCAACGCGGCCCGGACGTCCTATGGCTTGGTCCAACCGCAGGTGCTACGGCTGGAACACGGCCTGGAGATGGACTCCACATACGCCCGGTCCGGGCGGGCCGCCGGCCGGGTACGGGGGCTGGAACCTCTGTTTGCGGAGCTGGACCGGCGGCGAGACCAATATGACGCAGTGGCCATCACGTCCCTGATCGGAGTGCCGGCCGGCTACCACTTCGAGTATTTTGACCGTATGGGCGACATGGTCAATCCCTGGGGCGGCGTGGAGGCGATGCTCACCCATGCGATTTCATCCCTGTACGACGTGCCCTCGGCCCATGCTCCCATGCTGGACAGCCGGGAGATTGCCAACGCCGACCCCGGCGTGGTCGATCCCCGCATGGCAGCAGAGGCCGTGTCGTTGGCGATGATCCAGTGCATCCTGAAAGGGCTGCGGCGCAGCCCCCGACTGGTCACCAACCCGGAAGCCAGGTTGCATCACAGCGTTCTCAACGCTGCCGACGTGTCATGCCTGGTGATCCCCGACGGATGCGTGGGACTGCCCACACTGGCGGCGTTGGAGCAGGGCATAACCACCATCGCCGTGCGAGAGAACCGCAACCTGATGGGCAATGATCTCACGGAACTGCCCTGGGCGGCGGGCCAGCTGCGCATAGTGGAGAATTACTGGGAAGCCGCCGGCGTAATGGCCGCGCTGCGCGCCGGGGTGGACCCGGCGACGGTACGCCGGCCGCTAACGGGGGCAGAGGTGTCCAGGCCGGCGCAATAGGA
Organism: uncultured Dehalococcoidia bacterium; assembly: GCA_964347975.1. Classification (GTDB taxonomy): domain Bacteria; phylum Chloroflexota; class Dehalococcoidia; order Lucifugimonadales; family UBA3495; genus Bin87. Next base: position 38,949 of record CAYGAY010000004.1, read on the forward strand.
CGGAGGCATCTGATCCGGGGACGACCGCCCCTACCCGGGCAACAGGCCGTCGCCGATGAAGATGTGCTCCGCTTCGTCCAGCGTGAGGTCCGTTTCCGGCAGGATCAGGTCCGATTCCACCAATTCGTCAAGGGGCAGAGGTTCACCCCGGTCCCGCACCAGTTGGAACATCTCATCCAGCAGCGATTGGAATTGGGGGCCATCCTCAGCGGCCACCGCCTCCACCATGCGGTTGTCAATGTCGTTGAGGTCGTCGATAGCCGACCCGGGCAGGTTGAACTGTCCCTCGCCAAGTATCCGTACAATCACGTTCCGTTCTCCGGTTTCGCTCTGGTTTCGCCCTTCAAAGCGGCCAGCTCGGCCTCGATGCTGGCGGTCGCCGACTGGTCGCTGGCTTCGGCTCTGGCGCGCGACGCAGCCTGGGCCAACTTTTCCTGCTCTTGCTCCATGCCGGCAATATGCCTGTCCAGCCCCTCCAGATCCAGCAGGGCGTTCTGCTTCCGCTGCAAGGCTAACCGGGCCAAGTCATCCCGGCCAGAGTCCGCCGACTGATGCGCCTGACGGTCCAGCCGGACGATATTCTCCTTCACCCGGTCGGCCTGCTGCTGCAACTGCCGCCTGGCGGTGACAATCGCCAAGAGCCCACGCTTGACGTTGTGCAACAGTTCCGGCTGCCGCTCAAGGGAAACGCTGGCCGGCGCCGACTCGCCCAAGTCCTGCACCAGATTGAGCATCTCGCCCAGCAGCGTATGGAACCGGGGCCAGTCTTCTTCGGCTACTGCATCCGCTATCCGGCTGTCAATGTCGTTAAGATGTTCGATGGCCAAGCCCGGCGTCATGTTCCGCGCTCCGGTTGTGCGCCGGCCCCGGAGGTGGTGGACGCGCCGGATTCGCTCCGCAGGGCTTCCAGCTCGGCGTCCACGCCGGTGGGAGCGGAGGCGGGAGCGCCGCCGCCCTTCAGAGCGGCCAGTTCGGCCTCTACGCTGCTGGTGGTCATCATCTGCTCCAGCTCGCGCTCAATGTCGTCCTTGGGGCCGGTGATGTCGTCGAGTACGCCGGTGGCTACCAGCTCGTCAATGGCGCCGGCCTTGGCGCGCATCTGGTCGGTCTTGTTCTCGGCGCGCTGCACCGCCATGGAGACGTCGCCCATCTCCTCGGAGATGCCGCCCAGCGCGGCGCCAATACGCACCTGGGCCTGGGCCGCCGAATACTGCGCCTTGATGATTTCCTTCTTGTTGCGGAAGGCGTCCACCTTGGCTTGCAGGCGTTGCTCGGCTTGGGTCAGTTTCTCCTGCTCCTGCTCCATGCCGGCAATCTGCTCGTCCAGCCCTTCCAGTTCCAGCAAGGCGTTCTGCTTCCGTTGCAGGGCCATGCGGGCCAGGTCATCCCGGCCGACATCCACCGCCTGCTTGGCCTGCCGGTCCAGCCGGGCGATGTTTTCCTTCACCTTGTCGGCCTGCTGCTGGATGCGTCGTTTGGCGGTCACCATCTCGACGACCCCGCGCTTGACGTTCTGGAGCATTTCCAGCTGCTTCTCGTAAGAGTAGTCCAGCGTCTCACTCGGGTCTTCGGCGTTGTCCAGTATGCGGTTCACCTTTGACTTGACGATGGTGGACATTCGGGAAAACATTCCCATAACTTCGTTACCTCCTGACCGTCGGCAGGGCTGACGGGCCATCGGCTCCGTCATGTGGCCTGGCAGCGGCTCAATACTCGCGCCGGCGGCCCATGAAGGCCCATAGCAGCAGCACTACCGCGGCTACAATGCAGATTACGCCGGCAACACGGAGCAACCAGTCCAGCCACCCCATAACCAGGATGATGCCCAGGAACAGCAGGAGCACCCCCAGCAGCCCGGCGCCGAATTTTGAAATCCCTCCCAACGAGTTGCCTCCAACGGTGGGTTTACAGCAACAGATGATACCACAATAGGCGGGGGCGTATGGTGTGCGGACATCGCCCATCCCGGCTATAATGGGGCTGCCAAAGGGATGCCAACCCGGCACCGTTTCTCACTCGCAAGGCAATACTGACGATGATTAGGCGCAAACTGCTGAACCGGCTGCGGGGCCGCAACCGCAACCAGCCCTCCGGCCAGCCCTCCCGGTTGGCCGACGCTACCATCCGCGTCGCGCAGGTGGGCGATGTGGTGGTAGTGCAGGGCCTGCATCTGGATTACGACGACGCCTATCTGGTTGTGGAGCATGTCCATCGCTATGCCGGCAGCGGCAACAGCGTGGAATGGCGCGAAGTGGTGGCGGGCGACGCCCAGCGGCGGGTTTGGCTGGAATGGTCGGAAGACCGGGCGGGCCTCTTTGTCACCGCGGCCACCGACCGCCGACCGGTGGGACTGGACGCCATCGGGCTGACCGAGGCCGACCTGGTAGCGCTGGACGAGGAACACTCCATAGATAACGGTGTCATCATCGACGGGAGGCGCTACTCCTACCGCAACAGCTTTGAGGCTTTCTACCACCAGGACGACCGGTATGACGGGGAGGGGTTCTACCTTTGGGAGTTCATGGCCGACGATGGACGGCAGACGCTGGCCGTTACCAAGTTCGAGGGGACGCCCTACGAGGCTTACTTCAGCGACGTTATCTCCCCGGACGACGTGCAGCTGTATCCGTCGGAACGCCCCGAAACGCGACAGCGATACCGCTGAGCCGGAGCGCGCAAGTGGACTCGCTCATTGACATACTGATCTATCTCCCCCGAGGGCTGGTGCACGTGGCGCTGGGGCTGGTGGTATTGACCATCGCCAAATTGGCGCGGGACGCGGTCACTCGCCACCGTATCGAGGAAGAGATCGTAGCCAAGAGCAACCTCGCGGTGGCGCTGCGGCTTTCAGGATACCTGGCCGGCGTCATCCTGGTTTTCCTCGGAGCCTTGTACCAGCCTTTGGGTGTTGGCGTTTACGAGGGGCTGGGATTTGATCGCGCATTCGGATTGGAAGCGCTGTGGGTATTCCTGTACTCGTTGGCGGGAATCGTCGCATTGAACTTGATGCGCTTGGTTACCGACCGCCTGGTGCTGTACCGGTTTGAGCTGGAACGCGAGATAATCCAAGACCAGAACGTCGGGGCGGCAGCGGCGGAATTTGGCGTGAACGTCGCGTCCGGTCTCGTTATCGCGGGAGCAATCGCCGGCCAGGGCGGTCCGTTGAACGCGCTGGCGTTCTTTGGACTTGGCCTCGTCGTCCTCATCCTGTTCGCCCTGTTCTACGAATGGACCACTCCCTTCAACATCCACGACGAGATTGAGCGAGACAATCCGGCGGTGGGCATCGCTCTGGGCGGCAACCTGGTTGCAATTGGCTTGGTGATTTTCAAGGCGACATTCGGCGATTTCGTAGGTTGGCAGGAAGGCATCCTGGAGTTCGTCATTTACTCCGTTGTAGGCTTCGTATTGCTGTACATATTGCGGCTGGCGGTGGACCTGGTGTTATTGCCCCACACGCGGGTTTCGGAGCAGGTGGCGGCGGGGCGCAACGTAGGCGTGGCCTTCGTGGAGACTGCGGTGGTGGTCAGCTCGGCGCTGATATTGCTCCTGGCCATCTAATATTACAACGACGGTTAGTATGGCAGGATAATCGGCGATTTGGCGAAGGCTTTGGGAGGAGTGGCAGGGCGAGGGACGCGGCAGAACTGGCGCGAGTGTACGAGGCTGTTCAGGATTTTCACGGCCACTTTGCGCGGGCCTTCGGATGCCAGCAGCCCCAGGAGCTGAGCCGTCATTATCTGCCGGGCCGGCTGGTGCAGTCCCAAGAGCGACGCAACGCCGAAAACCTGGCGGAGGTGGCGCCGCCGCGGGCACGGCACGCTTTCTGACCGAATCGCCTTGGGACGATGACCGGGTGATGGGACGGTTGAGTGACGTGTTGCTTTGAAATTTTGCCGATGTCAACGCCCTGTATCAGGTGTGGCAATGAACTCCCGCTGCCCTTCCGGTGGGGAACCACTACCGGGGCGGGGGCAGAATACATCCACTACCCAATGCCGTTCTGATGGCCCGTTCTACGGGGGCAGCTTCAGTAATCATTTCATTCCTGTAGCGGCAGCTCCGCTTGCGCCACGCTGACCGCCGTCGCCGTTTGCGCATCAAAGTCTATCACGTTCACCGCCACTTGCCCCCGCGCGCCGGCCGCGCCCAGCGGCGAGCCGGAGTAGTAGGCCGCTACGCCGTTCTGCGAAACATTCTCAAACCGTTCCCAATGGCCCAGGGCGATGTAGTCGCAGGATGCCGCCGCGATTTCGTGAGGACGGATGGGCGAGGAGCGTTCCTCCGTGTCGTCGGGGTAGTGAAAGTGGCCGTGGGCCATGGCTACCAGCCAGTGGCCGTTGCGTTCCGCCGGCATACCTTGCAGTGGACGAAAGGCCGGGGTGTGGCTGTCCATGGCGCGGCCCCATACGTCCAGCGTCAAATGCGGCAGCGCTACGGTTTCGCCGCGGGCGCTGCTGATGACGTGCAGGTTGGGAGGCGCGTCGGCAAAGGGGCTGCGGCGGTAGAGGGTAGCAACATCATAAAGGTCGTGGTTACCCGGGAGGATTACAGCCGGCACGGCGGCGCGGGCCATCTCGCTGACGAAAAACTCCAGCACGGCGTCGGAGATACGGGCGTTGTCGAACACGTCGCCGGCAATCAGCAGGGCATCGCCGGCCAGCGTATGCACGCTGTCCACCACGGCGGCCAGGGCGCGCGCGGCGGCGGCGGGATTCCAGTCGTCGCCCAGGTGGGTATCGGAGGTGTGAATCAGGCGGATTTTACGGCGGGTTGCCATTGGGGTACGGTTTCTCCAACTTGGGTACGGACGGCATCCAGCAGCGCCGGCAGGTTCCAGCCTTGGGCGGCGGAGACGAACACCCGGCCGGCGACCGCCGGTGAGTCGGCGGTGGCAATTACGGACAGGTCAATCCGGTTGAACGTCTCGACGTCCCTGGGGTCGTCGGTCAGCAGGTCCAGCTTGTTGATGACGAGCAGGCGGGGTTTGCCGCCCAGCTCCAGGTCGTCCAGGGTTTGCTCCACCACCTCGACCTGCTCCGGCGCTTTGGGATGGGTTATGTCGATAACGTGGAGCAGCAGGTCGGCCTGGTGCAGTTCCTCCAGCGTGGCCCGGAACGCCGCCACCACCGTGGGCGAAAGTTTCTGGATGAAGCCAACGGTGTCGGAAAGCAGCAACTCGCCGCCGTCGGGCAGGCGTAGCCGGCGGGTTACGGGGTCAAGGGTGTTGAACAACTGGTCTTCGGCGGGGACGCCGGCGTTGCAGAGGGCGTTGAACAGCGTGCTCTTGCCAGCGTTGGTGTAGCCCACCAGCGTGGCCATGGGCGTTGCAGAGCGGCGGCGGCGTTCCAGGTACTGGCTGCGCCGCTGGCGGACGTTATCCAGCTCCGACTCGATCTTCTGGATGCGGCGGCGGATGATGCGGCGGTCGGTCTCCAGCTGGGTTTCGCCGGGGCCGCGGGTGCCGATGCCCCCGCCGAGTCGCTCCAGGTGCGACCACTGGCCTACCAGACGGGGCAGCAGGTACTGGTGCTGCGCCAGCTCAACCTGCATCTGCCCTTCGCGGGTATGAGCATGGCGACCAAACACATCCAGAATGAGAGCGGTGCGGTCGATGACCTTGATTTGCAGCGCGTTTTCCAGGTTGCGCTGCTGGGTGGGCGTCAGTTCGTCGTCGCAAATCACTACGTCGGGCCGTTCTTCGGCCAGCAGGTCTTGCAGCTCCCGAAGCTTGCCTTTGCCCAGATAGGTAGGCGTGATACGCTCGGCGTTTTGCGACAGGGTGGCGACGACTTCAGCGCCGGCGGAACGAGTGAGGTAATCCAGCTCCGCCAGCGTGTCGTCCAAGCCCCAAAGCTGCTGGCCCCGCTTTTTCCCGGCGACGGCGACGAGGACGGCGCGCTCCGTTTGCGGGCCGGTGGGTTTGGGCTGGCGGGATTTGGGCATAGGCTAAATCTCTCTATCGCTGCCGGCGAAACATTCGCCAGACAGCTATGCTGAAGTCCGGCAACAGTTCATCGCCGTCCAGAACGTCATCCTCGCCCAGCATCACGGGCGGCTGGCCGGGGCGGTAACGGGTGACCGTAATGGCTTCCGGGTCGAGAACCCACACCTCGCGCGCGCCGAAATCGAGCCACATTTGCGCCTTGTCCGACAGCAGCCGGTCGGCGCGGGAGTTGCCGGGCGAGGCCACCTCTACGCACAAGTCGGGAGTAAGCTCGGGAAAACCCGTCGTTCCGGGCGAGATGCGGCCGGGGGCGAACCAGGCTACATCCGGGGCGCGTACCGTATCGGGGTTTCCCTCCAGCCGGTAGCCCGGTTCGCCGGTAATTGCTTCACCATAGTCCGTGGTCATGGTGTACTGAAACAGGTGACCGTGACTATTGGATACGGTTATCCCGTGAGAATGGCCGGCAGGCGCGTCTTTCTCCGTAAGGATGCCGCGTATCAGTTCGTAGCGCTTGCCGGGAACCCGCTCCATCACCAGCAGCTCATCTGCGGTCATCAGTTGTAATGGCGCTTTTGTGGTAGTCATCGTTAGCCTCGGTATTGCGCGGGCTGCCATCATTGCATCGCTACGCGCGCGGCGCCGGGATGGTCCAGTTTTCCAGCCGCTGGCAACCCGTTTCCACCCGCTCGTCCGGCGTGGTGAGCGACAGGCGAATGTAGCCCTCACCATACTGCCCGTAGGAGGAGCCGGGGGTGACCACGATGTCGATTTCTTCCAGCAGGCGGGCGGCGAACTCGGCGGAGGTGAACCCCTCCGGCACTGGCGCCCAGATGTAGAGGCTGGCGCGGGGCGTTTCCACGTTGAGGCCCATGCGGGTCAACGCCTGCAACACCCGGTCGCGCCGCCACTGGTAGATGGCGACATTGTCGTCAATGCAGTCCTGCGGGCCGGTCAGCGCCGCCATGGACATTTCCTGGATGGCTTGGGGGATGCCGGAGTCCAGGTTGGCTTTGATTTGGAACAGCGCCTTGATCATGTCGGCGTTGCCCACGGCCATGCCCATCCGCCAGCCGGTCATGTTGTAGGTTTTGGACAGGGAATGAAACTCCAGACCGACTTCTTTCGCTCCGTCCAGCTGCATCATGCTGCCGGCGCGGTAGCCGTCGTAGCCGACTTCAGAGTAGGCGGCGTCGTGGAGCATGGCGATGTCGTGCTCACGACAGTAGCGCATGGCCGACTCCAAATCCTCTTGCGAGGCGACGGCGCTGGTGGGGTTGTTGGGGTAGTTGAGCCACATCACCTTGGCCTGGCGGGCCACGTCGTCAGGGATGGCGTCCAGCTCCGGCAGCCAACCGTTGCGCTCATAGAGGGGCATCACGTAGCTCTCGGCGCCGGCGAACATCGTGCCCACGGCGTACACCGGATAGGCAGGGTCGGGCACCAGCGCCACGTCGCCGGGGTCAAGAAAGCAGAAGGCGGCGTGACCGATGCCCTCTTTCGCGCCGATGAGAGGCAGAACTTCGGTATCCGGGTCCAGGTCAACGTCAAAACGCTGCTTGTACCAGTGGGCGATAGCCCGGCGCATCTCCGGCAGCCCGTCGGTCTCCGGGTAGCGATGGTTGGGCGGGTCTTGCGAAGCCGTCAGCAGGCGGTCGATGATGGGTTGCGGCGTGGGAATGTCCGGGTCGCCGATGCCGAAAGTAACCACATCGGCGCCAGCGGCGCGTTTTTCGGCGATGATGCGGGAGATTTCGACGAAGGGGTAGGGGGCGAGTTTGCCAAGGCGTTGGGAAAGGTTAGGCATTTTTGCTCCTAGTCCACAGTAGTGCCGGGGTCATATCTGTATCCACGAGTCACCGTGAGCCAGACGTAATTGTTCGTGAAATACGCCAGTGTGAACGGCGGATGCTGGTTGATAGCCTGAGATATAGTTGCTGCTGGATCTTCAATCCCCTGTTTGCCGGCATCCGCCAGGACAATCCTTATCCAGCCGCGTGATGGGCGCGTCATAGCGGTCATACGCTTTGGGTATATTGAGGATGTAAAAATCGCTGTCCCCGGTTTTGTCGCCGCCGAGCAAAGCTATGGCCGACAATCTGGGGTCAAAGGCATAGAGGGCGCGCAACGGACGCCCGTCAACTTGCGCCCGCAACTCGCGCATCTCCACACCATCTTTGACTTCAACCGACTTGGAATATCGCCTTGTCAAAGCTATGCCTGGACCCTGAGGCGGCTGACGCTGGAACCCAAAGCGCGTTGCTCCCGCTCTGTCAGGGTGTACCACCACTAGTTGAACTCGTCCGCGAACTCAACCTCCCAAGCCATTGCGCGCCTTACACTGCCACCGCTCCATCCTGATAAATCAAGCCCTTTTCCAAAGTCAGCCAGTTGAATTCGTCAATGAACTTGGCCAGCGAAAACGCGGGACTGATGCCCAACTCTCCGGACAGGCAGCCCGCCGGGTCGTCAACGCCCTGCTGGCGCGCGTCGCTGGCTACGGAGAGAGCCGCCATCCGCATCACGGTGAGAAATTGGCTGTAAGTGGCTCCGTTGGCCGGGTCGTCGGGGAAGTAAGCGTTTTTGATGCCGGCGCCCCAAGATACGAACAGCTGCGGGTTCAACGCGGTCAGCAGGGCCGAGGCCGCTGTGGGGCCGACGCCGTTGGCGTCGGTCAGGCAGTCGAAAGCCCGCTCCACGATGTCCAGGGTGGCGCAGCGCAGGTCGTCAAACTCCAGGGCCGAGGCGGCCAGCGGTTCCAGATAGGGCGCGGCGATGGCTACGGCGGCGGCGATGCCCTCCGTTTTGCGGGCGGGTATGCGGCAGCCCCACTGGTTGACGTACTTCACTAGCGCCGGCCAGTCGTCGTTATCCTGACCTTGCAATAGCCCTTGCCGAAACTGCGGCGCGCGGACGGCGATGCAGGTGGCATCGTCGGCGAACTCCCGAAAGGCTCGCGCCGCCCATTGGATCTGCTCAAAAGTGGTGGGGCCGGTTACGTAGTTGCTCATTCTGTCCACACTCCGCTGAAAACTTCGGCTGCCGGGCCTTCCAGATAAACCTCGCCCTCGCCGTCCCACTCGATATTCAGCGTCCCGCCGGGCAGATTGACGGCCACGTGGTCGCCGGTGTGGCCGATAAGGCGGGATGCTACGCCGATGGCACAGGCGCCTGTGCCGCAGGCCATAGTTTCACCGGAGCCGCGCTCCCAGACGCGGGCGTCCAGGTTGCCGTCGTCGCGCAGGTTGACGATTTCAAAGTTAACCCGGTCCGGGAAAATAGGGTGCCGCTCTACCAGAGGGCCGATGTTATGCAGGGGGAACTCCTCAACGGGCTGGTCAATGAAAGTAACGGCGTGGGGATTGCCCATTGAGACAAAGGTGAGAAACAGGCGGAAATCGCCGGGTTGAATGGCGTAGTTGACGATAGGCCCCTGCCGGTTGCTGATTGCCGGGTCCAGGTCCACCGGAATCTCCGACGGCGCAAAACGCGGCGGGCCCATGCTGACACGGGCCGAGTCCACAATGGCGCCGGCATAATGCGGCACGATGGTGCGCACGCCGGACCTGGTGTCAACCGTTATCCGGTCTGCCCTGCTGGACACAATGCCGCGCTCGATGGCGTACTTGGCAAAACACCGTATGCCGTTGCCACACATCGCGCCCTCGGAACCGTCGGCGTTGAACATCTGCATTCTCAGGTCGGCGACATCCGAGTCCAACAGCAGAATGAGGCCGTCGCCGCCAACCCCGAAATGGCGGTCGCTGATGGCGCGGGACAGGCTACTCCAGTCGCGCTCTGGCATTGTTCGAGCGTCGATATACACGTAATCGTTGCCAGCGCCGTGCATTTTGGTGAATTCCATCGCGGGACTCCTGCGCCGAATTAGTTCGCGCCCTGTGCCCGGAATTGTACCACATCGGTTTCAGGGCGCCAGGAAGAGCTTTAAGCGGCGGGCGGCTTCAGCAGCCGGCAGTTCGTGGGTGGCGTCCAGCCATTTGATACGGCGGTCGGTGGGCTTGAACCACGTGTATTGGCGACGCACCAGACGGTGCGTCCGGCTTTTGGACTGGGCAATCGCTTCATCCAGCGCGATTTCGCCGGCAAGGTATTGCCCCAACTGAGTGTAGCCCACGCCGGATAGTGGTCCACGGCCCAGCTCATAACCGGCCGCCGCCAACTGACGGGCTTCGTCCAACAAGCCTTGCGACATCATCATGTCGAATCTGTCGTCAACCCGCCGGTAAAGCTCCGCGCGTTCAGCGGTCAAGCCAATGATGAGGGCACGATAGGGCGGCTCCGCGCTCCGCCGAGTGGCGCTTACTTGTTCTCCGGTGGAGTGAAGGATCTCCAGAGCGCGGATGATGCGGCGGGTGTTGTGCGGCCCGATGGAAACCGCGCGCCGGGGATCGATGGCGTTCAAATCATTCCAGAGAGCGCGCGTTCCTTCGGCGGCGGCACGTAGCTCGAGCCGAGCGCGGAAGCCCGCGTCGGGCGGTATTGCGGGCACATCCCAACCTTCCAGCATCGCCCAGACGTATTGGCCCGTGCCGCCGCATAAGACGGGGAGCTTCTCCCGGGTGAAAATATCCGCCACACATTCTCGCGCCAACGGCAGGTATTCCCCCAAGCTGAGCGGGGCATCGGGCTTGCGAACGTCGATGAGATGGTGGCGGGCAGCGCGGAGTTCGTCAGCCGTTGGCTTAGCGGTTCCGATGTCCATGCCGATATAAACCTGTCGGCTGTCGGCGTTGACGATTTCGCCGTCGAAGCGCCGGGCGAGTTCAATGGCCAGCGCCGTCTTGCCCACTGCGGTGGGGCCTACGATGGCAACGAGGGAAAAACGGTGCAACACGGTGTAGTTTTCAGATCGGACCGGCCCACTCCGCTAGCGCGAACGCGCGGACTCCCGTGCCGGCCAGGCGGTTGACCAGTGGCGCGTCGGCAGCGATCAGCGGCGCGTCCTCCCGCCGGGACAGGACGCGGAACAGAGCGTCATAGACGGCGATGTTTGCGCTGGCGGCGAAAAGCAGGGCTTGTTCTAACAACTCGCTTTGGGGAACAAGATGGACTTTTAGGTTTTGCAGTTCGTGAAAGGCGGGCATCAGGAAACCGAATCCCTATTGGCACTAAACTGGTGGCGATTGTGGCCGGCCTGCTGCACATAGTCAAGTTGCAATTGGGACACGGTGGCGGCGCACTATCTACAACCGTCGGTTGCACCATCGGCTCCGTCATCGCCAGGCGGTCTGGCCGTCTAGTCTGGGCAGGCTGGGAGGGAAATCGCCGGCTAGATGACCAAACCGGCACCGCTTGGCCGCGCCTTGCCGCCGTGCACCGACGGCTCGGCGCACCACTTGGCGGCCAGGCGGCGGATGGCCTGGTAGGTATCCTCGCCAAAGCTCAGCAGATCGCAGATTACGCGGCGGTCCAGCAGGGCGCGGTTAGCGTCGGCGTCGGCCAGATAGGCGGGCTGTAGGTCCTTGTCGCGGAACTCGTCAAAAATGGCCTGGGCGGCGGCCAGTTGGGCGTCGGTTAGGGTGCGGAAGTTGAGGATGGGGAGCAAACGTATCGCCAAACGCAACACCCGGCCCCGACCTGGTTGTTGACGGCTGGAGTGCCACCAGTATCCCAACAGCCCTAACGTACTGTTGCTCCAAACTGCAAATGCGTAGTCGAACCTGTCGTCGCTAAAACTGACATTCGGCCACGCTGTGCCACCGATGGACGCCATTTCCGTTATAGCAACGGTCAAAGGCTGGGAATTGAACCGGAAATCGCGGCTGATATGGGCGCGGCTGGCGGTGGCCCAAAGCTCGGCGGCTCGGCGCTCCATTCCCCGCTTTACCCGCAGTTGCGAATCAGGCGCGCAAATCAGCCTGGTCTCGTTGCGCGCGCGGTGGCTGTACAGGGACGGGTAGGTTGCCGTAGGGCTGGGCGGCTCTTTGACGAAAGGCCCGTTGTGCGTGGTCATCGTCAGCATTGAATCGTGTACGCCTAGTTGTCCGATTTCCCCCAGTGTGGTCACCGGCAGGTCAAGCGCTTGCGGTTCTGCCGGCAGCCACAACTTGCCGCCGGCAAGCGAATGCGCCACTTGGGCCAGCGCGGCATCGGCGATACGGGCGGCGCCCCACCCGCTTTCGTATTCGGCGAGGGGCGCATCCAGAATCTCCCCGGCCGGGGCGGTTCCGCAGTAAATCGGTATGCCGCCATAAGGGCCATCCTCCAGTTTGCGCTCCCCTGTGCTGCTGATAACGGCGCTGGCAACCTCACTGGCCTCTGCGAAACCCGGGGGGCGGCGGCGTAACGAAACAAACTTGGCGCGGCTATTGGGCCGGTCATCTTTGCCCCGCCGCCTCCCTACTACCAAACACTCGGCAATTCCGGTGTCCGATGAAAAGGACATATCAGCATCATTGGCGATGCTGCTGACGATAGTGACATCGGTGTACTGCGTCGCAATCAGTTGCCGGAACTTGGCCCAGGACGAGCCGTTGATGGCAGTAAAGGGCAGCACCAGCGCGATGACGCCGCCGGGACGTACTTTTTTGTCGGCAATGGCCGCAAATGCCGAACCCAGCCCGGCGTGGCCGTGATAGTAGGAATCCCGGGCCAGGCTGATCAGCCGCGCTGCCATATCGTCCTGGTCGGCCACCGGCGCGCCGAAGGCAGCGAAAGCAGCGTTCTGGACATTGCCCGCCGCGTCCCGGTGCTTGGTGTTGCTGGTGAAAGGCGGGTTCATAATCACGATGTCAAACTCGCCGTCGGGGATGTCGGCGATAATCTGGGCCGCCGTTTCCTCGCCCACGCTGCCGGTGCGCCGGGCCGGGTCGCTGGTGTTGAACAGCGTCAGCGCCGCCGAGGATTGCAGCAGCTCCAGCGAGCCGATGCGGACGCCGCCATCCGTCTGCCGCCCGTAGGCCAGCGTGTACAGTCGGGAGTTGTCAAAACGGACGGTGGGCGCGATGCCGGAAAGAGTGGAGCCGGTGATATGAATGGCCGACGGCATTACGTCGCAGCCGAACAGCGTTTCCTCCATCATCGTCGGATGCAGGGCGTCCGGGTTCCCGCCGGCGCGCTCGTGGCGGGCGGCGATCTGCTGGTACACTGCCGACAGCAAGGCCCCGGTGCCGCAGGCGAAATCGCCGACCCGGAGGCGGCCGATGGCATCGGCGTCCGACCAGTCCACATCGCCCAGCTTGCCCACGGCCAGGCGGGCCAGCAGGGCCGCCGAGGCCGGCAGCGTGTAGAAAGTCGCCAGATACTTGCGGTCGGCAATCAGCCGCTGGAAAATGCGCCCGGTAAGGTCGTGGGCGATGCTGGCTCCGGTGTCCATTATCGTTTCGGCGGTATCCCGCAACGTCCGCAGGGTCCGGGCGGCCTCGCCGGACGGAATATGCTCCACAATATCTTTGGCGATGGCGAAAATCGCCCAGTAGTTAGTTTGCAGAATGGATGCCCAGGCGTCGAGGGTTGTACCCATCGGATTGATAACTTCCGGGCCGCAGACCTGTCGCAAAGAGGGTATGTCGTGAGCGCCGGCCAGCCGCTCGTGAAAGACCATGGCGTTGGCGATGATGGCGCAGGCCATGCGCCGGGTTTGCGGCACGTCTTCCATACCCAGCAGGCGGGCGATGCGCGGCATAATATCGGGGCGCAACGCAGCCATATTGTTCAGGATGGACACGGCGCGTTCAATGCCGTTTTCCAGGGCGGCAGCGGCGGCGTCCACCGCCTTCTGCGGGACGGATACCAGCGCAATCAAGTCCGCCAAATCGGTAACTGAACCTTCCAGCCAGCCCGATTTGGGAAAGCGGCCGCCATCCTCATACAGGACGGCGTAAGACAGGCGGGTATCACGCAAGGCGGCGCGCAAGTTGCCGGCGAACCGGATGGCGTCAGGATAACGTAGGGCGATGGCCGCCTCGATGGGGTTGGCCTCGTTGACCACGGGCAAGCCCAAGCGGGCGGCGGCATCCGCTTCGGCGTTGCCGGCCGGCTCGTATTCGGCTTCAACCACCACCGGGGCGCGGTCGGGGGCGGTAATCAGATTGTCCAGTTGCAAGCCGGGCTGCCCGTCAATCAGTTGGGTATTCTCCGAGCGCACCTGACAGCCGAACAGCATTCCCCGGAGCAACTCCCCGAGCTCGTTGTTGGCGCTCGGTTCGCTATGGCGGGGTTGACGGGTAGTCACACCGCGCTCCCGGAGGCGGCAAAGGCCTGGGCCACGCTCAGAAAAGCATCCGCGTCCAAGCTGGCCCCGCCCACCAGGGCGCCGTTGATGCTGGGCACAGCCGCGAAGTCGGCAGCATTGCCCGGATTAACGCTGCCTCCGTAAAGCAACGGTGTCGCGGCCGCCGCATCGGCGCCCAGGGACGCCGCGACGGTGGGCCGGATTGCGCCGCCCATCACGTCATCCTGACCCTCCGGCAGGCCGATGGGCTGGGCGAACTCGATGGTCTGTCCTTTGACTAAACCGCGCCGTTTCATAGCGCACTTCTCCAGAAATCAAATCCCCATTCGCGCTACAACCGCCGGTTGCTCACCACCGGCTCCGTCGCCAGCAACCGCCGCAGACCCGCCAAATCCGGCAGCCCCAATATTGCCGCGATGCCGTCGTCCAGCTGCCGCCGCGCCGGGCAGTGCGCCATGGCCGGTAGCCGCTCAAACTCGGCAGCCGCCACATCGTCAAACAGCCGTGCCATGGCCCGCAGTTGGGCATCCGAAAGGGCGCGCAAGTCCAGCACAGGCAGATATTCCAAGTCCGCTTTCTTTATGGCAACCCAACCGCCTCGGGTGCTGGTGCGCTCCGACAGGATAGTCAGGATGCCCAGGCTGGAGTTCAACCATACGGCCAAAGGTTTCTCAAAAGATTCGTCGTTAGCTACAATCGGCCACCACACATTTGACAACGCTCGCGTATCCGACCGCATCGCTACAACTCTGGTAGTCTCCAGCCAAAGACGTTCGGCAATAAGCAATCGGCCAGCCTGTTGCCAGAGGTGTTCACCATATCCGGGTCGCTGGCCGCCTTTGGGAGTGACCAATGGCGACAGATAAGAGTCCGGCGTACATACCAGAGACTTTCGTTGCTCGGTATCGTGTCCTTCAACCATCGGGTAAGCGGTTACGGAATCAGTCCTGTCAAACCCATCGACCAGCCGGCGGCGGTCGGGGCCAACCTGCCCAAGTTCATCAAGCCGGCACAGCGGAACATCCGCCGTCGCCGACTCCCCGGGAACCCACACTTTGCCGTCATCAAGCAGCCGCAATGCGTTGCGGGTTACGTCGGCGCGGGCGAACTGCACGCCGGCCCACTTTTTGCCGGCGATTTGTGATTCTGCAATCGAAACCATCTCGCCGACGTGCTGGCCGTCAACCGACAGCAGCGCCGCGCCCGTATCCTCGGCCTTTGCCGGCGTCGTGGCGCTGATAGCCTGCGCCACCCGGTGAGCATCCAGCACACCGGCGGGATTCCGCCAGAGGTTGACGAAGGTGGTGCGGCTTTCATCATCGGGGCTGGCGTCGGGGGCGCGGCGCGTGGCGATGAGCAAAGCTTCCGAAAGGTCGGTGCTGTCCGAAAAGTTCCAGCGCAAGGGGTCGTGGGATACGATAACGGTGTCCAGTATGAAATCGCGTTCAATCAGCGCGCGGGTCTGCTGCCAGGACGGGCCGGTGCAGACCGTAGCTGGCAGCACCAGCGCCAGACGGCCCTCGCCGGGCCGCAGCTTGGGCACCGCCGCGGCCACGAACGCCGCCCCCAAGCCGGCGGTAGCCGTTGCCGGACGTGACTTGAGGCGGCGGGACAGCTCATTTTGCAGCCGGCGCCGGTCGGACGGCGGCAGGCTGCCGAACAGCAGGTTGCCGCCCACCGAGCGGGTGAACGGCGGGTTCATAATCGCCAAATCCAGGTCGGGCAGGCGGGCGGTCACTCCCTCGGCGACGCCCCGCGCGCCGCCGCCGGATACCCGTTCCGCTTCCAGCGTCGCTACGCCGGTACTCTCCGCCGACAGCGCGAATTGCACCGCCGCCTCGTCCTCGCCCAGAAAATCCAGCGAACCCAGCGACACGTTGTCCCCAGCCGCGCCCAGCGACATCACGTAGAGGTTCATGCGGTCAAACTGGATGTCCGGGTTGAGCATGGCCAGGCTGGTGGCGGCGAAATGCACGGCGGAAAGTTGCACGTCGTAGCCATGCAGGGCCTGCTCCACCATTGCCTTGTGCAGCGCGCCGGCGTCCTGCCCGCCAGCGCCGATATGACGGCGTTCCGTCTCAGCGGCCACCGCCATCAGCAGCGTTCCGGTGCCGCAGGCCAGGTCGGCCACATTGAGCGCCGCCGGAAACTCGTGGTCGCTCCAGTCAATATGCGGCGGCCAGTCGTGAAACACCAGGCGGGACAGCAGCGTAGCCGCCGGCACCGACGTGTAGTAAGCGCCGGTGAACTTGGCATCGGTCAGCAGGGTATGAAACAGTCGCCCCGATAAATCGTGCCCTTCCAGCCGCCGGGTGTCCGCCATCGCCTTGACCAGCGGCACGATAGCCGCCAGTTGCAATTCTTCCGGCCCGTCGCCAATCACTCGCAGGATGCTGGCCGCCAGGTCAAAAACCGGCACGTAGTCGATGCGGTCGCAGATGTATCGCCAGGCATGGTGCAGCCCGGCCAGTTTATCGCCCAGCGCTTCGTTGACGGTAGGGACGGCTTCGTTGGAGGCGGCGAGGCGGTCCTGAAAGGCCAGGGCGTTGAACAGCGCCAGGCAGCCGATACGCAGGGCCGCGGCGCGGTCCTTCTCCTGGTCGGTCTGGGCGATGATTTCGGCGACGCGGCGGGAGAGGCGGGCGTGGCCGGCGATTTGCCGCGCCGCCTGCTCTACCGCATACTGAATAACCCCGGCGGCGGCCACTACCCGGTCCACCCCCTCCAGTTCCAGCGGCAGGGCGCGCAACAGGTCGGCAAGGTCGGTGTAGGAGCCGCTGCGGATGGGGGGCGCATCCCCCGGCGAATGTTGCCACCACTGCAGATCCGTGGCCATCGCCAGCCCGGCGTGGACATTCTCCAGTCCTTTCAGCCGTTGCGGGTAAAGCACGCCGATGACGGCCAGCGTGTCAGGAAAGTTTTGCCGCCGCTCCTCCAGTTGGCTGGACAGCAGGCCGGCGGAATCATCCCACTTGCATTCCAGCAGGATAGTGTCGCCGGTTTTCAACTCCACCAGAATGTCGGGCGCGCCTTGCCGGCTGCGCCGCTCCGCTCTGGCTTTGAGGCCGGAGTCTCGCAACAGCTGCGCCAGCAGTGTGTTGACCGCTTCCTCGCGCACGTTTTCGGATAGAGCCGTGGTCATAATCGCTCACCCGGCAAAAGCCCGGGCCACTCCCAAAAAGGACTCCGCATCCAGGCTGGCCCCGCCCACCAATGCGCCGTTGATGCTGGGCACAGCCGCGAAGTCGGCAGCATTGCCCGGATTAACGCTGCCTCCGTAAAGCAACGGTGTTGCGGCCGCTGCATCGGCGCCCAGGGACGCCGCGACGGTGGGGCGGATTGCGCCGCCCATCACGTCGTCAGCGATCTCCGGAGTGGCCGCGCGCCCGGTGCCGATAGCCCAGACGGGTTCATAGGCAATCGCGAGTTTGCCTTGAGCGCTTTCCGGGTCCAGGTCGGTAAGGGCCGCCACCACCTGCCGACGGATGACCTCGGCGGCCCGCCCCGATTCCCGCTCGTCCAGGGTTTCGCCAACGCAGACGATAGGGCGCAGACCGTGGCGCAGGGCAGCGACGGCCTTGCGGCCCACGGACTCGTCGGTTTCGCCGAAAAACTGGCGACGCTCGGAGTGGCCGATGATGACGTAGTCGCAGAGACCGATGAGCATGGGCGGCGCGATTTCGCCGGTGAAGGCGCCACTGTCGTCGGCGTGCATATTCTGGGCGGCCACGGCGACGCCGCTGCCGGCCACGGCATCCCGCACGGCGGCCAGCGACACAAATGGCGGCCCCAGGATCAGGCTGACTCGGCTCAACCCCGCAGCGCCGGCCGCGATTGCGGATGCCAACGACACGCCGGAGAGAATGTCGGTGTTCATTTTCCAGTTGCCGGCGACGATGGCCGGCGCGGCAGCCATCAGAGCTCCCTCGGCTCGGCGCCCGGTTGCGGCTCGTCAAACGGCCGTCCCTCGTTTTCAGCCTTGGCTTTGCGCTGCAGCCATGCCTCCCATTCCCGGTTGGCTTCGGCGCGGCCTTCGTCTTTGTGCTTTTGGATTACCGGCTTGACCCATTTGTTGACCGCGAATTGGTAAAGTACCATGAAAAAGGCTGCTCCTTGCACTGTGACCAGCGCCGAAAACGCGATACCGATTCCAATTTGCCCGCATTCCGGCGCGGCGGCCCGGATAACTGTAGTGTGCCACAGCCACCAGGCAGCGTCGATTTCCCCGGCTTTCTCCCAGATGATAACGACTACCGTAGGCAAGCCCAGCAGCGTTACCAGTCCAAAGTAGGATAAAACAAAAGAGCGGGGAATGCTCCAGATAGCCTCGCGCCAATTGGAATTGTGGTTGTTGTCCTCCACCACAATAAATACCCAATCAGGCTACCGTTCTGCCGTTCCTTGACACAACCACCGGCGCCGTCCGGCGTGTAGTCCCCAAAGAAAACGCTGCCACAAAACGCTACGGGCCATACTTGCCCAGCTTGCCGGAGTGGGACAGAGCCAACAGCATGATGGTTTCCGCCGGGATGCGTCCCAGGGAGCCACGGGCGCAGGCGCGCTCGTTGAAGCCGTCCACCCCTTCGCCCAGCGTCAGCTTGGAATGGAGCATGAAGGGGACCGGGTGCCAGCTGTGGGACGCCATAATGGCCGGGGTTGCATGGTCGCCGGCCACCATCAGCACGTCGGGCCGGAGGTCCAATATGCGCGGGACGTGAACGTCCAACTCCTCCAGCCGTTTTACCTTGCCGTCGAAATCGCCGTCTTCGCCGGCGGCGTCGGCCGGCTTGTAGTGGATAAAGAAAAAATCGTGATCCTCCCAGTTGGCCTGGAGGGTGTCCACCTCGTCTCCGAAGGTCATGCCGGTGGGGATGATCTGCATATTGGCGACCGACGCCAGACCGCGATACATGGGATAGGCGGCGATGGCAGCCGGGTTGAGCTGATAGACCTGTCCGAAGTCAGGCAGGTTAGGCAGCTGGGCCCAGCCACGCAGCAAAACCATGTTGGCCGGCTGTTCTTCGGAGAGCCGGCGCCCGGCCTCGGCGACGAACTGCTGCACGACGTCGGCGGTGCGCGCTGCTTCGGGAGCCAATGGGCCAGCAGGACGTGGCGCCACGCCCTCGCGTTGCGGGTCGGTCTCCTCGACCGCCTCGGAAAGGCCCTCGCCGCGAAGCCGCAGCACGAAACGGTAATCTTGCACTGGAAACACGTCCACCTGGACGCCGGGAATTTCGATGCGGTCCAAACGCTCGCACAGGGGGGCGCTCAACTCGGTGGCGATGCGTCCGGCCCGGCGGTCGGTGAGCAGTCCTGCGTCGTCAACGGTGCAGAAGTTGCCCCGCGCCGCCACGTCACCGGGCAGCAAATCGATGCCGATGCCCAGAGCTTCCAGCACCCCTCTGCCGATGAAGTACTTCAGGGGGTTGTAGCCAAAGAGGGCCAGGTGTCCGGGGCCACTGCCTGGGGCAATGCCAACTTCCACCGGCGTGGTCAAGCCGCAGGCGCTGCGTTGGGCCAGGGCGTCCAGGTTGGGGATGTGAGCGGTTTCCAGTTCCGACTTGCGCGTGTCGGGATGAGGCAACCCTCCGAGTCCGTCGGCCACCAGCATGACAATCTTTGATGGCGTGCTGGCGATGCTGTCGTGAATCTGTTCCAGGTCAATCATGTTCGCTCCGGGTGCAGCGGAATATCAAGCGTCGGGGATGGCGGCTATACCGGGCAGGGTGCGGCCTTCCAGGAATTCCAGGGCGGCGCCTCCGCCAGTGGAAACGTGGGTCATCTTGTCCATCAAGCCCAGGGCCTCGACCGCTTCCGCCGTGGAACCGCCGCCCACCACGGTGGTCACACCGGGAAGTTCCGCGATGCCGCCGGCCACGGTGCGGGTGCCGGCGCGGAACTGCTCCATCTCGAACACGCCCATGGGCCCGTTCCAAAGAATGGTCTTGCAGCCAGACAATTCACCGGCGTAACGGCCGGCAGTGTCCGCGCCGATGTCCATGATGTACCAGCCGTCCGGGACGTTGTCTGAGGAAACGGTGTTGACCGATGCGGGTTGGGGCGAGAACTCGTTGGCGGCAACCACGTCTGTGGGAAGATGGACGGTTACGCCGCCGGCGTCAGCGCGTCGCATCACATCCCGGGCAAAGTTCGTGCGATCCTCCTCTACAACGGACGCGCCCACCGACTTGCCGGCCGCGGCGAGGAAGGTCACGGCCATTCCGCCGCCGATGAACAGGTGATCCAGGCGTTCCAGCAGGTTTTCCAGAACCAGGATTTTGTCGCTGACCTTGGCGCCGCCCATCAGCGCGGCCAGGGGCCGGTCTGGTTCGGCCAATGCCAAACCCAGGGACTCGACCTCGCGCTGCGTGAGCAGTCCCATCGCGGTGGGCAGGTGTCGGGGTATCCCAACGGTTGAGGCGTGGGCGCGGTGGGCCACGGCGAAGGCATCCATGACGAAGCAGTCCGCAAGGGCGGCCAACTCCGCGGCGAAGGCCCGGAATGTTGAAGAATCCGGGTCGCTTTCCTCGCCTTCGTGGAACCGCAGGTTTTCCAGCAGGCATATATCGCCGGCGGACATACCGGCGACGCGCTCGGTCACGGCTTCACCCGTGCAGTCGCGGAGGGACGCTACCGGGCGGCCCAGGAGCACAGCCAGCCGGTCGCCCACCGGCTTCAAGCGCAATCCGTCGTCAACTTTGCCGCGGGGACGACCGAGGTGAGAACACAGCACGGTGCGGCACTGTCTTTCCACCAGGTATTGGATGGTGGGCAAGGTGGCGCGGAGGCGCTGGTCGTAATTGGCGATGGCCTCCACTCCCTGCTCGATGGGTACGTTGAAGTCAACACGCACCAGGACCGTCTTGCCCGCCACGTCCAGTTGGGAAAGGGTACGCTTGCTCATTTGATTACCCTCTGAAGGTCAGGAGTGGGGCTGACCGATAACCCATTCCGCCGCCCATTGCAACGCGTCGGGACGCTGCAATTTGCACTCGTCCGTCGCGAGGGCCGCGTCGGCTTCGTGGAGGAGCTGCTCCGCCTTGTCCTCGGCGTACTGACGGGAGCCGGCGTCATCCAGGATGGCGACAATGCGGGGTGGGTCGTCGGGTTCGAGGACGCGTTTCAGGTAGATGCCACCCAATTCGCGCTTTGCCGGCGTCGGGGCATGCTGCAACGCATGGATAAGGGGCAGACTTTTCTTTTTGTTCAGGACGTTGGCCGGGGTGAACCCGTCACCGCCGGCGCCCCACAGGTCGTCGATATCTTGGTGGATTTGCCGGGCCGTTCCCAACTTCTCCCCCCACTGGCGCAGGGCTTCGGCGGTGGCCTCATCGCCGCCGACCGCCAACGCTCCCAACCTGGCGGAACAGCCAACCAGGGCTCCGGATTTGCGTCCCACCATGTCAAGGTAATCCGGCTCCGACACCATCAACTGGTCCTGGTAAGTCAGGTCCATGTATTGCCCTTCGCACAGCGTGAGACACGCTTGATCAAGGCTGCGCAGGGCGGTCAACACGGTGGCAGCCGGCGTTCCGGCCTCGGACAATCGCATCAATACGGCACGGGCCAGGGCGTGCAGACCGTCGCCGGCGTTGATGGCCTGGGACGGCCCCCAAACCCACCAGATGCTGGGCCGGTCGGAAGATTGGTCAATCCGGCCGGCTTGAACGTCGTTGTGGACGAGCACGAAGTTGTACGCTAACTCAACGGCGGCGGCGGCGGATACGGCCGGACCATGATCGCCGGAAACGGCGTCGCCAGCGGCTAAAGCAAGGACGCCACAGTGGTGCAGCGGCGTTAGCGCCGATGCCGGGTTGCCGCGCTCGTCCACCCAGCCCAGATGATAACGAAGCAGGTCGTAGAGCATCCCCTGCCGGCCGTCAAATGCGTCGCGCAGTTCTGCGTCCACGACGGCGCGATAGCGGTCGTATGTGTCGTTTGCCACGATGGGTCCTCACTAACCGCGCGCTTCCATCATGCCAAGGAGGTCCAGTATTTCGCGATAGGGCAACGCTCCTTCCCGGAGCAGGGCGGTACCCTCTGGGGATACGGATATGATAGTGCTGGCGGTTCCCTCCGGGGCCGGGCCGGATGCAATGATACCATCAACTCGCGGACCGATGATGGTCCGCAATTCGTCCGCGTCGGTGATGTCCGGTTCGCCGCTGCGGTTGGCGCTGGTTCCGGTGATGGGACGACCCAGGGCTTCCGCCAATGCGAGAGGCGCCGGATGGTCGGGCATCCGCACCGCGATGGTGTCACGGCCGGCGGTGAGGCGCTGCGGGAGACCCGGCGCAGCCGGGAGCACCATGGTCAGGCTGCCGGGCCAGTATGCCCCGGCGAGCTTTTGGACTACGGACAAGGCGCCGGCGGGAATATCGGCTACCTGCGTCGCCTGCTCCCACCCGGACACCAGCACCGGCAGAGGCATATCGGCCGGCCGGCCCTTGGCGACATACACTCGCTCTACGGCGCGCGGGTTAAAGGCGTCGGCCGCCAGGCCATAGAGGGTGTCGGTGGGGATGGCGACCACGCCGCCGGAGGCAATGATTCCGACGGCCCTGGCGATTTCGGTTTGGTAGTCCATGCCGGAAATGATTGTACCACCGGGCGGCGGTTTTCCGTATCCTGGACACTGCTTGCGGAAAAACGACAACCTCGGCTAGCATGGACACACGACACGGAGCGAGTACGGCATTCGCCGGGAAGAGACTATGACAACTCCCAATATGAGAATGAGACAGGAGCTCCTGCGACTACTGGACACCGACGAGGAGTTCAGGAACGAAGTTCGCCGGCACTTGCTCACCGAGGAATTGCTCAATCTTCCCCAGGAGTTCGCTGAATTCGCGCAATGGACGCGGCAGAACTTTGAACTGACCAACGTGGCGATCACGTCCATGCAGGAAACCATCGCCGCCATGCAGGAAACTATCGCCGCCATGCAGGAAACTATCGCCGCCATGCAGGAAGCGATCCGAGAGCTGCAAGAGGCTGTCAAAGAGCTACAGAAGGCGATGCTTGCGGTTCAGGATGCAACCCATGCCATGCAGGTGGAAATCAGCATCTTGCAGGGTCGCGTCGGCAACCTGGTCGGCAAGGAATACGAACGCCGGCTGGGGCTGCGTATCATCCCCAAGCTCAGCGGGATGCTGCAAACCCGCGGCAAAAGAGTGCTCAAAAACCCGGAGGGCTTCAACCTCGAGTTTGAAGACCTGATTACCGACGCTCTGGATCGCAACCTCATCACTGAGAATGACTACATTGAAATTCTGCTTGCCGACTTCATCATTGGAGCTCGGGACTTCATCACGTATCGGGAAACTCTGGTAGCGGAAGCCTCGGTCACCGTGAACAGCGACGACGTACAACGATCTCGCCGTCGGGCCGACGTAGTGGCCAAAGCCGTGCAGGCGCCGGCGCTGGCCGCGGTGGTTGGACAGAGCATCAACGCCGCCGCCCAGGCCATGGCCGACAGTCAGTCGGTACTGTACCTGGAGATACCGGAACAATAACGCCCGAAGCAGATGATAATGTGCTCCAGTTCAGTCCCCGCCCGGATGCTGGTGGCGTAAACACGGGACACCAGTGCCCCTATGTCGGCGTCGTTAAACAGTCGTGCATGCCCACCGTCCCTACGGCCTGGTTTGCTGTCTTCTATCCTGACCATAGTCTTCACCGGTACACGTCAGCGATGTCGCAACCGAGGAAGTGACGCCCAACCTGCTGCGCCGCCGTCAGTACGGAGTAGCTGCCGGCCGCCGGGTCAAGCACCATGTCCCCCGGGTCGGTGACCGCTTCAATCACCGCTGATTGCAGTTCTACCGGCTTGGGATGAACGGCTCCGAGACGGGGGACTGATTCAGTCCAAACGTCGGGGATGTTGTGCCGCTGCCACACCCCTTTGGCCCGCTTGGGGGGCTTTTGCAAAATCAGCAAATACTCGCCAGTTCGGCGAGTTCGGTATCCCATCCCCATGCGGCCTTTGTTCCAGGTTATCAGGTCAACGATTTCCAGCCCCCACTCGTTCACCCACGAACCGACCCCGGTACACAAATGATACTTGTCCACCCAGAGAAACAGATGCCCGGACGGTATCAACGCGGCCTCAATCCCGGCGATGAATTCAGCGATGGTTTCCTCGCTCATCTGGGGTAACGCTGACCGGGCGCGGCCCCGACTGACCCCTTCGTTGCCATATTGCATCTTGTCCAGGATGCCCCGGTACTGCGGGTCGAAGATGCACAGAGGCACTGATGCCGGCTCCAGCGCGGCCAGCAAGTCAAGTCCGTCGTATCGGTTGCGCTGATTCAGCGGCAAGGGCCACTCGCGCGCGATATGCTGGTCCGGGCGCGGTTCTCTGGTCGTCGCAAAAACCGTCATCGTGGCATCTGGGGGCCGGTCGGCGCGCGTATTCTATCAAGGATGGTGATACCGGGTAACGGCGCGCGGTGAACGTCTTCCCGCATTATGCTAATATTATCGCCGCAACCGCATTGCCCCGACGGGGATTTTATGAGCAGCGCAGCGCAGCCCGACGCCATAGTAGTCATCGACTTTGGCTCCCAATACACCCACCTGATTGCCCGCCGCGTCAGAGAATTGCAGGTGTATTCGGAGATCATCCCGGCCACTGCCGGCGCCGGGGCAATCGCCCACCTGAACGCGCGGGGCATCATCCTGTCCGGCGGCCCGGCCAGCGTGTACGATGCCGGCGCGCCGGTTATACCCGATTGGGCGCTGGAATGTGGCCTGCCGACGCTGGGCATCTGCTACGGGATGCAGGCGATGGTGCATCAGCTGGGCGGTGTTGTAACGCCGGGAGATGTGCGGGAGTACGGACACGCCGACTTGACGGTCAGCAATGCCTCGAGCGCTTTACTGGCCGGCATCGCAGGTACGATTCCGGTTTGGATGAGCCACGGCGACCGAGTGGAACGGCTGCCGGAGGGCATGGCAGCGTTGGGGCGCACCGCAAACACCGATTGCGCCGCCGTTTCCGACGGTCAACGCTGGTACGGCCTCCAGTTCCATCCGGAAGTGCAGCACACCCCGGACGGCATGACCATCCTGCGGAACTTCGTTCGTGAGGTCTGCGGATGCGTCGGAGCGTGGACGCCCGGCAATTTCGTGGTGGATACCGTGGCGCGGGTGCGGGCGCAGGTCGGCGACGACCGGGTTATCTGCGGGTTGAGCGGCGGCGTGGATTCGTCGGTGGCGGCGGCGCTGCTGCACCGGGCGATAGGGCCCCAACTAACCTGCATATTCGTGAACAATGGTCTGCTGCGTCATGGAGAATCGGAGCAGGTGCAGGAAACCTTTCACAAAAACCTGGGCCTGGACCTGCGCTACGTTGACGCCGCGGACCGGTTTTTGGACGGTCTGGCCGGGGTGACGGACCCGGAGACCAAGCGCAAGACCATCGGGGGCGAGTTCATCCGCGTCTTTGAGGACGCCGCCGCGGAAATTGAAAACGTGAAGTGGCTGGCTCAGGGCACGCTATATCCCGACGTAATTGAGAGCGAAACCCCGGAGAACCGGGCCTCAGCCCGCATCAAGACCCACCACAACGTAGGCGGACTGCCGGAGCGCATGGACTTCGGGTTGGTGGAGCCGCTGCGATACCTTTTCAAGGATGAGGTGCGAGCGGTGGGGCTGGAATTGGGCCTGCCGGAGGAGATTATCTACCGTCAGCCCTTCCCGGGGCCCGGACTGGCCATCCGCATCATCGGGGAGGTAACGCCGGAGCGGGTGGAATTGCTGCGGAACTGCGACCGAGTCGTGCTGGAAGAGATTGCCGACGCCGGATTGTACCGGGACATCTGGCAGAGCTTCGCCGTGCTCACGGATAACCGCACGGTGGGTGTTATGGGCGATTACCGCACCTACGGTTACGCCTGCGCCATTCGCGCCGTGAACTCTGAAGACGCGATGACCGCCGACTGGGTTCGTTTGCCTTACGACGTGCTGGCGCGCATCAGCAACCGGATCGTCAACGAGGTGGACGGAGTGAACCGGGTGGTCTATGACATCACCAGCAAACCTCCCGGCACCATTGAGTGGGAGTGATTGGCCGTGCGTGTCCTGGTAGTTGGTTCCGGCGGGCGCGAACACGCGCTGGCGTGGCGGCTGCAACGCTCGGCTTCCGTCACTGAACTTCTGGCCGCGCCCGGCAACTCCGGCACCGCCGGGGTGGGAACGAACCTGCCCGTAGCCGATACCGACGTTGACGGGATTGTTGCGGCTGCCACCGAGCGCGCCGTTGACCTGGTGGTGATAGGCCCGGAGACACCGTTGGCGCTGGGTTTGACCGACCGTCTCGCCGCCGCCGAGATCCCGGCATTCGGCCCGAGCCGAGCCGCTGCCCGACTGGAATCAAGCAAGAGCTTCGCCCGCAGCGTGCTGGACGCCGCCAGCGTGCCCGGCCCGAACTACCGGGTTTTCCGGACCGTTTCCGGGGCGCTGAGTTATGTTGACTATCACGACCGCCCGGTGGTGGTGAAGGCCGACGGCCTGGCCGCCGGCAAGGGCGTCGCCATGTGCGCCACTCGAGAAGACGCCAAGATCGCCATTCGCGCGTGTATGGAGGATCGAATATTCGGCACGTCAGGCGAGACCGTGGTCATCGAGGACTGGCTGCACGGGATCGAAGTGAGCGTATTCGGTTTCACCGATGGCGAGAATCTATCGGAGTTGGTGGCAGCGACCGATTACAAGCGCGTGGGCGAGGGTGACGTTGGCCCTAACACCGGCGGAATGGGCAGCTTCGGGCCGCCTGACTTCTGGAACGCCGAGTTCGCCGATGAAATCCGCCAACGTTTCATGTTGCCCGTCATCAGGGAACTGGCGGAAAGGGGTTGCCACTATCGCGGAGTCTTGTACTGCGGGTTGATGCTGACGCGAGAAGGTCCGCGTGTGCTGGAATTCAACTGCCGCTTTGGTGACCCGGAAACCCAGGTCATCATGCCCCGGTTGTTGAGCGACCCGGTGGCGGCGATGCTGGCCTGCGCCAACGGAAACCTGGATGATGCCGGCCCGGTGGAGTGGTCCGAACGCCCCGCAGTCGCCGTGGTGATGGTCTCGGGAGGCTACCCGGGGCATTACCGGACCGGATACGCCATAAACGGTCTGGATGACGACGCTGGTGATTCAGACAGCATTGTTTTCCACGCCGGCGCAAAACTGGCGGAGGACGACAGCGGCGGGGTGTTGACGGCCGGCGGCCGGGTGCTGACGGCGGTGGGGCTGGGCGACCGCGTCGCTGAAGCGAGGGAACGAGCCTATCGCCGGGCGCAAAGTATCTCGTTCGTTGGCGCGTATTACCGGCGGGACATTGCCGCGACGCCGGCTGTCGAGCCCGTTTCAGCCTGACAATCGGCCCTGCTTATGATCGCCGCCCGCATCGCCGTTACGGAACCCGATTGGCCAGCTCTTGCGGAGGCATATCACGCCGCCGCGGCGTCGGCGGAATTGGACGCATTCCGCCGGCGTCGCTGGGTCCGGGCGGATGAGTGGCAAGCCTGGCTGGAGCAAGACGCGCTGCCCGAGTTGACCGAAGATCAAGCCGTTACCCTTTACCGGGGCGCCGGCGGCCGGCAAGTTTCAAAGTTCCGCGCCAATCCAATTGAGGATATCCGCGAGAGTGTGGATTTTCTGCTCTACGACGCCATCAAGTTGGAAAATCGTTTTGAAGAGTGTGCCGTGGCAACCGGCGGTTTTGGATTGACCGGCGCCGGCAAAGAATGGCCTTCGTACCTGCTGGCGTTGCGGGATCCGACGCTGTTCGCTCCCTGGAGCGCCTACACTGAGCGGGCGCTGCGGCGGTTGAGAATGCTGCCGGCCGGGTTCAGCCAGGGACATCCCGGATTGTGCTACATCGATCTCCTGGACATCCTGGGCAATTTGGCTCGCCGGCTGCGCCTTCCTGACTTTCGCAGCGTTGATGAGTTCTGCTACTTTAACGGGCGCAATCGGAAACCCCGGGCGCGGTAAAGTTGCGCCCGCCGATACCGGAGGAAGTACCAATGCCCTGGCTGGATGAGTTGAAACGACTACGGGTGCGGGTGGACAACGAAGGTTATGGCCGCCGCATAACCGACGTTGCGGAGAGGCGCAGCTTGCTGGAGCGGTTCGCCGGTCAATTAGCAGTGGACGGATTGCTTAACCAGATGAACGACGTGCTGCTGGATGGCGGCGCCCGATTGATTATCAATCGTTCCTGGCATTATGAATTTGATGAGGAAGATTTGCCGGAAGAAGAGGACGTGGACGAAATCGTTTATGTGCTCTTCTGGCACGACGGTGAGCCGGTAGAAATTGAAGTGCGAGTCGGCATTGATGAAGATGATTCCGGGTACGTGGTCGTAGAGGACGAAGAGGTCGATGATGACGCTGCATCCATACAGTCCGCCCTCCTGGGCGCGTTCCGCGACATCGCGGATATGGTGGAGGGTTGACCGTCATTATCCAAAGCCCCCGTGGTGTATAGTGCGATGCGACGCCCGGTAGCAGAAACGGGTAAAGGGTTGAAAGGAGAACGATTTTGCCACTGGTAGGAGTAGTTATGGGCAGCGCTTCCGACGAGGAGGCCGTCCAACCGACCATTAACACGCTGGAATCCCTGGGCATCGACTACGAGGTCCGGGTAATGTCCGCCCACCGCACGCCGGAGCGCGTTCACGAGTATGCGTCCACCGCCCGCGAGCGCGGCCTTGAGGTACTCATCGCCGCGGCCGGCGGCTCGGCAGCCCTGGGCGGCGCGCTGGCGGCGCAGACCACGTTGCCGGTGATCGGGATACCGTTGACTTCAAGCGAGCTCAACGGCTGGGATGCGTTGTTGTCAACGGCACAGATGCCTCCTGGCATTCCAGTGGCCGCGATGGCCGTGGGTGGCTGGGGAGCGCGCAACGCCGCCTACTACGCCGCCCAGATCCTGGCGATCAAGCACGACAACATCCGACAGGCCGTTGAGCAATACCGGCAGTCTCTCCGTGAGCGATAATCCCGGCCAGGCCAACCGCCCGCTGCCGGCGGTTCTGACCGATTTTGACGACACCGCCGCGGCTCAGAACGTGGCGGAGTTGCTGTTGCGCCAGTTCGGCCATCCTTCCTGGACTGAGGTGCGCGGTCGGTTTCACGCCGGCGAATTGACGCTCAAAGAGTACCAGGAGATAACCTTCCTGCGGATGGGCGCCAAGAAGGACGCGATGCAGGCATATGTCCGGGAAAACGCTTGCTTCCGCCCCTATTTCGACGAGCTACGGCAATTCTGCCGGGAGAGCGGCTTCCCCATGTGCATCATCAGCCAGGGTTTGGACTTTTACATCCAGGCTTTGCTGGACGGCAGCGGTCACTCGGACGTGCCGGTGTACGCGGTGGTCACCCGGTTCGACGACCACGGGCGGGTCCAAGGATACCGCTACGACTTTCCGTATCCCGACGCGCCGGAGCTTGGCAACAGCAAGGCGTTGATCGTGCAACGATTCCGAGAGCAGGGGCGACACGTCTTCTACATAGGCGACGGCCGATCCGATTTTGAGGCCGGCGAGGTCGCCGACACCGTTTTCGCCCACCGGCAGATGGCCGCAATGTGCGAGGACGCCGGCATCCCGTTCACGCCGTTCACCGATTTTGGCCCGGTGCTGCAAGCGGTCCGCGAGTATTCGCGTGGGGTAGGCTGACGACCCTTTGGGCTATGATAAAATTAGTCGCGTTTTCATGACTCAGGGGAGGCGAAACCTTGATTGACCGCTATTCCAGGGCCGAGATGAAACGGGTCTGGTCTGATGAGAACAAGTACCGGATGTGGCTGGACGTGGAGTTGGCCGTATGCGAGGCCTGGGCCGAAGCCGGCGTCGTACCTCCGGGAGATATGGAGCGACTGCGTGGGGCGACGTACAACCATCAGCGGATGATGGAGATTTTCGAAACCACCCGCCACGACGTCACCGCGTTCCTGCGCTCCATTACGGAGACCATTGGCCCGGAAGGGCGGTGGCTGCACCTGGGCATGACCTCCTCCGACATGCTGGACACGGGCCAGGCGCTGCAACTGGTGACGGCCGCCGACCTGCTCCTCGGCGAGATTGACGCTGCCATCGCCGCCGTTAAGGAACAGGCCATCCGGCACAAGGACACCCTGATGATGGGACGTACCCACGGAGTCCATGCCGAACCCATGACCTTCGGGTTGAAACTTGCCTTGTGGTGGGACGAATTGCGCCGGCAGCGGGAACGCATGGAGGCGGCCCGTGAGTCAGTCCGGGTGGGCAAAATATCGGGCGCGGTGGGCACCCATGCCACCATTCCGCCCCATATCGAGGACCGGGTTTGCCACCACCTGGGACTGAAGGTGGAACCGGTGTCCAACCAGGTGGTGCAACGGGATCGCCACGCCCACTTCATCACGACGTGCGCCCTGGTCGCGGCTTCGCTGGAGAAGTTCGCCACCGAGATCCGGGGGATGCAACGCACTGAGGTCCACGAAGTGGAGGAGCCCTTCGGCGCGGGACAGACCGGCTCGTCTTCCATGCCCCACAAGCGCAACCCGGAGCTTACGGAACGCATCTGCGGCCTGGCGCGCACTATCCGCGGCAACGCCATGCCCGCCCTGGAAAACGTGGCCCTGTGGGGGGAACGAGACATCAGCCATTCCTCGTCCGAGCGCATCATCCTGCCCGATACCTGCCTGATGCTGGATTACATCCTGAGCATCTTCACCCGCGTGGTCAGCGGCTGGCGGGTGGACGCGGACCGGATGTGGCAAAACCTGGAGAGCAGCCGGGGGTTGGTTTTCAGCCAACGGGTCTTGCTGGCGCTGGTTGAAGAGAAAAGTTTGTCGCGGGAGGAGGCTTACGACATCGTCCAGCGCAACGCCATGCGCGCCTGGGACGACGCTCAGGATTTCCGGCAACTGCTCAAATCAGATCCACAGGCCGCCGAACACCTCACCGCCGGTGAGATGGAAGCCCTGTTCGACTACGGTTACTATACCCGCTACGTGGACGACAATTTCCAGCGAATCGGGCTACTGCCGGCCCCGGCGCTTGTCTGACCGGATCCGCAAGAACCCGATCAACAAAGGAGAGCTGAATTGCCATGATTATTGAAACGCGAATGCCTGACCGAATGCACCGAGGCAAAGTGCGAGACACCTATCAGCTCACCGACGATCTGTTGCTGATGGTGGCGACGGACCGGATCTCCGCATTCGACGTGGTGCTGCCCAACGGAATCTCCGACAAAGGGGCGGCGCTCAACGGCATGTCCGCTTTCTGGTTCCGCTTGACCGATCACATCGTGCCCAATCACCTGGTGGCCTTGGCCGATTCGCCGGAGGCGGCGGCCTACGCGGATAATCCGGTGATCACCCATCCCGCCTACGCTGAAGACAATGTGGGCCGGCAGGCCATGGTGGTCAAGAAAGCGGAGCGCATCGACATCGAGTGCATCGTGCGCGGATACATCACCGGTTCCGCCTGGGGCGAGTACCGGCGGCAAGGCACCGTTTCGGGCAAGCCGATGCCGGAAGGCATGGTTGAAGGAGATCGCTTCCCGGAACCGTTGTTCACCCCCACCACCAAGGCCGAAGAAGGCCACGACGAGAACATGACCGACGAAGAGGTGGTGGACATGGTCGGGGCGGAAACGGCGCAACGGCTGGCCGACGTCAGCAAGGCCGTTTATCTGCACGCCCACGATTACGCGCGGGACCGTGGCATCGTACTGGCCGACACCAAGATGGAGTTCGGCTTCCTTGACGGCGAGCTCATTCTTATCGACGAGCTGCTGACCCCCGACTCCAGCCGCTTCTGGGATGCCGAGGGATACTCCCCGGGCAAGTCCCAACCCAGTTATGACAAGCAGTATGTCAGAGACTGGCTGACCGCCCAGGGTTGGAACCAGGAACCGCCAGCGCCGGAACTGCCTGAAGAGGTGGTGCAGCGGACGGCGGAACTGTACCGACAGGCGTACCAGCGTATCACCGGCGCGACGCTCTGATACGCGGATTGCCAACCACGGCCTGCGAGCATCACCCGTGCCACCATCCAGACACCGCCGGCGTCGCGCCGCCCGTCGCTCCCAGCGGCGTACTCCCCCCATTTCTTCGGGCGGCGGTTTTCGCAGCCGCTGGCTGCTGTTTGCCTTTGGAGCCATCGCCGTGTTGTTCATCGTTGCCCTGCTGGTTCCTGTCGTCCTGCCGGTGAATTTCGGTGGAGGCAGCCAGCAGGGCGAGGCCAGCGGGTACGTGGATGGCATAGGAACCCAGGTGGATGCTCCCGAGGATCGGACTCATTTCGCCGACAGTTTCACCATTTACGACGTAACCAACCAGGAAGGATACTTGACGACGCCACCTACCTCCGGTCGTCACTGGAACGGTTGGGTGCAATGCGGATGGTACACCGAGGCCGTGCCCGACGAGCGCATAGTCCACAACATGGAGCACGGCAACATTATCCTCAGTTATAACCTGACGGATCAGGCTCAAATTGACGAGCTGAAGGATGCCTATGAGTCCAACGGT
Source organism: uncultured Dehalococcoidia bacterium (assembly GCA_964347975.1). GTDB lineage: Bacteria > Chloroflexota > Dehalococcoidia > Lucifugimonadales > UBA3495 > Bin87. The sequence continues at coordinate 71,616 of CAYGAY010000004.1, forward strand.
CTGACCAGTCGCTGGGGTGTAGCGCGACCTTACGACCCGCCTCCGGACGCTGAGGGGAACGACCCTTTTCCGGAAGGAACCATCGCTCTTACAACCTGGGGCGTGATAGACAAATGGCACGTGGATGACCCTGGCGCAGACGGTGACGCGATAGGCGTCGGAAAAGACCGCATTGAGGAGTTTTTCCGCGCTTACTCCGGCACGTTGAGCCCGGAATTTCCCGCCATTGAGGGGAGGCCGGCCGGGGCGGACTGCACTCGCGGCGGCGTGATGAACCCCTAGGCCGTTCCACCATGAAACGGACATTGGCCCTGGGACCGGCGGTATTGTGGATGTTGGCGCTGACGCTGGCGGCCTGTCAGGATGACCTTGCGCCACCGCCTGTTGCGCCACCAACGCTAACCGGCCCGACCGGGAACACCAGCATAGCCACACCAACTCCGACCATCGTTCCGACGCCCACTCCTGCGTTCCCCCGCGTCCCTACGATCGCGACTGTAACCGCCGCGCCATCACCCACTCCGCCCCCAACCTCATCCACAACACCGACGTCTGCGCCTGCCGGCCCAACGTTGGAGCAGGTGCCGCCTACCGATGGAGCAGTCCGGGTTGAGCCGATGGCGAGTCGCGCCCATTTTCCGAAAACCATGCGCATCGGCGACGTAGCGCCGGGCGGATACAGCACTGTGCCTCCCACGTCGGGCCAGCATTGGGGAGAGTGGAGCTACTGCGGTTTCTACTACCATCCATTGCCCGACGAAATGCTGGTGCATAACCTTGAGCATGGCAACATCATCGTCAGCTACAACCTGCCCGATGACGCCGACATCGCGGCGTTGCGGGCCGCTGTTGAAGCCATCCCGTTAGCCGAAGAGTTCGCCATCGTGCGACGCTACCATGAGATACCGGAGGGTATGGTGGCCATTACCACCTGGGGCGTTTTGGACCGGATGCTGGGTGTGGACCCGGAGCGCATTACCAGCTTCTTTGCCGACTATCCCGGCAACACTGGTCCTGAGTTCGCCAACGGCCTACCCTGCACTACTGGCATTAACATGACCCAATCCTCGGGCGGATAACGCTACTTTACCTGGGAGAGGCATCGCAAGCGTCATGTTCCTGGCTCGCATTTACGTAACCCTCAAGACCGCCGTCAATGACCCGCAGGGCTTAACGGTAATGGGCGGACTGCACAGCCTGGGCTACCAAGCCGTAGCGGATGTGCGGATCGGCAAGTATCTGGAAATCCGCATCGCCGGGGACGACGCGACGCAAGCGGAGACAGCAGTGGCCGGTATGTGCGACCAACTGCTGTCAAATCCCGTGATTGAGGAATACCGGTTCACCATGGAACCGATCGACAGCTAGTGCAGATGCTGCTCCAGAACACCCAGTAGTTCATCGACGGTGGCTTTTTGCCACTCGGCGGCCTTGGCGGCGGTGCGGGCGCGGCGTTGCCGGCCGAAGTCCTGATCGGAGATATCCGGCTGCTCGGCCCGGATGGCGTTCTCGATCTCGCCTTGCTCGCGGTTAGCCGTTTCCGAACGCTCGATCCAATGGCAGATGTAATCGTGTTCCCGGTCGTAGAACACCGCTACCGGGATGGACATGTAAAGCCCCTCTTTGAGGAACTCGTTCATGATGTCGTGATTCTCGTCCCGGAGGAAAATGCGGAGTTCCAAGCCCGCCGCTTCTGCAACGCGGGCCAGAACCGGCAGTTCCCGGACCACGTCGCCGCACCAGTCTTCGCCGATCACCATCATGTGGTTCGGGCCGCCCTCGGCGGCGGCCAATTCACGCAGCTTCGCCGCCTGCCCAGGTTCCAGTTTGATGCTGGCGTAGTACTCCTCGAAACGGGTCTTGTTGACCTTGATGCTGTCCATGTACTCGTCGTAGGTCATGCCCTGGCCGTAGCGCTCGGGGGTTACCACGCTGGCTTCCTGCACCATATTTGCACCTCTCTTTTGAGTTCAAGTCGTCATTCCTGCGCCAGCAGGGATCCAGTATCCAGCGCAACAAGGTCACTCGGGATTCCCGCCCCGTATCAAGTACGGGGTGTCGTTCTTTCGCGGGGATGACGGGTATCTGCGGGCCGCCGGCCCGTCAGCCGATCTCTCAACCGCGCTGACCGCGGAAGCCCATCTCGACCTTGCCATCGGGCCACACGATGATGGGCACGACGTCGCCGTAGTCCAGGGCTTCGTCCAGCGTGTCCTGGCTCTGGTCAACGCGGCGTTCCTCATATTCCACGCCTTCCCGACGCCAGGCCGCGCGCAGCGAATCGCACGCGGGACAAACGGTCAACGTGTACACGATGGGAATGTCTGCCATGATTGCCTCCCGGTCGCGGGCCGATTATGCCCGGCATTCTACAACTTTGGGGCAGTCACTGCTATAATCCGGCAGAAATCCACTGCGGCGACTGGATTCCGGCTTGCGTCGGAATGACGGCTGATTTTTGAAAGGATATGAGGATGATTGCGCTGATTGTTGAAATCAACATCAAGCCTGGCTTCAAGGAGCAATTCATGGCGTCCATGCTGGGCGACGCCCGGGGTTCCAACAACGACGAACCGGGCTGCCTCCGTTTTGACGTGTTGCAGGACAACGAGGACGAGAACAAGCTACACCTTTTCGAGGTCTATGAGGACGAGGCGGCGGTGGACGCCCACCGCAACGCGCCTCACTTCATCAAGTGGCGGGAGGAATGCGCCGACTGGTTCGCCACCGAGAACATCCGCAAGATCGCAACGCCGGTCTATCCGGCGCCGGAGCAGTGGGAAAAGCGGCCTCCTGTGGACTGATCTTTGGCAACGCGGCTACATTGCAGGGGCAGGTTTCAAACCTGCCCCTATGCGCGGGCGGCTTGGTCGGGTCGCTAGACTTGCCGCTGTAGCACACGGCGGAAACCGCGCACGAAGGCGTCGATCTCCACTTCGCCCAGAGCCGTGGACAATGCGCCGACGAGGTTGGGAGCCAAGAGGAAACCTTCGTTCAGCATCCCCATGAAGACGCGCCCGGCCAGCTCCTTGTCGGTCAAGGCGATGTCTCGGTAGTTGCGCAGGGGACCCTCGGTGAAGTGGATGCCAAACAACGAACCCGCGCCGGTTACCAGCACGGGCTGCTCCAGCTCAGAGCACACCTGCCGGATACCCTGGCGCAGCATCTCGGTGAGCTCCGCCAGGCGTCGATAAACCGTCGGGGTCAGTTCGTTCAGCGTGGCCGCGCCGGCGGCCATGGTGATGGGATTGGCGTTGAAGGTGCCGCCGTGGGTGATGGCGGCGCCCTTGGCCGGACTGTACAGGCTCATCACGTCGGAACGCCCTCCGAAGGCGCCCACCGGGAAGCCACCGCCGACAATCTTCCCCAACGCAGTCAGGTCCGGCGTAACACCGTAGTATTCCTGCGCGCCGCCGGGGGCGATCCGAAAGCTGATAACCTCGTCGAAGATGAGCAGCGCCCCGCTGTGGTTGGCGAAATCTCGCAGCATGGTCAGGTAGGCCGTTTCGGCCGGCAGCATACCGACTGACCCCATCACCGGCTCGACGATCACTGCGGCCAGCTCATCGCGCTGCTCTTCCAGGATCCGCCGGGCGGTCTCCACGTCGTTGTACGGGATGATGACAGCCTGATCCAAGGTGCCGTCCGCCAAGCCTCCGCTGGACGGAACCGGCTGCGGGTTGTCGTAATCGCCGCCCGTTGCCGGGTCAATGCGCAGGCTGACCAGCACCGCGTCATGGGTTCCATGGTAGCCGCCTTCCACTTTGGCGAACTTGCTGCGTCCGGTGAAGGCGCGAGCCGCCCGAAGGGTGTTCAAGGTGGCCTCGGTGCCGGAGTTGGTGAAACGTACCTGCTGAAACGAGGGGACGCGTTCGCAGAGCAGGCGGGCCAGTTCGACCTGATGCCGGTTGGGGGAGTTATAGGCCAGGCCCAGTTCCATCTGCTGGCGGGCGGCCTCCAGCACCGGGGCCGGCCCGTGACCCAGGATCATGGTGGTCATCGTGTTGATGAAGTCCAGACGCTCCACGCCATCGGCGTCCGTGACCACCGAGCCCTTGGCCGACTCAGTGAAAATCGGATAGGGATTCCAGAAAATGGAGTGGCGGCTGTCGCCATCGGGCAAATAGCGGCAGGCTTCCTCCCAGATCGCGCGGGATTGGGGGGTGGTTTCCAGGTAGCGGGCTACTTCGTTGTTTGGCAACTCAGAACTCCGGTGGTGATGCAGGGATTGGCTGGTTTAGTCGTCTCCGCCGGCGGGGCTGGCTGCGACTGCCACCGGCCGGGCTTCGCCGCGGAAGTATATTCCACGCCAGAAGCCGCTGCCGATTATTGTACCAACCACCACGATGGTGAACGCCGCGCCGGCGATAGCCATGATGTTGCCGGCCGACCAGAAGTCGGCCAAACGGCCATACAGCAAATTGGCAAAGGCCATGCTGCCGCCCACGTGCATGGAATACACGGCGGAAACGCGCCCCCGTATTTCATCAGGCACCACCGATTGGATGATGGTGTGGGTGATGGTCATGAATCCGGAGGTGCCCAGGCCCATGAGGATCGCGGCGATCACGGAAATGCCAGTCTGGGCAGACAACCCCAGGCCGATGGGGGTCAGGCTGCTGGTAAAACCCAGCAACAGGAAAACTCTGCCTCGAGTCATGTGGCTGACGATGCCGCCCACGAAGATCGAAGAGAACAAGGCCCCGATACCCAGGGCGGACATCAACGCGTACACATCGTTCTCATTGAAGGTTATCCCGTCAGGGGACAATTTCTCCAGGGCCAAAGGCGGCAGCATCGATTCAAAGGACATGACCAGCACGCAGTGGGCGAGAGCCATGAGAATGATGCCGAACACCAGCGGAGTGCTGTACGAGTAGGCGAAGCCGGCCGCCGTGTTGGCCCAGAAACTCCGGTTCCGGTCAATGACGCCGGAAGAAACCGTCCGGATGGAGAGCGCGGATGCCAGCGCGACCAGGTAGAAGGCGGCGCAAACCCAGAATACGATTGCCGAGGTGCCGATGGTCAGCGCCAGGTTCTGGATGCTGAACGATGCTCCGGCGCTGCTGAACAGGGCGTTGCTGCCCACGGAGGCGGAAACCGCCAGCAGGATCGCGGGGCCCACGGCGCGGGATCCCTGCTGCATGGCTTCGTTCAACGCCACGGCATTGGGGAGGCGCTCCCGGGGCACCAGGTTTGGCGTCAACGACTGGGCGGCAGTCTGCTGGGTTGCTCGCAGGGTGCCGTTCACGATGGCCAGCATCAGCACGTACCACGGGTTATCAACTCCGACCATCACCAGGATTGCCATGATCGCGGCCTGGGTCAGCTGCAGGGCATACACCCATTGCAGCAGCGTTTTACGGGTCATCCGGTCCGCAAGATACCCGATGAAAGGAGTGGCGAAAAACCGCGGGGACATGGCGGCGAAAGTAATCAAACCCACCCAGAGGCCCCAGCTGCCCTGCAGTTCGGGAATGCTGTACACCCAAGCGCCGCGGGCCACGATGAGGGCCCAGGCGCCGCTGCCGCTGGAAAGCGATGCCACGGCCAGAAAACGGAAGTCGCGGAACACCAGGGCCGCGAGGAATCGGTGGGCTTTTTCAGCGAGAAAGTTACGCTGCGGTGCGGGAGCCGTGGCCATATCGTTACTCCTGCCGGGCGCCAAACCGGATGGCAACGTCGGGCCGGTTAACTTTACGGCCCGCAGAACAACGGTGGATGCTCGCGAGCCGTACGGAAACCGTCGCAACCTGCGGTTCACGTTAGGATAATTTCCGCATTATAACTTACCCCATCGGGGGGTCAACTTTCGCGCAGTGGAAGTCAGGCCCGTGCAAAAATGTCATTGTGAGCGCAGCGTGGCAATCTCGCCAACGTAGCAATGGCCGTTCCGTCAAGGATCTCGCGCAGGCAGCCATCGCCGGAGCGAAATTCCATCACCCGCCTACGGCGGTCGTGGAATGGCCGATTAAAGTGGGGACGCATGAGTTAGACGGTTTACGGACTCCGCTTTCGCCGGAGTGACGGATGCGTAATTTCATATGCGATAGCCCTGTGCGATGAGGCGTCAGCGGTTGAATGGCTGTGCCCGTTATCCTAAAATGCCTGTAACCTGCGGTTCCCGGCCTCGGCGAACCCTCATCAGGCGGAATACGCCTGAACCCCGGAGGAATTCGATGATTACCATATTTGACAGCCTGTACGCCGGCCATGTTGACATGGAGGACGTCGGCTATGCGGGCACTGCGGTCAACGACCGCACGTATCCGGACGAATACCTGGCCACCGCCTTCGACAAGGGCGTGGCCATCGCGCAAACCCTGGACAAGTACGGGTACGACACTTTTTGGATGGCCGAGCACCACTTCCAGCCCGAGGGTTACGAGTGCATCCCGAACCTGCTGATGTTCATCGTGCACCTGGCCCACGTCACGGAGCGACTGCGTTTCGGCTGCGGCTTCAACATCGCGCCGATGTGGCACCCGCTGCGCCTGGCCGAAGACTTCGCCATGGCCGACTGGATGACCAACGGGCGAGTGATCTTCGGCGTGGGACGCGGCTATCACACCCGGGAGGTGGAATCCTTCGGTTCCCCGCTGATGGACCAGCCGGCCAACCGCGAGCTGTTTGAGGAACAGGTGGAGGTCATCTTCAAGGCGTTCCACGAAAAGTCCTTCTCTCACCAGGGCAAGCACTATAATTTCCCACCCCAGGGAGTGCCCTATCGCGGTTACGCTCTGGAGGAAATCACGTTGGTGCCGCGCCCCAAGACGCTGCCGGTGGAATGCTGGCAACCTATCCAGGGCGGCACCGGCCGCGCGCTGGAATTTATGGCCAAGATGGGTATCAAGGGCGTCATCGGCGGTGGTTCCTCCGAAGGCGGGGCAATGGACGGCATCATGCACGGATACCGGGATGCCCTGCGACGCAACGGCAAGCCCGAGGCCGAACTGGGAGAGGATCTGGCCGTCGGATTCCACTTCCACATTGCTCCGACGGTGGAAGAAGCCGCCGGCATCGGCGCCAGGTACTACGAGGAAAACCTCAAGATGTTCGGCCCGTTGCGCCTGACCCGTGGCCTGACTGAGCAGCAGATCCGGGACATCAGCGACCCGCGCGTCGCTCCCAACGCCGGCCTGCCCACCATCCAGGACGCCATCGAGAACGGCAGCGTACTGGCCGGGCCGCCGGAGCGGATCATCGAGCAGTTGAAGGGCGTGGAAGAGCGCTACCCGGGGCTCCAGCGGATCCAAGTAGGCCAGCCCGTCGGCACGCCGCAGAGCATCATCCTGGAGCAGCTCCAGTGGTTTGCTGAAGAGGTGATGCCGGCGTTCAAGGACACCAAGGTCGAGGTGTCCGTTCCCGCCGACAACTAAAACGACCGAGCAAACGGCATCCGACACCGTGGGGGCGAATGATTATTCGCCCCCACGGTTTTTGGCTACGGGCGATTGCCTGAATTGATGACCGCCTGGCGGGGACAGCGGCGCAAGCGCCCTGATATGCTGGTAAGTAATATCAGAAACCCGGAGGCTGATTTATGCCCGAAATGACCAACTATCCCCCAGGTTCTCCGTCGTGGGCTGACCTGCTATCCCACAACGGCCAGGCGGCGAAAGATTTTTACACCGGCCTTTTCGGCTGGACCTACGACGACCATCCGGCGGGGCCGGAGATGGTGTACACGATGTACTCGCACAACGGCATGGCAGCCTGCGCGTCCGCCGAGGCCGGCCCGGGCCAGGAAAGCCTGCCGGCCCACTGGAGCGTGTACGTAACCGTCGATGACCTGGAGGCCGCGGTGGAGCGCGCCAAGACCGCCGGAGGAACCGTCGCTTTCGGACCCATGGACGTTACGCCCATGGAAGGGGTAACGGTAGGCCGAATGGCGGTTATCCAGGACAAGGAAGGCGCCTATCTGCGGCTGTGGTATCCCGTGGCCCACGCCGGAGCCAGCGTGATGATGGAACCGGGCGCGCTGTGCTGGTTTGAGCTGGCCACTACCGACCCGGAGTCGGCCAGAGATTTCTACCAGACCGTGCTCGGGACCGAAATCAAGCTCGACGAAAACGTTGAAGAGTTCCCTTATTGGGTAATGCGGGTCGGCGAGCAGATGGTCGGCGGGATCATCCAGATTGGCGAGGATTGGGGCCCGGTTCCCCCTAACTGGGGGGTCTATTTCGGCGTCAATGACGTTGACGCCACCGCCGCCAAAGCCCAGGAACTGGGCGGCGGCGTTGTCGTCGAACCCAGAGACCTGATGGACTTTGCCCGCTTTTCCGTGCTCCGAGATGCGGAAGGCGCCGTTTTCACGGTCATCCGGCTGAACGAGTGGTGACCGGATGGCCGGCGCAACTCTCGTGGTTGTCTCCCTGATCAACCAGGGGCGGTTTTCAAACCCGCCCCTACAACGTACCGGGCGGATAGTTTTCCAGCCACCAGCGGGCGATTTCGTCCCGCCGGGCGAACCAGACTCCCGGATGGCGGCGGGCATAGCGCAAGAAGCGGTCCAACGCGCGCGAGCGGGCCGGACGGCCGGCGATACGGCAGTGCAGGCCCACCGACATCATCTTGGGGCGGGTGCGGCCTTCTTCGTAGAGAACGTCGAAAGTATCCTTCATATACTCGTAGAAGTCACCGACGCTGTTGAGGCCGCCCCGCCAGAAACGAGCGTCGTTGGTCTCAAAACTGTACGGCAGCGCTAGCCAGGGCCGGCCGTTCACGTCGGTGTAATAGGGCAAATCGTCGTTAAACACGCCGCTGTCGTAGATGAAACCGCCTTCGTTCACCACCAGTTCGCGCGTGTTGACGCTGGGGCCATAGCGCGTGAACCAGCCCACCGGGCGGACGCCGGTGGTGGCGGTCAGCGATTCCACCGTAAGGCGGATGGCCTCGGCTTCCTCGTCCCGCGTCTTGTTGTGGTACTCCTCCCAGCGGTAGCCGTGACCGCAAACCTCGTGGCCGCGCTCGACCACGGCGCGGGCGACTTCGGGGTTGCGCTCCATGGCTACGGCGCAGCAGAAGAAGGTGCTTGGGACACTGTGCCGGTCAAGCAGGTTCAGGATGCGCCAGACACCGACCCGGCTGCCGTACTCGAAGAAGGACTCGTTGAACAAATCCCGCTGACCGGGCGGCACCGGCGAGGGCACCTCGTTGTTGGACTCATGGTAAGCATCGCCGTCCAGCAGGGACGCCTCGCTGCCTTCCTCGTAGTTGACCACCACGGAAATTGCGATGCGGGCGTTGTTGGGCCAGCGGATGGCCGGCGGGTTGGCGCCGTAGCCGATGAAATCGCGGGAGAGCTCGGTCATTTTTTTAACCACCATCCAATGGGAAAGTGTCAGGGTTTATTAGCGCGGCGATTTTCGAAAGGCGTTCAATCACAGCATCTGCGGTTGCTTCGAAATCCAGCCCCGTCGGCAAATCAATAGGGATATACCCGTCGTCGCTAACACCCTCGCTCGGTTCGTTTTGCTTTAGCGGCTCCAACCGACGACGGACCTCACCGGCACCCAAATCCCCCTGTCCCCATATTTGGAGCCACAGGGGTGTTTCCCGTCGAGTGGCCCAAGTTCGCGAGTACATTCCAAACCAAGCATTTGCTGCTTCGGCAAACCACATATTCCTGCCATAGGAATAATCCCAATTCGACGCTCTTCCGCGGTCGGCAAATAACCCTACATATATTCCCTTGTCAACTGCACGGTCAACTAATCGGCACACGTCGCGTATGCGTCGGGCGATTCCTGGTCCCAATTCACCCGGGCTAAATGGCACGAACTCATCTCCATCCATTTGCTCAGTTAGTCCACGTAACTGGACAATATCCAGTTGAGCGCGGTGGTCGCGGTCAATATCTACCCGCGTGGTTATACTGGCCAGCAACGCCCTCCAACTGGTCATAATCAGGTGGCAATCCTTGCTAAGAATAGCCGCGCTACGCAAATTCTCTAACTCGGTGTCCGGGGACAGATGGTAGTTTTCTGCCGCAAGCTGGCGTACCTCTGGCCAAAGGGTTCTCAGCCTAGCCGCTGGCACCAAGAACAGCAGCGCCTTCGTTCCTTCTTTGACTTTGAGGAGTCGTGTAAGGTAACTATTGGGCTGTTTTTCAGTAAGCCCTGCCCAGAACTTCGCTTCTATTAGGAGCCGTTCGGCCCCATGCTGATCGTATCCGGCAAGATCTGGCGTCGCGCCGTCTTCATCCCTGACTTGGGTATGCACCTCGTATATTGAGCCGATCTCTGCGCCACCCGCACGCAGCATCTCCTCCAACTCGTGACGGGCGGCTTCGGAATAGGACAGGATATGCCCCAAAGCCTCGACAGCGACGTCTTCACGGCGGCCAGTAAAATTCGCGATGCGGGTAAGTAGCGTGGTGCTCGTGGTCATTATCTATTTCCTCTCTCAAAGCATTGGCCGGGCGAACGCTCAAACTATCGCGTAAGGCGCACTATCCCAGACATCCTTGGATTCTGGCTTTCACCTGAATGACGGTAAGAGGTGCTACGCGCAACTACCACATCCATCGCCCTCGCGCCCATTCTATGGCGTCGGCCACATCCTCCTCGGTGATACCCAAAGCCTCTATCTTCGCCCACACGGCTTCCATCGGGGACGGCTCAATAGGCGTCAGCACAATTCGCCCGTCGTCAATAGCGACCTCAAAGTAGTCCCCAATTTGAAATTCGCCGAGGACGCCATCGATAACGGTAAGCTGATTATCGCCTGTCAATACGGCTACCATCGGCAGACATTCCGGCGATTCTGTTGATATGGGCATCGGTTCAGCGGCCATTTTCCTTGCCTCCTCCGAGACAAATAACGTTCAGTCTAGGATACAGGAATTCGCCGCTATCCGCTCGCTTCGGCGGCGATAAGCTCTACCTTGCCATCCACACCGGCTTGCACACCGGGCGGTTGTAGGGCCTTGGCGGGCAGTAGGCGGAGCGGGAGCGGGCCGGGTCGCCGGCTACTACGATCATGATGTTGTCGGGGTCGCGGACCACGGGCAGCATGGTTTCGGGGCCCTCCGTGTCCAGCCACTTGGGCCAGAAGTAGGGGTCGCCGGCCTCTACGTTGCGTCCGTAGCGCAGTTCCTTGTAGCGGCGCACCCGTTCCACGGGGATGCGGGCGCGTTCGTACAGGTAGAGTTGGACGTCCCGTTTCGTCCAGCCTTCGTCGTGCAAGCCCTGGGCGATTAGCGGGCTGACCAATGGGATAAACGCTACTGATTGCCACGCCGATAGCAACCAGGACACCGACGGTGAACGGAATATCAGAGCGGACACCAGCACGTTGGTGTCAAGGACAATGCGGAACAGCGGCATCTATTGTTCCCTTGCCCATTTCACTGCTTCAGCCACGTCGGCTTCGGTGATGCCCAGCGCCGCTATCTTAAGACGCACATCATCGGCGGTGACGATGGGGTAAGGCGTCAGCACGATGCGCCCGTCTTCAATCGTGACCTCAAAGCAGTCCGCTTCCGGGAAGTCGGCAAAGACACCTTCCGAAACGGTGAGCTGATTTTCGCCCGTCAGTACGGCCAGAGGCGTCAGAGTAACCTCCGGCGGCTCCGGCAGTTTGCGCGTTCGCTTGGTGGTCATTGGCTTGCCTCCGGCGGGGCGAATGGCGTTCGCATATAGATACGGAGAATCGTAGCACACCGCCAGTCGCCGGCACTACACTGGCATCCGCACCGACTGGCATACCGGGCGGTTGTACGGGCGCGGCGGGCAGTAGGCGGAGCGGGAGCGGGCCGGGTCGCCGGCTACTACGATCATGATGTTGTCGGGGTCGCGGACCACGGGCAGCATGGTTTCGGGGCCCTCCGTGTCCAGCCACTTGGGCCAGAAGTAGGGGTCGCCGGCCTCTACGTTGCGTCCGTAGCGCAGTTCCTTGTAGCGGCGCACCCGTTCCACGGGGATGCGGGCGCGTTCGTACAGGTAGAGTTGGACGTCCCGTTTCGTCCAGCCTTCGTCGTGCAAGCCCTGGGCGATTAGCGGGCTGATCACCGCCAGCAAGTGTCCGCCGTGGATCATGTTATGGTTCAGGTTGCACAGCGAGTCGGCCAGAATCCAGAGCGCGAACTCCATGCTGCCGGAGCCGGCCGGGCTGTTGCCGCGTGGGGCGTCGGCGGCGAACACAGTGACGCAGCTTTCACCGGCGGTGTAACCAAAGTCGGCGTGAATGGGCGCCCAGGGGGAGTCAACGTCGGCGCCGATGCAGTAGGAGTACTTGGCCGGCGAACCCAGCGTCGATTTGTCGCCGGTGTCGGGGCGGCCGTCGCCCAGATTGATCATCAGCAGCCGCAGGGCGCGGCCAATGGTGGCGTTGGGGCGGCTGCCGTGTCCGAACAGGCCAATGCCGTGATTGATGCCAAGCTGCTCCACCACCGGGCCGCTGACGATGATCAGGGGCGCGGCCGGGTCGCTGGTTGCCTGCAATCCGCCCATGTCGAACCGCTTGTCCAGAGACGCCTCCACTGCCGCCAGCGCCACCGGCATGTACTCCGGCCGACAGCCGGCCATCACGGAGTTAATGGCGACGGCCTCGACGGTGACGACACCCAGGCGCGGCGGCATCAATCCCAAGGTTTCGCCGCCAGCGCGCCCGGACGCAGCGACGAATTCGGCGACGGATGTCTCCGTAGGCGGAACGATGGGCAACCCGTCCGTCCAGCCGTTTTCGAAATAAGTTTCGATGGTATCCAGCGCGCCCTGGACCGTATCCAGGCCGGTCAAGCGGCGCGTTGGTTCGTGGGTCAGCATGAGTATTCGCAGCGATCTGCTGATGAGTTTCTGGATTCCGGCTTTCGGCGGAATGACGGGTGTGCGGGCGGGAATGACAGAAGCGTCACGACGAACTAACTGCTTGCTGCTCCGGTGACCGCCGCGACCACCTGTGTGGCGACGACCCGGGCGCGCTCGGCGGCCTTTTCGCGATTGCCCAGGGGGTGGGGAATTGACACCAGCGGCAGGTTGGCAAGTTTGTTGGCCCCGGCGATGGAGCCGGCCAGGCGGAGGAAGTTGGTGGTTGCGACCACCGCCGCCGGCTTATTAGCATCCTCGAAGTTCACTGCGTCGAGCACACTGCCCGATGTGCAGGAGCCTCAAAGCGCCACACCCGAAATGAGGAAATCCGTTTCCTCAGCCATCCGGGAGATCACGTCGGCTTCGGCCGGCCGCGTTGACGTGAACTTGGTGCGCAGCACAACCTGGCTCACGTCAAACTCGTTCTGCAATACTCCGGCCAGGCTGGCAAAAAAGAAGCTGGAAGTGTCGTTGCCGTTGTCCAGCAGGCCGGCCACTTTGCCGGTTACGCTGCCCAGCCTGGGGGTCAGCATCCGGTTGGTTTGTTGTACGAACCCGGTTGGATCCAGGTATGCTATCCGACCGATTTCCGGCGCTATCGTCACTGGAGTCTGCATGATTGCCGCCTCAATAGCAGGTTTGGGCAATCATATCATGCCAGGCGTTAACGGCCGGCAGAACCTTACCGGATAGCGGTAGCTCAAATGTCACGCCAACCGGGAAGGTGACGTGATGCGTTATGGCAAACACCGCGCATTCGTGCTACGCTTGTATCCGCCGCCTAGTTTGGGTAAAATCATCCCCTGCTATTCCCGCCAGGGATCCCATATGCGCTTTGATTTCGGACGCGGGACGGCGCAATCCATACGGAGGAAAAGGTGATTGGATGTACTAGGTACTCACGTGCTGCTGGAACTCAGAGACTGTGACCCCGCACTGCTTGACGATCTGTCCTACATACGGCAAGAACTGTTGCGCGCCGCGTCCGCGGTTGACGCGCACGTAGTAGGAGAGACGTTCCACCAGTTCACGCCCCAGGGCGTGACCGGCGTTTTGTCCATCGCCGAATCGCACATCTCCATCCATACCTGGCCGGAGCATCGTTACGCGGCGGCGGACGTATTTACCTGCGGCGATCGCACCATGCCAGAGCGGGCCGCCGCACTAATCATAGACGCATTGCGTTGCCGAGATCCCCAGATCACGCAGATCCGCCGGGGACTCAGCGGCGCCCGCTTGGCCGAACTCCAGGCAGCGACCACCTGAATCGCTGACCGGCTCACGGTGGCGGTTTGGCCCGCCGGACTTCGGGTTGCCCCCTTACCCGGACCAAACTCCAACCCGAAAGGTGTTCAAGTGGCCAGCTATCCCATGGAAGAGATCACCGGGAAGTGGGTGATCGAAACCGTAATGCCCGACCTGGCGATCATGCTGAAGGTCGACGATGTCCTCTATTCCGGTCATACGGGATTTCAACGGGTGGAGGTAGTCCACTCCGATGTGTACGGGCGCAGCCTTCTGTTGGACGGCAAAACCCAGTCCACGGAGCGGGACGAGCACATCTACCACGAAACCCTGGCGCATCCGGCGTTGCTGTCGCATCCGAACCCCCGCGACGTGTTCATCGGGGGCGGAGGCGAAGGCGGCACCCTGCGCGAGACGTTGGCGCACAGCGCCGTCGAAAACGTGGTGATGGTAGATCTGGATCGCCAGGTCGTTGACCTGTGCCGTCAGCATCTGCCGCAGCATCATCAGGGCGCCTTCGACGACCCACGGGCAACGCTGATATTCGACGACGCCCGCAAATATCTGGCATCCAGCAGCCAACAGTTCGACGTGATGATAATGGATCTGGTGGACCCGCTGGAGGGTGGCCCGGCGTACTTACTCTACACCGAAGAGTATTACAACATCGCCCGGGCCCGGTTGAAACCGGGAGGTATCCTGGTGACACAGTCCGGGCCGGCGGGATTTTTGAGCCTCTATGAGTGCTTCACCACCATCTACAAGACGCTGGAGAGCGTCTTTGCCCACACGCTGCCGTACCACGCCCACGTACCTTCGTTCATCACCATCTGGGGTTTCACCGTAGCGTCCGACGCCCCATTGCCGCAGTTGGCGCCGGCAGAGATAGACCTTCGTATCAAGGAACGCCTGGGGCGTCCCCTGCGCCACTACGACGGCGAAACCCACGCCGCGATGTTCGCGCTGCCCAGGCACATCCGCGACGGCATCGCCGGCGAAACGCGAATCAACCGGGACGACGCGCCGGTGTTCATGGTGTAAGGGACCGGTCGTCCGGGCAGGGCGGCGGTTCGTAGCCGGGAACCCATTGGGCCAGGCGGACTATTGGAGTCAACGCGCCTCTGGTTTTACGGCCGGTGATGTCGCAATGCCCCGGCCCGCCGCTTTCCGGCGTGCGGATGACGCCAAGCCCGTTTTCACGCAGAACGCCCACTCTGACAGCGGCCTGGTACTCTTGCAAGCCTTCTCCGGCTATCGCGGCTGGCGTCGTTTCCGACAGTAGATAAACCGAGGTCAAGCCATCGGGCCGGTCTTGCCGGAAGGCTTGCGTAGTTGGACGGCGACGCCCGATTCTCTGGTCAAAAATCTGTTGCCCATGTGAGACGCGTCTGATAACCGTTTCGTCGTCGGTAATGGTGGGGTCATCCTGAAAAGTGTCCATCAGCCGCTGCCGGTTATCCTGTATGGGACGACAAACCGCGAGCCTGCCGGATGAGTTGCGAGAGGTTGTCTGTCGTTACCGGCCCTTCGTATTCCTCGGCGGCGTCTTCGAAGTAGTATTCTACTGAGCCGTCGGGGTCGGCCTCAATCTCCAGGTCAACGCCATTTTGATGCCATTCCGCCTGTACGCCGCCGCGCCAAGTTGGCACGATTATTGGCCCAGGGCTGTCGTCGTCCAGGATTTTGGCCAGCGTTGCCAGCAAAAGGGCGGCGGCGTTGGGCTGGGTGGGTTTGGCGTCGTCGTTCCAGTTATCATCATCCCACGGCAGGCCGGCCATCCGCCGGATAGTCGGCTCAAACCATCGGGGGGCGTACTGGTCTTGCGGCAGGGCGCCGTCATTGCCTCGCATAAAAACGACGCTCTGGAAAACGCGGATTATCCCGGCGGGCAAAGTACGATTGGGCTGGGTTTCGGAACGGCTGGCAACGTCAGTGGTAGTCATCGGGGCCTCCTCTTGCCGGTTGCGTAGTCATAATCTACTACTACCCCTGCGCCGCCGCCAGTTCAGGGAAAGTGTCCAGCGGCAAGACTCCGCCGTCTTCTTCCCAGCGTCCCACCAGGGTTCGTATGGCATCGGGAACCCGGCGCGTTCCACCAGTGTCGGCGTAGAAGCCCACGTACACGGTTTCGATGGTGGTCAATGCTGCCGACTCGGGATCATCGCCATCGGGGAAGATTGCCACCTCCAAGATCAGGCTGGTGTTGCCGATGTGGGCTACCCGGGCTCGCAGGTCCAGCATCTCGTCAACCCGCACCGGCGCTTTGTACTCAATGGTAATCCTGGCAACCGCGCTGTCGAAATAGCCGGCTGCGGCAACACGGTAGATGCTGAACCCCAGGTTGCGGAAATACTCGGCCTGGGCCACTTCCAGCCAGCCCAGGTAACTGCCGTTAAAGGCGATGCCCTGGGCGTCGCATTCCTGCCAGCGTACTCGCACCGGCGTGCCGAACCGGTAGTCTCCGCGCCGGGCGGTCATGCTATGGGCCATCGCCGGGCCAACCCAAACCGGCCAGGAAAACCCGGTCCGAATTGGTCAAAGGAGCGGTTGCCAGCAAATCGGGGCGCAGACGCAGCGTCCGTTCCAGGGATTGCCGGCGTCGCCACCGCTCAATCTCCGCGTGGTTGCCGGAGCGAAGGACATCGGGCGCCGGCATTCCCCGGAACTCGGCCGGACGGGTGTACAGCGGGTGCTGGAGCAGCCCGGATGTGATGCTGTCGTCGCGTACATTTTCTTCGGAGCCTACGACCTCCGGCACGAATCGGGAAACGGCATCGATGATTACCATGGCCGCCAGCTCGCCACCGGTCAAAACGTAGTCACCAATGGACACATCATGGGTAACCAGCCCCTGACGGATACGTTCGTCCACGCCGGCGTAGTGTCCGCAGATGATGACCAAGCCCGGGGCGGCGGCGAATTCATCGACCATTTTCTGATTGAGCGTCCGGCCCTGTGGCGAAGTTAACACGATAGGCGTGCGCTCCCGTTCGTTGGCCGGCAGGGGTTGCAGGGCAATGTCCACCGCGGCGAACACCGGCTCCGGTTTCATTACCATCCCAGGCCCTCCGCCGAACTGATAGTCGTCGGCGGTGCCGTGCCGGTCCGTGGCAAATTGCCTGATATCGGTAGCAGTTACTGACAGGAGGCCGCGCTGGACCGCCCTCCCGAGGACGCTGTAATCGGTGATGAAGCGGAAAGCGTCCGGGAACAGGGTCAGAACGTGAAAGCGCATTTGATAATCCGGTAGAGGCGAATAATCTTTCGCCTCTACCTCTTGAGCCGATACGGTGTACCCGTCACGCCGGCTGCAATTCCAGAACGGGGAGATGGTTGTGGTACGCCGCGCCGCCTTTCATGATCATAAGCAGTCGCGCCCGGTCTCTCAGGATGGATATGTTGCGCAGCGGGTCGCCGTCCACCACCAGGATGTCGGCCAGCTTGCCGGGCGTGATAGTTCCCACGTCCTTGCCGAGGCCGCAACATTCTGCCGCGTAGCCGGTGGCGGACTGGATGGCCAGCATATTGCTCATGCCTTTTTCCACCATCAGTTCCAGCTCGCGGGCGTTATCGCCGTGAACGAACCCGCCGGCGTCGGTGCCGGCTACTATGCGGACGCCTTCCTTGATGGCCAGTTCCACGCTCTCGATATGTATGTCCATCAGGGCTTGGGCGCGGACTTTGATGTGCGGCGCGCTGACGGTGCTGTGGAAGTCGTACACCTCAAAGGTGGGCGTGAAGAAGGTGCCCTGGTCGGCCATCATCTTGAGCATATCGGGGTCGGTGGCAAGGTAGCAGCCGTGCTCGATGGAGCCGGCGCCGGCGCGGATGGCGATGGGCAGGCCGGTTCCGCCCACGGCGTGGCACAGGGTGCTGCGACCCAGGGCGGCGGCTTCGTCCACCAGGGCTTTGGCCTCGTCGAGGGCATAGGCTTGGTCCAGCGGTCCGTTGCCCGGGCGACCGGAGGCTCCGCCGGTGGTGGCGAACTTGATCTGGTCGGCCCCGCAGCGGACCAACTCCCGCACCTTGGCCCGCACGCCCTCCACCCCGTCGGCAACGCCGTCCGGCGACAGCGGGTCGTGCCCGAGCAGCGCTTTGCGGTGGCCGCTGCCGCTGACCTTGTCCTCAATGCCGCCGGTGGGGGACATTATATTGACCGAGACAATGAGGCGGGGGCCTTTAATCAGCCCCTGCTCCACGGCCATTTTGAACCCGGCGTCCAGGCCACCGGCGTCCCGGACGGTGGTGTAGCCGGCCGCGAGGGTGTCCTCGATAACCTGAGCCGTCTTTATGTTGGCGAGGGATAGCGGCTCGTCCATTCCCCAGCGACCGCTGAGGTTGTAACCACCGGACGCCAGATGGTCATGCACATCGATCAGGCCGGGCATAATGGTGTGCCCGGCGGCGTCGCGGACCTCCGCGCCCTCAGGGATGGGGACCGAGGCCCGTGGCCCCGACTCGATGATGCGCTCGCCATCGATGAGCACGGCGGCGTTCTCCACCACCGGCCCACCGGAACCGTCAAGCAAGTTCCCTCCGACAATCGCCAGCATAGCGTACCTCTCGTCAAGCCCGGAATTCAGTTCTCGTTGGGTTAGATGGCATGGCGCCTCGAACCAGTGTTGCGATGCTAAATTGGCGGCCGGCCCTTGTCAAGGCAAGAACATGGCTCATGCGTACCCACTTTGCGCAACCGGTCATTGCGCGCGAAGCGTGGCAATCCCGTTAGGGGAACAGTCGTCGCTCCGGGAACGAGATTGCCAGATTTGTGAAAAATCGGGCTTCGCTCCTCGCAATGACAAAGTGGGTACGCATGAGAAGAACACGGCCAGAGACATCCCGGAGCGGATTAGTGATGGGCGGTTCCGCGTTCTAACCGGACGTTACGGCTACCGGTTCTCCGCTCTTCACACCCAGGAAATGCGCCGCATTGCCGTTGACGACCACGACCTCCAATCGCCCGTGGCTCCCCAATAATGCGCGGAGACCATCGCCCGGCGGGTGATGGAAGGTCCGGGAAAGGCCGGCGATGACGTTTCCCGCTACGCGCACCGTGACCGACGGGTCTCCTGACGATACGCCCATACCGCTCAGCACATCTTCCGTGATGTCGGTGACCAAGTTGCCGAAGGCGTCCGCGAATATCACTTGTCCGCGCACCGTGCTGCCTTCCGGCCGTGGGCCGGTCAGCGGCAGCGCGAAGATGGTATCCGTAGGCTCCCCCATCGCATCGGGCGGCGCTCCGCGTGACAGGTGAGCAGCAACCGGAGCGAACACGTCGCGCCCGTGAAAGGTGTTGCTCACCGGATGTTGCCAGTAGGCCGGATTGGTCAGTCGCCAGGCGCGGCAAAGGTGGGGGAGCGCGGTCGGGCTAAAAGCCTCATCCTCTCCAAAACTCGATTCGTACTCTCTACAGACAAGCGTCAGCAGACCATTGTCCGGCGCCAGATACCGGCCATCGGGAGTATCCAGGATGACCGCGGCGCGGTCGGTTCCCACTCCGGGGTCAACGACGGCGACGAAAATGCTATGCCTGGGAAAATAACGATGTGAGTCGGCCAGTACGACGGCGCCGTGGCGCACGTCCTGAGGGCCGATACCGTGGGTCAGGTCGATTACGGGGGCATCGGGGCTGATACCGGCAATTACCCCTCGCATCATGCCGACGTAGGCGTCGGCAAGACCGAAATCGGTGAGGAGTACAATCGGCGGGCCGGGCACGGGTCGCGCGCTTGATGCTGTACCGGACCAGAAGCGCCGCGCGCCTCTGCTATCCTCCCGTGAACCGGGCGCTCAAGACGGACACCAGCAGGAAGACGACGATGAGCGCGACGGTCAGCTGGAACATGGTGCGTTCCAAGCCCCGACGGGTGCGGATAGTGTTCTGGGCGCTACCAAACATTCCGCTGCCGGCCTCCCGCACCTGGGACAAGATGATGAGGACCAGCACTATTGAGATTACTATTTGGGCGACATTGAGCAGGCTCATCTGAATACTCCGCCGTTATTGTACCACGTCAGGGCTTCCGCGCTTCGAGGGCTTCCAGCACGAAACGCAACGCCAGTTCAGGTTGGGCCTGGCCCTTGGTGATACGCATGACCTGCCCCATAAGGAAACGAGCCGCGGTTTCCTTGCCGCTGAGATAGTCGGCAACCGCTTTGGGGTTGGCGGAGACGGCTTCCGCTACGGCGGCCTCAATGGCGCCGGTATCACTGATCTGGGCCAGTCCACGCCGGCTCACTATGTCGGCGGGGGCGCCTCCGGTGGAGTACATTTCTTCCAGCACGGTTTTGGCTAACGATGTTGACAGCGTGCCATCGTCAATCAGGGCCAGCAGATCTGACAGCGCCGCCGGCGTAATTGGAGAGGCCGAAATGTCGCGGCGGTCCTGATTCAGCAGATAGGTCAAGTCTCCGATGATCCAGTTGGCAACCTCCGTGGCGGCATCTTGCTCAGCGACGTCGGATGCGTCGCGCCAGGATACAGTTTCCTCAAAGTAGTCGGCCATGGCGCGGGAACCGGTCAGCTGGCCAGCGTTGTACTCGGACAGGCCGTAGGCCGCCCGGAACCGGGCCTTGCGCTGGGGGGCCAGCTCAGGCAGCGACGCTTCCAGATCGGCCACCCACTCTGGGCCGATGTTGAGCGGCGGCAGGTCGGGTTCCGGGAAATAACGATAGTCGTGGGCGTATTCCTTGCTGCGCTGAGAAACCGTTATGCCGCGCTCCTCCACCCAGCCCCGGGTTTCCTGAACGACTGCTCCGCCGTCTTCGATCACTTTCCGCTGCCGCTCCACCTCGTATTCCAGAGCCTGATAGACGGCGCGAAAGCTGTTCATGTTCTTGACTTCAGTGCGGGTGCCGAAGGTATCGCTGCCCCAAGGCCGGATACTGACGTTGGCGTCACAGCGGAAGTTGCCGTCCTGCATATTGGCGGTGGACACGCCCAGATACTGCACCATGGAGTGAAGAGCCGTCAGGTATTGCCGCGCTTCTTCCGGCGAGCGGAGGTCGGGTTTGCTGACGATCTCCATGAGGGGGACACCGGAACGGTTGACGTCCACCAGAGAGTAGCCGACTCCCCCGTCGCCGTCAGGGAAGTGCTGCATTTTGGCGACGTCCTCCTCCAAATGAACACGCTCCACGCCGATCCGGCGAGGACCGGAGGCGGTCGCGGGGTCGCCGTCGATGTCCAGATACCCGTTCAGAGCCAAGGGAAGGTCGTACTGGGAAATCTGGTAGCCTTTCATCAGGTCTGGGTACGGGTAATTCTTGCGGTCAAATTTGGTGAACTCGGGGATACGGCAGCCCAGGGCCAGGCCGGTCATCACGGTGTACTCCACAGCCCGACGGTTGATCGCCGGCAGCGCGCCCGGCAGGCCCAGACAAACCGGGCAGGTGCGGGTGTTGGGTTCCGCAGTTTGGTAGTCGGCGGCGCACCCGCAAAACATCTTGCTGCGGGTGTCCAACTGGACGTGCACTTCCAGGCCAATGACGGTTTCATACTGCATGATTGCGGTTCCCCGAAACCTTGAGGATTGCCCACAAGTATAGCAGGGCCGACGGCGCCGGCACTCTCTGCGCGAACCAATTGGCTTCGAGCGCGGCTAACACTCTGAGACGTAGGTATCCCAAGTCAATGAGATTGCCACGAACGACTGACGGCGTTCTCGCAATGACAGATTGACAAAGTGGGT
Organism: uncultured Dehalococcoidia bacterium; assembly: GCA_964347975.1. Classification (GTDB taxonomy): domain Bacteria; phylum Chloroflexota; class Dehalococcoidia; order Lucifugimonadales; family UBA3495; genus Bin87. The sequence continues at coordinate 93,367 of CAYGAY010000004.1, forward strand.
ACGGGTGAGATTGCCACGCTGCGCTAGCAATGACAGTTTGCGGAAAGTTGGGTACGGGTGAGATTGCCGGCAATATTGACAACCCGACGGATTTTGGTGTATCAGTTTACTACTGCGTGACAGCCAATTCTAGGATTGGCAGCCCTGCCAACGGAGGAGGAAACCATGCCCGACATCTACTACGCCCGCCCCAGCAACTTCCTTTCCGATCCCCGCGACCGCACCGTTGTCACCGGGGAATCTGAGGACGAAGTTCTCCAGAAAATGTTTGAGTACCTGAGCAGCCCGGAAGCCCAGGCCCGGTACCCTGGTGTGGAGGATCCCACCGAGCTGGAGAACAACATCCGCAAGTGCATCTTCAAGAAGGGCACCAAGGCCATCCACAACCGGCCTCCGGATGCTGAACACGCGCATTAAGCCCGCTCAGACAGCGCCAGCATCGCCCCCGTTGCCGACAGGAACGGGGGCGATTGCTTTGCGCCTCATCGTGACTCCGGAGACGCCGGCGCGCGGGCGACTTCGCGGGGCAACAGGACGCCGGCCAGCAGCGCTGTCCAACTCATGGCCCAGCAGACCAGGAAGCCCAGTAGAAAGGAGCCTGAAATATCTCGGAACGCTCCCGCCAGAATTGGCGACACGAACATGGCGATCCCGGAAAAGGTCATGATCGAGCCATAGATTACCGCCAGGTTTTGGGGAGTGATGTCGCTCATACGGAGGGGCAATGTAAGCAACATGGGCACATAGAACCAGGAGCCGAACCCGAGTACAGCCGCAGCGACGTAGATTCCGGTGGTTCCAGGCAGCAGAAAAGTGCCCATGCCGCCCAATGCGGCGGCAACACCCGAAATCAGGAAGATAGGGCGGGCGGAACCGAAGCGCAGCGGCAACGCGCCGCCCAGCAAAACAGCGAATACCCCAATGAAGGGGAGCACGCCGGTTACCAAACCCGCTTCAGCCAGGGACATACCGCGATGCTCGTTGAAAAAAGTAGGCAGCCAACCCGTCAACGCAGTGTATTGCACGAGGACGCCGGCATCGGTCAGGATCAACAGGATCACCGTGCGGCCACGCAACACTCCCAAGGTTTGACGCAACGTAATCGGCGCCGGGCGCGAACCGCTGAAAGGCGCGTCCCGCCCGGCAACGGCCCACGCTACCGCTCCGGCCACACCTAACACGCCGAAAAGGCTCAGCGCGATTTTCCAGTCCGTCATGGCGGCCAGGGGAGCCGCGCCGGCCACTGAGATAGCTACACCCAGGCTTACCAATGCGGTGTTGAGGGCATTCATCACGAGCACTTCTTTCTGCGAGAACCAGCCCATGAGCAGCGGGCCCGTGGCGGTGATGGTCATTGCCAACCCAACTCCATAGGCGAGACGGAGGGACAGCATGGCCGGAAAGTTCGGGGCCAGGAAAGATAACGCCAAGAGCGCCATAGCGACCCAACCCACGAGGTTCGCGCGCCGCACGCCGATGGCGGACACCAGCATCCCACCCGGTATGCCCAGAACTGCCCCGACCAGCATGGGCAACGAGATCAGCATTCCGGCAGATACCCGGCTGATTTGATAGTCCTCAATAATCAGCGGCAGCAGCGGAGAAATGCCGAAAAGATTCAACCCCAGGACCAAATGGGCGGTAAGCGACAGAGCGGCCATCACCCAGCGGTAATTGCCGGCTATGGGCTGGGCAGCGGCCGAGCGCATTCCGCCCCGGACCCGGGAGCCTAATTCAAACGTGGGGCGGGTTCCAAACCCGCCCCTGAATCGGTCGATTTGCCCAAATCGTTAATCCGCAACGATGCCTTCGGCACGGCGCAAGGATGCTACGTCGAAGGGTATGTTCTGATCCTCGCCATTCAACGCAGCCAATACTCGCTCGCCGGACAGCGGCAGTTCCTTGACGCGCGCGCCCACAGCGTCGTACACGGCGTTGGCGATAGCGGCGGGCGGCCCGAAGCCGGGCGGTTCCGCCACTGCCCGGGCTCCAAAGGGGCCGTCGGGCGCCGGCACGTTCACCAGCACGATTTCCATTTCGGGAAGGTCTATGGCCAGTGGCATCAGATACGACGCGAAGGACGGGTTCCGTACCGCGCCCGTGTCCGGGTCGAATTGCTGATCTTCGGTCAAGGCCCGTCCGATACCCTGTACCACGCCGCCGTCCAACTGGCCTTCTACCGCCATGGGATTGATGGCAACCCCCACGTCCTGCGCCTGTACGTACCGCAGCACCTTCACCTGCCCAGTACCCCGGTCCACCTTAACCTCCGCTGCCTGAGCGGCGAAAACCGGCGTGTAGGGCATGCTGGAGAGCGATGCCGTACCGATGATGGGACCACCGCGCGATGTGATACTGGCCGCCGCCAACTGGGCGAAGGTCAATCCCTGGGGCTCGTTGTCCAGGACGTAAATTCGTCCATCCTCGCAGCCCAGGGCGTCCTCCGGCACTCCCAGCCGCTCGGAGGCCAGGGCGGTCAGCTTCTGCACCGTGTCCGCTGCCGCGCGGAGCACCGCCGTACCCTGGCTGTACACGACGCGGCTGCCGCCCGACTGCCCGGTGTAGGGAGCCATGTCAGTATCGCGCTTGGCGACGATGACGCTCGCCATGGGGATCCCCAGGGCTTCAGCGGCGATGGCCGCCAGCGACGTGTCGCTGCCGGATATGTCGGTTGATCCGGTCAACAAGCTCACGGCGCCGTCGTCGTTGACGCTGATAGCGGCGGTGGACGGGCCGCTGCCGCTGCGCCATTCGCACAGCGCCAGACCCAAGCCGTGGCCGTCCTCCAGGTCGCGGGGCCAGTCCATCTTTTCCTTGATGGCCTCCAGGGTTTCCAGGAGTCCGTTGGCGGGCACCACGGCGCCGCTCACCGATACGTCGCCTTCGCGCAGGGCGTTATGCACCCGCAGGTCGAAGGGGTCGATGCCCAACTCGTGGGCGATGTGGTCCATGTGGGATTCCACGGCAAAGGTCATGTCCGCCACGCCTGACGCACGGTACGAACCCACGTAAATCTTGTTGGTATAGACGCCGTAGGAGCGCAGCCGGAAGTTGGGCACGCGATATGCGCCGATGCCGTGGCCGATGCCGGAGTTAGGCCCGGCGCCCAGGTACGCGCCGACGTCGAAAATGGTGTACGCCTCCCGGGCAGTGATGGTGCCGTCCCGCATCACGCCAGAGCGGATGTAGTTGGTTACGGGCAGGCGCGGGCCGTTCATGGTGAACACTTCTTCCCGAGTGTTGACCAGCTTGACCGGGCGGCCCGTTTTAATCGCCAACAGCGCCGGGAATGCCTCGAATGCCAACCGGAGCTTGGCGCCGAACCCGCCACCCAGCTCCATCGCCACAACCCGGACGCGCGACACCGGGATCGCCAGCGCCGCCGCCAGGCCGGCCCGTATCTGGTACGGCCCCTGGGTGGAGGCGTAAATGACCAAGCGACCATTGGGCTCGACATCGGCAACGCAGGCCATGGGTTCCAGGAAGCCCTGGTTGATGCCCTGGGAACGGTACACGTCTTCGACGACGACGTCAGCATCCTTGAACGCCTGCTCCACGTCGCCCCGGTCGGCGTCCAGCAGTGTGCTCACGTTGTGGCCCAGGGTGAAGCCATAGCCCTCGTAGCTCTCCAATTCGGGATGGACCGTGGCGGCGTTTTCGCCCATGGCGGCCAGCGGGTTCACCACCGACGGCAGGTCTTCGTACTCCACCTCAATCAACTCGATGGCTTCCTGTGCGGTCGCTTCGTCGTCGGCAGCCACCGCCGCGATGGGTTCGCCGACGAAGTTCACCACCTCGCGGGGCATCACGTAGCGGTCCCGCAATGCTCCAGAGCCGTAACGGATGTCGGGGAAGTCCGTTCCGGTTATGACGCACCGCACGCCCGGCAGCGCAGCAGCCTTGCTGGTATCCAGCCGCGTGATGCGCGCGTGGTTGCGCGCGCTGGGCAGCAACTTGCAGGCCAGCATTCCCGGCAAGTACACGTCGGACGCATAGGCGGCCCGCCCGGTCACCTTGTCGTGGGCATCCACGCGGGGATGGTTTCTTTCCAAGACTTTGAACTGAGTCGTAGTCATATCAATGCCTCCATCGCGCCGGATGACCCGATCAGCCAGCGTTTCGCATCTCTTGGGCGGCGGCCATGATCGCCTCCACCACCCGGGCGTATCCCGTGCAGCGGCACAGATTGCCGCCGATGGCGAACCGCACTTCTTCCTCAGTGGGGTTGGGGTTCTCTCGCAAAAACCCGGTAGCCGACATTATCAGCCCGGGTATGCAGAAGCCGCATTGCAGACCTCCGTGCTCCACAAACGCCTTTTGCACCGGGCTGAGGCCGCCAACCCCGGCCAAGCCTTCTATAGTGGTAATCCGGGCATCGTGGGCGCTGTGGGCCAGCACCAGGCACGACGTGACGGGCTTGCCGTCCATCAGGACGGTACAGGCTCCGCAGTCGCCTTCGTCGCAACCCTTTTTGGTTCCCGTAAGCTGCGCTTCGTCGCGCAGGCAATCCAGCAGCGAATAGAACGGCTCCACCAGCATCTGCCGGTTTTCGCCGTTGATCGACAGGATCAGCGGCTGTTTCATAAGGTTTTTACCCTCACCCTAACCCTCTCCCATTAAGGGAGAGGGGACGTTGGTATTGTTTTACCACGCGGTCTGCACGGCCAGGCGGCGGATGTCCTCGAAGGCCGGCGCATCGCCGCCGGCGGTAGCGACGGCGCGGCGCAGGGTGCGTTCCGTCAAAACCTGCGCGATTTCCCGGCGATATTCTGCGCCGCTGCGTACGTCGGCGATGGGGCGGGATGCCTGAGCCGCGATGCGCGCCGCTTCCGCGATGTTGACGGCGTCGGGTGGCTTGCCGACCAAGTGTCCCTCGGCTCCGTTGGCGCGCATCGGTGTCGGCGCAACAGCGCCCAGGGCGATACGCGCGCGGGCGCAGGTTCCGTCTCCGGCCAGGGTCACCACCGATGCGACGCCCACCGCCGAAATGTCCATGGCGCCTCGGGGACTGTGCTTGATGTACAGGCCGCCGGTGTTCGGCGGCGGCGTGGGCAGCCGGAGTTCGGTCATAATCTCTCCGTGGGCCAGCGCCGTCTGCCCCGGCCCAACGAAGACTTCATTCAGCGGCAGCCATCTTTTGCCTCCCGGACCAACGATGAGACACTGCGTGTCGTACGCCAACAATGCCGGCAGCGTGTCGCCGGCCGGAGAGGCGTTGCAGACGTTTCCGACCACGGTGGCCAGATTGCGAACCTGCACGCCGGCGAAAGAGGTTGCGCCGGCGGCCAGCGCGGGGTAAACGTTGCGTACAACGTCGCTCTGCTCGACGTCTTCCACGGTGACTAAAGCGCCCAGGGTGAGGCCATCGTCGTCGTTGAAAGTGATGTCGCCCAGGCCCGGCACGTGCTGCATGCACACTACGGTGGCGGGACGCCACACGCCGGTGCGCCAACGCACCAGGAAGTCGGTGCTGCCAGCCACCAGACGCGCTCTGTCGCCATGCTCGGCCAGCATCGTCAGCGCCTCGTCAAGGGAGTGCGGCTCCAGGTAATCGAAACGAGCCATTCCAGCCCTCCAATGCCGGCCACCACCCCGACGATTCCGCCCAACAGCCGCCGTGACCGGTTCGTTGGCGATTATATGGCCCGCCGGATAGCCGGTCAACGCAGCCGGGCGCAGCTGACCGGCGCCAACAGCGGCGCAAAACCGGCCGGGGCGGGTTGAAACCCGCCCCGGCGCCGCGCCCGGCTCCCGGAGGGCTAGCGGCTGCCGTGTCCGTAGGGCTGGATGAGGACGCGCAACGTACCGTCGTTCTCCTTGCGCTGGGTCAGCAGACGGTGGCCGGCTTGTTCAGCCCAGTAGATGACGTCGTAAATGTTGAGCGCGTCGTGAAGGATGGCTTCTATGAACGACGCGCGGTCATATTCCATCTGGCGGCTCAGGGCGGCGATGACGCCGGCACAGTTTTTGCCGCGGCCGTCGATGACGGTCCAGCCGGCGTTGCCATTGCCATTGCCATTGCTGTGGCCGTTGCCATAGCCGTAGCCATTTTCGCCAGAGGTTGCGTCCACCGGGGCACGCACGTCGATTACGCCGCTCTTGCGCAGGTCCAACTGCTCCTTGAAGTAGGCCACGGCTTCCCAGGCCACCGCGCGGTCGCGTTCGCCACTGGAGCACACCGCTCCCCGCACACCCACGATGTCCGGGTTGATGCGGGCCAGTTCGTCCAGATTTTCCAGCTTGAGGTGGCCGCTGAGGGCAGTGCTCAGGCCGGCTTGCTTTGCTTCCATCACCATGTCCCTCAGGACGGATTCGGGCATGAAGTCGAACAGGTTGCGGCCGTCCTTGGTCAACGTGTCGATGAGGAAACCGTCGCATTCGCCATCTACGGCCAACTGCACCATCAGGTGCGGATCCAGGCCGCCTTCAAACAACAGGTTGTCGGCGAAAAGGGATCCGATGAGCTTGGTTTCGGCGTTGCCGATGGCGGCGCGGGATTCCTGCAAGACCTCCACCGCCATTTCGTAATCGGCGACTTGGAAGCCTACTTTGACGGAGGTAGCATCCATCATTGCCGCCGCGTGAACCGCCATGGCCACCGTGCCGGGCTGATTCGGCACCACGCCCAAGGTTACGCTGACGTGCTTGTGGGCCGGTATGATCTCCCGGACTTCCCGGACCAGATTGGGATGGGCCGAGCCCACCAGAGCTTCCTGCAAGTTTTTCAAATCGATGATGTCGGCGCCGCCCCGGTCGGCTTCCATGGCCTCGGCCTTATCCTGGGCGCTGACCAGCAGCATCATGCCCGATTCGTTGAGGCCGCTGCGTCCATCGCGAACGGCGCTGCCATTGAGCCACGGCGCATGGGGGCGGCCGCTGATGACTTCGCGAACCGGCTGGGCCGGCGCCGCCTGAGGCAGCAGAGGTTCAAGTTCGCTCCACAGCTCGGCCTTTTCCTCGGGCGTGAGGTCAACCAACGGCGCGCGGACGCTGCCGCCAGCCATGCCCATCATCTCGCCCCAGGCTTTGCACATGGCGACTGGCAACGCGCCGCCCATCTTCTTCATGGCGCCGCCCCACCACTTGTCGGATAGCGCTTTGATGTCCTTCAGGTAGCGGTTGTAGAACTCCATGTCATGGTCGCCGGCGGTGGCCCGGTCGATGAACTGGGTGTAATAGTTGTGGCGCGGGGTGTCGAAACGCCAGTCCGAGGTATTGGCGAACATCACCTGTTGGTGGAACCCCAACTCCTTCGCCTTATGGAAGATCCATTCGTCCGGCGTGCTGATGACAGCGTTCCGTCCCACCAGGAGATGGGTTTCGATGGAGAGCTGCTGGTTGAAACTCGCTTCCTTGACCCCCACCACGTTGGGGATGGCGCAGAGCCGCTGCAACCCCTGGGAGCTGATGGTGATGCCGAACTGTGGGGAGTTGTAGAACATGATCGCCAGGTCAGTCCGGTCGGCGACCTGGCGGACAAAATCGACAACCTGGTCCTCGGTGCGGGTGACCATGTACGACGGGGCGATAATGAGCAGGTCAAAACCGCGTTGTTCCGCATGGTTGGCCAACGCGATGCTCTCGTTCAGAGAGGTGTGCGTCACGTGGGCGCCGATCAGCCAGTGTCCGGCGGCCTCGTCGGCCACAGTGTCCATCACCAGACGGCGCTCCGACTCGGTGAGGCTCCAGAATTCGCCCATGTTCCAGGTACAGCCGCCGCCGCGCACGCCCAGGCTCTGCACGTGGCGAATGTTGCGGCGCAATCCCTCGGTGTCTACCCGGTTGTCCGGCGTAAACGGAGTTACCAAGGTAGTCCATTGCCCTTTCAGCGTTTGCCAGGCCCATTCCTGCGCCTCGTGCTTGCGGTAATCGGCCATGATAGAAAGCCTCCAACGCGATTGATCAAAGGCGGTTGATCAAAGGCGATTGATCAAAGATCGTGTCGTTATAACTCCTATGCCATTTGCAGGGCGGGCCGGCTGAATATGACCGGCGGAGACGACCGCTTGGCTGGGGATAGTGTACGGGCCGGCCGGCGCTCAGTCAACGCTACCTGGCCAATTCAGGCATTTGCGTCACCCTGAGCTCCACCTTTACAATCCCAGCCTGCCAAAGTCGGCAGACCTGCCACGCCCCGGGTGAATCCATTGCAGCAAACTGAAACCGCAACGCCCGTTGACCGCTCCCACCTGCCCCTGGGCGGACGCACTATCATGCCGGGCCTTGCGGTCGGTCACGTGGTTTTTCACTGGGTGGTGCAGAGCTTCATCGTGGCGCTCCCGGAGATACAGGCTGCGTTCGGCCTGTCGGCGGTGGGAGTGGGCGGGCTATTGTCGGCGCGAGAGGTGGCGGCCGGCATCGTCGCTCTGCCCGGCGGTGTAGCGGTGGACATCATTCGGCGATACTGGGGACTGCTGTTGGCGGGAATGCTGGGCGCTTGCGCGGTGGGGTCCCTGGTCGTCGGGGTGTCGCCGTTTTACGTTCTGCTGATGTTCGGGATAGCAGTGGTCGCAGCGTCTCATTCCATCTGGCACCTGCCCGCGTCGTCGTCGCTTTCCTACCATTTCGAGCAGCGGCGCGGGATGGCTCTGTCGATCCACGGCGTGGGCGGAAGTATCGGAGACGTTGCGGGGCCGGTGGCGACCGGCGCGCTGCTGCTGTTCCTCACCTGGCGCGAGATGCTTAGCATCTATGCCGCCGTGCCGCTGTTACTGGCCCTGATGGCGGTCTGGGCATTCCGGAACATTGGCCGGGTCACGGAAGAGGAAAGGGCGGATGTTGACATGGCGGGCCGGATCGAGGTGACAAAACAGATGCTCCAGAGTCCGGCGCTCTGGGGCTTCATGCTGGTACGGGGGCTGCGGCAGATGGCTCTGGTGGCGCTGGTCACCATTCTGCCCCTCTATCTGGACGCCGATCTGGGGTTCAGCGAGTGGAACCGGGGTTTCCACATCGGCTTGCTCATTGCCGTTGGCCTGGTCGCCAAAACCGGGGCGGGATATTTGTCGGATCGTTTGGGACGGAAGCAGGTGCTGGCGCCGGGATTGATCTGGTCCTGCGTGATGGCCCTGGCGTTGGTGATTTTCGACGCCGGTATCCCGCTCACGGTCACCATTGCGCTTTTGGGACTGTTCCTTTATCCCGACCAACCGATACTTACGGCGGCTCTTCTGGAGTACGTGGGGCGGGAGGTGGCTTCCACCGGATTGGGAGTGGTGGCCTTCGCTGCCTTCCTGATGGCCGCTGTTTCCTCGGTGATCGCCGGAGCCCTGTATGAAACGCTGGGATTTGCAGCCGTCATGTACTACGTCGCCGCGTTGTTCGCGGCATCAGCCGCAGTATTTTCGGCGCTGCCAATATCGAGACGAGACGATTCCCAAGAGGCTAGGTGACGTCTTTCGGCTGACACGCCGGGCAATGCCACGAACTTCGGCCGCGCACCCGTATCATTGCCACGGTTCTTCCGCATTGCGGACACCCTGCTCCGGCGGCCCTGGGTATGGTCCACGGTGACAAAGCCGTCGGCGGGTCGGGCCACTCTGCATCCCGGGCGGCGGCGTAAGCGGCGACGGAGCGGGTCAGAGCGGTTACGATGGCTTCGTGGAGAACGGACAGTTCTCCATCGGCTAGTTGGCTGGCCATTCGCTCCGGGTGTATTCCAGACAGGTACAGGGCCTCGTCAGCGTAAAGGTTGCCTAAGCCGGCGATGACCGATTGCTCCAACAGCAGAGCTTTCACCGGCGCTTTGCGGCCCGCCAACGCCGTCGCCAGCGCCATTGCCGTAAATGAGGGTTCCAGCGGCTCGGGCCCCATTTGGGACATGGCATCGGCAGGGTCGCCCAACAACCAGAGGTGGCCAAACTTGCGTGAATCTATGAACCTCATTTCGCGCCCGTCGTCCAGCGGGAACGTGTGCCGCAGCATTGACGGCGGTTCCAGCCCGGCGTCGTGGATGCGCAGGCTGCCGGTCATGCCCAAGTGCAAAACCAGGAATTGCCCGTCGTCCAGCGGCGCGATGAGATACTTGCCCCGGCGCTGCACACTGGTCACGGTCCGCCCGGCGACACCTTCGATGAATTCCCCCACAGACGGGTCGCGGACGGTTTTCGCCCAAGTGATCGCGGGGGCGCCCAAACGCCGACCCGCCAGTCCCGAACGGAGCAGATACTGGCGGGTGTTCTCGACCTCCGGCAGTTCGGGCATAGCCGCTTATCCTGGCGGCGCCAGCCGTACCCCCAGGGTTACCTCCATGCCTTCCACCTGGGCAGTTTCGGACTTGGCGACATCCTCGGGGAGCGACGTAAGCAAATCGTTGCTCAGCGTCTCTTCCTTGATGTAATCACCGTGAACATCCATCACGCGACCCATGTCGTCGGGGCCCTCGTAGTAGGTCACGATGCGATCGGTAATCTCGAACCCGGCGCCTTTGCGCAGGTTCTGGATGCGGTGAGCCAGTTCCCGGGCCATTCCCTCATCAGCCAGTTCCGGGGTTAGCTGCGCGTCCACTGCCACCATATAGCCGGCTTCCAGCGCAGCAGAGTAGCCATTGACGGACACTACGGCGTCTCCGTCGTCGCCGGCGGCCGCCTGGGCGTCAGCGTAGAGGCCGGACTCAGTATCGGCCACCCGCAACTCCTTGATATTCAGCTCTTCAAGCACCTGCGGGCGTACCTCCGAAAGGTATTGCTGTTCCGCCGGCGTTCGCGTTTTTACCACCACCTCGGCCAGCGGCTGCCGCACCTTAAGGCCGGCTTTGCTGCGCGCGGCGCGGCCCATGCTGGAAACGCGGATCGCCAATCGCGTGGCGTCCATAATCTCCCGGTCAATGAGCGCGGCGTCGGCCACCGGGTAGTCGGCCAGGTGTACGCTGTCCGGGCCATCCGGGTTGTAACGCAACTCCAGGTTGCGGTACATCTGCTCGGAGACGAAGGGGGCTAACGGGGCCATCAGCTTCGCCACCGTGGTCAGGCAGCGGTACAGCGTCGCATAAGCTCCGATCTTGTCGGCGTCGTGCTCCGACCTCCAGAAACGGCGGCGGGAGCGGCGGACGTACCAGTTGGAGAGGACGTCGATGAATTCGGCGATGCGCCGCCCGGCGTCGGTGGGATTGTAGTTATCCAGGTGATCGTCAACCACCTGCACCAGCCGGTTCAACTCGGCCAGCGCCCACCGATCCAGTTCGGCCTCCGGCCTCCAGTCATCAGGGATTTGCTCCGGCTCGAACTCGTCGATGTTGGCGTAGTTGGTGAAGAAAGAATATACGTTCCACAGGGTCAGGAGCACCTGGCGCAGCGTCTGCTGGACGAGGCGGTCGGAGAATCGGCGCGGCTCTCCGGGATGGGAAGCCGTGAAGAGATACCAACGCAGCGCGTCGGCGCCGTGGGAGTCCAGGATGGTGTCCGGCTCAACGATGTTGCCCAGACGCTTGCTCATCTTGCGGCCGCGTCCGTCCAGGATGAGGCCAAGGCAGATGACGTTCCGGTAGGCCATGTCATCCTGCAACAGGGTGGACAGGGCGTGGAGGCTGTAGAACCAACCCCGGGTTTGGTCAACGGCTTCGCATATGTAGTCCGCCGGCAAGCGTCCGTCAGCTGCAATACCCGGATTTTCAAAAGGATAGTGCCATTGCGCGAAGGGCATGGCGCCGGAATCGAACCAGCAGTCCATCACCTCACTGACACGCCGCATTACTCCGGGACAACCACCGGGGTCTCTCCCCGCGTTTGCGGGGGAACGCGTTCCACCGTATCCCGGAAGTGATGGATTGCTGCGGTCGATCACCACATCGTTTGTGGAAAGATTGTTCCGGTTCTTGTTACAAGGCCAGGTGATTTCGTCCACATAGGGGCGATGGAGGTCCAAGCCGTCCAAGTTCTGGCCGGAGTGTCCAGACAACTCGGCGATGCTGCCGACACATTCCATCTCGCCGCACTCATCGCATCGCCAGATGGGAATGGGCGTTCCCCAAAACCGCTCCCTCGAGATAGCCCAATCCACATTATTACGCAGCCACTCCCCGAACCGGCCCTCGCGGATGTGGCCCGGATACCAGTTGATGTCGCTGTTGATGTCCACCAGGCGATCCTTGACCGCAGTGGTGCGGATGTACCACGAGGTCTTGGCGTAGTAGAGCAGCGGGGTGTCGCAACGCCAGCAGAAGGGATAGGTATGCCGGTACACGCCCTGGCGGTAGAGCAGTCCCCGCGCGTCCAGGTTGGCGGCGATTTCGGCGTCGGCGTCCTTGACGAACTTGCCGGCGAAGGGGTAGTCGCCGGTGATGATGCCCTGCAGGTCAACCTGCTGGACGAAGGCCAGTCCCTTTTCGCGGCCCAGGGCGAGGTCTTCGTCGCCGAAGGCGGGCGCGATATGGACGATGCCTGTTCCATCGTCCATGCTGACAAAGTCGGCGGCCACTACTCGGGGAGCGTAGGCGCTCGCTTCTTCCAAAGCGGTCTGCCCGTCGGGCCCACGGACGAATTGGCGGATGGGACTGCCGTACTCGGTGGCGTCGTACAAGGGGCGGTAGGGGAGGTCAACCAGTTCGCTGCCCCGTAGTGTCTTGACCACCGAATACTCGTCCTGGATCACGTCGCGGAGGGCAGTGGCGAGTATCAGCCGGCGCCCGTCGGTTTCGATCACTGAATATTCGGCGTCAGCGTCCACTGCCAATGCCGTATTGCCGGGCAAGGTCCACGGGGTTGTAGTCCACGCGAGGAAGAAGGTGGGGGCGTCGTCAGACCAGTCAAGGGCTTCGAACTGGATAAAAACGCTGGGGTCGGGCGTGTTCTCCCGATAGCCCAGCGCAACCTCGTGGGATGACAGGCTGGAGACGCAACGCGGACAATGGGGCGTTCCCCGCCGGTCCTCGTACAGCAACCCACGATCCCATAATTGTTTCAGTATCCACCAGCCGGTCTCGATGTAATCGGTCTCCAACGTGACGTAGGGATCGTCCATATCGACCCAGTAGCCGATGCGGTCGGTCATCACCTCCCAGTCCTTCACGTACCGGAACACGCTTTCCCGGCAACGCCGGTTGAATTCGGCGATGCCGTACTCTTCGATATCGCGCTTTGACGAAAGGCCCAACTCCTGCTCGACGGCCATTTCCACGGGCAGGCCGTGGGTATCCCAGCCGCCCTTGCGGAGAACCCGGCAGCCCTTCATGGTGCGATAACGCGAGATCACGTCTTTGAATACCCGCGCCAATACGTGATGGATGCCGGGACTGCCGTTGGCGGTGGGCGGCCCTTCGTACATCATGAAGAGGGGAGCATCCGGTCGTTCGTCCATCGAACGCCGGAATACGTCCCGTTCTTTCCAGTAGTCCAGAATTTCAGCGTCCAGGTCAGGAAAGCTGACCCGGCTGGAAACCACGTCAAAACCCGCCATGGCAGGAGACACCTCTACTCAGCGTGTGGGTCGGGAAAACTGCGAGCGTCAAGCCCCGTCGCGTCCCCGCAATGGGATTATGCAATGGGATTATAACGCAGGCGATTCTTACCAGAAAGCGTGAAAATGGTGTAACGGTCCGTGGCCCTGCCCGATAGGATAGGCGGCGCGGATGGCAGCGGTAACGTATTCTTTGGCCTGCTCCACCGCCGCCGGGGTGTCCAGACCATGGGACAGGCCGGCGGCGACGGCGGAGGCAAAGGTGCATCCTGTACCGTGGGTGTTGGTGGAGGGAATCCGCTCCGTGGTGAACTCCAGGAAGCGCTGACCGTCGTAAAGCACGTCGGTAGGCGGGCCGTCGCGGTGGCCGCCTTTGACGACCACCGACTTTGCGCCCATCTTTACGATGCTTGCCGCGGCCCGGCGCACGTCAGCGTCGGCGCTGATGGTCTGCCCGGTAAGCTCCTCCGCCTCCGGTATGTTGGGCGTTACCACGGTGGCCAGGGGAAGGAGGGAGTTGCGGATTGAGGCGATGGCCTCCTCCCGCAGCAGGCGGTCGCCGCTTTTGGCGACCATCACCGGGTCCACCACGAGATTGGCGATGGCGTGGCGACGGATGGCTTCCGCCACCGTTTCCACAATTGCGCCGGACGACAGCATCCCGGTTTTGACGGCATCGGCTCCAATGTCGGTAATTACGGCGTCAATCTGGGCGGCAATCACCTCGGTGGGCACCTCGTGCACCGCGGAGACTCCGACAGTGTTCTGCGCCGTTATGGCAGTGAGTGTTGACGTGCCGAACACGCCCAGCGCCGAGAAGGTCTTGAGGTCTGCCTGGATGCCGGCGCCGCCACCGGAATCGGAGCCGGCGATGGTCATAACGGTGGGCGGTCGCGAACCGGTCATGGCATTTCCCCTGATTTTGGCGAGACGATGCAGTTAGTCGGGCTCGTCCGGCAGGCGCCACTCGTCGCCGCTGTCGCTTTCGTCCGGTCCGTTGGGAAGCGCAAGGGCCACCGCAGCATCGCGCAGGATGCTAATGTGCTCCTCATCGGACAGGACGCCGATGGGCATTGCGGGCAGAGTTTCGATATTCAGGCCGGCGCGCACTCCCATTTCCAGCGAAAGCCGGGCAGCGGCGTCGTTGTCCGCGGCCTCCGTGATTATCACAAAGTCGTGCTGGCCAAGGACGGCGTATTGCGTAAGGATTTTGCTGGTAGGCGTCTCAACTTCGGAAGCGGCCTCGCTCAGCAGATCGGGATTTTGCCGGCTCATGCGCCGGCCGCGGCCGGTGAGATTGGCAAGCATTATGTACAGTGGCATCTTAAGAACCCTCGATGGCGGCTCCGGGATAATTGCGGCGCGGTAGCCGTGGCAAGTATAACATCACCAAATCGGCGGGCCGGCATAGACCGCCCGCAGGCCCCGTGCTATTATCCCGGACAGATTGGAGCAGTAACTTTGCGTCCCCAGGCGGAGGCTCGTATGGACATCGGCTTGAATATGTCAATCTCCACCAACTCAATCGACGTGGCTGACATCGCGGTCAAAGCGGAGGCCATGGGGTTCGAGTCCATCTGGCTGCCAGAGCATCCGGTGATGCCGGTGAACCCGGCTTCAAAATATCCCGGGGCGCCCGACGGTTCCATACCCGACTACATGAGCGACATGGCCGACCCTTACATTGGTCTGGCCCGGGCCTCCGCGGTGACCACGAATATCAAACTCGGCACGGGGATCACCCTGATACCGGAGCGCAATCCCCTGGTACTAGCGGGCGCGATCTCGAGCCTGGACCGTTTCTCCGGGGGGCGGTTCATCCTGGGCATCGGCACGGGCTGGCTGCGGGAGGAGACGGAAATCATGGGCGGCGATTTCGACCATCGCTGGACTCAGGCCCAGGAGGCCATCGAGGTGATGCGGGCCCTGTGGACCCAGGACGCGGCTGAGTATCACGGTCGTTACTATGACTTCCCGCCGGTCCAGTGCAACCCCAAGCCGGCACAGGAGGGCGGCCCGCCGGTGATCCTGGGCGGCAACGCCCGCAACGTGTTCCGCCGCGTGGCCCGTTGGGGTGACGGCTGGATGCCGACCGCCGCCAGCCCGGAACAGATTGCCGCCGGCCGGGCCGCCATCGACGAGCTGGCCGATGCGTCGGGCCGGGACCCGTCAACCATCAACATCACGGTGTTCGGTCAGCCGGCCGACCGGGAACTGATCGGCCGTTTTGAGGAGGCCGGCGCCAACCGGGTGATCATCCGCCTGCCCGACACTACCAGCTCTACAGCGCTGGACGAGATTGAGCGCATCGCCGGCGCCGTTTTCTGAAAGCCACCATTCCCGAGGGGGCGTTTGGTGGCCGCGCGGTTCGCGCGGCCACTCTCTTATCAGAAAATGCGATACATTGAGGAGCGGAATATTAGATATTTGCAGGTCTAATGTAAATTTATTATTAAATCGTCAGCCAAAATGCCTCTCGCAACGAATATCCATCAATATTTTACGAATTCAGGCATATTTATCCCATTGATTTCAAGGTTTCGTACACCAGGAGCGGAAACGTCAGATTTGACTATGCTAACGATGTTGCCTATATTGCCCCCGCTATCCGCGCAGTTGGATTCCACAAAACCTGCGTACAGTCATTCTTGACACCGTGAACTTCATCCTGGAGGACCCATATGGATCACCGACGGTACTTGAAATTGCCAGTAGCCGCGTTCCTGGCGGCGTTGGTCACTACGGTCGTTATAGTGGGCTGTGGTGGGGCGGCAGAACAATCGGCGCCGGCCCCGGCCCAACCGGCCGCCACCGCCGCGGCGGCGCCGGCCCAACCGGCCGCTACGGAAGCGCCGCCACAAGCATCCGCCACCAACACGCCGGTGCCCCAGGGGGCTACTCTGGCGCCGACGCCGACCCAGCGCGCTTCGGTACTTCAAGCCACTCCGCGACCTACTTTGGCGCCTCAGACCGAGGGCGAATTGGTCACCGACCGGTTGATCGCTGTGCTGGACCCGCCCTCGCTGGAGTCCATGCTGGACTGCGAAGTCACTGGTTCCGGCGTCGTGAACTATCGGATGTCCAACGAATTCATGGTCGACGCCAGCCGGTTCGACGGTTCCTATGAACCCATGCTCGCCACTGAATGGAGCATTACCCCGGACGGCAGGACATGGAACTTCAAACTCCGTCAAGGCGTTCGGTGGCACGACGATTGGGGCGAATTCACCGCTCGGGACGTCAAGCATTCCCTAGCGTATTACACCAACCCTGAGTGCCGTGCATCCTACTCGGACTACTTCCGCAGCGACCCCGGCGGCGACGTTGAAATCGTCAACGACTACGAGGTCAACATCCACATGGAAAAGCGGCCAGCCGTGGACTTCATCTACTGGTTCTCCGGCTACCGTGGCGTTCCCATCAGCAGCGTCGCCCAGTGGAACCAAGCCTGCCCCAATGGTGAGTCCGACTTCGGGACTACCGAGGCCGGGGATCCGTTGGGGTACTGCAAGGCCAGCCGAGACGCCGTGTATGAGAAATCGGCTCGCACTGGGCCTTACGAGTACGTCAGCTTCGAGGAAGGCGTCGGCTGGGAGTGGTCTCGTGTCGATTATGATCACTGGCGCGTGAACCCAGATTTCGCTGAAATCGAAATCAAGGACGTGCGCGAGCCGGCCACCCGCCTCGCCATCATGCAGGCCCGCGAGGGACACATCGCCGCCATCAACCGCGCCTTGTTGCAGGATGCCATTGACGACGGACTGGAAGTGTTCGACAGTTCCGTAACGGCGCAGACTACGTTTGCCATCTTTGGTGGGATGTACTTTGCCACGGGCGCAAAAGGCATCGACGCCAGCGCTTCCGCTGAACAGCAAGCATCCGACCGGGAAGCCTACGACATCGTGGCCGCCCGTGATGAGATGCATCCTTGGAACGACCCTGGTGAAAGCGGCAAACTGGTTCGGATGGCGATGAATAAAGCCCTTGACCGGGACCAGATCAATGGCGCCATCTTCAAGGGCGCCGGCGGAAGGCAGTGGGTGGCGACGCTGGTTCCCGATTTCCCCGGCGGCTACAACCCGGCCTGGGAAGACAGTTGGGATGAGTTGTACGGCTATGACCCCGAAAAGGCCAAAGAGTTACTAGCCGAGGCCGGATACCCCAACGGGTTCTCGTTCCGCATTCCGGTGTTCCCGCTAAGCGGCGTGCCGGAGATGCCGGACATGATGGAAGCCATGGCCAAGTTCTGGACCGAGATCGGTCTCGATCCCCAGCTTGACCCCATTGAGTTCTCCAACTGGCGAAATGAATATCGCGGATTGAACACCGACTGCTGCGTGTATCCTTTCCGTGGTCCCGCCGCGCCCATCGACACTCGCGTCCACTTCTACTTCAGCGCGGAGCGGTTCTTCCGGGCGTACAGCAGCGATGACATCCAGGAGAACAAGAACAAAGCCCTGCGGGCCTTGAACGAGGCTGACGCTACCGCCGACTGGCAGAAAGTATCCGACGAAATATTCTATGCAGCCGGCACCATCCCCGGCTGGACGCTGCCCGTCAGCGCGGTAGTGGACCCCAACGTGGTAGCCGAGTACATTTTCCTCGGTCCTAACAACGGAAACTACGTCTATCTCGAATACGTCAAAGGCGTGCGGGAATAGACGAATCCGAACACCCCCGTGTGCAAACCCCGGCGTTTCGAAACTGATCCTCGCAGCGTCGGGGTTGCCCTAAAACGGTGGACGCTTCCCACCCTACTAGTCGAGAACAGGCGCCATGCAACGCTTCATAGTTCTGAGGTTATTACAAGGTTTGCTGGCGGTCTTCGCCATCAGCCTGATTGTCTTTTCGTTGTCGCGGATCGCCGGCGACCCGCTGGCCGCTATCCTGGACGACGAGTCGGGCAAAGAGCAGATCGAACTGCTACGAAAACAGTGGGGGCTGGACGAGCCGTTGCACGTCCAGTACTTGACTTACATGAGACGGCTGCTGACTGGTGATCTGGGCACTTCGTTCAAGTGGGACCGTCCGGTTGCGGAACTCATCCTTGAACGGTTGCCCGCAACTCTGCAACTTTCGGCCTTTGCTCTAGTTGTCACCGGCGTGATCGCTTTTCCCATTGGGGTGTTATCGGCGGTCAAAAAGGATTCCTGGTTTGATACCAGCGGCAAAATGTTCGCCATATTAGGACAGTCAGCTCCAACCTTTGCGGTGGGGCTGATCCTGATGTGGGTTTTCGCGGTTCAGCTGGGCTGGCTACCTACCTCCGGCAAAGGCGGGGTGAAGCATTTGTTGCTGCCCGGCTTTGCGCTGGGCTACTACAACGTAGCGGCCATCATGCGGTTGACCCGATCATCAATGCTTGACGTACTAGATACCGAGTACGTCAAGCTGGCCCGCATCAAGGGCATTCCCGAATGGAAGATTATCTGGAAGCACTGTTTCCGCAACGCCCTGATTGGCCCGCTGACGTATTTCAGCCTGATCTTTGCCATATTGATTACCGGTTCGGTGGTGATCGAAACGGTGTTTGCCTGGCCCGGCCTGGGTCTCATGGTGATCGAGGCCATCAACTCCAAAGATCACATCACGGTGCAAGCTGTGGTAATGCTGTTCGCCTTGCTGTACGTGGCAATCAACATCATCACCGACGTCACGTACGCGTACGTTGACCCGCGCATCCGATACGGATAGGCGTAGCGGGAGGGATAAAGACTTATGGCCGTACAGACAACCGCTCCGGACGCGCAGGTGGGTGGCGCCCTTGCGGCCCCGGCAACAGAACCCTTCGGCGCCAAGGCATGGCGCGAGATCCGTCGGTTCCCAATACTGCCATCGTTCATACTGATTATCTTGCTGGTGATACCGGCAATCTTCGCCGACCTGCTGGCGCCGCACGACCATCTGCTTGGCGACCTGGAACGGGTGCTGGAGCCTCCGGCATGGGTGCCCGACCGCGAAAATGTGCGGGTCATTGTCCAGCGCGCCAGGGACAATAACGCCGAGGTCAGTCTCAACAACGCCCGCCGCAACATCGACAGCGGCGCCGGAACCCTGATCGACACCAACGGCAACGGCCAGCCGGACATCGGCGAAACTATGGTGCGCGTCGAGCCGGGCGGCAGTTGGGAATACCCCTTCGGCACCGACAAGCAAGGCCGCGACGTGTTGAGCCGACTCATGCACGGCGCGCGCATATCACTGGCGGTATCTTGTCTCGCCATCATGGTGGGCGGTTTCCTGGGAACCGCGTTGGGCATGCTGGCCGCGTTCAAAGGCGGCCTGGTGGACTCAATCTTGATGCGGATTGTGGACATCAAACTGGCATTCCCATCAATCCTGCTGGCCCTCACGCTGGTAGTAGCGATTGGATCGGGCTTCAGCACTGTAGTCATTGTGATCGCCCTGCTCCTGTGGGCACGCTACGCTCGGGTGGTTCGCGGCGAGGCATTGACCATCAAGGAACGCGATTTCATTGATCGCGCTCGCGTGTCCGGCGCTTCCAATCTGAGGATTATGCTGCGGCACATTTTCCCCAACGTGTTCAACACCGTAATCGTTCTGGCAACGCTCGAAGTTGGGCACGTCATCATCCTAGAAGCGACACTTAGCTTCCTCGGGGCGGGAATACCGCGGCCTCAACCGGCCTGGGGCCTGATGGCCGCCGATGGTCGAGAGGTCATCACCAGTTCCTGGTGGATATTCCTCTTCCCCTGCCTGGCCATCGTGCTTACGGTGCTCTCCATGAACTTGTTGGGCGACTGGCTCCGCGACCGGCTTGACCCCAAGCTGAGGAACGTCTAGCCGAGCCCCTAGCCCATCCATTGGTAAAAGCTACACTCGTCTCAACTCCGGAGGATTGCATGACCCGCCGTATCAAAACCAGATTGTCAACGATCGTGACCGCGCTGGCGCTGGTGGCAGCGCTGTTCGCGGTGGCCTGCGGAGGCGCCGAGGAGGCTTCCGCGCCGGCCGCCACCGAGGCTCCCGCTGCGGCCGCACAACAGCCAGCGGCGGCCACAGAAGCGCCGGCGGCAGCGCCCGCCGCGCCCGCGGCCGCCACCCAGGCGCCGCCACCGGCCACGTCAGCCCCCACCAGACCGTCTTTCGTGGCATCCACACCGGTGGCCGAAGCGACGCCTACGCCTGAAGCGGAAGCCCGCGCCGGGGAGCTCAAAACCAAGGACCTGGTGTTCCTGTTCTCGCAGCAGACCCGCCAGGGCATCATGGACTGCGACGTTACGGGCAGCGCGACCAGCCAGCACCGGCCGTCCCACGAGTTCATGCTGGACGCCGACCGTTACACCGGCGCGTTGGTGCCGCAGCTGTCCACCGACTGGAGCGTGAGCGACGACGGACGAACCTGGAACTTCAAGCTGCGCGAGGGCGTCAACTTCCACTTCGGATACGGCGAGTTCACTGCGCACGACGTGGTCAATTCACTGAATTACTACACCAACCCGACCTGCGGCGCGTCCTACTCCGACTACTTCCGCACCAACCCACAAGCGATACCGGAAGTCATCAGTGACCACGAAATAAACATCACCATGGGCGCTCGCCCTGAGTTGATCTTCGACTACTGGATTTCCGGTTACCGCGGCCTCCCCATCACCAGCAAGTCCCAGTGGGACACCGGGTGTCCCAGCGGCGAGGCCGACTACGAAACCTTCGAAGTTGCCGCCCACCTGGACGGATTCTGCTCCGCCGGGGAAGATACGTTGCTGGAAGAAGGTCCGGCGCGCCTGGGGCCGTACCAGTTCGCCAACTTTGAGAAAGGCATCGGTTGGCTTTGGGAACGGGCCCCCGGCGACCACTATCGAGTTGACCCGGACTGGGACAGCATTGAAATCAAGATCATTGAAGAGGCGTCCACCCGGCTGGCCGCCATGTTGGCGCGTGAAGCGCACCTCGCCACCATCGACCGCGCATTGGTGGGCCAGGCCCTGGATGCCGGCCTGGACATCGCCGAGAGTCAGGTAGTGGCCGTGAACAGCATGATGGTGTTTGGCGGCCTCTACTACTCGACCAAAGAAGGACCGGCGTTTGATCCATACTCCGCCGCGTCCTACGATCCCACTGTTCCCTGGGCCGCGCCCGGCGAAACCGGCAAGCTGGTTCGCCAGGCGATGAACAAGGCCATCGACCGGGACGCCATCCGCGAGAACATCTTCGATGGACAGGGGGCCGAGGGTCGCGTGGCCGGCCTGATTCCCAGCGCGGAAGCCTTCGGCGGTGAATACGCCGGCTACAACCCGGATTGGGAAGACCGGTGGGAAGATCTCTACGGCTACGACCCCGAGGCAGCCCGGGAGCTGCTGACCGAAGCAGGTTACCCCAACGGGTTCCACGTGCCGATCATCAGCTACACCATGAGCGGTCTGCCCGAAATGAAGGACTACGTAGTGGCCATCGCCGCGATGTGGGAGAACATCGGGCTGGAGACGGAGATCCGCGAGATGGAGTTTTCCGCTTGGCGACAGGAATACCGCGGCGCTACGACCAACTGCTGCGTGTACCCCTTCCGGGGCTATGCCGAACCGCCGCATCCGACCGTACACTTCGCGTACAGCCCGGAGCGGTTCATGCGTTTCTACGTCAGCGACACGGCCTGGCAGAACACCTTCAACGCCCTGAACTCCCTGAACTTCGAGGAGCAGTTGGGCTACTGGCACGCCGTATCCGACGAACTATTCTACGAAGTGGCGTCCATTCCACTGCATACGCTGTCGGTTCAAGTGGTGATTGATCCCGAAGTGGTGGAGGAATATATCTACCTGGGGCCCTACGGCGGTCAGTTCACTGACCTCGAGCACATCAAGGGCGCGCGTTACTGACGTTCGGGGTTTCCCGAGTTGACGGCCCCAGCTTTGGTTTCCTGCGGCAGCGTTGCAGTCCAAGCGCGCTGCCGCAGGATGCTTGGTCAATTCAGTAGCCAGCCCAGGGAGGGATGATGCAGAGATACATCCTCAGGCGGATCGCCCAGGGCATCCTGGCGATTTTCGTCATCAGCACTGTCACCTTTGCGCTGGCCCGCGTGTCCGGCGATCCGCTCAACGTGCTTTTGCCGGAAGAAGCCTCCGAAGAACAGATTCAGCTGACCAAAGAAGAATGGGGGCTGGATAAACCGCTCCATATGCAGTACCTGCTGTACCTGGGCAAATTGTTCCAGGGCGACATGGGGGAAGCCTTGGCGTGGCCGAATGCCACCGCCGTCGAGCTGATCATGGAGCGTCTTCCCAACACTATCAAACTGTCGGCTTTAGCCTTGGTGGTGAGCGGGGCAATCGCCTTCCCAATTGGGGTTCTGGTAGCCATCAAGAAAGATACGCCCTTCGACTACGGCGGAAAGCTGTTCGCCATCCTGGGGCAATCGGCGCCATCCTTCGCGGTGGGGTTGATATTGATGTGGATATTCGCGGTGCAGCTGAACGTATTTCCCACCTCCGGGAGCGGCGGGATAGAGTATATGATCCTGCCGGCAGTGGCCCTGGGTTACTACAACGTGGCGGCGTTGATGCGCCTGACCAGATCATCGATGCTGGAGGTTCTGGACACCGAGTACGTCAAGCTGGCGCGTATCAAAGGCGTGGCTGAGTGGAAAGTGATCTGGAAACATTGCTTCCGCAACGCCTTGATTGTGCCGTTGACCTATTTCGGGTTAATTGGCGCGGTCTTAATCACCGGCTCGGTGGTAATTGAGACCGTCTTCGCCTGGCCTGGGCTGGGAGCGTTGGTAATTGACGCGATCCTGTTCCGCGACTACGTGGTAGTGCAGGCGGTGGTGCTGCTGTTCGCAGCGGCGTTCGTGGTCATCAACATCATGGTGGACGTGCTCTACGCGTACATTGACCCGCGGATCAGGTATTCCTGATTCCGTTGGGGGGGATATAATCGCGGCAGAATCGCAACATCGATTGAGGTACTAAATGGCAGCGGTAACAACACCGGACCTCGCAGCGCCGGCAACCCCGCGTCCGTCCGGCCGCATCGGCGCCGGCTTCAGGGCGATACGCCAGCTTCCACTCATACCGATAGCGGTTCTGGTCGTGTTGCTGGTGGTGCCGGCGATGTTCGCCAACCAACTGGCTCCGCACAGTCATCGCATCGGTGAGCTGAACGACGCCAAACTGCCGCCCTTCTGGGTTTCGGAGAGCTTTGAAGAGCGGACGGTGGTGGAGCGCGCCGACCGCAGCCGCCTGGACGTTGAAATCGGCCTGACCAACGCGCGGCGGAAGATTGAACGAGGAGAAGCGACCTTTCTCACCGGCGGAGAAGACGGCGCGGTCAATGCCGGCGACACGATTCGATTTCAGGCGCAGCAAGGCGGCTCAATGAACTATCCATTGGGCACTGACAAACAGGGCCGGGACATCCTGAGCCGGATCATGCACGGCGCCCGGGTTTCGTTGTTGGTATCCAGCCTCGCCATCCTGCTGGGAGGAGGGCTGGGGACGCTGCTGGGTATGCTTGCTGCGTATCGCGGCGGGAAAACGGACTCCATCATCATGCGCATCGTTGACATCAAGCTGGCGTTCCCTACCATCCTGTTGGCGCTGGTGCTGGTCGCCGCCATCGGCGCCGGTTTCGCGACGGTGATCGTGGTAATCGCAGTGCTATTGTGGGCCAGGTACGCCCGCGTCGTCCGCGGAGAGGCGTTAGCCATCAAGCAGCAGGACTTCATTGACCGGGCCCGCGTATCCGGCGCGTCCAACGCGCGGATCATGATGCGCCACATTTTTCCCAATTTGGTCAATACAGTGGTAGTATTAGCCACGTTGGAGGTGGGACACGTTATAATCCTGGAGTCGACCCTGAGTTTCCTGGGCGCCGGCATACCCGCGCCGACCCCGGCTTGGGGCGTTATGGTGGCAGATGGCAGAGACCTGATTACCACGGCATGGTGGATCTTCCTGTTTCCCTGTC
Organism: uncultured Dehalococcoidia bacterium; assembly: GCA_964347975.1. Classification (GTDB taxonomy): domain Bacteria; phylum Chloroflexota; class Dehalococcoidia; order Lucifugimonadales; family UBA3495; genus Bin87. The sequence goes on from CAYGAY010000004.1 coordinate 117,685, forward strand.
TGGCGATTGTGCTCACCGTACTGTCCATGAACCTGCTGGGCGACTGGCTGAGAGACCGACTCGACCCGAAACTGAGGAACATTTAGGCCATGACAGCTGTACAGACCGCAACCGACACCATTCTCGAGGTCAGCGACCTCAAAACCTACATTTTCACCCGCGCCGCCGTGGTGAAAGCTGTTGACGGCATAACCTTCAACCTGAAGAAAGGCGAGACGCTCGGTATCGTGGGCGAATCGGGTTGTGGCAAGACCATGACCGCCCTGTCGCTGCTGCGCCTGGTGCCCAAACCGGCCGGCCGTATCGTGGAAGGCGCGATCGTTCTCAACGGCGAGGACATCCTGCAGAAGAGCGAAGACGAAATGCGGGACGTGCGCGGCCGTCAAATCTCCATGATTTTGCAGGACCCGCAGACCTCGCTCAATCCGGTGTTCACCATCGGGAACCAACTGCGGGAGGCGCTGGGCATCGCCCATAAGGAAAACAAGAGCTCGATGCTGGGCCGCGCCGTTGACGCTTTGCGCAAGGTCAACGTGGCCGCGCCCGAGCGTCGCCTGGAAGACTACCCGCACCAGATGTCCGGCGGCATGAAGCAGCGCGTCGTCGGGGCCATCGCCATGTCCTGCGAGCCGGGGATCATCATCGCCGACGAGCCGACCACCGCGCTGGACGTCACCATTCAATTGCAGTACCTGCGGCTCCTGAAGGAAATCCAGGCGGAGACCGGACTGGCCATCATCTTCATCACCCACGACTTTGGCGTGGTCGCTCGCATGTGCGACCGCGTGGCGGTGATGTACGCCGGACGCATCATTGAGCAGGGTGACGTGCGCGACATCTTCAGCCGTCCGGCGCATCCCTACACCCAGGCATTGATCAACTCGGTGCCCAAACTGGAGGAGCGGGTGGACCGGCTCTACTCTATTGAAGGGCAGCCGCCGTTGCTTTCCAACCTTCCCGAAGGCTGCCGGTTCGCCCCCAGGTGCGAGTATGCCACAGACAAGTGCATCAACGCTTATCCGTCGTCTGTCCAGTTGGATGAAGGGCACTACGCCGACTGCTGGGCCCTGGGTTCCGACTGGGAGGGGACGCCCATCGCCGAGTTCGTCGCTCCCACTGGCACCAGCGGCTAAGGGCGCTCCGGCTACTTCAACTTTGAAACCAGATAGAGGAGGTCGCGTCAATCATGGCAGTCGCCACCAATGATACGCTGCTCGAGGTCAGCGGGTTGAAAAAATACTTCCCGGTCACCAAGGGCCTCATAATGATGAAGACCATCGGCTACGTGCAGGCGGTGGACGGGATCTCCTTTACCATCAAACAGGGCGAGACCCTGGGCCTGGTGGGAGAATCGGGTTGCGGAAAAACGACGACCAGCAAGCTTCTGCTGCGCCTGGAACGCCCGACTGAAGGTGAAATCCTGCTTGAAGGCGAGGACATCAACACCTTCCGCGGGGCCCAACTCCAGGAGTATCGGACTACCGTCCAAGCCGTTTTCCAGGACCCGTGGTCCTCGCTCAGCCCGCGCATGAGGGTCCGGGATATCGTTTCGGAACCCCTGGTAGTGAACCGAAACGTCACCACCCAGGAGAAAAATGACCGGGTGGCGGAAGTGCTGGCCCAGGTCGGTCTGCATTCGCAGCAGGCCAACAACTATCCCCACGAGTTCAGCGGCGGACAACGGCAGCGCATCGCGGTGGCTTCGGCCCTGGTGTCGTATCCCAAGTTGATCGTGCTCGACGAGCCGGTTTCCGCCTTGGACGTGTCGATTCGCGCCCAGGTGATGAACCTGCTGAAGGACCTGCAGGAGCAGTACAACGTCAGTTACCTGCTAATCGCTCACAACCTGGCGACGGTCCGCTACATGGCCCACCAGACGGCGGTTATGTACCTCGGCCAGATCGTTGAGTTTGCCGAGACCGAGGAACTGTACAACAACGCCCTGCACCCCTATACCAAAGCGCTGTTCTCGGCGGCGCTGCCATCGCACCCCGACCTGATCCGCGAAGATATCGTGCTCCAGGGCGAGGTGCCGTCGCCCATCAACCCGCCGACGGGGTGCCGTTTCCACCCGCGCTGTCCCTTTGCAATGCCCCAGTGTTCCGAAGAAGCGCCTGTGGACAAGGAGGTATCGCCCGGCCACCGGGTGGCTTGCCACCTCTACTGACGAAAGCGGTTCCGGTCTTACCCGCAGCGCATCCGGGTTTTACGGAGCGGCATCGCGGTTCGGCGATGCCGCTCCCTGGTTTTTCAGCGCGTTTCAGCGGGCCGCTGTGGCCGGCGCATGCGCCCGCAGGAAGTCGCGCACCTGGTTGATCGTCTGGGCCTTTAGGTCCGGATCTTCCTTCCAGGGATACACGGTCGCCTGGGCATTGGGCGCGATTTCGGCCAATTCCATAGCCGCTTCGAGGGAGTGAGAGGGCGTATCGTCGGGCATGACCAGCAACGGGGTCTGGCACGAGCGAGCGAAGTCCCGGGACACGCTGTACACAAAGTCCGGCTGGATTCGGTAGAGGTTGTGGAGGTATTGCTCTACGACTGCCGGGGTTAAATCCGGACGACCGGCAATCAACTCGGGACCCCAGACGTCGCGGCCGGAATCGTACATGGCGTCCGGGGTTTGCCTGGCGTGTCCAACCGGCTGGCAGAGCACGGCGGCGACAACCCGGTCCGGCGCGCGTTTAGCCAGCGTCATGGCGAAAGGCCCGCCGATGCAGAATCCGATGAAACCGAACTTGTCAATTCCCAGGTGATCCATCAACCCCAGCTGGTCGTCAGCAAAAGCGCCCCAGGGGTCTTCCACCTGAACCGGGCCCGTGGACTGTCCGCCGTTGGCGTTGCGCTGGTCCATGGTGATGCAGCGGAAGTCATCCTTGAATTCATCCATGGCGTTGAAGACTTGTCTGGGCCAACCACTCATTATGGAATTCAGTCCCCCGCCCGGGGTCGCCAGGAGTGGAAACCCTGACCCGACATCCTCATAGTGAATGGTGACGTCGCCTCTGGTATAGAACGGCATGGCAATTTCTCCTTTGTTTGATTTCAGTAGGAAACTGCTGACAATTGTAAATTGGGCAACCCGGTTGTCAAGACGGCGGCCGGTCCGGCGCGCCCGACAAGACACCCACGGCATTGGGCGGTAGCGCGTACCCCCGCCCAAACCGGTGAGCATTCTTAAGGACCAGCAACACCGCAATGTTGGGAGCGAATGCTGACGCCAGGACACTTACGGTAAGCAAAAGCAGGCCGGTCAACGCCACCGGCGACGACCGCCCTTTCCCTGATGATGCGGTTGCCCTGCTACCGGTGCCCCTTCGGTTGACCCGGAAGCGGTACGCTGTTACCGTCCGAATCGCCGGTATTTTCGTCCGGACAATCGGGAACGGAACCCCGCGGAGGTCGATCCAGCCTGAAACCGGGCGGGTTTTTCAACACTAACCCCGTGCGGGACGTGCCGCCCAGCAAACAGCATGGCGGAGCCTGCTATCATTAAGCCTGGGAACGCAAGGGGACAATCGCGCATCACGCATTGAGGCAAACATATGGCCACATACACCGTACCCCGGCCGCCCAGGCCAGTGGTTGACCGCGCAACCCTGCCGCCCGGTCCATCCGAATTGCCTATCGTGGGCCAGTCGTTCCAGTACGTGTTCAACTTGCTGGGTTTCCTTCACGGGGCCGCCGCTTATGGCGATCTGGTCACGCTGTCAGTGAAACCGACCCTCGTGTACCTGGTCAACCACCCGGAACTGGTGCAGGAACTTTTCGTTGCCAACCACCGGAGAGTGGGTCGCGGACGAGGCACCGAGACCCTGCAATACCTGATGGGCTATGGGTTGGTCACATCGGATGGCCCGCTGCACTTGCGCCAGCGTCGCTTGATGCAGCCCCAGTTCCACCACCGTCGCATCGCCGCTTATGCCGAGACAATGACCGATTTCACCCAGCGGCATGAGGCGAACTGGCACGACGGAGCCAGGGTTGACCTGGCCGGGGAAATGAGCGAACTGACCTTGCACATCGTCGTTAAGACGCTGTTCGGCCTGGAACTGGCCGACACGGTGCGACGCATCGGCGCCGCTTTCGAACTCAGCAACGACTACATAAAGGCGCGGGACAATCAGCCACCGGCCTTGCGTCGATTGTTCCACCGCCTGCCGCTACCGTTCACACGCCGTTTCAAGCGGGGGTTGGCCTACCTGGACGAAACGACCTATGGTCTTATTGAGGAGCGCCGCCGCTCCGGGCTTGAGGGCAACGACCTGTTGTCTATGCTATTGAATGTGCGGGATGAAGAAGCCGATAATCCCGCCGACGCCGTGATGACCGATCAGCAGGTTCGGGACGAAGCGATCACCCTCTTTGCCGCCGGCCACGAAACCACCGCCGTAGCGCTAACCTGGACCTGGTATCTCCTGGCTGCCCATCCCGATATGCAGGCTCGATTCCACGCCGAACTGGATGACGTATTGGGAAGCAGACCGCCGACGCCGGACGACTTGCCCAAGTTGGCCTTTACCGAACGGGTACTCACCGAGTCGATGCGGCTGTACCCGCCTATTTGGTCCACGGGCCGGATGACCTTTGAACCCATCACGCTGGGCGGATACCACATTCCAGCCGGCGCGGCCCTGGTCGCGCCCCAGTTGATTGTTCAAAGGGATCCGCGATGGTACGACGATCCGCTGGAGTTTTGTCCCGACCGGTGGACTCCCGAGTTCCGCGAGGGCCTGCCACGATTCGCCTACTACCCCTTCGGAGGCGGCCCGCGACTCTGTATCGGGGAAGGATTCGCGTGGATGGAGGCCATGCTGGTATTGGCGACCCTTGGGCAGAAGTGGGCGATGCGGCACGACCCAAGCCATCGGATCGAATTGACGCCGCTGGTCTCGCTGCGTCCCAAAGGCGGGATGCCCATGTTCCTGGAGCGGCGGTAAGGAGTCCAAAATCGCGCGCCCGATTTTTGACAGTACCGACGGTTCGGGGTAGCATATTTGCCACGTAGCGCACTTCGAACCTGACGTCGTTGGCCTCTGACTGGAGCGCCGCGATGTCGTTCCTCGTCGCCGTTATACCGCCGACCGTTATGTTGAGTAGTTGATCGGGTACGCGGCGGTAGCCAGCCCGAACCGCCGCGCTCATTTTACCCAGCCACGGGGGGAGATACATTGACTAGCCCTACCTCCAAGCCCGCCGGCCGGCCAGAAGCCACGTCGCCGCTGACCGGCCCCGCAATCATCCCCGACTTTGAAGCGGCGCTGACCCGGCTCTGTGCCATTGCACGGAAAGGACAAAGGGCTGACAGCCCGCTGTACAACCCATCGGAGGAGTGGATAGTGGGAAAGATGCCCATTTTCCAGGATCTTCCGTCGGGGCGGCAGGCCGAACTGTTGGCCGAAGCCGCGGCTCTTGAAGCCGAGGCCGTCGCAGCCAACGCTGCCGGCCGCGCCGCCAGCAAGGTATGGCCTGAAACTGTGTTTCGCCTGGACAACGGGGGTCTGGCGTTTTTCAGCCAACTGGGAGTGGTGCGGCGGCCAGACTTGACGCAATACTTCGTGGAAGGATTCACGCGCAACCGAGACGCTTTAGCGTTCTCCGGGGATAATCAGCAACTCTTCACCGAAATCTTCCATCGAGTCTGCGACAAGATGGAGACTAGCTTCGCGGCCGGCGAGGACATCGTACAAACCGACCGGCAGATTTGCGACGCGCCCGGTCGCTCTTTTCACGCGCGGCAACTGCTTTTCGGCACGCGATATATGCAGGCTCCCTATATGTGGCGCCGGCTCACTTTCGATCTGCCTCAGGAGCAATGGCAGGAACCGCCGAATATTCTTGAGGTGTCAGTTCCCCACTGGATGGACGACTTAGACCTCGACGAGGGTTTGAAGACGCGATTGCGCGACGCCGGCATCACCCAGCTGGTTTTCAAAGCGCCGACACGGGGTCTTTCGCTCCATTTCGGCTTCGACTACGTGGGCGAACACAAGATGGGTCCGCTCTCCATTGCCATGCACCAGGTAAAGCAGAAAAACGGGTTGGCGGTGCAGGCCGCATTAAGTATGGCTCGGGTTCGGAAGCTCGATGGGGAACTCGCCAACACCGCTCTGGTCACGGTCGGCCCGTCGCTGCACGGGAAAAGCACGCTGACCATCATGGTTGAGTTGGCGAACAGCGAGTTGGCCGGCGTGTTGAATCTGCCCACCGACCCCGAAGAAGGGGTCTATCCGATGAACGATGACATCGTGCTGCTACAGCCCTTGGCAGACCCCGTTGCGAGCAACCGGGGCGGGCGGCGCGCCATGATTTCCCACGCCATCGACGGCACGGAGAACAACTTCTATGCCGTTCCCTTCGGATTGACTCGAGAGGACGACCCCATCACTTACGACGTCCTGCGGGGCGCTCCCGGCGTGACGTCTCCCGACGAAACCCTGGAAAACGTCCCGGTTCACGTGAATAGTCAGGAACCCAACTACCTGGAAAATCCGGTCCGCAATATGCGGATGATATTGTCGCGGCGCGGCTTATTGCAGCGAAAAGGAGCCGCCGGATTGATTTCCAAAATCACCGAGGGGCGCCTCGCCGATTCGGTCCACGTGCCGATGGAGAGCACGGACCGCGTATTCTGGCAAGAGGTAATGCGCCAGAACACAGTCATACCTCCCCTGCGCCGCCTGAGCCTGGAGCAATACATCCGCGTGCTGATGTACGGTGAAGCGGTCCAGATGGGAGCGGCTATCGGCGCCATTGGCCGTCCCTACGTCGAGTATTTCTCCGACCCGTTTATCATCGGCCTTGAGGATGAGAATGCCAACCTGCTTTACCATGTGCTCCAACAACTGGCGTGGGGGGGGATGCCACAGGAGTACTACGCCTTCAATACCGGCGGGGTGGGCGCCGACAGCAACGAGGAAGCTTCCGGTTCACGATATTTGAATATACCCCGTGAATTGACGATGATGCTGCAGGAGGCGTTGCTCCGTAACGCGGTCAATTTCGAATACGATGGGATACTCCGCTCGGAAGTGGCGGTGGCGATCCTGGACGCGGATGGCAACGAGGTAGTTGACCTGCGCGAGAAGTGGCTGCCGGTCAACATCTATGGGGAGGAAGACTACGCCGACCGAGTAGCCGAGTTGATGCACCGTCGTTATTACGGCCGGGACCAGCAGGACAAAGCCGGAATTCTGCGGTACACCAAAGTGGTCAACACCATCCTGGATATCAGCGATGTACCGTCGCCCAGCAACGAGCGGGAACTTTCCTGGCTGCTGTCGTTCTATTGGTCACTGGATCAGGCTTACGAAACATTGGATGAAACAGCGGCTCACCGTGCCGAAGGGATGCGGCCGGTTTCCTACCAACTGCGCGAACTGCAACGCAAATACCAGGAAGGTCTGGAGCGGGGCTTGGCCGTCACCGAATCCGGTCGGAAGAACCTGGCCGAGCTTGCATTGCGCGCCGGGTAGCGCGCTAAATTTCGACCACGCCATCATTTGATCCTGTTGGGCCCGGAGACACGCTCGATGCCAGCGAGGGATGCTTGACCTCAGAATGCAGCGACCGCCGGCAGGAAATACATACTCCCGAAACTTGGAGAACCAGGATAGGCAGACATGAAAAATAACAACATCCAGATCCTCGGCGCGGTTCCCGGTCAGTACGGCGCTATCCTCACTGATGGCGCGTTGGAATTCGTCGCTGATTTGCATCGCAATTTTGAGGCCACGCGACGGCGGTTGATGCAGGCGCGAGTTCGCCGCCAGTCCCAGATCGACGCCGGCGCTACGCCGGATTTCCTGTCCGAAACTCGGAACGTTCGGGAAGGCGACTGGCGGGTGCGCCCGGCCCCGGACGACCTGACCAACCGACGGGTGGAGATCACCGGACCGTCGTCAAACCGCCGCATGGTGATTAACGCATTGAATTGCGGCGCGCAGGTCTATATGACCGACTTCGAGGACGCCCATTCGCCGGCCTGGTTGCCCACCCTGGACGGACAACTGAACGTGCGGGACGCGTACCGGCGCACGATCAGCGACGAAGCCGCTGACGGCCGACAATACCGACTGAACGAAAATCTGGCCACTCTGTGCGTCCGGCCTCGCGGGTTGCACCTGATGGAGCGTCACATCCTGATTGACGGGGAACCCGTCGCCGGCAGTTTTTTCGATTTTGGTCTGACTGTTTTTCACAACCACGTCGCCCAGCAGAGTCACGGCACCGGCCCCTATTACTACTTGCCGAAATTGCAGTCTCACCTGGAAGCCCGTTTGTGGAACGACGTTTTCAGATATGCCGAGGAACGTCTGGATATTCCGCAGGGAACGATCAGCCCCACCGTCCTGATTGAGCACATCCTGGCCGCTTTTGAGATGGAGGAGATACTGTACGAGCTGCGGGAGCGGCCGGCGGGATTGAACCTGGGGCGATGGGACTACATATTCAGTGTCATCAAGGTTTTCAACAAGCGGGGCGACATGGTGTTCCCCGACCGGGCTCAGGTTACGATGGCGACGCACTTCCTGGTCTCTGCCGCGCAACTGCTGGTGAATACCTGCCATCGCCGCGGCGCGCACGCTTTGGGCGGTATGTCCGCATTCATTCCACGCCGGGATGACCCGGCGGCCAACGATGCCGCCTTCGCCCAAGTCCGGGCCGACAAACAGCGCGAGGCTGATCAGGGTTTTGATGGAGCGTGGATAGCCCATCCCGGTCTCGTGGAACCGGTGTTGGATGTATTCCAGTCCACGTTTTCCGCCGACAACCAGCTTTCGGTTATACCGGAAGTCCGCATCGCGCCGGATGATCTGCTGGCGGTGCCCGAAGGCCAAATTACCGAGGCCGGGCTCCGCAACAACGTCAGCGTGGCGTTGCAGTACATCGACGCCTGGACCCGCGGCAACGGCGCCGTTGCCATCTACGGATTGATGGAAGACGCAGCCACCGCCGAAATCTCCCGGTCTCAACTCTGGCAGTGGATCAACCACGGCTCCAACCTGGAAGACGGGCGCCCGATCACCGCTGAGCTGTACCGACAGGTGCGCGCGGAGGAAGCGGCCGCTCTGGTCGGGCAACGGGGCCAGGATAATCCCGGCGCGCTGGACAAAGCTGTGGAGCTGCTGGACGAAATCGTGCTGTCGGACGAGTTCGTAGAGTTCCTGACGTTGCCGGGATACCGCTACTTGGACTAGCCGAGGGTAACCGCTATGGCTACTGCTGCTGCTGCCAAAGATACCGCCCTCCTGGCATACGATGACGGTCTTTATTTCGACCTGCCGCATCCGCTGTGGGTGAACATCCGGCCCATCCTGGAATCGGTGGCCGGGAAGCTCACCGAGGAAGAGATTGACCAATGGTTCGTCGGGTTCCACGAGCTCAACGAAGGGCGCGGCTTTACCCTGGAACTGACTGGGGAAGGGGAGTTGATAATCAGTCCAATGGTGAATCGAGGCGGCCTCCGAGCTGAACTTCGACTAGCGAGCGCGTTGCACAATTGGGAAGACGAATACGGCGGCGAAGCGGGCGGACCCGACGCCAATATGCGCCTGCCTGATGGCTCGCGAATACGACCCGATGCGCTGTGGCTGTCGCCGGAACAGGTGGCCGCGCTCCCGCCCGTGTCCGACGACAAAGCCATAACGGTCTGCCCGGCGTTTGTCGCAGAAATTCGGTCGGGTACCGACCGGCTGCCGCCCCTGCAACGCAAGATGGAACGCTACATCGCCAACGGAGCGCAATTGGGCTGGCTGATTGACCCCTATCGCCGGCGGGTGTACGTCTATCGCCCCGGTGTAGATGTTGAAGCGCTGGAAGACCCGGAGACCGTCAGCGGCGACCCGGTACTGCCGGGTTTCGTGTTTGAGGTACGCAGTCGCATTTTTGCGCTGCACGACACCCCTGAGGGATAGACGCCATGGCAACCGATGTCGGTCTCAAAGATGCCGCCTCTATTGCAGAGGCGGATGATTTCTACTTTGACCTGCCGCATCCTTTGTCGGTGAACATCCGGCCCATCCTGGAATCGGTGGCCGGGAAGCTCACCGAGGAAGAGATTGACCAATGGTTCGTCGGGTTCCACGAGCTCAACGAAGGGCGCGGCTTTACCCTGGAACTGACTGGGGAAGGGGAGTTGATAATCAGTCCAATGGTGAATCGAGGCGGCCTCCGAGCTGAACTTCGACTAGCGAGCGCGTTGCACAATTGGGAAGACGAATACGGCGGCGAAGCGGGCGGACCCGACGCCAATATGCGCCTGCCTGATGGCTCGCGAATACGACCCGATGCGCTGTGGCTGTCGCCGGAACAGGTGGCCGCGCTCCCGCCCGTGTCCGACGACAAAGCCATAACGGTCTGCCCCGCCTTTGTCGCCGAAATAATGTCCGGCACCGACCGCTTGCCGCCCCTGCAACGCAAGATGGAACGATACATCGCCAACGGGGCGCAATTGGGCTGGCTGATTGACCCCTACCGCCGCCAGGTGTACGTCTATCGACCCGGCGTGGACGTGAAGATGCTGGACGATCCGGAGACCATTAGCGGCGACCCAGTGCTGCCGGGGTTCGTTTTCGAAGTGCGCAGTCGCATTTTTGCGCTGCATAACGTCACTCAGGAATAAACCTTATGACAACTGAAGGCGCTGTCAAAGATATTGTCGCAGTTGACTACGCAGACGAATTTGACCTATCGCATCCGCTGTGGGTCAACATCCGGCCCATCCTGGAATCGGTGGCCGGCAAACTTACCGATGCCGAAATTGACCAGTGGATTGTCGACCTGTACCGTGCTAACGAAGAACGCGGTTTTTCGCTGGAACTTACTGCTGAGGGGGAGTTGATAATCAATCCTATGGTGAACCGAGACGGTAGCGTAGCCGAGGGAGCGCTTTTTGTCAGCCTGTTCATCTGGACCGAGGCAAACAATGGTGAAACGCATGGAGCCAATGTCAACATGCGCCTGCCGGACGGCTCCCGCATTCGCCCCGACGCCCTGTGGCTCTCACCGGAGCAGGTAGCCGCACTACCGCCCGTTTCCTATGGTGGCGCCATCACGGTCTGCCCCGCCTTCGCCGCAGAAATAATGTCCGGCACCGACCGCTTGCCGCCCCTGCAACGCAAGATGGAACGATACATCGCCAACGGGGCGCAATTGGGCTGGCTGATTGATCCCTACCGTCGCCGGGTGTACGTCTATCGCCCCGGTGTGGATGTTGAAGCGCTGGAAGACCCGGAGACCGTCAGCGGCGACCCGATACTCCCGGGTTTCGTGTTTGAGGTGCGCCGGCGGATTTTCGCGCTGCACGAAGCCGCTGCGGGATAGACGCCATGGCAACCGACGCCGCCCTCAAAGATATTGCCCCTGTTGACGACGCTGACGAGTTCGCCCTGCCGCATCCCCTGTCGGTGAACATCCGGCCTATCCTGGAATCCGTGACCGGCAAACTTGCCGATGACGAGATTGACCAGTGGTTCATTGAACTCGCCAAAGCCAATGAAGGGCGCGGTTTCTACCTGGAACTGACCGGCAAAGGGGAGTTGGTAATCAATCCCATGGTGAACTTACACAGCGGTGTCGCCGAAGCGGAGGGCATCACTGACTTGATGATTTGGCGCCGGAAACACGGCGGTCTTATACTTAGTTCGCGCACGATTGTCCGGTTGCCCGACGGCGCGCGCGCCGAGCCGGACCTGTCCTGGCTGTCGCCGGAGCAGGTAGCGGGGCTCGGGCCCGTTTTGCCCCGCACCGTCACCGTCTGCCCGGTCTTTGTCGGCGAGATAATGTCCGAAACCGACCGCTTGCCGCCCCTGCAACGCAAGATGGAACGATACATCGCCAACGGGGCGCAATTGGGCTGGCTGATTGATCCCTACCGTCGCCGGGTGTACGTCTATCGCCCCGGTGTGGATGTTGAAGCGCTGGAAGACCCGGAGACCGTCAGCGGCGACCCGATACTCCCGGGTTTCGTGTTTGAGGTGCGCCGGCGGATTTTCGCGCTGCACGAAGCCGCTGAGGGATAGACGCCATGGCAACCGACGCCGCCCTCGAAGATATCGCCGCTGTTGACGACGCTGACGAGTTCGCCCTGCCGCATCCTCTGTCGGTGAACATCCGACCTATCCTGGAATCCGTGACCGGCAAACTAACTGACGACGAAATCGACCAGTGGTTTTTGGGGTTTGCAAAAGCCAACGAAGGGCGTGGATTTTACTTGGAATTAACCGCTGAAGGGGAACTGGTAATCAATCCTATGGTGAACATGGATGGAGCGTTTGCCGAAGCTGAATCGACTACAGATTTGACAATTTGGACCAGGGAGCACGGCGGCCGAGTCCCCAGTTCACGGGGGATCGTACGACTCCCTGATGGTACCCGCACCGAGCCAGACCTGGCGTGGCTGTCGCCGGAGCAGATGGAACAGCTGATGCCAATCACGGCTGACAAGGCCATTACCGTCTGCCCCGCCTTCGTCGCAGAAATAATGTCCGGCGCCGACCGCTTGCCACCCCTGCAACGCAAGATGGAACGATACATCGCCAACGGGGCGCAATTGGGCTGGCTGATTGATCCCTACCGTCGCCGGGTGTACGTCTATCGCCCCGGTGTGGATGTTGAAGCGCTGGAAGACCCGGAGACCGTCAGCGGCGACCCAGTATTGCCGGGTTTCGTGTTTGAGGTACGCAGTCGCATTTTCGCGCTGCACGAAGCCACCGGGCAGTAAGTACAGCCTCTCACTATGAAAATTCACCTGGTTGACGGCACTTACGAGCTGTTCCGCGCCCACTACTCGCCCCGTCCCGGCCGTTCCACCCCGGATGGGCGGGACATCAAGGCCACCCATGGCCTGGCCCAATCTCTTATCGCCCTGCTGGGGCAACCCGAGGCAACGCATGTGGCCGTTGCGTTCGACACGGTAATCCGCTCTTTCCGCAACGACCTGTTCGACGGGTACAAGACGGGTGACGGCGTCGAGCCGGCGCTGCTGGCGCAATTTCCTCTGGCGGAACAGATCACCGCCGCCCTTGGCCTCACCGTCTGGTCGATGGTCGAATTCGAAGCCGACGATGCCATTGCTGCCGCCGCCGTTCGTTTCGCCAATTCATCATCGGTGGAGCAAGTCGTGATGTGTTCTCCGGACAAAGACCTGGCGCAGGTAGTGTCGGGCGACCGGGTGGTGATGCTGGACCGACGCAAGCGGGAAGTTATCGACGAGGCCGGTGTGACGGCAAAGTTCGGCGTCTCGCCGCCGTCCATACCCGACTATCTTGCGTTGGTGGGCGATTCCGCAGATGGCATCCCCGGAATCAGGGGCTGGGGAGCAAAAACCACTGCCGCCGTGCTAACCCGCTACGGGCGTATCGACCAAATCCCAAAGGACGCTGGCGATTGGGATCTGAGTGTGCGGGGAGCCGCCAACCTGGTCAAAGCCATGACGGAGCAGTGGGACAACGCCCAACTCTACCGCATATTGGCGACGCTCCGGCTGGATGTTCCCCTGCCGGAAACCGAACCGGATCAACTGCGTTGGATGGGCGTCCGGCGGCCGGATTTCGCAGAGCTGTGCCAGGCCCTGGGCTTGGAATCTCTGCTCAATCGGCTGCCGGAACCTACGCTCGATTAGCCGCAATCAAACGACGCCGCCAGTCGCTGGAGCTCGGCAGCGGCTGGCTCAGCCGTGGGCGCCCAGGCGGCCCTCGCCTGCGCCAGCAATCGGCGCGACGCCTCCGGGCTGCCTTGCGCCGCCTCGGCTTCCAGACGCCCCATCCAATACGTGTCTCGCACCGATGACCGCCGCGACAACCGCTCATCCAGCATTGTTTTGGCTTCGTCATACCGGCCAGCCCGGATGTAGGTTTCCAGCAGCGTATCCTCGAACACCTCCCGTTGGGCGTGGCTCCCGCCGATGCGCGTCAGCATGGGATAGGTCGGGCCTATCAGGTTGGCGGCCGCGTCGTAGTCGCCGGCGACGAAAGCCGCCGCGCCCAACGCGATGGGAAGCGTCATCTCGCGGGACAGGTCGTCCCCCTTTGCGCCCTGCGCGGTGAGACGGTCCACTAACTGATGAGTGGCTTCCGCGTCCCCCGCGCCCGCGAAGGCGAGAGCGGCGTGACAGTCGCGGAATGCCGCTCCCGGCCCGCTGGCCGCCGGCAAGGCCAGATCTCGCACCTCGTCCCAGGGCTTACCCGGCTCTTCTCCTGAATAGACCTGCAAACGCCACATCAGCGAAGCAGCGTCCTGCAGGTTCGCCAGGTTACGCGCCTGCACCCCGGGCCGGATGTGGGTTTCGTACAAGTCGAGGGCTTGGCTGTACCGCCCTTGCGCCAGCTCGAACAACGCCAGGTGCCATGATAGATGGGTGTTGTAGGAGGCCCTTCGATCAAAGCCATCCAGCCAATCCGCAAGCCACCGCCCGCCGTTCAGAGCATCGCCCTGCTCGAAGTACGAGTGTGTAACCGAGTGGCAAGCCACCGCGTTCAATGGGTTGCCTTCCAACGAACGCGTTGCCAAGTCCATTGCCTTCTCAGGCTGATTGGTTTCGTGGTGCGCGAAGGAGTACTGGCCCAGAAACGCCCAATCTTCTCCGTTGGCCGGCGCCACCTTGTGCATCATCGCCATCAGGTGGTTGGGAAAATCGGGGACGCCGGCGCCGAAACAGCCCAGCATGTAGAGGCGTTGCGCGACCCGCATCGCCAACGTATCGGTGGGGAAATCGTTCAGGTGCTCATGGATCAGGCCGATGGCTTCGGTTCCCTTGCCGTGGGTGAAACAGTGCATGATGCTGGCGGTCTGCCTTTCTTCCCGTGAGCAGCCGGCCGCAAGCTCGACTCCTCGCTCCGCCATTTCCCGGGCGGCGGGTACGTTCATCTGCAAGTGCAGGACGTAGGCCAGCGCCACATGGGCCATAGCGAACCCGTCGTCAGCGGCGATTGCTGCCCGTAGCTTCTCTTCCGGCCCGTAATTTTGGGACAGCACTAAGTCCAGGCCCTCATGGTACGCGTCGGCGGCAGTTGGCGATGAAGTCGTGACAGTGAGTCCACTGCGATTTTTCACCATGGCGCACATCGGGATGCCCTCCTGAAATGACGAGTATGTACCCACAGATTACCACAACGCCGACACGGATTGCAGACGCTGCCCAACACCGGCCCAGGACAACGCGCCGGCGCCATTCAACCGATTGCGAAAGCTGAACGCGCCGGCGTAACCGTGTCGTCGGACACGCACTCCCGCTTATGTGGCAGGTCCATAAGCATAGATAATTTTGAGTATTCAGAATGTTTTCGCAAAATTGTGTTCTATTCTCACCGAAGTCCGATATAATCTCGGCACATCGCCCTGTGAAGGAGGCAATCCGCCAGTTTTGCTCGCTCCGACTAGATCCGCCTGCTCTATAATGCGTACGATCGCGCACTGACCCCAGCGATTCGGAGATGCGCATGAGCGACATTTACCTGGACTACAATGCCACCACACCGATCGATCCTTTGGTCGCCGAGGCCATGTTGCCGTACATTCACGGATTGTTCGGGAACCCGTCAAGCGGCCATTCTTTCGGGCAAGGCGCCCGCGAAGGCGTCAACTGGGCCCGCCGTCAGGTTGCCGACCTGCTTGGATGCTGCCAGGGCGACCTGATATTTACCAGCGGGGGGACCGAGGCCAACAACCATGCCATCAAGGGAGTAGCCTGGGCCAACCGCCATCGCGGCAATCACATCATCACTTCTGCCGTCGAGCATCCCGCCGTGACCGAGGTTTGCGACTACCTGGAGGGACATGGCTTCCGCGTCACTTACCTGCCGGTGGACGAGTACGGCATGGTTCATCCGCAACAGGTTCAAGAAGCGATCACGCCGGAAACTCTGCTCGTCACGGTGATGCACGCCAACAACGAAGTAGGTACTATCCAGCCTATTGCCGAGATCGGAGAGATCGCCCACCGCCACGGCGCGCTGATGCACAGCGACTGCGCCCAATCCATCGGCAAGATTCCGGCAAGGGTGGACGACCTGGGCGTTGATCTGCTCTCCGTGGCCGGGCACAAGCTCTACGCGCCCAAGGGTATCGGCGCCTTGTACATTCGCCCCGGCGTTCAGCTGGAAAAGCTGATGCACGGCGCCAACCACGAGCAAAACCGCCGCGCCGGAACGGAAAACGTGATCCAGATGGTCGGCCTGGCCAAAGCCTGCCAGCTAATCCAGGAAAACTTGACCGACTACGCCCGGCACATGGCTGCGATGCGGAACCGACTTGAAAATGGGATTATGGAATCGGGAGTTGATGCCCGCGTGAACGGCCATCTTGAAAAAAGACTGCCCAACACTTCCAGCATAGCCTTTCGTGGGTTGGAAGCCGACCGGATCCTGGAAAACCTGCCCACCGTCGCGGCCTCGGCCGGGGCGGCCTGCCACAGCGACCAGGTGGAGGTGTCTCACGTGCTGCGAGCAATGAATCTGCCCATCGAATACGCCATGGGAACCCTCCGCCTTACCGTGGGTCGTTTCACTACAGAAGACGAAATCGACCGGGCATCGGCTGAGATCAACGCAGTGATCGATGCCCGGTCCGCTGCCCGGGCGGCGGAGAACTGAACGCAATAACCAGGGAGATACAACATGACGACCCAGACCAACCCGGGCGCTCTGAACGCCGAAACCGTCGCCGGCTTTCAGGATGCTTTCGCATCGCACCCCAACCACCAGTTGATGCAGAACGTGGTCACTCAGCATGACGTGAACGACGTGGCGTTAAACCGCCACATCATGTCTGAAGCCACCCACTCTTTTTCCACCGTCCTGGACGAATGGGGCGTCACCAACCAGGCCCGTTCCGGTCGCTGCTGGATGTTCGCCGGCCTTAACCTGTTTCGGTCGGAAAGCCGGAACCTGCTCAACGTCAAGGAGTTCGAGTTCAGCCAGAGCTACGTGATGTTTTGGGACAAGATGGAAAGGGCCAACTATATCCTGGAGGCGGTGATAGAGACCGCCGACCGGCCCATCGACGACCGGGTAGTGGCCTGGCTGTTGCACCAGCCTCTGGGCGACGGCGGCCAATGGGATATGTTCGTCAGCCTGGTGCGTAAGCACGGAGTGGTTCCCAAGAGCGCCATGCCCGAAACGGAGAGTTCCGGCAACTCAATGAGGATGAACGCCGGCCTCAACTACCAGGTTCGCCAGGGAGCGCGGAATATCCGGCGCATCTACGGCGAGGAAGGCGGTCTGGACGCCATGCGGGAGGCCAAGCAGGCGGCCCTCCGGTCCATCTACCAGATCCTGTGCATCCACCTGGGCAACCCGCCGGCGGAGTTCGACTGGCAATGGAAGGACAAGGAAGGCGAGTTCCACCGCGACGGTCAGATGACGCCGCTGGAGTTTGCCGAAAAATATATTTCCACTCCGATGGAGGAGTACGTCTGCCTGGTCCACGACCCGCGCCAGTCCAGCCCGCCGGGGCGCACCTACACCGTGCAGTACCTTGGCAACGTGGTGGACGGCGCCCGCATCAAGTACCTCAACGTGGACATCGAGCTGATGAAGGACATTACGATGCGGATGCTGCTGGACGGCAAGCCGGTCTGGATGGGCTGCGACACCGGCAAGCAGATGCACCGGGACAAGGGGGTGTGGGACGCCGAGCTTTTCGACTACGGCAGCGTCTATAACGCCGATTTTGACATGGACAAGGCGGAGCGGCTGGAGTATCACCAGACCGCCATGACCCACGCTATGCTGTTCACCGGCGTTGACGTGGTGGACGGCAAACCACGTCGCTGGCGCGTGGAAAACAGCTGGGACGACAAGGTGGGCGAGAAGGGATTTTTCTTGATGAATGACTCCTGGTTCGCCGAGTACATGTTCGAGATCGCGGCCCCGAAGAGTTACTTGCCCGAAGAATTGCGGCAAGCGCTGGACCTGGAACCCATAGTGCTTCCGCCCTGGGACCCGATGGGTTCGTTGGCTTGCTGAGCGCGCCCCGTCCGCTTGCTCAGACGATAAAGAGGGGTTGGTTCCGAAGAACCAACCCCCACCCGCTTCCGGGAATTCGGCGGTTTCATCCTTTGAACCGCCCGGTCACCGGCTGGTGGCCGGCGTTCTCTTCGTAAGGTTCCTCGCGGTAAAGGGCCATATCCTTTAGCACGGGGATATCCTGGATAGAGAACAGAATCGCTCCTTCCGAGGCGTCATTGGCGTGCTCGTGCCAGACCCAGGGGGGCACCACAAAGAAGTCTCCTTCGCTCCAGTCGAACCGCTGCCCGTCAATAACGCTGTAGCCTTCTCCCTGGTAAACCTGGTATACGGCACAGCTGGTCTGGCGATGCGCCCGCGTGCGAATGCCCGGGCGGATCATCTGGACCCAGCAGGTCATGGTGCGCAGCACCGGGCCGCCGGTCACCGGGTCGCTGAACTCCATCGCGACGTCGTCAAAGGGGCTGGCGTCCACCTCGGCCAGACGTTGCAGGGCCTCGTAGGTCTTGTCCCACTTGTAATGCCACAGGGGGGAATAGGGAACGCTGGTGTCCTCCCAGGCTGGCCGCAGGGAGCCCGCGGCAAACTTGCGCTCGGACTCGGCCACGCCGATGATGGGCTGCTGGTCTTCGGGATATGCCTCGTAGAAGTTAGCGCGAAGATACCGGACCAGCGGCACATCCAAACCGTCCAGCCAGATCATCGGCTCGTCGCCTTCGTTGTTGTGGTCGTGCCAGGTCCAAGACGGCGTGAGGACCAAGTCGCCCGGCTCCATGTAGCACTTGTCGCCTTCCACGGTCGTGTACGCCCCAGCGCCCTTCAGCACCCAGCGGATGGCGGTGGGGGTGTGCCGATGGGCCGGCGCGTTTTCGCCGGGCAGGAGCAGCTGCAGCGCCGCCGTGATGGTGTGCGTAGTGCCGCGGTCCAGGCCGGGCGTTGCCAACCGCAGCGTGCGCCGCTCCACGTCCCGGTCGGGCGTCACCAGTTCGCCGCTTTTCAGCACCAGAGGCTCCACTTCGTCCCACCGCCAGAGATAGGGTTCCATGCGCGGCAGGGGTTGGCCCTCGCCCTGCAGCCAGCCTGGTTTGAGCTGGATGCGGTCGGTGACCTCGAAATACCGTCGTTCTTCGTCGGTGCTTATGGTGTCGGGAATCGACATCGCGTTACCTCCTGGCGTCAAATTAATTGCCGCTATGCCGCGATTGTAATCTCATTCCCGTTGGATGTCATGCCGTCGCAATTGCAGCGAAAGCAACGTACTGAGTCACACGATGCTACAATCGGCCCGAGGCAGCCGATGGCGTCGCCCGCTACCACAAACAGCAAAGAGGTGCATGATGGCCCGACTACCCATTGTTACCCGAGACATGGTGCCTGAAGAGTTTCGCGAAGCCTTTGACGAGTTGACCAAGGACACCGGAGGAACCATTACCGGCGGGCCATATTCCATCGCGATCAACAGCCCGGAGATGGCGCGACGCCGCAGCAGCCTGACCAACTACCTGCGTTTCGAGAGCGCGTTCTCCAAGCGAATCCAGGAGTTGGCGATCCTGGCCACGGCTCGAGCCTTCGACTGCCCCTACATCTGGAACGCCCATGCTCCGGCGGCGCGGCGCGAGGGCGTCAGCGACGCGCTGGTGGACGCCATCCGCGACCGGAAGCCTTTGCCGGACATGGCCGCCGACGAACGGGCCATCGTCAACTTTTGCAACGAGTTCTACAACAACCACCGGGTTTCGGCGTCAACCTTCCAGATTGCGCTGGAGCAGTTTGGAGCGCAACACTTGGTGGAGATCACCGCGCTGATGGGCAACTACGCCCAGACCGCGTTCTTCCTGAACGCTTTCGAGGTTGAGCTTCCCGCGGAGCGAACCGAGCCGGTCTTGCCGGTAGGATAGTCAAGCGGCGGGGTTGGCGCGTGGCTCTGATATTATCCAGTCACGCGCCGCGCCCTTTGGATGGATCAACACCCAGCGTCCAACGCCTCATGCGTACCCACTTTGTCATTGCGAGGAGCGAAGCCCGACTTTTCACAAATCTGGCAATCTCGTTCCCGGAGCGACGACTGTTCCCCTAACGGGATTGCCGCGCTTCGCGCGCAATGACCGGTTGCGCAAAGTGGGTACGCGTGATCCTCCAACGCTGATTGATTAGCCATGGGACGCGGGCTATAATGAAGCTGATCACTTTTGGAAAATATGGGGGAGGCGCTCCGATGGTTGCAGAAATCCTAACCGGCACATTTACGGTGAAATCAGGCCATGCCCAGATGCTGAAGGGCGGCGTCATTATGGACGTTGTCACGGCGGAGCAGGCCCGCATCGCGCAGGAAGCCGGCGCCGTGGCGGTTATGGCGCTGGAACGGGTGCCGGCCGACATCCGCGCCGATGGCGGCGTGGCGCGCATGAGCGACCCTTCCATGATCTGCGAAATCATCGACGCGGTTTCTATTCCGGTGATGGCCAAGTGCCGCATCGGCCACTTCGTAGAAGCCCAAATCCTCCAGGCTCTCGGCGTGGATTACGTTGACGAATCGGAAGTGCTGACGCCGGCGGACGAAATGCACCACGTCTGGAAACACGACTTCACGGTGCCCTTCGTGTGCGGGTGCCGGGACTTGGGAGAGGCCCTGCGTCGCGTCTCCGAAGGCGCGGCCATGATACGCACGAAGGGAGAAGCCGGCACCGGCGACGTAGTGGAAGCGGTGCGGCATATGCGGGCCGTCCAGGACGCCATTCGCAAGTTGCAGAACATGCCCGAGGACGAGTTGGTGGTGGAAGCCCGCGACCTCCGCGTCAGCCTTGATTTGCTCCAGCAGACCCGCGAGGAAGGTCGGATGCCCGTGGTCAATTTCGCTGCCGGCGGCGTTGCCACTCCTGCCGACGCGGCGCTGATGATGCAGCTGGGCGCGGACGGCGTTTTTGTCGGCTCCGGCATCTTCAAGTCCGGAGACCCGGTGCGCCGGGGCCATGCCATCGTCCAGGCCGTAACCCATTACAATGATCCACACATCCTGGCAGACGTTTCCAAGGACCTTGGTGAACCAATGGTGGGTCGCAGCGTGCGGGAGCTCACCGAGCAGGAACTGCTGGCCACCCGCAGCGTCTGACGCGGCCGGCGGAAATCAGCGCGCATCAACCCTACGCGCACATTGGGGTGGTTATTTAGTTGAACATCGGCGTTTTGGCGGTACAGGGCGACTTCGCGGAGCATTGCCACGTGCTGCGCAGTATCGGTGCCGCCGCTACCGAAGTAAGGCTGCCCGAACAACTGGACGGGCTTGATGGGTTGATTATTCCGGGCGGCGAAAGCACCACGCTGAGCCGCCTGATGTCTTTGTACGGACTGCGCCAACCCGTCGCGGAAATGGCTTCCAGCGGCAAAGCCGTGTGGGGTACGTGCGCCGGTATGATCATGCTGGCCGCGGAGATCACCGAACAGGACCCCGTTCCCCTGGGTTTGATGGACGTGGGGGTTCAGCGCAATGCCTTTGGTCGCCAGGTGGACTCTTTTGAACAGGACTTGCTCATCAAAGGTCTTGGAGACGCCGCATATCATGCCATCTTTATCCGCGCGCCGGTCATCATCCGGGTTGGACCAGACGTCGACGTTCTGGCCGCCCTGCCCGATGGACGGCCGGTGGCGGTGCAGCAAGACAATCTGATGGCGACGTCCTTTCACCCGGAATTGACCGCCGACGCCCGCATCCATCGCTACTTTGTGGCGCTGGCCGGGGGGCCTCCCCTTGACGCCTCCGCTCCGCCCATTGAAGCTCCGCGGGTGCGGTAGCCCGCACCGCTGATTACGCCATAACGTCATTGCGACTCCGTCACCCCGGCCGGCGCCGGGATCAAATACAGGAGGCTGTAGTTGGTAACGGTCGAGCAACTGGCCCATGATGAACTGGAACAGCTGCTGTCGGCGCTTCCACCCCAGGTGATCGGGAAGCTCCGCGAGCAGGAAGATCTGGACGACCTCCTGGAGATCATCCTCGATTTAGGTCGCCTGCCAGAGGCGCGCTTCTCCTACGGCGATGTGATGCTCGGCGACGAACCGGTGAGCCGCGAAGACCTGTCGCACGTAGTATCCGGCATCGGGGACTTCGGGGACGACAACCGGGCCGGCATGGAGCGCACCCTGCACCGGATTTCCGCCATCCGCAACCGTTCCGGCAGCGTCGTCGGGATCACCTGCCGGGTGGGACGCGCCGTATTCGGCACGATCAAGATGATTGAGGACCTGACTTACAGCGGACAGAACATCCTGTTGCTGGGTCGGCCCGGCGTGGGTAAGACCACCATGCTGCGGGAGGTGGCGCGTGTCCTGGCGGACGAGGCGCAGAAGCGCGTGATAATCGTTGACACCTCCAACGAAATCGCCGGCGACGGCGACATACCGCATCCCGCAATTGGCCACTCCCGCCGAATGCAGGTGCCCACGCCCACCGAGCAGCATGGCGTGATGATCGAGGCGGTGGAAAACCATATGCCCCAGGTCATCATCATCGATGAAATGGGCACCACCCAGGAGGCCGCCGCCGCCCGTACCATCGCCGAGCGCGGGGTGCAGCTGGTCGCCACCGCCCACGGCAACACTCTGGATAACCTGATCATGAACCCCACCCTGTCCGACCTGGTGGGCGGAGTGCAGACGGTGACCCTGGGCGACCAGGAAGCCCGATTCCGGGGGACGCAGAAAACCGTGCTGGAGCGAAAAGCCCCGCCAACCTTCGACGTGGTGGTGGAAATCCAGGACTGGGATGAGGTGTACGTCCACGAAGATGTCGCCCAGGTGGTTGACCAATGGCTGCGCGGTTATCCCGTTGAGCCGGAAGTGCGCCGCATGGACGCCGACGGCAACGTGTCCCGCACCGCGGCGCCCAGGCCCAGCGAGGTTGGACAAACTCCCTGGTCCGCCAACGACATCCGGGGTCGAAAGGGACGGAAGCGTTCCGACGGGCCGGAGACGGAGTACGACCGCTATCCGCCCGAAGCCTTCCGGGACGATGCCGACGTCAATGGGTCGGCCCCTCGCCGGCTGGACGCTCGCATCTTCCTCTTCGGCGTCAGCCGCGACAAGGTGGAAACCGCCCTGGCGGAACGGGGAGCCAGTGCGGAGATAGTCGGCGAACTGCGCCGGGCCAGCCTGCTCCTCACCACGAAGAATCACTACCGCCGGGGAAGTCAGTTAGTACGGATAGCCGAGAGCAACAATGTGCCGGTGTACGTGCTGCGCAAAAACACCGTTCCGCAAGTTTCCGAGTTCCTGACGTCGCTGGCGCGGGAGCAGGGCGTTGACCTGCCTCTGCCGGACGGCCGCTCCAGTGGGAAAGGCCGCGACGAGGCGGATGCGGATACCGTCGCCGCCGCGCGCGCCGAGGTAGAGGCGGCGGCCCGCCGGGTCATGTCTGGGGAGTTCAGCGTTCAACTGGAACCCCAGCGGCCTTACATCCGCCGTTTGCAGCATATGTTGGCCGAACAGTTCAACTTGGCTTCCACCAGCCGGGGTCGGGATCCTCAGCGCGGCGTGCTCGTTTACCTGCCCTGAACGCTTTGCCATAAATACGGGGCCGCCCGACGCATAAATCCCGCTCCGCATCTGCTACCCTGAACCTGTTACATTGACAGGCGACCGGGGGATCAGCGATGTCGGGCGTGTTCATAGCGTTTGAGGGTGGCGAGGGCGCGGGCAAGTCCACGCAGGCCAGCTTACTGTGCGATGCGCTGCGCCGAAATGACTGTCGCACAGTGCTGGTGCATGAGCCGGGATCCACCACTCTGGGCGACTATTTGCGACGGTATCTGATTGGCGATAAACCTGCTTCGCCGTTGGCGGAAGTGCTCCTGTTTGAGGCATCTCGAGCTCAACTGATGGCGGAACGCATTCGCCCGGAAATGGCGGCCGGAGCGGTTATCATTGCCGACCGTTTCGCCGGTTCCACGATTGCCTATCAGGGATATGGACGCGGCGTTGATCTGGAGCGGATTGCCTGGCTGAACGATTTTGCCACCGGCGGTTGTTACCCTGACCTGACCATACTGCTGGATGTTGACCCGGCGGTGGGATTGGAGCGGGTCCACAGCCGCCATGTGCAACTTACGTTGCCTATTGGCGACGCGCCGGACCGTTTCGAGGACGAAATATTGTCCTTCCATGACACGGTGCGCCGGGGATTTCTCAAACAGATCGACGCCAGCCCGAGCCGCTGGCGCCGCGTCAACGGCAATAGGCCGATAGATGACGTAGCCGACCAGGTTTGGGCAGCGGTGAGCCCGTTGCTTATCGAACGGGACCTGCTTCGGATGACATGAGAAACCGCCGCCCTTGGCAAGAGGGCGGCGGTCAAATCTTTCCGGTAAGCGCCGAGCTAGTTGTCGGCAGCGACTGCCAGGTCAACCTGGGCGATCTTGGCCGAGATGGCTTCCTTCATCTTGCGGACCCGACCCAGATCGGGGTAGATGTTGCCCTCGGCCTTCTTGTCGAAGATCTTTTCGCCGTCGACGAAAACTTCCATGATGCCCTGGCCCCGCGGCGAAATGGTAATCGAAGCGTCGCCGCCATAGGCCCGGAAAAACTCGTTCGCCATCCACGTGGCGGTAGCGTGGTGCTGTCAAGGCACACAATAGGTGATCTCAATCTGAACTTTGCCTTCCATTGTTTCCTCCGGTCGGGAGATGTTTATAGGCGCTTGCCTTTGCGCATTTTATCACAAAGTTAGACCGGTTCCAACCGTGCCGCATCTAGGGTATTCCCAACACGCGCTGGTTATGTAAAATCTACCCCTGATACCAGCGTTGC
>CAYGAY010000005.1:0-135049 GCA_964347975.1 uncultured Dehalococcoidia bacterium
GAACGTGATTGAACGTGATTGAACGTGATTGAACGTGATTGAACGTGATTGAACGTGATTGAACGCGATTGAACGCGATTGAACGCTCATTGGTTCATAAGCGCTGCCACCGTGCGGCTTGTCCTTGTCCTGAAGTCCCGACTAGATTTAGGGTTCTCAACGTGGACAGATCCAACTGCACTTGTCGTCGGCTGGCGTCCAGTTCAAGGTGAGCGTGTATTTCGCGTAATGCCAGTCCAGAACTTGACTCGTCTAGCAAGGCAAGGATGGCTCGCTGCCGCTCGGTCAGGTCGTGTCCTACTCGCTGTGGCGGAATATACCGGCTGGGCCGGAATCGAACAGTAACGGAGTCGAATCCCTCCTCAATTTCAGGGCGGGGCAGACCGGCGGCGGTGGTTAGCTGCGCCATTTTAATCGTTCCTCGCCCCCACTGTTCGATAATGCCGCGCCGGTAGAACGCATTGGCAATCAGCGGATTCCAGGGCCGCGATTCGTGGGACTGGAAAAGCAGTTCCGGCGTCAGGCCGAAGTGCAGCAGGCCGATTGAAGTGACTTCCAGGCGGTCGTCGTAGATGCCAACGCCCACCGACCCGCCGCCGCTGGTGTAATCGCGGTGGCAGAAAGCGTTGGCCAGGGCTTCCCGCAACGCCAACGGCGGGTACAGAGGTTCGTCCACCCGCACGAAAGATTCCGGCGTAATGCGCCCGGCGATGGGCAAATGCTCCATAATAAAGCGTTCCGCTTGGGTCAGCAGCGTAAAGGCGTTGCCGCGGAACTGCCGGTTGTCCCGAAACTCGGTACGGTCAATACCCTGGAAACGGGCAACTCTCAATAGACACTGCGTCCACTCGGCTGCGACGCGCCGGTTGTTTCCGAACAACGCAACGGCGGCCCGCAGCAATGCGCCGTCTTTGATGAGGCCCATGCCCAACAGCAATTCTTCGGGGTCGTCGGTTCCGGGGTCGCCTCTGTTCATCCTGATCGATTCCAGGACGGTACGACGGAGTTCCCCGAGGTCAAGGTCTTCAATTGACCAGCCGACGGCCGGCTGGTTTTCCCAGCGCTCTTCGTTGTGCATCCGCTCAAGTAAAGTCTGGCTATACTCTTCCTGCGTCATGCGCCTGGTGGTATTGCCGACTCTGCGGTAAGGGATATTTTTGTGGGCGTAAGGCCGCATTGCTCCACGTCCCACACGTATCATCAGCACCGTTTTGCCGTCCCTCACAGGAACGCGGTCAATGGCAGGAAAAACGGGCGGGTCTATGTTTTGCAACTCCTCAGCCAATCGCTCAATCGTGCCATCGCCTACCTGCTGGCCGGCGACGGTTCCATCCTCGGCAACTCCAATCAGGACGGCGCCCCCACGGTGGTTCAACATGGCGCAGGCGGTTTTGGCGGCCTCGACCCGTTCGCCGGTGGTCTTTTTGAACTCCAGCGTTTCGGATTCGCCCTGTGCGACTAGATCGGTAATTTCATCGCGTGTCATTGGCGTACCACCCTACTTGCCGCATACACGAATATGTTGGTATCCAAGAACGTCATACGTCAGGCAGCCCCTCGCGAATAGACTCGTCCGTGTTGCGCAAGTGCTCTTCCCAATCTGGTTCCCTTTCCAAATCGTTCTGCGCGTCGCACCATTTCCAGAACGCTTGCAGTTCTTCAAGCGACTTGAACCGTGCCGGCTTGTCGGGTCTGGGCGTTTCGACCTGCTGACGGGCAACCTTCACCAGCCAGGCGTCCAGCAGCATACCCTCCATACGCGCCTGGCGGGCAAAGTCCTCTCGATCCTCTTCGGATATTTCCAGTTGTATTCTGACCATCGTGGTTTCCGCCTGCGCTGAATATCTGTGTTTCATAGTTGCAGACTGCCGGGGGTTCGTCAATGCCGCCGATGAAGACAACCGCCGCCGGGCGCGCCGGCGGCGGTAGAGGATGCTGCGCTTGCCCGCTGTCGGGCGGGGTTCTACTGCACCAGGTTGGGAGTTACCTCGGCGGGTATGCCGCCGGCTTCCATTTCCCGTCCCCGCGATTCCACCTGGGGAATAACCGTGGCGAGGAGGTCCTCGTCGAGGTCGGCGGCCACGCCGGGGTAGCCGGCGCGTTCCAGCATGGCCTTGAGTTTGCCGGTCTTGAACTGGTCCAGGCACCAGCCCAGGGGGTCGGGCACCAGCGTCTTATCCCAGAAAATACGGTGGTTCTTGTTGCGGGGGCCGTAGTGGTAGTGCGGCTCGTCGCGGAAGCAGTCGAAGGCCAGCAGCTCGGTCTCTTCGGTGAACACGCGGCCGGTGTTGCCGGCCAGGTCGCTGAGGACGTGGATGGCGAGACCGCCGTCGCCCGATGCCTGGCGGCGCATTTCCAGTCCGAAGCGGATGTTGCCGGCCTCAATGATGTCGGTGCCCCGGTTGTGCTTGACGGTGTTGCGCTCGCCGGCGAACTTGACCCGGGCGGCGCTGTCCACCTCTTCCAGCGCAGCGTCGATGGCGGCCTGGTCCAGGGCGCCGGCGGCGTCGGCGAAGCCGGCCTGGGCGAGCATGGCGGCGAGGTTGTTGCGAATGGTCTTCACGGACCAGCCGATGGGGTTGCCGTCCACGGTGTGGTCCATGCGGAACATCACGTTCTTGCCCCCAGGGGCGTAGATGTAGCTCTTCTCGATGTCGAAGCAGTTGAACCGCAGCGCGGTGGCGTCGCCGACCTCGACGAGAATGACGACGCCCTGGTCGGAGTGGTCCTGGACGTTGCCGTCCCACAGTTCATGCTGGACCACGAAGGCGACGTTGCCCGCTTCAAACCTTACTCGTCCTCTCGGTGTAGTCATATCCAGACTCCTCCAGTTTCCATAACGGTCTTTGGCGGAATATAACCATGCTGACGCGGGGTGTCAATCTGGCAAAATTCTCATACGTACCCACTTTAAACCGTCATTCCACGACCGCCGTAAGCAGGCGATAGAATCTCGTTCCGAAGGTCGCTACCGCCTGCTGCGAGATCCCTCTCGGAACGCCCGTTGCTACGCCGACGCGATTGCCACGCTGCGCTCGCAATGACAAAGTGGGTACGCATGAGCGGAGTGCTGTTCTTTCGTGGGAATGACGAATTAGGGGGATTACATCCCCAGCGCTTCCCGAATCTCTCGCAACTGATTCAAGTGCTCGCCCCAATGGCGTTCCAGACCGTCGATGAAGGACTGGACGGGGCGAATTTCGTGGATCTCGCGGTGAGGCAGGTGGGCCATGGCGGTTCGGGATTGGAAATCTGCGTCGGCGGCGTTGGCGATGGCGTCCTCGGCGGTTTGCAGGATGGACAAGGGGCCGGCAAGGGCGTCGGCGATGTCGGCGGTCATGCGCTCGGGCGTCATGTTGCTGACGTCGGGGAGGATGGTGACTTCCGCCAGGCTGCCGTCCAGGACGCCGGCGATGACGCTGCCGATGCCGCCTTCGGGGGTGTCAACCAGGTGATACAGCACCTCGCGAGCACACCAGTTGTCGCGGTCTTTCCAGTCCAGGCAGTAGTCCATGCCGTCCAGCAGTCCGGTCAGCTCCTCGCGGATGCGGCGCACGGTGGCGAGGTTTTCAGCGCGGGTGGACATAGCTCTCTCCTTCGGAGTCGTATGAGGCCGCCGCCGTAGTGGGCGATTTGAGCAATCCGGCCACCAGCCAAAGGCCGCTGACGATGAGCCAGAGCAGAAAAGCGACGCCGGATATGCGGTGCATAACCGTGGCGGCGTCGACCCAGATGAGCAGCATGGCGGCACCGATGATGACGTCGGCGACGGCGGATGCTTTCAGCGCGCCGCCAATGCGCCATTGCGCCGGCCCCAGGGCGATGAGCCCCAGGCCGGCCAGGGTGAAGCCCACCTTGCCGGTTATCCAGCGGGCTGCGTACGCCGGCTCTATCCAGTTGGGCAGCAGCGTCAGTTGAGCGTCTGGCGTCGGGGACGGCAGCGCCGCGGCCAACGCTATGGCGCACGCTCCCGATACCGCCGTCACCGCCCCTGATGCGGCCAGCAACACCGTCGCCAGGCCAACCGACGGGCGGTGGTAATCGGCCATCGTCCCCCACAGGAACCAGGCCGCACCCAGCAAAGTCAGCCCCGACGCCAGCCGCGCGCCGCCGCCGGCGACGTAGGCCGGCTTGTTCATAATGATTGCCAGCAAAGACTCCGGCAGCGTGGGCTGGTCGGCGTCGGCCAGCAGGCGGGCCGATACCGACACGGCGGTCGCCAGCGCGGTGAGGAGCAGCAGCAGGCCGGCGGCGCGGGCAGCAGTCATTGCATCAGTCTCCAAAAGCTGGATTCCAGCCGGTAGCGAGTAGCTGGATTAATTGGCGCATATTTGCCAACGTGTGAACCTGCATTCCCGTTACGTTGTCGTATTGCCGGAACGTTGTACGATTACGTCGCCGTATCTTTACGGGTTCCGGTATTCTGCTGTTTTTGGGTTGGACCGCGACGATACATAGTGCTTTGACAATGGGCAGTTTAACCCATACAGTGCCCTCTTCAACAAAATGGCCCCGACGGGCAAAGGTCGAGGCCGCGAACGATGGGGAGTTTGGGTCCGCCATCCGGGCGCATTTTAGGCCCGTTTGCCGACGCGTGTCTAGCCCTGTCGTCCTGGCTGGGCTTTTTTGTTGACTATCTGACACGCGGAGGCGCCGGCTATGGACAGCTGACCGGTCTGAGTGCCCGGAAACAGTAACCCGTCGAAACGAGCAAAGAGACTTGAGGTTTTTGGAAAGGCGATTCACAATTTTGGCAGCATTTGCGCTGATGGCGGCTGTCGGGTCAGTCTGGCTTCTAGTCCCGAGTGAGACGTTTTCTCACAACTTGGGGACTGACTCGGTGGACAACTGCGAAATCCGTTGGGATGATCATACGCAGTACGACACCGCTCGCCATGCGGCACAGCAGGCTTGGGAAAATCTGGCTGGGTCAGATAACTGTGTGGACCTTGAGCCGGATACATGGAATACCTTCGCTGACTTGGATTGGCGAGACGTCAACCGCCCGGACGTGGACTGGGCAGGTCTTTACGAACCGCGTAACGGGACAGACCGCATCTATCTCAATGAAGCGGCGCTTGACTACTACACGACCTGCCAGCAAAAGGGCTTGGCAATGCACGATCTGGGACACGCCCACGGTATTGGCCATTCCGGCATCTGGGGCAACATCATGGGTGACAACAATGGCATCTGCACTCTGGGCAGCCACGACGTGGATGACTACGAATCCCTTTGGAGGCAGCAATGATTACAATCACGAAGCGTCCCGTTATTTTCTTCGGCGGGTTGATCGTTATGTTGGCTGTAGTGGCTGTTGTAGCCGCATTGGCTCTCATGGGTCGGCAGTCGCAGGAGTCCCTGGCCATGCACACGGGCCATGAGTCGTCGCGTACGGACTTTTCCAATGACCGGAAGCTTGTTGGCTTCGCTGACAACGTGTTCTTCGGGACGGTAATCAGTGAAGACGGTCAGACCCTGGAGTACGGCTGGCCTGAAACGCAGTACAGCGTCAGGGTCTTGGAAACCCTGAAAGGTACGGCAGAGGTTGGGAGCGTCCTCACCGTGAACGAGGCCGGTGGAACATACGAGGACGGTACACCTTACCGCCTTGAGGGCGACCACAATATGCTGAAAGTCGGCAGTCATTACCTGCTGATAACCCGCAGCTTCCCGGCGAAAGGCTGGAACACCTTGGTTGGGCGGTATGGCGGTCACGAGATTGAGGTTGGCGGGAAAGGCATCGACCCCGTGACGACCGACGACGCCGTGGCGCTCCGCGCTCGGTTTGAGGATGCGGTTGAGAATGAGGTGCCCTTTGACGCCAATAGCTATCAGGCAGGGAGGGACCCCCCACCTAGCCGATAGGACCAGCAACGAACGCACAACACAGCCTGATCGGTCCGCTTCCAGCCCCGCTGATTTCACGGCGGGGCTGGTTTCCGTTTGTCAATACTTCCAGAGAGGCATTATTACGAGAGAAATATTTTCGCCTGTCTGTAATCCCCGCGTCAAGCCGCCGGGATTGCCGTAGTCACGGCTACGCCGGCACGGCCACCGCTTCCGGCTCGCGGGGCTTGCCGGGGATCAACAGCGAAACCAGCAGGCCCACGAAGTAGATGCCGGCGGCAATGTAGAACCCGTACTGCCAGTCGAACCACTCCACCGGGCCGAATATCATCACGGCCGCAACGGCCCCGAACAGGGTGTTGTTGCCCCACATCAAGCCGAGGAAGCTGGATTCCAACCGGCGGCCGGCGGCGATGTCGGCCGCGGCGGCCTGGGTCAGGTTGTTCACCGAGAAGTTCATCAGGCCATAGATTCCGACGAAGAGGGTGATCCAGAAAGTGTACGCTTGATGCGCCTGCCCCGCCCAAATGATGCCCAGGGTCAGCAGCGTGGTGGCCGCCATGATGAAGATTATCAACGGACGCCGGCCAATTTTGTCGGACAACGCTCCAATCATCGGGCCGGCCAGTATCCCCGGCCCGACCATCAGGGCGACATGGGCCGAAGCCAGGAAAGTGTTTGCGCCCAGGGCCTGGGTGAGGTACAGCGGGATCAGGAAGACCAGCGAGCGGTCGGCCATGCCCCGCACCGCCGACACGGTGAAGATGGCCCACATTCCGGTGCCTCGGAAGGCGTCTTTCATCCCCGCCCAGTTGGTGCGGATACGATCTCCAACATCCACCCCCTGGGGTCGCTCGCTGCCGGCGTGGCGCAGCAGGATGAATATGATCACGGTAGAGATGAACATGATCGGGGTGCTGACGCCGAGCACCCACCGCCAGCTGATGGCCGGCCAAGGCAACTGCCAGCAGAAGGGCAGCGCCCCACAGCCCTGGGTTACGATGTCTTCCGCTTCGCCGGCGCTCCACGCCAGCGCGCCGAGCACCAGCGCGCCGGCGGCCATGGGGCCCAGCACGTCGCCCACGCTACCCGTGGAGCGGTGCATGGATATGAACAGGCCGCGCCGCGCCGGGAAGCGCCGCGCCAACAGACCGAGGGCCGGCGGATGCCACAGCGCGCTGCCCATGGAACCCAGGGCCAGGGCGCCGATTATCAGCCCGAAGGTGGGCGCGATGGACATGAGCAGGTAGCCCGTGCCAATCATAAAGGTGCTGATGGAGAGCACCCAGGCCACCCGGTGGTGGAACAGGTCAACCAGAACTCCGCCCGATACGCTGGTCAGCCCGCCAAAAATGGACCGCACCACGACGATCATCCCCACCTGCAAGGCGCCCAGGCCCAAGTCGATGGCAATCACCGTCGCCAGCAGGGGAATGCTGTGGGCGTAGAGATGCTCAAACGCATGGGCGCCGATGAGGGTGGTCGCCATGACGGAACCCTTGGTGCGCGGCTCCGCGTCCTGGGTGGCAGGTTGGGAAGGACTGACGCCGGCTGCCTGTGCCATCGAGTGCGCTCCTTATACGATGCGCCGCCTGGGGCGGGATTGGGCCGCATTATACACGAGGGAGGGGGTAGCGTAGCGAAACGGACGGCATTTGTGAAACAGCCCGCAAAACGGGCATCTTTGCAAGCAACGGGCAAGCAAATTTGGGAGGGTCTCCCGTAGGATTCGCAGGATTTCAGCCCGCAAAACGGGCATCTTTGCAAGCAACGGGCAAGCAAAATCAGGCAGCCCAAGATGGCAGGTAAGTGCGGCTTCGCGTTCCAACGCTGACATCCCTTATCGCAATTACTCCGCCATCTATAGCCTCTTTGAGCAGACGGGAAGCGGTAACAGTATCTGAAATGCCGAACCGTTCCCGAATTGAAGCATTATTCACTGGCCTGTTCGTTACGTAGCACAAGCAAGCGTGCAAGTAGCAGGCCAGTACCCGTTCTGACTTGTCCATATCCGACAGCGGCTTATGGGCAAACAGAGTAGTACGGGTAGAACCCGGCGGGGCTTCGAAAAGTGGAGCCGGAAGCTGAAACGCTTCCACCTCTTGAAGCACCTTGTCAATTCCGCTACCGCGTTCCTCACAGATGTTGAACCTGCGCGTCAACCTTGCCAATGTTTCGTTCCGCGACTTTGGGTCTGCGTCAAGGAAACGCTCAGTAGGAACCAGCGGTTCTCCCGGATTAGCGATTTCAATGCGTGTGTCAAATATCGACAGCATCGGTCCAGTGCCGGAGATAGAAAAGTCCTGATGAATCAGAGCATTGGCAACCAATTCACGCACTGCGATGCGTGGAAACATCGGAACTTCACGTCGGAATGCGCGTTCAATGACTTCATTGGCCGGCGTCACTGTCATAACATAATCTACGGCATCGTCGAATATGACGGCATAGCCATCTGTGAACTCCCGCTCGCGTAGCGCTTCAGTGCGTCCGTTGCCCCGATACTGGACAATACGCAGAGTTTTGCGCCCTATACGGGGAAAATCTTCCAGATTGCGGGCGAATAGCATGGCCCCAAGATTGGTAATATTCCAGCCTCCAGCGTCGCAGGGCAAAATAAGCCTGTTGCTGCGCAGCCTTTCCAAGATAGCGGCGCGACCATCGGGCAACTGTACGCCAAGTCGGTCAAAGTAAGCCGGGTAGTTCAAACCTGACAAAACATCATCGTCGCTTGCATTTTCGAGCGCTATCTCACTCTCAAAGATAAACTGTTCCAAAATACGCCATAGCGCGCGTTCTTTTTCGGGATGCTCCCGTAGGTTCTTCTTTACATCTCCGACACGGATAAAACGCTCTCCCTTGAAAGCCACTGGCTGTTGGGTTGCCTTTTCCATCTGTAGAATTACGATCCGCTTTCCATCAAGCGTAACTTCATGAAAGCGAAAATCTACGTGCGGCGTTAGCCCCCGCCGCAGCCAGTTTTCCAATGGTTCGTTGCCTTGCTTTGCCATGGCCGGCGTGAATCCAGTGCCGACCACAGCGTGGGCGCCGTCCGCAATCCCCCACAGCATATAGGCGTTGTCTTTCTCACTAAGCGCAGCCCCATTGGCCAATGCCGATATGTACTCACCAATCTCTTGGAGTTCAGTCGCTTGGTTGACTTTGAACTCCACCCACTCGGTTTCGCGGGGCAAGCGGCGAAGATTGTGGACCAAATCGGCAAGGTAAGCGTCATCTCGAATCGGAATCATACCAGCGCACACCCGTTCCCATGTGGACGTCACAGCGCATTATACCCGCGGTCAGCCATGTTGATACGTATGGAATGTATGCCCTGAAGCCCGGTTCCTTTTCGTCAGTATTCGTAAAACATTCCCTGCAATACGTCCCGGTCGTCGGTAACGGTCAACCCCAGCATCAGCAGGATGCGGGCCTTCTGGGGCATCAGGTTGTCGGAGACGATGAAGCCCTGTTCCGCTTTGCGCGGCGTCATCACCACGCGGCCGGCGCTGGAGCGGCTGGCCAGGACGACGGGCATTCCGCCGGCGACCGCGGCCTCGGCGGCGGCGATGACGGCCGGCGGGAAGGTGCCGGCGCCGAAGCCGGCCAATACCAGGCCGGCGGAGCCATGGGCGCGCACGGCGTCAATCAGCATACCGTCGGCGCCGGCGTAGGAGTGCACGATGTCCACGCGGGGGAGGTCGGTCATGCCGTCCACATGGAACGGGGTTGCCACGGTGTGCTTGCGAACCGGGCGGCGGTAGAAGACTACCCGGTGGTCGGAATCGGCGTAGCCCAGGAAGCCGAGTTCGTTGGGCTTGAAGGTCTCCACCCGCAGGGTGTTGGCTTTATAGACTTCGCGGGCGCAGTGGATTTCGTTGTTGAGGACGGTGAGCACGCCCATGCCGGCGGATTCGGGCGTTGCCGCGATGCGGACGGCGTCCAGCAGGTTCAGGTCAGCGTCGGTGCTGATGGAGGTGGGCGGTCGCATGGCGCCGGTGATGACGACGGGCCGGCGGGTTTTGACGGTGAGATGGAGGAAGTAGGCGGTTTCTTCCAGGGTGGCCGTGCCGTGGGTGATGACGACGCCGGCGGTGTCGGGTTCATCGCGGTCGATGGCGTGGATGCGCTCGGCCAGGGCGATCCAGTTGGCCGGGCCGATGGCGGTGCTGCCGACGCTGACCATATCCTCGGCGATGATGCTGAAGTTGTCGCCAATTTCAGGAACCCGCGCCAGGTTCTGCTCGATGGTCAGGTGGTCGCCAATCTCAGGATAGCGGATGTAGTCCATCCGGTCGGGGCCAACGCCGGCGATGCTGCCCCCGGTGGCGATGATGTGAACGGTGGAAGTATGCGAGGGCATAAAACGGCCTCCTGGGTTTATCATGTTTGCTGTTGTACTTCGGCCAACGGCTTGATGGCGCTGGTGTCGGTCGTTGCCCTTGCGATGTCCAGGTCATACATTCGCTGGAGATTGCGCCAGAACTCCGGGGACATACCAAGCGCGCGGCCTATCCGCAGCGCCGTATCCGCAGTGATTGACCGGCGCCCCCGGGCAATCTGGCTAATGCGTATCGGAGCAACCCCGATTGCTTTTGCCAGGCGATAATGGGAAATGCCCAATTCGTCGAATATCTCTGCTAAATGCTCTCCCTGTTCACGCATCAGTAAAAATTGGTTCGCAATATCATAGCAGCCTTACGTATGCTACCATGCCGGCATATGCGTACCTTGATTCTCTCGGATATTCATTCCAACCTGCAAGCCTTTGATGCCGTGCTGGCCGATGCTGAGGAGCGCGGCGGGTATGATGTGGTGTGGTTTCTGGGGGATCTGGTGGGGTATGGGGCAGATCC
Source organism: uncultured Dehalococcoidia bacterium (assembly GCA_964347975.1). Taxonomy (GTDB): domain Bacteria; phylum Chloroflexota; class Dehalococcoidia; order Lucifugimonadales; family UBA3495; genus Bin87. Next base: position 10,707 of record CAYGAY010000005.1, read on the forward strand.
TGGCCCTTGCATCGCGCGGCTGCGCGAGTTGCCGCACGTGGGTATTGCCGGGAACCACGATCATGCCGTGATAGGGAAGCTGAACCCCGATCTTTTCAACGGGGCGGCTCGGGCCGCTGCCTTGTGGACCGCGCAACGGCTGACCAATGACGAGCGGGAATACCTGGCGGGATTGCCCGAAGTGCGGCGGGAGGGACCTTTCACCCACGTCCACGGGAGCCTGCGCGATCCGGTGATGGAATACCTGATCAGCGAGCCGGCGGCGCTGGCGACCTTCGCCCTTCTGGAAACGCCCTTCTGCCTGGTAGGGCACTCGCACTATCCGCTGGTTTGGGTGGAGCAGGACGGGCGCGCCAAGGGTTTCCTTTTGGATGCTTCGGAACCGTTGCCGTTGGACCGCCGCCAACGGGTGATCGTCAATCCCGGCAGCGTGGGCCAGCCGCGGGACGGCGACCGGCGCGCCGCGTACCTGCTCTACGAGGACGAGGGGGACGGGGAGGGGACTCTCCAACATTGCCGTGTGGAATATGACATCGCCACCGCCCAGGGGAGGATAATGGATGCCGGGCTACCCGAGTCGCTGGCATTTCGCCTTTCGGACGGAAGGTAGGGTAGCAAACTTGACGCTTCTCTGCCGTCACCATTAAACTCTGCATTACAGGAGTTACGTCCTCGAAACCAAAATCAAGTAACCCTGCGAAGGCAACAGTCCAGGAAAGGGACAATCAGTTGAGGTATCATCATCGCTATCCAGCAAGTTAATGGCAACACCGCCTTCAGTGAAGACGTAGCCTTATTTATCGACTGGGAAAACTTCAAGATCAGTCTGGCGGTGCGGGGCCGGACTCCTAACGTATCTGCGCTCAAAGAGGAAGTTTCCAATCACGGCCGCGTCGTTGTCGGCAAAGCTTACGCCGACTGGGTAAGCCGGGCTCCCGAGCTCAAGGGAGCCAGCCAGTTCATCCACGATCCTCCTTCCCTGTACGCTGCCGGCATTGAGCCGGTTTACGTACCCACCCGGCTGCCGCTGCGCGGGTCGTACCAACCTGGTCGCACGGTCAGCGTGAAGAACAGCGTTGACGTGAAGATGACCGCCGACTGCATTGACACGGCGCATAATTTCCCCAACATCAATACCTTTGTCCTGGTGTCCGGTGATTCGGATTTCATTCACGTCATCAACTCCCTGCGCGCGGTGGGCAAGCGGGTGCTGGTGGTGGGGGTATCCTGGGCGACTTCCCGGCGCATGGCCGACCACGTTGACGGATTGATCTTCTACGACGCCGACGTTGACCCCATCGAGGTGGAACCCGCCCCGCCGCGGGGCCCGTTCCAGCGGAACCGTCCGCAGGCGCCGGTTGCCCTGGCCAATCCGGGACGCCACCAGCTGCCCGAGGTTATCCGAGCCATCGAGGACGTGATACGCACCGAGCGGGCCGCGGGACACACTCTGCTGCTGACTTCGCTCAAGCAGCGCCTGGTGCGGCGCATCGCCGGTTTCGACGAGCGCAAACTGGGTTTCTCGGGATTCAAGAAGCTCATGCTGCGCGTCGCCGAGGAAGGCAACATCAAGATTCGCAGTGTTGACCTGGTGGACTGGATCCTGATGGCCGACGAACCCGACCCGGTTCCGGTGGCGCAGGATGACGATGACGCGGAACTGGAAGCCGCCGATGCCTACGATGAGGTCGATGACGACGCAGTCGCAGAACCGGAACCTGACGAACCCGCAGAAGCGACGCGCGAACTGCCGGACAATCCAGCGCAAGAGCTGACCGAGGAAATCGCGCCGGCAAGGTCCAAGCTTATAGAGGAGCGCGCCGGTTCCGAACCGGTTCGACCGGACCTCGAAGAGTTGGAGCGCGCGCTGAGGGACGCCGCAGCCGAATTGGACCTGCCCGAATCGGAGGAGGAGGACCGGAGCGGCGACATGGCCCGCATTGCCGACCTGGTCGCGATGAGCCACTTCGTCGAAGAGCGTGACGGCGCCGACTCGGTAATGTTCCAGGCATTGTGCAACGAAATCAGCGCAGCCCTGGCCCAGGGAATGGAGGTCAGAGACCCGACCATTCTTGAGCATTGGGGCGATTCTCAGGACCAGGTGACACGGAATCTGATCGCGCGGCAAGTGCGCGGCCTGATGTCCAACGGTGTTTTCCAGTATCGGAACGTGAATTCCCGGGACCCTGAAACCAACCGGTTGCGCCGGCGACGGGCATTTGGACTAAACCGCGAGCATCCTGTGACCGGCATCGCGCTGGCGGTGCGCCTGGGTTTGCCTTATCCGCCGTCGTCCGAAGAGATTGGGTCGGCCAACGACGCCATTGCAACGCCGCCGCTGGCCGACCACGGTTCCGCCGAAGCCGACAACCCTGGCGTGGTCGAAGAGGCCGAAGTGGTCGCCATCAGTTGAGGCGGCCCCAACGGGCCCGCGCCTTTTCCGGTGAGGCGATTTCGGCGACGGGCGTGAAGTATAAGCAGCGGGAATGACGGGAAACGTCCACAGGCCCTAGCTCAAAGCGTCGCTCAACCCGCCATACCAGGTATCCGCCAGTTCCGCTACCTCCAGGTCAACCAACTCGCCAATCCGCAGCTGCGGGCCGCCGGTTCGTCCCAACGTCAAGGCCGGCGCCCGCGCCTCGTTGGCGGCATCCAGAACCTCGACCAGCCGGCCTGGCTCCACTGTGACTATGATGCGGGAAGCGGCCTCGCCAAACAGGGCGGCGTCCCATCGCCTGGGAATTCCGGCCGCGAAATCATCGGTTGATGTGAAACCCACCGGGCCGGCGCCGCCGACCCGTCCGTCCCCAAGTATGCAGCACTCGGCCAGCGCCACGGCCAGGCCGCCGTCGGAACAGTCATGGGCGGAGCGGGCCGTGCCGTCGGCAATCAGCTGTCGGCACAGCGTCTGTACTCGCCGCTCCAGGGTGAGGTCAAGGCGGGGTCGCCCGCGTACCATGCCGTGTATGGCGCGCAGATATTCGCTGGCTGCCAGATCAGACGCCCGGGCGGACAGTGGTCCGGCGCCCAGCAGGACCACCGCCAGTCCTCCAGCCGGGAAACCCGCCCCGCAGCGCCGGGCGACATTCTCCAGCAGTCCCAATCCGCCTACGATGGGGGTAGGATAGATGGCGCTGCCCTGGCTTTCGTTGTACAGGCTGACGTTGCCGCTGACCACCGGAACGCCTAACGCTCGACAGGCTCGGGCCATGCCCCGGATGCACTGTTCCAACTGGTAATAAATTTCGGGACGCTCCGGATTGCCGAAATTCAGGCAATCGGTGAGGGCCAGGGGTTCCGCGCCGACGCAGGACAGGTTGCGCGTGACCTCGGCCACCGCCAACTGGCCTCCCCGGAAGGGGTCCAGATAGCACTGCCGGCCGTTGCCGTCGATGGCGACGGCGATGGCGGTGTCGGTTCCCTTGACGCGGAGGACCGCCGCATCGCCGTCGCCGGGGCCGATAACCGTGTTAGTCTGCACCTGGTGGTCGTATTGCCGGTACACTCCCTTCCTGCTGGCGATGTTGGGGGACGCCAACAATTGCAGCAGGGTTGGCCCCGCATCGGCGGGCATGGGCACGTCTCGCAAAGCAAGACGCTGCCGCGCCAGCGCATCGGCGGAGGGTTGGCCGGACAGCCGATAGCGCGGCGCGTCCGACAGGTGTTCGACAGGCAAGGCGGCGATGGTTTCCCTCCCGTCCTGCACCTGGGCGAGCTGCGCTTCAGTTACGGTTCCAACGGGCCGGCAGGTGATGTCCCACTTCTCGAACACGTCGCTGACGGCGGACGCGTGCTCCGGCGCCGTCGCCAGCAGCATCCGCTCTTGCGATTCGGACAGCATGACCTCGTAGCCGGTCATGCCAGCTTCCCGGCGGTGGACGCGGCTGATGTCGAGGATGACCCCGCGCCGGCCACGGGCCGCCGACTCCACTGCCGCGCTGGTCAGGCCGGCGGCGCCGAGGTCCTGCAAAGCGCGAACCTTGCCGGTCCGCAGCGCCTCCAGACACGCTTCGATGAGAGACTTTTCCAGGAAGGGGTTGCCCACCTGCACCGTGGGGCGAAGTTCCTGCTCTTCCTCGAAGGTGCGCGACGCCAGGCCGGAGGCTCCATGTATTCCGTCGCGTCCGGTGCCGGCGCCGACCAGCAGCAGCACGTCGCCCGGGTGGTCCGCCGCGGCGCTGGCTATTTCGTCGATGGGGGCGATGCCCACGCACATGGCGTTGACCAGCGGGTTCTGCGAGTAACATTCGTCGAAGTATATTTCGCCGGCGACGTCAGGGACGCCGATGCAGTTGCCGTACCAGCCGATGCCGTCCACCACGCCCCGCAGCAGCCGGCGGTTGGCGGCGGAGTCGGGCGGGCCGAAACGCAGGGAATTGAGCAGAGCGATGGGCCGCGCGCCCATGGCCAGGATGTCACGCACTATTCCGCCGACACCGGTGGCCGCGCCCTGCAACGGCTCCACGGCCGAGGGATGGTTGTGCGACTCCACTTTGAACACGACGGCCAGGCCGTTGCCGATGTCGATGGCGCCGGCGTTTTCAGCGCCCGCCTGGGACAGGGTGCGGGCGGAACGGGTGGGCAGCATCCCCAACAGCGGGCGGGAGTGCTTGTAGCCGCAATGTTCGCTCCATAGCGCGCCGAACATGCCCAACTCCACTGGGTTCGGCTCCCGGTCCAGCCGGTCAACGATCATTTCGTATTCGGCGGGGGAGAGGGCGATTTCGTCCAGGATTTCTTTGCTGACCGGCATTATAAAACTACCTGCCAAAAATATCGGAGTGAGTACCGGTACGCTCGAGGTAAATGGTATCGGCGTCTTCTCTCCATACCAACAGCCAGTTGCCGCCGATATGGCACTCCCAGTAACCCGTCCAATTGCCGGTCAGCGGATGCCGCCGGGCGTTTTCGGGGATCGGAGAGCCGCTTGCCAGCAATAGGACGATGCGACGAAGCCGCTCCACATCCCAGCCGCGTCGCCGCAGGCGGTTGAGATCCCGCCGGAACTCCCTCCGGTCAACTATACTCTTTGCCATTATCCTCCCGCTCCATCGTCTCCTCAGCCAGATGGAACGCCATCCAATCCTCAAAACTGGTAAAGCGGAGGTCGCTGCCGTCCGTGTCGTCCTCTTCCGGGGCCGGCCCGGGGGCGTTGGAGATTCTGCCCCAACACAGGCAGCAGGTGACCCGCGGCAGGTCCAGCCAATCCTTGCCGCCGGCCCGGTAAGCCAGCGCTATTTGCTGGTAAAAATCCTCAATCGCCTCTTCGGGCGTCAGGCTTAACTTGGCCAACGCCTTTTCCGCTTCCCGCTTCAGCTCCGGTGATATTTGAACGCTTACAGTTCCGGTTTCGGTCATAGTTCACCTCACAGTTCGCGCATCCGATTATACGACACCTACCCGACAAGGCCGCCGACCACCACCATGGCCACGCCGCCCACCGCCAGCAGCGTGCCGATGACCAATTCCCTGGTGACGGTTTCGCTTTGGCGCAGGAAAAGGCGGGCCATGAGCAGCGTGACTAACGGGTTGCACGACACGATGGGCGCAATGACCAGGATGTTTGATCCCTCCCGGGTTACGGCGAAATACACCGCCATCACGGCGCAGGCGGCGGCCAGCCCGCCCAGGAACACGAAAAGCGGCGCCAACCCGGCGCCGGCAACCCTTTGCGCCGCTTCCCGTCCGAACACCGGCGAGAGGACCAGAGTGGCGAAGAACATGCTGCCGGCTGCCATGATCAGGGGTGATCCGAACTGGATGCTCAACACCCGGCCGCTCAGGGTCGATGCGCCATAACACGCCGCCGCCAGTATCGCCAGGCCGTAACCCGCGACTGATTTCCAGTCGCGGCCCCAGCTCTGGCGGAGGAAGTCGCCTCCGGTCAGGGCCAGGCCGATAACTACTACCACCGTCCCCAAGCCCAACAATACGGTCAAATGCTCGTTGAAGCCGGGTACGCCGAGGCGCGTGAGGGTGATGGCGTACAGCGCGGAGAACAGCGCGGCGCTGCCCACGATGGGGGTCACTCGCGATGCGCCGATCAGGCTGATGGCGATGTACTGCTGGGATCGTCCGCCCATATAAGTGAGAACGCCGTTGCCCAGGAGCCACACCAGCGAGATGGCCGGCAGCGCGATGATGGCGTCAAATTCAAATACGAGAGCCAGCGTTCCCGCCAGCAGGGTTGAAGCCACCAGGGAAACCACGGACGCCGGCATGGGCCGCATTGCCTGCATACCCAGGCGGGCCAGCACCGCAGAGCTGCCGAACCCCAGCACGGCGATGCACGCCAGCCCCAGCGACAGCAGCATTCTTAATGACTGGCTCCGGCGTCGATCATTGACCCGAAAATCAGGTTGCCGTCATCGGAACCCAGCAATAGTTCGCAACTGCGCTCCGGGTGGGGCATCATGCCCAGCACGTTGCGGTCTTCGTTGAGGATACCGGCGATGTTGCTCACGGAGCCGTTGGGATTGGCGGCCTCGGTGACCGCGCCATTCGGTTCGCAATAGCGGAACAGGACGCGGCCCTGTTCCTCAAGCTGGGCGATGGTGGCGTCATCGGCGTAGTAGTTTCCCTCGCCGTGGGACACCGGAACGGCCAGGGCTTGTCCCTCCAGGCAGCGGCTGCTGAAAGGCGTATCGATGCGCTCGGTCCGCAGGCGCGTCCACTGACAGCGGTATTCCAGATGACCATTGCGACGCAGCGCCCCGGGCAACAAGCCGGCTTCGCATAGTATCTGGAAGCCATTGCATATGCCGATGACCAAGCCGCCGGCGGCGGCAAAGTCACGCACTGCGGACATCACCGGGGAGAAACGCGCAATTGCGCCGGCGCGGAGGTAATCGCCGTAGGAGAACCCGCCGGGGACGATTATGGCGTCGTAGCCGGCTACGCTGTGTTCTTTATGCCATACATAATCGGCGTCCTGTCCGAGGACGCCGTTGACGGCATGGTGGCAGTCGGCGTCGCTCCAGGTGCCGGGGAAAACCAGGATGCCGAAACGCATGGGTGGGCTCAGCGGCCCGTTTCGAGGATACGGGAGACGATGGCGTTGACCTGGCTGCCGTCGGCTTTGCCCCGCACCTGCGGCATGATGCGTCCCATTACCTTGCCCCGATCGCCCGGCCCGGTGGCGCCTACATCAGCGACGGCTTGACGGGCCAGGGCTTCGATTTCCGCATCGCTGATCTGCTCGGGCATGTATTCCAGCAGTATAGCGAGGGACGTTTCTTCCCTGGCCACCAGGTCGGCCCGTCCGCCCTGGCCAAACATCTCAATGCTCTCGCGGCGGTCCTTGACCTGCTTGGCGACGACGTCGGTGACGCCGGCGTCGTCCAATTCTTTGAGATTGTTCTTTTCCGTCAGCTGGATTTGACTTTTGAGGAAGCGCAAAGTATCCAGGCGTTCCCGATTCCGGGCGCGCATGGTATTGCGGATATCTTCATCCAGCCGGTCCTTGATGTTGGCCATCGTCCTGCTGCCTTTCGCGTCGCGTTCGCTGATATGAATACTTTCGACCAGCGCTGTTTAATACGATGACCATGCTACAACGCAGCCCCCTTCAGCGCAACCGTGCTATACTGGAACAAAGCCGAAGTGGCGGAATGGTAGACGCGCCGGTCTCAAAAACCGGTGGGATAATATCCCGTGTCAGTTCGAGTCTGACCTTCGGCACCAATCCTGCGATTTCCTGATCAGAGACGGCTCCAGATGGAGCCGTTACGTTCGTCAATATCATCGCCGATCAGTTGCGATCCGCGCTAATCCCGCTGAGGTTAGCATGACCACTACCGACGCAAACACCGCTAAATCCGCGGACCGCTTCAGACTGCCGGATCCCCCGCGGCGTGAACCCGACGAGATGACCCAATACGACCAACTGTTCAAAACCGGAGCATCCCGAGACCTGGCTATTCACCTCGGCAACCCAGAGACCACCCTGGTGGAAGCCGACCGATGGGTCATAGCCCATCCCTACGACAACCGCTCCCGAGGGCGAGGCCCCGATTTGTTCATCGCCTTCGACGCAGATCCGGCCGCCTACGCAGCCAGCAACGGTTACATCATCGCGGAACAGGGGAAGCCGCCGGACTTTGCGCTGGAGGTTGCTTCCGTATCTACCGCCGAGATAGACACCGGCGCCAAGAGGGACGACTATGCCGCTCTGGGCATCCTGGAGTACTGGCGTTTCGACGAAACGGGCGAGCACCACGGCGCCAAACTCGCCGGAGACCGTCTGGTGGACGGGAACTACCAACCCATTCCCATCGAAGAACTGGACGCCGGCATACTACAGGGCCACAGCACGGTCCTGAACCTGAACCTCCGCTGGGACCACGGTCGGCTGGGCTGGTACGATCCGGAAACCGGCCGGCATATCCCCACTTACGAAGACCAGCGTCAACGCGCCGACGCTGCCGAAGCCCGCATCCGCGAACTGGAGGAGAGGCTTCGGCAGCGCTCTTGACGAGATTCACGAACGCCATCCGCATCCGCCGACCGACGACTGTTGGACTTCTTCATCTCCGCCTTGCCGACGCCTTTGGCAATTTCGAGACTCCGACGTTTTCGCTCAACAGGACCGGTGTTTTGGGGTAATATGATGCTCGGAACGATACATCGTTAGCGTGTGGCATCCTGATTACGCATGAAGCGAAAGGAAGTGCAGCTATGGTAGAAGCGGATGCGCGAATACTTCTGGACTGGGACGCCCTGGAGGTTGGCGAGACCTTCGAGACGTACCAATACCTCCTCACTCAGGAGATGGTTGACGCCTACCGCCAGGGAGTGATGGATCCGGAGGCCAGTTTCCCGACGATCTCCCACAAGGTGGATGTGAAGCAGTACAACGCCAGGTACCGGGACGCCGGTTCGGTTAACGCCCGGTGCGCGTTCTACTGCTACAACCCTCCGATGGCCGGCAAGACGATCACGGTGCGGGCCTGGATCGCCGACAAGTACCTGCGCCGGGGCAAGAACTACATCGTCACCGAGGCGGTTTCGGTTGACGAGGACGGCCGGCTCATCGACCGCGTGATCACCCACGAGCTCAAGCAGCCCACGGAGGTCGGAAAGAAATGGGGAGGCTAGTCCGCGCCTATGAGGTGGGGGATGAGCTGCCCCCACTGGTGAAGGAAATGACCCAGGAGGCGATCAACCGGTTTGAGGGCAGCTCCGGCGAGCTGGAGGCATCCCAGTTCACTGATGAGGAGACCGCCCGCGAGACCCTGGGAACCGAGGGCACGGTGGCCTCGGGGAGGATGTCGCTGTCATTCGCCCTTGAGTTGCTGCGCCGGTACTTCGGCAGCAGCGTGTTCAATCACACCGGAGCCGTTGATCTGAGATTCCTGCGCCCGGTCCGCCCCGGCGACACAATTACATTCACGGGGACGGTCACCGGCGTGAGCCGGGAAGTGAACGGCAGTCGGGTATCGGTGGAAATCAAGGTTGAGAACCAGCGCGGCGATACCACCGGAGTGGGTCAGGGCAGCGCGGTCGTCCCCAACGCCTTTCTCCCTCAGGACGGGTAACTCCCGACGGCTAAAGGGTGGAACCCGGGCATCCCAGTTGCCCGCGACGGTCCTCCCGATGCCCATTCTCCTTTCGCTGCATGAGACCGAGTGTTGACTGCGGTATAATGTATATGGTAAGCGGAGGTTGACTCCTAGTCACCCATGGGGGAAGCGATGAACTTGCCTCTGCCAGTGTGCCCACAATCTCAAATTGACCGGGGGCCACGCGGCGGAGTAACCGGAACGGTCGGGGCTTTGACTCCGGCATTCTTATCATAGTGAGGGAGACCGATTTCACTGCGCGACAAGGAGTTGCCCCCGAAGGACCCGAAAGAGGGGAGGCACAACCTATGAATAACCAGTCTGTCAGCATTGATTTCACAGTGGTGGTGGATTTTGAGAGGAAGGATGGCCTGTACATTGCCCGTGCCGATAAATTCGGCATGGTCGCATGGGGCAAGACCCGGGGCGAAGCCCAGCGGCGTGTGATGGAAGGTTTGGATCTGCTCAACTCGTTCTTCCAGGAACGGTCGGGCGGACATGAAGAAGCCGTCAAATACTTGGAGTCCCGTGGAGTGGGGTTCCAAATCCGCTCCGAGTACGATGAGGAGCCGGAGGCGACTGAAATTTTGATGAGTTTCGGAGTCCCGGCTTGATTCCGGAATGGGTCTCCCGAGAAACAGCTGCTAGGGGGCTGGGTGAAATGGGCTGGAAGGTGATGAAAGACGAACCTGACTGGCTTTTCTACTCCAATCCGACGTACCCGGATGATCCGCTGTCACCCCTGTTTCTCTCCTTTCACGATGGCGATATGCTCAGGGACCACTTCGTTGAGGCACTCACCAATGCGGGGATAGATCCCATCGAGTTTGCCAGTGCCCTAGAGCGAGCCACATCGTAAAAACGCACGTTCTTGAGTTCACCAAGGGCCGGAGAATTGTCTGGCCCTTTTTTTGGTCGGTAAGTTTAGGAATCGTCTGAGCAGTTGCGTCAAGTTGCCACCCGACCATGGCGTGGTTACAATGCCCCAGTTGCGGATGCCCGGCTTTGCGCCCCACCTTCCCAACGACTTCCGCTCCGGCGCACAACGAAACAACCCATCCTGATTCCCGGCAATGGAGAGTGATTTGGTTTGAATACCGGCTGGTCGGACCTCGTGAGCTACCTGCGGGAGCAGTACCACTACGCCTGGCTCGTGGTGGGAATGGGCACCATGCTCCGGGTGACCGCCAATTTCGTCAGCCAGGCCTTCGCCGTCATCCTCGTCGTACTCCAGACTGACTTTGCCTGGGGCATCACCGCCATCGTCCTCGCCCAGGTTTTCCGCAGCGTCGCCAGCGCCGTCCTTTCTCCGGTCTCCGGATGGGTCGGCGACCGCTACGGAGCGCGCCGGTCTCTGTTTGTTGCGGCCACCCTCTACGTGGCGGGGATGCTGCTCCTCAGCACCGTGGACCAACTCTGGCAGCTTTACCTCTATTACAGCCTGGTGTTGGGATTGGCCCAGGCCCTCTTCACCGTCAACATCCCCACCACCGTCGCGGCCTGGTTCAAGAGGAAGCTGGGCGTCGCCGTGGGTATCCAGCAGTCCTTCGGAGGCATGGGAGCATCGGTCACTGCCCCGGCCCTGGCGCTGCTGGTGTCGCTGACCGGATGGCAAGTCGGGTTCTGGATAATCGCCGCCGCGGGTGGAGTAGTCCTGTTCTCCCTGTTGTTCTTCTTCCACAGTGAACCCGCCGACCGGGGGATGAAGCCCCTGGGGGCCACCGACGACGACCCGGCGCCCGTGCCGGTCAATGCCGCAACCGCCAAGTTGCGCAGCAAGGTCTTCCTGCAACACGCCCGCCGGACCCGGGCTTTCTGGAACCTGCCTTTCATCCACTTCCTCGGCTGCATGGGCCATGCCATCGTCATCTGGCACGTGGTCTTCTTCGCCACCGAGCAGGGATTGTCACTGGCGGCGGCCGCCTGGATCGTGACCATTTACACCATGGCCAGCGTCAGCAGCCGGCTGTTCATTCCCATTCTTGCCGACCGCTGGGGCGCCAAGGTGACGATGATCCTGCCCTACGCGTTGCAGGGCGTCACGGTGATAATGCTCTTCTGGGCCACGAGCGCGTGGGAGTTCTACCTGTTCGCCGTCCTCTTCGGCATCGGCTTCGGCGGAGAAATGTCCGCCTTCCTCATCGCCAACCGCCAGTACTATGGCATGGGCCCGGTGCGGTCGATATTTGGATTCCAGCACTTCGGCTCCGGCCTCGGCATGGCCGCCGGAGGACTGGTCGGCGGCGTGATCTACGACTTCCGCACCGGCGAAGCACCGACGCGGTTGCTTGGCTTCATCGACCTCGGAGGAGGGTCCTACGACCTCGCCTGGGCCATCTCCGTCGCCGCCAGTCTCGCCGGAGTAGTTTTCATCCTGTTGCTGGAATCGTCCTCGCGTGTCCTCATTCCTGATTGGGAAGACGCGCTGCCTGCGGAGGGGCAAACCTCGCCGGCGGCTTCGTGACCGGCGGATGCTAGCATTGTCCAAAAGCGAGGAGCAGAAATGACGATTCCAGATAATAGCAACGAACTTTACGAAGTCATCCTCATCTACTCCGGCGTCGGCTACGCGGCCATCTGCGCCGGCATCCCCGGCGTCGTGTCCCAGGGAACGGACCAGGAGGATGCACTAGCGATGATTGCCGACGCCATGGCCATGGGACTGATGTACCCATTGCCCGGCGATGACGAACCGGCGCGCCGGGCGGAGTTGCGCGAAAAGGGCAAGGCTCGCATTATGGAACTGGCCGCCGAGTGCGAGCGCGATGGCTGGAAGTACGAGGTTCATCAAGTGAGGCCGCAGTTGATAAGCCCGCCAGTGTCGGCGGGGTAGCTGATGCCTCCGTACATTCCCGGAGTCAATGCCCGGGAAGTCGTCAGGCTTTTGCGAAGACTCGGTTTCAGCGAATCCGAAGGTGGCAATCATACGGTCTTCCGGCACGAGCGGTTGAGGTTGGCGACTTTCGTTCCCAGACACTGAGGCGACGTTGACCCAACCACCATGGGCTTCATCATCGAGCAAATCGGCCTGACCCGCGCCGAGTTTGACGAAGCCCGCCGGCGTCGGGGCCGGATACCGGAGCGGTTTCGGGAATGAACGCAACAGCCTGTTGTGGAATCATTCTCCCCCGTCTTCATACCCGACTGGGAAGACTCGCTGCCTGCGGAGGGGCAAACCTCGCCGGCGGCTTCGTGACCGGCGGATGCTATCATTGTCCAAAAGCGAGGTGAGATTATGGCAATGGCGCTGCTGACCAGAGCGGACGAATCCCTGGTAGAAGAATGGGCCGGCAAAGCGCCGGTTGACTATGGTTACGAAGTCCTGCTGGTTTGCGACACCAGCGGCGACAGTCCCGGCACTCCGTGGGCGGTTTTCTGCCCATCTATGGATGTGGTCAGCGCCGGCCGAGACCCGCAAGACGCGCTGGATATGATTGCCGACGCCATCTACGAGGCGCTGGTGGACGGCATAGAACCGGCAAAGGGCGATGCTTACGATGAAGTCGTCAGCTACTATCAGAAACTGATGGCAGCCGGGCTTCCTACGGCAGAAGCAGTGGTAAAGCCGGCGCCGTATCCGGGGCAATGACCGTGCCGGCCATACCAGGTAAAAGCCACCGTCGAGTGGTCGCGGCATTTGAGAAAATCGGCTATTCGGTAATTCGCCAAAGCGGTCATATCGTGATGTCAAACGGCGCGACGCGATTGGAGATTCCGCGCGGCAACCCCATCAACGCCTTCACGATGTACCGGATAGCCCGCAGGGCCGGGCTGACCCGCGAACAGTTTGAGGAGCTTTACTGAGACGGCTATGGCAAAAGCGCAACAAGACAGCGACCTTTACGAAGTCATCCTCATCTACTCCGGCGTAACCACGCTAACCACGCCCCGTTCCACCAAGCCGCGAGACGCCGCGGGGTCGCTCAGCTGCTCGTAGATGGCGACTTTGTAGCCTTTGCGGATGAGCCGGGCCAAGTTGGTATCCAGCGACACCGCGGGCGCCCTGGCCACGGGCGCCCGCGTGTCCTTGCCCATACTGCGCGCGGTAAGGGCGATTTCCAGCGCCGGCGAAAGCGTATGGGCGGCGGCGTCGAAGCGCTCGTAAAAGTCGCCCATGCGGAAGAGCGCGATGGCGTCCGGGTAGGAGCGCTTGATGGTGAGGCACTGGCGGCGAACCGGGGTGAGGCGGGTAGTGGACATGGGGAGATTTTACCGCATCACAGGATGGCGGTTGCCGTTAGTTTGCCAACCCGTTCCGATGGTCTCGCCATGCTAGAATGCCGCAGCAGGGCCGGCAGCAGCCGGCCGTCGCCCGGAGGCTGCATTATGGAATTGCTGGAACGCATCGTTACCGACCCGGACATTCTGCTGGGCAAGCCGACGGTGCGCGGAACCCGAATTTCCGTGTCTTTCGTGCTCTACCTGCTGGCCGGCGGGTGGAGCGAAGCCGACATTCTGGCGGAATATCCTCGCTTGGCGGTTGAGGACATACGGGCCTGCTGTCTTTACGCCAGCGAAAACTTGGCTTGGGAAAGGCCGGCCTGGCACTCCGGCAACGACTATCTGGAAGGCGATGAGTGGGAGGAGGTAAAGGTCGGGCCGCTGCCGATCAGTCAAAGTTTGACCCGGCCGGATTAACCTGCCGATGCGGTTCGTTATCGATGAAAATATGCCTGGCGCGGCCATTGCGCGGCTGCGAGATGGCGGACATAGTGTAATTGCCATTGCCGAGGTCGCACCTAAACTGCCTGACCCAGAGGTTATGGCGTGGGCAGTGCGAGAAAACCGGATACTGGCTACTTTTGATACCGACTACGGCGCCTTGATTTACGAACAGGGTATGCCGGCGCCGCCCGCCGTGGTGCTGTTTCGCCTGCCCACAACGCCTAGAGGTGAATTGTCCCGGATAATCGTCCAGACTTTGACAGCGGCAGAGGAATGGCACGGTTATTTTTGGGTAGTGAGGACGGGGGATATTCGTCGTCGCCCGCTGCCCACTGAATAGCCGTTATAGGCCGGCCGGCGCTGGGTCCGGCTAGTCCAGGTTGTCGATGAACTCCTGGCACTGTTCCGTTCCCCAGCCGTCCCGTATCCATTCCGCCCGCATCCTCGCCAGGGATTGCATTTCCTCGGCCAGTTTGCGGTCTTTCATCCAGCCTTCCCGTCGGTTGCCCCGTTGCAGGCCGGTCAGCGTGCTGGTGTTGGATTTGCGGCATCACAGGATGGCGGTTGCCGTTAGTTTGCCAACCCGTTCCGATGGTCTCGCCATGCTAGAATGCCGCAGCAGGGCCGGCAGCAGCCGGCCGTCGCCCGGAGGCTGCATTATGGAATTGCTGGAACGCATCGTTACCGACCCGGACATTCTGCTGGGCAAGCCGACGGTGCGCGGAACCCGAATTTCCGTGCCTTTCGTGCTCTACCTGCTGGCCGGCGGGGCGGACGAAGCAGACATCATCAAGCATTACCCCCGCTTGACAGTTGAAGACATACGGGCCTGCTGCCTTTACGCCAGCGAAAACCTGGCCTGGGAAAAGCCGGCCTGGCATTCCGGCAACAGCTACCTGGAGGGCGATGAGTGGGAGGAGGTGGAAGTTTGGCCCCTGCCAGCACAGCAAATCGTGACGCAGCAGGACTGACCCGCCGGTGCGGTTCGTCATTGATGAAAATATGTCCAGCGTCACCGCGGCGATGCTGCGCGACGCCGGCCACGATGTAATCGCCATTGCCGGGGTCGCGCCGAAATTGCCGGACCCGGAGGTTATGGCGTGGGCAGTGCGGGAAAGCCGGATATTGGTCACCTTTGATACCGACTACGGCAGCCTGATTTACGAACACGGTTTTCCGCCGCCGCCGGCAGTTGTGCTGTTTCGCCTAGCCAATATGCCCATCGCGGAGATAGCCGAGTTTGTAGCACGCACCCTAATGACGGAAATGGAATGGCACGGTTATTTTTGGGTAGTGAGGACGGGGGATATTCGTCGTCGCCCGCTGCCCACTGAATAGCCGTTATAGGCCGGCCGGCGCTGGGTCCGGCTAGTCCAGGTTGTCGATGAACTCCTGGCACTGTTCCGTTCCCCAGCCGTCCCGTATCCATTCCGCCCGCATCCTCGCCAGGGATTGCATTTCCTCGGCCAGTTTGCGGTCTTTCATCCAGCCTTCCCGTCGGTTGCCGCGTTGCAGGCCGGTCAGCGTGCTGGTGTTGGATTTGCGGCTGTTGCAGGGCGCGCATATCAAAATCCGGTTGGTGATGTAGTTCTCTCCGCCCTCCGACTTCGGGCTGATGTGGTCAAGGTGAAAGAAATCCGGTTCCATTAACCGCCCGCAACCGGCGCAACCGACCAGGCTGCTGCGCCCCTGGGCTGCGATTAGGATGCGACGCATCAGGGCGTTGCTCAACTGCTGCCATGGCTCTGTAGGGCGGCGAGTTTTCAGGCGCAGGGCCGGCGCAGCCGTTTCGTTGTCGTCAGTGCGCGCTGGAAACTGTTCGCCCTTTTCTTTGTTGTCAATCAGGTTGAGGCGGTATTCGGTGAACTGGAGCATTCCGTTTTCGTTGTGCTGCCCATCCTGCGTGGGGTCATCCACCAGAATGCCGTATTGCCGCAGCCGGTTGGTAACTTCTGTGTAGGCCCTTTCCCAGATGTCCATGCCCACCCACTGACGGCCCAACCGTTCGGCGGCAACCGGCGTGGTGGCACAACCGCAAAATGGGTCAAGCACGATGTCGCCGGGGTCGCTGGACGCCTGGATGATGCGTTCGTACAATGCCAGCGGCTTTTGTGTTGGATACCCCGTGCGTTCCTTGTGCCATGACCGCAGCGGCAAAATGTCTGTCCAAACGTCGTCCGCCGGCCGGCCCGGGTGTTCATCCAAATACACTTTCAACCGGGGAACCCCGTTGCGAGTCCAAAATATCTTATCGTTCGCCATAAGCTTTGCGATACCGGCATCGTCATACATCCAATGCCGTCCGACGGGAGGCGTAATCAACCCGCGCTCGCCAAAATTACGCTCTGGCCCTGGCCCAGCGCCGGACAGGTCGGACGACATAAAACGGCGTCCGGCAGAGTCTTTATAGCGATAGTAATTTTCAATTGTACGCGGATCTAGCGGTTGGTAGATGGGATTCCAGGTTAGTTGGGCACTTTTACGGTAATACAGGATGCTGTCGTGAACGCGGCCCAGACCTTTAGCGTCGCTGTGGCTGGTGGTTCGGCGCCAGACGATTTCGGACTTGAAGTTGGATGCACCAAACACAGCGTCCATAAGGGCTTTTGTCCAGGCGTGCGCCGTATGGTCAATGTGCAGGTAGATGCTGCCGTCATCCCGCAGTATCCGGTGCATTTCCATCAGGCGGACGCCCAGCCAGCAGAGGAACGCTCCCATATCGTCGCCGTACACCGTGCGGGCGGCGTCAATCACGCTCCACGCTTTCGGCCAGTCATCCTGTATCTGGTCAATCCAGTCATCGTGATTTTCGGCGACGGCGTTGCCCTTCCGGTCCAGGCCGAGGATGTCCTTCTGCCACGTCCAGCGGTCATCGTAGCCGCCGGCGTCGCTGAAAAAGCCCCGTTGCTTTTTAAAGGGCGGGTCGGTGGCAACCAGGTGGACGGTTTCGCTGTTCATCCGGCGCAGGGCCGGCAGGTTGTCGCCGTAGTACAGCGTGCGGTTTTCAAAATTTGGAGTTCCCATTTTGCCGCCGGCAGTGCGCGTGGCTTGCCGCGCCACACAGGGATTAATATAACACAGGGGCGAACAATTATTCGCCCCCGCGCTGTCGGTACGAATTTGACAAGCACCTATTCCTTCCAGAACCGTTCCTCCGTCCAGCGCCAACCGTCGGCGGTTACTATCTCACGGCTGGCCTCAATCATTCCGGGGTGGCCGCAGGCGTACACCAGCGCCTCGGACTTGTCCAGGCTGAACCTTTCCAACTGGGCGGCGACGATGTTGTTGAGGCGGCCCGTTTCGCCTTCCCAGCCGGCGTTGCGCTCTTCGGCGGGTCGGCTGATGGCCGGCACAAACGTAACAATGTCCGGGTGAGCGGCGGCGAGGTCGGACAGCTCGGCGTCGTATACAAATTCGTCGTGGTAGGACGCGCCCTCGATGACGTAGAAGTGGTGGCCGATCCGTCCGTAATGCAGGTGGTCGCGGACGATGCTGACGTAAGGAGCCACGCCGGTGACGGTGCCCAGCATCAGGTGCTCGGTAGCCGTCGGGTCCATCAGGAAAATTCCCTTGGGACGGGGTCGGATCGACATGGTGTCGCCGATGTCCATGCGCCACATACGGGGAGTCAGTTCACCTTCGGGGACCAGTTCAACGAATATTTCCAGCAGCGGCTCGTGGGGAGCGGAGACGATGGAGTAAGCGCGCTCAATGCCGTCCAGCCCCAGGGTGCAGTATTGGCCGGGCTTGAAGTTGAAGTCGAAGCCCTGGGGTTCCAGCCTGATGACCATGAGGTCTTCGGTGTAGTCAATACGCTCGACCAACCGCGCCCGCGGCAGGTTGACGGTTCGGTCGCGTGTTGCGGCGGCGGTTTGAGTGGTGGTCATATTGTCTCCGTTATAGCAGTGATTCCACGCGGCACGGTTCCAGGCGCAGGCCGGGCACCCTGGCCATGGGATTGATGTCCTCGGACGTCTGCAACTCCACCGCCAACTGGCCGAAGAGGGTGGTGACGGCGACAACGCCCGGCGGGATCCCGGCGTCCAGCGCGGCGATGCCGGCAATGCGGTTGCCGGCGGTGGCTACGGCGACGGGAGCGCCGTCGGCGATGCCCCAGGCGGCCGCGTCGGCCGGGTTCAACTGCACCTGTTCGTCCCGCACGATGCGGTTCAGATCCTCTTCAGCGATGGACATATCCCGGTCACGCTGCAGCAGAACCCGCCCCGGGGCCAGCAGGGCCGGCCGGTCGGGTTCCGTGGGAATCTCGACGGTTCGGAAGAAGGGCGCGCCCGGCTCGGCCCGGCCGTTGGGAAAGCCGCCGGCATACAGCACCGGGGACGACGGGCCGTTGGCAGTGGGACAGGGCCATTGGATGCCACGCTCTTCGCGGGTGGTGTAGAGCAGTTGGGTGGGTCGCGGCGCTTCAACCCCGGTCTGCATCACCAGGGCCGTTTCCCGGGCCAGGCGCCCGTAGCTGACGCCGGCGTAAGTCGGGGTGATGGCGGCGATCTCATCCATCACGGCGGAGGGGTCGTCGTAGGCAATACCCGAGATGCCCAGACGCTCCGCCAGTTGGGCCAGCGCCCATCCCTCCGGCATTGCGTCGTTGTTCCGCACGGATATGGCCGGCCGGACCCGCTGGATGCGGCGTTCCAGATTGGTGAAGGTGCCGTCCTTTTCGGCGAAGGTGGCCCGGGGCAGGACCACGTCGGCGATCTGGGCGACGGGGGAAAGAAAGGTATCCATCACGGCCAGGAAGTCCAGTCGCTCAAATGATGCCAGGCTGTCTCCCAGCAGGCCGTTGGAGAAGTTGGCGCTGTCGCCGATGACCAGCATGGTCTTGATGTCATCGCCGGCGGCTTCCAGCATCGCCGCCACGCCCCGGTTGGAGAGGGGAGGCAGAGTTATGCCCCAGGCGGCCTCGACGCGGGCCTGGTGGGCGACGTCAAAGAGCGGAGCGCCGCCGGGAAGCCGGTCCGGCAGGCATCCCATGTCGATGGCCCCCTGCCCGTTGGCGCCCTGGCGCATGGGGAAGATGCCGCCCGCGGGCCGTTCTCCGATTTGTGTGGGAATATTGCCGGTGAGCACCGCCAAATCAGCCAGCGACACCACGCACTCCCGGGCAATCTCGGAGGGAATGTTGTCGAGCCCGTACACGATTGCCGCGCGACTTTTTGAGGGATCAGGTTTTGAACCATCCGGCGCGCCGGCGTACATACGGGCGGCGCGAGCGATGTCATCCGGGGATACGCCGGTGGCGGCAATGGCGTCGGCATCCACCCGCTCCAGTTCATAAGCCAGGGTGTCGTGGCTGTCGGCGTTTTCGCTCAGCCATGCCGCGTCGATCAGGTCCTCGTCCAGTATCACTTTCAGGATTGCCCCCAGCAGCGCCAGTTCGCTGCCGGGCGCCGGACGCAGCCACAGGTCGGCGTAACGGGTCAGCTCCACCTCACGGGTGTCAATCACGATCAACGGCGTACCGTTGCGAGCGGCGCGCTTGATGGGAACGCTGACCACGTTGTGGCTTTCCGTAACGTTGGTGTTGAACACCAGGATGCAGCCGGCCTTTTCCAGGTCCCATATGGAGTTGGTCGCCCCCGGGTAGCCCAGCACATCCTCCAGCGCGCCGGTCAGAGCGGGCTGAGTGTTGCCCGAATGGTCCAGGTTGTTGGTGTTCATCCCGAAACGGGCGAACTTCTGGGCCAGGTACAACTCTTCGTTGGTGCTGTCGGGCGCGGTGATCAGGCCGAACCCACCGCCCGACCGGTGCGGGCGCAACCGTTCCGCGATGACGTCCAGGGCTTCGTCCCAGGTAGCCTGCTCCAATCGTCCGTTGCGGCGGATCATGGGACGACGCAGCCGTTGGCCGCTGGTCAGGTGCCCCAGGCCGAACTTGCCCTTGTAGCAAGCCTGCCCCCGGTTGGCCGGCGAGTTGTACTCCGGTATCGCCCGGATGACGCGGCCCTGTTCGTTGATTTCCAAGTTCATCTGGCAGCCCACCGGACAGTGGGTGCAGATGGTGCGTTCGACCCGGGCCGCCTTTTCCCACTTGCCTTCCCGCTCGGTTAGCGCGCCCACAGGGCAGACGTCGATGCAGGCGCCGCAGAACTCGCAGCCCGATTCCAGAAGGGAGGTCCCGAAGGAGGTGCCCACCAGAGCCTTGCCGGAGCGTTCCGTGAAGCAGATGGCGTTGTCGCCGCGCAGCTCCTCGCAGGCGCGGACGCATCGGCCACAGGTGATGCAAAGGTTATAGTCCCGGTCGTAGAAGGGGTCGCTGACCTCCAGGGGAATGTCGCGGTACACGTAGGACATGGGCGATTCCAGCTCCATGCCCAGATACCGCACCGTGTCCTTGAACTCGCAACGCTCGTTTTTGGGACAGGTCACGCAGCGGTCGTTGACCGACACGTGGCGCAGGCAAACGTCGGCGGGGCCGCAAATATCGACCCGGTGGCAGGTCAGGCAGCCGTTGGGATGCTCGGCGATGAGCATCTGCATGACGGAGCGGCGGAGCTCGTTGACATCGGGAGTCTCGCTCCACACCACCATGCCGTCGGTGGCCGCCAGGGTGCAGGCGGCCGGGAAGCCCGGTACCCGCCCCCGTTCGTTTTCCGCGACCACCACGCACATCCGGCAGGCGGCATAGGGCTTCATACCGGAGTGATAGCACAGGTAGGGGACGTACACGCCGGCGTCAATGGCGGCTTCCAGCACCATCTTGCCCGGCCGGGTCTTGATTTCCACCCCGTCTATGGAGATAGTGATGTCGTCAGGCATGGCGGCTCCCGCGTATTTATAAACTCTGTTGTCAAACGACCAAAGAGAGGGCTACATCAGGGTCAAGACGTTGAGTCAATACGCCAACAGCGGGGATAGCTGGCGAACTCAACAGGTCTGTCCAGCACGGCCCGCCGTCTGTGGAATGAATAGGACCAGCGTACAGCCTCAGGTCATCGGGGTCATCCAGGCTGGCTGATATGACGTTGACCTCACCACGTCGCCATTCTGGCGACCGCAATCCAGCCAAACGAAGCCCGGTGTGGTTGTTGATGTAATCAATCAGCGCGTCTTGCACTACCCAAATAGCACAGCCATCCCAGGCGTTAGCAATCTCTGACTTTACTATCAATTGAGAGGCCATCCGCGCCCACACTTGGCGAGTATTCACCCCCGGAGCCCGCCCACTGTCAGGGCGCAATCCATGTACATGCAGAACAGCATCACAAAACGCAGACTGCATATCCGTCCTATTGCGCTTGTTGCCGCCGGAGGTGGACGCGGTCATGACTTCTACTATCACGGGTGGGTCGTCCGCCTGCCGAATAACGTAGTCCAATCGGTAGTTGATGTTTTTCGCGCTGTCAGAAAGCGTGACCTCTGCCCATACGTTCACGGTGTCGCCTTGCTCAAATCCGGCCAGTTTCAAGATCTTTTCTCGCAACGGTTTTTGAGCCACGGACGCTTCTATCCCGGAAAGATTCAGCAGCCGCCTCGGACATACGGCCCACCCCACATTTCCGACGGTAACGGAACAAACACCACATGGAATGAACCCGTCAGACGACTGCCCTACGTGGGCGTCGAAAAGCGGGGCCAACGGCTGCTCTTGCGCCGGCCAGCGAACCATATCACGGTTGCCGCCCCCATCACACAAGCGGCCTGAATGGGGACATTGGGCTGCCCGGCACGCTTCCTGATGAGCTGGACTCGCCCCTTCAACCGTCAACCCGAACAGTTCCCTCACGTCAGGCATAACGCGCTCTTGATGCTTTTGGCGACGGCGGCGGCAAGCGGCGGCGGAACCGCATTGGCAATCTGACGATGCTGGTCAAGGTCGCGGACGGTTCCGGTACGCCTACGGATAGGGCCCTCGAATACGTACCGGTCAGTGAATCCCTGTATGCGCGCGGTTTCGCGTGGAGTCAGGTAGCGGTTTTCGGTGGGATGGTAAGGGACTTCGCCACACCGCAACGTGAGCGACGGCATTTGCCGATGCAGACGCCGATATTTTGTGGTGTCCTTTGGCTTCAATCGTTGCACAATTTCCGCAGGAGCGGCAACGTCCGCTCTTGATAACCAGCCCCCCTCCGGCACATACGATATTCTTTCCCGATCTCGAGCCGGCGTTATATCAATGTGGTTCGGGATTGCCGGCATGACATTGGGAGCCGAAGCCGGCGGCAAATCTCCAATCGCATCTCCGACCGTCGGGAGCGCCGACGGGACAGACAGCGGGAAGGCATATTGCTGACCGCGGGGAACACAGACGATGACCGCTCGTCGCCGTTTTTGCGCTACTCCGAAATGCGACGCATCCAGTACCTCAACGTGCATATCGTATCCAATCTCGGCAAACCGCTCAGCTAGCGCCTCCTGCATATTGGTCAACGGCGAGAACGGGGTTCCTAAAAAGCGCGGGACTTGCTCAATCAATACGGCGTGGGGGCGCAACCCATCGGCAAAACGCACCATCTCGAAAATCAGCAGCCCGTCAGGGTCACTGATCCCTCGACGTTTCCCTATCTGGCTGTATGGCTGACAAGGCGGACCGCCGCAGAGAAGCGACAGGCTGCCCGGTCGGATGTCCAGGCAATCGGCTAAACGCTTGATGTCCACAGCCCGAACGTCCACGTTCCAAACCGTTTTGCGGCGAGTGTTGCGGCGCAGAGTAGCGACACAGTGCGGGTCAATTTCCATGGCGCAGCAAGTCTCAAACCCGCCACGGGCGAGGCCGCTGTCCAACCCTCCAGCCCCGGCGAATAGGCTCATGGCCTGATGTTTCATGGTGTAACCATTCCGTCGGTGGCAGGTTGCCGTCTGCCCACGCGCCATTGTAGTCATCGTGCTGGCAGTGTCAAAGCGGCGTTGGCCGAGTAAAGCGCGCTAGCGGCGGGTCAACCGGGGCGAGAACACTCGCTCCGGGCATTCTCCGGTGTGGCGTTTTTCCAGGATATGGGCCTCGAACTCCTCCGGGAAGTAGCGCAGCGCGGAGGACACCGGGTTGAACCCCAGCTGGCCGTGGCCGCAGAGGGAGCCGGCCTGCATGTTCTCGCCGATGTTCCGCATCAGGGCCAGGTCTTCGTCGGTGCCTTCCAGATTGTGGATGCGTTCCAGCACCTCCAGCAGGTGGCTCATCCCCATGCGGCAGGGGAAGCACTTGCCGCAGGATTCATACTGGCAGAAGGCGATGAGGTTGCGGGTCAGGTCAACGACGCAGGTGTCCTCATCGGCCACGATGATGCCGCCAGAGCCGAGGATTGCGCCGGCGGCGCGGAACACGTCGAAGTCCAGCGCCAAGTCCAGGTTGGCGTCGCTGGCCGACAGTACGCCGCCCAGCGGCCCGCCGGTTTGCAACAGTTTCATGCGCTTGCCGTTGGGCACGCCGCCGGCCATGTCGAACAACACCTGCCGGAAGGTCATGCCCAGGGGAACCTCGATGAGGCCGGCGTAGGTGATGTCGCCGGACAGGCAGAGGATGGCGGTGCCGCTGCTGCCGTTGATCCGGTTGTCCGGGTCGGGCTGGGTGCCGATGCCGGCGAACCACTGTCCGCCGTTGGCGATGATCTCCGGCACGTAGGCCAGCGTCTTGACGTTGTTGATGTTGGACGGCATACCGAACACGCCCACCTGAGCCGGGAAGGGCGGGCGGTAGCGGGGCATGGAACGCTTGCCCTCGATGGCTTCCATCAGCGCCGTCTCCTCGCCGGACACGTAGGAGTCGCCGGTCAACGCCACCTCCACGTCGAAGGAGAAGTCGCTGCCCAGGATGTTCTGCCCCAGCAGGCCCAGTTCGTAAGCCTGATCGATGACGGCGCGGGTGCGGTCAATGGGCTGGCTGTGGCCGTGGCGAATGAAGATATAGCCCCGGTTGGCATTGCAGGCATAGCCGGCGAGGGTGATGCCCTCGACCACCGTGGCCGGGTCGCTCTCCAGGATGCCCCGGTCGTTGAACGCGCCGGGGTCGCCCTCCTCGCAGTTGCAGAGGATGTACTTGTTGGGGTCGGGGTTGCCGGCCAGGAATCCCCACTTGACCCCGGCGGGGAAGGCGGCGCCGCCGCGCCCGCGCAGGCCCGACGTCCGCACCTCGCCCAGGGTATCTTGCGGGGTCATCTCGGTAAGGGCCTTGTTCAGCGCGGAATAGCCGCCATTGGCGATGTACTGGTACAGGTCAGCAGGGTCGATGTTGCCGGCGTTGCGCAGGGCGATGCGCTGCTGCATCGCCATCATGGGGTGATCTTCCAGAGGCGGAATGCCATCGGGAGCCGCCCCCGGACCTCCCAGGTATCCGATGGCATATCTGGCTACCGGCGTTCCTTTGACGACGTGCTGACTGACGATGGTCTCGGCAATTTCCGGCGTGACCCGCTGGTAAAACACCCGGGGGCCGCCGGGCGTCTGCACGTCCAGCAGCGGCTCGGCGAAGCACAGGCCCAGCGTACCCACTTCCGACACGTTGGCTGACGCCCGCTGCTCGGTCAGGGCGGCGTTCACGGCGCTGACGACCTCGAACCCGCCCGCGGCCTCGCCGGCCAGCCCGGTGCCGACGCGGATCCAGGGGAGGTCGCCCGCGGTCAGATCATTCCAGCGCCGTTGCGCCGCGGCGAGGATAGCAGCGAAGGGAGCGTCGTTCGGGGCGGTCATGGCAGAGGGAGTAACGTTAGTGGGTTGCCGGGGCAGCTAGAGCGTCCGCGATTCTGTCTCTGGCGTCGTCGGGGGTAACCCGCCCGGCCAGGTGGTGGTCAATTGCCATGACGGGAGCGTGGGCGCAGGCTCCCAGGCAGGTGTTGTAGCGCAGGGTAGCCTTGCCGTCGGGGGTATCGCCCTCGTCAGACAGGCCCAGGGCATCCTGAGCGGCGGCGATGATGGCCGTGGCACCCATCACGTGACAGGACGGGCCCCAGCAGACTTCGATACGATGCTCGTTGGGCGGGTCAAAGCGGAAGTTGGGGTAGAAAGTGGCAACAGCCCAGACGTCGTTGATGGTAGCGTCCATCCGCGTGGCCACCGCTTCCACCGCCTCCGGCGGGATATACCCGATGGCGTCCTCAACAGCCAGCAGCGACGATAGGACGGTGACCGTACTCTGCGGCTGATTGTTAACGGCGTTGTCAATCAGGGCGCGGGTGGCGTCGTCCATTTGTGAAATCCGTTACAAACGCGGTTGGGAACGGCGTCAGTCTAGCACAAGCGGCGGTGGACGGGCAATGCGCGCCAAGGGACGCTACTCGCGGATAATGCGACTCACTTCCAGAACGATGTCCGGGAATGCCTGGGGAGCAATGGTTTCCCCGGGACCAAAGTAACGCACGGTCGCGTATTCGTTACCGGATGGATCAGTGTGGGCTTCAATGCGGCGAGCCGGTCGATTGACGATCCAGGCTTCGGGGATGCCGGCGCGGGCGTACAGCGGCAGCTTTTCGTTCCGGTCGTAGTCAACGGTGGTGTCGGATACCTCAATCAGCAGCAGGACATCGGCAGGGCTGGGGTGTTCCAAACTGTAGAAATCATCTTGCCAACGCAAGAGCATTGCGTCCGGCTGCGGTTCGCTCCCAATGTCCAATCGCACCGGGTTCTGAACGCTCAGAATCGCCCGGCTCGCCAGCAAGGTGGATGGGAATACTGCAACGATGCTATTCACACCGAAGGCGTGCCAATTACCAATGGGAGGCATAACGATAATGTCTCCGTCCAGCAGCTCGACGCGGTCGTTTTCCGACAGGATGCCGGCATCGGCCATGGCGTAGTATTCGGCCACGGTGAAGCGGCGGCGAGTCGGCGCAAGGGCCGCTGGGGGAGCGGATGTGACTGCGGTGGTCATGGCGACATTTGATCAGTTGCCGATGATCCGGCTGGCTTCCAGAACGATGTCCGGGAATGCCTGGGGAGCAATGGTTTCCCCGGGACCAAAGTAACGCACGGTCGCGTATTCGTTACCGGATGGATCAGTGTGGGCTTCAATGCGGCGAGCCGGTCGATTGACGATCCAGGCTTCGGGGATGCCGGCGCGGGCGTACAGCGGCAGCTTTTCGTTCCGGTCATATTCAATGGTGGTGTCGGATACCTCAATCAGCAGCAGGACATCGGCAGGTTCAGGATGCCCTCCCCGATAGAAGTCATCGCGCCAAAGCAGGAGCATTACGTCCGGCTGCGGCTCGCTGTTTTCGTCAAGTCGCACCGGGTCCTGAACGGCAATCATGGCGCGGCCCTGCAAAGGGGGGAGCATCATGTTGGTGAAAAACTTAGCGCTGGCGGCGTGCCAGTCTCCGATTGGCGGCATAACGACGATAGCTCCGTCCAGCAGCTCGACGCGGTCGTTTTCCGACAGGATGCCGGCGTCGGCCATGGCGTAGTATTCGGCCACGGTGAAGCGGCGGCGAGTCGGCGCAAGGGCCGCTGGGGGAGCGGATGTGACTGCGGTGGTCATGGCGACATTTGATCAGTTGCCGATGATCCGGCTGGCTTCCAGAACGATGTCCGGGAATGCCTGGGGAGCAATGGTTTCCCCGGGACCAAAGTAACGCACGGTCGCGTATTCGTTACCGGATGGATCAGTGTGGGCTTCAATGCGGCGAGCCGGTCGATTGACGATCCAGGCTTCGGGGATGCCGGCGCGGGCGTACAGCGGCAGCTTTTCGTTCCGGTCGTAGTCAACGGTGGTGTCGGATACCTCAATCAGCAGCAGGACATCGGCGGGTTCCGGATGCCCTCCCCCGTAGAAGTCATCGCGCCAGCGCAGGAGCAATACGTCGGGTTGTGGTTCGCAGGCATCGTCCAAACGTGTCGGATTCTGGATACTTACGATGGCGCGCCTTTCCAACCGTGGTGGCAGGATGTTTGTGAACAGATTAACCCTGGCGGCGTGCCAGTCTCCGATGGGCGGCATAACGATGATATCTCCGTCCAGCAGCTCGACGCGGTCGTTTTCCGACAGGATGCCGGCGTCGGCCATGGCGTAGTATTCGGCCACGGTGAAGCGGCGGCGAGTCGGCGCAAGGGCCGCTGGGGGAGCGGATGTGACGGCGGTGGTCATGGCGGCCGGCTTTATTCCCCGGCGGCGGCGCGGTTCTCCAGGGCCTTGTCCATCACCCGCTGGAAAACCTCGTAGGGTTGCGCGCCGGTGAACAGCAGGTTGTCGAATACGAAGGTTGGAATGCCGCGGATGCCGTAGCCCAGGGCCTCGTGATACTGGTCCACGACCTTCTGGGCATAGTGGCCCGACTCCACCCGTTCCTTCAGTTCGTCGCCATCCAGGCCCACGCTGGAACCGATGTCGGCCAGCACCGACGGATCGCCCAGGTCGGCGCGGTGGTCCCAGTAGGCTTCGTAGGCGGCGTGGTGGTACTCCATGAACCTGCCCTGCTCCTGGGCGTACTCGGTGGCCTGCAGGGACTTGAGGCTGTTGTGGGTGTAGCGCGGCGGGCGCATGATCAGGTTGGCCTCGCGGGCGTAGGTGCGCAGGGGGTCGGAGAGCTCGTCCTCCGATTCACCGGGGCGCGCCTCGCGAACCCGTCCCTCGGGTGGAGTATCCGGACGCAGCAAATAGGCCCGGCCTTCAACGGTGACGTCGTATTCTTCAGCCAGTTTGTCGACGCGTTCCAGGCCGACATAGCACCAGGGTCAAACGTAGTCGTACCAGACGATGACGTGAACCGGATTGGGATCGTCGGGATGGCTGTGAGCCGGCGGTTGAGTGGTCATGTCAGCACCTCGGCTGTGTCGCGGATTCCAGTTTGTGCCGGATAAACGGTTATGGCGGGCCGCCGGCCGGGCGGGACGCCAGGCGGTCCAGCAACGGATATAGTCCCTCCAGGCTGTCGATATGTTCGCAGCCGGTGACGTTGCTATGGAAGCCGCCGCGGTCGATCAGGACCGGGCGCAGGCCGGCTTCCCGCGCGCCTTCAACATCAGAGCGGGGTTGGTCGCCGACGTGCATCGCCCGGTCCGGGCTTACGCCCATGCGTTTTAAGCCGGCTTCAAAGATGGCGGTGGCCGGCTTTTCGCCGACCTCCCGGCCCGTGATGGAGAACTCCAGGTACTGGCGGATATCCAGTTGTTCGGTGAGTTCGTCCATGTCGCGCCGCAGGTTGGTCAGGACGGCCAGCCGGTAGCCGCGGCGCTTCAACTCGGCCAGGACCGGTCGAGTTTCCTCGAACTCCACAAACTCCTTGGGCACCGAGATGGCCATATCCCAGATCTGCTTGGCCATGCGCAGCGATACGGCTACGCCAGCCTCTTCCAGGATGATCTGTTCGTAACGGGCGAAAAACTCATCCCGTCCGGCGGCGTCCCGTTCGCCCAGCGGCAGACGGTGGTTTTCCGCATTGAAATACAGGTCGGCTATGGCGTAACCGCGAGCCAGGTTTTCCGGGGGCACGCGGATGCCCAAGTTCTGGCAGGCGGCGTGCTGGATCTGGGGCAGCGGCGGCCAGAACCGGACCAGAGTGTTGTAAAAGTCAAAGAAAATGGCCTCAATCATGGAAGTCGAAACAGCGGCGCAACGGAAGACTGGCCTTAAGGACCCAAGGTTGCCGGGGCCAATGATAGCACAAGTGCGATCGGCATTCGTGGCCTTTGTTCCCGGTCAGGCCCGGCAGCAGGCCGCTCGACAGGTGGACAGGCCATAAAAACAGACCCGGCAGAAGCAAACCCAGATCCCTTCCGGTTCATCCTCCCCTTCGTGCTCGTGTTCATCTCCAAAAAGGTTTTCTCTACCCTCCTTGATGAAAAAGGGTATCAGGATGAGGGATGCCACCGGGTCGGCCCACCACCAGGCAAGCAGCGCGTTGAACCCCAGCCCGACCAGGACAGCCAGGTCCTGAAGGTCGCAGAACAGGCTTTCCAGCGCCTCCGCCCGCAACGACCGGGACTGCATCCGGGCGGCGACGCGCATCTTGGCTACGTACAGGCCGGTCATGGCCACAGCGCTGGCCACCGCAATCGCGACGCCGGCCAGGCTCGGTTCCGGCTTGGGCAACCATCCCAGCAGGCTGGCCCCGGAATGCACGAGTACGTAGGCCGCCAACACAAAGAAGGTAATGCCCACTAACTTCTGCGCTTTTCCCTCAGCCGTTTCATCCTCCGTTTCACCCTGCTCCCGGGTCAACCGCCACACGAGGACGCCGCCGGCGAACAGCTCGATGACGCTATCCGCCCCGAAAGCCAGCAGAACCACACTGCCGGCCCGCGCCCCGGCCCAGAAAGCAACCACGGCTTCGGCCAGGTTCCACACCAAACCGACCGACACCAGGATAAGTGCGGTTCGTCGGAGGGTGTCTTGTTCAGGCATCAGGGCGCATTTTCCTTTGGGATCCGTCAGAATCAGGATTTATCGTATTTTAGGATTTTCCAGGGCCTTTTCAAGGTCGATTTTGTCATTGCGAGCGTAGCGTGGCAATCTCGTCAGTGTAGCAATGGCCGCTCCGGCAAGACACTCTCAGCCGGCGGCAGCTACCGCCGGAACTAGATTCCACCGCCCGCCTGCGGCGAGCGTGGAATGACCGGTTAAAGTGGGTACGCATAAGCAATCGACATGCCCATCGTCTATACTTGGCGCAAGTCCGTACCCTCTTTCGGCATTTAGATCTCATGATTATTGACGCGCATTGCCACATTTTGCCGCCGGATTTCGCGCCTCGCCATGGCGAACTGGCCTCCCGGGACGCCACCTACGCGGCGTTATTTCCCAACGCCGGCGCCGGCATCGCCGACGCGGAAACGTTGCTTCGTGAAATGGACGCTGCTGAAATCGACCGGTCGGTGATCATGGGCTTCGGTTGGAGCGACCCGCTGGTTGCCGCCGATGCGAACGGCTATTTGCTGCAAGCGGCAGCGGCACACCCTGACCGGCTCACCGCTTTGGCATCCGTGAACCCCGCGTGGGGCGAACCCGCCATCGAGGAGGCGGTGCGTTGCGCCGACGCGGGAGCCGCCGGAATTGGCGAATTGCACGCTGACAGCCAGGGTTTCGACATTGGCGACGACCAAATCATGGCCCCGTTGATGTTTGAGTTACGTCGCCGCGACCTCATCCTCGTCGTGCACGCTTCGGAACCCGTTGGGCACCAATACCCAGGTAAAGGAACGTCAACCCCGGAACGGCTGGCGCAGTTGGCCTCCAACTTCCCGCTGAACCGCATCGTCTTAGCCCATCTCGGAGGAGGGCTGCCCTTCTATGCCGCCATGCCTGAAGTTGCCGATGCGCTGCAAAATGTCTGGTACGACACCGCGGCGGTCCCTTTTCTGTACCGGCCTGTTGCGATAGAAGCCGTTATAGCCGCCGCTGGCGTGGACCGCATCCTGTTCGGTACCGACTACCCGCTGCTCAGTCACGGTCGGGTCGCTGCCCATATCCGCGACGCCGGCCTGGACGACGCGCAGCTGGAAGCCGTCATGGGCGGCAACGCCGCCACCCTGTTCCCGTTTGACCAGCCGTCGCTGGAAACTTTACCGGACTACCTGTGTCCGGGATTGGACATAGTCCTGATTGGACTGAACCCATCGGCTTATTCCGTGCGGGCCGGACGTTATTTTGCCAACCCGCGCAACCGTTTCTGGCCGGCCATTTCCGCAGCGCAGCTTGCGGGTAGGCCAGTAGGGCCGGAGGACGACGCGGGCTTGTTGGAAATCGGGATCGGGTTCACGGACCTGGTGAAGCGTCCCACGCCACAGGCTTCCGGGCTGTCTGCTGCCGACTATCGCCGGGACGCTCCCCTGCTGCGAGAAAAATTGCTTTCCCACGAACCTGCCATCGCCTGTTTCCACGGACTGACGGCGTATCGCGCATACCTTCGTTACGCTGAGGGAATCTCCAAACCGGGAGCCATATCTCTTGGCCGACAGGATTTCACCATCGGCAACAGCCGGGTATTCGTCCTGCCGAACCCGAGCCCGGCCAACGCACGGTATTCGCTGGCGGACCTGACCGGATGGTACGTGGAACTCAATCGATGGAGGGCTGAGCTGAACCCATGACCGCCAGCGGGGAGACCATTCGCACATTCATAGCGCTGCCTCTGCCGGCGGACTGGACGGAGGCGCTGGGCTTCGTCATTTCGGAGTTGCAAAACGTCATGCCTCCGGGAGTGCGCTGGGTCGATCCTTCCGGCATCCACCTTACGCTCAAGTTTCTCGGACTTACCGACACCCGCCTGGCGGACCCGATAATCGCCGCCCTGGGTCGGCAATTTGACGCGCCAGCCGTGCCGCAATTGGCGCTGGCTGGATTGGGAACGTTCCCCACGGGGCGGAACCCCCGGGTTATCTGGGCCGGCGTGTCCGGGGATCCCGCGACGCTCAACGCACTCCACCGGCGGGCCGAGGACGCCGCCATTGGCCTGGGTTGGCCCGCCGAGAAGCGTCCTTTCCGTCCGCACCTGACGTTGGGACGCGTTCGAGACCGGGTGTCGGCGCGACAGCGACAGGCGATTGCAGATGCAGTCGCCCGCTCGGTCCTTCCGGCGACCGCTTTCTGGCGGCCCGACACCGTCAGGTTATACCGCAGCGAGCTGACGCCTCAGGGCGCCATCTACACCAGCCTGGGAGATGTCAAAATCTGATGGAAACCACCGTTGAGACCACTATCGTCCCGATCCCGCCCTATGATTTTCAGCTGACGGCCGGTCAGCCCAACTACTCCCGGGACCAGCAGTACAAGACCGAGGAGTACACGGAAGACACTTATATCCGTCTCCTCGATTTGGGTGATAAAGTCGCGTTGGCATCGGTGAAATCCACCGGCACGGCGGACAACCCGGAATTGTCCGTAACTCTGACCGGAGATGACCTCACGGATGACGACGGCCAACGCGCTGCCGGGCAGCTGACCTGGCTGCTGGGCTGTGATCAGGATTTGCGTCCTTTCTACGATTCCGTCTCCAACGACCCCATACTGGCCGATGTGGTCAACGACTTCTACGGTTATCACAACACCCGGACGGCCTCCGTATTCGAGGCCCTGGTGCAGGCGATTATGGGGCAGCAAATCGCCACCGCCGTGGCCAGAATCGTCCGCAATTTGCTAATCCAACAGTACGGCGTGCGGGCTACCATCTGCGGGCAGGAGTGGTATGCCTTCCCCCGCGCCACGACCCTGGCGGCGGCGGAAGTTGCCGACTTGCGCCAGCTCAAGCTCAGCGTCCGCAAATCCGAGTACATCCAGGGCATCGCCCGCGCCGCACTGGACGCCCCGGACGGTTTCGAGGAGATGCACGGCCTGCCCGATGAAGCGGTTGTCAAGCAGATGGTGGCTCTGCGCGGGGTGGGCAACTGGACGGCGCAGTGGGTGCTGGTTCGCGCGTTGGCTCGCCCCGACGGATTTCCGGTGGGTGATCTGGCCCTGCGCAAGACCGTTGCCGCCCTGTACTTCCATGGGGCGGAGATTACCGATGAGCAACTGCTGGATTTTTCCGCTCGCTGGTCGCCTTGGCGGTCTTACGCGACATCGTACCTGTTCGCCGCGCTGCGTTCCGGTCGGGTGGCCGGATCTTAATCGTCGTTCCCGCGCACGCGGGAATCCAGGGCACTGTGTTGGCAAGGGTTTCCGGATTCCTGCGAAAGCAGGAATGACGGAGTAACTCGAAAGGAAGCCGGTTACCGCAACATTCGCATCAGACCCTTGGGATTGTTGGAGAACTGACGCATCAGCCGTTGGGTCTGCTTGAACTGGTTGAGGACCCGGTTGACGTCGGAAGGGTTGGTGCCGCTCCCCAGGGCGATGCGCCGACGCCGGCTGCCCTTGATGATCTCGGGGCGTTCCCGCTCTTCCATGGTCATGGAGCGGATGATCGCCTCGGTTTTCTTCAGCTCCGACTCGTCCAGCTGCTCCTGCATTTTCTTGGTCTGCCGGCCCATGCCGGGCATCATCTCCAGGACAGAAGCGAGGCCGCCCATCTTCTTGACGCCCTGGATCTGTTCGAGAAAGTCGTCCAGGGTGAAACTGGCCGTACGCATTTTGCGTTCCAGTTCCTTGGCCTTCTGTTCGTCCACCATGTCCTGAGCGCGCTCGATCAGCGTGAGCACGTCGCCCATAGCGAGTATCCGGGACGCCATGCGGTCGGGATGGAAGGGTTCCAAGGCGTCGCTGCGCTCACCGGTGCCCACGAATTTTATGGGTACGCCGGTAACCTTGGTGATGGAAAGGGCGGCGCCACCACGGGCGTCGCCGTCCATCTTGGACAGCACCAAACCATCCAGGCCGACACGCTGGTGAAACGCCTGGGCGGCGTTTACAGCGTCCTGGCCGGTCATGGCGTCCACCACCAGCAACGTCTGGTGGGGCGACACGGCTCGCTTGACCTCTTCCAATTCCTGCATTAGTTCGTCGTCAATGTGGAGGCGCCCCCCCGTGTCAACGATGGCCCAGGTATGGGCCAACTCGGTGGCGCGGCGCACGCCGGCGGTGGCGACTTTGGCCGGGGTGGAAGATTTAGGATCTTCAGAGTACACCGGGATGTCCAGCTGTTTGCCCAGGGTTTGCAACTGGGAGATGGCCGCCGGACGGCGGAGGTCCGCGGCAATCAGCATGGCGCTGTGCTGCTGACGATTCATTTGCAGCGCGAGCTTGGCGGCCGTGGTGGTTTTGCCGGAACCTTGCAGCCCCACCAGCATCAGGACGGAAGGAAGCTGGCTGGCGGGGGTGAGCCGGTGGTCGCCGGCGCTGAGAATGTCGGTCAACTCTTCATGTACTATTTTCACTACCTGCTGACCGGGCGACAGGCTCTCCATCACCTCCCCGCCCAGCGAACGCTCTTTGACCGTGGCAACGAAGTCACGGGCCACGCGGAAGTTGACGTCCGCTTCCAAAAGAGAACGTCGCACCTGTCCCAGGGCGTCGTCGATATCCTTCTCGGTTAATCGACCACGACCCTGCAAACGATTGAATATCCCGGTCAGACGTTCCGTCAAATTGTCAAACATAGCGGTCACATCCCGTTATTGCGGCGCCCATGGTCCGGCTCGGTTGTCTTATTCCCAACGGAAAGTGCGGTTGGCGATGACAAAGGCTACCACAAGCCAGACCGCCAGACCCAGCAGGTTGGGCCATTGCATCCAAATGGTATCGCCCTGCACGGTTATGCCGCGTATCGCCTCGACCAGGTAGGTGAGGGGCAGGAAATCGGTAATCCGCTGCAGAATCTGGGGCAAAACCTCTCGGGAGAAGAAAACGCCGGACAGAAACATCATGGGCAAAGACACGATGTTGGCCAGCGGCGCTGCCTGCTGCTCCGTGCGCGCCCATCCCGACACGGCGAACCCCAAGGCCAGGAACACCGCTCCGCCCAGTCCGGCAGCCAATAACACCGCGAAGAAGTTTCCGGCGAACTCGGCTCCGAACAGGAACACCGCCACCGCCGCCAGTATCACCGTCTGCAGCACCACTACGATGAGACGGGTGATCACCTGGGCGATGAGAAGCGTGTTGGGATTCAGCGGGGTTGCCAGCAGTCGCCGCAGCACCCCCTCGCGTTTCATGGTTACGAAGCTGAACGCGACGCTGAACAGGCCCAACTGCATGATCGCCATGCCAATCACGCCAGGCATCAGGAAGTCGATGTATCCCAAATTCCGAGCTTCTACCGCCTCTCTTTGCAGAGTGACCAACCGGTCGGTACCACTGATGGCGAAATTCAGCTCGTCGATACCCGCCTGGACGATGCTCAGCCCGACCTGAGATTCCCCGGGCCGGCTGCCGTGATAGAGGGCCGGAACCGCGACGGGCTCCCAGGTTGCGTCCGGCTCGGCCATTGCCGGGCCGAATTTCTCCGGGAGGATGATGACCAAGTCGCGCTGCCCTTCGGACAAGGCTGCCCGCTCATCGGCTTCGTTGCCGCTGCTGACCCGGAGGGCGTCGATGGTCTCGGCTTCAGCGATGAACCGGGCCGATGCCTCGTTTTGCGCGTAGTCCACAATGCCCAAGTCCACCTTGCCCAATTCGCCGAAGTTCAGCAGGCCAAAAATGACCATGATGACCAGCGGGAGGAAAAAGGTCCAGAACAACGCCGCGCGATCCCGCGACCACATCTTGATGGTCGTCCACGTCAGGTAAATAGTCGGTCGGGTCAGCATCTAAAACTCGCGCAGCGATCGGCCGGTAAGATCCAGAAACACGTCCTCCAGGGTCGCCAGCCGAACCTCGCGCTGCCGCTCGAAGCCCCTGGCAATGAGGTCGTCGATCAACTCTCCGGGCGGCGCCATAGCAATAATGCGACCGCCGTCCATCACCGCCACCCGGTCGCACAGTTTTTCGGCCTCTTCCATGTAGTGCGTGGTGAGCACCACGGTGCGGCCTTCCGCCTTCCAATCCAGGGTCAAGTCCCAGATGCGTCTTCGCGCCTGGGGGTCAAGTCCGGTGGTCGGCTCGTCCAGGAATATCACGTCAGGATTATTGACCAGGGAGGCGGCGATGGCGAAACGTTGTTTCTGGCCCCCCGAAAGGGTGCGGAACGACGCGGAGCGTCGCTGTGCCAGGTCAACGGCTTGGAGCAAGGGCCCCGGGTCCACTGCAACCCCGTAAATGCTGCCCAGCATCTTGAGCAGTTCCGCCAGCCGCAGGTGCTCGAAAAACGCGCTGCTCTGCAACTGCACGCCGATAAGCTGTTTCACCGTCCTGGGGTTTTGGCCCACGTCGATCCCGTCCACGGTGGCGCGCCCGCTGTCGGCGGCTCTCATCCCCTCGATTATTTCGACTGTGGTGGTTTTCCCCGAACCGTTGGGGCCCAGCAGTGCGAACACCTCGCCGCGCTCCACGTTGAATGAAACGCCATCGACCGCCTGTATGTCGCCATAGCGTTTCCGCAGATCCTCTACCACTATGATGGGGGCGTTTCCGTCCTCTGCTGTCCGATTCCCTGCCGTTGTCATATCGCAAGATCCAGGAAAATTATACCACCAGCCGCGACCGGTTCCGGCGACCGAGTGACGCCGGCTTCTGAATGATACAATCGTCCCTGCAATGATTCCCCTGAAATTGACCGTCCGCAACTTTCTTTGCTATCGCGATGACGTTCCGCCGTTGGATCTGCGGGGAGTGCACGTCGCTTGCCTTTGCGGCGCGAACGGACACGGCAAATCGGCGCTGCTGGACGCCATGACCTGGTGTTTATGGGGGCAGGCGCGCACTGGCAGCCAGAACTACAACGACTTGATTGCTTACGGCGAGACCGAGTGCCGCGTCGAACTGGATTTCCTGGCCCGGAGCCAAACCTATCGGGTCATCCGCCGTCGCCGCGCCTCCGGCCAGGGACGAACCGAAGTGGATCTGTTCATCGTCGATGGCGGGGATGTAGCCAGGCCGGTGACCGGCAACAGCGTCAGGGAAACCAACGCCGCGATACAACGCCTGGTCGGCATGGACTACAACACCTTCGTCAACA
The DNA here is from genome assembly GCA_964347975.1 of uncultured Dehalococcoidia bacterium. Lineage (GTDB taxonomy): Bacteria > Chloroflexota > Dehalococcoidia > Lucifugimonadales > UBA3495 > Bin87. Next base: position 47,302 of record CAYGAY010000005.1, read on the forward strand.
CGGCGTTCCTGTTGCAGGGACGCTCCGACGAGTTCACCCGCAAGAACCCGGCCGACCGCAAAACCGTCCTGTCATCCGTCCTGGGATTGGAACTCTACGACATTTGGCAAAGCGCCGCCCGCAATCAGCGCGACCAGTGGCAGGACAACGTAACTCACACCGACGGGGCATTGTCACAATGCAAAAGCGCCCGGGACGCCATCCCTGACTCGACTGACGAACTCGCCACGGTCGCCAAAAGGCTGACCGCTTTGGCCGCCGATCTGGACACGGCATCCGCCGAGGCGGGTCGTCGCCGCACCGCTGTGGCCGAATTGCGCCGCAAGCGGGACGAACTGGTTGTTGCCGAGCGGAGGATCGCATCGCTGACCAAGGATATCGAGCAATCTAAAGATGCCGCCAATGCCATCGCGGAACGCATCGCCAACGCCCGGGCGCTGTTGGAAAGAAGCGCAGAAATCCGCGCCGGAGCGCTGGGGATGGAGAAGGCGCGCGCGGCGCTTAATCGCCTGGAGGAAGCGCGTAGCGAGTATCACCGGCTCAGCAACCACCGCAGCGCCCTGCAAGCGGGCATTGATCGCGAACGCGCTGTGCTTTCCGCCGAGCTGGATCAGTTGAAGCGGCGCGTCACCGATCAGATCGAACCCCAAGCCGCTCGCGCCCAGGAAATCGCCGGCCAACTGGCAGAATTGGCCGGAGCGGAACAGTCCCTGTTGAACGACCAAAACGCCCTCGAAGCGGATACGGCTGCCGCCGCCGCGTTGCGGGGGGAGATCATTCTGCAAAAAGCGGAACTCGCCCGTTGCGTCAGTGAAGGCAAAGAACTACGCGCGAAACAGAAGGAAATGCAGTCCGCCGACGCAATCTGTCCGCTGTGCCGCACTCCCCTCAGCGAGGACGCTTGCGGAAACATCAGCCAATGGTACGAAACGGAAATTCAGGCCAAGCTGCGGTCGCACGGTGAAATCAAGCAAGCCCTGGCGAACCTTGCCAGTCGGCACGGCCAACTAACTGCCAGCACGGAAAACCAACGCAAGCGCCTGGCGGAGCGACAGCGTCAGATCCAACAGGAGCAGGGACGCCTGGAGCAGGAGCGGCGTCAGAGTGATGATGCGCAAGTACAGTTGCTGGCGCTTCGGCCTCGACTCGAAAAGCTGCGAAGGTCGCTGGAGACCGGTGATTACGCAGCGGCGGAACGCGCCGAAGCCGCCCAAATTGACCGGAAAATCACGGTTCTCGGCTACGATGACGCGGCCCGGGAAGACACGTACCGAGAGGTCCAATCGTTGCAGCATTGGGACCTGGAACAGCGCGAGTTGAACATCGCCCTTTCGCGGGTGACCGACGACGAGAACGAACTACGCCGGAACCGGGAGCAAGTTGATCGTTGGGAAAAAGAAGCGCGGACCGTTGAAACCGCCCGAGCGGCGGATCTCGACGCATTAACCAGCCTTCCGGCGCTTGAACGGGAACTCGATTGCGCGGAGGCGCGAGTGCAGAAATTATCTGCCGAGCGCGACGACCTGCTGGCCCGGCAGGGGCGATTGCAGGGTGATGCGGAGCGCCGCAGCGCCCTTTCCGAGGAACTGGACGCATTGCAGCGTCGCCGCAATGACGCGCAGACTGAGCAATCGATTTACGCCGACCTGTTCGCCGCCTTTGGCCGCACCGGAGTCCCCGCCATGCTCATCGACGCCGCCGTCCCGAGGATCGAAGCCGAGGCCAATCACCTGCTGGGCCGAATGACGGATAATCGGCTGGCCTTGAAACTGGAAACACAGCGGGGTCGCCGGGACGGGGGGGTGGCCGAGACGCTGGACATACTGATCAGCGACGAACTTGGCGCGCGCAGTTACGACCTGTTCAGCGGCGGCGAAGCCTTCCGCATCAACCTTGCCCTGCGGATCGCGTTATCCAAAGTGCTGGCGCAACGGATGGGACTACCGCTGCCCACGCTCTTTATTGACGAAGGGTTCGGCACCCAGGACGCCGCCGGCCGGGAACGCATTGTTGACGCCATCGCCTCCATACAGGATGATTTCGAGAAAATCATCGTAATCACGCATCTGGAGGAACTCAAAGACCTTTTCCCGGTGCGTATCGAGGTAATGAAAACTGCCGCCGGCTCCCAATTCTGGCTCAGCTGACCTGGATGCCGGCTTTCGCCGGAATGACGAAAATGTAGATGTAAAGGAGACCTCAATGTTGACCGATGCCCAACGCCGGTTTCTTTCCGAAAACCACAACGCCGCCGTGACCACCTTCCGCAGGAACGGCGCGGCCCAAATGAGCATAGTGACCTGCGGTCTGTTTGGCGACGGCGTAGCTTTCACTACCACCGTCCATCGCGCCAAGTTGCGGAACCTGCGCCGCGATCCCAGATGCACTATTATGGTTGGGACAGAAAATTGGCGAGACTTCCTGGTATTGGAAGGTCAAGCGCGTTTGGTGGGCGTGGATAACGCTTCGGTGGACGAATATCGGGAAACTCTGCGAGACGTATTTCGTACCGCCGCCGGGCAGGAGCATCCCAACTGGCCAGAGTACGACCAGGCCATGGTGGATGACCGGCGCTATGCCGTCATCGTCACGCCGGCCAACGTTTACGGGCGCGCCGGCTGACGATACGCCCCAGGCAAAGTTTGGCGCCGGTGCGATCAGTCCTGCAAAGCGGGTATCACCTCTTTGCCGAACAGCTCAATGGAGCGCATGGTGTCCTGGTGCGACAGCTGTCCGCCCTGGGCTTCCAGCAGCAGCGAACCGACGCCCAGCTCGTCGCGGATGTGGCGCAGCTTCTCGATAACCGTGTCCGGACTACCCACCACTAGATGGTAGCGGTTCTGTAACTCCTCGTAGGACATTTCGTGCAGGGGCGTGGGCCGGCGAGCCGCCACCGCCGCTGCGCCGGCCCGGGACGTGTAGCCCGGCGGCGACCAGTATTCGCGGGGGCCACGCAACGGGTAGTTCATCCGCCACAGGAACGCCTTGCCCGATTCCTGCGCTTTCTCGTCGGTGTCGTTGACGTGGGCGCAAATCATAAAGGCGAATTTCTCCGGCCCCGGCGCCCAACCGTCGGCGGCGGCGTATTCCCGGTAACGCGCAAACAGGTTTTTGGCGACCTCCAGCGGAGTCAGGAAGGCCGCGTAGGTGTAGCGATGACGGGCCGTCCACTCCACCGTCTCCGGGCTGCCCGTGCCGGGCACCCACACCGGCGGATGAGGCTTCTGGATGGGCAGCATCCACGGATTGACCGCCCGGTAGTGGTAGTGGGTTCCTTCCCAGCGGAACGGGCCGGGCGTGGTCCAGGTCTTGACCACCAAATCGTGGCATTCCTCGAACCGCTCCCGGTTGTGGATAGGGTTGGTATTGTTGGCCCAGGACTCGATGCCGATGCCCCGCACGAAACCGGAGATAATCCGCCCGCCGGAGATAACGTCCAACAACGCAATTTCCTCGGCGAGGCGCACCGGGTTGTCCGACGTGGGCAGCATGTTGCCCAGCATCAGGATCTTGGCCCGGTTGGTGATGCGGGCCAGGATGCCGCCGGTAATGTTCACCTCCACGTCCATGCACGACGGAGTGTTGTGGTGCTCGTTGATCATCAGGCCGTCAAATCCCATTTCCTCGGCGTACTGGTACTCATCGAGGTAGCGGTTCATTAGGCCATTGGCAGTGCTGGGGTCGAAGTACGTGTTGGGAAAGGTCAACCGCATAGACGGAAACTTTTCTGCTTCCGACTCCGGAAACTCGGCGTAAGGCATTTCAGTGAAGTAGAAAACGTCCATGGGATTGCCTCCGGGTTGAAGGTTAGCCTCCGGTGTCGCCATTGCGGACCGCGGCCAAAAATCCGGCGAAACTGGGGCTGCGTTGGGTGATGGTTCGAGCATCCAGCGCGACGGCTATTTGCTCAGAGACTTGGGCCGTGTAACGCCGATTGCCAAGAAGGTGTTTAAGGTGCTCTTTCGGATTTTCAATACCATCTGGTCGGGATGCGTCCACATTCCCAAGCGCTCTGCCGCCGAAAAAGTTACGCAGACCTTGGGCATCGGCAAAATACCACGCTTCCAGATGCCATTGGGCGTAGGCGTATGTGATTGCGGGGGCAAAGTTGCCACCGAGGCGTTGCGACAAGGGAGAGCTTATGGATTGCAAAACCGCATCCGGCGATTTCCCATCAGTGTCCGTAAGTACAACATATTTGTCTGGAGCGGGTATATCGTACTGGACAGACTGGATGATGCTGTACACTTCCCCGGCCGTAACTGGGCGGTTTTTGGGCGGAATGCGAACATCAACAGTAATGCCATCGTTTTGCAGATGCGCAGTCAACTGAGGCAATGCAAGCCGTTCTGTATTGCCGGATGCAATGACTAGCACGTACTTCAGCATTAATGCTAACTCCCGAATCCTCTGGTTTCATGGTACTCGCCCAGGCCAAACCCGGACGCTTCCAGCGCTTTTCTAACGCCGTCTGGATTAGTTTCTTTCTGGACGGTGGTGCCATAGCATTTATCACGCTTGACGATATTCACCGCTGCGGGTTCGTCAAGATAACTGAGCAGCAGGGGTGAGTGAGTGGTCACCAGAAACTGGGCGCGTTCTCGTGCGGAACGGATATGCTCAGCGAGCGCTTCCAGCGCCAACGGGTGTATGTAATTCTCCGGTTCCTCGATTCCAATCAGAGCGGTGTCTGATTGACCGTACAGCGCGGTCATCAAGGCCAAAACACGCAACGTACCGCTGGACACGCCCATCTGATTGACTGAGAACTGTAATCCAGGTTCGTCCTGCACGAAATAGAAACGATCTTCGGTCTCTCTGGGCTCAATCCTTTCAGGAAGGCCCACGATTGACCGGGTTGCTTCGACAACTTGGTCAAGAACTTCGGGGTATATACCCCAAAGGGTATAGAGCGTTTCGCCCAGATTGCGGCCATAGGGGTCAAATCCGCTCGTGTCAGGAAGGTTCCAGTCCCGTCTTAGCAGGAACGGACTGGGGTCGAAGAAGCCCCAGCCGCCAACGAACTCTGCAACACAACGGGCGGGAAAGGAGGCATCCACGGAAGCGGCGGCCAGGGCACAGTCCATAGGCCCTTGCAACAGGTTGACCCGTTCCCCCTTTTCTCCGGACCACCACCAGCCCCGACCAGCTTCGGCATTGAGCAACTCAATTGGTGGCAAGCCGGAAGGAATTTCGTGGACGCGCTCCACTACGTAAAAGTCATACGCTTTTCTGACCAACCGCACATACCACTCAAAGCGCTTTTCTCCTTCCACCGCTACGGTCAGTTCTACCTGACTCGCCTCCTGACCTTTCCAGGCCATATTGAGAATCCCGCCGCGAGAGTAAGCAGGGCCGCGAAAGTCACGCCCGCGGACAGCCTCGCTTAGCAATCTTAGCGAATCGAGTATGGCGCTCTTCCCCGAAGCGTTAGGGCCGATGAACAACGCTAGGTCGCCAAACTCAACACTAACCTCGCGGAGGCTGCGATAGTTCTTTGCCGTTAGCGTCGAGACCCTCATTATTGCCGCCTCTCTCGCGCACGCGCGCCGACCTACAAAAAGGCCAGCGCCGTCTGCACGAAATCGTCGGGCTTCTCAATCTGTGGCGAGTGGCCGCAGTTGGGAATAACCGTTACTTGGGATCCGGCGATGGCCTGCTGGTACAAATCGGCGCATTCCACCGGCACCAGGTTGTCGTTAGCGCCCCAGACGATGTGCGTCGGGATGCCGACACGGCTCAGCTTGGCCGGCAGTCGGGGGTTGTGCATATAGGGCCGCCAGGTGAGGCGGATAGCCATTTCCCGGTCGCCTTCGGCTTGCTCGGTTTGTTCGGGCGTGGGATCGCTGCCGAACAGCTCGTCCCACTCCGGCACCTGGCTGGGGTCGTGATACACCAGATCGCGGATCTGCTGGGGATTGATGATGAATATGTCCGTGATCTCGCCTTCGTTGGGCTTGATGCCGGCAGCGCCCACCAGCATGACCTTGCTGAAGGCGTGCCCCGTCATGGACAACATCTCAGCGGCCAGCCAACCACCCATGGAGAACCCGATGGCTCGCACGTTTTCCAACCCTTCCTGTTCCTGATACCAGGTGTAGAAACAGGCGAGGTCCTGCATGGATTCCACCCACCCCGGTCGGTCGCTCTTGCCGTAGCCGGGATGCGAGGGAAGATAGACAGTGAACCTTTCGGCCAGCGCGTGGGCGTAGCGGCGCGGGCCAGCGTTCCCTCCGGCGCCATGCAGCACCAGCAACGGGTCGCCGGAGCCGCCCTTGTACACTTGCAGGTTTGCGCCGGCCACGCTTACGGTTTCTTCAATGAAGTTTGCCATTGGGATACTGCTCCTCGTGAATCAATCAATGGATAGTCGAGCTGGGTTACACCGAGGTCAACCCGGGCATGACGCCTTCCTTCTGGAACGGGTCAGTCAATTCCAGTTCCTCGCCGATTTCGCGGAGGGCCGGCAGGACTTCTTCGCCCATGAGTTGCAGGCAGCGCATGGTGTCCTCGTGGCTGATGGAGCCGTCGTTAGTCCATACGGCCAGAATGCCCGGGCGCATAAAGCTCAGCACTTCGCGGAGCTGACTGACAACGGTATCCGGGCTGCCGATGATCCAGCGACGGGAATCCAGGATCTGGTCATACTGAGCCCCGTCCAAGCCGCCGACGCGGAAGGGGTCGCTGCGGATCTGTTCGCGCAAGCGCAGGAACCGGGGGTCGTTGCTGCGGCTGCCGTAGCCCACCGGCGAGGCGTAGTCACGGGGCAGCGGGATGCGCCCCACTCCAATGTTGCCCACCATGTAGCCCTTGCCCACGTCGTAGGCTTTCTCGTCGGTGTCCTGCACGTGAATGCGGACGAGGTAGCCGAAATTTTCCGGGCCGGGTTCGTAGCCGTTCTCGCGGGCGGCCTCAGCGTAAATGGCCTTCATGTCCTGGGTGCCCTGAGGGTCGGTTTCCAAAAAGATGTAGGGATAGTTGCGCTCAGCGCACCACACCAAAGTCTCCGGGCTGCCCGTGCCGGGAATCCAGATGGGCGGATGGGGCTTTTGCAGCGGCACCTGGAAGGGGTTGACCACGCGGAAGTGATAGTGATTGCCCTCCCAGCGGAAGGGGCCTGGGGTAGTCCAGGTCTTGACCACCAGGTCGTGGGCTTCCTCGAACCGTTCGCGGTTATGCAGGGGGTTGGTGTTGGTGGCCAGACTCTCGACGCCGGTGCCGCGCACGAAGCCGGATACTAACCGGCCGCCGGAAATCATGTCGATCTCGGCCAGCTCTTCGGCCAGACGGATGGGGTTGTCGAAGATGGGAAGGGGATTGCCCAGCAGCACGATCTTGGTGTTCCTGGTGTTGCGCGCCAGGATGGCGGCTTCCAGGTTCATGGTCGCGCCCAGACAGGTAGGCGTGTTGTGATGCTCGTTGAGCATCAACCCATCAAAGCCCATCTCCTCCGAGTACTCGTACTCGTCCAGGTACATATTATAGAGGTAATGGCCTTCCTGGGGGTCGAAGTTGGAGTTGGAGAAAGTAAGCCGCACCGCTTCATTGGGTGAGTTGCGGACGTCCTGCTCCGTGTAGTTCACGTAAGCCCGTTCGGTAAAACGCATCAGGAACATAAGCCGGCCTCCTTGGGGCGCAGGTTGGCGTCGGCAGCCGGCAAAGAGGCCGCGACGTTACGCGGCCCCATAATACACCGAATTGGCCGGAGGCGCAGGGCAGGTTATGCTATGGGAGCGGAAAATAGCTGCGCTCGAAGAGGTTGTCCAGCTCCGCAATCAGTGGTTCCGCTTGTTCCAGTTCCAGCATCCGGCGCACCAATGCGCGGATTTCCCGCACCAGGGGCAAATTGAGCCCCGCATCATCGCTGGGATACCACACTCCGTCGATAATCTCCGATTCGTGCCTGTTCCAGTTGATGCTGAACACCGAAAGCAGGTCGAACTTTGGCGGGGGAGTGCTGGAAATTCAGACCTACGAAACCGGCAATCTGCAAATAGTGAACCCACAGTTGCTGCCGGAACCGGACATCTCGGTATTCAACGCTGCTGATTGGGATGTGCTAACTCCATCGCCGGCCCGTCGAAAAATAGATGAAGCGGTTTTCAACGCGCTGGGCCTCACAGCAGATTTGGCCATTTTCTGATTGAGGCGATATACCTACAACAAACCGCCGGCTACAACGAAGCAGTGGCCTTGCTCAACCGCGGCATAACCATCCGCAAGCGCCGGGCCAAGAAAGATACTCACGGGTTCAACAATCTGCTCGCCAAGTGGCGACGCCAAGAAACGCACCTGCGAAAAGTGCCGTACAGCATCCACCAGGCCGGCTGGGAACAAGCCTGGGGAAGCCAACGAACCGATGCGGCAACAACCTGACCATCACCGAAGGGCGTCGCCAGGCCGCCTTCTCCCCAGGATCCTAGACGTAGTGGGGCATCACTTCAGACACGAACAGTTCCAACGAGCGCATGGTCTCATCATGGGACAGGTGACCCCATTGGAAGGCGGCTACGAAGTAGTTGGCCCCCGTCTCGAGATAATCGTCCATGTAGTCCCGCATGGAATCCGGGGACCCGGCAATGACGTTGAACCCGCCGCCTCCCGGCGCAGCGTGTTCCTCAAGCCCCGCGGAAACGGATCGTCGCGCCACGGCGGCTCCGCTGACCTCCGCTTCCCGGTCGGGCAGGTTAGATGGCCTGGGATTGGTGTTGCCTCCCGAAAACTGGGTCAGGCCGCGTCTCTCCACTTCCAGGCGGCGCGGCGCAGCCAGGTTCCACTTGTACTGGTCCCACGCCGGCTGGGCTATCCTGGCGGCTTCCGCATCCGTCTCGGCGAGATAAAGGTGGTTGACCAACCCGATCTTGGGGGCTTCGCCCTGGGCGTTCAACGCTCCCGGCCCTTGATGCTCCTCCCAAAGCTGGAAATAGCGTTCTACGTTTGCCCCGAACGAATCCAGGTTACCCACGATTATGGAATGCATCCCGTTGACGGCCGAGGTCTCCACATTGCGCATGTACCACAGGGGCGGGTAGGGATCCTGTTTGGGCCGCAGGCGCATGGGCAGATCGTCAAAGTTGTAGAACTCGCCCTGGTAGGTCAGCGAATCGTTGCCCAGCCCCTCCTTGACCACCGCCAGCGTCTCCAGGTAACGGGCATAGTTCACCTCAACGTCGGAGTCCTGTCCCCAGAAGTAGGCTTCGATCACTCCGCCCCGGCCCACTCCGATGTCCATTCTCCCGCCGCTGAGGTTGTCCAACATGCAGATTTCCTCGATCAGGCGCACCGGATGGTGCAGCGGCAGCACGTACACGCACGGGCCCAGCCTCATGGTGGTCGTCCGCTCCGCCGCGGCCGCCAGGAAAACGTTTTGCGACGGCGCGAGACTGTGGACTGCCGGCGTGTGGTGTTCCGCAAGGTGGTAGGAATAAAACCCGGCGGACTCCAGCCGCTGGATCTGGTCCAGCCGCTCCCGGTAAATCTGGTCCAGCGGTACGCCGGGAATGGGCTCGATGTGGTCGAAAACCCCAAACTGCAATGCCATTAACAAACTCCCTGGTGGAAATCAATCGTCTCGCGACTCAACCGTCCCCTTGATCGCTGCTTGGCGCGCCAGCGGAACTTGAGCCGACGTTTCGACTCTATTGTACGCGGTTCCAACGCGTCAAACGCCTTGACCTCAAGCTTGCAGCGTTGCAATGCAAAGCCGTGACGGTAGAGACCGTGGCGCAAGCTACACCCGCAGGCGGCGCAGCGTCGGCCGACAGACCCCCATCACGAACGCGATCGTCAGGTAGATGGCGGCCCCGCCCGAAAAGGCTGCGGTCCAGCTGATGTATTCTGCAACAAGGGTCATTGGATAGGAACCGATGAACATCAGCGCGGCGGAAACGTACCAAACGCTCATCACTCTGCCCTGCAACTCTCCCGGCACGGAGAGTTGCAGCACGGTCGTCCCCATTGGCACTATGCTGCCCATCCCCACCAGAAACAATATCGCCCACGACAGCCAGAACCAGTGCGACCAGGCCAGGCAGAAAAGGGCTGTTCCGAAAAGGAAGATGCAGCCCAGCAGCAGCCGGTTCTTGTGGGGTGAGTTGCCCAGCGACGCCATGATGAACGTGCCGGACAGGGATCCAATACCGGCGCCGGTCATGAGCAGTCCGGCTCCGCCGGCGCCGGTATCCAGCGCCAGTTTGGCGAAGGCGGGCAGCAACTGGGCATAGGGCATCGCGAAGAAGCCGAAGGCGAACCCAATGCCGATGACGGTGAAGGTGACCGGGTTGGACCAGCAGTACCGCAGCCCGCTCCACAGCTCGGAGAGGATACTCGAGCGCTGGTCCAGGGCCGCCGCCGGCGCCCGCCGGATCATCAGCAGCGTGACGGCGCCCACGCAAAAGCAGCCGGTGGCCAGGTAGAGCGCCGGAGCCATTCCGACCAGTTCGATGACTCCCCCGGCCAGGGCCGGACCCAGGATGCGTCCTGAATTCATTACTGCCGAGTTGAGCACGACGGCATTCATCAGGTCGTCGCGGTCCACCAAATCGCGGACTATGGCCAACCGGGCCGGCGTGTTGATGGCCTGGAGGATCCCCAGAACGAAAGCCGCCGCGTACACGTGCCACAGGGCAACCAACCCGGCGGTTTCCAGCGCGGCGATGCCAAGGACCAGGAGCGCAACCAGGCCCTGGGTCAGCATCAGCAGCGCGCGCCGGTCAAACCGGTCGGCGAAAGCGCCGCCGAACAGCACGAAGCCCAGCGTGGGCATCCCGTAGAGGAAGACCATGAAGCCCATGCGCGAGGCGGAATCGGTCAGTTCCAGGACCAACCAACCCAGGATGAGGAACTGCATTCCCCGGCCCAGAGCCTGGGCGTTCGCGCCGACCCAGAACCAGCGATAGTCCCGGTGCCGCAACGCGCGGAAGGTCTGGAGCCTGCGTCCGACCGCCAGAATCCGGGCCAACTATTTCACTGGTCTCGCCATTTCGGGTTCCTGTTGATGTCCCCCGCAACGCTGCCGGATGGTGATGGCGTACCGTAACTACGCCGCTCCCAGGTTCGCGCTTACCTGGCCGATCACGTGGTCCATGGTGGACACGATCTGCTCAACCTCGCCGGGCGTCACGCACAGGGGCGGCATCACGTTCATGAGGTCGCCGCCGCGGAGGAAGAGGCCGTGGTCGGCAAAGCCCTGGGTCAACCTGGGACCCAGACCGGCGTCGGCTGGATAGTGTTCCCTGGTCTCCCGGTCCTTTACCAACTCCAGGCCGCACATGAGCCCTAACCCGCGCACGTTGCCGATGATCGGGTGTTTCGCCTTGAGCTCCTCCAGACCGTCCAGCAGGTATTTCCCCATCCGGGCCGAATTCTCCACCATCCCTTCCCGTTCCATGATTTCCAGGTTCTTCAGGGAGGCGGCCGCGGCCACCGGATGCCCGCCGAAGGTGATCACATGACGGAAGGCGGCTCGGGGACTGCCCACAAAGGCGTCGGCAATGGGCTTGCGCAGGATGGTTCCGCCCATGGGGATGTATCCGCTGGTGATGCCTTTGGCCACCGTCATCATGTCCGGAACGACGTCCCAGTGCTCGCAGCCGAACCACTTGCCGGTGCGCCCGAAACCGGTAATCACCTCATCGGCAATCAGCAGGCAGCCGTACTTGTCGCAAACTTCCCGCAGCAGGGGCCAGTAGTTGTCCGGCGGCACCACCGCTCCCATAGGACTGGAAATAGGTTCGGCAATGACCGCTGCCACGGTTTCCGGCCCCTGGAACTGGATGATGCTCTCGATGGCGTCCACGCACCGTTGGCCGCACTCCTCCGGCGAACTGCTGTTGAACTCGCAGCGGTAGAAGTTGGGCTGAGGAGCGTGGAATGTATTCGGCATCAGGGGTTCATAGTCTTCCCTGGGGTAGAGATAGTTGCCCCCCAGGGCCATGGCGCCCATGGTGGCGCCGTGGTACGAGTCCCGGCGGCTGATGAACTTGGTGCGCTGCGGCTCGCCCCTGCGCTTGAAATAAGCGCGGGACAGCTTCAACGCCGTTTCCACCGACTCGGAACCGCCGCTGGTGAAGAAGCAGCGGGAAAGATCGCCCGGCATCATGGACGCGATCTTTTCCGACAACATGACGGTGGGTTCGGTGGTCGTGCCCATGGGCATATAGGTGATCTTGAGCATCTGCTCGTAGGCGGCGTCGGCGATTTCCTTCTGGCCATAGCCCACGTTCTTCAGCCAGAGACCCGACATGGCATCGATGTAGGTGTTGCCCAAAGCGTCCGTGACGTGGCAACCCTTGCCTTCCACGAAGATCTGCGGCTCGCCTTTTTCGGCCATGTCGCTGGGTTCCCGGAGGTACACCCAGAGGTTCTCCAGGGCGGTCGTTTGCAGATCGTTGACCGCAGTTTCAGTGTGGGTAGCCATGCTTGCCTCCGGGCGCTGTTCTGAGTCCAGGATTGGGGATGCTCGTTGCCCAGCCAGTTTAGCATCGCGCGAGGGCTGCCACAAAGGGTTGCCGGACCTCCCCCCCCCGCCGCCGCTTTCTGCTAATCTGTCGAAACATTAACGCTCCCTCGTGGATCTCTCATCAAGTGGCGGCACATGAGCGCGATCCGCTGTCGGCCGGGCCGCAATCGGATGGGGCGCAACCTGACCAGAGCGCTCAGGCTGGCAAAAGGCCCATAGGGCATCCAGTCGGCATATGCCGGGGCGCAAGACGGTGCGCCCCGATTTGCTTCCGCGTTGCCGCAGTGATGACAGTATTCTCGATAGCCTCTGGTACACCAGTGCTATAATCGCCGGCATCAGACTCGGCAGCCATCAGGAGAACTCAAATGACCGGACGGGCCAGCGGCGGCCTCCACGAGCAGAACGCCAACACCGTCATCGCGCAGTGGCTCAACGACACTGGACGCAATTGGATTGCGGAAGCCGAGCGCACCGGCGTCATCGAGGGAAGCAACGCGCGGCCCGATATTGTGGTGCGCCAGGGCGGCCGGATGCCAGTCATCGTCGAGTGCGAGTTCGGAAATCCGGCCGCCGGGGACGCCGCATCCCGGCTGGGCGTGACGCTGGTGGGAGAATCTCGCCCGTTCACCGAAGTCATTGCCGCGGGCATTGCCGAACGCTGCGAAAGGGATAGCGAAACACAGTTTCGGCGACGCCTGGACGCCGATGAGCCGGTATTCACTGTCCAGCTGGTATCCCGGAACGGCGATGAGCCTAAAATCTGGCCCGACCGGCCCCTGTCGGCAACCCCAACCGACCTCGCTGCCTACTGCGAATATGCCCAAGTGCCGCAGGCCGTCATTGACGACCACAGCGAACGCATCGCGCAGCGGGTCGAGTCAGCTGGAACCAAACTCCTGGAGAGCATACGCCTGACCCGCAACCGCAGCGCGCCGACGCTGGAAGCATTGCGGAATATCACCGGCTGCGATCAAGATGAGCAAGCCACGCGCACCGCCTGCGCTATCTGGCTTATCGCAATTGACCTACAGAACGACCTGGCCCGATACAGTTCGAACCTGCAGGCCCTCAACCTGCAAACTACCGACAACCTTCTGGCCGCCAGCGGCGTCCTGACCATCAGCCAAGTCCTGGGGCAGTGGCGCATCATCGAAAGCGTTAACTACTTGCCGGTAGTGGAACTGGCTACGCAGAGCTTGACGGCGGGGGAAATGGGCAGCGATATATCAGACGTGCTGGGACTGCTGCACAGCCTCAGCGAGCGGCTGAATGGGCTACACGCCAAGCACGTGTATAACTTCGCCGGCGAACTCTGGCAGCGCCTGGTCGGCGACCGTGAGGAACGCGCCGCCCACTACACCAAACCGGAAACCGCCGAACTGCTGGCGACGCTGGCCGCCGAACGATTCAACGGCCTGATGGCCGACGAAATCGCCGCGCTGAACCTGATGGACGCCGCTTGCGGCACGGGCACTCTGGTCGGCGCCGGGGAACGCGCGCTGCGGCGCAAGTACGCGGCCAAAGGCGGCCGGGACGCCGAACTGCACCGCAAACGGATGGAAGAACATATTTACGCCATGGACGTGAACGGCATCGCCGGCACGCTGACCGCCAAACGGCTCACCGATATGAACGTGGAGCAGGACTATACCGGCAGCAAAATCGCCGTCATTACCGACCCGGCCGGCTCCCTGATCCTGCTTGACCCCAACGTTACCGGCGTGTCCAACGTGCTGGGCTACCGCAGCGTCACGCCCACCGAAGGCGCCGGCGGCGAGGAAGGAGTGTTCCATGTGATGCTGCAAGGCATCGACTGGTCGCTGATGAACCCGCCCTACAGCCGCCCGCGCCGGGGACGGGAGCAGGCCACCGGGGGCTTGGCGCCGCTGCGCCGCGCCGCCAAACGGGGCAACTTCCTGATGTCTCACGGGCAGGCCGGGCTGGCCAGCGACTTCGGCAATCTGAGCAACATCCGGCTGGCGCCCGGCGGCGTGTACTCCCACGTCCTGCCCCTAACGGCGGCCCACGCCGGCAGCTGGCAAGGCTGGCGGGCCGAGCTGGAAAAGGACTTCCAGGACATCATAGCCATCGCCAACGTGTCCGCCGCCGAGTTGCAGAGCATGAGCGCCGACACCGAGATGAGCGAGATGCTGGTGATTGCCACCAAGCGCGCCAAGCGTCCCAAAGAATGGCAGCCCACGGAAATCCTGTGCGTCAACCTGCACGCGGCCCCAGCCACGCTGGCGGAAGGCTATGCCATGGCGCAGGAAATCGCCGCCATACCGGCAGACAGCCGACCGGGGCTGCTGACGCGAGGCAACTACACCCGGTTCCAGCACGACGGGGCCGGCTTCCCTTGGAGCGCGGTGGGTAACAGGAACAACGAGTTGACAACTGTGAGCATGGCTCTGCTCAACGCCGAAGCTTACGACCCGTTGACCTTGCGCCGTCACTCATTATCAATGCCAATGATTACGCTGGGCGACATCGCGCAGACCGGGCCAACGCACCATCTGATAGGCCACCCCAGAGGGGGCGACCCGATTGGCGCGTTCGAATGGACGCCACTGAACGAACTGGCAGTGGCGCCGGCGCAGCAGGCGATGTGGGCGGCAGACAGCAAATCCCAAACCACCATCATTACGCAGCCGACACACGGCGGAACCATCATGGACCAAGACCTTGCCCGGCAGATGACGACCCGGCGCAGCCGGTGGCACTTGAATCGCAACTTGGCCTTGACGTCGCAAGCCATCGCAATGGCAGTGACGCGAGAACCGGCGCACGGCGGCAGAACCTGGAACGCGCTGCAAAGCGTTGCGGACGAAGTCGCCAAATGCGTCGCGCTGTTCAACAACAGTACGCCAGGAGTGATTGTCATACGGGCATACGGCCAGAAAGGTCAGCGCGGGCCGCGGGCCGCTTTTCAGGTCGGAGCCATTCCCGGCCTGCCCTGCCCGGCGTTCCACGCCGACACGCCGGAAGCGCAGCGGGCGCGCGACATTGCCGAGCGCCATTTTGACGAACTGGCCCGGCTGCCGCTGGAGCCATTCGCCTACTGCTTCCGAGACGCCAACCGCCACCGCATCGACAACGCGGTTGCCGAAATGCTGGGCCTTGACCCGCAGGACGCCGGCATCCAGGATATGCTGTCGCATTACCGACTGCTGTTCGCCAGCGAGCCCAACGTCAACGGGCGGCAAAAGAAAATCGTTGACGCGCTGGCATCGCATCAGAAACCAGACTAACCAACCACACAGCCGAATATACCCCAGGAGCCGGCAACTATGCTCATCGACCCCAGGAATTTCGACCGTTTCAACATGATCCTCACCGGCGTGGTCGTGCCCCGGCCCATCGCCTTCGTTTCCACCAGGTCCACCGACGGCGTGGTGAACCTGGCGCCGTTCAGCTTCTTCAACGCCATGGCCTACAACCCGCCCACGGTGATTTTCTCGTCGTCCCGCCGCGCCCCCGGCTGGCCGGACAAGCGCAAGGATACTCTTACCAACATCGAGGAGACCGGCGAGTACGTCATCAACGTAGTGGTGGACGACATCGCCGCCGCCATGAACGCCACCGCCGCCGAATACCCGTCCGACGTGTCCGAGTTCGACATCGCCGGCCTCACCGAAGCGCCCAGCGAAATAGTGAAGCCGCCCCGGGTGCTGGAGTCGCCGGTCAACATGGAATGCCGCCTCGTCCAGGTGGTCAATATTGGCGAGCCGCCCCACTCCCACGGCATCGTCATCGGGGAAATTGTCCGGATGCATCTCCGGGATGACATCCTGTACGAAGGCCCCAACGGCCTCCGTATCGACCATGCCGCCCTGAAGCCCACAGGCCGCCTGGCCGGCAATATGTACTGCCACACCGACGACGTGTACGAACTGGTCCGTCCTGTGTACGCCCCCGAGGAAGAACAACAGGCCGCTGATTAACCATCCCCGCGCCGGGGCAACCACAAGGGCGGCCCCGGCCACGCCACCACAGGAGGCGGAAAATGACCACCACCACTGAACGCCCCGCCATCAAGCTCTACGGCGCCGAATGGTGCCCCGACTGCCACCGTTCCCGCAACTACCTGGACAGTCAGAGCGTCGCCTACGAGTACGTGAACGTTGACGGCGACGAGGACGCCCAGAACTACGTGAAGCAGATCAACGACAACCGGCTCATCATCCCCACCATCGTATTCCCCGACGGCTCCGTGCTGGTGGAACCGTCCAACGCCGAGCTGGCTCGCAAGCTGCGGACGTAACCCGGCTCGAAGACGCAACCCGACTCGAATCGGCGCCAGCCATTGCCTGCCCACCCATTGAGGAATGAGATGGTCGCGAAACCGCAAACCACGGGCGTCCCCGTCGCGCCGCCCCCGGTTCCCTGGTCCGATGACTACGTGTGCCCCGACCCGGAGCCGCGCGACATGATCCAAAGCCCCACCATCAACAAATCCGGCTACTTCGTCGCCCGTCATTTTTCCGGGCGGCCGGACGCGCTGGTACGGTCTCCCTGCGTGCTGAACTTTGACCCTCACAACATGAACAACCGGGTCGAGCCGGATCTGCTGGTGGCCTTCGGCGTGGAACCCGCCGCCATCCTGCCGCGCAACGGCTACATCATCTGGGATGTGGGCAAGCCGCCCGATTTCGTGATGGAGGTGGCGTCGGAGTCCACTCATGGTCGGGACACCGGCTTCAAACGCGACCTTTACGCCAGCCTGGGCATCGCCGAATACTGGCGGGTTGACCCCACCGGCGGCGATTTTTACGGCTATGCCCTGGCCGGCGACCGGCTGGTTGACGGGACATACCGGGAAATCCCGCTGACCACCGAAACGGACGGGATGATCTGGGGCCACAGCCCCACGCTGGACCTGTGCCCGTGCTGGCATCCGGCGTGGGACTGGGATGTTGACGACGAGTCGCACCTGCGGTTTTATGACCGCAAAACGGGCCGCTACCTGTGCGACTTCTCGCTGGTGGAAGAAAGGCTGGCGGCAGCCCAAGAGCGCAACAGGCAGCTGGAAGCGGAACTGCGCCGCCTCCGGTCGGAAAACGCTTGAGGCAGCCTCCGCGCCTGGCCCCTACTTCGGAAACTCCAGCAGTTGCAATACGTTCCCGTCCGGGTCCTTCAGCGTGGCCACCCAGCCGCCCCAGCGCTCCCGCTCCGGAACGCGGATGAACTCCACGCCCTCCGCGACCAGCCGTGCGTGCTCGGCGTGAATGTCCTCCACACCCAGGTGGGGCATCACCCGCAAGGGGTCCTTTGACGCGCCGCTGACTCCGTTGTGCCGGCCCACGTTGAACCGCAACTCGCCCAGCTGGAAGGCGACGAAACCCTCGTCCTGGTGGAATGAGTGCAGGGGCAGCCGCAGCGCGTCCCGGTAGAAACGCAACATCCGGTCCAGGTCGTCAGTCCACAGCGTGATGCCAACGATGCCAGTGATCACGGTGCGCCAATCAGAAGGCAGGGAGTTTATTCGTCCGCGGGCTGGCAGGCGCGGCACCAGCCGTGAAAGTCCACCCGCTGCCACATCACCTGGAACCGGGTCTCGTTGGATACCTGGTCCCGCAGCCGGACGATTATCTCGCTGCCGTCGTCGGTGTCGGCGATGTTGCCGCAGCCCAAACACACCAGATTGACGTGGGGCGAAACGTTGCTCTCGTAGCGCGATTGCTTGGCGAAGGGCAGTTCCTGGATCAGCCCGCTGCCGGACAGCACACCCAGGGTCGAATAGACGGTGGCCAGGGTCATGGACGGGAAGTGCTGCTGCACGCGCTCGTGGATCTGCTGCACCGTGGGGTGGTCGGTGGAGTTGAGCACGGCCTCGGCGATGGCCAGACGCTGGGGCGTAACCCGCACGCCTCCCTGACGAAGCTGCTGCACAACGGCGCTCTGTATCATGGATCCCCTCCGCGATACTGTCCCAACACGTGCCGTAGAAACCGCGCCAGCAGCATCGTATGGAGCGAGTATAGCACCGGCGTTTTGGGGCGGCAAATCCGAGCTTGATCTCGGAACGCTACCGAGAACCATTTCCCTCATGCGTACCCGCCTTGTCATTGCGAGCGTAGCGTGGAATGACCGGTTAAAGAGTAGGTACGCATGAGAACCGTTTCCGCATTGACCCCGCGCCAATCCTGTGGCAAAATCTCTGTAACGTGATAATTATTATTCGGCAAGTAGCCGTATGTGAAATGGCGCCGGACGGTTGGCCCGCGCAGGGCAGGCGCCCATAACGCCAATCGGCAGCGATTTTCATGTAGTTTGATGCCGGACGGCGCACCCGCCCAGGGAGGTTGCCCATTATGTGGACTGGCGATGATTTACAGCGACTGGTGAGCCGGGAATTGAGCGACTATCGGCTGATCGTGGTTTCCAACCGGCAGCCCTATGTTTTCAGGATTGAGAACGGAACGCCCAGGGGCGAAATGCCCCCCGGCGGACTCACCGCCGCCATTGACCCCCTGATGCGCGCCTGCGGCGGTACCTGGATCGCTCAGAGCAGCGGCCCCGACGACCGCGCCGCCATGGACGCTGAGGGGCGCATCGCCGTTCCATCCGACTCGCCCGCTTATTCCATGCGCTTGCTCAACCTCAGCGAAGAGGAAAACAACGGCTTCTACTACGGATTTTCCAACGAAGGGCTTTGGCCCCTGTGTCATATCGCCTACACCGAGCCGGTGTTCGACTCGGAACACTACGGCTTCTACCAGTCGGTGAACCGTCGTTTCGCCGACCTGGTGCTGGACGAAATCAGCGCCGACCCGGCCATCGTCCTCATCCAGGACTATCACCTGGCATTGCTGCCCCGATACATCCGCGAGGTCAACCCCGATGCCATCATCGGCCAGTTCTGGCACATCCCCTGGCCCAATCCCGATATCCTGCGGATCTGCCCCTGGCAGGAGGAAATCCTGGACGGAATGCTGGGCAACGACCTGCTGGGTTTTCACCTGTCCGGCGACTGCCAGAACTTCATAAGTTGCGTTGACGCCAACCTGGACGCCCAGGCGGACCCCGAATACGGCCTGATCGACTACCGCAACGAGACCACCCTGGTTCGCCCCTTCCCCATCAGCATCGACTTCGACAATCTGGATGCTGAGGCCCGAAGCGAAGAGGTGGAATTGGAGATGAAGCGCCTCTTCCGCCAGTTGGGCCTGAACCGGGGGCGTATCCTGGGACTGGGCATCGACCGGCAGGACTATACCAAGGGCATACCCCACCGCCTGCGCGCCGTGGAACGTCTCTTCGAGAAGTGGCCCCAATACCGGGGCCGGCTGGTGTTCCTCCAGGCCGGCGCCACCAGCCGCACCAACATCAACTCCTACATGCAGCTCACCATCGACATTGAGGCCACCGTCAACCGCATCAACGAGCGATTCGGCCACGACGGCTGGCAGCCGGTGCTGTACTGGCCCACGTCGCTGCCGTCGGCCACCTTCTCGGCGCTGCGCCGCCTGGCCAGCTTCTGCGCCGAAAGCAGCCTTCACGACGGCATGAACCTGGTGGCCAAGGAGTACGTCGCGTCCCGGGTCGACGAGGACGGCGTGCTGATCCTCAGCGCCTTCGCCGGCGCCGCCCAGGAACTCACCGGCTCGCTCATCATCAACCCCTACGCCACCGAGCAGTTCGCCGACGCCATCCACCAAGCCCTCACCATGGACGAAACGGAACGCCGCATCCGGATGCGCCAGATGCGCAACACCGTCCAGGAGAACAACATCTACAAATGGGCCGGCCGCATCATGATGCACTTGATGCAGGCCAGCACCCCCGACCACGCTCGCCTGACCACCGCGACCATCGCGTAACTTCCTGCCCGATGGCTGACGCTTGCCCCGACCTTCTCAATCCCGCCGCGGGGCGATCCCATATTCTTCTCTTGCTCGACTTTGACGGCACGCTCTCGGAAATTGCGCCCCGACCCGAGGATGCCGTACTGCGTCCGGGCAACGCCGCCTTTCTGGGCGCGCTGGCCCGCCATCCGAAATGCACGGTGGGTGTGATCAGCGGGCGCGCGCTGGATGACGTGTCCCACCGGGTAGGTGTTCCGGGGCTGGTGTACGCCGGCAACCACGGTCTGGAAATCGCCGGACTTGGGCTGCAATACCTCCATCCGGGCGTGGAAGCCGTACTGCCGGCCATCGCTCAGGCTTCGGCAGAGACGCAAACCGCCCTGGCTGACGTACCCGGCGCCTTTGTGGAGAACAAGACCCTGACGCTGACCGTTCACTATCGCCTGACGCCGGAAGAATATCACCACGCCGCAGCGTCGGCGTTCCACGACGCAACCCGGTGGCTGGTGGCCGCCGGCCTGTGCCGGGTCACCACCGCCAAGTCGGCCCTGGAACTGCGGCCGGCGGTGGATTGGGATAAGGGACGCGCGCTGACCCTGATCCGTTCCCGGCTGGCGCCCCGGGCGTATCCCATCTATATCGGCGACGACGCCACCGACGAGGACGCATTTCGGGCCGCGCAGGCCATTGGCGGGGTCGGCATTTTTGTGGGAGCGGCAGACGCCGAGACCGGCGCGCGTTGGCGGCTGGATACTCCGGCCGCCGTTACCGAAGCTCTGGCTGAATTGTCAGAATCAGGATTTTCAAGATTATCGGATTGCCAGGATTGGGGAAGATAATCCCGAAAAATCGGCAGGGCCTTTGCAAAGTCGTGGGGCAAGCAAGAAAGTAGTGGTATGGCGGCGGCCGCTGAGGAGAATGCCGGTTATGGTCGGAGCGGGAATCTTTGACCGGCCGCGCGCAGCGCCTTGCCGTCCAACCCACCGTCATATGCTCCCCCAACGCCGGACTTTGCAATGGCCTTGACGAGGCCGATTGCTTATGGACAGCCTTACCGGGCCAGAATATAATTTTGTCGGCTGTCATTATCATCCGAACCCATGTCGCAGGTGACGTTTTGGTTGCAGTTGTTCAACCCCTACAGACCGTCGAAGAAATGCGGGAAACGTCGCTGCAGCTGCGCCGCGACAGTCTTGAGATGATCTACGGCGCGGGCAGCGGTCACCCCGGCGGCTCATTGTCCGAGATCGACATCCTGGTCGCGCTCTACTTCGGCGTGATGCGATACGACGCAGAACACCCGCGCTGGCCCGAACGGGATCGGTTCATATTGAGCAAGGGCCATGCGTCGCCGGGGTTCTACGCTACTCTTTCGCGAGCCGGATATTTCGGACGCGAGGAACTTCCATCTTATCGCCGGACCGACGGCCTGTTGCAGGGCCACGCCCATCCCATGACGCCGGGCGTGGAGATGAACTCCGGCTCTCTGGGCATGGGTTTGTCCTTTGCCCTGGGTCACGCGCTGGCTGCAAGGTTGGACGGACGCGATTACCGGGTGTTCGCGTTGCTGGGAGACGGCGAATGCCAGGAAGGTGAAATCTGGGAGGCGGCCATGTCGGCGGCCCATCATAAAGCCTCCAACCTGACCGCCATTATCGACCGCAACCGCATCCAGAACGACCGCTTCACCGACGAAGTGATGACCCTGGAGCCCCTCGCCGACCGCTGGCGTGATTTCGGCTGGAACGTGATCACGTGCGACGGTCACGAGCACGCGGAAGCGCTGCGCGCCCTGGGGGAGGCAGCTACCGGTGGCCCCACCGCGATAATCGCCGAAACTATAAAGGGCAAAGGAGTGAGCTTCATGGAAAACAACCCTGCTTTCCATGGCCGCGCGCCCAATGCTGAAGAATACGAAGCGGCCCTGAAGGAGCTGGCCTGATGACTACGCAACGGGCAACGGCGGCAACCCGGGAAGCCTACGGCCGCACCCTCCTCACCATGGCCGACGAGTTCCCGGACATCGTGGTACTTGGGGGCGACCTGAACGTCTCCACTTTCGTCCACCTCTGGCGGGACCAGTATCCGGACCGCTTCTTCGACTTTGGCCCGGCGGAGCAGAACATCGTTGGCGTCGCTGCCGGTCTGGCCGCCGCTGGCAAGATCCCTTTCGTCAGCACTTTCAGCGTCTTCGGCACCGGCCGACCCTATGACCAGCTTCGGGTGTTGGTCTCACAACCGTCGCTGAATGTGAAACTGGTGTGCACCCACGCCGGCATCCTCACTGGCGAAGACGGCATGTCGGCCCACAGCATCGAAGATCTTTCGCTCATGTGCGCCCTGCCGTCATTCACGGTGATCACACCGGCGGACGCCCCGGAGGCCGAACAGGCCGTCCGCGCCGTGGCCGCAAGCGAGGGCC
Source organism: uncultured Dehalococcoidia bacterium (assembly GCA_964347975.1). Taxonomy (GTDB): domain Bacteria; phylum Chloroflexota; class Dehalococcoidia; order Lucifugimonadales; family UBA3495; genus Bin87. Next base: position 69,992 of record CAYGAY010000005.1, read on the forward strand.
CGGCGTACGTTCGCCTGTCCCGCGCCGCCACGCCCGTGGTCCACGACAACGGCTACGATTTCAAGATTGGCGCGGCCGACGTTATGCGCGCCGGCGGGGACGTGAGTATCATCGCCGCCGGCGCACTGGTAGCCCCGGCTCTGGACGCCGCTGACCGGCTGGCCGGCCAGGGCGTTGACGCCCGCGTGGTAAATCTGCACACGTTGTCGCCAGCCGACGAGGACGCCATCATTGCCGCAGCTCAGGAAACGGGAGCCGTCGTTACCGCAGAGGAGCACTATATCCACGGTGGCCTGGGCAGCGTAGTGGCCGGGGTGTTGTCCCGGAACTGCCCGGTACCGGTGGAGATGGTGGCGCTGCACGGTTACACCAGTTCCGGACCGGCCAACGAGTTGATGCAGAAAAACGGTCTTACTGCGGACGGCGTGGAGCAGGCCGTCCGCCGGGCGCTGAAGCGCAAGGGCTGACCCGCCAACCAATCCGGCAAAAAAACGAGACTGCCAAACGGTAGCCCCGTTTCATGCAACGTCAGGTAGCCTTGGGAGGCGGGAGCGGCCCGTGCCCACGTCCATTGCCGTTTCCGTTGCCGCCCCCGTAATCATCGTAGCCGGCGTTGCTGAAAACGCGGATTTCCGTGCCTTGGAAGATGTGGAAGTGGTGCGTGTCCTGCTCGTTGCCCACCGTGTTGAGCATATCGGAATCAATGTCGGAGACGATCTCATCGATCTGCTCTTGGGTTACGCTCCGGTCAACGGCGATAGCCACGTGGGCCATGCCCGGCATGAAGTGAGTGTCAATACGCCCGACCGAGTTCTCCCCATCCAGGATGATGTAAGCCTCCGATTGGGGCGTTCGGACTTCGCGCTCGTAGTCGTAGGGCATACTGAACGACACTCACTGCCGGATCTGTCCGCTGCCGCGAACGACCCATTTGTAAGAAGTGAGTTCCCGCAGCCCCAGGGGACCACGAGCGTGGAATTTCTGGGTGCTGATCCCCACTTCGGCGCCCAGGCCGAATTGTGCGCCGTCGGTGAAGCGCGTGCTGGTGTTGTGGTACACGGCGGCGGCGTCCACTTCGTTCAGGAACCGCTCGGCGGCCGCGTTATTTTGAGTGACAATAGCCTCCGAGTGTCCCGACCCGTAGGTTTGGATATGCTCCAGGGCGTCGTCAAGGCTGTCCACTACTTTGACCGAGGCGATGAGAGCTAGGAACTCCCGGCCCCAATCTTCCTCTTGCGCCGGCACCGCGTTCCGGTCGCCGCCCGGCCCCAGGATGGACAGCGCCCGGTGGTCGCAGCGTATCTCCACGCCGGCCAGGTTGAGGCGTGAGGCAATCTCGGGCAAGCAGCGAGCGGCGGCTTCCGAGTGTACCAGCACCGTATCCAGGGCGTTACAGACGGTGGGCCGCTGCACTTTCGCGTTGTACACGATGCTGGCGGCCATGTCGCTTTCGGCATCCCGGTCAACGTAAGTGTGGCAAACCCCCACACCGCCGGTAAGGACGGGCATTGTGGCCTTCTTGGCGACGAAATTGATCAGACCCGCGCCGCCCCGGGGCACCAACAGGTTGATGTGCTCCTTCATGCTCAGCATCACGTCCACCAGCGAGCGATCGGTGTTGTCCACAAATTGCACCGCGTCGGTGGGCAGCCCGGCCGCGCCGATGGCGCGGTGGATCAACGCGACCAACGCCGAGTTGGAGCGCAGGGTTTCCTTGCCGCCGCGCAGGATGCAGGCGTTGCCTGATTTCAGGGCCAGGGAAACAATGTCAGTGGTGACGTTGGGGCGGCTTTCGTAGATGCTGGCGATGACTCCCAGGGGAACCCGACGTTTTTCAACGTCGAGGCCATTTTCCAGCACAAAGTCTTCAATCAGCTCACCCACCGGGTCCGGCAGGCCAGCTACGCTCCTTACGTCCCCGGCCATGCCGTTCAACCGTTCCGGCGTGAGCAGCAGTCGGTCCAGGAAAGCATCGTCTATTCCGTCCGCTTTGGCGTCCCGATAGTCGGCGGCGTTGGCCTCCAGGATGGCCCCTTGTTCCGTTTCCAGAGCGTGGGCAAGGTTCGCCAGGGCGTGGTTACGGGTTTCGGCGGGCCGGCGGGCCAGCATGGCCGAGGCAGTCTGCGCTGCTGAACCCTGTTGCCGGAGTCGGTCGGCGGCGGTCATGGGTCAATCTCCAGGTGGGAGCGTGGGAGAATTTTTCACAATAGGACCAGGTTGTTCCGGTGGACCACTTCCTGGCCGTAATGATAACCGAGGGTATCCACGATGCGGTCGGAACGCATACCCTGGATGCGTCGCACGTCGGCAGCGGAATAGTTGGCGATGCCGCAGGCGACGTGTTGTTCGGATCGGTCGGAAATATAGATGATGTCCCCCCGGCTGAACTCGCCCACTACGCTGCGGACGCCGGCGGGAAGCAGGCTGACGGTTTTGCCCCGCAGGGCCGACACGGCGCCGTCATCCACCAGAACCTGGCCCCAGCCGCTATCTCCCACACGGCTGAGCATCCAGCGCTTGCGGGCTTCCATTCTGCTCTGAGCCGGCCGGAAGAAAGTCCCGACGGGTTCACCACGGGTGATGCGGAGCAATGCGTTGGAATCCCGCCCCCGGCAGATCGCCATTCCGATCCCCGAAGCCGTCACCAATTGCGCCGCATGGAGTTTGGTGGGCATCCCGCCTCTGGCCCAGGCGTTGCGGTGCTCGCCCGCCATCGCGAATATGTCGTCATCCACAAAATCCACCGTTTCCAGCCGTGTCGCCGTGGGGTCGGAACCGGGATCAGCGGTGTAGAGTCCATCCACGTCGGATAGGATCACCAGCAGGTCGGCGTCGATGAGCGCGGCGATCAACGAGGACAGCCGGTCGTTGTCCCCGAATATCTCGCCGATCTCGTCGGCGGCCACCACGTCGTTCTCGTTCACCACCGGCACTACCCCCAGGTCCAGCAGCGACAACAGCGTGTTGCGAATGTTGAGATAGGACTGGCGTTCCGCCAGGTCGTTCAGCGTGAGAAGCACTTGGGAGACGGCAAGGCCATGCTCGGCAAACAACTCGGAATACGCGGTCATCAAGGGACCCTGCCCCAGCGCAGCGAGAACCTGACGGGTGGGGATATCCGGCACGTCGGGGACGCTGGCGGTTTCCGATAGAGCATGACGACCGGCGGCAATGGCTCCGGAAGTCACCACCAGCATCTGCGCGTTGTGGTCGTTGCTCAGATGCGCGATTTGCGAGACCAGGTCAGTCATCACGGCGCGATCCAGGTTGACGCCGGATTTCCCGCCCGTCAAAACACTGGTGCCGGCCTTCACCACGATCCTGCGGTACGGTGACTGCCCGCGAGCGTAGCTAACATCCTTTGACATACTGGCGTTGCAAGGACTTTCGTGACGAGCGGAAAATCAATATAGGACTTACGCAGTTGAGAGCCTTTACTTCCGTCCCTCCGGCGAAAGCCGGAGGGACGGGCATGGGATTTCAAGTGCGTAACTCCTATCTATAGTCTATGGCGATTGACGCCCAGTGAATTATATCACGCAGGTTTCGGATGCCCGGCCGCAGCACAACCAACCCTTATGCCGCGAGAGTGCCGGGCCATCGCATATGAATTTTTCTGGATAGTTTGTATTGCGAAAGGCCGCCTGACGCCGCAAAGCGCCTTCCTCAATTCCACTCGTTTCCAATAGCGCCAGACCCCTTCATCCGGGTTCAGCTCCGGAGCGTAGCCGGGCCACTGTTCCAATCGGATGCGGCGGGCCGCTCCCTGCTACCCTGCTGCCGAGGCCAGACGCATGGTGAAAGGTCTCGAGTTTCACCACACCCCCAAACACTCCGGTTGGCTGAATATGGCGGAGATTGAATTCAGCGTTTCTACCCCTGCCTTTCCTAAGGTTGACTGACTACTAGCAGGTGACCACCAACCGCCAGTGCAGCACAAACCATTCCGCGATCCGGGTTGAGGCCACGGTCTGGTCCGTACCGAGCAGGGCTTGGGTGTCCAGTTCACCCTTGGGTTCTCGGACCAGCGCCCAGCGGAGGCACGGGCGGTTTGCCACGGTGATGCCAGTTCCTCCAACAGGACCTGGGCATCAACGACTTGACCCGTTGATGCCGGACGTGAACACCTTTGTTCAGCAGCCTGTCAGGGGCTGTGGGCTGGAGCGAGATGGACCCGGGTTCTAGCTGCGGCAGGAAAACCAGGGTTACACCGAACCTCCCTCAGCCAGGACGGCCAACTCCGCGTTAGACAGTCCCAACTCCCCGCACAGGACTTCTTCGTTGTGCTCCCCGATGAGAGGCGCGCGCCGGGATATCCTCCAGGGTGAGCCGTTGAAGATGGCCCCTGGGCCTGGATGTCGAAACGTCTGGCCCAGTTCCGGGTATTCTACATCTGTCCAGAACCCCCGGTCTTCCAGGTGAGGGTCCTGCATGACCTCGTCCGGGGAACGGATCGCCCCCGTGTTGGAGCCACGCTTCTGCAAGCCGTGGTAGGCTTCGTCCCGAGGGATGTTGGCGAGGAAGTTTTCAAAAATTCCGCGAATATGTGGCTGGCTCTCGGCGATGACCGTTGGGTTCCGGTACTTTTCATCCAGTAGGTCGCCCGCCAAGGCGTGCTCGTCCATCCAAGACGCAAGCCTCAGCGCCCGCTCCGGGGTAACCTGACCGACATTCACGTATTTTCCATCCTTACAGAGGATCTGGGCATTGGGCCCAGTGGCGGTGTTGCCACCTCCTGTTCTACGAGGAATCACGCTTCTTTTGTAAATATACTGGTTCACATGGCCCTCGGTCGTGAGCGCGCAGGCCTCATGCACCGAGGCATCTATGTACTGTCCCCGGCCCGTCACCGACCGGTTAACCAGCGCCGCGGTAATGGCGATGTAGGCGTAGTGACTTCCGATGTGCCAAGCCTGGCCTCCTCCGGGAGCAATGGGCGGCGCGTCTGGCGCCACGGCGTCGTCGTAGCCACACCTGGCCATCTGTCCGCCCGCCGCCAGATGCAGCAGGTCGCTGGTCTGGAAGTCCCGCCACGGCCCAGTCTGCCCAAAGGGGGTCAGCGAGCACATAATCAGCCCCGGGTTGCTCTTTGCAAGATCTTCGTACCCCAGCCCCAGGGAGGCCAGATAACCGGGCCGGAAGGTCTCCAGTATCACATCCGCCTGCTCCGCCATTTGCCGGAACAGCCGGCGCCCCTCCTCCATCTCCAGATTCAAGGTAATCCCCCGCTTGGAGGTGTTGTAATGCCAGAAGTAAAGGCTTCTCTCCCGATTCGGTATGTCCTGGTAGAAGGGCCCCACGGTCCGGGCGGCCTCGCCGCCGGGCGGCTCTATCTTGATGACGTCTGCTCCCATGTCGGCCATCTGCTTGCCACACCACTGCCCCTTCTCGTCGGCAAGCTCCAGCACCCGCAGCTCCCCAAAGGGCCCCGCAGAGTTCCGATCCGGCGTCCGCGCCGGCGCCGGAACGGAACTCGCTACCGGCTCATTCCCACTCCACTGTACGGGCGAGGCATCCTCCATCATCTCCTTGAAGTAGGGATAATCTTCCATACTGAGGTCCTTTGGCCAGAAGATGCCGTCGGTGAAGCCGCTCACCAGCTCCTCGTGACTGATGCCCAACAACCCCTGAAACACCTCTTTGTTGTGCCCGCCGATCAGGGGACCTGACCGGCTGTTGGTTGCCGGCGTCTCCGACATCTTGAAGGGAGCGTTCTGAAGGGGCCAGGTCCCCAGCGCGGGATGCTTCACGTCCCGGTACATCTCTCGATGCCTGAGCTGAGGATCGCTGTCTACCCGGTCCTGGCTGCTTTGAACGGGCATGGCGGGTACTCCCGCCGCCTGGCACCGCTCCATGATCTCGTACTTGCCCAGAGTCCTGGTCCACGCTTCTATCCCCTGGTCCATCTCTTCCTGGCGCTCCAGGCGACCTTCCAGAGTGGCAAACTTCTCGCCGGTGGCCCAACTGGGAGAGCCCATTACCTCCACTAACTTCCGCCACTCATAGTCGGAGAAGCAGGCCAGGGCACACCAGTCGTTGTGCTCCGCCGGACTGGTCTTGTAGGCGTTGTGCGGCGCCCCGGTCCGCCCCCGGTAGTTGTTCACCAGGGGCGTGCCCGGCCAGTGAGCGCGGTTGCCCGGCGGGTAACCCTTTCGCATGGTAGAACGACCGTTGGCCTGGATGTCCAGAAAAGCGGGCCCATTAAGGGGGACGCCGATGATCCACTGGGAACTGTCGACATGCTGTCCCTGACCGGTCATGTTGCGATGGTAAATCGCACTCAGAGCATACATGGCCCCGTATAAGCCACCGGTGTCGTCCAGGTAGGACCAGCCCCAACCAGCGGGTGGCTGGTCCGGCAGGCCCGATGTGTATGTCAAACCGGACAGGGCTTGCGCAATGGCTCCCATGGTTTGATACTCTCTGTCCCGACCCGTGTGGCCGAAGCCGGACATGGAGAGGTAAATGATGTCAGGCCGGAGCTTCTTCATCTCCTCGTAGCCCAGACCCCATCGCTCCAATACACCGTAGGCGAAGTTCTCGATGACGATGTCGGACATAGCCACCAGGCGCCGGGTAAGGTCGATGCCCCGGGTTGTACGAGTGTTCAGAGTGACGCTCAGCTTGTTAGAGTTGGTGTCGCTGAAATGGCCGTTGGTGTTGAGATTGGCGGGCAGGCCCTCGGGGGTACCCGCTCCCGTCGCAATGTTGTCCCCCCGAGTATTGGGGCTCTGGGGCCATTCAACCTTGATAACCTCGGCTCCCAGCGCCCCCAGCCATCGGGTGCACCAGGGACCTGCCCGGACCCAGGTGAAGTCCAACACTCGAATTCCTGACAAAGCTCCCGGTGTAGTTGGCGCTTCCGCTCCGCTCTGCACCATTGCGTCACCTCCCGGCTATGGCTGTCTTAAGGTTAACTCGCCCTATTCTAACCCAATGTGGTCAATGAAGATTCCTGAAAAACCAGGAAGACTAAGAACCCCTAACAAAAAGATGCCAAGCGTCGGAAGCAGATGGTTGAACAGCCGAGGGACGCTCGCCCTGGCGCCTGCTGACCAATGAGCAACTGGACGCCACCGATGACGCCTGGCGGGTGTCCTGGCTTACGTCCACCGCTGGCCGGTGGCGATGTGCTGCCGGGCCGGCAAGACCGACCTGGCCATGGCAAGCCCCCGGCTCTGGTTCTGAGAAAACCGACGCAAACTCTCGCTCATGGCCCGCTTGGTTTACGCCTTCCTTCTCTCCCTGCTGACCATCGCCGTGACGCCCTTGATCCAGGAGATCCTGCGCTGTTGGCGCCACAGAACAGGAAAGCGGCGCCGCCAAGCCGCGATACCGCTCTCCAGACTGCGAACAGCTCTGAGTACCCGCTGGCTAGCCCACCCTCCTTCCCTCTCCTGCACCGGACCAAATTCGGGATGACTCAGGTATATGGATTCCGGCTTTCGCCGGGACTACGGCATTGGAGAACTCTATCCTCCGTTCTGTTCCCAAAGGGCTTCCAGCACGGCGCCGGGGTTCATGGGCAGGTTTTCCAGCCGCGCGCCGGTGGCGCGAGCGATGGCGTTGCCCACGGCGGCCATGGGCGGCACCAGCGACACTTCTCCGACGCCCCGCACGCCCAGAGGGTGGCCCGGGTTGGGCACTTCCACGATGACGGTGTCAATCATGGGCAGGTCCAAGGCGGTAGGCATCCGGTAGTCCAGGAAGGATGAGTTCAGCATCTGCCCGCTGTCGTCGAAGAAATACTCCTCGTTCAGCGCCCAGCCGATGCCCTGCACCGCGCCGCCCTGGATCTGGCCCTCCACGTAGCTGGGGTGGATGGCCTTGCCGCAGTCCTGGATGGCGGTGAAACGGAGCAGGTCAACCTTGCCGGTATCGGGGTCAACCTCCACATCGGCGATGTTGATGGCGAAGGCGTTGCCCACGCCGGCCGGGTTGGCCGCGCCGTGCCCGACGATGGGGCCGCCGGTTCCGTTGAGGCGGCGGGCCAACTGATCGAAGGTCAAGCGCAGGGCGTCGTCGGACTTGTGGGCCAGAGACCCGTCTTCCTGGTACTCTACGTCCTCAGCCGGAACGTCCCAGATGCGGGCGGCGCGCTCGATCATCTGACGACGCACGTTCTCACCGGCCTGATATACGGCGGTGCCCATCTTGAAAGTTACTCCGCTGCCGCCGGCGCCGCTGCTGTAGCCGATGCTGTCGGTGTCCACGATGGACGGCTTGATTCGCTCGGCGGGCAGCCCGAGGACTTCGGCCAGGTGCATCGCCATGGCGGCCCGAGAACCGCCGATATCCGGCGAACCTTCAATCAGGCTCACCGTGCCGTCGGGCATCACGCTGGCCACTGCGGTAGCCGGCCCGGTGCCATTGAACCACGCGCCGGCGGCGATGCCGCGTCCGGTCATGAGACCTGGAGCGGACGGCTCCGGCACAGGCGAGGCAAAGTGCGGATGTTCCTGGGTAGCCTGCAGGATCTCCTCCATGCCGATACGGCGGAAGACGGGACCGCCGATCTGCCGGCTGCCTTCCTTGGATGCGTTCTTGGCGCGGAACTCGACCGGGTCGATATCCAGCTTCTCGCAGAGTTCGTCAATGGCTTGCTCGGCGGCGAACGACGCGGCCGGCGAACCGGGAGCGCGGTACGCCGCGGCCTTGGGCACGTTGGTCACCACGTCGTAGCCCTCAACGAAACCGTTGGGAATTTCATAGGGGGCGAACATAGTGCGGCAGCCGCTGGGAACCGGGGAGCCGGGGAAAGCGCCGGCCTCGTAAATCAGGCTGGCCTGGGCCGCCGTGAATCGGCCGTCGCGGGTGCCGCCGACTTTGACTTTGATGTGGCAGCCGGAGGTGGGGCCGGTGCCGGTGAAGACCTCGGTGCGGGTCATGGCGATCTTGACCGGGCGTCCGGTCTTCCGGGCCAGCGCGGCGACCACGGGCTCCAGGTAGCAACCGCCCTGACCCTTGCCGCCAAAACCGCCGCCGATCTCCATTGGGACGACGTTGAGCTGACCAACCGAAATGCCGAGGATCCGGCTGGTGTGGTCACGCAGCGCGAAATGGCCTTGGCTGCTGGCCCAAACCGTTACAGTATCGTCGTTGTTCCAACGAGCGGTGGCGGAGTGCGGCTCGATGTAGCCCTGGTGGACTTGACGAGTGTGGTACTCCCGCTCCACGATGGCGTCCGCTTCTGCAAAACCGGCGTCCAAATCACCCAGAGTCGCCTGGAAGTGGTTGGATACGTTGGAACCGTCGCCGGCGTCGGCTTCGGCCCATCCGCCGGAACGCTGCGCCGGGTTGGACAGCGTAACCAACCGTTCGTGAACCAGCGGCGCGCCTTGCGCCATGGCTTCCGCTGCGGTCAGCGCCGCCGGCAACACTTCCCAGTCCACGTCGATGAGCGCCAAAGCTTCCTCGGCCAGGTGGGGCGAGTCGGCGGCGATGGCGGCGACGGCATGGCCTTTGTAAAGAGCCTTCTCGCGGGCCATCACGTTGCGGCTGTAGAAACCATAGTTGACCGCGGCTCCTTCTTCCTGGTCCTTGATCTCGGCGGAAACCTCCGGAAAGTCTGCGGAGGTGACCACGGCGTGGACGCCGGGCAAAGCCAACGCCCGGCTGGCGTCGATGCCGCGAATGCGGGCATGGGCGTGCGGACTCCGCAGGATTTTGCCGTGGAGCATCCCCGGCAGGTGGATGTCGGCGGCGTAGCGAGCGCGCCCCATCACCTTGTCCGGCCCGTCATGGCGCACCGGACGGGTGCCCACGACCTTATAGTTTTCATCGGGGTCGGAGAGGACGATGTTGGGTTTGTAATCAAGCATGAAACGGAACCTCCGAGCGAGGGTATCGGGCATAAGCGACGGGGGTAATTTACCACAAACGGATGCTGGGGGCAGGGGCAGCGTTGGTTTGCTAGAATTAGAACAAAGCCATGCCTTACATTCACCCACCGGGAGGAGATGATGGCCGCTACTCCATCCGACGTTGAATCTATCACGATGTCTGTTACCGCATCAGGGGTTCCCGTGCGGGTAGTACCCAACGGGTGGCGTCCCAAGGAAGACTGCCTGACGCTGGCCGTTGACGAACTGGCCTGGCTGGACCAGTTTCGGGCGCGGCTGCTGGAGGAGTTTTCCGAGGAAGTAGAAGACATCATCGTGTACGGGTTTCGGGCGCGGGGTTTTGCTGACACGGACCTGGGAATGGACGTGCTGGCGGTGGTCGGGGAAGGGCATTCGGCAGCGGGCGAGCAAATCAGCGACCTGGGGTATGACGTGTCGCTCGCAGTCGGTGGCGGATTTCCCAACGTCCACACCTTGACGCGAGCGGAATGGGAAAAGAAAAAGCGGAACGGCGGGTATTACTATCGCGCGCCCAGCAGCGAAGGCATTAGCGTACTATGAGCGTGGAAGCTGCCCTGCCGGAATGGCGTAGAGCGCAGTCCGCTTTGGGAGCATCCCGGTCGTGCCAGCGTGACGGGTACTATGCGGATGCGGTCTCGCGGGCCTACTACGCGGTTTTACACGCTGCCAAAGCGATGCTTGCATATAACGGTTTTGGCGTGCCTAATACCCATGACGGCGTGAGCAACCGGTTCGGCCTGCACATTGCGAGGACAGGATTGATAGAACGACATTTTGCCTCCGAGATTGGCAGATTATATGACCTTCGCAATCGGGCGGACTATGTAGTTGACGCTGTATTTGGCGAAGCAGACGCCCAAGACGCAATAGCGCGGGCCGAGGCATTTCTCAACCGGCTTCATACGCTTTTGGCTACCGCGATTACTACCGAAGAGTTGGGATGAATTACCGGAGCGACCCGTGGGCCGCCCCGGAGCCAACCGCTTCCAGCGCACCGGATGCGCTTCACCGCCGGCTAGCGGTGGCCGCGGAATCCGCGTTTGCCCCCGTCGAAGTCGCCGTGGAAGCGGGAACGGGTTGCGCTGATTTCAGGGAGGAAGTCGGGCCGCTCGTCGTGCCAGGCAGCGATGGCGTCGGCCTGCTCCTGGGTCAGATGATCCTTCGTTACCAGCCGCTCCAGCAGGGTCGCCATCTTTGCGGAGTCTGCGGAGCGGGCAGCGAGGTGCGCCAGCTTGCCGGTGTAGTCGGGCCGGGAAACGAACCAAGCTACGGCGTCATCAGCCTGTTCCTGAGTGATTGTCGCGTCGGCAACCAGCGCGTCGGCGCGTGCGGCGAACCGTGCGTCGCCCTGCTCGTTGCGGGCCGTCCTGAAAGCTGCTTCCAGCGTTTCCCGCTCTACGCCGATAATTTCGGCTACCCGCGCCATCACGTCGGCCTTGCCGCCGTTCCGCAGATGGTTGCCGCTTCGGTCGTAGTCATGGCCGTAGCGGAGACCGTTGATCGCGCTATCGCCCGGCCCGCTGGCTGCGAAGACCGCTCCGGATGCCAGACCCACGGCCAGCAGCGCCACCGTCGCCGCTACGACCAACCAGCGCTTCCTGATGCTGCGAATCCTGTTGAACATTTTACCTCCCGACGCCGCCGCAAATTTTTGGTTTCGTCAGTAGCCGGCGGCTTTGATTGCGGACAGGATAAGCCGGGGATGTTAAGAAATTATCAAAGTTATTCATCATGGGATGCCGGCAGGTCAAACCCGAAACGGCTGCCCTGGCCGGCCCCGCTCTCCGCCCACATGGTTCCGCCGTGGGCTTCTACCAGTTGGCGGGCGATGGTCAGGCCGAGGCCGGCGCCTCCGGTGGCGCGGTCTCGCGAGGGGTCAACCCGATACAGACGGTCAAAGACGTGGGGCAGCGATTCGGCGGGAATGCCCGCGCCGGAATCGGCTGCCACTACTCGCGCCCCATCGCCGTGCCGGAAAACGGAAAGGGCCACCGTTCCGCCGGGCGGAGTGTGCCGTATGGCGTTATCAACCAAATTGCCCATGACCTGTGCAATCCGCAGCCGGTCCAAGTTCAGCGAGGGCAGTCCGTCCTCAACTTCCGCCGTCAGCAGGACCGACTCCCCTTCGGCCCGGGGGCGGAAAGACGACGCGACCTGCGTCACTACATCGGCGATGGATTCCGGTTCCAACACCAACTGCAACTCTTTCGCCTCCGTCTCGGCCAGCAGCCTGAGGTCGTTGACCAGGCGGGTCAGGTAAAGGGCCTGCCGGTGCACCGTCTCCAGGGTGGCGGCGTCCGGCTCCAGCAATCCGTCCTGCAACGCTTCAATATGTCCCTGGATATTGGTCAGAGGCGTCCGCAGCTCGTGGGCCACGTCGGATACCATGCTGCGACGCTGACGCTCGGAATCTTCCAGGGCGTCGGCCATGGCGTTGAAAGCATGGCCCAGTTCGGCGATCTCGTCGCTGCCCTTCACCTCTACTCTGCTGGATAAGTCGCCGCCGCCCAAAGCCCGCGCCGCCACCGTCAGGTTGCCGATGGAACCGAGGGCCCGGCGGGACAGCAGCAGCACCAGCAGGATGCCGACGGCGCCGGCGGCCAATCCCGACCATATTAATGACTGGTTGACCGCTTCGGCAAACCCGGCCAGCCGGGGTTCCGCATGCTGCGACTCCGTCCCATCATGGTCATCGGAGATTGGTGCAAGGACGCCCCCGCGTCCTCGCGGCGCCACCAACACCGAACCCACCTGGACGTTATCCGAAACTACCGGCGTGAAGTGGCGAGGCGGCGGCAGGGGCGCGTTATGCTTTAGCCGCCGCCCCCGGCCGTCGCGCCGGTCTCGTAAATATCTGCTGTCGCCGACCACGCTGCCGCCGGCGTCCAGGGCCACCACCTCTCGCTCCGTCTGAAAGCTGACCCGTTCAATAAACTCCTGCGCGCCGGTCCAGCCGCCGTTGGCGCGGTAGAAGTCAGCCAGGGCCACGGTGATGCGTTTGGCTCGCGCCCGGTCCTGTTCCGCCTGGATCTGGGCCACCTCCCGGTGGGCGGTCAGGCTGGTAAATAAGCCAACTGCCCCGGTGGACAAGGCCAGGATAACGGCAAACCCTACGATAAGGCGCAGTTGGAGGCCGAATCTCCAGCTAGGCATTGCCGAACCGATAGCCTACGCCGTGAACCGTTTGCACGTAGCGCGGCTTCTTGCTGTCAGGCTCAATCTTGCGGCGGAGATTGGCGACGTGGACATCCACCGTGCGGTCAAAGCCGTCGAAGTCATAGCCAAAAACGCCGTCAATAATCTGGTCACGGGTGAACGTCCGGCCCGGCTCTCCGGCGAGCATGGTCAACATGCGAAACTCGGTAGGGGTCAAGGCCGGTTTGGTTTCGCCCAGGCTTATCGACCTGGCGTTGATGTCGATGGTCAAGCCGTCATATTCCAGACGGGACGGGCTGGCCCCGGTCTGCCGGGCGGTTCGCCGGAGCACGGCCCGCGCCCGGGCGGCCAGCTCTCGCGGGCTGAACGGCTTGACGATATAGTCGTCGGCGCCCAGGTCCAGGCCGGCCAGCCGGTCTTCCTCATCCGCCCGGGCGGTGGCCATGATGATGGGCACGTCCGACTCCTCGCGCAGCGCCCGGCACACTGCCATTCCGTCCAGACGGGGCAGCATCAAGTCCAGCACAATCAAATCCGGACCCAACTGTCGAGCGGCGCGCAGGCCGCTGATGCCGTCGCCGGCAGCGGTAACCCGGTGGCCGTCCCGCTCCAGGTACAGGCTGACGATGCGGGCGATGCCGGGGTCATCTTCGATTACCAGGATGTCGCTGGCCATAACGGCGTCTCTCACGAAGCGGCAATCGCCCTATGCTCGCAAAAGGCAATCCGACACGTGTAATTTACCACAAACAAGTGACGGCGGCAGGGGCCGGGAAATGTTTGTCAAATGCTAGAATTGCAAAAGGAGCAAGCATAAGTCAGCATGACCCCGCAGGAGTTCATCGCCAAGTGGCGCCGCAGCCGAGGGCAGGAATCCGCCGGCGCGCAGGAATGGTTCCTTGACCTGTGCCGCGTGGTGGAGCACCCCACGCCGGCGGAGCTCGACTCGCGGCAGGAGTGGTACACCTTCGAGCGCTCGGTGCGCGAATCCACCGGACGCCGTGGCCGCGCCGACGTGTACAAGCGCGGCTACTTCGCCTGGGAGTTCAAGGGGCTGCACCGGGATTTGGACGAGGCGTATCGCCAACTGCTGCGCTACCGAGAAGCGTTGAACAACCCGCCTCTACTGGTGGCGTCCGATTTCCAGACCATCCGAATACATACCAACTTCACTAACAAGGTGTCCGTCGTCCATGAGATTCGGTTGGATAACCTGCACGAACCAGAATGGCTGGACGTACTGCGCCGGGTCTTTCACGAACCTGAGACACTGGAACCGGACATCACTCCCAACGACGTCACTGAGGCCACCGCCAACACTTTCGCCGCCATCGCTCAATCAATGCGCCAGCGCGGCGCCGACCCGCTGGAGGTCGCCCGGTTCCTGAATCGGCTGGTGTTCTGCTTTTTCGCGCAGGACGTGGGGTTGCTGCCGGAACGGGTACTATCGAGGCTTTGCGAAAATTACCAGTCCAACCCTGCTGAGTTCGACCGGGGCGTGCGGGAGTTGTTCCTGCGCATGAACGAGGGCGGACGGTTCGGTTTTAACCCAATTCGCCATTTCAATGGCGATTTGTTCAAAAAGCCGGACACCGTTCTGATGGAACTTTCCGAACTGGAACGGCTGGCCGAAGCTACCGAACGAAACTGGGCACACATTGAGCCATCCATATTCGGCACGTTGTTTGAGCGGGTGGTTGATCCGGACAAGGAAGTCCTGATTGGCGCGGAATACACCACCGAGGCGGACATCCTTACCGTGGTCGAGCCGGTGATGATGCGTCCCTTACAGGCCGAATGGTACCGAGTGGAAGCCGAGGTCGCCGTGATGATGATGCCGGGCGACCAGCGGGACGATGCCCGGATTCGCCAGGCGCTCCAGGACTTTCAGGGGAGGCTGTCCTCAGTGCGGGTACTGGATCCGGCCTGTGGCAGCGGCAACTTCCTGTACGTTGCTTTACGGCAACTTCACGACTTAGAAAAGACGGTGCTGACGCGGGCCGCCGACCTGGGGCTGCGCGGATTTTTGCCCGAAGTATCGCCGGAGCAATGCTGCGGCATCGAACTCAACGAGTACGCCAGCAACCTGGCCCGTACCGCCCTCTGGATTGGGCATCTGCAATGGCTGATTGAAAACGGCCACCAATACAACCGGGAGCCTATCTTGGGTTCCTTGAACACCATTGAGTGCCGCGACGCGATCGTTGATATGACCGACCCGGAGCGGCCGGCGGAACCGGAATGGCCGGGGGCGGACTACATTGTGGGCAACCCGCCTTTCCTGGGTCACGTTCCCTTCCGGGAACGCCTAGGCGACCAATACGCCGACGCGATTTATGCCCTTTACGGCAACCGCATTCCCAACTCCAGCGACCTGTGCTGCTACTGGTTTGAAAAGACACGCGCAATGATTGAGGCCGGCGACGCGAAGCGGGCCGGGCTGCTGGCGACGCAGGCGATACGGTTCCAGTCCAACCGAGCGGCGCTGGAGCGAATCAAGGAAACGGGCGACATATTCAACGTGGTGTCAGACCAAGAATGGAAGCCCAACGACCCACCGGACAGCAGCGAAAACGGCAACGGCGAAAGCCACAGCCATGACACCGGAAACGGAGCCAATGGCAACGGTAATGGCCAAAACGGCATACGTCCGCCGGCCAACGTCCATATTTCCATCATCTGCTTTGACGACGGGAGCGAGACGACGCGCTCGTTGGACGGTGAGCGTGTCAACAACATCAACCCCGATCTCACCGGCGGAGCGGACTTGACGCGGGCCCGGCGGCTGGCGGAGAACGCCGGCGTCAGCTTTATGGGCGACATCAAGGTTGGCCCCTTCGAAATCACCCGCGAGGTTGCCGAAGCGATGCTGCGCCAGCCCAACCCCCACGGGCGGCCCAACAGCGACGTCATCAAACGCTGGATGATAGGACGGGACATTAATCAGGTATCCCGCGATATGTGGATAATAGACTTCGGCGTTGATATGTCTGAAGAGGATGCTGCATTGTATGAAGTGCCTTTTGAGTATGTCGTTGCTAACGTAAAGCCGGAGCGAATCAAGAACAGAATGCCCCGCCGGGCGGAACGTTGGTGGCTGCATGGTTCAGCAGCTCCGCAGATGCGCCAGGCATTAGTCGGCTTGCCCCGGTATATCGGCACCAGCCTAACTTCACGGCACCGCATATTTGCCTACATTGACGGCGACGTTCTGCCCGACGCAACCATTATCATATTCGCACGGGATGACGACTATTTCTTTGGCGTACTGCAAAGCCGGATACATCTGGCTTGGGCGTCGGGAACGGGGACGCAGTTAGAGGACAGGCCGCGCTACACGCCCACCACCTGCTTTGAAACCTTCCCGTTCCCGGAACCAACCGACGAGCAGCGGACGGCTATCGCCACCGCCGCCTACGAGCTGAACCGGCTGCGGGAGAATTGGCTTAACCCCACCGATTTGTTCGGCAATGCGGCGCTGGACGCCGACCAGTTGCGCCGCCGGACCCTAACCAACCTGTACAACCAGTACCCGGCGTGGCTGGCCAACGCCCACGAGCGTCTGGACGCGGCGGTGGCGGACGCCTACGGCTGGCCGGCGGACTTGCCCGAAGGGGAGGCGCTGGAACGACTGCTGGCCCTGAACCTGGAACGCGCTGCGAGCGAGGGCTGACCAGCGGATTGCGCTTCGTCGCCGGCTAAACCGGCAGTATCGGCGGCGCTTCTTCGGGCAGCGGCACATCGCGCAGCGAAAGATGGCTGCCGTCGGTGAACCAGGGATTGCGCGGGTCGCGGGAAGGCAACTGGACGGTGGCCATGCCGGGAGCGGTCACTTCCCCGCGCTGGTTTTCGGCCCAGATATCCACGTCCACCAGGGCATTGCCGTTGTGGAGGTACTTTCGGGCGACGCGGCCCTTGCAGAACTGGGTGTCGCCATAGACGTTGAAGCGACGGGTTTCCACGCGCAGCCGCTTGAGGAAAGCGTCATCGCCCATCCAGTTGGTCATCAGCGTGCCCAGCCACGATACCCGCTGGGGGCCGTAGTCGTAGGCTCCCGGCACTCCGACGGCTTCGGCCACGGAATCGCGCAGATGCCCAATGCCAGTGTACTCCAGGCCCCCGCCGGATTCGGGGTTGCGGAAGAAGTGATTGGGGTGTCGCATAGCCTCTCGGAGCAGAACGCCGTGAGCGCTGGAGCGTCCGGTGCCCACCAGGAACGCGCTTACGTCCTGCAACGACAGGGGGCCGCGCACTACGGTGGGCAGTTCCTCCCCGATTTCGGTGTCCTCCCAATAGCGGGGCTGACCGCCTCGGGCAGTTTCGTTCAACACCTGCTCGTCAATGGCGGCCAGTTCGTCCTCGGTGTACTCGTGACGCTTGGGCACGTCGGCGTACTTGCCGCGCTCCCTTGAGGCGCGGCGCTGGTGGCGGGTGCACCAGCCGACCACGCGGGCCACTACCTCGTCCCGCTGGTTGGAGTAGATGGTCTCCACGTACTGAATGACCAATCGTCCCGAATAGGCGCTCTGTTTTTCCTGCACGTCCAGCACCCGCTCCACGCAGTTGACGGCATCGCCGGGACGCAGCGCCCGGAAGAACTCCCAGTCGTTGCCGGCAAAGAACCCATGTACGCCGGGCAAACCCCAGCGGGTCCGCCCCGACCAGTGCCGCATATAGGGAGCGCAGGGATGGCCGACGACGCTGCCATACTTGGAGTAGGCCGCATATTCCTGGTCGCGGAACAGCGGGTTGGCATCACCAATGCCGTTGACGAAGTTGAGCATGGTGTCCAGGTTCGCCTGCCGGACATATTGCTCCGTCCGCATTCGCACGCCAATCATGGCGCGGGCGGCGGCCAGGGCCTCATCGGATATGCCGCCCTCCACTTCCGGGAGGGTCTCGACAACCTGCTGTTGGGGTTGTTGTGTCATACTAATAGCCCTCGGACGGTATTATCGGTGATCTCAAATGCTCCAAAAATGAACATCAACGCAACGTAAAATATCTCCAGGAGCATAAAAAATAGAGGGCCATCCCCAATTTGTTGGCCGCTCACTGGAATAGTCTGTTTGAAAACCCGGCGAACCGATTCAACCAAAAGAAGGTAATGGACGATGGCCGCCCCCGCGAACAGATACTTGATGGCAACTAGCGGCGGGACTTGAGAGCCTGGCCCCAACCTTATGACGTCTTTGTGCAGGTCGGACCCGAAAAGTCCGAAACCTATGATTGCGGTCGCGATAGTCAATATTGCTACCGCTTGCTTTTGGTAGTAAGCGGACTGTGGATTCATAGCGCCGCCTGCGACCGTTTCTTCACTCTTGCCGCCGTCCACGACGAACGCCACTTACCAAGTAGGCAAGCGCGGCAAACGTCGCCACCGGCGTAATTGTCATGGCCAACCAAATGGCCGGATAGTAAGGCATTCGATACAAAGCATAAGCAGTGAGTGTGGTTGCTGCCAAGCCGAACATCAGAGACAGCATGGCCCCCAAACCAGGCATGGTCAGTAGGAAATTATGATTTTTCATTCGTACCGTCTCCGATAGGTCAGGCGATGCCAACTGCCGTCGCCCGTTCATCCTAATATACCACCTGCCGCTCCTCTAACTCGGCCAGTTCGCTCTCGCTCAACCCCAGCGTTCCGCACAATACCTGCCGGTTGTGCTCGCCCAGCAGCGGGGCGTGGCGCCGTACTGACGAAGGGGTTTTGCTCAGGCCCCACATCAGGTTGAAAATGGGTTCGGCTCCCAGGGACGGATGGTCAATATCGTTGTAGAGGCCCCGCTCCATGAAGTGGGGGTGGAAGAGCCGTTCCGCCGCGCTTAACACCGGCGCGGCGGCCACGCCATGTCGTTGCAGCAGGTCAGCAAGCGTGTCGGCGTCGTGCTGGGCCGTCCATTGGGAAAGCAGCGCATCCAGCTCCCGCCGGTGTCGCTGACGACGATACTGGCTGCGGAACCGGTCGTCGTTGGCCCACGCCGGGTTGCCCATCGCAGTTACCAGACTCTGCCATTCGCTCTCCGACGCGACGGCGATGGATGCCCACTTGTCCTCGCCGGCGCAGGGGTAGTTTCCATATGGGACCATCGTAGGATCATAGTTTCCGCGAGGCTGCAAGGAGCGCCCGGTGAGAGCGTGTTCCATCAGCCCGACCCCTTGCGTAGCCACCGTGGCCCGCAACATGGACACGTCGATGTATTGCCCCTGCCCGGTTCGCTGGCGGTTGTACAGGGCGGCGACGATGGCGAACACGGCGTGCAGCGCGCCGCAGATGTCGCCAAAGGCGTGCTTGAGCCCCAGCGGCCCGCCGCCCTCGTAGCCCATGGCGCTGTCCAACCCCGACAGCGAGCCGATGGACGGCGCGTAGGCCCGCAAGTCCCGCAGCGGCCCTTCCTGGCCGGTGGAAGAAATGGATGCCATGATGATGTCAGGTTTGACGCCGCGCAGGGTCTCATACCCCAGCCCGAGCCGGTCCATCACGCCGGGTGAGTAATTCTCGATCACGACGTCGCAGCGCGCGGCGAGCCGTTTTGCCAGTTCCACCGCATCCGGTTCGCTGATGTTCAGCGTAACGCTGAGCTTGCCTCGGTTCACGTTGTGGAACATGGGGTTCTGCTCCGGGTCGGGCTGATCGCCGGCGATGGGCCGGCCCATGCGCATATAATCCAGACGTTGCCGGGTTTCTACCTTGACAACCTCGGCCCCCATGTCGGCCAGGACCATGCCGGGCAGCGCGCCGGCCAGTACCCAGCCGAAGTCCAGCGCCCGGAATCCGGCCAGTATGCCCTGGTTTGCTGAAGTGGCGTTGCCGTCCCCGTTTGTCGATGAGGTCATGATCCGGTTTTCCTATGTGTGTCGCGGCGGCACGATCCATGCCGCCACCGCCGGCATCACGGCGAGCGCGCCCGCCGCCGCAATCTTGGTGTAGTTGCCGCCATAAACCAGGCTCAGCGTCCACAGCAGCGCAAACGCGATGGCGCCGACAATGACGCCGGCGATGATAATCACGTCGGGCCGGTGGTTTTTGCGCAGCGCGATCTGCCGGGCAATCAGGCAACTGCCCAGGAACACCACGACGCAAATGATGGCGATGCGGACCAACATACTGCTATCTTACCCGTCAGATTATGACCCGTCAGATTATGCCGGTTTGATAGAGCTTGACGAGTTCCTCGCCGGTATAACCGAGTTCGTCGCACAGCACGTCTCGATTGTGTTGTCCCAGGGTCGGCGCTGGCGAATGGGACGCTACATCGACTTCACTGAGACGGTACGGCAAGCCGGGGTAGGCCACCGGGCCGGTATCGTCGCGCTCGATGACTACGAACCAATCAGCCAGCGAAGGGTCGGCGCGCACTTCGTCGTAGGTGCGTACCGGAGCCAACGGGATGCGATGCTCCAGGGCGATTTCGAGCAGTTCCGCCTTGGTGTAGTCGGCCAGCCAGGCTTCGACGTAGCCGTCCACCTCGTCGGCGTACAAGTTGTTCATCGTCGTGCGGTTGCGCAAACGCGGTTCTTGCGACCATTCCGGATTGCCCATTACCTGCAGGAGGCGACCCCATTGCCGGCCTTCGGGTGAACCAACAAAGATGTGCCCATCCTTGCAGCGCAGGATACAGTTGGGGTAGGGAAAATCCAGGGCATGGTGACCGGTGCGCCGGGTTACGCGCCACTCGTACACGGCCATCAGCGCCTCCGGTCCGTTGTACAGGCCGGCCATGGTCTCCGCCTCGGCAATATCGATGTGCTGCCCGCCGTGCCGCTCGCGGCCCAGCAGCGCCATCACGATGGCAGACGCGGCCGCCATGCCGGCGAAGTAACCAACCGCTGGCGTCCCGAAAGTCAGCGGCTCCCGGTCGGCTTCGCCCAGTCCTTCGCAGATGCCGCCGGCCGCCGCAAGGTTGATGTCGTAAGCCTTGTAATCCCGCCAGGGGCCGGACAAGCCCCACGGACTGATGCTGGCCATTACCAGGTTGGGGTTGTCAGCCGCCAGCGCGTCGTAATCCAGTCCCAGCCGCTCCATATCGGCCGGCGGCACGTTGTGCACCACCACGT
This sequence comes from uncultured Dehalococcoidia bacterium, assembly GCA_964347975.1. Lineage (GTDB taxonomy): Bacteria > Chloroflexota > Dehalococcoidia > Lucifugimonadales > UBA3495 > Bin87. Next base: position 91,069 of record CAYGAY010000005.1, read on the forward strand.
CGCTCGCAATGGCGAGGCGGCGCAGGATGCTGCGCCCGGTGGGCGTCTCCAGGTTGGCGGTAATGCCCTGCTTATTGGCGTTGAGGTAGAGGAACAGGCCGCTGCGTTCCGGGTGAGGCGCATCAGCGGGCCAGGGGCCATAACGACGGGCAGGTTCGCCCAACCCTGGAGGTTCCAGTTTGGTAACGGTCGCGCCAGCGTCGGCCAGCAGCTTGCCGCAGTAGGGCGCGGAGAGCATGGAGCCGACTTCGAGCACGCGGAGGCCGGAGAGGAGGGAGTAGGTCATGGTTTCAAATTTCCCGCGGAACCGGAGTGGCTACCGGCATGGGCCAGTTGGATGGCGCTGTCGCGGCCTCTGCTAAAATGCTCGACGCAGTCTGCCGCTAACAAAAGCGCGGGGGATTCCCTGATGCCCGATTATCATCCGTCTTCCGAAGGCAATTCGTCAACTGTTCGTGTTATCCGTGAAGGCCGCCAACTGGCGCTGGACAATCTGGCCCGTTTCCCACCGGCGGGACACAGCATCAAAATAGATCGTGACTTTCCGGAACAATTCGTTGACAATCTTTCACGTCAAGAGGTGTTTAACAAGCATCTCTTTCGCCCCAATACCTACCTCCATAAATGGTGGGCGCGGCGCTGTGGCTCCACGTTTCGGGCCATACTGAAGCAGTTTGCGCCTGACGCCGACCACAGTGATTATTACGCGCCAGGCGGACTTGAAGGCAAAATCGTCCTTGACCCGATGATGGGCGGTGGCACAACCCTCCACGAGGCCATTCGCCTGGGGGCAAACGTCATTGGGGCAGACATTGACCCCATCCCAATCATCCAGGCCCGGGCCTCCCTCACCCAGGCCGCGCTGACGGACTTGCACGATGCCTTCAAGCGGTTCTACTCCGACCTGTACGCCCGCTTGGGTCATTACTTTCAGACTGAATGTCCAACCTGCGAAGCAATGACTGACATCCAGTATTCCCTGCACGGATCACGTAAAAAGTGCGCCTGTCGCAATGTCGTTCAAATCGACCAGTACGATTTGCGCCACGAGGGCGAGCGGATAATCAGCATTGACCCGCACAGTCGGGAGATTTCCGACCGCCACGATAACGAGGGCTACGCCGGTGGAACTCCAAGCCTGATTGCCAAAAGCGACAAGCGCTGTCCGACGTGTGGCCATCAATATGGCGAATTGCTTGAGTTGCCTTTTTATGCCCGTTATGCCCCGGTAGCGATTGTCGGCTTTTGCCGGCAGCACGGCAGTTTCTTTCGTTCTCCCGGAGAAACCGACCTGTCCCGTATCAGGCAGGCTGATGAGCAGCGGCGCCGGCTGGACTTCGGGCCGTTGTCGGACTTTGCCGTAAAGGACGGCCCAAAATCCGGCGACCTGCTGCGCCATAATATCCGCTCGTACCTGGATGTATTTTCATCCCGCCAATTGCTGTACCTGCATCACGCAATACAACAGTTACACGAATACACTGGCATTGACAAACTCGTTCTGGGAACTCTGGTGTCCACTTCCCTGGAATTCAACTCAATGCTCTGCGGTTACAAGGGCTGGTACAAACGACGCCCCGGCGCCATCAGGCATACCTTCGCTTTGCACGCCTATTCATTCCAATACACGGCATTGGAGAATAATCCGGTCAACCCGCGCAAGGCGTCTGGGAACCTGCAACTGCTCTTTCATGACCGGATTGAGCGGGGGCGCAAGTGGGCGGCCCTGCCTGTTGAAAGATGGATTGACGAAAACGGCAAAAGGGAATTGGTCAAGATCCCGGGAGAAACGGATGCCGGCGTTGAGGCATTCAACCAGGCTGAGCTTGCAGACGGACAACGCCGGTTCTGGCTTATCCAAGGCGATTCGCAGAATGTGCCAGTTGACAGCCACTCTATAGATATGGTCGTAACCGACCCTCCCTACTACGATAGCGTACAGTACGGCGACTTGGCCACCTTTTTCCGAGTGTGGCTTACGCGGCTGCTGCCGGGCGAAGCGGAGTGGAACTACGACGAAACCCGCAGCGCCGTTGCGCCCAACGCGACCGAGGGCGCCAAAAACTTTATGACCGCGCTCACCGGCATATTTGCCGAGTGCCGGCGCGTGCTGAAGCAGGATAGCGGGCGTATGGTCTTCACGTTTCACCATTGGGACCCGGGCGCATGGGCGGAACTCACCATAGCGCTCAAAAGCGCCGGCTTCCGGCTGATGAACGCTTACGTCGTGTATTCCGAGCATCCCATCTCGGTGCATATCCGCAACCTGAAGTCAATCCGGCACGACAGCGTGCTGGTTTTAGCAACTGACGGCAATACGCCGCCGATACCATGGACGGAATTGACAGATATTGACACTGCGGACAGCGAAACGTTCTGCCGGCAATGTGGCGCAGCGCTGGGCTGGCTGCTGGACGGAGAATTAGAGCCGTCCGAAATACGCGCCGTCTGGGAAAGTATTATTGGAGCGAGTCAGGGAGTAGATCATAACCGGAGTCCTATAGATTAGGAGTAGTCACCCGCAGAGTGTGATTGAAAATCTCATCAAAAAATTCGGCTTGACGAGTTTCACTTGACAATAATTCTACCAGCAAAAAATCCTTTTCAAACAACCTGCTCTGGTCAAGACGCCGCCGCATCTCCGTAGTGATTACGCCGGCGACCAGAAAGTTTTTGCAACGCCGATTGACTTCTATCGCCGCTTGAGCCGATTTTTCGGCTGCCCCCAACCTTTCCAATGCTCCCGCCGGGTCAATCCCGCCTTTGATTTCAATAGTGGCCTCAAGAGAATCGCCCCGACGAAATGCAACATCGGGTTCAGAACTGAACGCCATTGTAAAGTCATCCCGTAGTGTGTATTCGCCATTGGCCGGGGCAACCGGCAGTGCATCGGCGTCCGGGTATGCCGGCGCAATTAGTATTTCGTTTTCAAAGAGATGTTGCAGCAACATACGCCGAATCCGCTGTTCAGGGAGCCGGCCAATCGTATTGCGCATCGAGCCGTCAAAAGTTATACCCAGCGAGGCAATTATATTGCGATAGCCGTTTTCCAGCGTCCAAGTGTTGGTGTTTTCTATGGTTGACGAAATCACGCTGTTATACAGGCCAGCAACTTGCCCGGCCGCTGCCTCCGCCACTCGCGGTTTTCGCTGCCTTTCGTCCGGGACAATCTCCCAGTTGACGACTGAGCGCGCCTGATTCTGTACTTCCTTGAGGGACAATCCGCTGAGGCCACGATAGTACAGAGAAACGAAAGGTTCCTCTACCAGCATATCGGGGTGGCAAAACACGCTGACCGGATTCAGATGCAGGTTGCGCACGTGCTCCCACGCGCCTTGGGAAATCAAGTATGACTCAACAGGCGCGGCAAAGCCGAACCGGCTGCCCAAAGACGCCACCGCCTGGCGCGCCCGCAAGTCCAGCCGCCTTTGCAGGCCGCCGGTTAAATTCTGTGAACGCAGTTGGCTGAGTAGCCGGCGATAATCGCTGCTCATCTCCGCACCCACCAATAGACGCACTTCCGCAGTTCCTTGCGGCCAAAGCGCCCCATCTGCTGGCTGGCGTTGCCCTTGCCCCGGGCCAGCGTCCAGATTGCTTTGGCATAAAACCCGCACTGCTCGGCCAAATCGGACAGTATCAAGTCCACCGGCACTTCCTCGCCGTGATACTGCACGTTGTCGTTCACCATAAACACTGACGCCCCGGGCCGGCAAACCCGCGATAATTCGGAGATAATCACCGACATCTCCATAAAATAATTCCGCACCAACCGTATCACGTGCGGGTTAGGCAGCTCGCCTCGCTGATTGGCCCCCTCCAATGCGTCCGTTATTTCCGCAATCGCCGGGTGACCGTCAAACAAGGTCAGCGCATCGCCGTGTGCGTCGGCAAGTTGTTCCCGCTTGGAACGGTTTTCTACGGTGGCTGACAGCAAACGCTGGCGCAGCGCGCTGATGCCCTGGTTATCGTAGCCCAGCCAAGCCAGTTCCAGCGCGTAGGTGCGAGTGTAGTCGTAGCGATTGGCATAGGGCGGCGAGGTGATTACGGTGTCAACGGAATCAGTGGGCAATTCCGGTAGGGCATCGTAACAGGAACTTTCAATAATCCGTACATCGTCAGCTACGCAATGTCCGGCCAGCGTCGGCAAGTCCGCGACGATGCTGTCAATGCTGTTGCGCAGGGACGCATCGTAGGGGAGTACGCGCCGTTTTTCCATTCTGGCCTTGAGTTGCCGTCCGGAGCGATGATCCCAGCGCAGGTACTGGCCGTCTTTGCTGGTCCAACTGGCATCTTCCAGCGCTGCCATCGCTGCCAGGGCGAGCAGTTCGGTTTCCGGCATTATTTCAGTCCGTCGCAGCCAGTTGCGAGCGGCGGCAATCGCAACCTCGCCGTCCGGAGGGAATGCCTTTTCAGTGATGCGAATGTGGGGAAACCAATCCGCCGCCGGCGCATCTACTGCTGTTGCGACGTGTTTCAGAAAAGCCAGCGCCTGCCGCTCAAAACTCGGCTGGTCGATGTCGGCAGCGGTCAGCAGGGCATTAGCGACGTTAACGCCTACCGGCAGAATCTCGATGCCAATTCCCTGCCATCCAGCCCTAGCCGCCGCAATCGGCGCAATGCCCGTGCCGGCGAACGGGTCGAGCAGTTGCCCCCGGTTTCCCACAAAACCCAGCAGGTAGCGCGCCAGCGCCGCGCCAAATCCCTCCTTGAACTTGAACCACCGAAACCCCGGAGCGTGCTTGTTGGATTGCCAGGAAACCAGCGAGCGCGACAGGTCGGGATTGACAGTGATGCGGTCGGCAAAGCGCGCCAGCAACTTATCTCGCTGGTACATCGCCGCATTATTGCCGGCGGAATCGTTGGCAGAGAACTCCGGCAATGGACCGGAACCCGTCATGGCGTCAAAGTACAAAATTGTCATAACGCTTACCGATGATATTGCTTGTTTTCGTCCGTTATTCGACTATTTGACGGTGCCCAAGTTTCGCCCGCCGCCGCGCCGCGCGTCAACCCTGTAACTGTCAGTATGTTACACTGCGTTCACTATATCCAACGCTCACATCACCCACCCTCGCCCCCACCCCAGGAGGTCCATTATGCCCAGCAAGAAGCGCGGCACCGGCTTGATGATAGTCTGGTGCGAAGTCCCCGCCGACGTGGAGGAAGAATTCAATCAGTGGTACAACACCGAGCACCTACAGGAGTTGCTGTCGGTGCCCGGCGTGCTGAACGCCGCCCGCTACGAGGCCACCAGCAGCGGCCCCAAGCACCTGGCGATGTACGAACTGGAATCCGCCGACGTGATCAACACCGACGCCTTCAAGAACCGCCCGCCCACCCCCTGGGGGCAGAAGGTCGGCCCCCGGGCGGTTGCGACTACCCTCATCAACAACGTGTACACGATGATCCATCCCACCGACCTGTCCGACGTCCTGGCCAACGCCGATATGTCGCCAGCTTTGCAGATCGGGCGCATGGACGTGCCGGTGGACAGTGACGACGAGTGGAACAACTGGTACTCCACCGTGTACGTTCCCAACTACGAGAAGGTCCCCGGCTGCATTCGCGGCCGGCGCTGGAAGGCCGTGCGGGGCGAGCCGGCCTACGCCACGGTGTACGAGTTGGCTGACCCGCAGGTGTCCTCCACCCCGGCCTGGCTGGAGCAGCGGGAAGCCCATCCCGACAACGGCCGGATGCGGGAAGTGATGACCCACGCCCCCGGCTCGCCGGGCATCTGGCGCAAGACCTTCCAGCCGTAACGCCTTGCCGAAGAACCAATGGCGTACAATATAGGGGCGAATGGTTATTCGCCCCTACGCTATTTCAATACGGTCAGGTCACCAATGCCCGGTCACGTCATAAAAAAACTGCTCGCGTTGACGCTGCTGCCGCTGCTGACCGCTTCCTGGTTCTTCCCGCAATTGGTCGCGGCTCAGGACATAGTTGGCGAAGGGACGCGCCGCGCCGAATCCCTGACCGGCCCGTACACCGTTGTGGTGGACGCCCAGATGCTCCCGTCGCTACAGTCCACGCAGTTCTTCATCCGCGTGACCGAAACCGCCACGGGAGCGCCGGCGGACGACGTCACGGTCACCATCCTGACTACCTGGAGCGGCGGCGACGAAACCGGCGAAAACGTCGCCCTCAGCCCCAATATCCCCGGCTTCTATGCTGCGACCCTCACCTTTGAGCCGGGCCGCTGGGAAACGACCGTGCTGATCGAACCGCCCGGTGGCGGCTCTTACGGCGCAGACGGTTTCGTTTTCGAGATCCCGGAGCCTTCCCGCAACCCGGAAGCCGGTTTCGTTTTTCTCGGCGTATCGGTAGTCCTGATCGCCGGCGCCGGATATCTGGTGTGGCGTGCACGCCAGGCGCAAAGGGCACGAAACGCCGGATCTGAGGAGACGGCGATATGAACGTCGCGGCATCAATCCATCTGTGCCGTTGGACGGTTGGCGCTTCGTTAGGCGGGCTGGCCGCCCTGGCCCTGGGCATCGGCGTGGCGTCGGCCCACCAGGGCATACCGCCGGGCCAGACGCCGGCGACGGCTTGGGGATTCGTCACCAATCCCGTTCCCAGCCTGTTCCTGCTGGCGGCGGTGTACTTCTACATCAACGGGCTGAACAACTGGCCCAACAAGACGCACCCCATCAACATCTGGCAGAAAACCAGTTTCTTCGCCGGTATCCTGGTCCTTTTCCTCGCCTTGCAATCTCCCATGGAGCCGCTGGCGGAGCACTATTTCTCCATCCACCAGATCCAGCACCTGCTGGTCCGCATGGTGGGGCCGCTGCTGCTCCTGCTGGGCGCGCCGCTGACGCCCATGCTGCGGGGGATGCCGCCGTGGTTGCGTCAAAATGTGATACGCCGGATCGTTCGCCAGCCGGCCGCCCGGTGGGTGTATGGCAAAATCACCAACCCGATATTCACGGTGGTAACGTTTCTCGCCCTCCTGTACTTCTGGCAAGCGCCGGGTCCCCACGACCTGGCGGTGCATAACGATTGGGTGCACGAACTGATGCACGGGACGATGCTGATCAGCGGGTTCCTCTTCTGGTGGATTGTGATCGACCCCAAACCCCATCGTTCGCGCCTTCACTACGGCCTGCGAGTGCTGTATCTGGGCCTCATCGTGCTGCCCAACACCCTGCTGGGCGCGGCCATCGTCTTCCAGGAAGAATTGATCTATTCCGCCTACCAGGAACTCCCTCGTCCCTGGGAAGGCTTTTCGCACCAGTCCGACCAAATTTTAGGCGGGCTGATGCTATGGGTGCCGGGAGACATGATGAGCATAATCGCGGCCGGCATCGTGATGTTCATGTGGTACCAGCGGGAGATGGCCGAAAACCCCAACCCGCCGCTGCCGGCTCCGTCGGAGCCGGCGGGGGAGGATGACGGCGGCGGGGATACACGCCGGTAACCTCAATACGCTGATGCAATTCACCGAACACTTCCAACAGAGGCGTCGCCAACGGGAACCGTACATTGAAAACCATTGGTGCGAATCGGTTATCAACAATCCGGTTATGCGGGAAACGCAACCTGATGGACGAGTCAGATTCTGGGGTCTCATTCCCTGGCCCGACGCGGAACATCCGCATTGCCTGCGGGTTGTCACGCTCGCTGATGAGCAAACTATAATGACCGCATTTATTGATTCCGGTTTCCAACGTCGCTTGAGGAGGAGCCAGCAATGAAATTCGACTATTACTCTGAAACCGACAGCGGCTATCTCCGGCTCTCCGACGACCCGGCTACCGAAACTTACGAAATTCTGGATGGCGTGAACGCAGACTTCAACGCCGACGGCGCGCTGGTTGGCATTGAAATTGAGCGCGTAGCCCCGCCGGGAAAGCGGGCCGATGCGGCCAAGCACATTCGTATCGTCGCCGACGCCGCAATGGCCGCCGGCTTTGCCGCCAGCCGCGCCTATCTTGCGGAACGCGGCAAGGGCAAGACCCATGAGGAGGCCAGGCGGGCCGCCACCGCTACCGCTATCGACGCCAGTATTGATGACGCGAGCCGGCAACTCCGGTCAGAATGCCATCCGCATTGACCGCCGCCGCCGGCGAATTGTAGGATGTTGGCCCGTTTGCATCCTGATTCCAACGTGCTGACTGGTGATTTATGACTACAAGCAACGGGCCTCGCCCTGAACCCCTCTTTGACTGGTTTATTCCCATTGACGGCGACGGCGACCGGGCCGGCACGCTGCGGGCGCAACGGCCGCCTACGTTCGACTACCTCCGCAAGGTGGCCCAAACCGCCGAGGATTGCGGATTTTATTCCATGCTCATCCCCACGCGGTTCGCCAACGGTCTGTTCGCCGAGGACGCGCCCCTGGCCGAAACTTGGACCACGGCCACGGCCCTGGCGGCGGTCACGTCGCGCATCCGTTTCCTGGTCGCAGTCCGGCCCGGCTTCATCACCCTGGGCCTGTTCGCACAGATGGCGGCGGCATTCCACGAGATTTCCGGCGGGCGGCTGGATATCAACATCGTCCCCGGTGGCATCCAGAACGATTTTGAACGCCTTGGAGAAGTCAGCGACCACGCCACCCGCTACGAGCGCGCCGAGGAGTTTATCGAGGCCTGCCGCGCCCTGTGGCAGCGACCCCAGCCCGTGAGCTACGCCGGCGATTTCTACCGGCTGGCGGAAGCCTACTGCGCTCCGGCCCCAGGGGATGACGCGCCGCGTTTCTACCTGGGCGGCGCCTCGCCCCGCGCCCTCGGCCTGTCAGCCCGCCAGGCCGACGTCCATTTGGGCTGGATAGAGCCGGTGGAAGACACGGCCCAACGCATCGCCGACCTGCGCGAGCAGAGCGACGCCACCGGGCGTCCGGTGAAGTTGGGGCTCCGCACCCATCTGGTCATCCGAAATAACGAAGAGGAGGCGTGGGCCTCCGCCCGCGGCCTCATTGCCGACGCTGCCCCGGAGGTCAAGGCGCAGCGCCAATCCGCCATCGCCGGCACTCCCATGGTGGGCCAGCAGGCCCAGGCGCGGGAGGCCGCAGACCATCGCCTCGCCCGACACCTGTGGAACGGGTTGTCGGAGGTGCGGGTCAACTGCAGCAGCGCCCTGGTAGGTACGCCCGATCAGGTGGCTGACGAACTGCTGGCCTACTGGCGTCTGGGCATCGACGAATTCATTCTGAGCGGTTTCCCCCACGTGGAAGAATGCCACCGCGCCGCCGACGAGTTGCTGCCCCGGGTGCGAGAGCGCATTGCCGCGGAGCAGACCGGGTGATCTACCGGGGCAATCGGTTGTGTCGGCATGTAGGGGCGGGTTTCAAACCTTCCCCTGGACCCGCCGGCGATGGCAAGCCGCTCGCCGGGGCAGCGTGACGTGATGCGCGGCTTCGGCCTTCTACTCTGGCTTTTGCCGCGCCGGATGCGCTCCGCATGGGGCCTGCTGGCGGTTACCGCCTTCGGCGTGCTGGCAGCGGTGACCATCATGGCCCTGGGGGCGATGTACTCCCAGGCGTTGGCCGAAGCCGGCTTGCGTCACTCCCTGGCCGTCACGTCGGCTACCGTAATCAACACGCAGATTGTCGTGCGCAATCGTCCGTTGGGGCCGGAGGACTACGCCGCGCTGCGCGACGACATCGAGGCGATCATCGACGATACGGTGGGCTACTTGCGACGGGACCAGAACCGCTACGCCAAGATGCTGCCCACCCTGCCTTTTACACAGGTGGGCGCGCCCTTCGGCATAAACGACGTTCCCCTGGGCCGGCCCTTTTTCCAGACGGGATTTACCGAGCGCTCCCGCCTCCTGGAAGGCCGCTGGCCGTCTGACGCGATTACCAGAGACCCTGCCGGGTGCGCCAATCTTGAGGGCGGCTGTCCCCGCGTGGAGGGCGTGCTGGGCCTGGACACGTCGCGGCTGATGGGTTGGGGCGTCGGCAAGGAAGCCTGGCTGGTGATATTCCCGGCGGACGACGAGAGCCTCCCGCAATACATCGCCGTTACCATCGTGGGAATCGCGGAAGCCATCGACCCAAGGGCGGAATATTGGATGGGTTCCGCAGACCATTTCCGCATGGGTGACTGGGAAGGCCGTCCTGTGGCGCCCATCTACGTGACGGAGAACGCCTATTTCAACGCCATCGGCAAGGATTACCCCACGCTGGTGGGCGATTATGGCTGGTTTGTGTACATCAACCCCGACGTCATCACCTCCGGCACGGTGCAGGACACCCGGGACAACCTGACCGCGTTGGAGACGGACATCAACAGCCGCTTCCCCCGGTCCTACATCATCACCGGGCTGGAAAACAGCCGCAACACCGGCCTGCTGGCGACCTATCAGCGGGAACTGACCTTGGCCCGCGCGCCGTTGTTCCTGTTCATTTCCCTGGTGGTGGTGGTCATTCTGTACTTCCTAGCCCTGGCGGTGGGCCTGCTCGCCGGCGCGCGTTCCGCCGAGTCGTCGATGCTGCGCAGCCGAGGGGCCAGCGTCGGTCAAGTGGGTGGCCTGCTGGCGGTGGGCGAGGGCCTGATCGTGCTGGCGGCGACAATAGTGGGGCCGTTGCTAGCGTGGGCCATCGGCAGCCTTTTGCTGGCGGAAACCATCAACCCGGCGGCGCGCGCCGGGGCGGGAGAAACGCCGTTGGCCGTCGCGCTGTCCTGGCAGATGTACGCGATGGGGGCAGCCGGCGGCCTGCTCAGCCTGGCCGTGTTGACGGTGGCCGGCGGCAGCCTGGCCCGTCTGGGCATCCTGGATTTCCTGCGCGCCCGCGCCCGCCCGCCGTCGGCTCCCTGGATACAACGCTACTACATCGACGTGTTGGCCGTCGTCGCCCTTGCCGTCCTCATCTGGCAGATCCGGCAGCGCGGCGGATTCGTGGAAGGCGAACTGACCGGCCGGGGGCCGTCGCTGGACCCTTCGCTGTTGCTGGCGCCGTCGGCGGCATTGCTTACGTTGGCCTTCCTGTTGCTGCGGGCTTTGCCGTGGATCATGACCGGAACGGCCTGGGCGGCGCAGCGGACGGCTCCGGCCTGGGTCGCGCTGTCGCTGCGTCGGATGGCGCGGCATCCGCTGCCCTATGCCTCGCTGACGGTGGTGGTCACGCTGGCGGCGGCCCTGGGCGTGTTCGCCGGATCATTTCAGACCACCCTGGCCCGCAGCGAGGCCGATCAGGCCAAGCACCGCATCGGCGGCGATCTAACCCTCGGCGGCGCCAGCTTCATCGGTCGCACCGCTGAGGATCGCATTGCAGCGTTGAACGCCGTTGACGGTGTGGAAGCGGTGAGCCCGGTCATACGGGAATCGGTGGGCTTCGTAGATGGCCCGACGCAGCGCGGCGCCGTGCTGGGGGTTGATCCTCTCACCATCCATCAAACCTCCTGGTGGCGAGATGACTTCGCCGACGAGGAGCCGACGCCATTGGATGCGCTGATGGCGCCACTTCGTCGCACCCTGGCGCCCACGGAGGCCGGCATAGCCTTGCCCGAAGGTACGGATCGCGTCGGCATTTGGGTTCGGCGCGATGACGGCGAAAACCTCGGTTCAGCCGTTCCGCTGCCCACTTACCGCCTCTGGATGCGCATCGGCAACGACCGGGGGGGTTATCGCAACCTGGAGTTGGGGACGCTGGCCCCCTTCGCCGGCGGCGAGTCCGGAGGCGACAGTTGGCAGGAACTGATCGCGTCGCTCCCGGAGGAGAGCATAACCGCTTTGGCTGACGACCGGTGGCGGGTGGTGGCGGTGTTCCTGTCAGGAGATTCCTTCGCCCGTACACCGCCGGGAGGACTGTCTTTCGATGACGTCACCGCCTATGGTTCGGGTCTGGCGGCGTCAGGAGAAATCGTGGAGGGGTTTGAGGAGGTTGGCCCGTGGGAGGCGCTTCCCCAGGGTGGCAACGTGCCCGACCGACTTGAACGCAATCCCCAGGCTGCGCACAGCGGAGACAACGGCTTGTCCATAATCTGGGAAGAACCGTTGGGACGCTCGCCCCGGGGCATCGTGATCCCGCCGGGGCCGCTGCCCCTGCCGGCCCTGGCCGGACCGGGCTTCACGCCGGGACAACCGGTGCGGTTCACCGTTGACGGATACATCGTGCCCGCCCAGGTCGCCAGCACGGTGAACCACTACCCGACGCTGGACGCCCGCCGGTCCTTCGTGGTGGTGTCGGTCCACGAGTTGCGCGCGTGGCTGGCCCAGGCGCCGGGCGCCCAACCCATCACGCCCGACGAATGGTGGTTCGGCCTGGCCGAGGACGCCGACCGGGAAGCCGCCGCCGCTGCCATACTGGACGTGGGCTACCGCCTCTCGTTCCTGCGGGACCGGGACGGAGCAGTGGATCTGGCTACCCGCAACCCGCTGGCCGGCGGCGCTTGGGACGCGCTCACCGGCATCGGACTGGCCGCGTTGGCGCTGGCCGTGGGCCTCGCGCTGTGCGCCCACGCTGCGGTGGCCGTGCGGGAGCAGCGCGTAGACATGTCGGTGGGCGCCGCGCTGGGACTGCCCCGTTGGCAGCGCTTCGCCGGACTGGCCCTGGAACGCGCCATCATCGCCGTATTGGGCATCGTGGTAGGCGGACTGTCCGGCTGGGCGCTGGCTCGCTGGACCCTGGGCGAACTGGCCGGCAACGCAGCCGGCGGCTCGGTCACGCCGCCAATCGTATTCGTAGCCCAGGGCCCCTGGCTGGCGGCCACGTTCCTCTGCCTGCTCATCGGAGCGGCGGCGGCCATCGCCCTGGCCGGCGCGGTGGCCGCCCGCCTGCGCCCGCCGGAAGTGCTGCGGGAAGCGGAGTAACAGCGGACACGGTTGAACTTGGGAGCATGAGCCTTTGCTATAATCCCGCCATCAGTCCCCCCGGCAATTACCATGACCACGCCACCCCCCAATCGGCTTTATTTCGGCGACAATCTGCCCATTCTCCGGGAGCAGATTGCCGACGAGAGCGTGGACCTGATTTACCTGGATCCGCCCTTCAACTCCAACGCCTCGTACAACGTGCTTTTCCGAGAGCAGAGTGGAGAGGAATCGGCGGCGCAGATCACGGCCTTTGAGGATACCTGGCATTGGGGGTTGGAATCGGAGGCGACATACCGGGATGTGGCGCTCAACGGCCCGGAGAACTTGGCCAATCTGTTGCAGGCGATGCGCGGCTTCCTTGGTCAGAACGATATGATGGCTTATCTGGCGATGATGGCTCCTCGTATGGCCGCACTACGCCGTATCCTGAAACCGACGGGCAGCATATATTTGCATTGCGATGATACTGCTGGGCGCTATTTGAGCATTTTGATGGACTCGATATTTGATCCCAGAAACTTTCGCAACCAGATAATCTGGAAACGCACCTCCGCCCACAGCAACGTCAGGCGGTTTGGACGCAACCACGATATGATCCTTTTTTATTCCAAGTCCAACCGATACGCTTGGAATCCAGCGTACCAAGCTTACGATCAAGATTATATTGACGAGTTTTACCGTTATGAAGATGAACGGGGACGGTACCGGCGGTCCGATTTGACCGCCGCCGGCGTGCGGCAAGGCGATTCCGGGCAGCCTTGGCGCGGCGTAAACCCTACCGAACGCCGCCGGCATTGGGCTGTCCCCAGGAATGTCATTGCAGAAATCGCGCCTGATGACGGAGATGACTTGACCAGCCAGCAGAAACTGGCTCTGCTGGACGAGGCCGGCTGGATCTACTGGCCCCCGAGAGGGAGTGTTCCGCAGGTCAAGCACTATCTGAATCCGGATGTTCCAGGAATGCCGGCACAATCGACCTGGACTGACATACCGCCTATTAGCGCACAGTCCGCAGAGCGACTTGGCTACCCCACACAAAAGCCGGAAGCTCTGCTTGACCGCATCATCCGCGCCAGCAGTAATGAGGGCGACCTGGTTCTGGATCCTTTCTGCGGCTGCGGGACCGCTACTGCCGTAGCCGAACGCCTCAATCGCCGGTGGATTGGCATTGACATCACCCATTTGGCCGTCAGCCTGATGCGTTATCGCCTGCACAACTCCTTTGGTGACAATCTGCGGCCCTACGACGTAATCGGAGACCCGAAAGACCTTGCCAGCGCCCAGGCTTTGGCTAACGAAAGCGAACACGATGGTCGCTATCAGTTCCAGTATTGGGCGTTGAGCCTGGTGAACGCAATACCGGCCCAGGATCGGCGCCGCGGCGCCGACCGTGGAGTTGATGGCTACATCAACTTCTTCGACGATAACAGCGGTCGGGCCAAACGCATTATCGTCCAGGTCAAAAGCGGCAACATCAACGTCGCAGAGATACGTGACTTGCGGGGAACGCTGGAGCGCGAGCGAGCCGAAATCGCGCTGTTCGTCACCTTGAACCCACCGACCCGTCCGATGTTGCAAGAAGCAGCGGTGGCCGGCTTCTATGAGCCTGAGCACTTCCCTGATCACCAATTCCCTCGCTTACAGATACTCACCATTGCCGAGTTGTTTGAGGGCCGGCAGGCGGAATATCCCCGATTCGCTCCGCCTCCGCCCAGCTACGGACGAGGAAGCGGACGCCCGCGCCGGCGGCTCCGAGAGACCCTGCAATCCGCCCTGATTTAGCCTAGCCGCCCATGACCGCAATCCTCAACCTCGGTTACGTCCTCGCCCGGCGACGGCTGATGTCGTCCTTCCGCATCGAACTTACGGTGCTGCTGGGGGTTACGCTGGCGGTAGTGCTCCTGTCCAGCGCGGTGGTGTTCAACGACCTGCTGGCGGAGACGGCCCTGCGCCGCGCCCTGGCCGACGCCGAATCCGGCGACGTGAACATCTGGGTTCGCGTGTTCAACGATCTTGATGACCCGCGCACGGCTACGCCGGCCAGCGACCGTTATTTGACCAGTCACCAGTTCGTCGCCCACCGCGTGCTGCCTCCCCTGGGCGACGCCGTTGGGTCTTTATCTTTCCAGGTGGAGACGGCCACCTTCTATTTCACCGGCCGGCCCAACCTGGATTTGCCCAACGACGTGAGACCAAGAGGGCGAATGCAGTACCTATCCGGCCTGCGGGAAGGCAAAGGTATGCTGGTGCAGGGCCGTTGGCCGGAGTTGCCGGTCGATGGCGGCTATGACGACAGTACCGGCGACACCGACAACGTCGTCATCGAAGTCGCCGTGGATTCGACGGGCTTTGAGTTTCTGGACATCCCCTTAGGCGAGGGCTTCGGCATCGTCCCGGCCACCGGCGGCGACGGCCAGGCCACCACCAACGTGGTGCTGGTCGGCGTGGTCGAGCCAACCGACCCGGACGAGGAATATTGGTACCGCCGACAAAAGTTGCTTTCGTATCACGACGACGACTGGACCCTGGTGCCCATGTTCGTGGCGGAGGACGCCCTGCGCCAGCAGGTGGGACGCCGCTACCCGGGCATCTACACCAGCTCGGCCTGGTTCTTGCAGACCGACCGGGAAGGCATTCCGGCGAAGCGGGTTGACGAGCTGCAACAGTCGCTGCAGCAGGTTCGCCGCAACGTGGCTAACCATCTGCCCAACGGAAGCACGTCCACCGGCCTGGCGCGAATTCTGGAAGACCACGAGGAGCAGCTTCTTTTGGCGCGCATCCCGTTGTTCCTGATGGTGTTCCTGGTCACGGGCATCCTGGCCTACTACTTGACCATCACAGCCGGCATGGTCATACGGGCGCGGGCCAGCGAAATCGCCATGCTGAAAAGTCGTGGCGCGACCACGGTGCAGATCGGCATATTGACCCTGGTGGAGGGATTCCTGCTGGCCGGTCCTGCGCTGGTGGCCGGCGCCTTGCTGTCGCCCCTGCTGGCCAGGGGATTGGGCGGGCTGGTGTTCGACTCCGAGTCCACGGGCGCGCCGGTGTCGTTGTCCTGGCCGGCTTTCGGCATGGGCGCGGCCGGCGCGGCCCTGGCCGTGGTGGTGTTGTCGCTGGCCACCCTGGTCGCGGCTAGCAAGGGCATAGTGGAGTTTCGCCAGGCCGGAGCCAGACCCGCCCGTACGCCGTTCGTTCACCGGTATTACCTGGACCTGCTGGCCCTGGCGGTTATCGCCTTCCTTTGGTGGCAAATTTCCAACCGGGGCACGGTGTTGACCCGCAGCCTGGGCGGTCGAGATCTGGAGGTGGATTTCGCCCTGCTGCTTGGTCCGGCGCTGGGACTGATCGCGCTGGGACTGCTGGTGATGCGTATATTCCCGCTGGCGATGGGGCTGTCGGCCCGGGTGGTGGGCCCAGTGGGCCCGGGTTGGCTGGTACAGGGACTGCGCCGCATCGCCCGGGATCCTATCGCGCCGGGCAGCCTGGTCGCGCTGCTCATGCTGGCCACGGCGTTGGGCGTGGTGGGCAGCGCATTTTCAGCGACGCTGACCAAGAGTACGGACGATCGCGTTCGCTACGACGTTGGCGCCGACATACGCATACAGCACGACGGGGGGCGTATCGCCCGCGCCTTCACCGGCGCGTCCGAGGTACTGCCGGGAGGCGCCGAAGCGATGCGCACCGAAGGCAGCCTGCTCACCGAGGGATTCGGCTCCCAGCGGGTTTCGGTGCTCGCCGTGGAATCGGACCGCCTGGCCGACGTGGCCTGGTGGCGAGAGGATTTTGGCGACGGCAATACGCTGCCGGAATTGATGGCCTTCATCGCCCCGAATCCCGATGCGCCGGAAGGCTTGCCCTTGCCCGAGAACATCACCGGCCTTTCATTGTGGGCGCGCACTGGCGGGCTTCAGAACCGGCTGGTCGCCGTGTCAGCCCGGCTGCGGGATGGCGCCGGGCGGCATTACGACGTCCGCATGGGCGACGTCAGCGGACACGAATGGGAGCGGCTTGAAGGAGACATTGCGCTACGTTTGGGCCGCACCGGTCGCCGCACCGAGGACGAAGACCGGCCCCGCCTGGACGTGCCTCCCTACACTCTGATCAACCTGCAAATCGTGGGGCGCACCAGCAACGACCGGCCCGGTGTGTTGTTCATGGATGGGCTGACCGCCCAAACGCCCCAGGGCGATGTGGAGCTCTCGGACCTGGTCTCGGCGGAAGGCTGGAGCGTCATCGAGGACTACGTGCGACCGGGGTTGTATTCGCTGGAGACCAGCCGCAACGTGGCCCGGCCGGGGGCGCAAGGTTCGGTGGTTTTCAGTTGGGCTCCCGGCGGCATTGGAGTGCCCGGCCTGCGGCCCGGCGAAAACTCGCCTCCGCTGCCGGCAGTGGTCAGCCCCGAAATCCTGGACGCCACGGGCGCGGTAATCGGCGATGAAATCAGCCTGGGAATGTCCACCTTCGCGTTGCCCCTGGTGATCACGGGCACGGCAGAATTCTTCCCCACCGTCGATCCCAGGTCACAGCCCTTCGTAATCGCCGATCTGGGCGAGTTCGTGGACTATGCCAACCGCCACAGCCGCCGGACTTTCGGGGGAGCCAGCGAGGTTTGGTTGGACCGGGAAATACTGCCGGGAGACCTGGACACCGCTTTGGCCGCCGCCGATGACGCCACCGGCCAGATATCCCAGTTGGGCGTGAACAGCGGGGAGGTCATGGTGGCCGAGGAAGAGGCGGCCCGGCGCGGGAAAGAACCGCTGGCCAACGCCGGTTGGGGCGGCCTGTTGGTGATTATGTTCCTGGCCCTCGCCCTGGCCAGCGCCACCGGCATCGCCCTGTATTGCTGGCTGGACACCAGGGAGCGTCAGACCGAGTTCGCTCTGCTGCGCACGCTGGGCAGCAGTCGCGGGCAACTCAACGCCGTGGTATGGTTCAACCTCGCCGTTGTGGTAGTCGCCGGCGTGGCGGTGGGCACGTGGGCCGGAGCGCAGATCGGCTCCGCCTTGCTGCCGGTGCTGGAAGTGGCCGAGGGTGGTGTCCGCGCCACCCCGCCGCTGACCTTCGAAACCGACTGGCGGATGCTGGCTCTGGCCTACGCCGTCCTGGCCGTGGTGAGCGTGGTCACGGTGATTTGGCTGGCTTTTGTCACGAACCGGTTGGAAGTGCAACGGGTGCTGCGGGCCGGCGAAGGGGGATAGTGTAGGGAAAACTCCCCATGCGCTTCCCCTGGGCCAACATCGCGCTGATTGTCCTGTTCGTCGCCGAATTGCTAACCGGGTATTTGGGCCTTACTCACTCCAATCCGGAATGGATCGGCGCGATGCACCTGCACCGCATCTTCGGCTTCGCCATCCTGGCCCTGTTCCTCTGGAAATCCCGCAACATTCTCGGCCCGCTGCGGACGCGGCGCAACTGGCGTGTCGCGCGTGGAACGATGGTCAGCTCCGTTGTCTTGCTGGCCGGACTGCTGGTCGTAGTGGGCTTGGGCTTGGCCTGGAGTCACCTGGGGCCTTACGGCTGGATGGGATTTTCAGGAACTACCATTCACATGAATTTGGCCTGGATGCTGATCCCCTTGCTGCTCTGGCACACTTTCCGCCACCGGATCAGCCTTCGCGCCCGATACCTGGCCGACCGCCGCCACGCGCTGCGAGTCGTCGCGCTGGCCTTGGCCGGTCTGATGCTGTGGCGCGCGGCGGAGTTGGCGAACGTGCTGGCATCCGGGCCGGGAGCGTCTCGCCGTTACACCGGTTCGTATCCAGAAAACGGCGCCGATTTCCCCGTGACCATGTGGCTGAACGACCGGACGCCCCACGTCAACGCCGACGATTGGCGGCTGCGCGTGAACGGCTACGTGGCAAACCCGTTCGAGATGGACATTGCCGAGTTGCAAAACTGGCAAACCCAGGCGACGGCCACGTTGGACTGCACCGGGGGCTGGCACACCACCCGCGAATGGACCGGAATCCCGGTCAGTGAATTGTTGGCTCGCGCGCGTCCCAGACCCGGCGCCGCCAGCATAACCATACGCTCACGCACCGGCTACTTCCGTCGTTACTCCCTGGATGAAGCCGGGCGCGCGCTGCTGGCCAGCCGTGTGGACGGCGCGCCTCTCTCCGCCGGCCACGGCTTCCCGGCCCGCATGGTGGAACCCCATAAACGCGGCTACGATTGGGTCAAGTGGGTAGATTCCATTACCGTGAACGACACCGGCAAACTGTGGCAGCCGCCGTTGCCGCTGACGTGAGAGACACGCGGGACCTGGTATGCGGGACCTGGTATCAGTATGCCGGCGCGTCCGGGGATTGCTCGGCGTTGCCATTCTCCAGTCGGCGGATACGTTCCTGCAAATCCTTGATTATGGGCTCAAGTTCGGCCCTAACCTCAGCTCGACCTTCTTCGCGGCCCTCTGCCCGGCCTTCTTCACGTTCAATACGCATACGTTTTCTAGCAAGCGCCATGATTATTACCTCTGTGATGACCGTGAAAATCAGCTCTGGGATTACGGAATCTTCCGCATAAGCCCTCAAATTGTCGTAGCTTGCCCAGAGGCCGACCCACAGCGGCGCTCCTTCCAGGATTGCACCATTCCATATAGCGGCGGCGAATCTCGCCAGCGTGAAAACCGCAAAGCAGACTGGCAACTCCACCGCCCGGCCCGGAAAGCCGTACGTTGTCGGAGATAGTCAACGATGGAGGTATGCACGGAGTCGAGCATGGCCGGCGATTGTATCATCCCAAGTTGGGACGGACGCCGCTGCTGTGCTAAAATCGCCTCCAAGCATTACCTGTAGAGAGGCAATTTATGACTAACATCGTGCTCTCCAACACCAACTACAACGTCGTGGGTACGCGGCCCATCCGCCACGACGGAGCCGACAAGGTTACCGGGCGCGCGAAATACGGCGCCGATTTTGAGATGAGCGGAATGCTTTTCGGCAAGACGTTGAGGAGCCCCCACGCTCACGCCCGCATCAAGTCTATTGACATCACCGCGGCCGCGGCCTTGCCTGGGGTCCGCGCGGTAGTAACCGGCGCCGACCTGCCCATCGCCGCCAAGAACAACCCGCCCTTGTCGGCCCGCGCCGCCAGCGACAACGTCCTCGCCGGAGTGAAGGCGCTGTTCCGTGGTCACCCCATCGCGGCGGTAGCCGCTGACTCAGCCCATGTTGCTGAAGAGGCAGTCGGCTTGATCAAAGTGGAGTACGAAGTCCTGAACGCCAGCACCAACGTCCTGGACGCCATGAAGGACGACGCCGAGCTACTCCACGACGACCTCACCACTACCGAGCTCGGCGAAGCGACGGATAAGCACAGCAACGTCTCCAACCGTTTCGTGTACGAGCAGGGAGACGTGGAAAAGGCGTTTGAGGAAGCCGATTTTGTCGTCGAGCGCGAATTTAACACCCGCACGGTGCATCAGGGGTACATCGAGCCGCAGAACGCTTCCGCTCTTTGGAATGCGGATGGACACCTGACGGTATGGACCAGCACCCAGGGAGCTTTCGTGGCCCGGGATGCTCTGGCCGGGGTGCTGGAGATGCCGGTTTCCCAGATCAAAGTCGTCCCCATGGAGATCGGCGGCGGGTTCGGCGGCAAGATCCCGGTGTACCTCGAGCCGGTTGCCGCGCTGCTTTCAAGGAAAAGCGGGCGCCCGGTCAAGATGCAAATGAGCCGCACTGAGACCTTCGAAGCCACCGGTCCCACTGCCGGCGCGTGGGTCAAGATCAAGATGGGCGCCAAGCGGGACGGCGCTTTGGTGGCCGCCGACGCGGTCCTCATTTACGAAGCCGGCGCATTCCCCGGCTCTTCGCCCGTTACCGCCGGAGCCCAGTGCGTGTTCGCCCCCTACGACCTGGCCAATCAACGGGTTGAGGGATACGACGTGGTCACCAACAAGCCGCGATCCTTCGCCTATCGCGCTCCAGGCGCCCCGATTTCCGCTTTCGGCGGCGAGCAGGTCGTGGACGAGCTGGCCGCCAAGTGTGGCATGGACCCGTTGGAGTTCCGCCTGAAGAACGCCAGCAAGGAAGGCAGTCGCCGGGTCGATGGTCCCCAGTTCCGCGTGATCGGCAACGTCGAGACCCTCGAGGCCGCCCGGGACACCGACCATTACAAGTCCGAGCTGTCCGGCCCCAACCGCGGACGCGGCGTGGCCAGCGGCTACTGGATGAACATCGGGTTGGCATCCAGCGCCAGCATCAGCGTTAACGCCGACGGCACCATCGGCCTGGTGGAAGGTTCGACCGACATCGGCGGTTCCCGCGCCTCCATCGCCATGCAGGCAGCCGAGGTGCTGGGAATTCCGGCAGAGGATGTCCGACCCAGCGTGGCCGACACCGACTCCGTGGGATACACCTTCCTGACCGGCGGCAGCCGCACGACGTTTGCCACCGGATGGGCCGCCTACGAATGCGCCCAGGAAATCAAGCGCAAGATGATCGACCGCGCCGGCCAGATCTGGGAAAAAGACGCCGACGAAATTGACCTGGCCGACGGCATCTTCAAGCACAACTCCGATGAGGATCTTCAGATGTCCTTCAAGGAACTCGCCTCGCAGCTGGCGCGGACGGGCGGGCCGGTCTCCGCACAGGTAAGCGTGAGCCCCGGCGGCGAAGGTGGCGCCTTCGGCACCCACTTGGTGGACGTCGAGGTCGATACCGAAACCGGCAAGGTGGACGTCCTGCGGTACACCGTCGTACAAGACGCTGGAAAAGCCATCCACCCCAGCTATGTGGAAGGCCAGATGCAGGGCGGCGCCGTCCAGGGCATCGGCTGGGCGCTCAACGAAGAGTACTACATGAACGACGCCGGCGACATGGTCAACTCCAGTTTCCTCGACTATCGCATGCCCACCAGCCTCGACCTGCCCATGATCGACACCGTCATCGTAGAAAAAGCCAACCCCGGCCATCCCTACGGCGTGCGCGGCGTTGGCGAGGTGCCCATCGTCCCGCCCATGGCCGCCATCGCCAATGCCATCCACAACGCCATCGGCGTCCGCATGGACAACCTGCCTATGTCTCCCGGCGCCGTCTTGGAGGAACTCTGGGAAAAGAACGGCGGCTAGATCGTCGCTCCGGCGGGCTGATAAGAGCCGGCGGCAGTATCAAACTGCCGCCGGCCACCATACAGAGGCAAAACTATGACAACACAAGCAGCAACACCCGCTAGAGTAGAAGAACGACTTGCCGGTATTGAAAATCGTATTGCCGGTATTGAAAATCGTATGAGCGCTCTGGAAGCCGCAATGACGCTGTTCATTGAGGAGCAACGGGAGTACCGGCGGGAAATCAATGCCCGCTTTGACAAAATCGAGGAAGACCAGCGGGAATACCGGCGGGAAATCAACGCCCGCTTTGACAAGATGGAACGGGAAACCAACGCTCGCTTTGACAAAGCAGAACGGGAAACCAACGCTCGCTTTGACAAGATGGAAGGAGAAGTCAACGCCCGCTTTGACAAGATGGAAGAAAGCCAGCGCGAACACACCCGGGAAGTCAACGCCCGGCTAGGCACGGTGGAGGCTCGCACCGACCGCGTGGCGGACCGCGTCACCAATCTGATGCTCGCCGTGCTCGGCATTGTGGGAACGCTGTCAGTCGCTGTCATCGTTGCGAGTATTTTCAGCTAGCCAATAGAGAGCAGTCCGATGAGGAGCGACACCATGGCCCGCGTACCCTTCGCCACCAGAGACAGCATGGACGCCGCCGGACAGGCGGTATGGGATGAGATTGAATCCTCCCGCGGCGGCGTGCAGCGCAACTATGCCGCCATTCTCAACAACCCCCAGGCGGCCGGCAGTTTCGCCCACCTGGGCGGCTACGCCCGTTTTGAAACGCCGTTGCCGCCGCGCGTGAAAGCCGTCGCCGTGCTGACCGCAGCGCGGGAAGCCTGCGGCCACTACGTTTGGACCGTCAACCAGCCGGCCGCTCGCAATGCCGGCCTGGGCGATGCGGAGCTCTCTGCCATCCACGAGTACCGCGCGCCCAACGGCCTGTCGGGCGACGATGCCGCCGTGTCCGGCTTCGTAATCGAGCTGCTGCGCCAGCACCGGGTCTCCGACTCCACCTTTGAGGCTCTGCGGGGCATCATCGGCGACGCCGGAATTGTTGACCTGCTGGTGGTCGTCGCCTATTACCACGGCCTGGCCCACACTCTGCAGGCCCTGGACGTAGAACTCCCCGATGGCACGGCGGACGCGCTGACCTACTGACTCTGCCGGTCTGCCGCTAACCGTCATCTCATTCTCGCGGCTGGCGGCTTTGCCGCGCAAACATACACATCGCTTGAACGAATAATAACGCAACACAATAATTACGATTGCGTATATTGACACGGCTGATACCGTTGGATAGACTACGCCACCGATTTCATGCGCCGGTATTGGCCGGCGCATTCCCAGCGAAACTGGAGTGATCCTGTCGATCCCAGCAGCGTCAAATGGAACGTGCGGTTCCTCAACAACGAAACCTCGCCCGGAGTTAGCCCAATGAGTTGGTTCAAGATTGTCCGCCAGAGCTCGATTCCCTTGGTGATCGCTACCTTGCTTTTCACCCCGATCATCGCCTGCGGCACGGCTGGCGAATCGGAAACGCCGGCCCAGCAGCCCGCCGCCGCCCAACAACAGCCGGCAGCTCAGCAGGCCGCGCCCGCGCAACCCGCGCCCACCGAGGCGTCGGCGGCAGCCCAGCCGTCTGGTTCCGGCCAAACCGCCTCCGACCAGGCCGCCCCCACCGCCGTTCCCCAGGCAGCCCCGGCCGCCGCCATGGCTGCCGAACCCACCGGGACGCTCAACACTGGTCTCAAGGAAATGGGACCTTTCTTCCTGCATCCCAGCACCCTGGGCAACCCACAAATCTTCGTTCACGGCACTGCGCCCATCGGCGAGGGCTTGCTGCAAGAAGATGTGAACCGTAACGTTCTGGGCCTGCTGGCCGAATCGTGGGAAATTTCCGACGACTTCCTGACCTGGACCTTCAAGCTGAACCAGGGCATCCAGTTCCACAAGGGTTACGGAGAGATGACCGCCGAGGACGTGGTGTGGTCGATGCAGCAGTGGGGATTGAGCAAACACCCCCGGGCCGGCCAGTTGGAGAAGTTCTGGCAAGACCGGGAAGGTTCGGAAATAATCGACGACCACACCCTACAGGTGCACACCGGCGAGCCGCTGGTTCACGTGATCGCTCAGCGCTGGCACATGACGCCGGGCGGCGCATCCACTTTCATCGCCAGTAAGAGGCAGACCGAAGAGCTCGGCGTAGAGGGGGCCAGCACGCAGATTGCGGCCACCGGCCCGTGGGAAATAGTTGACCACCGCACGGGCGAGTTCTGGCAGATGGCGGCGGTGCGCGACCACTGGCGCCACACTCCCGAGTTCGCGGAGTTCTTCATGTGGGAGATTCCCGAAGAGTCATCGCGGGTCGCCGGCTTCCAGACCGGCAACCTGGACACTTTCCTCATGGGCTACGACTCCATTCCCAGCGTTCTGGACGTGGAAGGCGCGCAGCTGATGACGGTGCCTAACGCCATCGTCCAGAGCCTCAGGATCTACGGCAACTGGTACCCCGTCGAAGGAGTGGAAACCCGGCCGGGCTATGACCCCGAACTGCCCTGGGTGTCCGCGTCGGACGACATCAACTCGCCGGAGTGGGACCGGGCGCGGAAGGTGCGCCAAGCCTTGATCACCGCCGTTGACCGCCAGGCTCTGGTGGACGAAATTCTGTCAGGCAATGGCAACACCAACACGCCCATACATTCGTACAGCGGCTTTGAACACTATCTGGACGGTCGGGATTGGCAGTACGACCCGGAAGGAGCCATTCAGTTGTTGGAAGAAGCCGGCTACCCGGACGGGTTCAGCATCACGCTGACGCCGGCCCTGCGCGGCGCGCCCCAGGAAGTGGAAAGCTGCGAGGCCATCGCCCAGATGTGGAATGACATCGGCCTGGACGTGGACTTCCAGAATATTCCCTACAGCACATTGCGTCCCACGCTGGTGGGACGGACGTACCAGGGCGCGACCTGCCACGCTGGCGGCCCCTTGCCCACGCCGGCTAACGGCTTTGGCAGCTACTTGACTGAAAATCCGTTCAACCGCGGCTTGGAACATGCCTATTCCGATGATCTGATGCGGCAAGCCATGGCCGAGGTGGACCCGGACCAGCGAGAACTGATGGAGCGCGAACTCGGGCAATTCCTGTTCGACCACGCGCTGACCGACCTCACTTACTACAACATTGACGCGCTCTGGCCCGTTGGCCCGCGCATCCAGCCCTGGACTGAACACGTCAGGCGCAGCGACGTGCGGCAAATCAACGGCTACGAGTACATCAAACACCGTTAGACGGCGCCGAAACTCTACAGTGAAGAGGCAACGACAGGGGTGAATATGCGCCATTTCTCCAGAATGTCCACGACGGGTTTATCCCTGATTGTGTCGGCCTTAACCCTGGCCCTGGTGGTTGCGTGCGGCGGGGCGTCGGAAGCTCCGCCGGAGGCGCCAGCCAGCGGGCAAACGTCAAGTCAGCAGAGCGCCGCGCCGGCCGCCCCCGCCGCAACCGAGGCTCCGGCCGCGGCCCCGTCGTCGCGATCCTCCTCTCCTTCGGCCACGGAGGTCCCGGTGTCCACCGTCGTCATGGCGCCCACGGCCACGCCGCAAACCGCGGCGCCGGCGATGGCCGCGGAAAAACCGTCCGGCACCTTAGTGGTTGGACAGAAAGAGCTCGGTCCTTTCACGGGCCATCCGGCGCTGACGGGCAACCCGCAGATCTTCGTCCTGCAAACCGCGCCCATCGGCGAATCGATCCTGACGGTCAGCAGCGACCTGGTGACCGTGCCGATGTTAGCGCATAGTTGGGACGTCTCCGACGACGGTACCACCTGGACCTTCCATTTGAACAAAGGCGTGCAGTTCCACAAGGGTTACGGGGAACTGACCGCCGAGGACATCATCTGGGGTATGCGGCAATTCGGCGCCGAGGGCTCCAAGCACGCCCGGGCCTCCAACATTCGTGGGATCTGGAGCAATGAAGACGGGCATGCCAGAGCTCTCGACGATTACACGGTGGAGCTCTACACCGGCGCGCCGTGGTCGGAGGTGCCGATCAACGAGACCCTGACCAGCCCAGGCGGCGCCGGTACCTGGATCATCAGCAAAAAGCAGACCGACGAACTGGGGGCCGAAGATGCCAACAGCCAGATAGCCGGCACGGGTCCCTGGAACCTGGTGGAATTCAGCACCGGCGAATTCTGGCGGATGGAGGCCGTGGAAGACCATTGGCGCAAGACCCCGCACTTTGCCGAAATGTACTTCCGGGAAATTCCTGAAGAATCGTCCCGGGTGGCTGGGTTCCAGACCGGGAACTTGGATACCACTGTGAGTGCCTTCGACTCCCTGGACGTTCTTGCCAGCGTGGAAGGTGCCGAGTTGATGCGCCTGCCCGGCGGGGGAGAATCCGCGCTCAACATCTACGGCCAAAACTATGTTGGCATCGGCACGGACGACCAGATGCCTGCCTATGACCCGGAACTCCCGTGGGTTTCCTCGAATCCGGACATCAATTCCGAAGAATGGGCCAACGCCGTCAAGGTCCGCAAGGCGCTGGCGATCTCCATTGACCGGCAGGGCATTGTCGACACCCTGTTGCAGGGTTATGGCAGCCCGGCGGTGCTGTGGGAGTTCGGCCAGTACGAAGACACATGGTTGCCTCCGGAGATGCGCTGGGAATACGACCCGGAGCGCGCCAGGCAACTGTTGGAAGAAGCCGGTTACCCCGATGGATTCAGCATAACGCTGACTCCGTCGCTGCGGGGCGCGCCGGTGGAAGTGGAAGCTTGTGAGGCCATCGCCGCCATGTGGGGCGACATCGGCGTGGAGGCGAAATTCCAAAAGGTGCCGTACACTACGTTGCGGCCCACCTTGGTCGCCCGCACCTACCAGGGTGCTACCTGCCACGCCGCCGGCATCCGACTGGAGCCGGGCCAGGGATTTTCCGGTAAGCTCTCGAAGTTGGTGCACGGATCGGTGTGGAGCAGCGGCATAGAACACCCCTGGCTGGATGACAAGATTTCCCAGCAACAGGCCGAAGTCAACTACGAAGCGCGGCGTAAGCTGACCATCGAAGTCGCCACCTTCCTTTTTGACAATGTCATCACCAATGTTGGGTTGTATAATTTCGACGTGGTATGGCCCGTTGGCCCCAAGATCCAGCCGTGGCCCGAAGGCGTGCGCTACCGAGACTTACGGAATATCAACGGCTACGAGTACATCCGCCCGCGACAGTAAACGTGCGGCCAGCCGGCCTGCTGTTACCGTCGGTCACCACGAGAACGTTAAATCGAGAGTATGTTTCTCGTGCCGGGGAGAATAGCCTTTTATGGGAATCATGAGAGTGAATTGCGTCCAACTGCCTGGTTTTGTGGTAAATTGCCTGACTACGAGTAATCAACCGGTCTTCGATTCCAAAATCCAACTAAACTCGCAATGAGGTGAACATGGCGCGTCTCCCTGGTCTCTCTTCCATCATAACCCTTCTCGCACTGCTGTTGCTGCCAGCCTTGGCTGTGGCCTGTGGTGGGGCTTCCCCCACGGAGGCCCCGGCGGCGCCGGCCAGCGGGCAAACGCCAAGTCAGCAGAGCGCCGCGCCGGCCGCCCCCGCCGCAACCGAAGCTCCGGCCGCGCCCGCGGCCCCAGCCGCCACCGAAGTCCCGGTGGCCGCCGCCGTGGTGGCTCCTACTGCCACCCCGCAAACGGCGGCGCCGGCAATGGAGGGAGAAAAACCCTCCGGCCGGATGATCGTAGGCCAGAAAGAATTAGGGCCCTTCATGGGCCATCCCGCCCTGACCGGCAACCCGCAGATTTTCGTCCTGCAAACGGCTCCCATCGGCGAATCGCTGCTGACGGTTTCCAGTGAGCTACGCCCCGTAGCGATGCTGGCGAAGAGCTGGGAAGTATCCGAGGACGGGTCAACGTGGACCTTCAATCTCCAGGAAGGCGTCCAGTTCCATAAAGGGTTCGGCGAGATGACCGCCGAGGACGTGATCTGGAGCATGCGCCAGTTCGGAGCGGATGGCTCCAAACACCCCCGCGCCTCCAATATGCGCGGCATCTGGGAGAACCCGGAAGGCCATGCCATTGCCATTGACGACTACACGGTGGAAGTTAACACCGGCGCGCCGTGGTCCGAAGTTCCGGTCAATGAAATATTGACCAGCCCGGGCGGCGGCGGAACCTGGGTCGTCAGTAAAGCGCAGTCTGAAGAACTGGGCGTCGAAGAAGCCAACGGTCAGATCGCCGCCACCGGTTCCTGGGACTTGGTGGACTTCCGAACCAGTGAATTCTGGCGGATGGAGGCCGTGGAAAACCACTGGCGGAAGACTCCCCACTTCGCCGAGCTGATCTTCCAGGAGATTCCCGAAGAGTCCTCCCGCGTGGCTGGATTCCAGACCGGCAACCTGGACACTACGCTCATCGCTTTCGACTCGCTGGCATTGATTGAGGAAGTGCCGGGCGCCGAGATAATGCGCGTCCCCGGCGGCGGTGAAGCGGCCCTCACTTTCTACGGCCAGTATTACGTTGGTATCGGTACCGAAGACGAGCAGCCGGGTTACGACCCCGATTTGCCTTGGGTGTCGTCCAACCCCGACATTGACTCCGAAGAATGGAAGAACGCTGCCAAGATACGTACAGCGCTGTCCATTGCCATCGACCGCCAGGGTATCGTTGACACACTCCTCCACGGTTACGGGTCACCGGCAGTGCTGTGGGACTTCGGCCAGTATGAGGATAGTTGGCTGCCGCCGGAATTGCGCTGGGAGTACAACCCGGAGCGGGCCAAGCAACTCATCGAGGAAGCCGGTTACCCCGACGGGTTCAGCATCACGCTGACCCCCTCGCTGCGCGGCGCGCCGGTGGAAGTGGAGGCATGCGAGGCCATCGCCAGCATGTGGGGCGAAATCGGAGTGGACGTCAAGTTCCAGAGCCTCCCCTACACCACGCTGCGGCCCAGCCTGATCGCCCGCAACTACCAGGGTTCCACCTGCCACGCTGGCGGCATCCGGTTGGAGCCGGGGCAGGGCTTCTCCGGAATGCTGTCCAAACTCCATCACCAAGCCGTGTGGAATCGTGGTGTGGAACATCCCTGGATGGACGAGAAAGTTTCCCAGCACATGGCAGAGGTGGATTCTGAGGCCCGGCGGGAACTGGCAATTGAGATTGCCACGTTCATGTTCGATAACGCCCTCACCGGCGTCGGCTTGTACAACTTCGACTCACTATGGCCGGTGGGGCCCAGCATCCAACCCTGGATCGAGGGAGTGCGCTATCGTGACCTCAGAAACATCAACGGCTATGAATACATCAAACCCCGTGGCTAATCCGCAGAGCTTACCGTAGGCAGGCAGGACAACCATGGTGTGGCGCAAGCCTGGAATATCGGTTGTGTTGCGGACGCTGTTCGGGTTGCCGCTGGCGGGAGTGCTGGGGGTTATCGGGATGGCAGTTGCATCGGCTATGGCGGTATTTTTCGGAGTATCGGGCCTGAACACACTGCTCACCCTGCTGATGATTGGCGCCGGGACCGGCGCCGGGATCGGGGCGGGAGCGATGATGCTGAGGATCGACGCCATCCCCCATTGGACGATTTTGGTGGCCGTGGGACTGCTCCTGGCGGTGTTGAGCGCCGGAGGCGGCTGGGCAGGTTTCCAGGTCGGAGACTGGATCTCCGCCATCGAAGACGACAACTGCGTGGGGGTCTGCGGATACTTTCTCAAGCCAAGAACGTACATCGTCTTGGGCGCGGCGCTCATAGCAAACGGTATCGCGCTGTTGTTCAATATCGGTTACGAGGGAGGGTTCGGACGGTGGGCTTTGTCCAAACCCCGGGTCACCAGCCCCGCGGGGGAGGCCCAGCGGCGCTGAGCGCCGCCACCATGGGATGGGAAAACGCCTTCGGGAGGGAGTGAAATATGCAGCGGTATCTGTTGCGGCGCATCGTGCTCGCGCTGCTGACGTTGCTCGCCGTTTCGCTCATCATCTTCGTGATGAGCCGGGCGGCGGGTGATCCCAGGCATATCTACCTGGACGACTATTCCACCCAGGAAGACTGGGACCGGCTCACCGAGACCCTGGGGTTGGACAAGCCCTATTACCAACAGTACGGGATATTCCTGGGCAGCGCGCTCAAGGGCGATTTTGGCGAGTCCATTAAAGAGGGCCGGCCCTCAATGGAAGTGATAATCGAGAGGATCCCGGCCACACTGCAATTGGGTCTGGCAGCCTTCATCTTCTCCGTCGTGGTGGGCGTGCCTTTGGGCATCCTCTCCGCGGTGAAACGGGGCAGTGTTCTCGACATGATGGGGAAGATTGTCGCGCTGGTGGGGCAGTCGGCGCCCGTGTTCTGGTTGGGGTTGATGCTGGTGTTCCTGTTTGCGGTGCGCCTGGAGTGGCTGCCGCCTTATGGTCGTCAGGAGGTTGCCAGCATCGTCCTGCCCGCCGTGGCCCTGGGCTGGTTTTACGCGGCGGCCAACCTGCGACTGTTGCGGTCCGCCATGTTGAACGTGATGGACTCCGAGTACGTCAAACTGGCTCGGGCCAAGGGTGTATCCAACAACGTCGTGATCTGGAAACACTCCTTGCGTAACGCCTTGATCCCGGTGTTGACCTTCGCGGGCGTCACCTTGGGAAGCCTGGTAACTGGCTCATTGGTGGTCGAAACTGTGTTCGCCTGGCCCGGGCTGGGGCAGTTGGCCATCCAGGCGCTGGCCGGCAACGATTATCCTCTGCTACAGGCCGTCGTGATAGTATTCACGCTGATGTACGTTGCGGCGGCCCTGTTTGTGGACATAATGTACGCATACATTGATCCCAGGATCAGGTACGCATAGGGAAGGAGCGCATCGTGGCAGCAGAAGCAACTCTGGTCGTACAGCCGGCGCCGGCGCCGGTTCGCATCGCCAGGAAAGCCTGGCAGTTGCGGCGTTGGCCGCTCATTCCCATGCTCGTTCTGGCGATTTTCGTCCTCACCGGGGTATTCGCCCCGCTCATCGCGCCCCACGACCCCGAGCGGGGAGGTCTTCGCGAGCGCAACCTCCCGCCGGCGTGGGAAGAAGGCGGCAGCAACAAATTCCTCCTGGGAACCGATCACCTGGGCCGCGATATGCTGAGCCGGGTGATATTCGGCGCCCGCATCTCATTGGTCGTCGCCGCGGTAACCCTGGGCGTGGGCATGGGGATCGGGGTGGTCAGCGGTCTCGCTGCGGGCTGGTATGGCGGCTGGATCGACGAGCTGCTGATGCGAGTGGTGGACATCAAGCTGGCGATACCGACTATTTTGCTGGCTTTAGTACTGGTATTGGCCCTCGGCCAGTCCTTCATGATCATCGTGGCCGTATTGGCCATTGCCGTGTGGCCCCGTTTTGCCAGAAATGTGCGCGGCGAAGTGCTGCAACTTAAAACCATGGACTTCGTCGCCCTGGCCAAAGTTGCCGGAGCATCGACCCCGCGCATCCTGTTCATGCACATCTTTCCCGGGGTGATCAACACTCTGATCGTGCTGGCAACGCTGGAAGTGGGTATCGTGATCCTGTTGGAATCCACGCTCAGCTTCCTGGGCGCAGGAGTTCCTCCGCCTACGCCCGCCTGGGGATCGATGGTGTCGGACGGCCGGGACCGCCTCGCCGTGGCATGGTGGATTTCGACAATGCCGGGGCTGGCCATAATGTTGACCGTGCTGTCGATGAACCTGTTCGGGGACTGGCTGAGGGATCGGCTGGATCCCAGGCTCAGGCAACTGAACTAGCAGCGCGGGACCCCAATCGCCGAGAACCAACGCTCTCCTGAGCAAGGAAGTGGATTGAAGCATGAGTGCTAATACGGCTGTCAATGGAAATCCTGTGGTATTGCAGGTAGAAGGTCTCAAAACCTACTTTGAAACCCGCTGGGGTACGGTCAAGGCGGTTGACGGCGTGAGTTTTGACCTTAAAAAAGGTGAAACTCTGGGCATCGTCGGCGAGTCCGGGTCCGGCAAATCGGTGACCATGCTGTCATTGATGCGGTTGATCCCCAGCCCGCCCGGACAAATCGTGGACGGCAGGATACTCCTGGAAGGCCAGGATCTGGTGCAGCTGTCCGATAAGGAGATGGGCTCCGTCCGGGGAAGCCAGATCGCGCTCATCATTCAGGACCCGATGACATCCCTGAATCCGGTCTTCTCCATTGGCAACCAGGTGGGCGAGGCCATCAAGATCCACCAGGACATCCCCAAACGCACCGTGGTGCAGCAAGTGCTGGACGTCCTGCGGAAAGTCAACATACCGGCAGCGGAAACCCGGGTGCGGGACTATCCCCACCAAATGAGCGGCGGTATGCGTCAACGCGTGGTGGGAGCCATCGGCATATCTTGCGAGCCAATGGTGCTGATCGCGGACGAACCGACCACATCGCTGGACGTGACGATCCAGGCTCAATATCTGAAGCTCCTGAAGGAACTTCAGGAAGCGTCGGACATCGCGCTCATCTTCATCACCCATGACTTCGGTATCGTCGCCAAGATGTGCGACCGCGTGGCGGTGATGTATGCTGGACGCATCGTTGAGATGGGCGACGTTCGAGACATATTCAACCACCCGTCCCATCCCTATACGGAAGCGCTGTTGTCGTCGGTGCCGAAACTGGAAGAGGACGTGGAGCGTCTGTACTCCATTGAGGGCCAGCCGCCTACCCTCCATGACCTGCCGCCCGGATGCCCTTTCGCTCCAAGATGTCAGTACGCGATGGACAAGTGCTCTCAGGTCTATCCGTCCGAGTTCAACGTAACGGATAGCCACTACGCGGCTTGCTGGAGGCTTGAATGACCACCACTACCCTGGACGCCAGGACGATGACAGATACCGGAAACGAGGTACTGCTGGAGGCGGAAGGCCTGAAAAAATACTTCCCGGTCACCAAGGGCCTGCTGGTCTCCAAAGTCACCGGCTGGATTAAAGCGGTGGACGGCATATCCTTTCAAATCCGGGCCGGTGAAACCCTCGGTATCGTGGGCGAATCCGGATGCGGCAAGAGCACCACGGCGAAAATGCTCCTGCAACTCGAAGAACCCACCGAAGGGACCATCCGGTATCAGGGGAAGGAAATTCACAACGCCACTACGGACGAGCGCCGGTCGTACCGGAGTTCGGTTCAGGCCGTTTTCCAGGACCCCTGGAGCTCATTGAATCCCCGGATGCGCGTCCGCGACCTCATCGCCGAACCCATGGTGATCAACCTCAATCTCAGCCGCCGGGAAATGCAGGCCCGCGTCGCAAAGTTGCTCGAGGACGTGGGGCTGAACAGCTACCACGCAAACCTGTATCCACATGAGTTCAGTGGAGGACAGCGGCAACGGCTGGCGATTGCCCGCGCCTTGTCCGTGGAGCCGCGGGTCATTGTGCTTGACGAACCCGTGTCAGCTCTGGACGTCTCGATCCGCGCCCAGATAATGAACCTGCTGAAAGACCTCCAGCAGGAATACAATGTGAGCTACCTGCTGATCGCTCACCACTTGGCGACGGTCCGGTATATGTGCGATTGGGTAGCCGTGATGTACCTGGGGCAGATCGTCGAGTTTGGACCGACCAAACAACTGTTTGACAACGCCTCGCATCCTTACACCAAAGCGCTCATGAACGCTGCCCTGCCCTCGCACCCGGACATCGAGCAGGAAGAAATGATCCTGACCGGTGAGGTTCCCTCACCCCTGAACCCGCCGGAAGGGTGCCGTTTCCATCCCCGATGTCCTTTCGTGATCGAGCCGTGTTCGACTGTGGTTCCCGCGGTAAGAGAGATGGCGCCGGGGCACGTCGTTTCATGCCACCTGTACTGAACCGCTTTCCAGATGAGTGTCGAAAGACCGACGCTGTTCCGCCGGAAAATGCCCCATGGTACCGTAGAGGAGATCTACGGCGGCGGCCATGGCGCGGGAATCGGCGTTGCAGCGGTTGACGACAACGCCTTTTTCTAAGGATGCCAGCGGGACGCCGTCACGGAACACGACCCGGTTCCCCGGCTGGGACGGAACCCGCTCGCCGGGCGTGACAATGCCGACCAAGTTCAGCGGATCGCAGGCGGAAACCACTACCAGGGCGCCGGTGGCAGGAGCGCGGTTGGCATCCCGCAGGGCTGCGACGGCGTCCGGCAACGCGAACTGCTCGCCGACGAAACCGGACACGAACCGGCCGCCCCTGATCTCTCCCCGGGCCTCGAGACGGCGGTAAATCCGCACCAAATCTCGCCAGCGGGGAACCATCCTTTCCCTGGCCATCAACTCGGGAAAAACCACGCCGTACCGGTGCAGCAGTTGCCTGGCTTTGGAGTACAGCGGGTCCTGCACCGGGTCGAGAGATTCCAGCAAGGACCACCGTCCGGCGCTGATCTGCCTCTGCGAACGAGAGCGTTGGGACGCCGGGGGTTGGCTGTCGCTGGGGCGGGCGCTCAGGGAACCGGTTTCACGGGCGCCGTTGCGGCGGGAATGGTTCCGGTCCGCCCGGCCGCGATGTTTCTTCCCCCGGAGCTGTTTCCCATTAACGCGGGCGCGGAGGGGGCTAACGCTGTCGCAGGTCACCAGCCCGTTGGCGGCCAGCATCCACAAGGCTTCCTCTACGTCTGATGGCAGACGTCGGGTGCGGGCGATCAAGTCGTTCTGGAAGCAGGCCCCCCGGGCGGACAGGAGTTCCATTATCTCCGCCGTCGCCCCCCGCAGGCTGTCAACGCTGTCGGGAGCCGTGTCCAGCAGCCAGTCCAGGGACTCGCGCAGAGCCAGCGTAATGCTGGAAGCGCGGGTCAAGGGAGCGGCTCGCGTACCGGAGGCCATGCCTGACGCCGAATTGTTCCCCCGTGACAAACGTCCCCAGACGACCTCGCCGCCGGTGCAGAGGCGATCCAGCAGCTCCGGACCGTAGTCGGAGACGCGGCCGGCCAGCAACTCCGGCTCCCATGCGGCGGCGGCGGTCTCGAACCCCTGGAGCTTGTCAATGACGTCCAGCAGTCCGCCCTCGCCGGCGGCTTGCCAACCGGCGCTCGCGTGCTGCCATCGGAACAGGAAACGCATGAAGGACGATGGGGGAACCGGCTCGATCTCCCGTCGCAGGCGCCCCACGGTAGCGCGGTGGATGCGGGCGAGAATGCGCCGGTCGCAAAATTCCGCTTCGTCAACGCCGGGCCGGAAGCTGCCCCGCAGGACCAAACCCTCGTTTTCCAATCCTGCCACGGCGGCAGCGATGTCGGATCGGGACAGGCCAAGCAGCCCGGCCATCTCGCCGGCGGTGAAGGGACCCGAGCACTCGGCCCAGCCCCGAACCAGGTGAAGTACCGCATCCTCCCGCTCGATTTCATCCCCGCCACGTCCGCCCGCCGGCTGCGAAAGGCTAACCCTTCCTTCCAACGCGGCATCCGGATAGGCGGTGGACACCAGGACGGCATGTTCAGCAGCCAGCCAGAGAGTCCTTCCTTCCGACTGCGCCATGCGTAGCGCCCGTCCCCCTTGGGCCAGGTCTGCCAACCATCCGAGGAGTTTCTCCCGGAAAGCCGCCTCCGTGCGCGACGCCAGCTCATCCGGCGGAGCGACGCCCAGCGTCAGCAGGGCATCGTGAAGTTCGTCGGCGTTGCGGATGGCCGGCCAGGCGTAGGCCGACTCTGCCCGGATGGCGTCCGGGTCCAGCGCGGAAAGGTCGCGGGCGTCCTCGGGGAGGGCGCGACGCAGCGAAACGGCTCGGGCGCGCCTCTCCTCCAACGGAGCGTCGTCCAGGAAGGCATAGGGCATGGCGTTGAGGATCTGGTGGGCGAACACCGAAGGCTGCACCGTGTCACAGGCGAACACTTCGATTGCGCCGGAGCGGATCGACGCCAGGATATTCTTCAGTCCTTCCAGGCTCATGGCTTCGGTGAGGCAGTCGCGGGTGGTCTCGAACACCAGTGGGTGGTCCGGCGGCTCGATGTCCCCGGGCATGGCGTTGTCCTGACACTGGACCTGGGCCGGGAACACGGCGGCCAGCAGGTCGTCGGAGCGCATCCTTTGCAGCGGCGCCGGCACCTTCTTCCCGCCGCTGTGCCGCAGCAGGGCCAGAAAGCGGGAAGCGTTCCAACGCCAGCGCGTCCCGAACAAGGGGGCCTGGAACACCGCCTGGGTCAGTACCTCCTCCACTGTGTTGGGCGACAGGTAGTTGAACACGTCGCCCAGGGGGAAGGCCATGCTGGGTCCCAGGGAAAAGTTCAAGCCGTCGTCGGTGGCCGTGGCCTGGAGCTCGAAGTCAAAGGCGCGGCAGATGCGCTTGCGCAGGGCCATGCCCCAGGCCCGGTTGATGGCCGCTCCAAAGGGAGCGTGAATCACCAGCTGCATCCCGCCGCTTTCGTCGAAAAACCGCTCGGCCACCACCCGGCTGGCAGTGGGAACCACGCCCAGGACCCGCTTTCCTTCTACCAGATAGGCCACCAACTGGCGGGCGACCTCCCGCGACACCCCGGCTTCGGATGCCAGCCACGCTTCGGCCTGCTGCGGATTGTCCAATCGCCGGTCAATGCCGTCCCGAAGTTGCGTGATCTCGTCGGAGAGTTCCCAGGTGCGGCCAGGGGCTTCGCCCAGCCAGAAGGGGATGGTCGGCAAATTGCCCTGGGCGTCTTCGACGCGAACCCGTCCGCTTTCCACCCGGCGGATTTTCCAGGGAGTGTTGCCCAGCAGGAAGACGTCGCCGGCCATGCTCTCGATGGCGAAGTCCTCATTGACCGTGCCTACGAAGGAGCCATCAGGGTCGGCCACCACGTCGTAATCGGCGTTGTCGGGAATGGCCCCGCCGCTGGTCAGGGCGGCGAGACGGGCGCCCCGGCGTCCTTTCACCTTGTGGTTGATGCCGTCCCGGTGCAGATGGGCGCCGTTCCGTCCCTGCCGCGGGGCAAATCCCTGGGAAAGCGACGCCACCACCTGGTCGAACTTGTTTCGGGGCAGGTTTCGGTACGGGTAGGCCCGGCGGCATAACTCGAACAGCGCATCCTCATCCCAGTCTTCACAGGCGCAGGCGGCCACCATTTGTTGGGCCATCACGTCCAGCGGCCACGATGGAATTGCGAAGGTGTCCAAATTGCCGCGCCGCAGCGCCCGGGACAGCGCGGCGCATTCCAGCATTTCGTCCCTGGTCAGCGGGAACAGCTTGCCCTTCGGCACGCCGCCAACGGTGTGTCCCGACCGTCCCACCCGCTGCACCAGCAACCCGATGGAGCGGGGTGAACCAATCTGGCAGACCAGGTCAATCTCGCCGATATCAATCCCCAGTTCCAGCGAAGCGGTGGCGACGCAGACCTTGACCTGTCCGTTTTTCAGCTTCTGTTCGGCGTCCCACCGGGTGGCCCGGGACAGGCTGCCGTGGTGGGCGACCACCGCTTCTTCCCCCAAACGCGACGAAAGCTGGTGGGCCACCCGTTCCACCAGCCGGCGGGTGTTGACGAAGACCAGGGTGATCGCGTGGCTCTCGGTGCATCCGGCGATGGCGTCCAGGGTTTCGCCCCAGATTTCATGGGTGGCAATGGGGCCGAGCTCCTGCTCCGGCAGCTCGACCGACAGGTCAACCTTCCGGCGGCGGCCCGTATCCACGACTACGCAATCCGGATTGCCCGCGGCGTCGATGTGCCGGTTGCCCACCAGGAAGCGGGCCATTTCCGACAGGGGACGCTGGGTGGCGGACAGACCGATGCGGGTGATGGGCTCCTCGGAAAGTTGGCACAGGCGCTCCACCGAAAGGGCCAGGTGGACGCCGCGCTTGTCGTCGGCCACGGCGTGAATTTCGTCCAGGATCAGTGTCCTGACGTGCTTCAGCCCCCGTCGCCCGCTCTCCGATGTCAGCAGGATGTAAAGCGACTCGGGGGTGGTGATGAGGATGTGCGGCGGCCGCTTGGCCAACCTCTGCCGTTCCGACGCCGGGGTATCCCCGGTGCGTACCGCCGTGGTTATCTGCGGTATCGGCGTTCCGGTCGCCTCGGCCAGGGCTGCTATCTCTTCCAGCGGAGTCGCCAGGTTTTTCTGGATGTCGTTGGACAGGGCTTTCAGCGGCGAAACGTACACCACCTGCGTTGCGTCGGGCAGCCCCGTATCCATTCCCTCCCGCGCCAGTTGATCTATGCAGGTCAGGAAGGCGGTGAGGGTCTTGCCCGACCCGGTGGGAGCGGTGATGAGAGTATGCCGCCCCTGGGCAATAGCGGGCCAACCGGCAGCCTGGGCCTCCGTCGGAGCGTCGAACCGGCTGCGGAACCAGCGTTGAATGACCGGATGAAACGCGGAGAGCGCCATGTCTGCGATTTTAACACAGCGCCGCCCGGTGCGAAGTCCCCGAATGTCACTAACGACGGGGAATCGGCCCGCCGTACCGCGCCAGGAAGCCCCGGATTGCGTTGAAATACTCCCGGAAGCCCACGTACATCAGATCGTTGTGCCCCGCCCCCGGAATTATTTCCAGGTGCTTGTTGGCGGTTTCCAGCTTGTTGAACATATCTACTGCTTCGGCCAGCGGCGCCGATTCATCCCACTGCCCGTGAAGCACCAGCGCGGGAATGTCGATGCCATAGAACTTGGCCTGGTAGTCGTCCTCCAGCGCCTGCGCCACCGCCGGCGCCAGTCCTTCGGCTATTCGTCCCAGATTGGGCCGCCCACTCTCGATGATGACGCCGTTGATCCGGTCTCCGGCGGTAATCGCAAGTTCCCCGGCCGAGTGACGACCCATAGAGCGCCCCATGACGTACAGTGGTCCCGCGAACCGCAACGCCCGCATCGTCTCTTGCAGCCAGTCCAGCACCGCGTGCGCGTCCGACAATATGGTGTTGAAACTCGGCGACCCACCGGACGCGCCGAAACCCCGGTAGTCGGCGACAAAAAAGTTCGCGCCGATTCCGTTGTAATGCGGTGCGATGTCGTCGTAGCGGGCCACGTTCTCGCCGCCGCCGTAGAAAAACAGCACGGTGGGGTTTTCCCGCCCCACCGCGAAAAACCGGCACGACAGTATAGTCCCGTCGGCCACGGTCACCCCGTAGTCCACGGCTCCCGGGGGTGTGTCGGTCCAGCCCCGCAAAGGATGGAAAGACCGGGCCGACGTCTCGGGGTTGTCCAGCACGGAGTAATCAATGGCAGTCATGATGGTCCCCCAAGGCGATAGTGGGCCGCATTATACCGTCGTGCCGGCCCCGGCATCGTCGGGTCGCCGTTATCTCAACTCAAGACTTCGGCTGCTATGGAGATGGCGTTCAACGCCGCCGGATAGCCCGCGTATCCTCCCGTCTGGATCAGCACCTCCACCATCTCCTCCTTGGAGAGGCCCACCCGAGGCCCGGCGCGCAGGAGGTTCCGCAATTGGCCGTCAGCCCGCAACGCCGTGAGCGCGGCCGTGGCGCACACCACCCGGGATTTCAGGTCCAGACCGGGACGGAAGAAAATTTCCCCAAACCCGTACTGGTAGGTAAGCGCCCGCAGGTCCGGCGCCAGATCCTCCACCGCGCTGGCGTAACCCTGCTGTCCCTCTGCCCCGAAGAGCCGTTCCCGAAGCTCGCGTCCTCGCGCCTCCATCTCCTCCAGGCTGACCTCAGGGATTTCCGTCTGCGGCGCCTCAATGCCTCTCTCACGGAAAGCCTCGTGCACCAGTTCCAGGGAGTTCACCGCTGAGGGGAACCCGGCGTAGAGGGAACAATGGATTGGTACTTCCTGGATCTCCTCCGCGCTCAACCCCAGGTTCAGCGCGCTGTGTACATAGGTCTGAAACTGCGCAAGGCGCTGGAGCGCGGTCAGGACGGACAGGGTCGCCAGCATCCGGTAGCGGATGTCCAGGCCAGGTCGGGCCCACACCGCGCCGAAGATAGCCTCCCCGGTGTAGTTTCTCAGGCCGGGGATGCCGGCCGTCGCCCGGGGCCTCTCCCGCGCCGGGTAGGCGCCGTGTTGCAGGCGCTCCCGAATCTCATTGCCCTTGCGCCTGAGTTCCTCACGACTGTTCATCGCATACCTCCAGTTTATGTTGAAGCTATCTCAAAAATCGCGTCCCGTCCAGTCGGTCGTTGCTGCGCGGGCGGGATTCTACCCACGGTCCACCCCGGCTGTGACCGGTCAATAGTAGCGCCGGTAGCGAGTATTATGGCTATAGTTATTTACCGTGTTAAGCGCCGCATTGTGACTTGTACTTGCCAACGCATCACTGTCATTATCCTGACAATCGGGTTGGGTTCAGTAGAACGACGGCTTTTCGCGTTAAATGGAAATTCTAACCGGCGTCGGGCCGTTTTCGCTGATCGCCTGGGCGTCGGCCCCGGTTCCGGTTGAACTCGGGATACGCCGGATTTGGCGCCGGTTGTAGCGAGATGGGTTCCAAAAGGCAAGCGAAAAATTGATGTGCGCAGGGGGTTGACAAAAAATTCAGCGTGTACTAAATTAATGGAGCCATGTACACGTTCAGAAGGTTAGTGGCAATCGAAATTGAAAAACATCGGCGGGTTGCTATAGCGGCAGTGATCCTCCGGTAATACCCCCTTCTCGGGCAGCCGGCCTTGTCGGATCCCTCCTCCCGGCAAGGCCGCATTGATTGGAAATAACGGTGATTTGGTGATCATCCGGCCAATGGAAAAGCCAATCGCGCCCGGATACTCCGGGCGCGATAACGTTGCATGGCAGCATGGGGCGAACCCCAGCTTTGATTTTGTGCCCCGCCGCTATTGAGAAGATGGTGCCGAGGGGCGGATTCGAACCACCGACACCGGCATTTTCAGTGCCGTGCTCTACCAGGCTGAGCTACCTCGGCTCTACTCCATCAATGATATAGGCCGCGTTCCGGCGTGTCAATTGAGGGAGAGGACATCACACCTCGTATTCCCCCACCGCATCCGGGATAATGAGCCGTGCCCCTGTGACGGCCTGCACGTCTTCCGCCGTCCAGCCCGGAGCCGCTTCCCGCAGCGCCATGCCATCCTGCGTCGGTTCCAGCACCGCCACGTCCGTCACCACCAGGGACACGCAGCCCCGGCCGGTGAGAGGAAAGTCGCATTGCTCCACCACCTTGGGGTTGCCGTTGCGATCGTTGTGTTCCATGGCGACGATTACTTTCTCGGCGCCCGCCGCCAGGTCCATAGCGCCCCCGATGTTGCCCACGCCGCGCTCGGGCAGCATCCAGTTGGCCAGGTCGCCGGTGGCAGACACCTGGTGCGCCCCCAGCACCGTAACGTCCACGTGCCCGCCTCGGATCATCGCGAATGCGTCCACCGACGAGAAATAGGCCATCCCCGGCGCCTGCCGCAGGAACTGTCCCCCGGCGTTGATCAGGTCGATATCTTCCTCGCCCGCTTCGGCCAGGGGGCCGCAGTTCAGCACCCCGCTTTCGCTGTGGTAGAACACCACGCTTTCATCGTCCACGAACATCGAAACCAGGGTCGGTATCCCGATGCCCAGGTTGACGCAGGCCCCCGGCGGCAGTTCCTTCGCCACTCGCATGGCGATGATGGCGCGGTCTAGGCGTTCCTTTTCGTCGGTCATATCAGCCCTCGTCAATGCGCCCGCGGCCCCGCAAATCCGGTCGATTTTCGGGGCCTTTATTCGGGGCCTTTATTCGTATCCGGTGAAACCGTCCGGCCGCCGGACAATACGCTGCACGAAAACGCCCGGCGTCACCACCGCCTCCGGATCGAGCTGGCCCGGCTCCACGATCTCGTCCACCTCCACCACGGTAACTCGCGCCGCCGGAGCCATCACCGCGTTGAAGTTGCGGGACGTTCCCCGGTACACCAGGTTGCCCCTCGTATCCGCCTGGTGAGCGCGGATCAACGCGAAGTCGGCCTGCAATCCGTATTCCAGGATGTGCTCCCGTCCGTCGATGATGCGACTTTCTTTGCCTTCCGCGATGAGGGTGCCGACTCCGGTTGGCGTGTAAAAGGCGTGTATGCCGGCGCCGCCGGCGCGCAGCCGTTCGGCCAGCGTTCCCTGGGGCACCAATTCCAGGTCAACCTCGCCCCGCCGATACGCCAGCTCAAATTCCGAGGGACGTGAGACTGACGGCGATACCGGGAAAGACGCGATGGCCTTGGCCACCTGTCCGTTTTCAACTAGCACGCTGTGGTCGATGGCGGTGCGCCCCGGCGGAGTGCCGAAACTGACCACCCGCGCGATGCCCGCCGTATTGCTCACAATCGTCAACTCGCGACTGCCCCGGTCCCTCAGGGAGACCAGCAGGTAATGGGCCATTCCTCCCGGCCCGCCGAAGCCGTCGATGAACACGGTTGCCCCGTCGGGCAGATCCGCGATGGCCGTTGGCCCGTCGGCGTACACTTTGCTGGGAGGTCGGCCCGCGGGCGGCGCAAACTCCATCTCCCGCAACGTCGGATCAACCGGGATGTTCACTCCGATGATGGCCGTTACATCCCCCGCCGACCAGCCGGGAGCAACCTCGGCCAGCGTCAAACGTCCCTCCTCCACCCGGAACACTCCAACGTCGGAGATCAAGGTATCCAGGCGGCCCGCAACGTCGGCGGGATAGGTTAGCCCGCTGACGATATTCGATGTTCCATCAGCGCCTATGGCGTACAGGACGCCTATTACCCTGCCGGCGTTGGCCGCCAGATCAACGGTGTTTCCC
The DNA here is from genome assembly GCA_964347975.1 of uncultured Dehalococcoidia bacterium. Taxonomy (GTDB): domain Bacteria; phylum Chloroflexota; class Dehalococcoidia; order Lucifugimonadales; family UBA3495; genus Bin87. The sequence goes on from CAYGAY010000005.1 coordinate 133,450, forward strand.
GGCGGAGCAACGCCGGCATGGGCCGTGGTCAACCGGCCGGCGGCGTTTCCGGACGTATCCGCCTGACCGACACTGACAATTGCCACGTCAACGTGCCCGCCCCTGATCACGGCGCCGGCGTCAGCCGCGCTTAACGGCAGCCCATCCCCGTTCCCATTGCCAAACGTGCCGTTGGGCCGCAGGAACCACGCCCCCAACTCCGCCGGCGCTGTTGCCGGCGCCAACTCGGGCAGTCCGGCATCCAGCGCCACCACGTCCCCGGGCAAAACTTCCCGCAAGGCGCGGCGGACAATATCAAGGTTATCCAGACCGTTGGGGAGCACGACCTTTACCCTTCCTGTCCCGAAACCGGCGCTTGCGCCAGGCGTTTTACAAAGATGCCGGGGGTTATCACCAGTTCCGGATCGATGCTCCCGGGTTCCCCAATGTGGTCCACCTCGGCGATTGAGATTCGGGCAGCGGTCGCCATGACCGAGTTCCAACCGCGCTGGGTTCCTCGGTATGCCAGATTGCCCATTGTGTCGGCCTGGTGCGCCCGCAACAGGCCGTAGTCTGCCCGCAATGGCGATTCCAGAACGCACTCAACCCCGTTGATCACCCGCGCTTCTTTGCCCTCGGCAAACCGAGTGCCCAATCCCACCGGAACGAACACCCCGCCGATGCCGGCGCCGGCGGCCCGCAGCCGTTCCGCCAGGGTGCCCTGTGGCATCACTTCCACCGTCAGCGCGCCAGTCAAAACCAAATCCTGGATCGGTTCACCGGCGTCCACCGGGAACGGAGACGGCGAAATGATCCGGGAAACCCGCCCGGACTCGACCAGGCGGAGCAGGCCGTTTGCGCCGTCCCAGCCGCTGCAATCGCACACGCAGGTGAGGTTGCGCGCACCGGCGCTCGCTAAAGCGGCCAGCAATCCCGTCGGCTCGCCGGCCCGCGTCGGGCCGCCGACCAACACCGTGCAACCGTCGCTCACGTCGGACACGGCGGCGGCGGGACTGTCGTAAAGTTTGCTGAACGCCATGATTTCGCCTGCGAAAACGAACGCCATTCTAACCCAAACCACAGCCGGAACGAAACAGTCGCCGCAAGTGAGTAGGCCCGTGCCAAAACGTCATTGCGAGCGCAGCGTGGCAATCTCGTTCCGTTCGGATGCGTTAGTTAGCCAACTTGTGCGCTGCCCCACCGAGATTCCTGCGTCCGCCTACGGCGAACTCGGAATGACATTTTGTACGAGCCTACCGGTGAGGTAGCGTTGTAATTCAGGCGGTTTAATTTCTCGTCATTCCCGCGAAAGCGGGAATCCGGCAGCGTTTTCTGGACTTCGGCTTTCGCCGGAGGGACGGTGGTTAAACCATCCATATCCGATAGCCCTGCATTATGACACCCCGCCCCTTGCGCAACCGCACATCCGTTCCCTACACTATACCCCACGCGTAAGGCAGCAAGCCTAAGGCCACGGCCCAGCTGCCGAAATCACAGCTGAATATCGGGTGAATATCGGGTTCACAGGGGTTCAGGTAACACGGTCAACCGCCGCAACCGTACATTGCGGCACGTCGGATCTTCTGCACCGCTGGCTATCGCAAAGGCCGGTTCATTCCCC
>CAYGAY010000006.1:0-114105 GCA_964347975.1 uncultured Dehalococcoidia bacterium
GCATCCAGCGCGTACACCAATCCGTCGGCCAGCGCTACATAAACTCTGCCGTTGGCAACTGTGAGATGAGTGATTGTCCTGCCTTCCAGCAATCTGCTGCGCCATTCCGCTGCTAAATTTCCGGCGTCCAATGCGTACACAAACCCATCATACGAGCCCACATAGACCCGATTATGGCCGATTTGTATCGACCATGGCGATAAGCCCCTGTGAATCGTGAGTGGCGTCGCCGGTCCCTCAATACTTCCGTTCTCCAAGTCAACGCTAAACCCCAAGGTGCGCAACACAGCAACACCCACCGTAGGCATCCCGGCCGGCAAAACGTCCAACTCAATGGAACTCCCGGCGAAATACGCGCTCGCCATGTAAACTTCCCGGGTATCTAGCTGCTCACTATCGCTCGCTGCCCATAAGGAAGCAAATATAGACGGCTTCAGGCCCAGCACGTCGATATGAGATTGAGGCAAGCCAATGTGTTGCTCCCCCCTCACTATCAGAAAGTCATAATCCTGCGTCTCTGACTCGCCAGTGATGCTGCCACCAATGTAAATATCGGTCATCATGGAATCTCTCCTTGCCCACTATAAGTTGTGTTCCCACTCGGTCCTCAATACGATGCGTTCGCTTACCAGGTCAACTACGAAACCCAGCTCTTGTAGTAGTTCGTAGCCGACTATCGGTCTGTTAGCCGGCACTACTCGGGCTTCGAATGCTAGGCCCTCCAGCATACCAGTCGCTTGATAAGAGATCCTGCGAATAATGCTGGTGGGAGTCTCAATTTCCACCATCTCACCAGGAATAAGGCCCAGCGCAGTAATGGTAGCCTGAGGCAGACCCAGCCAAGTTGAGCCGGTATCAACGAGGAAATCGTACTCGCGGATTCCGGATTGGCCGGTGATGCTGCCTCTGGCGTAGGTGATGCCCATGGTGCCGTCTCCCTTTCTATACAGTCAGCGGCATCGCGCTGTCAATCGCCAGCTCAAAGCGGCTGATGTCGGCGGGGCGGTTGCCCGGGTATGTTGGGAACTGGGGCGGCCTCACGTCAAGCTCCATGCTGACGACAGCCGCCTGGGGCACGGTCAGCCACTTTGAGCCGGGTTCTACCAGGCAGTCAAATTCCGGCGCGGCCGGCCAGCCGTTGATTAAGCCGGTTGCAATAAGGATGTCCAGCCGGAATGGGCTGGTGGCAGTGATGTGGGTGGAAAGAAACAGTATTTCCAAAATTTCCACCACATCGTTCTGTGGATGAAATCTGGCAACGACCGAGACGGCAATTTCATCTGATTCTTGCCCACGATAAGGCCGGCGCCTCTTAATGTAAAGAATATCGCCAATGCGGTCATACTCGAAAATCAATTTCGCCGCCATTCCGTCTCTCCTCTTGCCGGCCTCCTGGCGATGCGTGCAGTGATTATCCAGTTTCTGGGGCCGGGATTGATGATAACCACCACTGCCACGTACTTGGTCAGCTCCGCATACCAACGCGTGAATATCCTGGCGCTTGCGTCGCTCGGGCTGATTTGCACATGGTCAGGGTCGGCCAAAGTCGCTGCGATGTACTCCCGGCAGCCAGGCAGAGCTCGGAATGTTCCTGCTCGATGTGTCGCTCCCGTTCGTCATTGAGTTCTACCATTCCTCCCAGGTAGGGACAAGGAAAAAGTTCCACGCTTTGCCCTCCGTAACTGCTTCCATTGTATCAGGCTGGTGTATCAGGCTGGCAAAATCGGCGGCGCCTCCTCCGGCAGCGGCACGTCCCGTAGCGAAAGGTGGCTGCTGACCAGCGTGTGGGGTGTATTATTCCTCGCAAAGTTGATAGGATTTTATGAATTTTATGGCTGTGCAAACATCAAGATATTGACAGTTGCAGCACAGTGATATATGATGGACAGGAAACTACCAGGTGCAGGCCGACGCTTACGATGGCTGACTACTACGACATCCTCGGGGTCCCGCGCAATGCCGATGAAAAGGAGATACGGCAGGCGTATCGCCGGCTGGCCCGGCAGCACCATCCCGACGTGAACCCGGGCGACGATGCCGCCGCCGAGCGGTTCAAGTCTATCAACGCCGCCTATGAGGTGTTATCCGACGCGGACAAGCGGGCCAAGTATGACCGTTATGGCGACCGCTGGGAGCAGGCCGAGCATTTTGAGCAGCGGGGCGGACCTGGCCCTGACTTCTCCCGGTTCTTTCGCGGCGGAAATTTCGGGGGCGGCGATTTTGACGGAGGGCGCGGCAGCTTCACCTTCACTGCCGGGGGCGGTTCGCTGTCGGACCTGTTGGGTGGGCTGGGCGGCTTTGCTTCCGACTTGGGAGACGATATTGGCGAGCGGATCCGGGGCGAGCGGTTCCGGCCGCGACCGGCTGAGGTTCCGGTAGAAGTTACGTTGGAAGAGGTTGACCATGGCGCCACTCGTCTCGTCAACCTGCCTGACGGGCGGCGGCTGGAAGTGAAAATCCCGGCCGGCATCGCGGACGGCGGACGGGTGCACATCGCCGCCGGCAACAATTCCGACGGGGAGTTCAATCTGCTGGTGTCCGTATTGCCACACGACCGATTTGAACGGCAGGGAGACGACCTGCATACCACTGTGGACGTGCCATTGTTCGATGCGGTGCTCGGCGGAGTGGTCAAAGTCCCGACGCTGCGTGGTCAGGTTGAACTGACGCTGCCGCCGGAAACGCAGAACGGCCGGCGCTTTCGCCTGGCCGGGCAGGGCCTGGCGCGTTTGAGCAACCCGGAACAACGCGGGAACCTGTATGCCGTGGCCAACGTCACGCTGCCCGTCAACCTCACCGAGCGACAACGTGACCTGTTTGAGCAACTACGCGACGCCGAGACCGACGCGCAGGGTTAGGGCCTCATGTGTACCCACTTTAACTTGTCATTGCACGCTCGCCGCAGGCGGGCGATGGAATCTCCTTCCGGCGGCGCCGGCTGCCGGCTACGAGAGTCTTGCTGGGACGGCCATTGCTACGTCGACGAGATTGCCAGGCTACGCTCGCAATGACAAAGTGGGTACGCATGAGGGGTTAGAGCCTATTGACAAGTGTTGCCATTCCGGCGAAAGCCGGAATCCAGCAAGCACAAAATAAAGCCAACTTTCTGTTGGCAGCGGTTTTCCTGGGTTCCTGATTTCGCGGGAACGAGGGTGTGACTTTCGAGGAGCAATCACGATGATACCCGACAGCAACTTCGCCACCGAGCCCTGCTTCGTCATCAGCGTGGCCGCCCGCATGGTAGGTCTCCACGCCCAGACCCTGCGGTATTACGAGCGTGTCGGCCTGGTGATGCCTTCCCGCTCCGGTGGCCGGCAGCGGCTGTACTCCATGGCCGACGTGGAGCGGCTGCGACGCATCAAGACTTTCACCGACGAGATGGGCGTCAATCTGGCCGGCGCTGAAGTCGCCATGAAATTGATTGACCGCATCAAGGAATTGGAAACCCAGGTTGAAGCGCTGACCGAAGAAGTCGCGCGGTTGCGCAGCGCCAGTCGCGCTTCCCGGCCCCGGGGCCGGCAATAATACAAACCAGGAGGCAATCGCTATGGTGATGACCGCAGATAAATTCACTCGCCAGGCACAGGAAGCGCTGCAACGCTCCCAGGAACTGGTGCGCAACTACCAGCACAGCCAATGGGACGTGGAGCACGTGCTGCTGGCCCTGGTAGCGCTGGAAGATGGCCTGCCGGAGCGCATCCTGCGGGAGTTGGGCGTTGACCCGGAGACGGTGAAGAGCCGGCTGCACCAGACGCTGGAGGCCGCGCCCAAGGTGGTTTCCGGCGCTCAGCAAATCTTCATCACGCCCCGCCTCCAGCGGATGCTGCAAGTGTCCGACGAGGAAGCCCAACGGCTGCGCGACCAGTTCATCAGCGTGGAACATCTGCTGGTGGCCGCCGCTCGGGAGAGCGCCGGCGACTCGGCCCGCCTGTTCCGGGAACTGGGCATCAACCAGGAAATGGTCTATCAGGCGATGCAGAAGCTGCGCGGGTCGCACCGGGTTGACGACCAGAACGCCGAGCAGCGCTACCGTTCCCTGGAAAAGTACAGCGTTGACCTGACCGAGCTGGCCCGGGTGGGCAAGCTGGACCCGGTGGTGGGCCGGGAGCGGGAAATCCGCCAGGTGATGCAGACCCTGACCCGGCGCACCAAAAACAACCCGGTGCTCATCGGCGAGGCCGGCGTGGGCAAGACCGCCATCGCCGAGGGCCTGGCCAGCAAGATCATATGCAGTGACGTGCCCGACTCCCTGCGCGACAAGCGAGTGATGGCGCTGGACATGGGCCGGCTGGTGGCCGGGGCCAAGTTCCGAGGCGAGTTCGAGGAACGCCTGAAGTCGGTGATTGACGAGGTTGCTTCCTCCGACGGCGAGGTCATCCTGTTCCTGGACGAGATGCACACTCTGGTGGGGGCCGGCGCCGGCGAGGGCGGCCTGGACGCCAGCAATATGCTGAAGCCGGCGCTGGCGCGGGGTGAATTGCAGGCCATCGGCTCGACTACTCTGGACGAATACCGCAAGCACATCGAGCGGGACCCGGCGTTGGCCCGCCGCTTCCAGTCCGTGTACGTAGAGGAACCCGACGCGGAGCAAGCGCTGTCCATCCTACAGGCGCTGAAGCCCCGCTACGAGGCGCACCACAAGGTTACGCTGACGGACGAGGCCCTGGATGCGGCAGTGCGTCTCAGCGACCGGTACATCACCGACCGCAAGCTGCCGGACAAGGCCATCGACTTCATGGACGAAGCGGCCAGCAAGGTGCGCATCGACGCCGGGATGCTGCCGCCCAGCCTGCAGGAGATGGAGAACCGTCGGCGGGAACTGCTCGATTTGGAGGAGCGGGCCAATCAGATGTCGGACTACGAGCGTTCCGCGCAGCACCGTACCGAGCGGCTGCGCCTGGAGGCGGAGCTGAACGCCGAGCGGAAAGGCATGGAACACACCACCGGCCCCGACCTGGTGGTGAACGAAAAGGACATCGCCGAACTGGTGTCCAACTGGACCGGCATCCCGGTGGGGCAGCTCATGGGGAGCGAGGCCGAAAGACTGCTCCACATGGAGGAGCGCCTGCACGCGCGCGTAATCGGCCAGGACGAAGCGGTCAACGCCGTGGCCGACGCCGTCCGGCGCGCCCGTTCCGGCCTGAACGACCCCAAGCGGCCCTTCGGCAGTTTCATCTTCCTGGGGCCAACCGGCGTGGGCAAGACCGAGCTGAGCCGCGCTCTGGCCGAGTTCCTTTTCAACGACGAGGACAGCATGGTGCGCCTGGACATGTCCGAGTACGGCGAGCGGCACACCGTGTCCCGCCTCATCGGCGCGCCTCCGGGCTACGTGGGTTACGACGACGCCGGACAGCTGACGGAGACCGTCCGCCGGCGGCCTCACCAGGTTATTCTGTTTGACGAAATCGAAAAGGCCCACCCTGACGTGTTCAATCTGTTGCTGCAGATCCTGGAGGATGGACGGCTCACCGACGGACAGGGGCGCACCGTCGATTTCCGCAACACGGTGATAATCATGACCAGCAACCTGGGGACGGGCGATTTGTCGCAGCGAGCCTTTGGATTCAACCCGGCCTCCGACCGGGAGCAGGACGCCGGCAAGGTAACGCCCGATCAGTCTCGCGCGGTGCACGAGGCCCTGCGCCGGGCCTTCCGGCCGGAGCTGCTGAACCGCATTGACGAGACCATCGTGTTCCACCCGTTGAGCCGGACGCAGATCGGTGAAATCGTCGGCCTGCTGGTGGCCCGGGTTCAGGAACGGCTGGCGGAGCGGGACATCACCTGCGAATTGACCGAGGCCGGCTGTGAGTGGCTGGTGAACGAAGGGTTCAACCTAACCTACGGGGCGCGTCCGCTGCGGCGGGCGATCCAGCGGCACCTGGAGAACCAACTGTCCCGGGGCGTGCTGTCGGGCAAGTTCACCGCGGGAGATCACGTTGTTGCCGACGTGAACGAGGCGGGGGACGGGCTGGATCTGACGGTAGCGATGCCGGCTGTCGAACCGGAGCGCGAGTTGGTGGGCGCGGCCTAGCGAAAGGGCGTAGGGGCGAATGATTATTCGCCCCTACATTGATTCCTGCGTCCGCCTACGCCGGACTCGGAATGACATTTTGCACTAGCCTACTTGTCCAGGGTGTTGTTGGTATTCGACACCCTGGATCCAAGCGTCGATTTCCGACTTTATCGGCGGCTCCAAGCTTTCGCTGGCGTAGCGAAGGCAGGCGCGGACATCGTCAGCGCAAATATGCGGGTAATTAGACAGCAGGTATCCTTCTGTTGCGCCGGATGCCATCATTTCGAGTATGAGTGACACGGCCAACCGGGTTCCCTTGATTCGGGGCCGACCTCCCACCACTCCGGGGGTACTCACGACACGTCCTCGCCAATCCATGATTCCTAACCCTCACGTGTACCCACTTTGACTTGTCATTCCACGCTCGCCGTAGGCGGGCGATGGAATCTCGTTCCGGCGGCGCCGGCTGCCGGCCACGAGAGTCTTGCCGGGACGGCCATTGCTACGCTGACGAGATTGCGGCCCCCCGTATCAAGTACAGAGTCGCAATGACAAAGTGAGTACGCATGAGTTCCTTAACCTTATGACTAAAAAGAAGTTCCCCAATTGTAGCAGAAGGGAGCGGCGTCAATTGAGCATCAGCACCGCCCCGGCAACGACTATCCACACCACTATGGCAACGAGCAGGGGCGCGTCTCGCAGCATCAGCAACTCGGGGGATTCGGCGTCTCCGCTGTGGTTGAGCAAGTAGAGGTAGCGGAACAGGCCGAAGATCACCAGGGGCACGGTGAGGAGCATCGTGTTGTTGTCGGGCAGGTTGTCTGCTTCCACGGCGTATAGGGTGTAACTGACCAGGGCGGCGGTGGCGGAGAGTATGAGCAACTGCCCGCCCAACGGGGGGCCGTAGTATTGCAGCGTGGGCCGCTGGGCATCCGGGTCGCTGCCGGCCAACCGCGCCTCGGCGTAGCGCCGGCCCACGACGATAAACAGCGCGCCGGCGGCGGTGACGGCGTACAGCCAGGGCGATGGCGTGGCCCCCACCGCCACCGCTCCGGCCACGGCCCGCAGCACGTATCCTCCCGCCACCAGCATCACGTCAACCAGCGCCACCCGCTTGAGCGCAAGAGAATAGCCTACGTTGACCAGCAGATAGACGGCGCCGATCACTGCCAAAGGCAGTAACGGCGGTTCGGATATGGCGTAAAGGCCGAACATCCCCGCAACAATCAGGACGAATTGGGCGGCCATGGCCAAGGGGCCGGGCAGCCGTCCCGACGCGATGGGGCGGTTTCGTTTGATGGGATGCTGACGGTCCGCCGGCCGGTCGGCCAGATCATTGATGATATAAACGGCTGAGGACAGGGCGCAGAAGGAGGCGAACAGAACCGCCAATCGCGGCGCGTAGGGCAGGAGCGTCGTCAAGTCTCCGGGCGACCACACCAGGTCCACAGCGAACAACAGGGGCAGGAACACCAGCAGGTTTTTCACCCACTGGCGCGGTCGAGCTGTCTTGAGCAGTCCGGCAAGTTGGCGCATCAGTCGTCTGTTCCGGTGTTATCCGTCGCCACGACATCCCCTGCCGGTTCGGAGGATCTTGCGTTCCGTCCGGTCCGGCTCAGCCACAGCCACGCCAGCAGGCCAATCAGCACGGCCAGCCAGAGGGTAGCCAGCCGGGTCAGCAGAGTCGCCAGCGTGGCCACGGCGGGCGACAGCCCGGCCTGTCCCAGCAGGGCAACCATGCTCCCCTCAAACCCGACCAGACCGCCGGGCAGCGCGGTAGCGGCTCCCACCAGCGCCGCCGCCGCCGACACCGGCAGCGCAATCTCCAGCGCGACCCATTCGTCCAGCCCAATGATGATTACCCACAACGCCACGCCCTCGGCGGCCCAGGCGAGACCGCCCAGCGCGACCGCCGCCGTCAGCAGCCGGGGCGACATCAGGCGACGCAGCCCTTCCTGCGATTGAGCCAGCGGTTCCTGCCAGCGTCGCAAGACCGGCCAGCGCAACGCCGCCGCGCCGTAGCGGGACGCGGCCAGCAGCCCGGCCACGATGCCCACCGCCAATATCGCCGCGATTGCCAGGGCGATGACCGTTGGCAGCAGCAAAATGCCCGTCAGTCCCAGCAGGGCCACCGATATGACATCGGTGAGCCGCTCCATCACCACCGCCGGTGCCGACGCCGCCACCGGAACGCCGGCCCGCTGCCTCAGCCACACGCTCTTGAGCAGTTCCCCCACCTTGCCCGGCGTGATGGACAGCGCCAGGCCCGCCAGAAACACCGGCAAGCTCACCGATGCCGGCGCTTGAATGTCCAGCGCGCGCAGGTACAGCGACCAGCGCAGGTAGCGTAGCGCGTAGTTGAGCGCCGCCAGGGCAGCGGCCGCAACAAACAGCAACGGCGGGAACCCAACCAGCAAAGGGCCGATTTGCCGGAAATCGCCGTAGGCCACCAGCCCGCCGAACACCGCCGCCGTCAACAGCCCCAGCAGCAGCCAGCGACTCCCGGTCATAGGGGTGTTCCCAGGACTGCCAGGTAGATTCTTCGCATTGCGTTGACGAAAGCCGTTGCTCCGCTGAATTGGGCGGTTAGTTCGGCGGGGGCGAGTCCGGCCTGGTCGGCGTGGATATGCAGGTTCCACGCCTCTCTGGCTCCTCTAGTCAAGTTAGGAACTTCGGGGTAGTCCTGTGCTATGTTGCGGAGTTCCGCCAGTTTTGCCTGATTCTCTTGCGGGTCCTGTCCACGCAAGTTTGCCACTGCGTTCACCGACTGCTTAGCGGCCTCGTACAGCAAGGCCCCGGCGGCGTCTGCCTGTATATCGGTTTCACCGTTGCTGTTGGACGAATCCGCCAAAAGGCGTTGCGCCAGTTCCTGGTATTCCCCGGCGCGCCGGTAATGTATATCAGCTTTTTGCGGCCCGGGTTCAGGCGGCAGCATAGCATTCCTGGATAAAGGCAACGGTATCGTCATGCAAGTCGGCCCACCAGTAGCTCTCCAGCACTCCCAGTTGGCAATGCGCTCTCAACATATAGACGTTGCCGAGCGCACTGCTGAAATGGCGTTCCCTTTGGCCGGCGTCCTGCGCGTCCAGAGATTCGGCAATGGCGATGATGTCCCGGCTGCCGATGCCGCGGGCTTTGCCCAGGTCGCGGATTGCCTGCTCGCCGGCAGCCCATAGCGCGCCGGCCCACTGGCGATCCCGGCCATTAGCCAGAGCTTTGCGGGCGTATTCAATGCGCTCGGCAACGGCGGGTTCGAGCGCCGTCCGTCCGTCCGGGTTGTTGTCAGCAATTGCCGTCATATTACGGTTTCCCCTGGTCACAGCGTTCCGGGTTATGCTAACCCGGCGTGGCAGACCAGCATAGCACACTGGCCGCCGCTACCTCTCAAAGTGGTACTCCCCCTCCCAAATCGGCCCTTCCGCCGTGTACTGGCCGGTTTGGATGGCGCTGATGCCGTACTCCGGCAGTTCGCGGACGGCAACGCACTTCTGGCCTCGGAGCCGGCCAAAATCGGCGAAGCGAAAGCCCAGGTTGTCAAAATCATATTGCTGGCGATGTTCCGGCAGGTCGTTGGCGTCAAGGGGGTCTATGTGCAGAAAGAACCGGGCATCCGTGTTCGCGCACGGTTCGCTGATATAGATGAGGACGTTATCTTTGAGATAAACGTTCCAGTCGGATGCAATTACCGGGCTGCCCAGCTCAAAGTGGTGCTCCCCCTCCCAAATCGGCCCTTCCGCCGTGTACTGGCCGGTTTGGATGGCGCTGATGCCGTACTCCGGCAGTTCGCGGACGGCAACGCACTTCTGGCCTCGGAGCCGGCCAAAATCGGCGAAGCGAAAGCCCAGGTTGTCAAAATCATATTGCTGGCGATGTTCCGGCAGGTCGTTGGCGTCAAGGGGGTCTATGTGCAGAAAGAACCGGGCATCCGTGTTCGCGCACGGTTCGCTGATATAGATGAGGACGTTATCTTTGAGATAAACGTTCCAGTCGGATGCAATTACCGGGCTGCCCAGCGCCTTATCGTCATAGGGGTCGTCGTAAAGGGCGCGGTCATAGAGGAAAATCCGGCGGTTGTCCGGCGTCAGCAGGGCCGGCCCGGCATCACGCCGGAGCTCAATGACAAAGTCGGCGGCCTCCCGGCCCGCGCCGCGCTTATCGCCCGCGTACACGATGACGCTGCCGGCGAGCCCGAAACTTGACGCCCACGGCGCGCCGCCATACTGCGAGTCTATGTGATGCGACGGGATATAAACAACGCCCTCGCCTACTATATCGCGTATAACCTTAAGGTCTTGCAGCATCTCGGCCTCGGCGGTGGCCGCGCCGGCGTCGTGGCCGACGTGGGCCATCTCGGCGCCGGAAAGAACGAACAGGAGCAGCGCGGCCACGGCAATGGCGGCTATTACCTGCCGGTTCCCCAACTTGCGCAGGTAAAGCAAAATCAGGGTGAAAAATACCAGCGGGATGCCGACGTAAAATATCGTCTCAAAATCATGGAACGTAACGGAATGACGCAGCGGCAAGGCCCAGACAAAGCCCGAAATCACCAGGGTTGCCAGCAACATTTTGTGCTTGACGGGGGCGAAAACCAGCCCGACCCAGCAGACCGCCAGCGCCAGCGCTCCGGCGTACACGGCCAGGTAGTCGCGCGCTTTGTCCACCTTCCCGGGGTCATCAAAGGGGCTCAAAAAGAACGGGTACAGCATCTGGCCGATACGGTAGATCTGGTTTTTCAGCAGAAATTCCCCCCAGGCCAGATTCTCAGCGTATCTGACATTAAAATCCGCATCCGCGCCCAGACGCTTAGTCGCCGAGTGGACTGAAGGCAGTTCGGTTAACGGCTTTTCCCTGTCCAGCGCAAAGTACTCGCCGGCGAAGTTAAAAGCCAGTATCGCTATGCCCACCAGCAGGGCGACGACGCCCAGCCTCACGTAACGGCTGGACAGCAGGGCGGTTGCGCCACGTTTCAGTTGACATAACAGGGGAGAAGTAGAACTCAAGGGACGACTTTGGATTAGCTGGCTCGCCAGTCCGAAAACGATGAAGGGCAGCAGGAAGGCGTACACGTGCCAGCCCAGCAGCAGCGCCAGAACCGTCTTGACCAGCAGCTGTCGGAAGCGGCCCTCTTGCGCGAAAACCACCATCCCGTGGAAGGCCAGCATTACGGCGAACAGGTCAATCGTCACTTCGTTGGAAATCTTGTCGCTGTAATATAAGAAGTAATACGACGAGAACGCCAAGGCGGTTGCCGCCAGCGCAACCCAGCCGTTGCCAGTCAGCCGGGCCAGCGCCGCCGCGGCGGCGAACAACAGCAGCATCAGCACTCTGGCGGCGTAGATTTTCGCCGCCAGGTTATCGCCAAAGGGCAGGATGGCCAGCGTGATTAGCGCGTAGCCGCCTTTCGGAAATCGGTTGTACAGGATGGGATAGTAACGGTTTCCGTCCTGGTCCAGAGATTGATAGTGGAACACCAGCAAGCCGTGTTGGAAGGATAGGTTCTCGGCGAAGGTCAGGCTCTGCGAAGAGTTCCAGTCATGGTGTCCGTCCCGGTAAAAATGGCCCCGGTCGTTGCCCAGCAGGAACACCGTAGCCATGGCCAGCAACAGCAGAACCAGGGGCAACGCCGCCGGCCGGGTAAAAAACCGCAGCCGGTCGCTCAGCCGGGCCCGGCCAGTCGTCCACAGAGCAGCCATTAGCGCCGGTCAGCCCCGTTCCGCCGGACGTTCCGGCAGCAGGCAAATCTGCGCCGCCAGGTAGCCCGCGCCAAACCCGTTGTCAATGTTGACCACGCCGATGCCGGGGGCGCAGGAGTTCAGCATCCCCAGCAGCGCGGCCATTCCGCCGAAGCTGGCCCCGTAGCCCACACTGGTAGGCACGGCAATCACCGGAGCCGACACCAGCCCTGATACCACGCTGGCCAGCGCGGCCTCCATGCCGGCGGCTACGATGATGACGCGGGCCGCCTGCAACCGCTCCCGCTGCGCCAGCAGGCGATGCAGCCCGGCTACGCCCACGTCGTTGAGCCGCTCCGGACGGCAGCCCATCAGTTCGGCGGTCAGCGCTGCCTCCTCCGCCACCGGCAGGTCCGCGGTGCCGCCGGTTACGATGAGCAGCCCGTCCGCCAACCGGCCGGCCGGCGTGGCGTCCGGCACGACGATACATCGGGCCAATTCACGGTATTCCGCCGCTGGCGTCGCCGCTGCCACGGCGTCGTGCACCTCCGGCGCGGCGCGGGTCACCAGCACGGGATGCCCACGCCCGGCCATGGCCGCCACGATGCCGGCGGTCTGCTCGGCGGTTTTGCCCTCAGCCAGCACCACCTCCGGCCAGCCGGTGCGCAAGGGGCGATGGTGGTCCAGCCGGGCGTAACCTAGATCCTGGTAGGGCAGATCACGCAGGGCGGCAACGGCGGCGGATACCTCGATCCTGCCATCGCGGACGTTTTCCAGCAGGGTCACCAGAGCCCCGCGTTCGCCGTCGGTCAGCGCCACCGGCTAATCCGCCCCGACGGAGGCGGTTTGGGCAGCCGTCCGCTGCTTCATCAGGCGATACAATCCGCCCAGGGTGCTCATGACGGCCACGTAAGCCGAGAAAACCGCCACCGCGATCCAGGTCAAGATGACGAACTTGGCGGGTAGCTCCAGCACGGCGGTCAATATGATGGCTATGGCAACCAGGATCGCCGCCGCCGCCGCGCCGATCACCGCGCCGAACTTGGCCGCCGCCAGCAACGGCTGCTCGCCCGAGGTGTCAACGTCGCGTATGCCGAAGTAGGCTCCCAGGAACGGGCCGAAAGGCGCAAGGATCAGTTGGGCCACCGGCACGACCGTGCAAATCAGCATCACGCCCAGGGCGATGAGCAGTCCTTTCGTCATGGCAGACATCGTCGGTGGCAATAAGTAACGGCGCCGTCAAATATCGGATGACAAGTATAGCCGGCGGCAGGCAACATTGCACCGATGGTCGCAAGTATAATGGCGAGGCCCCGACCCGCCTACGGCGGGCTGGGCCGCTGGAAACACAAAGGAGCTGGTGACCGATGAGTCAACAAGGATCGGGAGAGATGCAGGATGGCCCCTTTGCCGAACTGCTGGGCATCCGGCCCGGCCAGTCCGCCGACGGTGTGGGGACGGCCTTTATGACCGTGGCTGACCGGCACCGGCAGCGCGCCGGCGTGGTCCAGGGCGGGATCCTGGTGGCTTTGGCCGACTACGCCTTTTTCCGAGCTTGCCGTTCTACGCTGAAAGAGGGCGAGCACGCCGTGACCATCGAGCTCAAGCTTAACTTCATCGCGCCGGCGCGGGACGGGGAGTTGACCGCGCGCAGCAGCATCAAGAGCCGGGGCGGGCGCATCATCGTCGGCGACATGGAGATCACCGGAGCGGACGGCCAACTGATAGCCACCGGCATCGGGACGTATATGACCGTTTACGACCGCAAGGCGAACCGCGGAGCGGACTGAAGCATAACCGTTCAGTGTTGGGTTTTTCCTTTTAGGCCCGTGCAAAAACATCATTGCGAGCACAGCTTGGCAATCTTGTTTCGTTGGGAGGCGTTAGTTTGCCAACTTGAGCACTACCTCACTGAGATTTCCGCGTCCGCCGTAGGCGGACGCGGAATGACATTTTGCACGAGCCTACCCCTCTTTCTGACAAGGTTGGCATACGCGCTTTCGATTGGTTATAATCGCAGAATAACGGAGGGGCATCTTGCGCATCCCGATGAGAGTTGATTACGGTGTGCGGGCGTTGGTTGAGTTGGCCATGCGCTATGGCGACGGCCCGGTGCAGACGGCGGCCATCGCATATCGCCAGGGTATCCCCGAGGCCTACCTGGAACGGCTGATGTCCACCCTCAACAAGAGCGGATTCGTGCATAGCCGGCGTGGTCCCCAGGGCGGGCACCTGCTGGCCAGACCTCCGCAATCCGTCAATCTGTATGAGATTATGCAGGAACTGGACGGGAATTCATCCCCCCTGGACTGCTTGACCCTGCCCACGGACTGTATGTTCGCGGATTCGTGCGCGCAGAAGGAAATCTGGCAATCGGTGGAGGAATCGATCCAACAGGTGCTGGAAGCAACCACTTTAGCCCACCTTGCCGAGCGGCAGAGTGCCCTGATCGCGGAAGGAGACCATCGGGAGGCGTTGCCGGACGCGGTTCCCGCCGGCTCGACCTAGCTAGTTAGCCAGTCCCTTGACAAGATTTCCGGCCCGGCGATACACTTTGCCACGCAATGCCGTCCACGCAACTACCACGTAATCTCTGCGCCTGTCCCAGCGCATAGGGGCAGGCGGTTTGCGATATGAGCCGCGCCTGCGCCCGACGAAAGCCGCCGCCAAACGGCAATGGGCGCGGGCTTTTCGTTGCAACGAGGAACCGACATCAAGGGAGGAATCGGAAATGGTCCAGCCCCTTCGCCTGACCCCCGACCAGGTAAAACGCTACAGTCGCCACATCATCATGCAGGATGTGGGCAGCGCCGGCCAGCGCAAGATGATGGAGGCCAGCGCGCTGATCATCGGGGCCGGCGGTCTGGGTTCTCCTTCCGCCGTGTACTTGTCCCTCGCCGGCGTCGGCAAGCTGGGCATCGTTGACTTTGACGTGGTGGAGTTGTCTAACTTGCAACGCCAGATCCTGCACCACACCCCCGACGTGGGGCGCCCCAAGGTGCAGTCGGCCAAGGACAACATCCTGTCCTACAATCCGGAAGTGAACGTTGTACTGCACGAAACCTGGCTGACTTCGGAGAACGCCTTCGACATCATCGGCCAGTACGACATCGTCATCAACGGCGCCGACAACTTCGCCACTCGATACCTGGTGAACGACGCCTGCTACCTGCTGAACAAGCCGCTGATTGACGGCAGTATTCTGATTTTCGACGGCCAGGCCACGGTGTTCCTGCCCGGGCAGGGCTGCTACCGCTGCCTGTTCCCGGCGCCGCCGCCGCCTGGCATGGTGCCCAATTGCGCCGAAGCCGGCGTGCTGGGCGCGCTGACCGGCCTGGTGGGTTCCATCCAGGCCACCGAGGCGCTGAAGCACATCCTGGGCATCGGCGATGGCCTGGCCTCGCGGCTGCTGGTGATAGACGCGCTGAGCATGCAGTTCCGGGAGGTGCGGCTGCGGCGCAATCCGGGCTGCCCGCTGTGCGGCGACATTCCCACCGTGACGGAACTCATTGACTACGAAGTGTTCTGCGGCGTGGCCGAGGCTCCGGAACCGGTCGCCATTGCCGCCGGGGCCGTGTAGCTCAGAACCTGACGCCGGATGGCATCCTGAACCCCGTCATGCCGCTCTGGATTCCGACTTTCGCCGGAAGACGCTTTGGGTTGGCCGGAATGACGGTTTGGGTTGAATTGTTGAGGCGAGGCTGATGCCCACCCAGTCCACATACAAGGGGCTTCTTGGCACCATCGGGAACACGCCTTTGGTGGAGTTGGAGAACCTCAACCCCAACCCCGACGTGCGTATCTACGCCAAGTTGGAGGGGCAAAATCCCACCGGCAGCGTCAAGGACCGCATTGGCTTGAAAATGATCGAGCGGGCCGAGGCCGACGGCGAGATTTCGCCCAACCGAACCATCCTGGAGCCGACTTCGGGCAATACCGGGATCTCACTGGCGATGATCGGTCGGCTGAAGGGCTACAAGGTCAAGGTGGTGATGCCCGAAAATGTGTCGGTGGAACGCACCCAGTTGCTGGAAGCCTACGGGGCTGAGATCGTCTATTCCGACGGCGCATTGGGGACCAACGGCAGCGTGGTGGTGGCCCAGGAGATGGTGGAAAAGAACCCCCACGACTACCTGATGCTGTACCAGTACGGCAACGAGGGAAATCCCGAAGCCCATTACGAGGGGACCGGCCAGGAGATCGTGGAAGCTCTGCCCGACGTTGACGTGTTCGTGGCCGGTTTGGGCACCGGAGGGACGCTGATGGGCAACGCCCGACGGCTCAAGGAACACCGCAGCGATATCAAGATCATTGCCGTTGCTCCGGAGCCTGATGATTTCATCTCCGGCCTGCGGCGGCTGGAAGACGGCTTCATCCCTCCCATCCTGGACATCAACCTGTTGGACAACCGCCTGCTGGTGAACAGCTTCGACTCCTTCCACATGACCAAGGAACTGATGGACAAGGAGGGCATCTTCGCCGGTATCTCTTCGGGTTCGGTGATCGCCGGCGCGTTGAAACAGGCTGAGCGCATGGAGGGAGGCAACATGGTTTGCCTCCTCGCCGATGGCGGCTGGAAGTACCTGAGCAGCCAGCTGTGGACGAAGGATTACGAGACGCTGGCGAAAGAGGCGCAGGGCAAAATCTGGTGGTGATTCTGTACAAATTCGAAACTGTGAGGTATTTCCAGCGATGAATTTGAAGACTGGACAGCGTTACGTCGGCCCCGGCGGGGCTGAGATGATTGTCAGCAAGGCCAGCGGCGACGGCGATTTGACCGACGGCGACATCCTGCTGCAAGTTAAGGGCCCCAACGTGGATTTCGGCGGGATGGCTCCGGCGGACGACGCGCCGGAGGTTACCATGGGCAAGCGGCTCACCTCCGCCGACGGCAGCGTTTCGGTGCTTATCACCAAAGCCGGCAAGTGCGACCTGCGGCTCAACGGGGAGCCGATGGAGTTGCAAGAGGCCAAGCAACTGCCATCGTCGGACTGAACGGCGGGACATTGCTGCAATGTGATTGCAGGGGGCGGGTTTGCAACCCGCCCCCGCTTTCTTACAGGAAGTGCGGTATCACGTACTTCCCGAACATTTTGATGCTGTTCATAATTTTGCTGTGGGGTAGGTTGCCCATCTGCATGAAGCAGAGCATCTGGTCAACGCCGGCCTCGCGGTACTTTTCCAGCGTCTTGATAACCGTGTCGGGGCTGCCCATGGCGAAAGCGCCGGAGGCGATGTGGTCATCGGCGGTTTTATCTACGCGCTCCTCCTGGACAGCGTTGACGGCGAAGCGGTAGCTGTCGGGCACGTTCCGGCCAGCCCAGGGAGCGTACAGTTCTTCGGCTTTGCCCACGAACCACTCGCCCTCGCGGGCGGCGGACTCGTAAGCCTCCTCGTCGGTTTCGGCGACGTGCACCATGCATAAGGCGGCGATGTTGTCGTTGACCATCCTGCCGATGGGCTGGGCGTTCTTGACCGCCTCGCGATAAATCCCCACCCTTTCCACCAACTGCTCGTGGCCGCCCAGATTGAAACAGAGCACACCGACGCCCAACTCACCGGCCTCGCCGAAGGACGCCGGCTGGCTGCAGGCCATCCACATTGGCGGGTGCGGGTCCTGCACTGGCTTGGGGATGACCGAGCGGGGCGGGATGTTGTAGAACTCGCCGGCGTGGGAGAAGGGGTCTTCTGTCCACATCCGGGGAATCATGCCGATGGCCTCGCGCCACTGGGACTTGGTGGTTTCCGGGTCAACCTCGAAGCCGTCCATCTCGATGAGGGTGGTGGAGCGGCCCGTGCCCAGGTCCATGCGGCCGTCGCTGACAATATCCAGCACGGCGGCGCGCTCGGCGACGCGGACGGGATGGTTGTAAGCGCCGGGCAGCAGGGCGACGGCGTGGCCGATGCGGATGCGCTTGGTGCGCTGGGAAATGGCGCCATACAGCACTTCGGGGGCGGAGCAGTGGGAAAACTCCCGGAGGAAGTGGTGCTCTACCGTCCAGAAGTAGTCAAAGCCAACGTCGTCGGCCAGCTCCACCTGGGCCATCACCTGCTTGTACCGGTCGGCTTCGATGCCGGGGTAATGGGGTTCGGGAACCTGGATTTCGTACATCAATCCGAATTTCATTGCGTTGCTCCTTGCGGCGATGCGGGATTGTCTGCTAGTTGGTTGTGCCGGTAATTTTGTTGCCGCCGGCCCAATCGGGAATGTCGTCAAGGGTAAGGCGAGGAGTGATTTGGGCGGCGATGGCAGCGCCATGCTTGCGTTCTGCGATGTGCAGGTCATAGGCGTTCTGCATATCCATCCAGAACCGCGGGGTAACGCCGAAGTAACGCCCTAACCGCAGGGCCAGTTCAGGCGTTACCTCGCTGCGCTGCGCCAGAAGTTCCGCAGTAGCGCCGGCGGGCAAAGCCAGCGCAGCATCGAATTTGGTCGGGGGCAGGCCGAGTTCTTTGAGTTCCGTGGTCAGGATTGCGCCCGGATGCTCAGGAGCCGCATCGTCTTTGACAGTCATATCGCCTCCGTTAGCGGTAGTCCACGATTTCCACGTCGCGCGGGCCATCGTCCGTCCAGCGAAAGCAGATGCGCCACTGGCGGTTGATTCTAATGCTGTGCTGGCCGCACCGGTCGCCGGATAATGCTTCCAGGCGGTTGCCGCGCCGCGCGCCCAGTTCCGGCAGCGATCTGGCGTCGTCTAGATAGTTCAGCCGGTTGATTGCTTGCTGCGCGAAACTTTGAAAGGCTGGCACAGGCTCCCCATGAAATAACCGTTGGGTATTCCGATCGCGAAAGTTTTGAATCACCGGTCAGAGCCCGCGGTATCGTCATCGTCAAACTTCCGATATGGGTTCTCGCTGACGCCGGGAAGGGGGGCAACCTGAGCGACAATGGCAATGCCGTGCTTGCGCTCGGCAATTTTCAGGTCGTAGCTGGCCTGCAAGCCCAGCCAGAGTTCTGCGGAGGTACACATATAGCAGGACAGCCGCAAGGCCAGTTCCGGGTTTATGCTGAGGCGTTCCGCCACCAGCGACGCGGTAGTGCCGACCGGTACGGCCAGGGCAGCGTCGAACTCGGCGGTGGACATCTCCCACTCTTCCAAGTCCTCGGCAATATACTCGCCGGGGTGGATGGGGGGCATACCATTTTTGAATGGCGGATTTTTCTCGATAATCACGCTTCGGCTCCGTATCTTGTGGTGGCTATGGCCGCGGCAACGATGGTTACTGCCGGCGGGGGGATGCCGGCGGCCTCACCCCGCCGTAAGGCATCCCCCGCTCTTGAACTGTGCCTTCAACCGACGTGTGTGGTTCGTAGTCCAGCTCCTCAACCAGTTTCCTGAAATCTACAACCCATCGGTTTATTTCCCGGCGGCCGGCAGGGTAGGAGTTTAGTTGCTGCAGTTCAGCCTCCAAATCGGCCGCCTCCCGGCTCCAAATCGGCCGCCTCCCGGCGTGTTACAACCGTGGTGAACCACTGCAATTTGGGTTCGCTCCCCGCGGTGCTTTGGCTCATATTGTTGCGGTGCTCGTGCGATCGCTCGAGTAATTCACGGGTTTGGCCGATGTAGTACTCCCCGTTGTTCAGCAGCAGGATGTACACGAAAAATCGGTCGGCGTCCTTGTCCGCTGCGAACTCGCGGTTGTCGCGCTGCGCGGCGTTGGAGCGCGGAGGCGGTTGCCGGTTTTCTTGCCTGGAGCTGGCCCCGGCGCGTTCGCGTATCACGCGGAGAAAATCAGGGCCGAACTGTTCTATCTTGGCCGGCCCTACCCCTCTGATTGCCAGCATCTCCTCCGGGGTCGTCGGGCGAATCGTCGCCATCTCCTCCAGCGTATCGTTGCTGAACACCATAAAGTCTTGAACTTGGCTTACCCGCGCCAGTGTGCGGCGCAGGTCGCGCAGTTCCTCAAGTAGTGCTCCGTCGGGGTAATCGCCGCCACGCCCGGCATTGGAGCGCGCGGATGACCAAGCGCTAGCCGTTTGCCGATAGCAGTTGCGGCAGACGTCGTAATCGGCATCCTTGTACTTCCCGCACGCCGGGCACTGGTTAATCAACCCCTGCTGGTATCCGGGGTAATGCTTGGGACACAGGAAATAGTCCCTGCGGATTGTCGCGTCGCAGTCCCAGAACTGGCACGGGCTTCGGGTGGTCATTCAGGTTCTCCGTTTGGCGGGTGTGTACAATCCGACACACACACCCGGTATCTGCGATACTGCGCTTGCTGCCGGCTATGGCACCAGCATAGCGCGGGTGATCTCCGTCTGCCGCTGGCTCCATTCGGCGGCGGCGAAGGCTTCGTTGACTTCGGCTAGGGGGAAGGTGTGGGACACCAGCCGGTTGAAGGGCAGCCGGTCCTGGTTGCGCACGAGGAAGTCCAGCAGCTCGGGCAGCAGCGCCGGGCGGTACATCAGGCTGCCGACGATGTTCTTGCCCTGGAGCAGTTTGGACGGGTCAATGGACACTTCCTGCCCGCGCACGATGTCGCCGATTTCAACGAAAGTGCCGCCGTTGGAGAGCATATCGATGCCTTCCCGCAACAGGTCGGCGCGGCCTACCAGCTCCATCACCACGTCGGCGCCGCGGCCCCGGGTCAGCTCCCGCACCCGGCGGACGCGGGTTTCGGGGGTGTTGAACTCCTCAATGTTGATGGTGTGGTCGGCGCCGAACTCCTCGGCCAGCTCCAGGCGGTTCTCCAGCCGGTCCAGGACGATGACCCGGTCGGCGCCCCGCTCCTTGGCCATGGCCGTGGCGTGGAGGCCCAGGCCGCCGGCGCCGATGATGACGACGGATTGGCCGTGGCTCATGTTGGCCCGCTCCAAGCCAGTGGTTACGGTGCCCATGGCGCAGTTGACTGGGCCAAGAAGGTTGTCGGGCAGTTCGTCGGGTACGCGGAAGAAAGGATGTCGCGGCGGCAGGTACAGGAAATCGCCGTAGGTGCCGGTGAAATAGGGCCAGTTGCCGGCGGCCGGGTATTGGCGGTTGGCGCACCAGTTGGTGGCCCCGCGCAGGCACATATGGCAGTGGTAGCAGGGGAACACGGCGGCATAGACCACCCGGTCGCCTTCTCCCACGTCGTTGCCGTAGTAGTCGGTCGTGATACCGTCGCCCAGATACTCGATGACGCCAGTGCCTTCGTGTCCCATGACGCGGCCGGTTTCGGGCAGCGGGTTATGCTCCTGGGTCTGGTCGCCGCGCCAGGTGTGCAGGTCGGAGCCGCAGATGCCGGCCTGGGTCATGCGGAGCAGCACGGCCCCCGGTTCCGGCTCCGGCACGTCGTATTCCTGAATCTCAAAGGGCTGGCCGTATTCTTTAACGACAACGATGCGTCCTTTCATGGTATTTCCCTCCGGTTTGGCGGCATTGCCGATTGGCGGTATCCTAGCACAAACCCGATACGGTTGTGCTAGGATGGCGGCGTATCAGGCATCATCGGAGCGGGATAGTTATGAAGATTGCGATTGGTTCCGACCACGCCGGGTTTGAATACAAGGGCAAATTGCTGGCGCTGCTGGCGTACCTGGGCCACGAGGCCATTGACTACGGAGCCTATTCCGAGGAGTCCACTGACTATCCGCAGTGGATCCGTCCGGTAGCCGAAGCGGTGGCTCGGGGCGAGGTTGACCGGGGCATCGTGTTGGGCGGCTCCGGCAACGGAGAGGCGATAGTGGCCAATCGCGTGCCGGGTGTGCGCTGCACCCTGTGCTGGAACGCCGAATCCGCCCGCTACGGCCGGCAGCACAACGACTGCAACGTGCTGTCCATGGGGCAGCGGCTGGTGTCGTGGGAGACGGCGCGGGAGATTGTGGACGTGTGGCTGACCACAGAGTTTGATGGCGGCCGGCACCTGCGGCGGATTAATCAGATAGACGGATGACCGGCCACTCCGGCAGCTGAAACAGGCGTATTATACTTTACGGCAGGGTAGCAATTATGACGGCCAACGGCGCCAACAACGAAACGAACCAACGGCTGGGCCGACTTGAGGCCGGGCAAGAGGAACTGCGGACCGGGCAGGAGGAACTGCGGACCGGGCAGGAGGAACTGCGGGCTGGACACGAGGAACTGCGGGCCGGACAAAAAGAGCTCAGGGAAACGGTAGCCAGGATTGAGCGCAACATCCAAACCATTCGGGACGATCTTGGCCCGTTGAAAGCCTCTCACGCCCGCGACAGCGCCTTGAAGGTAAGTTACCGTATCTGCGAAGACCTGGGACTTGATGAAACCAGGGTTCTCGACCAGCAGGCTCTCCGCGCGATGGTCCGTCAGGCTGACACTTCCGACATTCCGCGTAACCGAAGGTACAGCTTTATTGAGGCGGACGCTATTGTCGAGGCTACCGATAGCGCCGGCGAAACCCATTATGTCGCAATTGAGGCTTCCTTCACCGCCGACGAAAGGGATACTGACCGGGCGGTTCGAAATGCCGGTTACTTAACCCGGTTTACAGGCAAACCCGGCCATGCCGTCATTGCGGCGAACCGTATTGACGACCGCATTGGCGCCCTCATCGCTTCCGGCGAGGTGCACTGGTGCCGTTTGAGCGAGAGGGACCTGGAAATTGACTGACGAACCGGGCGTCTGGCGGTCACGGCGTCAGCGCGCCGGTCACGCCAATCATGCTGTCCCGCGTGACCAGCGCAGCCAGTTCATCCTCACTCATCCCTTCGGTGCCTGCGGGACGACGGGGCAGAACCAGATAGCGCATATCGGCAGTGCTGTCCAGCACGCGCACCTCGGCGTTGGTTGGCGGGGCCGCGCCGAACTCGGCCATCACGCCCCGGGGGTCGCGGACGGCGCGGGCGCGGTAGGCCAGGCTCTTATACCAGTCGGGCGGGCGTCCCAAGAGCATCCGAGGGTAGCAGGAGCACAGAGTGCATACCACCAAGTGATGCACTCCCTCGGTGTTCTCCACCACGGACAGATGGGGCGTTTCCTCGGGAATATTGATGCCCATTTCAGTTAGGGCGGAGCGGGAATCGGCCAGCAGACGCGCCTTGAAGTCTTCATCCGTCCAAGCCCGTGCTACCACCCGCGCGCCGTCGGCCGGCGTTCGCCGATCCATCCGGTTCACCTGCTCTTGTACCTGGTCGGCGGTGAGCAGGCCCTTCTCGGTCAACAGCGCCTCAATTGCGACCGAACGGAGCGCGACTTCGCTCAGGGGTTCGTCGTGGATGTGGTCAACAACGTGGGTAGCGGTCATTCTTCTCTCCCCGATATTCTATTGGAACGGATGCGGATCAGAACCGATTATGCCGGCGAGCAAACGCCTTTGGAGGTAAAGCCTCTAGTTGTGGCATCCCCGTGCCTCGATGTCCCAAACCGTCTCCACCACTCCGTCTCGTATGCCGATGAAACGATCCCAGCGGCTGACCATAGCGTCCTGCTGGCCGGGAAGCAGTATGACCTGGTCGCCAACCGCCAGCTCGGTTCCCTCCGTCACTTGAAACACGGTGCGGTCGGCGTCCATAGCAACGGCTTTAACTCCTGGGCGGCCTTCCACTCGCGGCAACCCTTTTATGCCGCACACCGCTCGAGCGCCGGCGTCGCCTATCGCCGTTCCCGGCCGTGGGACGCTGATAATGGAGCTCAGCACCTTGCCGGCGAACTGGAAATCAGGGATGTATTCGTACGACGTTTCCATAACCAGGTAGGAGCCACCCTGGATTTCGGTAACGTCAGGCATCTCTCCGGCGACATCGTAGCTCCAGGTTTCACCCGTCGATACGATTTCCACCGGCAGTCCGGCGTCAATCATGGCTTCCCGAAGGTCCAGAACCGGCTGGATAAGACGGTGAGCCTCAGTGACACGGTCCTCCCGGTCGGAGGAAGGTTCGGACATCATCTGGTGACTCATCACGCCTTTGAGGGATAGTCCGGGCAGTGAATCGATCAGCCGGGCCAGGGCTAATCCCGGTTCCACCTCCTGCACTCCGCACCGGAGTAGTCCGGTTTCCTGCTCGATGACCACACCCAGATTTACCCCCTGGGCAGTGGCGGCTTGGGAAAGGTCGTGGGCATTCGCTTCGCTTTCGCAGGCCACCAGGATCTCGGCTCGGTCCGCCATGGCGCAGAGCCGGTTGATCTTGGGTGGGGCAACTACCTCGCTGGTAACGAATACGCTGGACACTCCACCCTGAACCATCACCTCAGCCTCAGCAACCTTGGCAGCGCACACCCCGCCGACGGTACCGCCGCGCCGGATCTGCCGGAGAGCCAGGGCCGGGCTCTTGTGATTCTTGCTATGTCCACGCAACTTGCTGTGGCGTTCTCCATAGTAACCGGCGATCACATCCATATTGTGATCCAGCGCATCCATGTCCAGGATCAGACATGGAGTGTCCAGCTGCTCAATCGGAGTGCCGGGTTGGGGTTCATACGCTTGGGGCATGGATGTACCTCCGAGGTTCCCGCAAATCTAATTGAATCCAGTTGGGAATACCAGAGCGCGCGGTATTACTCCAGTTGTCCCCGACCGGCGACAGGCCAATACCCTACCAACTTGCCATCCCGCACGGCGCGGATGTAGTCATACTGGTTGACGCAGAGGGCAAGGTTATACGGAACGAGGTGGACCTTGTCGTTGGGCATGAGCTGCGCGGTGGCCGGCCCCTCCAGATCCAGTATGCCATGTTCCGCGCTGAACCTGACAGCTACGGCGCCCGGGAACCCTTCCAGAACAGGTACGCCGAAGTCGGGCCCGGTAGTTTTGTGACCGGCATCAACCACCGCCCGGCCCGCTACGGGATGGCTGATGACCGTAGCCAGCACGGTGGCCGCCCGTTGCAATTCCGGGCGAATTGGCAAGGTCTCCATATCCATCAGCGGGTACACCCCGGCCTGAACCTCAGTAATGCCAGGCAACTGCGACACAATGTCATAGTTATAGGTGCTGCCCGCGCTTACCGTCGCAACCGCAATGCCGGCCTGCTCCAGGGCGCTTCGCGTGTCCAGTACCGGTTGCAAACGACGACGGGTTTCAGCCGCCAGTTCCACGCGGTCGGTTATGGGCAACGGGCCTTCGTAGGCCATTATCCCCTTGAAGGATAATCCGGGCGCGTCCGCAGCTGTTCGCGCCAGGTCAACTGCATCGCGCCCGGGCGCCACGCCGCCAAACCCGTAGCCGGCGTCGATGTCCACCAATACGCCCAACGTGACACCGGCGGTCTGCGCCGCCTCGGCAAGGTCCGCGACGTTGCGGGGGCTGTCCACGGCCACGCTCAGCGTAATTCGGCCGGCCAGGGCGACCAGCCGGCGAATCTTGGCAGGGGTGACCACCCGGCCCGCTATCAGTATGTCGTCGATTGCGGGGGAAAATGACGCAGAATCAGCGTTGTTGGAAGCGTCTTCGCCGGCGACGGCGAAGGCCGCGGCTTCCCCCAGGGAGCTAACCGCCACGCCGCCGGAGTTGCTTGCGGCGGCCAGCTGGAACCGGGCGATTTCAGGGCAGCCATGACAGGAGACATGAGGTCGAACTCGGACTTGACCAGTAGCCAGTCCCTCGTCAGAGCCGCCGAAAGCGTCGTGCAGGACCGCGATGTTCTGCTCCATTATCCCCAGGTCAACCACCAGGGCCGGCGTATCCAGCTCCTCTACGGGGGCGCCAATGGGCTGTAATATTGGTCGCTCCATTCCTCAGGTCCCTCTCAAGTGCAATGGCGATGCTTCGCAGCAGGATAGCACAAATCAGGCAAGTTCCAGCCAGTGCTGGTACACGTCCACCAGCAGGCTGTCCGCCGGGTTGCCGGCATAGTCGCTCCAGAGGTCGGTCTGGCGCAGGCGGATGCGGTAGAGGGGCTGACGCGGGAGGCCGTCACCGCCGTGGGCCAGCGATTCGGGGTTGGGATAGACGCCGCAAAGGGCGTCAACGACGCCGGTATGCCCCTGGATGTAGGCCGGCGTGCGGAAATGGTGGGCCGGCGCCCCCACGAGGACACGGACGGTTGCGCCGTCAGGATACAGGACAGGTTCGGAATTGGCGTCAGTCATCAGAGGCCCCGCTCCCGCAGCTCCGCGGTTTTGGCGTCAATCTCCGCTTCGCTCAATATCCCCTTTTCAATCAGCAGGATTTCCAGGGCGGCGGTCCACTTCTCGTAGTAGGACAGGGTTTCGTACTGTTCCGGCGGCAGGCTTTCGATGGCGCGGCGCATCTCGTCGGTGGTGCGGATGCCTTGAGCGCCGAGCGCCTGATGCACGGCGTCCACGCGACGCTCCCAGTCGCTGTATTCGTGCTCGGTGCGGTCGATGGGAGTATCGTCGGGCCAGCCGCCCCGGTCGTGTACTGCGGGCATGGTAACTCCTGGGTTTCTGTCATTGCGAGCACAGCGCGGCAATCTCGTTCCGGTTTAGTTGCTGTCCCACATTTCGGCAACGTCCACGGATCGCATGAAACGGATTCCGGGGAAGGTCTTGATGTATTCAATCAACCGTTCCAGCATCAGCAGACGGCCGGGGCGGCCGATGTATTGGGGGTGCATGGTCAGGTTGTAGCAGCGACCGTAGCGGTAGATGCCGCGGAACTCGGCGGCCCAACTATCGAACACTTCGTCAGGGTTGCGCATGGGGCCGAGGCGGTTGGCGGACGGCGCGTAGGCGAAGTGGGGCGCGTCGTCCAGCAGCCAGTGAATGGGCAGCTCCACCATGCGCCGGGGCGGTTCGCCGCCGGTTACGAAGTAGGGAGCGTCGTCCCCCATCAGGCTGCTGTCGTAGCGGAAATTGTGCTTGGCGAGCAGGTCCAGGGAGACGGGGCTGAGTTCCCAGCTTGGCGAACGGTAGCCAACTGGCGCCTCGCCAGTGAGGTCGCCCAGAATGCTGATGCCCTGGATAAGGACTTCCTCTTCCTTTTCCGGCGTCAGGGTAGCCGGCGGTTCGTGGATGTAGCCGTGGTGAGCCACCTCGTGACCGCGACCGGCGATTTCGCGCACCAGGTCGGGGTGTGTTTCCGCAACCATGCCGGGGATGTAGAAACTGGCCGGGATGCCCTGGGCGTCCAGCAGATCCAGGATGCGGGGGGTGGCGACGCTGGGGCCGTATTCGGCCATGGAGAGCAGGCTGGGATAGTTGATGAAATCGGGGTTCCGGTTCAGCCAGGAGGTAATGCCGTCCACATCGAAGGTGATGAGGGCGACGCACTGGATGTCGTCGGGCCAGATGCCGGACATTGGGGAAGATCCTTATTGGTGGCTCGGCGCAGCCGCGCTGCGCAGCGGAATGATAGCACAAGGGGGCAGATTGATTTTTTACTGCCGCCCCGTATAATCGGCAACCGCCGACCAACGGCGTAAGTGGTACCACCGGGCCGCATCGGAAACGGGCAAATGCTGGACTTGAACGAATTGGCCGTCGGAGAGCACCCGGGTATTACCGCTGAGAAAGGCGCTGAGTTGGCCCAAGCGGGAGCCGTATGCTTGGAGGAACGAGGCCATGCTCAAGGCGTCATGCTCACTGTGCGGGGTAGCGTTAGCAACAGCCATCGGTTGGCTTGGACGCCAGTCACGCCACAGGCTCACCGGACTTGGGCCGACGACGCAGAGGCTACGGAAGACGGCGCCGCCTGCATAGCTGCCCTGCTGGCAAATCGGGAAATGGGCCAAATGGTCGTCATACGGGCAGCGAAAAGCACGCCGCAGAGGCCCACCGGATTTGATTATTGGCTGGGCGATGATAACATGGCGAATATGTCAGATGTCGAGCAAGAAGCAACGGAATCCCTCGCCAGTTTTCTTGCGGGCGATAGATTAGTCGTCAGAACAAGGTTGGAAGTATCCGGTATCCGTAATGACAGTGATGCGGCAATCAGAGCGAGGGTAAGACGAAAATTGCGCCAGATGGACCGTTCCAATACGTTGGAGCTGCCGGCTTACGCAATCGTAGTTGAATTCGGACATCCCGTTGCCGAGGTCAGAAGAAAATGAGCTCCATTCGGGATTATCATAATATTGCTATGGAGTTCGCCGACCTCGGCATCAGGAACCGGGCGCGGGGCAATCCGGCGCGTGCACTGGCCTACTTCGAGCAGGCCTTGGAGTTTGAACTGGCAGCCATTGCCGAACTTGACCAGTCGGATGGGCTGGCCTGGTCGCTCCTGCACCGCAGCGCTGGCTCACTGGCGCTCAACTGCCGGCAATTCCGTAAAGCCGAGCAGATAACGACGCACGCCCTGGCTGGAGAACCCCACCCGGACATCGCCGAAGAACTGCGCGACCTCTTGGAGCAAATTTACTTCCAGAGGCATTTGGACCTGAAGGGAGTCGCTTTGCAGGATGATGAGCTTCAGCTAAGCCTTTCCGGTCAGGAGGTCGGTAGTGGCACCGTCAACTACCGAGAAATATACGGTCGTGTTGATAGCACGTCAAAATTGATCTACCGCACTGTCGAACGAAAGTATGAACGTCCTTTCCGAGAAACTGGAGCTCCGCCAGGGAAGATCCGTGAGGATTATCAAACGCTAATTTCTGTACCAAGGCGTGGCAGTTTCGCAGTCACTCTGAAGTTCGGCAA
Organism: uncultured Dehalococcoidia bacterium; assembly: GCA_964347975.1. GTDB lineage: Bacteria > Chloroflexota > Dehalococcoidia > Lucifugimonadales > UBA3495 > Bin87. The sequence goes on from CAYGAY010000006.1 coordinate 28,182, forward strand.
CCCAATCCAGCCAATTCAGCCGCTCTTGCCGGGGATACTTGATACCGCCGCTATCATCGACGAATTTATGGACCTGTTGGGCTTGGTCAACAAGGCACGCTTTGACGAAATACAACAACACATCCCTGGCCGCGACTATCTGCGGAACTTCTATGGATTAGCAAGGCAGATAGCCCCCGACGGTGAACGAATCCGTCAAGTAGGCTTCACCGCAACTCGCGGTGAAGCAGAACGCTCTGTTGAGCTCACTGTGCCAGCGTCAGAGATTTTAGCGCTGCCACCCATTGACCAACCGGCAACCCCATCCGAACCCGTGGAAATTCGCGGAATCCTGCGCCACGCGGATGCTTTGAACGACGATGACAACATTATACGTGTCATTGACGGCCGGCAGACTCACACCGTACACGTACCGCAAGGTTTGATGAACGACATTGTGCGTCCTATGTGGGATTTACGTGTAATTATTCAGGGCGTACGCACCGGCTGGGATATTACTCTGCTTGATATTTGGCCTGACGAACAGGATTAAACCTGTCGATCATCTCATTTAGCCCACACCCGTCCCACCGCCGCGTCGACCCGCCCCTGCATCCGCCGCGCCAAGTCGTGAGCATCATCAATCACCCGCTGATACTCCTCAATCTCTGCCACGATTTCCCGCTGCACCTCCAGCGGCGGCAAGGGTATTTCCAGTTGGGCAAACTTCGTCTTGGTGATTTCCTTGTAGGTGGCTCCGCTGGCTTGCGCCTCCATCACTGGCACGAGCTTTGTTATCGCGTGCGCCACATATTCCGACATCGCCCGTGTTTTGTCCTTGATGACGATGTTCTTGAACCCTTGATTGGTCGCCAGGGGTATCCGGTTGATGCCAATGCGTCCGATGGTGGCCCGGGATGATACGACCACCGAATCCGCTGGCAGCATTCTGGCGGAGGATTTGGCCAGTCCAGCGTTGGTTATCGTACGTTCCGTCGCCTTGATTTCGGTAATGAGATTGCCGGCCGGCAGGTCAACTAACGTTATCCAAGGAATGTTGCCATTCCAGTATTCCGCAGTCTGTGAGTCCGGCGTCCCGCCGCTGACAATATCGAACAATTCGGGTTCGCCTAATTTGACCATTGGGTACGGCGATTGCTCACCCATAGTCATTTTGTACCGTTCCCCGCTCAAATTGTACTCCCCGCCGTCCGCAATCCGCTCTTTCGCCACCACCTGCCCCAGCGTCGGCGCGTAGCCGTCCAGCCTTTCGCCAGCCCGCAGGCGGCGCATGTATTCCGCAATTTCGGCGGCCACTGTTGGCAGGTCATTGGCGGCGATGGACCGTCGCTGCGCTCCCAGGTCGTAGCCGTCGTTCTGCACCTTGAAAAAGGCGATGCCGCCGGCCTTTGGCGCCAGGGCCCGGTCCATAATCAGGATGGAGGTTTTGACGCCGCTGTAGGGCTGGAACACGCCGGCCGGCAGGGAGACGACGGCGACCAGCGCAGTCTCCACCAGCAGGCGGCGCAGCTGCGTATGCGCCCGCTGGCTCTGGAAAATCACTCCCTCCGGCACGATGACGCCGGCCCGGCCCCCTTCGTTCAGATGGCCCATGATGTAATCCACAAACAGCGCTTCGGAGCGTTTGCTGTTGGTGAAAAAGCGGCCATGAGGACGGATGCCGCCTTTGGGCGACATAAACGGCGGGTTGGCCAGTATCACGTCATAGTGGTCGTTCCACTTCTCTTCGCTGGTCAGCGTGTCGTACACCGCAACCTTCGGCTCCTGCCGGTGGGTCAGGTACAGGTTCACCGTAGCGATGCGCGTCATCTGCGGCGATATGTCGTAGCCCACGGTGTTCTCTGCCAACATCGCCCGGTCTTGCGCGGTTAACCGGTCAGACTTCCCGGCGTGCCGGTAAGCCGACGCCAGAAACCCAGCCGTGCCACAGGCCGGGTCCAGTATCGTCTCGTGCTTCTGCGGATTGACGATGCCCACGATGAAGTCAATGATGTGCCGCGGCGTGCGGAACTGCCCCGCCGCCGCCTGCGCCCCGAAGGTTTGCAGCATCATCTCGTAGGCGTCGCCGATCTGCTCCGTGTCGTCGGTGTCAAAGCGGTCAACGGTTTGCAGAAAGTCCCGCAGCACCACCGCGTCGTTGTAGGGCAGGTAAGCGTCCTTGTATATGGTCTGGAACGCCGCCGGAATGTCCGTCGATCTGCCCAGCATCTCCAAGCCCCTGGCGTACAGCCGCTGAATGCTGTTGGCGGTCTGCTCCGGTGCCATCATACTGTCCCAGCGCAGTTCCTCGCCGTCGCCGGTGAAGTAGCTGACCTTGCCGCCTAGTCCAATGCTTTCCAGGTCCAGGGCGCTGATGTACTTGTAAATCAACGCCCGCGTGATTTCCTCGCACTGGTCAATGGGCGTCGGCACCTTGCCCACCAGCAAATCCCGCGCCGTGTTGATGATGTCCCTGGTATCCTGGTTCCGTATCGTCATCAGGCTGCCGCCTCATCCTTCAGCAAATGCTCGCGCACGTAACCGGGTATCGCCTCCCGATGCTCCGCCGGGGTATCCCGGTATTTCCAAAACTCCAGCGCAGTGCCTTCCAGCGAGCCGAAATCCTTGCTGTCGATAATCCGCCGCACGTCATCATCCGCTGCGTAGGCTTCAAACACCGCCCTCATGTTTTCCAACGCGGCCTCGTCGCTGACCGGGCGCTCAACCAGATACTGCTCGAAAGCTTCGGCGATGGTCCGGTTACTTGCCTCTTGTTCCTGCCGCAACGTGTAGCGGAGGTCTTCCGCGCGCTCCGCTATTCGCCTGGCGTCGCTGTGGAAAGTCAGCCGCGTCAGACGGGTCGCCTCGTCCTCTCCGTGACGTATGTAGGCGCCTCTGGGCGGCGGCGGTTCCCGGTCGCCATTCCCTCCGTCGCCGTCATCCGGCTTGGGCTCCGGCGGTATCGTGATTCGCGGCTCGTAGTAATGCCCTTCGTGGTGGTATTCGCAAACCCCGAAGTAGTCAATGATTCGGAACCGCTCCTTGGGCTGTGGCTTCATCCGCTGGCGCACCACCGGGTCGGTATAGTTTTCCCGGAAGTCGTAACGACGGGTTCCGCGCCCTTTGATTTGCGTGAAGTCCGTAGGCGACTTGATGGGCCGGCAGACGACGATGTTCAACAAGTCCGGGCAATCGTAGCCCGTGGTCATCATCGCCACCGTGACGCAGACCCGCGTCTTGGACGTCTGGTAACCGGAAATGGCCGGGTGCCTGCCGTTCAGAGCGTTGTTTTTGAACTTTTCGCCGTAGTCGTTGGCGTGCCGCACGTCCGAAGTAATCTGCGCCGCAAAGTCCGACTGATACACGCCGGGCCAAGTCTCTTCCGCCACTTCGTTCAGCGCTTGCGTCAACATCGCCGCGTGCTGCTGGCTCACCGCGTATATGATGCCCTTGCCGATTAGCTCTGTACCGGGTTCCCGCAACGCCTCCCTGACGTACACTCGCGCGAATTCCTCATTGGTTCCCTGCGATAGAAAAGTCCTGGCAAAGTCGCCGATATGGTATGTGAGCTGCCGCTCCCCCTCGTCCCTTTCGTAATCGGCTATCGTCGCCTCGTACCCTTCTTCCGACATCAGCGCTTCGGTTACTTCCGTGCGCACGTCAACCGCCGTGGGCAGCGCCAAGTAGCCGTCCTCAGCTCCCTGCTCTATCGTGTAGGAATAGGTCGGCTCGCCCGGGTTCAGGCCGAACGCCAGATAAGTATCCCGGATGGCCATCTGCTCCCGCGCCGCCGCAGATTGGTCATCATCCCCGACCGCATCGTTGGTGACGAATGTTCGCGGTGTCGCCGTCAGGCCGATTTTCTCAGCCTGAAACCTCTCAAAAAGCCGGCGATGGTTCGGGCCGCTGATGCAACGGTGCGCTTCGTCGGCCACTAGCAGGTCAAAATGGTCGGCAGGTATCGGTGTTCCGTGCTGGTGCAGCGCTTCCAGCGACTGTATCGTGGCCACGGTGATGCGGGTATTATTCCAGTCGTGATTGTCGTTGCCTTCATATGCCGCCACCGTGTACTGGTCATTGATGGCGTTGCGGATGTCCAGCGCAGCCTGTTGCCGTAGCTCAATGCGGTCAACCAGGAACAAGATGCGTCGCGCGTTCCCGGTGTTCAGGTAGAGAAAGCAGAGGGCGGCTGCCACCGTCGTCTTGCCCGTCCCCGTCGCCATTTCCAGCAGGAACGCCGTTTCTCCTTCCTCTGCCCCTCGCTGCACTGCCGCAATGGCGTCGGCCTGATATTGTCGCAAGTCTCGGTCGCCTTCCGCCTTTCGGCGCAGGTACGACTTGCCCGTTTCCGTAGTCCAGAGTAGCTCCCGATCCACTGGCGGCCTGCTGCTTGCGCTGGCAACCGCCTCCGGTGACGGAATCGGCAACGCCCGCTTGGGATTGCCGGCCCGCGTGTCCCACACGTAATGCTCCCGGCCATTCGACAGAATCACCAACGGAATGCCCAACGAGTTGGCGTACTCCCGGGCTTGTTCCTTTCCTGCCAGCGCATCCGACTCCGCCGGTTTCGCTTCCAGCAGTGCGCTGGCTGTTCCTGCCCTATCGTAAAGTATGTAGTCGGCAAATCCGGAGCGCTCCGACCCCGGCGCGTATTCCTCCACGTCAAAGGTCCAGCCGGCTTGCTCCAGTAGCCGGTCAATAATCACTCTAGCCCATTCCTCTGGCGACATTTCGGCCATTCCCATCACCCCGCCGGTATCGCATCAAACCCCGTGTAGGGCCGCAAAACCTCCGGGATAATCACCGAACCGTCGGGCTGCTGGTTGTTTTCCAGTATGGCGATGATGACGCGGGGCAGGGCCAGGCCGGAGCCGTTGAGGGTATGCACGAAACGAGGCCGCTCGCCCACGCCGGGCCGGTAGCGGATGTTGGCGCGGCGGGCCTGGAAGTCGGTGCAGTTGGAGCAGGACGAGACTTCCAGCCATTCCTGGGATCCGGCGGCCCAGACCTCGATGTCGTAGGATTTGGCAGATGGGAAGGATATGTCGCCGGCGCAGAGCTGCAGGATACGGTAAGGCAGGTTGAGCTGCCGGCAGACGGTTTCGGCGTTGCCGAGCAATGACTCCAGTTCGTCGAAAGAAGTTTCCGGCGAGACGAACTTGTACATCTCAACCTTATTGAATTGGTGGACACGCTTGATGCCCCGGGTATCTCGGCCGGCGGCGGCTTTCTCGCGCCGGAAGCAGGGCGTGTGGGCGACGTAGTACAGCGGCAATTCGTCGGCGGAAAGTATCTCGTCCCGGTGCAGGTTGGTCACCGGGACTTCCGCCGTGGGAATCAGCCACAGGTCGTCCTCTTCGTCGTGGTACAGGTTGTCAGCGAACAGCGGCAGATTGCCGGAACCTTCCATGATCTCCCGGCGGACGAGGATGGGCAGCGCCACCTCGTTATAGCCATGCTCGCCGCCGTGCAAGTCCAGCATCCAGGAGATGATGGCCCGCTCCAGCCGCGCGCCGTAGCCGTTCAGGGTGTAGAAACGGCTGCCGGCGAGCTTGACCCCGCGCTGGAAGTCGATGATACCCAGGCGCTCGGCCAGGTCCCAATGGGGCTGCGCCTCAAAGTCCAGGGTAATCGGTTCGCCCCAGTGACGCAGGACGATATTGGAGGTTTCGTCGTGTCCGTCGGGCGTGCTGGGGTGGGGCAGGTTGGGGAGCGCAAGCATGGCGTCATTGATTTGCGCGTCCATCGAGCGCACGTCGTCTTCCAACTCGCTGATGCGCTGGCCGATCTGCCGCATTTCAGCCACCACGTCTTCGGGCGGCGGTCCGCCCTGGGATCGGGCGCGTCCGATCTCGCGGGACGCCTGGTTGCGGAGGGCGCGAAGCTCGTCGCCCTCGGTGATGGCGGCGCGGCGTCGGGCGTCCAGGGCCAGTATTTCGTCAAGGCAGTCCTCGTTCTCGGCGCGGCGTACCAGGGCGGCGCGCACCGAGTCGGTTTCGTTGCGAATCTGTTCAAGAGAGAGCATAAAATCAGGCGCTAAACAAGGTCGAAGATTAGTTTCCTTACCTGAAAGACGAACCCGGGCAGCACATCTTCACCGTCCAGGGTCTCCGGGTCAGCCAACAGTTCCGGTTCGTCAGCGCCGGCGCGGTAGATGCGGACGGTGCGCTCGAGGGGGTCGATGAACCAGCCGAGCTTCGCGCCGTTGTCCATATATTCTTGCATCTTGGCAAGGAGGGCGCCAATGCTGGATTGGGAATCGGAACGGACTTCGACGACGAAATCGGGACGGAATCCCCAAGTTTTTGGCGGCTCCGTCCGCGGCGGGAGGATGTTTTCACTGGCCGTCCAGGCGGCGTCCGGGCTGCGGAGCGCCTCGTTGGTCAACCTATAGGCGGCGTTTGGCCCGGTTGTCATGCCGGGGCTGCCGACACTGCGGTTCCACACCTCCGTTTCAAAAAACGTTCGGGACTCGCGCATCTCTGAATACGAAAAAGTTGGCGTCAGCTCCAGTTCCCCGTAGGCGTTCAGTTCCATCGCCCACAGGCATTCCCGGTTGACCAGGGCGATGTCCCAGAACCAATCCTCACAGGCTTCCGGACCGGCGGCTACCACCGCTTCGGGCAGCCGCAGCCGGATGGGCCACATCCCGTCGAGGTGAACCGGACCGGAAGCCGCCGGCGGGGTGGGTTGCGCTTCGGTTTTGGTTCCGACATTCGTAGTAGCCATGCCAGTCACCCTGTTCCGTCATTCCTCATCGCGCGGCGCCGCGTTTCCGCCGTCGTTGGAGAGGGAGCGCATCTGCGGGAATAATAGCACATCGCGGATGGTGGACTGGCCAGTGAGGAGCATGACCAGGCGGTCGATGCCGATGCCCAGGCCGCCGGTGGGGGGCATACCGTATTCCAGGGCGGTGAGGAAGTCAGCGTCGGCGCGGTCGGCCTCCTCGTCGCCGTAGGCGTCGCGCTGGTGTTCCTGGGCGGCGAAGCGGGCGCGCTGAACCTCGGGATCGTTCAGCTCGGTGTAGGAGTTGGCGATTTCCATGCCGGCGGCGAATGCTTCGAACCGTTCCACGTAGCCGGGCTTATCGGGATGTCCCTTGGCCAGAGGCGACATATCCTCAGGGTAATCAATGAGGAAAGAGGGCTGAATCAGGTGCGGCTCTACGTACACGGAGAGCATCTTGTCGATGAGGCGTCCCCGCGCCTCTCTGGGCCCGGGTTCCAGGCCCAGATCCCACGCGATGCGGGTGAGTGACTCGGCGTCCGGGTAATCCTCGAGGTCTATTCCGCTACGCCGCCGCAGTTCCTCCCGCAGGGACACGCGAGGCCAGGGCGGCGTGAAGTCGATAATGTCGTGGCCCATGGCAACCTGCATCCCGCCGTGAATGTCCTGCGCCAGGGTTGCCACCAGCGACTCCACCATTTCCATTACGGCGTTGTAGTCGGCATAGGCTTCGTAGGACTCCAGCAGGGTGAACTCCGGGTTGTGGTCCTGGTCGATGCCCTCGTTGCGGAAGACTCTGCCGATTTCGTACACCTTGTCCAGACCGCCTACGATGAGACGCTTGAGGTACAGCTCGGTGGCGATGCGGAGGTACAGCTGCTCGTCCAGGGCGTTGTGATGGGTGATGAACGGGCGGGCGTGGGCGCCGGCGGGAATGGGCACCAAGATGGGGGTGTCCACTTCAACGAACCCGCGGTTGTCCAGGAACCGACGGATCCCGCTGATGATGCGGCTGCGCTGGACGAAAGTATCGGCGACTTCCGGGTTGGCGATGAGGTCAAGGTAGCGTTGGCGGTAGCGGGTTTCCACGTCCCTGAGGCCGTGCCATTTTTCGGGCAGAGGGCGCATCCCCTTGGCGAGGACGGTCAACGAGCGGACTTCGATGGTGGGCTGGCCGGTGCGGGTGCGCATCATGTCGCCGGATACGCCCAGGAAGTCGCCCAGGTCCAGGTCTTGCAGCAGGGCATATTCGTCGCCGAGGACGTTCTGGCGCAACATGGCCTGCACCACGCCCGATGCGTCGCGCAGGTCCAGGAAGGCAGCGCGGCCCATGACACGCATGGAGACGATGCGCCCGGCCAGCTGGAGACCGGCTACGCTTTCAGTTTGGCCGGCGGCTTCGGATTCCTCAAAACGGGCCACCGCTTCGGCGGCGCTGCAATCGCGCTGGACGCGGGGCGGGTAAGGATCTATGCCGCGCTCGCGGATGCGGGACAACTTGGCTCGCCGGCTGGCCAGATTGGCCTCCAGGCTGCCCAAGTTGTCCTCCCGTTCGGGCGACGGTGGTTCGATGGTCTGGGACATGATAGCAGTTTGAATGGTAATTCCTGGCCTTGGCATTGTAAATGCGACGGGACGGGGCGCGCCGCGGCAGCGCCGTCCCTATCCGGTCTGGCCGAAGGGCAGCGACGGGTCAATGTCCAGGGTCATGTCGGCGATGTCGCCTCGCCGGTACTGGTAGAAAGCCCCGGCGGCGATCATGGCCCCGTTGTCGGTACACAGCACGGGCGGAGGTATGACTGCCGGAAGGGGCGAATCGGCCAGCACGCGCTGCCTGAGCCGAGCGTTGGCCGTCACGCCGCCGCCCAGTATCAGCCCCCGGGCATGGTAGCGTTCGGCCATGGCCAGCAATTTAGCAGTCATCACGTCCACCAGGGATTCCTGGAATTGGTGGGCCAGTTGAGCGATCAGCCGGTCGGCGTCGGGGTCATCCGTTTCCGGCGGCGGATACAGCCCAACGTCTTGAGCGCGATGCAGCAGGGCCGTCTTTACTCCGCTGAAGCTGAAATCCATGGTGTTCCTCATCCACGCCCGGGGCAGAGCCGCCGCCGCCTGCTCCTGGCGTGGGCTGTGGTTGTTGTCATCCTCTTCGAAGGTTGCCAGGGACTCGGCGGCTTTCTGGATCTCGGGACCGCCGGGAAAGCCCAGACCCAGCACCCGGGCCGCTTTGTCGAACGCTTCCCCGGCGGCGTCGTCGCGGGTGCGGCCCACCAACCGGTAGTCGCCGTGGCCTTCCATCAGGATCAGGTCGGTATGCCCGCCGGACGCGACCAGGCAGGCCAGGGGGAACCCCGGTTCACTGGACGGATCCGGGGCCGGCGCCGGGCCGGCGGCTGCCAGCCAGGCGGCGTAGATGTGCCCCTCCAGGTGATTTACGCCCAGCAACGGCACGTTCAGCGTCATCGCCAGAGCCTTGGCCGTGTTGACGCCGCTGATGAGGGCGCCGGCCAGTCCGGGGCCATGGGTGACGGCAACGGCGTCCACGTCCTCCAGGGCAATTTCGGCGTCGGAAAGGGCTCGATGCAAGGTGGGCTGCATATCGCGGATGTGCTGGCGCGAAGCCAGTTCCGGCACCACGCCGCCGTGGGTTGCGTGCAGCGCCGCCTGGGAGGCGATCACGTTGGAACGCAAGAGGCGGCCGTCTTCAACCACGCCGACCGCGGTTTCGTCGCAGGAAGTTTCGATACCCAGAATAAGCATACAGATTGGCCCGTCTCGATTGATGGCGTGAAAAATTATAGCAGGGCGAACCGAAACACGGTGACCGGTCGCTGATCCTAATCGTGCCTGGCGCGTTACCTGTAATCGTTATTAAAATCCGTAATTGAATCAATAATCGTGAAATAATTCTCAAATAATGCAATATTCTGCATTGAAATAGTTGACTAATCCCGGAATCGACGTTACCCTGCCACACGCCCTTAAATGAGGCGGTGCGTATGTGGTACAGGGGCAGAGGCCCTCATGAGGAATGCGCATGCAGCGTTTCATCATAGTCCGCGTGTTTCACTCCCTGATTGCCCTGGTGGCCATCAGTATCATCGTGTTCGGTTTGGCGCGGATTACGGGCAACCCTCTGGATGTCCTGCTGCCTATCGAAGCGACCCAGGAGGATTTTGACCGGGTGGAGCAGGCTTGGGGATTGGATAAGCCTCTGCCCATCCAATACTTCAAGTACGTTGCCAACATCCTCCAGGGCGACTTCGGCAACTCCTTCAAGTGGCAGGACAAGAGCGCCCGGGAGTTGGTGGTCAGCAGGTTCCCGGCCACGTTACAGTTGGCTTCCCTCGCCTTGGTGATGAGTGTCGTGATCTCACTTCCCATTGGCGTGATCGTGGCAGTCAAGAAAGACACTGGTATCGACTATCTGGGCAAGGTAGTTGCCTTGCTGGGTCAATCGTTGCCGTCGTTCTGGCTGGGCATCGTTCTCATGTGGATATTCGCTGTGCAACTGGACTTGCTGCCAACTTCGGGCAAGGGCGGGATTAAGCACATGATCCTGCCTTCCATCGCTCTCGGCCTGTTCCAGGTGGCTGCGATCATGCGCCTCACCCGCTCCTCGCTTTTGGAGGTGCTCGACACCGAGTACGTGAAGCTGGCGCGGATCAAGGGACTTTCGGAGCGCGCGGTGATCTGGAAGCACTGCCTGCGGAACGCCTTGATCACGCCCCTCACCTATTTCGGTCTCATCCTGGGGAGTTTCCTGACCGGCTCAGTGGTAACCGAAACCGTATTCGCCTGGCCCGGCGTTGGACTATTGGCTATCGACGCGGTTCGGGCTCGCGATTTCCAAGTGGTGCAGACGGTGGTTCTCTTCTTCGCCACCATCTACATCCTCGCCAATCTGCTGGTTGACATTATGTACGCTTATCTCGACCCCCGCATCCGATATGACTGACCACGCCTAAGGCGAGACAGCCGTCAAGGACGCAACACAGAGGGGAAAGCATGGCAAATATCGCATTACCGACTCGACTGCCGGCAGTTACGAGATCGGGTACCTGGCGTGCGGTTTTGCAACTCCGACAGTTCCCGGTGTTGCCCATCGCAATCCTGCTGATCGTGCTCATCATCCCGGCTATCTTCGCGGCCCAGATCTCTCCGCACGACCCATTGGCGGGCAGCTTGCGCAATCGCTTGCAGCCGCCGGTTTGGGCCGCCCCTGAGATAAAGAACGGTGTCGAAATCAAGCCGGGCGGGTCGTGGAACCATGTGCTGGGCACGGACAAGCAGGGTCGCGATATGCTCAGCCGCATTATCTATGGCGCCCGGGTTTCTCTGACCGTGTCCCTGATTGCCGTTTTCATCGCCGGCGTAATCGGTACCGCTTTGGGACTGGCTGCCGGATACTTCGGCGGCGGGCTGGACCACCTGGTGATGCGCATCGTAGATATCGGCTTATCCATTCCCGCCATCCTGCTGGCGTTGGTGCTGGTATCGGCGATTGGAGCGAGTTTCGGGACTGTAATCGCCGTGGTCGCTGGCATTTTCTGGTCTCGCTACGCCCGCATGGTGCGCGGCGACACCCTCAGCATCAAGGCCCAGGATTTCGTCGCCCGGGCCAGGGTGGCGGGGGCATCCAATTTCCGGATCATGGTCCGCCACATCTTCCCCAACGTGGTGAACACGGTGATCGTGCTGGGCACGCTGGAGATCGGCCAGGTCATCCTGCTGGAAGCCACCCTCAGCTTCCTGGGCGCCGGCATACCCAAGCCAACGCCGGCCTGGGGCCTGATGGTCTCCGACGGCCGGGAACTCATTGTCGAGGCCTGGTGGGTTGCCATGTTCCCCGGCGTTGCAATCCTGCTGACCGTGCTTTCCCTGAACCTCTTTGGCGACTGGGTGCGTGATCGCCTGGACCCCAAGTTGCGGAATGTGTAACCGCCGGCCGTAAACCGACAACCGGGAACGGTTCAACGCGAAGAGGAGGTATCAAGATGAGTCTCCGTCCCATGCAATTGAAGCCGCTGGTATTCCTGCCTCTGCTGCTGCTCCTGTCGCTGATCATCGCCTGTGGCGGTACGGCCCCCGCGCCAGAGCCTGCGTCGCAGTCGGCCGCGCCGGCCGCTCAATCCGCTCAGCCCGCGCAACCCTCCGGTCAGTCTGCCCCGGCCGCTCCTGCGTCTGGCCAGGCTACCGCGCCCGCCCAGCCGGCTCAGGCCGCCGCTCCGTCTGCCACGGCCACGCCGCAAACCGCCGCGCAGCCATCCGGGCCCGTGGCGGCGAAAGTGGACCGATTGCGCATCGCCTTTACCATTCCGCCCAAGGAAACGAACCTCCCCTGGACCGGCCCGCGCAGCCTGCTGACCCAGCTCAGTCCCATGGTGGAAACACTGCTGGATATTGATCCTGACTCCGGCGAGTACATTCCCATGTTGGCTACCGACTGGGAAATGGCCGCTGACGGCAAAAGCTGGACCATGGAACTGCGGGAAGGCGTCGTTTTTCACTCCGACTTTGGCGGGTTTGATGCCAAGGACGTCGTCCACATGAGAAATCTCATGGGACCCGGCGAAGATAACCTCAACAGCTTCCGCAACACTTGGGCCACCACTGTTCAGGATGTGGAGGTGGTCGATGACTACACGGTAATCTTCAGATTGGACAAGCCTGACCCAGGACTGGACTTTTTCTTTTCCTTGAGCGGGGATCTGGTAATGCTCAGCAAGAGCCAATGGGATCAGGAAGGACAGGAGGGTTTGGAACAGCGCCTAATTGGCACCGGTCCTTACCAGTACCTGGAGCGCGAGGTGGGCCAGTCCATATCCTATGAACGTGTGCCTTATGAGCACTGGCGAATTCCCGAACCGGACTTCCTCGAGATGGAACAGGTATGGGCGCCCGAGTCGGCTACCCGCCTGGCGATGCTGCTCACCGGTGAAGCTCAGATGGCCGAGTTGCCTCGGGACGTGCTTGCCCAGGCGGTGGCGGAAGGGATGGCGATCTCGCAGAGCGGCCTTGGCGCCATTTTGACCTGGCTCAAGATGGGCGGCCAGTATTACATCCCCGGAGATGAAGCCTACGACGCGGCTAATGCAGCGCCGTGGGAGGACCCCGGCGAGAACGGACGGCTGGTGCGAAAGGCATTGAACAAGGCCGTCAACCGCGACGAGATCAACGAGTTCATCTTCAAGCAGGGCGGCGCGCCCATGCTCGTGCACGGCTACCATCCGACCCTGCCCGGATGGAACCCGGAATGGGAAACCCGGTGGGAAGACGAATACGGCTACGACCCCGAAGCGGCCAAGGATCTGCTGGCTCAGGCCGGATACCCGGACGGGTTCAAGTTGAAGATTTACGGCTCCCACACGCTGCCCGGCGTACCGGAATTACCCGACATCGCGGAGGCCATCAGCATTTTCTGGACGCAAATCGGCATCGACGTGGAAATCGTGAGTTTGGAATTCTCCGCCATTCGACCCCAGTACCGTACCAAGCAGTTCCATGGTTTCATCGCCCCGTTCCGGACCGTGCGCCGCCCACTACAGGAGCAGGTACGCCTCTTCAACCTTCCTGACGGTGTGGTGCACCAGTACGAAACCACTTCAATTGTCGAGACCTGGGAAGAACTGTCGCTTACTCTGGACCCAGCGGAGCGGGATCGCCTCATCAGGGAAATCGGAAACGAGAAGTTTGACAACTTCGCTACCATTCCCCTTCTCTGGATCTTCTTCCAGGTGGCGATAGATCCCAACATCATCGCCGAGTACAAGTTTCCCGGCACTGCCGCCAGCAACTTCAGCCATTTGGAAACCATCAGGGCCGTGCCGAAATAGACCGGCGCCGCCATCTGTCATGGCAGCGCATTGGCTCCGCTGCAAGCTGGGGGAGCAACATCGGAGGTCCCCTACTTCGAGACCAATCAGCATCGGATGCGCTACGCCCAGTTCGCGCTCAAGGCTACCCTATCGGCAGCGGCACGGTGGAGAGCGCCGGCAAGCGGGCAATCGCGGCGCGGCTCAAACAGGCGGGGATGCGTTGGACCAAGGCCGGGGCTCAGGCAGCGCTCAATTTGCGAACCCACCTGCTCAGTGGCCGCTGGGACGCCATCTGGCCTCTCACCCATCCCCAACCCAGTCCTGCCTGAATCTTGGCGCACACCCCAGCGTGGCTCGCCGTTTGACACTGGAATAGGCTAGTGATAACTTTCACACAGTTCTATCCCCTTCGCACATGGGAGCAAATTCCTGATGCCCGTGAACATTTGCGTGCTGGCCAAGCAGGTCGTTGACCCCGAAATGCCAGCCGCCGCCTTCCGTATCGACTCCGACTTACAGCAGGTTGTCCCGCCGCCGAATATCCCTCCGGTTGTCAACGGGTTCGACGAGAACGCCGTGGAGGCTGCCCTGCAAATCAAAGACGCCCAGGGCGCTAGCGTCACCGTTATATCCTCCGGCACCGCCTTTGCCCTGGACGTGATGAAGAAGCCCTTGTCCATGGGCGCCGACGAACTGGTGCTATTGCAGGATGACGCTTTCGCCAACTCCGTGGACTCTTTCTTCACCGTACAGTTGCTCACTGCCGCCATAAACAAGCTGGGCGGTTTCGACCTCATCATCTGCGGCCGGCAGGCTTCCGACTGGGACAACGCACAGGTGCCCTTGGGCGTCGCCGAGACGCTGGGCATGGCCTGCGTCACCCTGGGCAAGAAGGTTGACGTGCAGGATAACAAGGTCGTAGTGGAACGCCTCGCCCCGGACGGTTTTGAGGTGGTCGAGGCCGATATGCCCGCTTTGGTGACCGTCAGCAACGAGCTGGGCCAGCCTCGCTATCCCACCCTGCGCGGCATCATGGCGGCCACCCGCAAGCGTCCCACCGTCTGGACCACCGGCGATCTTGACCTGGACGCGGGCCAGATGGAACCGCGCCTCACACTGCATGACCTGTTCGTACCCCAGCGCGACCAGGACTGCGAGATCATAGAAGGCGACGACGATGCTGATGCGGCCCGCAAACTGGCCCTTAAGCTGCGCGAAGACCGGCTCATCTAGCCCAGCCATTCCAAGCACCGCATCATCATTGCAGCGAAAGCCGGAATGACGATGAGAAGGACACGCCAACCCACGGAGATAAACACTAATGGCAGACGCTACCGGCATTCTCGTTTTCGGCGAGGCCCCCGACGGGCAACTGGCCTCCACCGCGCAAGAGCTCCTGGCCGCCGGCCGCGCGCTGGCCGACACGCTGGGCCAGGAACTGGCCATCGGCATCATCGGCGCCGACGCCGGCGACGCGCCCCAGCAGGCCATCGCCCACGGCGCGGATAAAGCCTATGCTGTTACCAATCCCGCCCTGGCCGACTACCACCCCGACCTGTATCTGGCCGCCATGCAGGCCCTGGCCGCCGATGCCAACCCGGGCATCATCCTCATCGCCCGCAACAACGAGGGCCGCGAGTTGGCGCCCCGGCTGGCCTTCCGCCTGGGCGTGGGCCTGGCGCAGGACTGCCTGGAAGTATCCGCCGATGCCGGCACCGGCCGGCTCCTGGCCAACCGCCCCGTCTATGGCGGCAGCGCCATCGCGGTGGTCAGCTGTACCCAGACACCGCAGATCGCCGCCATCCGGCCCAAGACCTACGAGCCGCTGGACGCCGAAGCATCCCGCAGCGGCGAAGCGGTTTCCTTTCCGGTGGAAATAGAGGCGTCAGCAGTCCGAACCCGCGTGGTGGATGTCGTCAGGGAAGAGGCCGAAGGCATCAAGCTGGAGGACGCCCGCATCGTGGTGTCGGGCGGACGCGGATTAGGCGGCCCCGAGCCGTTCTCCCAGCTGGAAGAACTGGCCGGCCTGCTGGGCGGCGCGGTGGGCGCATCCCGCGCCGCCGTGGACTCCGGCTGGGTGCCGGCCAACTACCAGGTGGGGCTGACCGGCAAAACCATCACCCCTGACCTCTACATCACCGTAGCCATCTCCGGCGCCAGCCAGCACATGGCCGGCTGCAGCGGCTCCAAAGCCATCGTAGCCATCAACCGCGACGCCGACGCCAACATCTTCAAAGAAGCCCGCTACGGCGTGGTGGGCAACTGGGAGAACGTGATACCGGCCCTGATGGAAACGGTGCGGGAGCTGACGCAGTCGTAGAGTCGTAGAGAGGACAAATGGAGCGTCTGATGGGGAAGTAAATCGTGAAGGTCACAGCGGTCGTAATCGTGGCTTGCGCTATCGCATTAGCGACCGCTATGGTTGTAGTAGCGGCGTTGAAACCGGCAGGTGAATCAATGTCCGTCGTCGAGCTGGCTTTATGGCAAGTTATATCGTTGGCTTTGGGATTGTTCGGCTCTTACTTGTTCGGCAGGCAGTCGGCGCATCAGGCTGCCAGAGAATCGCAGCGACCTTACGCGCGCACGGCGTTTCGGCGAGTCCTTAACCTGTACGGAAGCCTGGAGCAGTTGCTCAACAGGATTGGACGCTATAATGAGCAAAATCCCAACCAGCGTCTGGAAATAATTTACGCTATCGTCGCGGAGCAATTGGAAACCGGCAACTTCGCCCTAGAAGACTGGCGGGATATAATTCCTGATGACGTCGACGAGATTGTGGCACGATGGCAAGCGCAGCAGCCACTCAAGAGGTCCGAAAATGACCACGCAAGTCAAGCCGATCCGGGGCAAAGTCGCCAAAATCCTGAATAGCCGTGAAGTCGCCCTGAACATCGGCCTCAATCAAGGCGTGCGGCCCGGTATGCTGTTTGACATCTCCGGCCCCGAAGGTATTGGCATCATAGACCCGGACACCGGCGAACCTCTGGGGTTGGTGTCAATGCCCAAGACTCGGGTGCGGATCATTCGTGCCGACGACCGTTTGTCTGTAGCCGCTACCTACCGCACCAAAAGCGTTGCCGTGCCGGACTACGACCCAGATTCTCGCACCATCCTGGGCACTCCCCGCATATTCCAACCGGGCCGGCTGGAAACCCGTTACGAAACTCTGGAAGCTCCCTTCGGAATTGACCCCGCAACTGGAGGAACCCATGGGCAGAACAGCTGCGTGGCAACGGGCGACCCGGTGGTGCAGGTTATAGCGGCCGACAAATAGCCTGTCGTTGCGCGCTCCTTGCGCCGACGCCAGCAGCCGCCCGTCCAGTCGCCGCGAACGCCGACGCTACCAAGAGCATACAGGATGAGCGCGCAACAACATCCCGCCAAAGACCCTATCCCGCAGTTTGCAACACGGGAAGAAGAAGCCGAATTCTGGGACACCCATTACTTTACCGATTATTGGGATGAGCTCGACCCCGTAAACCTAAAGGTCAGCCCCAATTTGGCCTCCGCCATACTGGTATCTCTGGACGGAGCGGCCATCACGCAGCTCTGCGAAAAGGCGGACTCCCTGGACGTAAGCGCCGAAACGCTAGGGAGTGTCGTCAATTGCATTTTTTCGACATTCCCGCGAAAGCGGGAACCCATAATCGTCACTCACTGATACGTATTCAGTCGCAAGAACGCTTGGATTCCGGCTTCCGCCGGATGACGGGCGATTTGACGACACTCCCTAGCACGCGCGTGGATATTGGAACGCTTGAAAGACGCTACGGCCTCTGCACCTGGGTGAAAACCGCTGCTAGACCAGAGGGCGTTGCAGGCCGCAGGCTACCCCAGCCGCCATTCCTTTTTGAGCGCGTCAACTAGCATTTGCTGCCGCCGTTCCAAAACTGCCGGCGTCCATTCCATTTCGGATACAACTTGCGTGGTCAGCGCGAAAGGCGAAACGCCGCCACGACGGAAGTATTCGTTCTTCTTGCGCTCAAACTCCCAATTTGACGCTCTGGTGTTTTTGCGGAATGACAGCAACACCAAGTTGGCCAGCCGGTGCGTCCACTGCGCCCGCCCTGCATCCTCCGGGAACCAGACGCGCCATTGAGAGCCTTCTGACGGGCTTTGCGGCAGGACGTGTTCTATTGAAATTGTCGAATAGTCGTAGGCCGCCCCGGCTTCGGCGACCAGGCCGTCCAGACGCAACAGCAATGGCAACGGCACTCGCGGCAACGTGTACACCGGCCCGTCCAATATCCGCAGAATATCGGCTTTCTCCTCGGCCCGCAATTGCAATGGCCCGTCGTTTTTCCAGATGGCATCGCCCCGCTCAATATCCCGCAGCACTGCCGCATATCGGCTTATCCGCTCATTGATGTTGGCGCGCCGGATGAACAGCCCGTAGGCCAGCCTTTCCAAGTCTTTCGTGAACCGGGCAAGCTCGTCCTGCTTATTTGGGTTGCGATGGAAAAACGCCATCGCTGGCGGAATCCAGTCAACGTTGTCGAGGCGGCGCAAATGCCGCAGATGAGCATTGATCCCCGGCGTGCTTTGGATAATTCCATCCGGCAGACCGAGCACGCTCTTATAAGCATCGTCGTATTGGTCCAGAATGTTTTCAATGAAATCAGCGCTCTTATGGTGCGCCAATACTTGCTCTCTAAACTCTTCTTGCAGGCTCCGGCGCGGCTTGGCTTTGGCGTAAATCATTCTGATATGGGTAAAGAGGGCGCCAAACCGGTCACGACCCAGTTCTTGCTCAACGACTTCCCATTTCTCGGCGTAAGCGCGCTGCTCTTCTGCATCGGTAATGTCGCCAATGATTTCCGCTTTCAGAATGTCCGTCGCCGAAAGGTCAAGCCCCCGGTCATTCATCACCGAGAAAATGCGGTACGCAGAGGTCATATCGGTGGTGGATACTACAACCAGATAGCACTGCCGTATGACAAACACTGCCAGACGCGCGCGTTCCTCTTCGTCAAGTTCGTCTAGTTTCCCGTGCAGGTAGTGGACGTTTTCGTAGATGCGTTGTTGGCTGTCAGTCTCCCGAGCCGGGGATTTTTCCAGCATACCCGGTATCCCGCCGTCAACTTGAACATTGTCGTAAAAGAAACCTCGGTCAATACTCCTGAGGCCTAGACGAACCACCTCTTTCGTCCCGGCAAGTATATCGCGCTGCTGCCGGATACGCCCATCCAACGCCGACTTCAATTCGCCATCCGCCAGTTCCCGCAGCGCACACAGCAGCATCGTCAGCGTAGTCAACCGTTGCTGTCCGTCAACGACCTGGCTTTGCGCATCCTCCTCTTTGATGAGGACAACGCTGCCCAGGAAATACGGTTCCTCAGCATCTCGGCGCATCGCAAAGAGCAGGTCGTCGAGCAAGTCATCAACTTGTTCCGTAGTCCAAGCGTAGGGCCGCTGGAACACAGGAATCTCAAAAAGGTAATCATCGCAGAACACCCTATCCAGATTCTGCTCGCTGGCCTTGATTGTCTCCGGCATTGTCGCCCCCCGATTTGTGAAAAGCCTGATGCGTTAGCTATTGTAGCCCGCCAAAACCACGTTATCAATCAGCCGCACCGTCCCACTCGCCCATACCGCTCGCTAATCGCTAAACAGATGCAGCGCAATTCGTCTTGGCTGATTTCCAGACCTGGGCAGCGTCATACGGCAACCACCTCGTCTTTCACCAAGCGCAGCCGCAGCGTTCCGGGCATCGCCGCATCATCGAAATGACACAGTACAGCGTCTTGCGCCATAAGTTTCAGTTCTTCCCAGGAATCGCCCTGGGTAATGATGTCATGCCCTACCGCTGCGGCGTAGTAGCCGCCCTCCTCCGCTTTATGCACTTCAAAAACCACTTCGTTAGTTATAGTCGCTCATCCTTCATTCACAGATTCCACCCCAACACCACGTTATCAATCAGCCGCACCGCCCCCACCCTTACCGCCGTCGCCACCATCGCCCGCCTGTCATCGCGCACGGTTGACACCCGTTGCATACTGTCGGCGTCCACGATGCTGACGTAATCCACGGCGTCTATCAACGTCTCGCGTTCCAGGATGTTGATGGCCGCTCGTCGGATCCTGGCCCCGTCTCTCTCGCCCCTTCGCCAGACATCCTCCGCTGCGCAGAGCGCGCGGTACACTGCCGGCGCCGCCTGCCGTTGCTCCGGCGTCAGGTAGGCGTTGCGGCTGCTCAACGCCAAGCCGTCCGGCTCCCGCACCGTCGGCATCGTCACTACCTCAACCCCCAGGTTCAGGTCGGCGGTCATCTTGTGGATGACGGCCAGCTGCTGCCCGTCCTTCTGGCCGAAATAGGCGCGGTCGGGCCGTGTGATAGTGAACAGCTTGGCGACTACTGTGGCCACGCCGCGAAAGTGGCCGGGTCGGGCCGCGCCTTCCATGCCCTCCGCCACCGCGCCCGGCTCTATCCAGGTGTCAAAGCCGGGGGGGTAGATTTCCTCCGGCGGTGGGGCAAACACCAAGTCGGTTCCCTGCGCCGCCAACAGCTCCAAATCGCGCTCGAAGGTGCGGGGATAGCGGGCGAAATCCTCATTCGGCCCGAACTGCGTCGGATTGACAAAGATGGACACGGCCATCGTCGCCGAATCCAGACGAGCCTGCCGCGTCAGTGACAGGTGCCCTTCGTGCAAGGCCCCCATGGTGGGAACCAGGCCCAGCGGACGCGCCGCCGTCCGGCATAGCGCGGACATTTCGGCGCAAGTGGTGATGACTTGCATAATGGTTCCTGGATTCCGGCTTTCGCCGGAATGACGGGAGGTGGGTTATTCCGGCGGAAACAGCTCGTCGATTTCCCGCTGCATCCGCTCTGCGTCGGTTTCGGGCAGCGCGGCTGCGCCGACGATGCCGGCCGGAATAGCCATGTCGGCGTAAAACGTCTCGTCGTAGTCCCGGGGCCGCACCACTACCGGCATGGGCACGGCGTGGCCGAACACCAGCGCCTGCTGTTTGCTGTCCAGGCGCGCCAGCACGTTGCGCAACTGGCCGGCGTCCCGAGCTCCCATCAGCACGGCATTCAGATCCCGGTCGTCGTTCAGCGCGCAGGACAGGCGGGTTCCCAGCTGGCTCATCACCTCGGAGTCAATGCCGCTGGGCCGCTGGTCAACGATCATCAGTGTTACGTTGTACTTCCTCAGTTCCCGGGCAATAGCGCCAAAGATGGTCTGCGCCGCGATTTCCGGCGTGAGGAACTTGTGCGCCTCTTCAACGAAAATCACCAGCGGACGCGGTTCGTCGCCCTGGCCGCCGTCGGACAGCTCCTTGCGGCGCACCCAGGTATCGTGTATCCGACGGGTCAGCAGGTTGCTGACCAACACGTAGGCTGAGGTGTCGCGTCCGTACTGGCCGAATTCCAGAACCACGTGATTGCCCCGCTCCAACTGCTCGATTATGCCGCCGGCGCTGGCGGCGCCCTGGCCGGTTTCGGACAGAAAACCGAAGCGGCTCCACCGGGCCAGGCGGTTGTGCAACGCGCCCAACGCCGCCCGGTTCACTCCGATGTCAGATGCCAGATCCCCAAGGTCGGCGGCGTCGTGACCGACAAACTCGCTCAGCCAGCCGGCGCCGAAACGCTGCCGCAGGTTCCACGCTGCCGATGCCGCCACCTCGGATAACTGTAAAGATTCGCGCAGGATTTCAATATCGGACGGCTCCACTTCGTCATGGCCGATGCGCACCACGCCGTCGGGCGTAACCCCGCGTCTCCTGCTGCTTGTCTCGTCCAGGGTGAACGTAACCACCCGGCTGGGGAAGAGTTGTTTCAGGCCCTTGACCTGCCGCCGGCGGTCGTTGTCCTGGCCCTGCCAGCCGTATTCGCTTTCCATGTCAAAGACCAGGGACACCGCCTCGCCCTGCCTGACCAGCCCGGCCAGCAGCATCCGCGCCAGGAAAGTCTTGCCCGACCCGGATGCGCCGAACACGCCTACCGACCGGCTGGCCAGCGTTCCCAGATCCAGCCGAATGGACGCCGTGTCCATCCCTTGCGGCGAACCCAGCGCGAATGCGCTGCGCCTCTCCGGGTTGAACACGGCGTCAATGTCGGCCTGGGAAGCGGCGAAGACGGGAGCGAAGTGTTCCGGTATCGACTTGGCCTGCTCGGCAAGACCAGCGCTGGAGTCGTCCAGGCCGGCGGTCATGCTGGGCATCACCGATAGCTGCCCGTAGGCCATAGTGCCGGCCATTACCTCGGCGAGGTAGCCATCCCGCGTATCCGGAGGGAAATGACGCACGCTGTCATCCACCGCCCGCAGCTCCAGGTCGGTCACCACGGCAAAGTACCGCTTTCGACGACCCTGGACCGTCACGAACGAGCCGACGGCGATATCCTCAAGGGATGCTCCGTTCCCTGTATCCAGGCGTACATCCAACCCCCGGGACAGGGAGCCGCCAACGACCAACCCGAGCCGGCGCAGGCCGGGGGAAACATAACCGTTGGTCACGTCGCCGTTCAGCGTCAAGCCAGCACTTCCCGCAACAACCCCTGCATCCGCAGGGGCTCGCTGAACAATTCGGCAACCACTGCCTTCCCGGCCTGTTTCAAAAAGCCGCGCCTGTCGTCAACGGAATCCGCAGCCCGGCGCAGGAATAACGCCAGCGCCGCGTCTCCGGCCGGCGTGCGGTCGGACAGCATCAGCCGGAGCCATCGCAGGTCGGAGGCAAAACTTGCCAACTCGTCACGGTCGCAAAGGAATACAAACGAGTGCAGTCCGGGAGGCTGATCGGGCAGGCCCGGGCGCAGGTCCATTCCATTGCCATATCCCACCACCACCGCCGCAAACCTGGTGGTCAGCATGGCGCTCAGCTGTGGGTTGGCGGCGTAGATTTCTTCCTCGGATTCCAGCGCCTCTCCCCGGGGGGCCAGCGGTCGTGTCGGATCCAGGGGTTCGTGCCAGATTTCCCGGACCACTGCATACGTCGGAGGCTCGCCAACACGAAGCAGCGCTCCCAAAGGCGGCGCGGCGTGCAGCCGGTAACACTGTGCCTCAATTCGCTGGGTATGCGATACCATGACCTCGCCCACCCGTTGCGCAATCCGGTTGTTGACCATAGCGGGATTTTAGCACGGTATATACCGACGACGTGTCGCCTTGACGATGAGGCGCCCGAAAGGTATAGTCGGCATATCATCAATCTGGGGAGTCCAGTATGCCTATCTATGAATATGCGTGTCCGACCTGCGGTCACAAATTCGAGAAATTGCAGTCGATGTCGGCCACCGGAGCCGATTGCCCACACTGCGAACAGCCCGCCAAGCGCGCCATTTCCGTGTTCGCCGCCGTCAGCAAGGGCGACGGGTTTGCCAGCGACATGGCCGACCTGGGCGGCGCGCCGATGCCGTCTCCCGTGGGCGGAGGATGCGGGGGATTCTGCGGCTGCGGCCACTAAATCGCGTCATTCATTCGGTCACTGCAACGTCGACATTCGGGGCGGGTTCGCAACCCGCCCCGGAACATTTAACCAGGCCCGGGCTGCGGGTCGCCGGATGATTCGCTGGTCGATGCGTTTCGGTAGGCCCGCCATCGCAGATATGCCAGAATAGAGCCGCCCACCGACATCAGAAGCAAAGCGCCCAGCACCGAAGTCAGAGCGACCCGCATGGTGGCATCGAACCAGAATCCCGCGGGGAACAGGATGAGCAGGTAGTCCGTGCGCGGGTCCAGAATCCACAAGTCATTGGCAAAACTGAGTTGGTGAAACAGCAGGAAAAGCCGTTCAAAGTTGACTACCACAGCCAATCCAACTCCGAATACGGCGACCAGCGTGACCGCCCCGCTCCATGCTAACAGGCGGGCCGCCGTTCCGATGTACGCGCGGCCATTGATGACGAAGCCGACAGCCAACGTTGCCGCCACCCAAAGCGCCGACCCCAGGGCAACCCAATAGGTTCCGCGAACCAGACGCTTGACGTCGTGCATGTGCAGGATTTCCCGCCGGCTGAAGACATCCTGCTCAATTCCGTAGATGCTGGCGCGCACTGCCAGGGGTTCAGCCCCGGTATTGAAATAGCGGCGCAGGTCCGCGCCAATATCCGGCAAGTCGGCATCGGTAATTCCGGAACGAGCGGATACTTGATAACGCTGAAAACCGTTGTGGTAAAGGCCGGGGTCGTTCACCGCCCAGGTGACCGAACCGGCTACCAGGAGCAGGAGTGCCGCGGGGACGGCAAGTGGGTTGGCCGTTTTCAAATAGCCCCGCGCCACGCTGGTGAGAAACATTCGCCAGTTCATACCCTTGCCACCGTAGCATCGGGAGGTGGCGGGAGCAATGGGCTGTGGTATATTGCCGCATCATGAGCGAAACAAACCTGTCTGCATCCAACTTTCCCATACCGGAAGAACGCGTTGGTGAGTTCCAGTCGCTCATCGACATCGTGGCCCGTCTCCGGGGGCCGGGGGGCTGCCCGTGGGACGCTGAACAGACCCACGAATCGTTGAAACGCAACCTGCTGGAAGAGTGTTACGAAACCCTGGAAGCCATCGACGGCGGACAACCGCCGGAACTGGCTGAGGAGCTGGGAGACATCCTGGTGCAGGTGGTTTTCCACGCCGACATAGCACGAGCAGCCGGGGACTTTGACATTGCCGACGTGCTGACCGCCATCAACCGGAAGCTCATCCGCCGGCATCCCCACGTGTTCGCCGGTGGAAACGCCTCGGATGCTCGGCAGGT
The DNA here is from genome assembly GCA_964347975.1 of uncultured Dehalococcoidia bacterium. Taxonomy (GTDB): domain Bacteria; phylum Chloroflexota; class Dehalococcoidia; order Lucifugimonadales; family UBA3495; genus Bin87. Next base: position 52,390 of record CAYGAY010000006.1, read on the forward strand.
GGAACGGAACTGGGAGCAACTGAAAGCTGAGGAGCGTCGCCGGGCTGGGAAGCCTGAGCCATCGGCGATGGACAGCGTCCCGGCGGCTTTGCCGGCCCTCAGCGGGGCCCAGCTGATCCAGGATCGAGCCGCCCGCTTCGGTTTTGACTGGGACGACGTCGTCGGCGTCCTTGACAAGCTGATTGAAGAGATCGGCGAGTTTCGCGTCGCTGCCACGCCGGAGGAACGGGCCGACGAGTTCGGTGACATACTGTTCGCCATCGTGAACCTGGCTCGCTGGTCCGGCATACAGGCCGAGGATGCGCTCCGCCAGGCCAATGCCAAGTTTCGCAATCGTTACCGCACGATGGAACGGCTGGCGGTGGAGCGGGGACTGGATTTCACCGCCTTGCCCCTGGCAGACAAGGAAGCGCTGTGGCAGGAAGCCAAGACGCGGGATTGATTTCCGGGCCTACCGATCGTTCTCGGCCCAGCCGCCGCCGAGAAATCCCGGTTCAATAAAGTAGATTCCTCCGGCCAGCAGGCCGGCCACCACGTTGACGCCGGCCCAATGCCACGAGGCCCGGCCAACGCCCAATCTGCTCATAAGGGGACGCTTGGGACGGTAATGCCGGATCTTGCGGCGGGCGCCGCTCTGTCGCATCGCCTCGGCGATGGCGTCGTCAAAGCCGCCCTGCCGGTCAATGAGACCGAACTCCTGAGCTTCGGGAGCCGTGTACACTTCCCCGGTTGCCAACTCCCGAACCTGCTCGTCGGTCAAACGACGGCTTTCGGCTACCACCGACACGAACAAATCGTACATTTTGCCGATCAGACCCTGGAACTTTTCCGCCTCTTCGTCGGTGGGCATACGCCAGAAGCCGGACATATCCTTGAGCCGGCCGGCCTTGAACACAGAAAACTCAATGCCCACCTTGCCGAACAGCTGTTGCAGGATGGGGCGCAAGTAGATGACGCCAATTGAACCGAGCAGGGCGGCCCGCGACGCCATAATGGTGCCGGCCCCGCAAGCGATGTAATACCCGCCGGACGCGCCCAAACCTCGCACGTAAGCCACCACCGGCTTTTTGGCGGCGACGCGGCGAACGTTCTCATATAGCAGGTCGCTGGCGGTGGCAGAGCCGCCGGGCGAGTCGATATCCAGCACCAACGCGCCAATCTTGCGATTATTCCCAATGCGCTCCAGCAGGCGCGAATAATCGGGCTCGCGGATGGCCGCGCCGATGACGCCGTGCATCTCAATGACGGCAATGCCGGGGCGACGTTTTTTGAAGAGGGGCATAGTGAAACACTCGCTTGAGAGGCAATGGGACGGTATCGGGCGAGTTAATCACGAACGGGGTACGCCGGAGAGCCCCAATCGACGTCCGGATGATCCAACATAATGTCGATGAAATGGGGCACCAGGTACGCCATGATGGTCGCCCCGTCGCACACTTGTTCCCGGTTGACGCTGCCCCACCAAGTTGCACCGCCATGCAGGAGCTGATTGCGGAGCACGTAGAGCCTTTCAAATACTTGGATGAGAATCGCGCCGGTTTTGCGAGCTAGGAGATAGTCATCGACCTTTTTTATGCTTTCGTCAAACCTGCAGCGCCAATTCCGATTGTCTGCCCAGTAGGGACCATACACGTACTTGTTTTGCAACAGCGTACGGATCGACCGATTGTGTTCTTGCCAGATGGAGTTGAATATGATTCTGGCATCGTCTAGGGGCGCGATCGTGGCGAAAAAATCCGCGACCTTCTCGTGCTCCCTAAGTTCGTAAGTCTCTTCGCTGTCGTCGGCGTAGATTGCGTTGAACGCAATCCAGTAGAATATAAAAGCAGCGTCAGGATCGCTCTTCTCCTGCTCGGCACGGGCCAGCCAACTCAGAGCGCGGCGCATACGGAGATGGAAGGGATGTCGGTACTGACGCCAGGCATCCGAGCTTTTCCACTTTGCCACCAGGCCGGTGGCGGTGAGACCAACAGAAACCATTTGTGACGTCATAATGTTTCCCTCCATCCCTTGCGGCAAAGTTTAGCATACCGGCTTGGCGACTGCCGCATTCCAGCATTGACACACCGTAACGGCAGCCCTAACCTTGCGGCATTGCGAACCGCCTCAGACCCTGCCCAAGGAGCACTCTCATGCAATTCGGCCTGTTCATGATGCCCCTGCATCCACCGCACCGTTCCTACGCTGATTCTTACGACCGCGACCTTGATTTGTTGCAGGAAGCCGACCGGCTGGGGTTTCACGAAGCCTGGATCGGCGAGCATCTCACCGAGCGTTGGGAGAACGCGCCTTACCCCGACCTTTTGATCGCCAAAGCGTCGGCGCTCACCGAGAACATCCGGCTGGCCACCGGCGTCACGTTGCTGCCCATTCACAACCCGGTGGAACTGGCGCATCGCATTGCCATGCTGGACCACCTGACGCGGGGGCGCCTGTACTGGGGTATCGGGCATCGAGCCATTCCCACGGACCTGCAATTGTTCGGCATGGATCCGGGCCAGGGAGACGATGTGCGTCGCCGCGCTGCCGAAGTGCTGGACATCGTGCTTAGTATGTGGGCGTCGGAGGGCAAGTTCGAGTACCACGGCGAGTTTTTCAATATCGAAGCGCCGGAGTTGGATCCCGTCCTCGAACGCGGCCTGCACATGAAGCCGCTCCAGCAGCCGCACCCGCCCATCGGCGTCGCCGCTACATCAATCGGAAGCAGCAGCATCCGGGTGGCCGGGCGCGAGGGCTGGATACCCATGAGCAGCAGCAACCTGGCGCCGCAGTACCTCGCCGACCATTGGACCACCGTGGAGGACGCCGCCGCCGAGGCCGGGCGCGAGGCGCACCGCTCGGACTGGCGCATCGGCCGCGACGTGTTCGTCGGGGAGACCAGCGAGGAGGCCAGGGAGCGGGCCTACGCCGTGCTGGGTCGCAACTACCTGCAACACCAGTTGCCCAACCGTCTCGGGTCAGGGCTCATCCAGGCCACCAAGATTGACCCCAACATGACCGACGACGAACTTACCGTTGAGTACATGATGGACAACATCTGGATCGTGGGCGATCCTGATGAGTGCGCCCAGCGCATTCGGCAACTTTATGACGAGGTGGGCGGCTTCGGGCACATGCTCTGCATCACCCAGGACCCGGACGATCACCAGTGGGAAATGGACTGCCTGAGACTAATCGCAGAGGAAGTCGCTCCACGGGTGAGCGATTTGACGGGGTAGTAGCGGCGGGTTGCCAACCCGCCGCTAACAGTCAGCGTATTCGGGAGCTTCGTGGCGGATGATGGTCACGCCCAACTGCCGGGCGGTTTCGTTCACTTCGGGCGGCCAACTGTGGTTAGTGACAACGAAAGCGTCGGCTCTGGCGCCGATAGCGCGTCCGATTATTTCGGCTCGTTTTACGGTCATTTCCAAAATGGCACGGTTGCAAGCGCTAGTCACTTCAACTACCCCATAGTGCGCCGGTTTGGATTTGCCTATCGTTTCGTGGGCAATGATGCTATGCCGCAGGCCGAGTTGGTACTCGTCCCGGCTGATTATTTCACGCCACCGGGCGTTGAGTAGCAAAGAGCTATACGGTCTCGGTAGGCGAGTATTGGGCGGTCAATCCATCCGTCCAGAATCACGCCGATTTCCTCGCGGCAAAGATGTTCGTAACGGTTACGCCGCAACAAGCGGACAGAACGCTGGAGCTCCCTAACGGCTTTCGCATTTTCGTCCACGCGCTCATTCACCGCGCTGAGCAGGAAGCCCAACAGCGGCTCTTTCACATCCGGGTGGGTGGCCAGGGTGTCCAGTATCTGTCGCAGGGGGTGCTCCGGCGGCAGGTCGAATTCCAGTATGGCGGAGGTCATCGCGGTTGTCCTTGCTTCAGACTGGTGGGCGGGGGCGTGATTAATGCTATCACGCCCGCCGGCGTCGCCTGACATCGGCAATTACTGGAACGCCGGGAAGACGTGCTTGCCGAACATCTCGATTGATTCCATCACCTTGTCGTGGGCGACGGTTTCCGTGGCCATGAGGAACTGCAACTGGTCCACCCCGGTGGCTTCGTGCAGCTTGGCGGCCCTGATGCAGCTGTCGGGATCACCGGCGACAATGACGCCGCGCTCGGCCAGCGTATCGGCGTCGAACTCCTCCCAGATCTTCTGGGCCAGCGCGGTGCCTCCTGACAAGTCAACCGCTCCGTCTCCATCCGAAACCCCCTCGGCAGGGACGTCGATGTAGCGGGAGAAGTTCTGCTGCAGGTGGTTGGGGATGCCGCCCCACTGGTCCAGCAGGCGGGCGTACACGTCCTTCTGGTCCTGAACGTAAGGACGCCCGGGACCGAAGAAGGTCTTGAGAGAGTCGGTGCACAGTTGGCGAGTGGCGCCGTTGTCCGGTCCGCAGAGGCCGAAAACGGAGCTGAGCCATTGGTTGTTGACGTACTGGCCGACGGGTTGGGCCTTCTTGATGTTCTCCCGGTAGGCGGCGATGTGCGGCTCCAGCACCGACGGGGCGCTGACGCCCAGGGCCATCACGCCGATGCCGCGCTGCGCCGCCAGTTCGTAGGTGGCCGGCTGCAGGGCGGCGACCCAGATAGGCGGGTGCGGCTTCTGGTAAGGCTTGGGCAGTACCTGGCGCGGCGGCACGTTCCAGTACTTGCCCTCCCACTCGAAGTAGTCGGAATCCCAGACCTGGGGGATCATCTTCAACGATTCTTCCCACATTTCGCGGGTTTCACGAGGGTCGATCCCCATGCCGGTCTGTTCGTAGGCGGCGCTGCGGCCCGTGCCCATATCGACCCGGCCGTTGGTCAGATGGTCCACCATCGCCACCCGCTCGGCAACTCGCACCGGATGGTGATAGGGCAGGATGATGACGCCAAATCCCAGGCGAATGCGCTTGGTTAGGCGGCTCAACGCGCCGAAGATGACCTCCGGGCACGGAGACATACTGAAAGTGGTGAGGAAATGGTGTTCGACGAACCAAACATAATCGAAGCCCATCTCGTCGGCCAGGCAGACCTGCTCGATGGTTTCCTCGATGACAGCGTGATCGTCCAGTTCAGGACGCTGCATTTCATAAGCCAAGCCGAATTTCATGGTTGTCCTCCCGATGCACTTGTCGTGGATGGTTCGCCGTTAGCCGCCGCGTTTCACCGCAACGCCGGCCAGCTTCTCGATGAAGTGCAGGATGGCGGAGTGGTCGGCTTCCTGCTCTCCGTCGTTCACCAGCGACCCCAGCATTTGCTGGACCAGGGCCGTTACCGGCAGAGGAACGTTCAGCTCGGTGGCCGTTTGCAGCACGTTGCGCAGATCCTTCTGGTGCAGGCGGATACGGAAGCCGGCGCGGAAGTTGCGGTCCAGCATCATGGGCCCTTTGGCTTCCATCACTGCGCTGCCGGCCAGGCCGCCGCGGATGGCGTTGAAAACTCGCTCCGGGTCCACGCCGGCTTTCTGGGCCAGCACCAGGGCCTCGCTCAAAGCCTCGATATTGGCGGCGACGATGATCTGGTTGGCCAGCTTGGTAATGTTGCCGGCGCCCACGTCCCCGGTGAGCACCACGTTGGCGCCCATGATCTGCAACAGTTCCTCGCAATTGCTGAACACGCTTTCGGCGCCGCCCACCATGATAGCCAGTGTTCCGGCAATGGCCCCCGGCTCGCCGCCACTCACCGGCGCGTCCAGAAAGTCCACACCCTTCTCGGCGCAGGCCGCGCCAATCTTTTGGGACATCGACGGCGCGATGCTGCTCATATCGATTATTACCGAACCAGTGTCCGCCCCCTCCAATACCCCGTCCGGTCCCAGGATGGCCCTTTCCGAATCGGCTGAGTCGGGCAGCATGGTAATCGTCCGGGAATTGCCGGATGCCGCTCCCGCCGGCGAAGACGCGGCCTTCGCGCCTTCCGTAGCCAATTCCTCCACCGGTTCGCCGACGATATCATAGACCGTCAGCTCGTAGCCCGCCTTCATCAGGTTTCGGGCCATAGGCTTGCCCATGATGCCCAGCCCGACGAATCCGATTTGCTCTGCCATTATGCTTCCTCCATTGCCGGTCCGCCGTCGGGCGGACTTGCCGTAGTTGTCGTGTCGCCAGGCATTATATACCTGCCAGGCACGTCGTTCAGGAATGACGCCCCTCAGCTCAGCACCAGCGCTGAATCAATCCGCGCGTCGGTTTTGCCCAAATCACCATGTGCCAGATCGCCCAGCGGAGTCTCCAATACACTGGCCTGACTCGACATATCAGTCACCAGCCTCGCCGGTTCAGACGACGTGACGCCGGAATGCAGCAGAGTTGACGCTGCGTTACTCCAGGAACCGGCATGGTCCGTCCCCAGCACTACTGCCACCCTGCCGGCCATCGTTGGCGCGCTTGCCAGACTGTGAACTTGCTCAACTGACGCGCAGACGGCTCGAAGGGGCGATACATCAACGATTTCAAGGGCCAGCCGGTAGAAGCCGGGCGCGGGCGTTACGGAGGCCGGGCCAACCGTCTGGGCCAATTGTTCCAGGAGCCCCGGGGAGGATTCGGAGGGATCGCCCAGGGTGACCACCATGGACCAGAGGCCGGCGCGAATGTCCCGGGCCAGCCGGTTGAGCAACTCCTCCCGATTGTCCGCCCTCAGGGGTAGCTCCACGCTCCGGATCCACGAGCGGGCCACATCCAGAGCTTGCGGCGTTCCGATAACATAATCCGCGTTGGAGAGCAGCTCCCGGGTTCGCGTGGGCACCGACTCCCGGTCGCCGGTGCCCAGTCCCGCAACGGTTATCATCCGCTCCACGGATCGGAACGCTGCCACGAACTTTCGGGTTTCCTCAACCTGCCGGGCGTGATTGCCCTCGTGCCCGGAGGTTCTTTCAATCAAGTCAAGTAGCGATAGCGCCGGGTAATTGTTTTCGGGGTTGTACGGCGAGGCCGGAAGGTTCAATTGCGATTCGGACAGGCCGGCGATGAGAGTGCGAAATCTTCGGTAGTTGACCTCCAGCCGAGAGCTGTCCTGGGCGATGCGATCGGTCCGGGCGTCGAAGGGAGGCAGCATCTCCCGTTCACCGGAGGCGATCTGCTCCAGGGCCTCGACGAAATTTTCCGTCAGCAGGTGCTGCATCACCTCCCAAACCGACCAGCGGGAACCCAGGAACGCTTCCGCCTCACCCAGGCCGGCCAGGGCGTCCAATAGTGCGGCGTGGCCGTCGTCGAGACGACGCAAGGCATTTTGCTGCCGCTCAATCGCCGAGAGTTGGGGAGCGCCGTCGTCAGGCATATCGTGGGAAACCATCTTGTTCACCTTGGCAGGGGTTGTTTTATCGAGTTGCCATTATTGCACATCGTTTTTTGCCGCTTCGGGTGCAATGGGTTATCATTAATTATGGCGAACGGAAATACAAAATATTTGACTTCACTGAAGGCCGGGCAAACGCTGTCGGCTGACCGCGTGGTTCGTATTATGGATGAATTACGGGATTCTGCCGGGTCATCCGTGCGGTCAGCCACCTTATTCGTTCCGGCCTCCGACCCCGATACGGACACGACGCATGCAATTGCGGGGTTGGCGTATGATCGGCAGAGTGTCGAGTGGATGTCTGCCCTGGAACGCGCCGCTAGCAGGCCGCTGCGTTCTGCGACCGGCGTCGCGGCGTTTCGAGTCAACGATGTCGGGCTTGCCATTTTACCCCCGTTCCCCTTGAATTTCGCCCGTCTCAGCGACGGCATCGACGCCGAACCGCTGCTGTCCCTGCTTGCGGCGCGACTGACCATCGGAGTGGCGCTGGTGCGCCTGGGTCGTTACGCCGTTGCCATCTACGAAGGTCGTAAGCTGGCGGTGTCAAAGACCGATACGCGCTATGTAAAGGGGAAACACCACGCCGGCGGCACCTCACAGCGCCGCTTCCAACGAGTTCGTGAGAACCAGATCCACCGGCTGTACGTCGAAGCTGCTGGGGCGCTAGAGCGGCAATGGCGTCCCTGGCTCGACCGGCTCGATTACGTGGTTCTCGGCGGTGAAGCCGCAACAGTCAACGGTTTCGTGAAAGAATGTCCCCTCTTGGCCAGGTTGGCTCCGATTACCCTGGAACGCCGGCTGGACGTGCGGGAACCCAACCGGGCCGCCTTAGGTCGGGTGGGAGAGATGCTCTACCAGTGCCGGGTGTACCCGCTGCGTTGGGAGGGCTGACATCGGGTTCTGAAATGCCCGAGCTGGCGCGTCTTGGATCCCATAGCGAACTGGATCCGTAAAACCGTTCGTGTTCCTGCTGATGCTATAATCTGGTCTATGCTAATAGCGGACGACCCAAGCATCTCAAATGACGACAAGTTCCAGCGGGCGTTGAACCTGCTGGAATTTGACCAGATCCGCCTCCAGCTGGTTGCGGCTACCCGCACCGCCGCCGGCGCCGAGGCCGCCGCCGAACTGAAGCCTTACGCCGACCCCCGCGACATTGCGGTGCGCCAGCAGGAAACCGCTGAGGCGCGTCGCCTGCTGGATACTACCGGCGCTCTGGAACTCGGTCCGACCGAAGACCTGCGACCGCCAATACAACGCGCGTTACTGGACGGTGTTCTGCGGGGAGAGGAACTGCGAAATATTGGATCTCTCGCTGCCGCCGCCCGCTGGAATCGCAACGCAATGGCGCGGCGGGAGGATCTGCCCCTGCTGGCGTCCATCGCCCAGAACCTGCCCGAGTTGCCAGACCTGGAAAGCGCCGTCAATCGGGCGATCAGTTCCACGGGCGAACTCCTGGATAATGCTTCGCCGGAACTGGCGCGGTTGCGCCGGGAATCTCGCGCTGCCTATTCGTCCCTTAACGAAGTGATGCAACGTTTCTTGCGTCGTTACCAGCGCTCCGGAGTGGCCCAGGAAAACATCGTGACCGAGCGCAACGGGCGCATGGTATTGCTCATCAAGACCGATTTCAAGGGCCAGGCTCCCGGTATCGTTCACGATGTCTCCGACAGCGGCGCCACCGTGTTTGTTGAACCAATGCCCGCCATTGAGCTGGGCAACCACTGGCGTGAAACTCGCCTGGCCGAGCAACGGGAGGCGGAACGGGTGTTGCGGCATCTGTCATCACTGGTGGGACAGTATGCCGAGGACATCACATTGATGCTGTCGCTGCTGGGACGCCTTGATCTGGCAGCGGCCAAAGCGCGCTACGCCCAATCGAACCGGGCGATTGCCCCGACCTTCCTCGCCGACACGGAACCGCGCCGCTTGGAACTGGTGGGGGCGCGACACCCCTTGCTCCCCGGCGATGTTGTCCCCACCACCATCAACATAGGCGCGGGCAATCCCGTGTTGCTCATCACCGGCCCCAACGCCGGCGGCAAAACCGTCGCGCTCAAAACCGTGGGATTGCTGGCGATGATGGCTCACGCCGGGCTGCAGGTGCCGGCCCACGACGCCACCCTGCCGCTGCTGGATGGCATCTACGCCGATATCGGCGACCAGCAAAGCATTTTCGAGTCCCTTTCGACTTTCAGCAGCCACATCAGCAACATTCAACGCATTATGGATGCTGCAACGCCACGTTCGCTCGTCCTGATAGACGAGTTGGGTTCGGCCACTGATCCAGAAGAAGGATCCGCTCTGGCCATTGCGCTGCTTTCCCACCTGCGCGACCTGGGCGCCATGGTGGTGGCGACCACGCACCACCGCAACGTGGCCCGGCTGGCCCAGGAGGAGAATGGGATGGTCAACGCCAGCGTTGACCTGAACCCGCACACCCTGGAACCGACCTATCGCCTGACCCATGGCATCCCCGGCCGCAGCTACGCGCTCACTATTGCCTCCCGCCTGGGATTGCCTGATGAGGTGATCTCGGCAGCCCAGTCACATCTGGAGCCGAGCCACGTACAAACCGACCGGCTGCTCCAGGAACTGCAGGAGGAACGGCTGACCATATCCGAGTTGAGGTCGCAGGCTGAACAGGCGTTGAATGACGCCCGGGCGCGGGAACGGGAAGTCTCCCAGGAACTCGAAGCCGTGGAGGATACCAAAGCTGAGCTGGTGGAAGAGGCGCGGCGGGAACTGGCCGAACAGATTGTGGACGTTGCCAACCAGATACGTCGGGCCGAACGTTCCCTGGAGCGCTCGGCGGTGAATGCCAACGGCCCAACCCGGGAAGCGGACCTGCGCGCCGAGCGGGAGCGCCTGGCGGAAACCCAGCGCGAGGTGGTGTCCCCCGACTGGGCGCCAATACCCCTGGAACGACCTCCCTGGTATCATGATCTCCGAGCCGGCGACCGCGTGTACGTCCGGGGTGTTTCCCGTCCGGTGGAAGTGGTGACCGCGCCCAATGAGCAACAGGAGCTAGAGGTCATCATCGGTACTATGCGGGCCCGCCTGCCGGTGTACCAACTGGACCGGCCCGCCGACCGAATCCATCCGGCCGCCGAACAGGCCGGCGTGGTTTATCGTCGGCCGGAAAACAAACGGACGCTCAGCCCGGAGGTCAACTTGCACGGATACCGGGTGGATGAGGCTTTGTCCTTAATCGATACCCTGCTGGATGACGCCGCGCTGGAGGGGATGTCCTCGCTGAAGATCGTCCACGGCAAGGGCACCGGGGCACTGCGTCGCGCCATCCGGGAATACCTGGCCGGACATCCTTTGGTAGCGACCACCGAGCCGGGCGAGGGGGGGCTGGCGGCGGCGGTGACAGTGGTGCGATTGCGGTAGCAATCAGGCGGCGCAATTTCTCACTGCGCCGGCGCGGATTCACGGGTGGGTTGGCCGGGGTTTCCCCTTTGTCCCCGTTGGTGTTCAGTGGCTTGCCGGAAAAACTCGGCAACCAGCGGATAGTCCGCCACGTCAATCTCCGGCAAAAACCGGTCGGAGCTTTCCATCTGATGGGCGCGGGCCAGCATCGCATTCTGAAAGGCGACCATTTCGCCGGCCAGCGCCACGGCTGCCGGACTGATTGACTCGTCCGCCAGCGCAGCCTCCCGGTCCAGAACCTGTATCGAATGGCCGTTGGCTTCCGCGTAGCTGATGTATCGTTCGATAAGGCCCAGCTCCGCCGCCTGGCGGAGAAAGTCAGTGGTATCGGCCGGGATTGTATTAGCCGGGACGGGGGCAGCAGTCGGATTTGGAGTTGCGGTTGGAGCAGGGGTTGGCGTCGGAACCGGAGTGGGCGTAGGCGTCGGGGGTACAGTGGGAGTAGGAGTAGGAGTAGGAGTAGGAGTAGGTGGCGGTGGGGTTGACGTGGGCGGCGCGGGCGTTGGGGTCGGCAACGGCGTAGCAGCGGCCGACCCCAACGCCCGCGCAACGGGGCTGGCTGGCGGTCGTGCGCCGGGAGCGGCGCCACAGCCGGCGCTGAACAGGAGAGTAACGGCGACGACGGCAACAGCAATGCGGGCAGCCGTTTGTCTATCTATTGCTTCCATCTCGGCGTCCCGCCCATTGCCCCTGCTCACTGCACTCGATGCAAACGAAGCAACCCCGCTTAAACCGTAACGCCAGTGAATGAACCTCAAAACGTTACTGATCTCAGTAGCTCCACATCGCATAAGGAACCCCCAAAAAATATTTCCGGTCGCCAATGATGGATTTGATTGCTCGCATCTCCCGGTAGCCCGGATATGATATATCCAAGATGCCTTTGCCGGGACATCGCAGGAGATGGAACCCATACCCCCAAGAACGGATAACCACTCTGGACCCTCCGGGCTCCACCGCCTCTATTTGAGCGACTAGCTCCGCGTGCTCTTCTAGAACCCGCTCGATTTTCTCTACCGTCGGCCAGCGGTAACAAGGAACCCGGTTTGGCTTCCCTTGCACGGCAAAAGCGGCGATGCCGTCAACAATTTGCCCGGTGCTAACCTCCACAGCCGCCAACACCAGTGCTGCCAGGAACAGCGCCAATCTGCGGTAAAACAGCGGGCTTCGGTAGCGGAAACGATCCGACCACCGACGGCAACGGTAGCGGAGGTGGTTCAGCAACCGACGGCGTTTAGTGATTGAGGTGCCACCAAGCATTGTAAACCGACCAGTCAAAGTAAGGGTACTCCCAAACTGCCAGTTGTAACACTTCGGGATTTGGCTCACCATACTGGATCGAATATGACTGCAAGCCAAGTTCAACTATGTTCGGTCACTGGATTCCGGCTTTCGCCGGAGTGACGGGCGTTAAACTCTCCATATGCGATAGCCTCGGCAGTGCGGAGCCTTTCCAAAACAATTGACCCGCGCCGGATCGCTCATCCTGAGCTTGTCGAAGGATGTCGATTGCGGCGGTTCATGGTTCGACCGGCTCTCCACGAGCGGTCAAAAGGGACTTTGGAAAGGCCCTGACACGCCGAGCGGGACGGCGGAACATGATATCCTTGGGGCGTCGCCGAAAAGGTTTGCAGCCCGCGTTAGCTTGCCGGCCGCAGGTTGGCCGGCAGGTGGCTTTCCCAGTCCGGAATCTGCCGCACTCGCGGGGAGGGCAGCAACCAGGACTGGATGAGCGCCATCGTGCTGAACCCAAGGGACATGAGCAGCGGCGCTACGTAGGTGCCTGTAACGTCCCACAGGAGCCCGGCGCACACGGGCGCCAGTCCCATGCCCAGGCCGCTGCCCAGGCTTTGCCAACCGTAAAGACTGCCCTGGGGCACGTTCCCGTAGTACTGGCGGTTGGCAATCGGGAACGTGGGCACTTCGGTGCTTTGGCCGATGCCAAAGAGCGCCCCGAACAGGTAGTAGGCCCAAACGTCATTGGAAAATAGAATGAGCAGCAGCGGGAAAACCTGCAAGGCCATACCCACGACCCAGACCGTTCGGCAACCCCAGCGCTCCGCCGCGATGGGCACTGCGCCCCGGGCGACGACCCCAACGGTCTGCTGGGCCGCCAGCACTCCGACGGCCGTTCCCAGGGACAGGCCGCGGTCCACGGCAATGGCCACCACCAGCACGTTGATGATTTGGTGGCCCATACATCCCCAGTAGTGGATGCCGATGAGGTTCCAGAAGGTCGCGGTTCTTTTGGCCTGCTGGATGAACACTCGGGCCCTTACCTTGGCGGCCTCGTCCCTTCGCGGTCGCTGAATCGGCTCGTCTCCGAGATCGCCAAAGGGACGCAAGCCGACGTCGGCGGGTCCATTGTAGAAGAATTTGACCAACAGCAGCAGCAGGGCTCCGCCGGCTATGCCCGGCAGCCAGAAGAGCCACCTTATCCCAAGCTCGCTGAAGGCCGCGCCAATCAGGAAAAGGAACGCCACTACGCCAATTCCCTGGAACGACCAGACGACCCCCATGGCAGCGCCCAGGTGTCTCCGGAACCACAGGGTGATCCCGGACACCGGCAGTACGGTGAAAATGGTGGAGGAGATGCCCAGGATCACGCCGAAGTAGAGGTAGAACTGCCAAAGGTTGCTCATGATGCCCGTGAGCAGCATTCCGATTATGAACAGAATGGCTCCTAACAGGAGAAACCAGCGAACTCCGTACCGGTCCCCAAGCCATCCCACGTAAGGGCTCGCCAGCCCGAAGATTATCCACTGGAGGCTGAACGCCAGGCTGATGGCGCCGTAGCTCCAGCCGAACCCCGCCGTCGGGTCGCTGAGATGCGGCACCAGGGCGGCCGCCGCGAAGCGCACCGAAGAGGTGATAAACCCCATCGCCGCGGCGATGCCCACGATCACCCACGCGTAATGAATAGGCCGTCTGAAGCCTATCAAAGTGACCGACGCTCAAAAGATCTTGACATGTACCTAACCGCTCTGTCCCGAAAGTGGGTGAAGGTAATTCGGATGGTCTGTCTCTACGGAGTATTGAACTGGACCAGGATTCCGTCAGGATCGTACACATAGATGCTGCGGATATCTCCATCGGGGCCGGTGAAGGACTCGATGGGTCCGGCCAGTTCAACGCCCTTGCTGATCAGCTCGTCGGTCAGCGCTTTCACGTTAGCGACGCCGAAGGAGATATGGCTGATGCCTACCATGTCCAGTTTAATGGGTTCCCCATCGGGGTCGTCGCCGGGATGGCTGGTTAGGGTCAGCGTGGGTGTAGCCCCGTCGCCGTAGGCAAGGCTGACCCAGCGGCGAGCCTGGCGACGATGCAGGTAGTTGTGGAGGCGACCGCCTTCGGTGGGGTCGGTCATGCGGTCGCCCAGCACGGTCATTCCCAGTATGTCCCGATAGAACGCCAGGGATCGGTCCATGTCCCGCACGCATATTCCGATATGCGTGACGCAAGTTGCTTCCATGACTCTAACCTCCATCGGCGGATTGCCCCGGTGTTCCTGAACTCGGTCTAATCCAGGGGCAATTTGTGGAGCCATCCCGGCTCCGATATATCCAGAACCTGTCCGTTGGGACCGGACCACTTCTCCTCGGCGCGGGGTGGGCGAGGTTGTCCATCCGCGGCCACTTCCCGCCGGACAATCTCCTGTCCGTCTATCTCCCGGAGCTTGGCTCCGGTTTCCTCCAGGCTATCGACCTGGAAGCCGATGTGGTGGATGCCGTCGTAGTTCTCGCCATTCGGGCCGACGTCGGCGTCCTCGTTGGTTTTCCACTTGAGGATAGTCAGGTTGATGTCGCCGTCGGAAAGCTGGATCTGCCGGGCGTTGCGGGCGACCTCGAAGAGGTCGAAGCCGTCCTTGTAGAACTTCGCGACCGCATCCGGGTCCTGGCAAGTGATGGCGATGTGCTTGATTTTAGCCATAGGAGCGCCCCCCAAAACTGGTTGAGCGCATTATACTCCGTATGCAACGTTAGAATCAGGTAGGTAACCCATGAGCGCAACCCGAACCTTGGCCGAGTTTATTGCTGACACCGGCTTTGGCGACCTGCCCCGTCCGGTAGTGGAAGCCGCCAAAGTCGCCATACTTGACGGCGTAGCCAATATGGTCGCCGGTTCAGTGCAGGATCTGGCTGATATCATCGGCCGCTACGTGCGGGACGCCGGCGGTTCGCCCCAAGCCTCCGTGGTCGGCTGGGGCTACCGGACCAACCCGCCGGCGGCCGCCTTCGCCAACGGGGTCTTTGGGCACTGCCTGGACTACGAGATCCAGGGGTTTCCGCCCACCCACGGCACGTCGTCCTGTTTGCCGTCCGCCCTGGCGCTGGCGGAACACCACCACGTTGGGGGTGAGCGGGTCGTCACCGCTTACGTGTTGGGCTGGGAAATTCAGGGACGGCTGCGGGCCGCTTCCGCGCCGGCCACCAGGCCCGGTTATCACCCGCCCGGGCTGGTGGGCCCTCTAGGCGGAGCGGCGGCATCGGCCAAGACCCTGGGCCTGGACGCGGAGCAAACCCTGATGGCCCTCGGCATCGCAGCATCTCGAACCGGCGGCCTCACCGCCAACACGGGCACCATGGTCAAGTCCACCCACCCGGGCAACGCCGCCCGGATGGGCGCCGAATCGGCCATCCTGGCCAGCATGGGCTACACCGCCAGCGACGCGGCCTTGGAATCCCCCGTGGGCTTTGCCGCCGCGCTCTTCGGTGGCGACTTTGACTGGGACACTGCCATCGGCGGCCTGGGCGCCTCGTGGCGGCTGATTGATCCCGGTTTCGACATCAAACGTTTCCCCGCCCAGGTCTATATGCAAAACGCCATCGAGGCGGCGCTCAACCTGCGCCAACAGAACAGGCTTGATCCCAACGACATCGACCGGGTGACCATTCACCGCCGGGGCCGGGGGCATTCGGGGCCGAGGCCCCGCAGCGGCCTGGACGGCAAGTTCAGCGTGGAATACTGCGCTGCCGCCGCCTTGCTGGACGGCCATGTGGGTATCGACACTTTCACCGACGCGCGCCGCTTTTCATCCGACATGGAGGATATGCTGGGCCGGATGCGGGTGGAACCCGAAGGCCCCGAATCCGGCGGAACCCTTGCCACCGCCGTGCTCAAAGACGGTACTACCGTCAGCGCCGAATGCTCCGCCTTTACGGGGTCTGCATCCAACCCCATGTCCCGGGACCAGCTCCTGGCGAAGGTGCGCGACTGCTTCCGTCGCGCGCTCTCTGAACACGACACCGAGGCGGTGGTGGAGATGCTGGAAAACTTGGATGACGTGGACGACGTGGGCCGGTTGATGAACGTGCTGGGCCAGGAGGCGGTGAATAGAGGATGAGCCGCCGGGGGACAACGACGCCCTCGGCAACCTCTCGACACGCTTCGGCGCTCAAGAAGATAATTGCCCCGGAAGTATCCGCCGGGACCACGAGTATCCGGGCTCTCCGGCGGGCTCGGGCCTTGAACGGGTAGGTGCGACGATGACGACGAGTGCAAGGAAACAGGACCAGGCGACGGTTCCTTTCGTAGCCCAGGAGCTGCTTGGCGCAGCCCGATGGCGCTGCATCGGTCCGCCCCGCGGCGGCAGGGTGGTGGCGGTGGCCGGCGATCCGGTCAACCCCATGGTGTTCTACTTCGGCGCGTGCGCCGGCGGCGTGTGGAAGACCACCGACGGCGGGACATATTGGGAAAACGTTTCCGACGGTTATTTCAACACTGCCTCGGTGGGGGCAATCGCGGTCGCGCCTTCCGACCCCAACGTCATCTACGCCGGCACGGGCGAGTCCTGCATCAGAGGCGACGTGACCTACGGAGATGGAGTGTACAAGTCCACCGATGGCGGTGGTACGTGGACCAACATGGGGTTGTCGGACACCCGCCACATTGCCCGCGTGCGCGTACACCCCGCTGACCCGGACCTCGTGTACGTTGCGGCCCTGGGCCACGCCTACGGGCCCAACGAGGAACGTGGCGTGTTCCGCTCCGGGGACGGAGGGAACACCTGGGAGAAGGTCCTGTTCCGCAGCGAAAACGCCGGGGCCGTGGATCTGTCTCTCGACCCCAACAACCCGCGCATCCTCTATGCTTCCGTCTGGGAAACCCGACGTACGCCCTGGAGCCTCATCAGCGGTGGACCCGACAGCGGCATCTTCAAATCAGTGGATGGAGGCGATACCTGGACCGAGATCACCGAAAATCCCGGACTGCCCGGCGGCCTCAAGGGGCGCATCGGAGTTGCGGTTTCTCCCGCTAAATCCGGGCGGGTGTGGGCAACCATCGAGGCCGAGGACTGCGGGCTTTACCGTTCCGATAACGGAGGCGATACCTGGGAGTTGGTCAGCGACGACCGGGACCTGCAGGGGCGGCCCTGGTACTACCAGCACGTCTTCGCCGACCCGCAGGACCCGGACACGGTGTGGATACTCAACTACCAGTGCTGGAAGTCCGTTGACGGCGGACGAAATTTCGGACGGGTAACCACGCCCCACGGCGACGACCACGACCTTTGGATTGACCCCAACAATCCTCAACGTATGATCGAGGGCAATGACGGCGGCGCCTGCGTCACCTTCAACGGCGGCGAGAGTTGGTCCAGCATCTACAACCAACTTACCGCGCAGTTTTACCACCTGACCACCGACAACCAGTTTCCACACCGGGTGTACGGTACCCAGCAGGACAATACCGCCATCAGCGTGCCTTCCCGCACCCACAAGGGAGCCATCCCCTGGGGCGATTGCTACGTCGTCGGCAACTCGGAAAGCGGCCACATCGCCGTTCACCCGGAGGATCCCAACACTGTCATATCCGGGGCCATTGGCAGCTCGGCGGGCGGCGGCGGCAACCTTCTGCACTATGACCACGCCACCGGGCAGGTGCGGATCATCACCGTATGGCCGGAGCTCTATACGGGTTGGGGAGCCAGGGACATGAAGTACCGCTTCCAGTGGACGTTTCCCATCATGTTCTCGCCCCACGACCCGCAGACCCTATACGTGGCGGGCAACGTGGTGTTCCGAAGCGTCGATCTGGGCAGCAGTTGGGAGGCCATCAGCCCGGACCTGACCCGCCACGACCCGGCTACCCTGGAACCTTCCGGAGGCCCCATAACCAAGGACACCTCCGGCGCAGAGGTGTACGCCACCATCTTCGCTTTCGCGGAATCTCCCCACCAACCGGGCGTCTTTTGGGCCGGCTCCGACGACGGATTGGTACACCTGTCCCGCGACGGCGGCGCTACCTGGGACGCGGTTACGCCGGACGGCCTGCCCGAGTGGACGCTGATCTGCATGATTGAGGTCTCGCCCCACGACCCGGCCACGGCCTACCTGGCGGCCACTCGCTACAAGTTGGACGACACCCGCCCCATGCTCTATAAGACCGCCGATTACGGCCAGACCTGGACATCGATAACCGCTGGCCTGCCTGCTGATGACTACACCCGGGTGATACGCGAAGATCCAGTCCGTCCCGGCTTGCTTTACGCTGGCGCCGAAACCGGCGCATACGTATCCTTCAACCAGGGCGATTCCTGGCAGCCGTTGCAGGCGAATCTCCCGGTGGTCCCGGTATATGATCTGGCGATCAAAGACGACAGCCTCATCGCCGCCACCCACGGACGGTCCTTCTGGATCATGGACGACCTGGGCCAACTGCGCCAGCTAACTCCATCCCTGTCGGACCAGCCCCTCGTCCTGCTGCAGCCCGGCGACACCTATCGAGTCCGGTCTCCTTTCCGGAATCGGAAGCCTACCGAGGGCAAGAGTTATCGGGCCGGGCTGGGCGCGGACGTTACGTACAGCGAGTCCCAAGGCCAAAGAGGCGAGACGGTGCGGAAGTTCTGGGATGCCGGGGAGAACCCGCCCGACGGGGTGCCGGTCTATTACTATCTCAAGGATGCGCCCGCCGAGGTAACTCTAAGCTTCCTCGATCAGAACGGGCAGGCCATACAGAGCTTCTCCAGCAATCCCCCGGAGGCCGAGGGAGATCCCACGGAACCCCGCGCGCCAGCCGAGGCGGGCATGAACCGCTTTGTATGGAATATGCGCTACCCGCCGGCCCGCAAGGTGCCCGAAGACAAGACGACCGAGGACGCCATCATCGGCCCTCTGGCGTCACCGGGAACTTACCGGGTGACCCTCCAGGCGGGCGACGACTCTCAGACCCAGACTTTCCGCGTCGTCAAAGACCCTCGCGTGGCGGCCAGCCAGGAAGATCTGGACGTCCAGTTCCAATTCCTGTTGCAGATTCGGGACAAAGTGTCGGAGACCCACGACGGCATCAATCAACTGCGCCGGATCAGGCAGCAGGTGGACCAATGGGTGAACCGCGCCGGGGGACATCCCTCAGAGCAGACAGTTGCCGACGCAGCAGAGACGGTGAAGGGGAAGTTGAAGGAGATTGAAGACCAACTGATCCAATCGGCGTACCGGGGCGCCCGGGACCGGTTGGACCTGCCGGCACGGTTGAACCGCAAGCTGGCGGAACTCACCGCCGTGGTCGCAAACGCTGACTTTGCGCCGACCCAGCAGGCGTTTGAGGTATTCGACTACATCTCCGCCGACATCGACCGACAATTGGTCGGGCTACAGCAAATTATAGATGAGGATGTGGCCCAATTTGCCAACCTGGTGCGCGACCTGGACATCCCGACCATCGCAACGTAAGGGGCGGCGTCGATCAGTCATCTAGCAGGATGTACACCGCGCCTGACGGGGTCAGGTCGTGGTGGGAATGGCCTTTCCCGGTCACGTCCTCCATCAGCCGGATGTCGCCGGCCCGAAGCACCCGTTTTGCGCCGTCGCTGGCCCCTATCTCTACCTCGCCGGACAAGTGGATAATCAGCCGGCGCTCGGGAAGAGGATGGAAGTCCATTTGGCGCGACCCGTCAAACTCCTGCACGCGCACCTCGGACACGTTGATCATCGCTCCAAGCTCGGGGTGTTCCTCTAACTTCAAGTCTTCGATGTGGCTTTCGCCTTCGTCGTCGGAAAAAACTCGATAGATCGCCATACCGCCCCCAGTACGCTTGTAGAGATTTTGACCCTCAGTCGCTACCCGTCGGATAGGTCCAATAGGGGTCACGTTGTCGCCTCTTCAATCTTACCCCAGGTCACCCCGAATTCGGCCCTCGATACCAACTGGCCGGTCAGAGTTTCTGCCGTTTGGCCCGCTAACCATACTCCCGGCTCAGTCAGCGCATCGGGCGGCACCATGGGTATGTGGGCGGTTCCCGGCCAATCCCCGCGCCGGTTCATCCAGGTGTCCACCCTCCCGGGTTCAAAAACGTTGACTGCGATATTGTGGGGCCTGACCTCCTCGGCCAGGCTGAAAAACATTCTCTCCAGGGCCGCCTTGCTCATCGAATAACCCACGCGTCCCTCGCGATAGTTCCTCGCGGAGCCGGAGGTAACGCAGTAAATGGAGCCTCCCTCTCCCCGGGCAATCATGGCCGGCAACGCGTACTTGCAAAGGAGCAGCGGGCCACGCACGTTGACCGCCAGGCACTGGTCCAGAAGCTCTACATCCAGATCTGCCACTGGCGACTCGCAGTCCATGCCCGCGTTGCACACGAGAATGTCGATCCGCCCGAAATGGTCCAGCGTGGCGGCCACCAGGTTTTGGATGTCCGCAACGCGCGCAACGTCACAGCGGACGGGCAACGCCATGCCGCCACGCTCGGTAATCCGGCCTGCCGTATCGCCTATGTCGCCCGAACCGTATTTTTCGTACTCTGTACCTGCCGATCTGTCTGTTTCGGTGCGAGATGCTACGACTACCTTGGCCCCGGCATCGCCCAGCCCCAAACAAATGGCGCGGCCAATTCCGCGGCTGCCGCCGGTTACAATCGCTACCTTGCCGTCAAGTCTCATTTCAACCTGCCCAGAGTCCAATCAGTCGGATGGAAATTTCGGCAACCATATACTTTCGTCACGGTCGCCGCAAGTCAGCCGTTCACCTTATGCGTACCCACTTTAATCTGTCATTCCACGCTCGCCGTAGGCGGGCGATGGAATCTCGTTCCGGCGGTGGCGGCCGCCGGCTGAGAGAGTCTTGCCGGAGCCGCCGTTGTTACACCGACGAGATTGCCGCCCCCGTATCAAGTACGGGGTCGCAATGACAAATCGGGTACGCATGAGAGCCGTTCACCGATGCGGGCCCGGTTTGTCATAAAACCTAAATCCGGGGCCGGATGTTCTGGTTGTGACTGAACAGGTTGGTCGGGTCGTACTTCTGCTTCAGCGTCGTCAACCTCTGAAAGTTGTCGCCGAAGGCCGTCTGTATCTCCTCTTCCCCTTCCTCGGCCTCGGTGCCGACCTGGTTGATGTAGGCTCCCGAAGAAAAGGGCGACAACGCAGCCGCGAAATCTCTGACCCATTGGATGTGGACCTCGGATTCCCCCGGGTCCAGGAAGACGCCGTTGGTGGCCCACTCGCAGAGCGCGCCCCGATGACCGAATGCGGTCTCGCTAGCTGGAACACGCCGGGCAGCGTTGCCCAGATACTGGAACAGCACACTGGAAAGCGGCGACGTTACTCGGTCGAAGAAATCGAGGGTGATGTCCAGGGCGTCGTCGCTGATTTCGCTCATGAAATGGGATTTCAGGTAGTTCAGCCGTCCCTGGGGCGCCGCCGCGAGCTTTTGGGCCTCGGTATAGGGCAAGGGCCGGACGCCGTCGGACAATGGGGGGCCGAACTCCCGCAACGGCCGGATGACTCGCTCTCCCTCTGCGATGGGCCCGTAGTAGCAGAGCAGGACGCTGCACGCCTTTCCACCATCATTCGGGAGGGTGGTCAGGAAAGTGATAAGGTTCATTTCGTCGGGCATATATCTGGCAAACTCGCCGACCAGGGCGAAGAATTCCCTGGCCTTGTCGTAGGGATACACCAGGTAGCCCGCCAACACCGCTGGACCAACGGGATGCAATCGGTATTCGAGAGAGGTGACGACGCCAAAATTGCCGCCTCCGCCGCGCAGGGCCCAGAGCAGATCCGGATGCTCATCGCCGCTGGCGGTGAGCATCCGTCCGTCGGCGGTGACCACGTCAGCGGCAATCAGATTGTCGCAACTGAGGCCGTAACTGCCGGACAGCCATCCGATACCACCGCCCAGGGTGAGACCTGCGATGCCGGTGTCCACATCGGTCCCGCCTGGCGCGGCCAGGCCGAAAGCCTGGGTCTCGTGGTCGAAGGCTCCCCACTTTGTTCCGCCCTGTGCCCGGACCGTTTTAGCCGCAGGATCGACGCGCACGCCGGTCATCCGGGACAGGTCGATCATCAGTCCGTCGTGACAAACGCTGTTGCCCGGGAAGTTATGGCCGCCGCCGCGCACCGAAGTAAGCAGGTCGCGCTCCCTGGCGAAGTTGACCGACTTGATCACGTCGGCCGTTCCGCTGCAACGGGCAATCAGGGCGGGCCGCTTGTTCACCATGGCGTTCCAGACCCGTCGCGCGTCGTCGTATCCCTCGTCGCCGGGGAGCAGGGACTCGCCGTTCAGGCTGTCCCTGAAGCCCGCGACTGACGCCCCGCTCAGCGCGGTGTAGTCGCCGGAACTGGTCGCAAAATTCAGGTCTGCCATTCGCCGGTCCTCCCTCGCATTTTCGACGCCATCGGAGCGATTCTTGCCGCTAGAGACTGGGTATGGCCGACGGCCCCATTGCCGCTTCTCAGCTACTTTGCCGCCTGCCATCTTTATTCGCCGGATTGGATGAAGTCAGCTATTCGCTCCGCCATCATGATCACCGCCGGGTTGATTGGAGCGCGCACTAGGTCTGGCATGATCGACGCATCAACGATGCGCAGCCCTTCCATGCCGTGCACCCTGCCGCATTGATCGACCACTGCCAAAGCGTCGTTGAACGGTCCCATTTTGCAGGTGCAAGAGATGTGGGAGTAGGTCGTTGCTTCCCGCAGCAGCCATTGATCCAATGCGTCGTCGCTCACCAGGTCTTTTTCCTCTGGTTCAATCCGTTTTCCCAGCAATGGCGCCAGCTCTGGCCGCCCCGCCAAGTTCAGGGCTAGATGAACCCCCGCTCGCATCCGCATCCGGTCAAAGGGTTCGGACAGGTAATTGTAGTGTAAAGCCGGCTGCGCTCGGTAGTCGGCGGAAGTTAGCGTCAATTGACCTCGGCTTTCGGGCAAAAGCAGGGCGATCATCATTTCGATATGCCGACTGACCGCGCCAGCCTCGTTAGCCTTTGGCGCTTGAGGCTGGGGTATCGGCTGGGCTCCCCTGGTTCGTGGCACGACCAGGGCGGAAAGGCTGATGCTTAGATCATTCCTCAGCTGGGAACCGGGGGCCGTGAAGCGCAGGGTCGCTCCGCCGGCTCCCCGATTGGCAGAGGAACCCAAACCGTCTGAGATTTCCCAGGTAACGTACACCTTGGGGTGGTCTTTCAGGTTCTGCCCCACGCCGGGGGTGTCCTGGACTACCCGGATGCCCAACTTCTCCAATTGCGCGGCCGGCCCCACACCGGACAGCAGTAACAGGTGGGGCGAACCCACCGCGCCGGCGCTGAGGACAATCTGGTCGGCTTCCACAGTGAAATTTTCACCCCCGCTCTCCACCAGCAAGGCAGTCGCGCGTTTGCCTTGAAAGATAATCCGGCGTACTTGGCAATTAGGTCGCACTGTCAAGTTGAGTCGATGGCGAGCCGGGCTCAGATAGCCCAGAGCGGTGCTGAAGCGAACTCCGATGTGGTTGTTGGTTACGCCTGGGCCGACCCCGTTGGAGTCGGGATGGTTGTGGTCGCGGGCCTGCTCAAAGCCGCTGGCGCGACAGGAAGAAAAGAAGGCTTTTTGGGCGGCGTCCCAGGCATCCGGGTTGGAATGGTGAACGAATATGGGTCCGTCGGAGCCGTGATAGTCGCCGTGCCGGTCAACGTCCGTTTCCAGTTTTCGGAAGTAAGGAAGGACCTTTTCGTAGCTCCAATGGTCGTTGCCCAAGGACGCCCAGGCGTCGAAATCCTCCGGAACGCCGCGGTAAAAAGCGGACGAATTGATGGCGCTTGAGCCGCCGGTGACTTTGCCCCGGGGCACCAACATCGGCGGCGCCAGATCAGTCGCCGTGGCAGTGAACTGCCAATTATGGGGGCTGGAGGTCAATGAGACCGGGTGGCCGCCCGCCGTCCGAGCGGTAGGCGGGGTCAGAGCAGAGGCAAAACCGTATTTCAGTTCGTCGGGCAGCCAATCGAAATCCGGATAGTCCGGCCCAGCTTCCAGCAGCGCTACCGAGCGGCTCGGATCTTCCGACAACCGGGCCGCCAGCACTGAACCGGCGGAGCCGGCTCCCACAATTGCCACATCATGTTTCATGGCTTTTGTCCTCGAGTTTAGCCCGTCGGAAGGGACATCAGAAACGAGCTTTCAATGTGCGTACCGTACCAACCGGCGAGGGTCGTTTCAAGCGTTATGTCCCAGCGGGTTACCGGGGTTGCGATTTGCCCTCCGGGATCTCCGCAAACCGCCTGTAGAGAGCGATAACGGCGTCATCCCTACGACGTTTTCCTACTGTCTGCAGCCTGCCTGAACCCGAAGCCATGGTTGGCCACGACCGCCGTGCTGATCGACCCGCTGACGTGGAAGATCAGCCTCCGGACCGGAGTCGCGTCCACAACGGCGCTGTCTATGGATGCCGAAGTGGTCAAGGCATCCCCGGAGGGGGCCATCCGCTTGTCGCCCACTACTGGGGTGGAAAACTGCTGCTGGCAGGCATCAAACACATTGCCATCCCCGACTTTCCGCGCCTCCTAAAATCCGGGATGACTCATGTTGGACAAGTTGCCCAGTTCCGGCGGCAACTGACCGCTCTGGCCGCGGTCCTGCGCACTGCGCCCGTTGTTACTTTGGTACTGCCCAGGCCGGCGGGGGAGCGTGTACCACCGACGGGTCGTTGTCGGCGGGGATTTGGGCCACCAGCCGGCCGTTTTCAACCTGGACCATGTGGTAGAACAGTTGCGCGCGGGGGCCGTTGACGCAGATACCCTGGCCCTCCTCAAACCGCCAGCCGTGGTCGGGGCACAGGAAGCTCTTGTCCCACTTGACCACACGGCCCCAGGCGTGGGGGCATACCATGGACAGCAGACGGTATTGCCCGTCTCGCGCCTTGGCCAGCCAGTGCTCCTCGCCA
Source organism: uncultured Dehalococcoidia bacterium (assembly GCA_964347975.1). Taxonomy (GTDB): domain Bacteria; phylum Chloroflexota; class Dehalococcoidia; order Lucifugimonadales; family UBA3495; genus Bin87. The sequence continues at coordinate 77,221 of CAYGAY010000006.1, forward strand.
TTCTCCAGGCGCACCCGGGCCGGCAACTCCTTGAAGTCGGCAACCGCGCCGATGTCAACCCGACGCGCCGAAGCCATCTTGTTGTTACCAATATCGGTGGGATCGGTGTACATCCGCCGCCGCCGGTGGTAAATATTCTCGCTCATGGCTTCTCTCCCTGTTGCGCGTCAGTGCGGTTTCATATTAGTCAGTAGGCAGGCCGCCGAAAGCCTCTTCCATGGTGATGATGGGGTAAATGTCGGTACGGTTCCAGGTGGCCAGGCCCATATCAATGACTGCATCGTCGATGGCGTGGGCGTCGGGGCCGTCCAGGATCAGCCAGGTTTGATGGGAAGACTTGCCGACCCAACCTCCCCGATACGCGCAGCCGCGACGGGCCAGCGTTTCGGTAAGCTCCGCCGACATCCGCAACACGCGGTCGCGTACGCCCAGGTCAACCCCGGGGCAGCGTTCCGGGGCGTGCTCCAGCGATACCATATACAACGACATGGGCACGTTCCTCCGTCACAAAATAGATGGGCGTCCCGGTTGCCCGGCCACCGCCGGCGTGGGCAGCGTAGCCGGCCGGAAGATGCCCGGTTGGGTAAGCCCGGCGAACCGTTCGGGTCGCAACGCCTCGGCCAAACCCTCCAGCACGTCTATGACGCGGGGACCGTGCCGGCTGGGAATCTGACCGTCAAACAAGCAAACTCGTCCATCCCTGACGGCGTCCAAAGCGTTCCATTGGGGCAATTCCGACAGGTGGGCCGTTTCAGCGATGGTGCGGTCCATGTTGAAGGCGCAGGGCATCACCATCACGTAGTCGGGCTGGTAATCCAGCGCCTCGTCCCAGCCGACCTCGCGTGACTTGCCCCACTTTTCCGCAAGACCCTCCTCGCCGCCGGCCAGTTCCACCAACTCCGGCGTCCATTGGCCGGTGTTGCGCAGCGGCTCCAGCCAGTCGATGCAGAACACCTTGGGGCGACGCAGATCGGCGGCGCGCTGAACGACGTAATCGGTACGCTCGCGCAGGCGGGACAGCAGCCGCGCCGCGTTTTCGGAGGCTCCGGCGGCCTCGCCAATGCGCCGGATGTTGTCGAAAATGTCGTCCAGGCTGGCGGGCCGTATGCTCAATATTTCCGGGGAATAGTCCAGCGCTTTGGCGGCAGTCTCAAAGACGGAGCCGGCGCCAACGGCGCAGACTTCGCACAACTCCTGCGTCAGTATCAAGTCCGGCCGCAGGCGGCGCAGCAGGTCACCGTCGATGATGTACAGCGGGTTGCCGGTGGCTCGAGCCTGTTGGATGATGGCATCGATCTCCGCGCTGGACAGGTGCGACTTGCTGCGGATGCTGCGACTGACCACCGGCAGACCACGGACGACGGCCGGATAGTCGCACATATGGGAGACCCCGACCAGTGCATCTCCCAGTCCCAGGGCACACACTATCTCCGTTGCGCTCGGCAATAGTGAAACTATACGCATGGGCCGCATTGTAGGCACAATCGCTGCGGTTGGCAAACGTCGCCGGAATTATCCGGGTGGTATGATAGACGACAAAACTGCGGAGGCTGTTGAGCGCAATGACCACCAAACCGCAACCGAGCGCCGCTCTCCCGGTGGCTGCGCCGGTCAGTGGCGTCGTCGCAGAACCGGAAGGGACCATCCGCTTGAAGCTGGCCCCGTTAGGCATTGACCATCTGGCGGACGATTTTCCCGTCCGGTTCATTGAGTTCTGCGAGCAGAACGACCTGTACAATATGGAAGTCAACGCGGCGGGGGAGTTGTTGATTCTGCCTATGACTGGATTCCGTGGCAATCGACAAGAAGGATATATGACCGTTTTCCTGGGCAATTGGGAGTTGGCTAATGGCGGGATTATGGCTTCTGCCTCCAGTCGTTTCCGCTTGCCTTCCGGGGACATCAGGGGACCGGATGCCGCCTGGTTGACGCAGGAACATTACGACTCCCAAACCTCCCTGCAACAGGAAACGGTCATCGCAGGGGCGCCGGCCTTCGTGGTGGAAATTCGCTCCCGTACCGACAACCTGCGCCCCCTGCAGAACAAGATGGTCCTGTGGATGGAAGGCGGCGCGCGTTTGGGCTGGCTGATTGACACCCGGAACCGCCGGGTGTACGTCTATCGCGCCGGCCAGCCGGAGCCGCAGCTTCTGGAAGACCCGGAAACGCTCGATGGCGAGGACGTGTTGCCCGGCTTTGCCTTTCCGGTGCGTCAGTACATCTTCGACTTGGAATGACCTTCGCGTTGTCTATGACTGCCCGTGTACTCAACGGCAATGAGATAGCCGCCGAACTCCGGGCGGAGGTCGCGGCCAGCGCCGGCGAATTGGCCAGCGCCTCCGGCGTTATACCGGGACTTGCCGCCGTGCTGGTGGGTGACGATCCCGCGTCCGCAGTTTACGTTCGCAACAAGGGCCGGGCCTGCGCCGAGGCCGGCATATTCTCCGAGATCTTTCACTGGCCCAGCCGCGCCAGGCAGGACGACCTCCTGGCTTTTGTTGACCGACTGAATGCCGACCCTCGCTTCCACGGCATATTGGTCCAACTGCCTCTGCCGGAACAGTTGGACGAAAACACCGTGATCCAGCGGGTTGACCCGCGAAAGGACGTGGACGGTCTGCACCCCCTGAACCAGGGCCGAGTGCTGCAAGGGGAACCCGCATTCCTCCCCTGCACTCCTGCCGGGGTTCAGCAACTATTGTTGCGCTCGGGATATGACCCGACCGGAAAGCACGTGGTCATCGTGGGCCGCAGCAACATAGTGGGCAAGCCACTGGCGGCGTTGCTGATGCAGCGCGTTCCCGGCGGCAACGCCACGGTGACGGTTTGCCATACTCGAACCAGGGACTTGCCCGAGATCACCCGAACGGCGGACATTCTGGTGGCGGCCATGGGGGTCCCGGGCGCTATCGGCGCGGACATGGTGCGCAAAGGCGCCGTAGTTGTCGATGTGGGCATCAACCGGGTGGACGACCCTTCGCGCCGCCGCGGCTATCGCCTGGTGGGCGACGTGGATTACCAAGCGGTGGCTGCCAAGGCCGAAGCCATCACTCCCGTCCCCGGCGGCATTGGGCCAATGACTATCGCCATGCTGCTGAGCAACACGGTGGAGGCGGCCCGCCGCACCGCCGCGGCGCTCAGCGACGCGCTGGCGGCCGCCTTGCGCAACACAGATGCGAACCAGTGATTTCGACTACTTTCTGCCGGAGGAACGCATCGCCCAAACTCCGGCGGAACCCCGGGATTCCTCGCGCTTGCTGGTGTTGGATCGCCATAAACCGGGCCTCCACATTGAACACCGGAAGTTTAGAGATCTCACTGAATACCTGCGTCCCGGGGACTTGATGGTATTCAACCGGAGCCGCGTGATACCGGCGCGGCTCCGCGGCACGGAAACCCGTTCCGGCGCCCGGGTGGAAATCCTGCTGGTAAGACGGCAGGCGCCCGACGTGTGGCAGGCGTTGGGGCGGCCGGGGCGGCGGCTGCGCGTGGGCGCGACGGTTGCCTTGGGAAGTGAAGGTGAACCCGGCTCCGCCGCGCGAGCGGAGGTTTTGGAAGCTCAAGACAACGGATTGCGGGTGGTCAGACTTTCCAATGAGTCGGCGCTGGATGGTCTGGGCGAACTCCCGCTGCCGCCCTATATCAAGGAGACGCCGGCCAACCCGGAGCGTTACCAGACGGTGTACGCCAACGCGCCCGGCAGCGTGGCCGCGCCCACGGCGGGATTGCATTTCACCGACGAACTGCTGGATGAGCTGCCGAGCCTTGGCGTAACGACGGCGTGGGTGACGCTGCACGTGGGGCTGGACACCTTCCGGCCCGTGCGCGGCGAGGACATCGCCGAACACAAAATCCACACCGAATGGTACGAACTGCCCCAGGCAACCGCCGACCTGATCAACGCCGCGCGACGCGAGGGCCGGCGCATCATCGCCGTGGGAACCACCACCGTTAGGACTCTGGAGCAGGTAGGCTATAACGCGCATCGGAAAGGTGTAAAGGAAATCACGGCGACCACCGGCGACGCCGGCCTGTTCATCGTCCCCGGCCACCAATTCCGCCTGGTGGACGCCATGCTCACCAACTTCCACCTCCCCCGCTCCACCCTGTTGATGCTGGTCTCCGCTTTCGCCGGCCGGGAGCGCATCCTGGCGGCCTACACAGAGGCGGTACGGCGGGAATACCGGTTTTACTCGTTTGGGGATGCGATGTTGCTGCTGTAGTTCAGCCGCATCTTGATTATTCCGGCGTAGCGACTCCGTTTCTTGCTCTGAGTCTTGCGCTGCTGCCCAGCGCGATAATCGCCCCAGCCGACATCTTCATAACCCAATCCGCGAAGTCAAGTAGGTTGGATTGTGCGGCAGTCAACTCAGCATCAGGGATTGGTGAGAGCCACGCTGCAATGCCTATTCCGATGGCAAGCAAGGTAAAGGGGAGGAGAAGCTGCACGAATAAAGGTATTTCCCGGATATTCATGGCTTTACCAGGCTCATTCAGGACCGGCGTTCAGACTTGCTATCCGGGCCGATTTTGCCAGCGTGGCGGCGATACCACACAGTTACCCTACCCACCCATACGACCAGACCGACGACGCCAAGGCCCACGAGGGCCATGCCGATGAATGGCACAAATTGTTCCATCACGCCTACCTCCTGTCCCTAGGTTATACTACTATACAACAGGGCCGTTTCCACTTCCTTACCGAACGATCAGGCCGGGGAGAAGAATAGGCGTCATGCGATGGGTTAGCAACGCCATTATATTCGTTGGGGTGCCGGCGGGCATCCTGGTGGGCCTTGACGTGGGCGGGCAGTGGGATGCGCCGCAGTGGCTGCTGTCGGTGGCGTACACGGCAGTCGGCTTGATCCTGATAGCCGGAATATTCGTCGGCATTTTCAGCAGAGCAGAGTAACCGTCATTGGCTCAATCATACTGCTCTCCAATCGCCGCACAGAACTCTTGACGACGCCGTGAATATCAGAGGCGGCTGCGAGAAGGAGGCAACGAAAGTGGTAGCGCCAGATGTCAACAGCGGCCAGCGCCCGGCATGGTTCGTCGGCGCCGCATGGGGCGGCAAAGACGATCAAACCGAGCGGTTCGTGCAGGAAGGAATATGGGAAAATGGCTATGACGATAAGTTCTTGGACCTCGTTAAATCCGTTCAACCCGGCGACCGCATAGCAATCAAATCTTTCTTCACACAAAGGAATAGACCAAGCCTACCGTTTGACGGCAAGGGACATTATGTCTCAGGCATGCTAATCAAAGCTACCGGCGTAGTCACCGAAAATATGGGCGATGGTCTTTACTTGAAAGTGAACTGGTCGCGCGTCGTACCGCCTCGAGAGTGGTACTTCTCAACGTACATGAAAACGATCCATGCCGTACATCCCGGAAACTGGAAAACCGATGCTCTGATTTCATTTACATTTGACAATCAGGCACAAGACATCGACCGTTGGCGGAACGACCAACAATTCCGAAGCAACTTTGGCGACCGAGATGGCTCTTTGGGCCAAGGTCACCCTAGTGCACAGATTGCTCCCTTGATGTCAACATCAGCGACGTATTCCCTAAAAAACATCCTCGCCGACGGCTGCTTCCTCAACCTTCCCAAACTGGAAACGATGCTAAACCGTCTCCAAACCAAGCAGAACATCATCTTGCAAGGCCCGCCCGGCACCGGCAAAACCTGGCTGGCGAAGCGGCTGGCCTACGCGCTGGTCGGGCACAAAGACGACAGCAAGGTCCGGCCTTTCCAGTTCCATCCCAATCTGTCCTATGAGGATTTTGTGCGCGGGTGGCGGCCCCAGGGCGACGGCAGATTGACGTTGGTGGACGGCCCCTTTCTCCAAATGGCGGACGATGCCCGTCAGGATCCCGATGGCACATACGTCATCGTCATCGAGGAAATCAACCGCGGCAATCCGGCGTCCATATTTGGCGAGATGCTGACCCTGCTGGAGGCGGACAAGCGCAAACCGGAAGAAGCGCTTGCGCTGGCCTATCCCCGTGAGCCGGGCGAGCGGTTCCACATCCCGCCCAACGTGTATATCATTGGCACCATGAACGTGGCCGACCGCTCGTTGGCGCTGGTGGACCTCGCCCTTCGCCGGCGGTTTGCGTTCTTCGACCTGGAGCCGATTTTCGGCAACGTTTGGCGCGATTGGGTAAGCGAACAGTCCGGCATTCCGACTGAATTTCTCGACGACGTTGCGCTGCGCATGAACACGCTGAACGATCAGATTGCGTCCGACCTCAACCTTGGCCGTCAGTTCCGCATCGGGCACAGCTATTTCACGCCCGCGCCCGGCGTACCAATTGGCGACCCAGTGGGATGGTATAGGGGAGCCGTTGAGACCGAAATTGCTCCTCTATTGCAAGAATATTGGTTTGACAATCCTGACACAGCACGTGACGCTGTGTCACGGTTGTTGAGTAGCCTGTGATTCCACACCCCGACGCACCCTCCCCCGGATTCATCGGCCTAATTCCAGTCCGAAACATCTGGCTGCTCCTGCTGTACGCCTCCCAGTTGTACAAAGAGTTGCCGAAGGCCCGTCGCGTCAAATTGGAGGACGCGCCTGACGACATACCGGAGTTAGTGGCTGAAATCCTTGCCAACGCGGTGGAGCATCGGCTCCGGCGGAACCTCAGCTTTGGCTATGAGCGGCGGATGGCCGACCTCAACCGGGTGCGCGGTCGGATCGATGTACTCCGCACCGAGCGCCGGCAGTTGCTCCAACGGGGGCGCGTGGCGTGTGTGTTTGACGAGCTTACCGTCGATACGCCGCGCAACCGCTACGTAAAGGCAGCGCTTCTCAAGCTGGGCCGGGTCGTCAAGGATACGGCATTGTCGTGTCGCTGCTACAACCTCGCCGCTGGACTGGAACGGGCTGGCGTGTCCAGCGACTGGGATGCTGGCCGGAACGGTCGGCATCCTCCCTTGGATGCGTTGGGATGGATGGAATCTGAAGAGCGGCAGATGCTGGCGGCGGCGCGGCTGGCGTTCGACCTGTTCTTGCCGACCGAGGACGCCGGATCGTCTGTCTTACCCGCTCCATACCGGGAAGAACGTTGGGTTAGAAGGCTGTTTGAGGCGGCGGTGAGTGGCTTCTACGATGTAGTTCTGTCTCCAATCGGCTGGAACGTGAAGGCGGACGATAGTATCTCATGGCCTCTGGAAGAGGCCACGCCCGGTCTGCGGGAGCTGAAGCTGATGCCGGGGATGATAACCGACATTCGGTTGGAACGCGGGAACCGCCGCATCGTCATTGACACCAAGTTCACATCAATCGTCACCAGTGGGCAGTGGGGCAATCAAACGCTGAAGAGCGCCCATATCTACCAAATCTATGCCTACCTGCGTTCACAGGAACGAGCCGACGCCCCGTTGTCCCTCACATCCGCCGGCGTCCTGCTGTATCCGTCCTTGGGGATTGACTACGATGAAAGAGCCACCATACAGGGCCACGAAATCCGTTTCGCCACCGTAAATCTGGACGCCGATGCCCAGACTATAAGGTGTCAATTGCGGCGAGCGGTTGACGCCGCGCGCCATCCCGCCGGCGCAGGGTATCAGGGCCCGTGAGGGTTGTTCCCGCCCTTGCCCTCTTTCGGCAGCGATGCTATAATGCCGCCACATCACGCCCTGGTGTAGGATCCGGTCGCGTTTGGCTGCCGAGCCTGCAGCAAGTGGTTACGAGGTTTTGTAAAGCGGGGCGGACACCCGCTTTATTTTTGCGATTCTCGCAAGGACAGAATTTCATTAATAGCATAGCCGGCGGAGGACGACGATGAAAAGCGACTTCATGATGGCGTTGAATCAGCTATCCGCCGAGCGTGGCTTGCGCAAGGAGCTGGTGCTCGACAAGGTGGAGGTCGCCCTGGCCACCGCTTTCCGCCGGGACCGGGTGGCCGGTTCCCAGAATCTGTCGGTGAAACTCAACCCGAATACTGGCGACATCAGTATCTTTCCCCTCCGCAGCGTCGTTGAAGAGATCGAAGACCCGGAGACCGAAATCAACCTTGCTGATGCGCTGAGAATCGAACCGGCCGCCCAGATTGGCAGCGAGATTTCCGAGGCCCAGGAAGTCGCGTATGACACAAGCCGCATCTCGGCCCAGACGGCGCGGCAGGTGCTGATGCAGGGACTCCGGGAGGCCGAGCGCGAAAAGATCTTCGAGGAGTATTCCTCATACGAGGGCGAGATAATCAGCGGCAACATCGAGAGCATAGAAAAAGGCCCCACGGTATTCGTCAACCTGAACCCTCACCAGGCTCAGAATCAGAACCGGGCCCGGGGCATAATGCGCCCGGACCACCAGGTGCACAACGAACGATACCGGAAAGGACAGAACCTCAAGGTCCTGTTGGTGGAAGTCCAGCAGGCCGCTCGCGGTCCGGAAGTGATTGTAAGCCGCTCCCATCGGGACCTGCTGCGTCGGCTGATGGAGGCGGAAGTGCCCGAAATCAGCAACGGAACAGTGGAGATTCGCGCCATTGCACGTGACCCGGGCGTACGCAGCAAGGTGGCGGTGGCGTCCCACCAGGAGGGAGTTGACCCCGTCGGTTCCTGCATCGGTCTCCGGGGCAACCGGATCCAGAGCATCGTCAACGAACTGCAAGGGGAGAAGATCGACGTCATCGAATGGAACGGAGACGCCGGCGAACTGATCAGAAGAGCGCTCAGTCCGGCGGAAGTGCAGGCGGTAGAAACCGACCAGGCCGAGAAGACCGCCTACGTAGTGGTGCCCGAGAGCCAAATGTCCCTGGCCATCGGGCGGGATGGGCAAAATGCCCGGCTGGCGGCGCGGCTTTCCGGTTGGAGGCTCGATATCAAGAACGTGGAGCAGTGGGAAGCCCTACGTGCTGCCAGAGCCGCCGAGGCGGCCCGCATTGCGGCTGAAGAGGCGGCGCGCGTCGCCGAGCGGGAGGCAGCAGAACGGGCCGCGGCCGCGGAAACGGCTGCCGCGGCTGCCCAAGCGGAGGCAGTGGCCGAACCCGACGATGTCGCTATCGCGGAGGTCGAGCCGGCAACGCTGCCGGAACTCGAAACTGTGGCAGATGTCGTCGAAATGGCAGTCGCAACGCCCGTTGCGGACGAAGTTCCCGACGCCGCGGCCGTATTGGAGCCAGTTGACGAAGCCTTGCCCGAAATCGCCATCGTCCCGCCGGCTCCGGCTGAACCGCAAATCGACGAGGACGCGTTGCTGGAAGCCCTCATAGCCGAAGAAGAGGCGGTCGCCGCCGCGCCGGCTCTGGAACCGGCGGTCCCGGACGATCCCATTGGCCTGAGCGTCGATGACCTGGACGGCCTGACCATTGGCGACGTAATCGAAGATGAAGACGATGAACTCGATTACGAAGACGATTATGATGACGAAGAACCGGAAGCAGATATGGCCGACCTGCTGGCCGGACTGCCCAGTCTGGCGCCGGACGCTGGCAAGATCAGGTTTGCGGAAGACATTGTGGGCGAATTTAGAGGCGGAGACCGACGCCGGCGGCGCGGTGGCGGCGCTAACCGTCGCGGCGGCAACGTTCCCGGCGCGCGCGGCCCCGGCCCACGTCGCCGGTAAACTGTCATTGGCTGGCGTCAGCGACCCTTCGAAAACCGCCACACGGATCGGATATCCCCCATTCCAAGAGAGCGACATATCCCGGAACGCAGTTGCGTCGCCTGTGGCCGCAAAAGGGCCAAGGGCGATTTGGCGCGGCTGGCGCGCGCGCCGGACGGCTCGGTGCGTCCTGACCCCACCGGGCGAAGCAATGGGCGCGGCACCTACCTCTGTCGCCAGGCATCGTGTTGGGAAAAGGGCCTGGTTCGTCGGACCCTGGAACGCAGTTTCCGTGGCCCCGTGTCCAGCGATGACCTGGAGGCCTTGAAACTGTATTTTATCGAAACCATCGCTTCCGGCGGCGCATCCGTCGGATCCGGCGCCGGTTCGTTGTCGGCCCGGGGAGGGGAACGATAGCAGCGCCCCGCCGTCCGGCCAGGCGCGCGCTCCGGTTCCCAGGAGGAGGTGACAATCATGACCACGACAACCGAACAACGTTCCGGACCACGGCGCTCCCGCCGGGGTGAGCCGCGCCGCGCCGCGCCACGGACCCTCACGTTGCCCGAGACCCTGACTGTCAAAGAACTGGCGGAACTGCTGGATCAGTCGCCGATTGACGTTATCAAACAATTAATGCGACATGGCATCATGGTGGCCGTGAACCAGGTGATCGATCACCAGGTCGCCACCGTGGCAGCCGCGGCCTATGGCGTGCGGACCCGCTTGGCCGAGCCGGTTGAGGAGACGTCGGCCATCCAAGCCGGGCCGGATGAAGAGAGCAGTACGTCACTGCAACCACGGCCCCCGGTCATCACCATCCTGGGGCATGTTGACCATGGCAAGACCAGCCTGCTGGATTACATTCGCAATACCGCCGTGGTGGAGAAGGAAGCCGGCGGCATCACCCAGCATATCGGCGCGTACCAGGTGATGGGGGACGGGCATCCCATAACCTTCCTGGACACACCGGGTCATGCCGCTTTTACGGCGATCCGCTCCCGAGGCGCTCGGGTGACTGATATAGCGGTGTTGGTGGTAGCCGCCGACGATGGCATCATGCCGCAAACCGACGAGGCCATTTCCCATGCCCGCGCCGCCGAGGTTCCCATTGTCGTAGCCATCAACAAGATGGACCTGCCGACGGCCCAGCCCGACGTCGTCAAGCGCCAGCTCAGCGAACGCAACCTGCTGGTGGAAGAATGGGGCGGCGACGTCATCGCGGTTCCGGTCTCCGCTCAGACCGGCGAGGGCGTGGACGACCTGCTGGACAATCTGTCGGTGCTGGCCGAGATCATGGAGCTCAAGGCGAACCCCGACCGGTCGGCCGCCGGCGTGGTGGTGGAGGCGACACTGGACCGGCGCCGCGGACCGACCGCGACGGTGCTGGTCCAGACCGGCACCCTGCGCGTGGGCGACTACATAGTCGCCGGCGCCGCCTGGGGCCGGGTGCGGGCCATCACCGACGAGCGTGGCGAGGCAATGGAATCTATCACCCCCGGTTCTCCCGGAGTGATCATCGGCCTCAACGCCACGCCGGAGGCTGGAGACATTCTCAACGTCGTGGGCAGCGAACGGGCCGCGCGGCAGACGGCCACCCGCCGGGCCCACCGGCCCACCGGCGTGAGCAATCTGGACACCGTTTTGACCCTGGACAACGTGGTCAAGCAGATCGACGCCGGTGACGTGAAAGAACTGGTGCTGGTGCTCAAGGCCGATGTGCAGGGCAGCGTTGAGGCCGCCGTCCAATCCATTGAAAAGCTGTCGGAAGGCGAGGTCAAGGCTCGGGTGATCCACGCCGGCTCCGGCTCGGTCAGCGATTCCGACGTGCAACTGGCCTCAGCATCGGGAGGGATTGTTCTGGCTTTCAATGTCGGCTTCGAGGTCGGGGCGGAACGAACCGCCGAAAGGCTGGGCGTGGAGGTCCGCCAATACCAGATCATCTATCGGTTGCTGGAAGACGTAGAGCAGGCTCTGCAGGGAATGCTCGAACCGGAGTACCAGGAGGTCGTCGTCGGACGGGCGGAAATCCGCGAAATCTTCCCCGGAAGACGCGGCGTGCGCATCGCGGGCTGTCGTGTGCTGGACGGGCGTATCATGCGCCAGGGTTCGGTTCGTGTGCTGCGGGAGGACGACATCATGGTTGAGACCGAGATCAGCAGCCTTCGCCACTTCCGGGACGAGGTTAACCAGGCTACCGCCGGCACCGACTGCGGTATCGTTCTGTCAGACTACAACGAATTTGAGGAAGGCGACGTGATCCTGGCCTACCGCATGGAACGCGCGAACTAAATCACGCCCTGCCGGGGGAATCATGGTCGACCGCAGGCGCATCGAGCGAGTGAATGGGTTGCTTCGCGATGAGATCTCCGTCCTCATCGCATCACACGTCAACGACCCGCGGCTCAAGGGGATCATCACCATCACCCGGGTGCAAACGGCTTCAGACCTGCGAAATGCCCGAGTGTACGTCAGCGTGATGGGCAACGAGGCCATCCGTCAAGAGGCCCTGGAAGGCATCCAATCGTCAGCGTCATACTTGCGACGCGAACTCCGGGATCGAGTAGCATTGCGCTACGTGCCGTTTCTGAAATTCGCGCTGGACGATGCGATGCTGGAGGCGGACCGTTTGATGGGCATAATTGATAGCCTGGAAGTGTCCGACACGTCGGAAGGCGACGGAGCCGCATGGACCAGTGGACATGCCTGACCTTATGTCCGGTGGCGGCAGGAAGGCGCCGGCGGTCAACGGGTTCCTGAACTTCTACAAGCCCGTTGGCATCACTTCTATGGAAGCGTTGCGCCGGGTCAAGCGCATCACCGGGCAACGCAAGAAGGTCGGACACGCCGGCACCCTGGATCCGCTGGCCGATGGCGTGCTGCCCATCTGCTTCGGGCAAGCCACCAGGCTGATGGAACGGGTGGTATCCGGTTGGAAACGCTACCGCATGACCATGCGACTGGGCGCGGTGAGCAACACCTATGACGCCGAAGGCGAAATCACCGAGATGGCCGATCCCCTCGACCTGGGCCGCGCCGAAATCGCGGCGGCTTTACAACGGTTTGTCGGAGTGATCGATCAAGTCCCGCCCATGTACAGCGCCATCAAAATCGACGGGCGGCGGCTCTATGACCTGGCCCGGGCCGGCAAAGAGGTAGAGCGCCCGCCCCGCCAGGTGAACGTGCGGGCTATCGGAATTGACGAAATCGCGATTCCGTACTTGCGGTTGACCGTGGACTGTGGACGGGGCGCGTATCTGCGCTCCATCGCCCACGACCTGGGCCAGGCGCTGGGCTGCGGTGGATACGTGATCGAGCTCACCCGGCTGTCCTGCGGCGGCTTTCGAGTCGACGACAGCGTTACTCTGGAAGCGCTGAACGACGCCGCGCAAAGCGGTGGGTGGCAACGATATTTGCACCCGGTGGACTGGGCGATGCGGGATTTGCCGGCAATTATGCTGGACGCTTCGGACGCCTGGTCGGTGCGACATGGCCAAACGATATGGGTCGGCGGCTTGGGCCGGAGCGACGTTGAACACTGGCGAGCCTACGACCCCGATGGGGTGTTCCTGGCCCTGCTGGACCGCCAGTCGGACGGCCTGGGGCAACCGACCCGAGTGTTCCACGGCGATGAGCCGTCGCCCTACGCCCCGGCGTCCGCGCGATGACGCAGCGATAATGGATGAAGCCGAAGTCGGCTGCCAGGGTTGCGGTCAGCGCATACCACGGCGCAACAGCTATACGTTTCGACCTCGGGGCGGAAACGTCGGCGTAACCAAATGCTTCCGCTGCGCCTTGCGGCATTGGTCAATGCTGCGCCGTTCCCTCGTCGCCAGCGCGGTGGTGGGCACTGCGCTGACGGCGCTGAATCAGGGCGACGCAATATTGTCCGGCCAATTGGCGGGCGCGCTGGCCTGGAAAATTCCCCTGACTTACTGCGTGCCCTTCCTGGTAGCAACCTATGGCGCGCTGGCCAACAGCCGCAACTGAGGTTCCAGTCATCTAGAACTGGCGCAGCACTTCAACTACCTGGCCTCTGATTTCCACGTTGTCGGCGGCGACATAGATGGGGTCCATGGTGCTGTTGGCCGGTTGGAGGCGTATCCGGTCGCCCTCACGATAGAACTTCTTCAACGTGGCCTCTTCTTCGTCTTTCAGCCAAGCCACGACCATATCCCCGTTGCGGGCGGTTCCGGTGGGTTTGATCACCACCACGTCGCCGTCGTCGATCAGGGCGTCGATCATCGATGTGCCTTTGACGGACAGGGCAAAAAGGGTCCCGTGCCGTTTCTTCAGTTCGGGCCGGACTTCCACGATGTCAAACTCGGCGGCGGAGCCGACGCCTTCCGACGAAAAGGCCGGCAGAGGTTCTCCGGCGGCGATGTTTCCTACGATCTGGACGCGGGCGGCTCCGCTGGTGACTGGTTGGCCCGTTTCATCTAGGAGCTCAATACCTCTGGCGACTTCGGAACGGCGCTTCAAGTAGCCATCACGCTCCATGAGACGCAGATTATAATCCACCACTGATGTGCTGCTGATCTCGCAGCCGTGCTGGATGTCCCGCACGGTGGGGGGAATCCCGTTCTCATCCAGGAATTGCTCGATGAAGTCGAGGATGCGCTGTTGTCGTGGGCGAAGGGCTTTCTTTGGTGGCATGGCGGCAACCTCCGTGCGAGGGTCGGGATCATCAGTCACGCAAACTAATGTTCGGCACTGATATGCTACGGCTATCGCCATCATTTGTCAACTCGAAAAAACGAAATTGGCGAGGGGCTTATCCGTTGCGGGAACGATTCAGGGCCGCGGCCAAGCGCGACTTGCGCCGGGAGGCGTTGTTCTTGTGGAAGACGCCCTTCCGCACCGCGATGTCCAGCAGGCTCATCGCCTTGCGCACGGCCGCTTCGGACTCCGGCGCGCCGTCGGCCACGGCGCGCCGGGCCTGGCCGATTGCCGTGCGAGTGGCGCGGCGCACGCTCATATTGCGGGAATTGCGCTTTGCAGATTGTCGGTGGGCCTTTTGAGCAGGCAAAAGGAGAACTCCTATTTTTTGAAATCGGGCCTAGATGGTATCAGACGCCGCTGGAATTGTCATTACCGCAACGCCTCACGCCGGGGCAATCGCGTCATGACAACACCCACGAGAAGTCCAACGAGATCACCGCCATTCCCCAGTTGTTGGAGTTGCGCGGCTGCGTCGTCGCCATCGATGCTATGGGCTGCCAGCGGGAGATCGCCCAGCAGATCACCCAGGGCGGGGCCGACTACGCGCTGGCGGTGAAGGAGAACCAGGGATTACTGAACCAGGGAATCCGAGACCTGTTCGAGGGGGCCGAGGCGCTGGGTTTCGACGGGGCGCCCTACGACTACATTCAAACCACGGACAAGCAAACCACGGACAAAGGTCACGGACGGGTGGAACGGCGCGAATGTTGGGTCATCACCCTGAAGAACAGCGAACCCTGAAAGTGGGCCTCCAGGGCAAACGGCGCAACGTCGGATGGGACGTGAACTGCCTGCTTAAAGTCCTCCTCGGATAAGATGCGATTGCCCTGGGCAGCTGCGAGCCCGCCGGGCTGGGTAACGGATTGCCAGCGTTCCGGTTGCTTGTATAATGGGCGGCGTCGGCAGGATGCCGGCGAAATCCGACCGGGAGCCAGTCTCAATGAAGAACAAGGTTTATCCTGATTTCGATTCTGCCGTGGTCGGCATGAAGGACGGCATGACGTTCATGTCGCCCGGTTTCGGCAACGTCGGGCTGGCTCGCAACCTGCTGGCCGCCGTACACCGCCTGGGCGTCAAGGAACTCACCGGGATTTCCAACAACGCCGGCAGCCTGGACGAGCGGGTGGACGTGGGCACGCTCATCGAGGCCGGCCAGGTCAAGAAGATGATCTGCGCCTTTACGGCGCCGACGCATCCGTCGCAGATCACCCCCTTCGTGCAGATGTACAACGACGGCGAGCTGGACGCCGAGCTGGTGCCCCAGGGCACCCTGGCGGAGCGGATGCGCGCCGCCGCCGCCGGCATCGGCGCTTTTTACACGCCGGCCAGCGTGGGCACCGAGCTGGCCGAGGGCAAGGAACACCGGGAGATCAACGGGCGCACCTATGTGCTGGAGTATCCGCTGCCGGCCGATTTCGCCCTGATCCGCGCCTACCGCGCCGACACCTTCGGCAACCTGCAATTCCGTCTGACCCAACGCAACTTCAACCCCATCATGGCCATGGCCGCCGACGTCACCGTCGTTGAGGTGGAGGACCGCATCGTCGAGCCCGGCGAGATTGATCCCGACTGCGTCCACGTGCCCGGCGTTTACGTTGACCGCCTCGTCAAGATCCCCGAGGATGGTATCTGGGACTGAGGCTGCAACACCGGATCGAGATTCCCCGCTTCGCTCGGAATGACAGTATTAGATGCAAGGAGTAGTGAAATGACTACCGCCGATAAGCCCCGCCTATCCCGGCAGACGATGTGTGACCGCCTGGCCATGGAGTTCCAGGACGGCTGGATTGTGAATCTGGGCGTCGGGATGCCGACGCTATGCTCCAACTATCTGGAGTGCGAGCCGGACAAGGAAATCATTTTCCACTCGGAAAACGGCGTCATCGGCTACGGACCGCTGGCTCCGGCCGGCGAGGAGGACCGGCACCTGGTCAACGCTGGCGGGCAAAACGTGGTGGCCCTCCCCGGCATGGCCATCGTGCATCACGCTGACTCCTTCGGCCTCATCCGCAAAGGCATGGTGGACGTTACGGTCATGGGCGCCTACGAAGTGTCGGAGAACGGCGACTTTGCCAACTGGCGCATTCCGGTGCGCAAAGGCGGCGGCATCGGTGGCGCCATGGACCTGGCGGCCTGCGCCAAGCGGGTGTTCATCGCCATGGAGCACAACCAGCGTAACGGCGCGCCCCGCGTTCTCAAACGCTGCGCCCTGCCCATCACCGCGCCGGGTGTAGTCAAGCTGCTGGCGACGGATTTGGGCCTGTTCGAGATAACTGAGGCCGGCTTCGTGCTGCGGGAACACGCCCCCGGCTGGTCGCCGGAGGACATTCAGGAGCAGACGGAGGCGGAGCTGATTATCGCCGAGGACTTGCGAGAGATGCGGGTGCGGCCAGCATAGTTGGTTGCCACGATAAAATGAGCGGCGAGCGGCGCCGTCTTTGTGCCGCCCGTTTTTATTGCGCCGGGAACCAGCATTGCAGTGTGCTGCGGAACCTTGGGAAGGCCCGATCCCGGCAGCGGGCGAGGCTGACGTTACGAGCGAAATTGGCGAATAGTCCCCTGGACCGTCTCTTCCCTGGCACTTCCAGCATTTCATCAAGCGCCGCCTGCGGGGTCATTTGTATTATGGCGCCTTGCGGTGCTTCTGGTGAAGGGGCGGATGTCAGCGGCGCTCCTGAATCTGGCTTCTGTCATCTCCGTCTAATACCTTGTTCCAAAACGAGTCACTGCCAAATTCGCCGGCGGCCAATGCGTCATTGCGAAGGAGCGCAGCAAGGTGGCAATTCTCTCCTGGCGGAAATGCCAATACCGCAATGAGATTGCCACACTATGCTACGCATGACGGTTTTGTGAGGGCGATTGGGGTATAATCTCTGCATAATTCATCTGCCGGTTGGGGGATGCCATGCCACGTCCGCGAAAGCCCAACGCTACCGCCAAAGCCCAGGCCCAGGGGCATGATGGTACTGATCGCTTGTCGCCGGTGACGGAGAACTACCTGCTGTCGCTGTACAAAATGTGGGAAGATGCAGAGATCCCCACGCTGACCCAGCTGACCGAAGCTCTGCGCCAACTGCCGCCCACTGAAGGATTGGGGACCTCGGTGCCGTCGGTGGCCGGGATGCTGCGCCGGATGCAGAAGCAGGGGCTGGTGGACATTGGGAATGACAAGCGCATCCGCATGACGGCGCGGGGCAAGCGGGAAGGGGAGAATATCGCCCGACGCCACCGGCTCGCCGAATGGCTGGTAGTCAGCCTGCTGGGCATGGAACTGCACGAAGCCCACATTGAGGCCCACCAGCTGGAGCATGGTATGTCCGAGGCGCTGGAGGCCAAGTTGATGGAGCGGCTGGGGAACCCGACCCATTCCCCTTTCGGCTGGCCCATACCGGGGAACGGGCCCACCACGCCGACACCCGGAGCGGTTGCGCTGGACAACGCGACCAGCGGTGTGCCGTACATCGTGGACCGAGTGCCGGAAGAGGACGCTGAACTGCTGAAGTTCCTGGGCGGCGCGCAATTGACGCCGGAGCGCCGGATCCTCCTGCTGGAGGCGATGCCCTACCTGGGGGTGATGCAGGTGGAGACGGAAGTCGATCGCATCTCCATCGGCTACAACGTGGCGCGGCAGATTGTGGTGCGGCCGGCGGACAAGGACGGGGAAGTTTCACCCTAATCCTCTCCCGTCAAGGGGGACGGAATTTGCAGAGTTTGGCGGACTTCGGCCCAACCCTGGGCCATGGTTCGCCGGGGGAAGGGAGGCGGTTCCGCGTCGGGCATTACCCTGACGGCGACGAGAACCGGGCCGGGCCGGCGCATAATGTCTTCCATCCCGATGAGGAACTCTTCAAGGTTGTCGTAGCGACAGGTGTGCGTATAGCCGGCGCTGCGGGCCATAGCCTCGAAGTCGATGCGGTCCAGGCCGGCGATGGGCCTGCCGTGGGTGGAAGTATGATCGGCGTCTTCGAGGACGAAGTGGACGAGGTTGGCCGGCGCCGCTTCGCCGATGGTGGCCAGGCTGGCCAGATCAGTGCGCAGGGTGGCGTCGCAATCCAGCACCAGGACACGCCGGTTGGGCTGGGCGATGGACAGGCCAAGGCCGACTGCGGGGGCGCGGTCCATGCAGTCGGTGAGGTCGATGTCCAGATCGCGACGGTGAGATACCTGGTGCCAGTCGCGCAAAGCCGCCGAGGTGGACACCACCAAGGACTCCCGGCGATGGTAGTTGATGGCGCGGGCGACTTCGCCGGAGGGGATCACTGCCGGGAGTCCGTTGGCGCGTCGGTTTCGATTGGCTCATTGTCTTCCCGCCGAATTTCAGAGCGGCGGGAGGAGACCATCAGGTAGAGTCCGGCGGGGATCAGGATGGCCCCGGGAACGGCTTTGAGCGCGTTGCTTTCCATAAAGCCCAGCCATAGCAGGTAGAAGCCGGCCACGACCACGGCGGATGCCAGCAGGCGAGCGAAGATGCTGAAGGGACGGAACCGAGGCATGGCTGGCTGGATTGGGTCGTCAGACGCTGGCGGACTCGGGTTGAGGTAGGGCGGCAATCGCTTCCGCCAAGTATCGGGACGCCTGGTGCAGTTCCACCGCCACTACGTCCCATTGGCTCCCGTCGTCAAACCACTGCCGGTAGCTCACGAAGTCGCCGTTGTCCACCACGCGGTAGTCGGCGTCCGCGTCGGGCTTGTCGCCCAGGGTCAGGGTGTCGGTGTCAGCGTGGTAGCCCCGCTCCGCGCCCAAGGGGAGGAACCAGCTGACGTTCAGTATGTCTATCCGCGTAACGTCTTCGCTGTCTTCGTCGGCAAGGTCGAGTATGACCCCGAAGTCATCTCGTAGAGCGGCGCCGCTACGTCCGCACTGGGTTCCGCTTATTACCAAAGCGTCGTCTTCAGCATAGTACTTAGCCTGCATCCCGCACCTCCAAGCCTCTGCAACGTTGTTGGAACCAGGGGCGGCCTGCTTCGGCGTTTCGCCTGGTTGGGTGCTGGTCAAAGTGGGCCGGCACAATCTCGGCGTCATCCAGAGAAACAGAAACTCGCAACATCACTTCGCGGCCGGGGACAAACCCCCAATAGGTTATAGTTGTGCTTCCTCTGCGGTTTGTGCAGATACCGAGCACAAGCCAATTTTCAAGAGCGTGCTGAATTCTACAGGCAGTTACCCCGGCGCGCGAATCCTCCCGCGTCTGTCTGGTCAGCCATCTGGTGACGCCGCCCGCCGCGATGGTCTCCGGCAGCGTGGGCCGGCGGCCCGAACCCCGGCTGCGCTCCATCGGCGGGCGGCGTCAGAGATCAGCCTAGTTGTCGCCGGCCAGGGCGGCGGTGACTTCGTCGTAGGCTTGCTTTGCAGTGCGTGAAGCGCGGACGCGGAACTGCACCGGCGTGTTCTCGATCTCGGGCTCGACAGATAGGTGGACGAAGACGGGACCTTCCGCAGCGAGGACTTCGCTGATGCCGGTGGTGAAGTCTTCCAGGTTGTCGAAGGAGAAGACGGCGGCGTAGCCGGCTCCTTTGGCGACCTCCTGCCAGTCAGTAACGCCGTCGGAGCCGGGGATGGGCTGTCCGCCGGTGACGGCATAGACGCCGTTGTTGAAAAGGAAATGGTAGAAGTTTTTGGGGGCTTTGGTGGCAGTGGTGACCAGGGCGCCCAGGTTCATCAAGAGGCTGCCGTCGCCGTCCAGCACCATGACCTTGCGTCCCGGCTGGGCCAGGGCGACGCCGAGGCCGACATTGCTGGCCTTGCCCATTGCGCCGGAGATGGGGAGGTCGAGGTTCTGGTTGCTGGTGACGGAAGGCAGACCAAAGCGGACGTTGCCGGCGTTCATGGTGGGGATGACAACGGCGTCTTCGCGGTTGTTGTCGATCACGCGGACGGCGTCGGTGTTGTTGATCATGGGAGTTTCTCCTGGGGCTTTCTGGATTCCGGCTTTCGCCGGAATGACGGTTTTGCGGATTGGATTGGCTAGGCGCCGAACTCGGTGCCGATGAGGACCGCTACCGGGCGGCTGAGACGCTGGGACTCTTCGAAAGCGATGCTGATACGGTCCGCGTCGTCGTCGGTTTCGACCAGGTAGTAGTTGATGCCCCAGGCGTGGAGGATGTGCTCGATGAAGCGGCCGGCGGAGTCGGGAGTGAGGCCGCGCCGGGTCCAGCCACGATAGCCAACCAGCATGACCAGGGGCTGGTTGAGGTCGAGGCACAGGCCGCGAATGGAGTCGCCGGCTTCGAAAACGCCGGTATTCTGGATGAGAACTACCGGGTTGGCCCCGCCGACCCAGAGTCCGGCGGCGACGGCCATGGTTTCACCCTCGCGACACACCGGAATGAGGTCCAGGGTGGGTTCCTCCATCATCATGTTGTAGAGGAAGTTGGTTTCGCTGTCCGGGAGCCAGACGACATGGGAAACGTTGTTCTTTTTCAGCTCGGCTACCAGGGAACCCGGATGCAAAACAGATTCGTAAACTTCGGTGGTCATTCTGGAGACTCCTTGGGGGCGCTGCGCGGGATAGGTACATCAGCAGCGCATAATGTTCCAGCCGGCATTATATGGGGAGGCATTTGGGGCGTCAACGGGCGCTCACCAGGGCAATCCCGTTGAGCGAGCGATGTTTGCTCCGGCGACGAGATTGCCACGCTTCGCTCACAATGACAGGACACGCAAAGTGGGTACGCGTGAGCGCAGCGCAACTCGCTTCCCGCATCGCGCTTCGGCATTCGGGGCGTGTCAGGTTGACAATTCCGGCCCGGTTGCCCGAAAATCAATACGCTGAAAACCGCACTGCCCTGCTGTCATGGTAACGGGTTTTTCGGTTTAGTTATTGCGAATTGCGTTTGAACAACGCCATGTTGTCGGAGGATTCCAGCGATGCCTGAAAAGCAATTAATTTTCGATGCAGAGGCTCGGCAGAGCCTGATGAGCGGCGTTAACCAATTGGGCCGCGTCGTCGCCCTCACTCTGGGACCCAGTGGCCGCAACGTCATCCTGGGTCGGGTCTGGACCCTGCCCGTGGTATGTAGCGACGGCGTCACCATAGCCAAAGAAGTACAACTGCCCGACCCTTACGAAAACATGGGGGCGCAGGTGGTGAAGGAAGCCGCCGCCAAGACCAACGACGTGGTCGGCGACGGGACCACCACCTCGGTGGTGCTGGCTCGGTCCATGATCCAAGGCGGGTTCATGAACGTGGCCGCCGGCGCCAACCCCATGGCGCTGAAGTCCGGTATCGACCAGGCCGTTTCCGCCGTCAGCAACGAGATCAGCGCCCAGGCCGTGGCCGTGGAGAGCCGGGAACAGGTGGCCCGCGTCGCTGCTCTGTCCGCCCACGAAGAGGCCATCGCGGAACTTATCGCCGACGCCATGGACAAGGTGGGACGCGAGGGCATCATCACTGTTGAAGAGAGCCGCGGCCTCATCGATGAGTTGGACGTGGTGGAAGGTATGCGCCTGGACCGGGGGTATCTATCGCCCCACTTCGTGACCGACGTTGACCGCATGGAGGCGTCCCTGGACGAACCACTCTTTCTGCTCACCGACCAGAAACTTTCCGCAGCGGCAGACGTGGTTCCCGTATTGGAAGCCGTGGCCCAGGGCGGACGGCGTCCGTTGGTGATCATCGCCGAGGACGTGGACGGCGAGGCCCTGGCGACGCTGGTGGTCAACAAGCTGCGCGGCACCATCAGCAGCCTGGCCGTCAAAGCGCCCGGCTTCGGTGAGCGTCGCAAGGCCCTGCTCGAGGACCTGGCGATCATGACCGGCGGCACGGTGATCACCACCGACGCCGGAATGCGCTTGGAAGACATCTCCATCGAAAGCCTGGGATCGGCGCGCCGCCTGGTCGCATCCAAGGACGAGACCACCATTGTCGAGGGACGCGGCCACGAAGACGACATCACCGGTCGCGTTGCTGAACTCCGCGTCCAGATCGAGGACACCACCTCCGATTACGACCGCGAGAAGCTGCAGGAGCGTCTGGCCAACCTGGCCGGCGGCGTGGCCGTCATCAAAGTGGGCGCCGCCACCGAACCGGAACTGAACGAGCGCAAGAGCCGCACCGAGGACGCCCTGGCATCCACCCGCGCCGCCGTTGAGGAAGGCGTCATACCCGGCGGCGGAGTATCCCTGCTCCGCGCCCAGGCCACCCTGGACAATTTGCTGCACAGCGCGTCCGGCGACGAAGCCGTGGGCATCCGCTTGGTGCGGGAGGCCCTGGAAGCGCCGCTGTACACCATCGCCGACAATGCTGGCCACAAAGGCGACGTCATCGTGGAAAGGGTGCGCGACGGCGAGGGGGACTATGGCTTCGACGCCGAAAGAGGTGATTACACCGGTATGGTGGCGCGAGGCATCATCGACCCCGCCAAGGTGACCCGCTCGGCCCTGCGGAATGCCGGCTCCGTGGCCGGAATGCTGCTGACCACCCAGGCGGTGATCACCGAGATCCCCAAGTACGAACCGCTGCCCGCCGACATCCAGGACTTCATGCACGACTAGCGGCCAATCTGCTCCGATGGCTACGGCAAGGGCGACGCATGGCCGCCCTTGCCGTTACATAGCAACCCTCATTGTGGGCCCACAACCTCAACTCTACGGCGCACTCAACCGCGACGCCATCGCCGCGCTCATCAACGGCGCGGCTCCTTTACCGCTGGTGTCCGAGTACGTTGACCTCGCCAGTCAGCTCCAGCCCAACGGGTTCGACCTGACGGTCCGCGGTGTGGCTGCCATCCGGGCCGCGTCCGGTGATGCGGTCCTCGGCGCGGGGGACGAAGTCCGACGGCTGCCCGAACCTCAGGAAATCGATTTCCACCACGACGATTGGTGGCGCCTGTCGTCGGGCGCATATCGGATAACGTTCAACGAGGTGGTCAGCCTGCCCCGCTGGTTGATGGCGCTGGGCCGGCCTCGCTCCAGCCTGCTCCGTATGGGCGTGGGCTTGCACACCGCCGTCTGGGACGCCGGATACAGCGGACGGTCCCAGGCTCTGCTGGTCGTTCACCAACCGGGCATCCTGCGCCTGCAACGCAACGCGAGGGTTGCCCAACTGGTATTCTTGCCGCTGAACGACGCCGACGCGCTCGGCTATGCCGGGAGCTATCAGTGGGAGAATTTGTGACCGCTGCCATGGAAAACAGCGTTGACGCGGCTCACTTGCGCCGGCTGGTTGACGAGACGGCAACCGCCGCCGGTTTCGATCTGGTTGCTGTGACGACCGCCGATGAGTTCGGCCACGACCGGGACATTGCGGTTCGCCGCATTGACGATGGGCTGATGGACGGTTTGCCCTGGTTCACTGGGGAACGGGTGCGCCGTGGCGCAAGCCCGGATGAGCTGCTGCCCGGCGCCCGCTCCATCATCTCCCTGGGCTGGAGCTACCGGCCGGCGGAGGAAACCGATGCCGCACCCGGGCACGGCCTGATTGCCCGCTACGCCCGGGGTCGGGATTACCACCGGGTGATGAAACGCCGGATGCGCCGGATGGTTCGGGACTTGCAGGACCGGCTCGGCGGCCAATTCACTGCCCGCTGGTACGTGGACGATGGCCCCATGCTGGACCGCGCCGCCGCCGCCCGCGCCGGGCTGGGCTGGTTCGGCAAGAACGGCAACATCCTGAACCCAACCTACGGTTCATGGATACTCCTCGGACAGCTAATCACCAACCTCCCGCTAACCCCCAACGCTCCCCTGCTGAAAACCTGCGGCGCCTGCACCCGCTGCATCCCCGCCTGCCCCACCGGGGCCATCGTCGCCCCCTATGTCGTGGACAACCGCCGCTGCATCAGTTATCTCACCATTGAGCACAAAGGCGTCATACCCCGCGAACTCCGTTCGGCCATGGGCAACTGGGTTTTCGGCTGTGACATCTGCCAGGAAGTTTGTCCGGTCAACCGCAAGGCCAAGGCAACCAACGACCCGAATTTCGGGCGGCGAGACCTGTCCCCCGTTGACTTGGTTGAGTTGCTGGAAATGAATGAGGAAGAGTTCCGCCGGCGTTTCGCCGGCACGCCGATCATGCGGGCCAAACGAGAAGGTATGCAGCGCAACGCCTGCGTGGCTCTGGGGAACTTGGGCGACGCCGACGCCGTTCCCACGCTGTCCCAAGCGTTGCAGACTGCCGCGCCGGTGGTGCGGAGCCATGCGGCATGGGCGCTGGGGCGAATTGGAAACGCGGACGCGCGGGAGATACTGCGCGCCGCCGTTGACACCGAGTCGGACGTCGGGATCTTGGCCGAGATCCGGCGGGCGTTGGACGAGGCAGAGCGTTCCTATTCGTTGTCGTAGTACTGTTGAGCGTCAGCAACAGGACGGCGGCTGCCGGAGCGCGAGCGGGAGTTGCGCCGCTGCCTCCCGTTAGTCCGAGCGCTTTCGGCGGAAGATTGTCCTTCTTCGGCCAGCGCGACCGGAGTTTCCTCGTTGGATTGAACCCGATATTCGCCTTGCTCTCCGCCCCTGGGTGGCGGCGTCCGACCGGCGTTTCGGTTGGACGCCCGCCGGCGTCGCTCACGCTGGGAATTTGATCGCTCTTCTTCTGCGGCGAGCTCGGCGTCGATCTGCAGCAGGGCTTGGTCCCGGCCGTCGCGCAGCTTGAGCATCTCCGTTTCCAGCAAGAAGAAGTCGTTCTTGGACAGCAGATGCAAGTTGCCCTGGAAGGCCATATACCAGTCTTCCGGAGGCCATTTGCGTACGTATTCGAGGCGGTAGGCCAGCAGTCCGGCATTCATGTACTGCTCCGCGTCAAGGACCACGTTGGGTTTGATGCGAATGCAGTAGGGCCAGGCGGTCTTGCCCTCCTTGATCCACGGCCCGGAGCTGACCTCCTCGTAGCCCCGGGTCACAGTCGCGGTGGCCGTAAATACCCGAGCGCCGGTTACGTAATAGATGACGCGGTCGCCCGGTTCAACCCGCTGCACCTTGCGCCGGTATTCGGCTTTCAATCCCTGCTTGGTGAACCCCAAATCGCGTGTGATATTGAAATTCTGCTCGTTGCAGTTAATCATCCAAAAATTGTGCGGCATATCCCCACCCACCCGGCAGGCATTCACAACCGGCGAAATCTGGCCTCATTCTAGCACAGCCCGTTGCCTCTGACCGGTGGACCTGACACGCGATGTCCAAGCGATGGGACCGGTGGGTGGCCGCAACAATGCCAGGACATTCGGCGATTGTAGGGCCGCGATGAATATTGTACCATCGTTGGGCTTGAAATCGCCAAAGACGTATACCGGAGGGTAGTTCCATGGCCAGCACCGCACAACGTGAACGCGACATCGCCATCGTCGGCGTCGCTGAATCCGACGAGATGGGCAACGTTCCCAACAAATCGTCCCTCCAGCATCATGCCGAGGCCGCCTATAACGCGCTGGCCGACGCCGGCTTGTCGATGTCGGACGTCAACGGCCTGATGACCGCCGGATTCAGCACCCTGGCCACTGCCGAATACTTCGGCGTGCAGCCGTCCTTTACGGACAACACTTCGGTGGGTGGATCTTCTTTCGTCATCCACGTTGCCCACGCCGCCGCTGCCATCCGCGCCGGTTACTGCGATACCGTGCTCATCACCCATGGTCAAGCCGGGCGTTCCACCCGCGTTCCGGTGCCCCCGGACCGGAATCTGCCGGTGGCCCAGTATGAAACTCCCTATGGCATGATCGGCCAGCCCATCAACTACGCCATGGCTTGCACCCGGTACATGCATGAGTACGGCGAAGACCGCACCCGCCAGGCCCTGGCCGAAATCGCCGTATCCACGCGCAAGTGGGCCAACCTGAACCCGGTAGCCTATATGCACGACAGCCCGATGTCCTTTGACGACTACCACAACTCCCGCTGGGTGGCCTGGCCTTTCCACCTTTTCGATTGCTGTCTGGTCACCGACTCCGGCGCGGCAATCATCGTTACCACGGCTGAGAAAGCCCGCAATTGCGCCAGGGAGCCGGTGTGGGTGCTGGGCGCCGCCGAGGGCCACGACCACAACCTCATCAGCTTCATGCCCAACCACACGTCCACCTGGTCCCGGGAGACCGGCCCCCTTTCCCTGGAACGCGCCGGCCTCACCCACGGCGACATCGACGTTACGATGATTTACGATTCCTTTACCTATACGACGCTGGTGACCATCGAGGGCTTGGGCTTCTGTGGACCGGGAGAAGGCCCCGACTTCGTGGCGAACCAGCGCACGGCTCCCGGCGGCGACTTCGCTCTCAACACCAACGGCGGCGGCCTGTCCTATTCCCACCCCGGGATGTACGGCAGCTTCCTGCTGGTGGAGGCCGTCCGCCAGCTGCGCGGTGAATGTGGTGAGCGGCAGGTCCATCGCAAGGGTTCCGCCGACCAGCCGGCCGCCACCAGCATCGTCAACGGCACTGGCGGCTCCCTCTCCTCAACTGGAACGGTGGTGCTGGCAACCGGCTGAGTAATCAGGCCGGCGGGCTATGCTACAATGGACTTCATCAAGCAAGCGGCCAGACGCTACTGGGTTATCTACTATCTGGTGTACACTGGCGGCGTTGCTTACGGCATCCCCAGCTATTGGCACAGGCTGTCGGATGACGGTGGGTTGCTATGGCTGGCCGCCATCTTTGGTGTATCCGCCGGCTCCGCTCTGCTGGTGGCGATTTTCCTGGAGGTTTTAGGGCGCATGGTGCTGCTAATTCCGGCTGAGATCAAGAGACTCAAAGAACTGGGCCGAGAAGAGGGCCGACGTGAGGAACGCCGGCGCATCGAGGAAGAGCTTCGGCTGGCGGCAGAACGCCGTCCGGAACCTGTCGTAATCCCGGAGGGGAGCCTGCGGGAAGCCCGTGAAACAGGCCGACGCGAGGGCCGTGAAGCAGAGCGCCAGCGTATCATCGCCGCTTTTATAGCGCAGGGCGAAAGGGGTGCTGACGGCACGCTACGGGTTACACTGCCCCCCGAAGTGGTCAAAATCCTGTTCGACGAATCAGATCAGCCCACCGGAATGGCGTAATGCCCGATTTAGCCCGCGCATGGACATCGTAATCATCGGCCTCCCCCAATCCGGCAAAACCACCCTTTTCAACGCCCTCACCCTGGGCAAATCCGACACCAGCGGAGCTTCCGGTAGTCCTACCGAAATGCGTCTCGGCGTGGTCAAAGTGCCCGACCCCCGCTTGGATCACCTGGGGCTTATCTACCGTCCCCGCAAGATTGTGCCGGCCGAGGTGCGCTATACCGACCTGCCCGGCCCGGAAGGGATGGCGCGTTCTCAGGGCATCAGCGGACATTATCGGAACATCCTTCAGTCGGCCACTGCCTTCGTTATCGTCGTCCGCGCCTTCCACAACGAAACGGTACCCCACCCGTCCGGGGAAGTTGATCCGGCCCGCGACCTGGAAGCCATGCTAGGCGAGCTGTCCTTCGCCGATTTGGAAGTGCTGGAGCGGGCGTCCACCCGCTTGGCGGACCAATTCAACAAGACCAAGCCCGCCGACCGTCCCGCGATGACCCGCCACAAGGAAACGGTGGACAAGGCCCGCGCCGGCCTGGAGGCTGGCATCCCGGTCCGTTGGCAAACCTTCACTGATTCGGAGCGGGCGATACTGGTCAACTATCAGCTGCTGACCGACAAAAACGTGATCGCCGTGTTCAACACCGATGAGGGAGTAGATGACATCTGCATTGCCGACCTGGACCTGGATGCCGACCTGACCGCTGGCGTGGGTGTGGTCAGCATCAGCGCGCGCATCGAGGCCGAGTTGGCCATGATGGACCCGGAGGAAGCCAACGAATTCCGCGCCGATTTCGGGCTGGGCGAGCCGGCTACCTCGCAGGTAATTCGCGCCAGCTACGATACCCTGGGCCTGGTGTCCTTCCTCACCGTCGGCGACGACGAGGTGCGGGCGTGGAGCGTTCCGGGCGGTATGCCCGCCGTCAACGCCGCCGGCGTCATCCATACCGATTTCACCCGGGGCTTCATCCGCGCCGAGGTCATCGCCTACGATGATTTCTACGCCTGCGGCAACAGCATGGCGCAGGGGCGCAAAGAGGGCCGGCTCCGCTCCGAGGGCAAAACTTACCCCGTCCAGGACGGCGACATCATCAACTTTTTGGTCAACACATAGGGCCACCATGCTCACCATCCGCCAGTTCCGACCCGACGATGCCGATACGGTTCACCGGCTGTTCCAGGAAGGGCAGCGGGACTTTATGGGTGACCACTTCCTCACTGAGGCATCGCGCCAAGCCCTGGATGATTACATTCATGGCGCCCTCACTGGCGACCTGGCCGACATTGCAACTATTTATCTGGCCCGCCCCTACAGCAATTTCTGGATTGCCGAGGGGGACGGTAAACCGGTCGGCTGCTTGGGAGTCTATCGTCGCAGCGGCGCCGAAGCGGAGGTCCGCCGGGTCGCGGTTGACCGTGACTCCCGTCGCCTGGGCGTGGCCTCCCGCCTGATGGATTACGCCGAATCCTTCTGCCGCGATGCCGAATATTCCCGCATCATCCTGTGGACCGCCAGCTTCCTCACCGCTGCCATCAACATGTACCAACGCCGTGGTTACGAACTGATCGCCCAGGAAGGTTTCCCCAACACGACGATCATCATTTACCAATATGCCCTGGACCTGTAGCCGGTTTGTTATGCTCACCATCCGCCAGTTCCGACCCGACGATGCCGAGGCTGTCCGCGAGCTTTTCTCCCATGCTCAGGACGACTCTGCCCAGAGCTATCAGCATAGGCAGTCCGACCAGGAAGGGTTCCACGAATATATCGAGGGGGCGCTTAATCACGACTTGGCCCACGTGGAGCGGAGCTACCTGCAACGCTTCGGCAGTAATTTCTGGGTCGCCGAACTGGCCGGGCGACCCGTGGGCTGCATCGGCGCTTACCGGCGGGACGATGAGGAAGCGGAGATACGCCGCCTGGCCGTGGACCAAAGCGCCCGGCGTCGCGGCGTCGCCTCTCGGCTACTGGACCAGGCGGAAGCCTTCTGCCGCGACGCCGGCTACGCCCGCGCCATCGTCTGGACCGCCAACCACATGACCGCCGCCACGGCCTTCCTCCAGCACCGCGGCTACCACGAACTGGAAGACCACGCCTTCCCTCACACCAGCCTTACCCTATACCTCTACGCCCTGGACTTGTAGAGGCGAGTATTCCTATTGGCCGATAACTTCAGAGTCGTCCATCGCAGTTTCACTTCCGCCCGTAATTCCAGCGCTGTGCGCCCGGCTCTTGCATAGCCTGTAAAAACGGCCGATCCGTGCGATATTGCGAGGCGGTTACCTACCCAAAATACTGCCTCAACTCCCCCCGGTTCCGTTCCAGCCACGCCACGTTGAGGGCGATCCGCTCCAGCGCCTGACGTATCGTCCGCTCCGCCGCCGGCGTGGGGTGTTCCTCGAAGAAGGACGCTACGTCGTCACGCTTTTCGTTGCTGGCGAAGGAGTTGGTGATGGCCACCAGGCGCATCAGGCCGAACCCGCCGCTGCCGTAACGCCGGTTGAATTCGTCCCACTGCTCCTTCAGGAAGTCCCAGGCGATGTTGCGGCCCAGGTTGTTGGCCGCCACTGCCGACACCACGAAGATGGTGTCCTGCAAACGCACGTCGTCGCTCAGCGAGCGGTCCAGGGTTTCCCGCAGCAGGTCTTCCTGCCGGAACCGAGCGAGGGACATCAGCAAGCGGATTTTCTCTTCGTGCAATTCGGCAGCGCGTTCCAGTTCCCAGATGCGGTCGTACATTGGCCGGTCGCCTTCCTGGGCTACCAGGCTGAAGACCACGCCGCGCAGGTCGGGCCGCACGCTGGATGGGTCGGCCTGGTAACCCTCAAACAGTTCCTGAGCCTGCGCTATTACCGCCGGATCGCCGTACACTCCGGCCTGGCTGAGCACGGTGGAGCGCAGCAGCGAGTCCAGGTGTCCTTCTCCGGGCTGCGGCTCCCATCCGGAGCGCTGCGCCGCCGGCGCGAACAAACGCCGCCCGAAGGCATGAAACGCATCCAAGTAGGGCTCCTCGGAGATCATGCTTTCAATCTCCCGCAGGTTGGTCGCCAGATCGCTCCACACTGAGGCATCCGTTTCGTCCTGGTATGACTCCGCCAGAGAGAGGAACCGGGTGACGGGCAGCAGGCCGGCTCGGGACAGGGCATAGGCGTCGTTCTGGATACCCAGCCGGTCGGTGGCCGGCAGCCCTCGGTCGGCGACCACGGTTGCGAGTCGTTCCCGGTCGGTGTCGGTATAGTTCACCCGGTAGAAGCCGGTCTGGTCGGGGTTGACCTTGAACCAGTCCGGTTCGGACGGAGCTGCCACCGGTACCGTGTCGCTGGCTGCGTTGACCAGTCGGGCGGTTACCGGCGCGCCGGCCGCCGTTACGGTCAGCGGCACCGGCCACACCTGTTCCGCATCGTCCCCGGAATCCTCGCCAAGAATGGAATCATAGACGAAGCGTTCCTGTCGCACCTCCAGCGCCAAGCCGCCGTCGCTGGGACGGGCCGCCACATCAAGGACCGGATAGCCGGTTTGTCCCGTCCAGCTGCCCATTATGGTGTTCACCGGCTGGCCCGATGCTTCCTCCAACGCCGTCCATAGATCCGTGGTGCGGGCGTTCTGGTATGAGTGCCGGTTGAGATAGACGTTGAGGCCGGTGCGGAACACGCTGGGCGTCAGGAAATGCTCGAGCATCCGGAGGACTGATCCGCCCTTGCTGTAGCTGATGGCGTCGAACAGCTGGCTGACCTCGGCCGGATTGGCCACTTCCTGCTCGATGGGGTGGGAGTTCTTGAGGCTGTCCAGGCTGAAGGCCCGGTTGGTGTCCATGTTGACGAACTGGGTCCACATGGACCACTCGGGGAATAGCCAGTCCACGGCCTTGGTGCCCACCCAGGTGGCGAAACTCTCGTTGAGCCACAGGTCGTCCCACCATGCCATGGTCACCAGGTCGCCGAACCACATATGCGCCATTTCGTGGGCCACCACCTCGGCCACGCGCTGGCGGGTGCCGGCCGACGAGTTGGCCGGATCCACCAACAGCGCCGTCTCACGGTAGGTGATGCAGCCCCAGTTTTCCATTGCGCCGGCCGCAAAGTCCGGTATCGCCAGATGGTCCATTTTGGGCAGCGGGTAAGGAATGCCGAAGTAGTCGTTGAAGAACGACAGCAGTTTGACCGACGTATCCAGGGCGAACTGTCCCTGCTCCTCCTTGCCCCGGGTCATCCAGACACCGACGGTGGTGCCGTCGGCCGCCTCTTTTTCAATGTGGGTCAGGTCGCCGATGACGAAAGCCAGCAGGTAGGTGGACATAACCGGCGTCTTGTCGAACACCAGTGTCTTCACGCCGTCGCCGCCCGGCCGTTCCGCAATGACGGGCGTGTTGGATACGGCCTCCATATCCTGCGGGATGTTCAGGGTCACCTGGAAGGTGGCCTTAACCGCGGGCTCGTCCCAACAGGGCAGGGCGCGGCGGGCGTCGGTGGCCTCGAACTGCGTGGTCGCAAGGTAGGCCGTTTCCCCTTCGGGATTGACGTACTGGCTGCGGTAGAACCCCCGCAGCTTGTCGTTCAACTCGCCGGTGAACGTCATCCGGAGATGGGGGTCGCCCATCGCGCCGTCCCCCGGCCCGTCGGCGATGCTGATGATAGCCCGCTCGTTTTCGGCGTCATAGGCAATGCCGCTGGCCGAGTCCTCCTTTTCGCCGTTGGTATCGGTCCAGTTCACGCTGGCGGTGTGGATGTCGATTTCGGCGCAGTTGAGCACGATTTCGCTGGCGCCGGGCGCCATGCTCACCGTGATGTCCACCTCGCCGGCAAAGGTGAAATCGTCAAAGTTGGGCGTCAGCGTCAGGTCGTAGTGAACGGGGCGAACGGTGTCGGGCAGGACAACGGCATCAGTGGACGGCATCGGAGTTCCTCCGTAGGATGATTAGGCGCGCATCGGTGGCGCAAGTTTAGCACGGCCGGCGGCGCGTTTGCCGGCCGCGTCAGGGAATCGGGAGCGGCGGCAGTTCCTCCGGGACATCGCCATAAGGCGGTGCGCTTCCGCCGGGAACGGGGGTAGGCGTAGGTTCCGGTTCCGCAGATGCCGCGGCCCGGGCTGCGTCGCCGGTGAACGGGCCGACGGTAATCCAGCTGCTCCAGGCGCTGTTCTGGCCGCCGGCGCATTCGCTGCGAACCGTATAGGCATAGTAGGCGTCGTGGTCAGCGCCGAGGTGGTACGCTCCGATTGACTGGCTGCTGGCGTTGATGGATGACTGGGTAACCCACTGGTTGTTGACCCACTTCTTGACCGCAACGCTGCGCCGGATGACGGTCAATCCCCCGCTGGGGTTGGTCCAGGACAGCCGGACACTGCCCAGGAGGGTGCGCCCGGCGGAAAAGTTGCTGACCGGCAGGCACTGCGGCGGCGGAGTTGCCGTCGGCGTCGGTGTGGGCGGAGGCGCGCTGATAGTGAAAGTGTAAGTTCGGATGCGGTAGTTATCGGATGCCCGCCGTATTTCCACGACCCCGGTTCCGACAACGCAGCCGGCCAGATAGACGGACTGGCCGTTGCTGAAGTTGTGACCGTCGTTGTGATCGGGAGGGCAATAGTTGGATGACGTGCTGCTGGTGGCGATTTCGGCGCGTAGAGCGTGGGAGCCGGGATTGACGATGACCCTTACCAGAGCGCCGGCGCTGAGGGTGAACCGATGCCATTGCCCGTCGGCGCGGAAATTGACGCTGGACGGGCTGGGCGACAGGGAGGCAGTCGCTTGCGGCGTGGGCGTGGGCGTTGGGACAGCGCTGCGGATGGTAAAAGAGTAGGTGCGGATTACCGAGTCGTCGGACGCGCGCCGCAACTCCACTGTTCCGGTTCCGGCAGCGCAGCCGGCCAGGTAGATATACTGGCCATTGCTGCGAGTTTTGTCATCGTTCTGCTCGGCAGGGCAGTAGGTTCGCTCCGGGTTGGTACGGTTAATCTCAACGCGCCGGGCA
The DNA here is from genome assembly GCA_964347975.1 of uncultured Dehalococcoidia bacterium. Taxonomy (GTDB): domain Bacteria; phylum Chloroflexota; class Dehalococcoidia; order Lucifugimonadales; family UBA3495; genus Bin87. The sequence goes on from CAYGAY010000006.1 coordinate 110,428, forward strand.
GTCCCGGTGGGGTTGGCGACAACCTTGACCGTTTCGTTGGCGTTGACCGTGAATCGATGCCAGACGGCGCCATCGGCGTAGAACGTCACGCTTGACGGGTTTGGCGACAGCGCGGCGCTGGCCGGCGGGGTAGGTGTGGGCGCTGGAGTGCGGGTTGGCGTCGGTGTCGGAGTACGGGTAGGAGTCGGTGTAGGCTGCGCCGCCGTTATGGGGCCTACCGGATACTCGACTTCGGCAAGGGTAAGGCTGCCGTCGGTGTCGTTGTAAAGGACGGAGGCTTGCAGGTATTTGCCCATGTCGGCGGCGGTCAGCGTGTACTCATAACTGCCGCCGATGCCGCGCGCGTTGTTAGGCGGCACGGACACGCAACCGTTTTCCTGGGCGTCGTCGCAGCGCAGCCATTGCCAGGGATGCACCGGGTTGTCATTGCCGCGCTCGAAGCGGGCGGCGTCAACGAGTATGACGCCGACGGTTTGGCCGACCACGGTAGCGGGATTGGTGTAGAAAGCCGTGCCGGCTGGAGCGATTACTACCGAGGGAGTCGGCGTCAGCGTGGCATTGGGCCGCGCTGTTGGTGTGTGGGTGGGTGTTGGCGGTAGCGTAGGTGTAGGGATATTGCTGCGGATGGTGAAAGCGTATGTTCGGATTACCGAGCCATCCGACGCGCGCAGCAGCTCCACCGTCCCGGTTCCGGCGACGCATCCCGCCAAATAGGTGTACTGGCCATTGCCGCGCGACTTGCTGTCGTTCTGCTCGGCGGGGCAGTAGGTTCGCCCGGGGTCGGAAGTGTTTATCTCAACGCGCCGGGCGGTTCCGGTGGGGTTGGCGACAACTTCGACCGACTCGCTGGCGTTGACCGTGAACCGATGCCAGACAGAGCCATTGGCGTAGAAGGTTACGCTGGTCGGGTTCGGCGACAGCGAGGCGGTAGCCGCCGGGGTTGATGTGGAGGTAAGTGTAGGCGTAGGAGTTGGAGTGCGGGTAGGCGTGGGAGTAGAACAGTCGGAAGCGGCTTCAGAGGCCCCTCGCGCAAAGATTGGGCAGACGTTTGGGGTAGGTGTAGGAGTCGGAGTCTGTGGATCGAAGGTTACTGAGAGCGTGTAATCGCCGGTTTGGCCGGGTGCCTAAGAAGTAACTTCAATGGTGTACTCGGTGGAATCCAGACGGCGCGTGATGCTCGCGCTGCGCTTACCGTCGGCAGCTACGTCGTAGTTGTCCGCTTTCCATGCCCCGCTTACGATGTCTTCCCCGCGTCTCAGGTATAGGTGGATGTCAAACCTCTCGGATTCTAAAGTAATGGTGACCCTCTCACCATCGCCTGAAAGTCCGTAGAACTCGGAGTAGCCACGGTTTGTGTTGGACGAAAGGCAGGCATCGTCACTCAGCGTAGCGCTTCCAGTGCGTCCGGAGATTGCCCTGGTAAATTCGGTATTTCCACTGCGGATGCAATCCGATTCAACGGGAGCGATTTTGAGTTTGTACTGCAACGACGAGTCACCCATTGTGGAGGCGACCTGCACTAACTTACTGCCGTCAACAGTCGCTTCGCTGGAATTGGCGCTGGAAGCGAAGGGGGATTCTGTCCCCCGTTTGTACGGGTTGTCATCAGAGTTATGGATATATTGCCTTACGTCGGTGGGCGCGCCGTTAATCGTGGTCACTTCGAAACCCTGACTACGGCCCACGTTATGGTTCAACTCATAATAATGGGCCAGACCATTGCTGTCGTATGACGTCGAAGGGCAGGCCGTGTTAAACCTTCCGGAGATGCTCGTGCCAGAGCTGTTCACGGGATATATTTTCCCGTTGCCGATGCGCATGGCTTCGGTGGCTTTCAGCGGGAGAGTGGTACGGCAGGCGTCGGCGCTGCCGGTCCCTCTGGTGTATATATACAGGCGATTCAGGTTCCACTTATCATTGTCGGTAAGGCCGGCTAGCGCCAGGTTGTATGGCGTCCCGATTTCCTTATACATCAGGTTGCCAGCGGCGCTATGATCGAAGTAGCCGAGGGCGTGTCCAAACTCGTGGGCTGAGTATTTTATGACCCGGTCATTCGTCCACTCGGACCTTACTACCGGACTGGTTGCGCTTGGGTCAACATAGACGTCAGCCGGGTCAAATGCTATCCGCATCCGGTACAGGTTATCTAAAAAGCCGGTACTCCAATAGTCCACTGGCGAAAGGTCTGACGCTATCGGCCAAGTGCACGCTACAGTACTGCCAACAGTGCCTGCGTAGTTGCATGTATCTTCCCCTAGTTTTCTTAGGTCGCCAAAGCGGTCAGGCCACTCTTCGATGGATATGAGGTTAGTGCTGCTCGCGTCATAATCCAGCTTGGTGGCAAATGTGCCGCTTCTCATATACACTGCCGCCGAGTTGATATGGCCTTGCCAACCGGACGGGAACGTTCCGTGGAACGAATAATCCATACCGCCGTCAGACCAGTGGGACAGGGAGCCTCCCAGGGCGAGTTGGTGGTTGGCCAGCCAGCTGCCGTGCCCCTGCGCCGCGTCGCCGGCCGGCAGCAGCGTCAGAGCCGCGACCGTAGCGGAAACTGAAATTATGGTCAATATAAACAGCGCGAAGCGGATTTTCATTGCAGCCATCTCCCGCGTTCCGGCAGTTCATCGGCAGCATTACTGTGGCAAACCTGCCCGGATAGCGGCTTCCAGATCCGACAGGGACAGGCTTGCCCCGCCGGCCCGCGCCGCCGCCAAATCGGAACCTGTCGGCCCTTCTGAAAAATGCGCAACCGGAATCTGCCAAGCCCTGTCACCGTCCACAATCCACGCTTGCCGCGCAAATTTCCCGCCACCTTCTCCGCCAATGGCATCTAGCTGCGTCTGGTTGTAAAGGGATTTATCGTGAGGAGCTTCCGGATATTCCGAGGCTCTAACGAAGGTCTTGCTGATAAAGAGAACATATTCCTGGTCGGTGTCCAATGTTGCATTGGGGCCGCCCGGATGCGAGACTAATTCATATCCTGATGGCAGGGTTCCGTAATACACCGTAACGGCAGTGACGGTCGTCCGCACCAGGCTGTCATAACCTGGCAGGCCCTCAAAATGAGGTTCCTGGTTGTGGGGCCAGGTAACGTCATCTGGTACTGACACCGTGCGGTTCGCCCCGGCCCGGACCCGGGCCACCATGTCATACCGACCCTGCATCTCCCGCGCGAACTGGGTTACCTGCTCCGTCAACGACGGGGTTGGGGTAGGCGAGGGCGTTGTGGCAACGGCGGCGGCTCCTCTGGGTTGTTGCGCCGCTTCCGTCGCCATGCTCGCGACCAGTGTCGCGCCGATTTCCTCAACCGTAAGCGGCGGAGTATAAGGCACGTCAGTAGGCCGGACATAGCCGGGCGGGAAAGACGTGGCGGTGGGCTGCGCCATTGCCGTGGCGAGTTCGGACGGGGAGGTGTCGTCAATAATCCAGATGGTTGGCGTGGGCGTCGGGTTGCCATCTTGGCTCCCCGGCGCGGCTGGCGCGCAAGCGATTGCCAGCATCACCAGCGCAATCGGCCCCAACGCCAAAACCAGCAGTTGGGCGGTTTTGCGTCGTATCATCGTCATTCACCTCGTTGCGGTTGTCTGACGGCGCAAGTAAATTACCACCCTGTTGGCGCAGGGTATTCCCAACACGCGCTGGTATTAGATTAAGCCCAGCCGGAGGCATATGAGG